>CAVSCI010000007.1:0-244472 GCA_963726365.1 uncultured beta proteobacterium | reverse complement strand
GGTCGGCATCAACATGATGATCGGCCAGCGCCCGCAGGCCGCGTTCGGCAACTCCGACGGCGACCAGCAGATGCTGGAATGGACCACCGCCGGTGCGGGCGCGCGCCTGGGCATGCTGGTGCTGCATGACGATGCCCAGCGCGAATACGCCTACGGGCCGGCGGCCGGTCTGCCGGCCAGCCAGTCGGCACTTTCACCCAGTCCCTGTACGACGAGGCCAAGGCCAAGGGCTGGACGGTGATCAGCATCAAGAAGGACTGGAAACGCGTGTTCGCATTGGATTGAAGCCATTTGGCGAAACGCCCGTTTCGGCATCGAGAAGCAGAGAGCAACCATGAAAACCATTCGGACCGAATTTCCCATCGTCGCGCGGACAACGGTGCACCGCTTCGCCCTGGCCGCTGCGGGCCTGCTGGGCGGCGATCGCGCGGTGTCCGCTGCCAGCCTCAAGGGCCAGGTGCTGGGCGCGCGGCGAGCCGGTGGCACAGTCCACCGTGACCCTGTGGGCCGCCAGCGCTGGCGCACCCAAGCAGCTGGGCCAGGCGCGCACCGATGCCCAGGGGCGCTTCAGCCTGTCCGTGCCGGACGCCGGTCCGGGCACCTCGCTCTACCTCGTCGCCCAGGGCGGGCAATCCGCCGCCAACAAGGCCGCCGGCAACAACCCGGCCATCGGGCTGATCACCGTGCTGGGCAGCAAGGCGCCGGCCACGGTCACGATCAACGAGATGACGACCGTCGCCTCGGTCTGGACCCACAACCAGTTCATCAGCGGCACGGCCATCCAGGCCCAGCCGCTGCAGCTGAAGATCGCCGCCGGCAATGTGCCCAGCTTCGTGAACCTGGCCACCGGCGGCTGGGGCGGCACGATCCAGGACCCGCTCAACAGCGGACAGACGCCGACCATGGGCAACTTCGCCACGCTGGCCAGCGTGCTGGCGGCCTGCGTGACCCAGGTGCGTCCTGACGCCTGCCAGACCGTGTTCCGCGCCGCGCAGGGGCCCACCGGCGCGGCGCCCACCAACACGCTGACCGCGGCCCAGGCCATCGCGCGGGCCCCGTGGTACCAGCCCGAGCGCACCTTCAAGGCCCTGGACGCCCTGTACCCGGTGCCTGCGGGCAAGAACATGCGCCAGGTGCCCTACATGCCCTACCTGCAGGTGGCGCCCAGCGCCTGGGTGCTGCCGCTGAAGTTCGACGGCGGCGGCTACCGCGCCGGCGGCAAGGCGATGTTCGACGCCGAGGGCAATCTCTGGGTCGGCAACAACTTCACCATCGGCTGGCAGGCCAGCGATGCGCTGTGGCAGGGCAACGCCAGCAAGTTCGACCCGAACGGCAAGCCCCTGTCGCCGATCACCACCGGCTTCACCGGCGGCGGCATGCAGGGCGGCACCTTCGGCGCGGCGATCGACCTGAAGGGCAACGTCTGGTCGTCGAGTTACGGCAGCAAGTCCATCACCGTGTTCGACAAGAATGGCAAGCCGCTGACGCCGCCTGAGGGCATCAACTTCGGTGGCCGGCTGGGACTGATGCAGGGCATCATCACCACGCCCAATGGCGACATGTGGGCACTGGGCGTTTCCAAACGGCAGCTGCTGCATTTCCCCAAGGGCGACTGGAATCAGGGCCGCATCGTCTGCGAGGGCGACAGCGCCGAGCCGTGCAAGTCGTTCACCGCACCCTTCCACCTGGCCATCGACCAGCAGGACCGCATCTGGGTGTCGGACAGCTCGTTCCACGTGATCCGCTTCCCCGCCAGCGACCCAAGCCAGGCGCAGAAGATCGAGGTGAAATCCAACAACAGCGGCCTGAACATCGACAGCCAGGGCAACGTCTGGGTCACCAACCGCTTCGGCGCCGGACTGGCCGGCATGGCGCACATGGTGGACATGGCCCTGCACCTGAAGACCGGGGGCGTGCTCTCGGCCTCGGACTACCTGACCAAGCAGATGTCCGAGCAAAAGGGCGGCAGCGGCAGCGTCACCGTGCTGCGCCCGGACGGCACCCAGCTGCCGGGCTCGCCCTTCAAGGGCGGCGGCCTGCCGGGCCCTTGGGCCGTGGTGGTCGACGGCAATGACAACGTCTGGGTCAGCAACTTCGCCATGGCGTCCAGCCCGATCGTGCAGCTGTGCGGCGTGCGCACCGAAAACTGCCCGCCCGGCTTCAAGACCGGCGACCAGATCTCGCCGCCGGGCGGCTATGTCGGCGGCGGCCTGCAGCTGCAGACCGATATCGCCGTCGGCCCGGCCGGGCGACGTCTGGGCCATCAACAACTGGCAGGACATCGACAGCTGCTACCCCGGCGCCTCCGAGGCGCTCTCGACGCGCTGCGGCGGCCAGGGCGTGGTGATCTTCTTTGGCATGGCCAAACCCGTGCGCGCGCCGCAGATCGGGCCGGCAGCCAGGCCGTTCTGAAGCCGCAGGCATCCAACCACAGAGGACATTCAGCATGAACTATCCGATCAAGTTTTTTTCCCTGACCGCGGTGGCCTTGGCCACCACCCTGCTGGCTGCCACCGCCGCCCACGCCGAGATGAGCGCCACCGAACTCGCCAAGCTGGCGCAGAACCCGGTCGGCAACCTGATCAGCGTGCCGTTCCAGAACGACACCAACTTCAACACCGGCCCGCTCAAGGGTACGCAGAACATCCTGAACATCCAGCCGGTGATCCCGATCGAGGTGAACCCGGAGTGGAACATCATCACCCGCACCATCCTGCCGGTCATCTCGCAACCCGCGATGTTCCAGGGTGACGAGCGCACCAACGGCATCGGCGACATGGTCGTGACCGCCTTCCTGTCGCCGGCCGTGCCCAAGGGCCTGATCTGGGGCGTGGGCCCGGTGCTGCAGTTGCCCACCGACAGCAACGGACTGGGCAACAAGAACTGGGGCATGGGCGCGTCCTTCGTCGTGCTGAAGCTGGAAAAAGGCGACCCCTGGGTCTACGGCGCGCTGGTCAACAACATCTGGTCGCTGACCAGCGACCAGACCGGCGGCTCCTACAGCAACGGCCTGATCCAGCCCTTCGTGAACTACAACTTCGAGGGCGGCTTCTACCTGACCAGCGCGCCGATCCTCACGGTGAACTGGAAGGCCGCCAGCGGCCAGCAGTGGACGGTGCCGCTGGGCGGCGGCATCGGCAAGATCTTCCACCTGGGGCGACTCCCGGTGAACACGCAGCTGTCGGCCTACTACAACGTGGTCAAGCCGGACTACGGGCCCAACTGGCAGCTCCGCGTGCAGGCGCAGTTCATGTTCCCGAAATAAGTGCCGCGCCGCGGCGGTCGCAAGGGTCGGCCAGCGGAAATTTCAAGCTTTTTTGGCCAATTCCCAGCGTCGAATGGTCATGAAATGCTATGAGTTTTGAAGTTTTTTTGAGGGCTCGACATGCTCGGCTTTGAACTGGATTTCTGGGACTACGCGACATTCCTCGTCCTGATGCTCTGCGTGGTCGCGGTGATCGTGACCTGGCTCTTCCTGGCCGGTCTGCCGGGGCGTATCGCCCTTGCGCGCAAGCACCCGGAAGCCGAGGCCGTCAAATACCTTGGCTACGCCGGCCTGCTGCCCACCGTCTACCCCTGGATGCAGGCGCTGATCTGGGCCTTCAAGCCGACCGAGATCGTCGACATCCGGCGCTTCCCACGTGAGGAGGCCATCGAGACCGACAAGGAGATTGCCCGCTTGCGCGGTACTGCGGGCACGATGCACGCAGCCGTGGCGCAGGCGTCGACGCAGGCAGTCGCCGACAGACTGGCGATGCGGGATGGCAGGAACCTGCCTGGTGTGGATGAGGGCAAGCCATGATCTTCGGACTGGTCATGTTGTTCGGCTACGCGGCCGTGGTCTGGGCGGTGTTCTTCAGGTTCAAGTGGCTCAAGTTCAGCATCCCCTGGGGTGTCGTTTCCGCCTTCGTCGGCGTGCACCTGCTGGTCATCTTCCTGATCGGGCTGCGCTTCATGACGCCCTACGCCACCGAAGCGAAAGTGATCCAGCACACCATCCAGCTCACGCCACGCCTGTCCCACCCGACGCTGCTGACCGCTGTGCTGGTCGAGCCCAACGTGCCGGTGAAGAAAGGGCAGCCATTGTTCCAGTTCGACCGGCGGACTTACGAATACCAGGTGAAGCAGCTCGAAGCGCAACTCGCCAAGGCCAGGCAGAACGTGCTGGTCATGCAGGCTGATGTGCAGGTGGCGGCGCAGAAGGTGATCAGGAACAAGGCCCAGTTGCAGTTTGCGCAGTACCAGCAGACGCTGTCGACCAACCTGGCCAAACAAGGCGCCGGCCCGGAAGAGGATGCGCAGAAATGGGTCGCGCAGGTGGCCGCCGACACCGCCGCCATCAAGGAGGCGCAGGCCGAAGAGCAGCGCGCCAAACTGAACTACAGCTCGCAGATCAACGGCGTCAACACCACCGTGGCCAGCGTGCAGGCCGAACTCGACCAGGCGCGCTTTTATCTCGACAACACGCTGATGGTGGCGCCGGAAGACGGCTACATCCTCAACCTGCAGGCCCGTCCCGGCATGGTGGCCGGTGACGTGCGATTCGGCGCCATCGCCTCGTTCGTCTGCGACGCCGACCGCTACTTGCTGGCCAACTTCTTCCAGGAGAACCTGAAATACGTGAAACCCGGGCAGGAGGTCGAAGCCGCGATCGACCTGTACCCCGGGCAGATCTTCAAGGGCAAGGTGCTGGCCATCTGGCAGGGCAGCGGCTCCGGGCAGATGCTGCCCAGCGGCACGTTGCCGAACTTCCAGGCCGTGCCGAGCGACAGGCCGCAGGGCCAGTTCGCGGTGGCGATCAAGCTTGACGACCCGGACCAGACGAAATTCCCGATCGGCACCCAGGGGCGCGCCGCGATCTATGCCAACCCGCAGAGCCTTTTCGTGCCGCTGCGCAAGATCATGATTCGCGCCTACAGCTGGTTCAACTGGATTTACCCGTTCTCAGGATGATGCGCACCCCGACGCTCATCGCTGCGCTGACCGCGGCGTTTCTGGCCGGTTGCGCGCTGAAGCCGCCGCCGAGCCATACCGATGTGGTCACCCAAGCCTTGCCGGCAACGACCCGAATTCCTGACGCCTGGCGCGCCGGTGCGCCGGCCGGTGCTGTCGCCGACGACTGGCTGCGCCTGTTCAATGACCCGGCGCTTCGGGCGATCGTGGACGAGGCCATTGCCCACAACCCGGACCTGCGCGCGGCGGCCAGCCAGGTGGCCATTGCGCAGCAGGCGGTGGTGTTGGCGGGGGCGCAACTGTTGCCGACGGTGGGCGTGTCCCTCGGCGCGCGCACGCTGGACGACCGGGGCGGGGGCAGCACCGGAAGTTCGGCGCTGTTCCTCGCCGCATCCTGGGAGGCCGATGTCTGGGGGCGCTTGCGCGCGCAGCAGGCGGCGTCCCAGGCGGTCTATGAGGCCACGGCGCTGGACTACGCCTGGGCCCGCCAGTCGCTGGCGGCCACGACGGCGCGGGCCTGGTACGCCGCCATCGAAGCCCGGCAGCTGCTGACGCTGGCAGAGCAGGCGGTCGGCATCTACACGCAGCTGCTGGGCCTGGTGCAGGACCGACGGCGCGCCGGCAAGGACTCCGACCTGGATGTGGTGGATACGCGGGCCAAGCTGGAGCAGGCCCAGAGCGGCCTCGAAGGCGCGCGTCAGGCCTATGGCGAGTCGCGGCGCGCACTGGAGGCGTTGCTGGGGCGCTATCCCGCTGCGGAAATCGCCGTGGCCCCAGCCTATCCGGCCTTGCCCGCGGTGTCGGCTGCGGGCGTGCCGGTGGCCTTGCTGGAGCGCCGGCCCGACCTGCTGGCGGCGCAGCGCGAGGTGATCGCGGCGTTTCGCACCCAGGAGTCCGCCGAACTGGCCTTGTTGCCGAGCTTCGGGCTGTCGCTCGCCGGCGGGCGCTTCAGCGACATCATGACCTCGCTGCTGAGCCTGAACCCGTGGCTGGCCACGGCGGCGATCGGCGTTTCGATTCCGGTGTACGAGGGGGGCGCGCTGCGCGCCAAGGTCGTGATCGCCACCGAGCAGCAGGCACGCGCGGTGGCGCGCTATGGCGCCGTGGCGCTGACGGCGTTTCGCGAGGTCGAAAACGCGCTGGCCGCCGAACCTTTGCTGGCCCTGCAATTGCCGCTGGAGCAGAAGGCGCTCGACGATCGAACTGAGGCCGTCCGCATCGCCACCCTGCAGTACAAGGCCGGGCGCCGGGACTTGCTCTGGGTCGCGCAGCTGCAGTCCTCCACCCTGCAGACACAGGCCAGCGTCATCAAGCTCGGCAGTGCGCAGCGTGCCAACCGGGTGCGCCTGGCGCAGGTGCTCGGCGGCAGTTTTGACGCGGGGTCCGCCACAGAGACCGGACTTCTGGCGAAGGACGGCCGCAGCAGTCCCCGCCCGCCGGGCGATTGATGCCGGGCAATCCGCGAGCGCCATACAGACCTATCATCCCTGACAGAAAAAAAGGAACTTCAATGAAACCCTCCGTTGCTACAGTTCTTTGCATCAGCCGGCGCGGTGTGCTGGCCCTGTCGGTGGCCCTTCTCGGTGCCTGCGCCCATATGGCGCCGGTTACCGACCCGATGCCCTCGTGGAACGACGGCGCGGCCAAGCAGGCGATCGTGCAGTTCGTGCGCAAGACCACCGAACCCGCCAGCCCGCAGTTCGTGCCCGCCGCCCAGCGCGTTGCCACCTTCGACCAGGACGGCACGCTGTGGGTCGAGCAACCGATGTACGCCCAGGTGGCATTTGCGCTGGACCGGGTGAAGGACGTGGTCAAGGCACAGCCGGCGCTGGCCAACGAGGAGCCCTTCAGGGCCGTGGTCACCGGCGACCGGGCTGCCATGGCCAAGTTCACCGAGGGTGACCTGCTGAAGATCGTCGGTGCCTCCCAGGCCGGGCTCACGATCGAGGCGTTCCGTGAAGTGGTCAAGGCCTGGGCCGCCACGGCGAAGCACCCGAAATTCCAGCGGCCCTACACCGAACTGGTCTACGCGCCGATGCTCGAAGCCATGAAATACCTGCGCGCCAATGGCTATCGCACCTACATCGCCACCGGCGGCGGGCAGGAGTTCGTGCGCGCCTTTGCCGAGGCCGTCTATGGCGTGCCGCCCGAGCAGGTCATCGGCAGCATGCTGAAGGTGGACTACGCGGTGCGCGACGGCGTGCCGACCCTGACCAACGCACCCGCGGCCTTCTTCGTCAACGACAAGGCAGGCAAGCCGGTCGGCATCAACATGATGATCGGTCAGCGCCCGCAGGCCGCGTTCGGCAACTCCGACGGCGACCAGCAAATGCTGGAATGGACCAACGGCCGGCACCGGCGCGCGCCTGGGCATGCTGGTGCTGCACGACGACGCGCAGCGCGAATATGCTTACGGGCCGGCCAACGGCCTGCCGCCCAGCAAGATCGGCACGTTCACCCAGCCGCTGTACGACGAAGCGCGGAAGAAGGGCTGGACCGTCATCAGCATCAAGAACGACTGGAAGCGCGTCTTCGCCTTTGAGTAACTCGGACGCTTCGCATGGCAACCCTTGATTTCTGCGGTTTCGAAACCTTTTCTGGAGAAAATGAATGAATCCCCATTTGAGAACCGTCAGCCAGCTCGTGGGCTGTACTTTGATTGCGGCCACGGCGCTTCTGGGCGCCGGCACCATGGCCCTGGCCCAGGACAAGCCCGCGGTTGCAGCCGCCGCGGCGCCCGCAAAAGACTTCAAGGACGAGCGCGCGCTCAAGCTGCTCAAGGGCATGAGCGACAAGCTGGCCGGGGCGAAGAGTCTGAGCTTTCAGTTCCGCGGCCTGGTGCCCACCAGTGCGCCCACCGGGCAGTACATCAACCTGATCGCCTCGTCGCGCGTCGTGATGCAGCGGCCCGACAAACTTTTCGTGCAGGCACGCGGCGACCTGTTTCCCAGCGATCTGTATTTCGACGGCAAGACCGTGACGGCGATTGGCGCGGGCCAGAAGTTCTACGCCCAGCGCGACGCGGCCGGCGGGGCTATCGAAACCCTGATGCGGGGCGCGCAGCCCGGCGGGGATGCCGTGGCGCCCTTCCTCGATTTGCTGGTTGCCGATCCATACGCCGTGCTGACCAGGGATCTCTCCAGTGCACTCTGGGTCGGGCAATCCACGGTGGGTGGCGTCAAGGCCGATCACCTGGCCTTCACGGCGCCGGGCGTGGACTGGGAGATCTGGATCGGCGCGCAGGACAAGCTGCCACGCCTGATGGTGGTGTCGCACCGCAAGCTGGAACGCGAGCCGACCTTCACGGTCGAACTGTCTGACTGGAAAGTCAATGCCAGCGTGCCGGCCTCGACCTTCAATGCCGTGATTCCCAAAGGGGCGGTGAAGATCGAATTCAAGCTGAACAGCCCGGCCCCCACCAAATAAGCAATCAGGAGCAATGAAATGAAGCAGTTCAAGACACTCGTGCTCAGCCTGACGGTCATCGCGGGCGCGTTGGTTCCCCTGACCGATGCAGCGGCCTGGGTTGCCGCACGCGGCGGCTTTGACCGCGGTGGCGTCGCGGTCGGCGGCTTCCATGGCGGCGTCGCCGTGGGGGGCTACCACGGCGCCTACTACGGCGGTTACCACGGCGGCTGCTACGGTTGCGGCGCGGCGGCCGGTGCGGTGGCGGGCATGGCGGTGGGCGCTGCGATCGCCAGTTCGGCGTACAACACCTACCCGTCCACAGTCGTGGTCCAGCAGCCCGCACCCGTGTATGTGCAGCCACCCGCCTATGCGGCGGGCAACATGCCGATCGGCACGCAGCTGGCCGCGCTGCCTGCGGGCGCCGGCAGCATGGTCGTGAACGGGGTCACTTATTACCAGGCCGGCCCCACCTGGTTCAAGCCGTACTTCGGCTCCAGCGGCGTGTATTACGAAGTGGTTCCGGCACCGTAGGCCCTTTGCGACCTGACAGCGGGAGCCCGAAGCGGGCTTGGCGCTGTCTTTCGGCAATGCGGGGAACTCCGTAGCGTCCAAGCGGCGCATTGCGACAGAATGGAGTCGTCCAGTACCCGCCCTTCACGGAGCCCCATGAGCACCCTGTCCCTCCTCGACCTCGGTTTCTTCATCGCCGAGACCGAAGCCAGCCCCAAGCACGTGGCGGGCCTGCTGATCTGCAAGCGGCCGGGCGGGGCCAAAGCCGGCTTTGCCAAAGACCTCTATCGCGAGTACCTGAGCTTCACCGACGTCAAGGCACCGTTCAATCGCGTCATCAATTTCTCGCTGAAGGCCATGCCGCATTGGGAAGTCGCGCAGGCGGTGGACCTGAACCAGCACATTTTTTATCACAAGCTCACCCCCGGCCACAACGACCGGCAGGCGCTCTACGACTTCGTCGCGAAGCTGCATGTGCCCATGCTGGATCGCTCGCGTCCGCTGTGGGAGCTGCATGTGATCGACGGACTGACCGAGGGCCGTTTTGCGCTGTACCAGAAGATGCACCACGCCTATGCCGACGGCGTGACCATGGCGCGCTGGACCGCCCAGGGGCTGGCCGCATCGCCCGACGATCTGGAACTGACCCCGGTGTGGTCGCAGAAGCACAGCGGGCACGGCGAGCGGCGCAAGCAGGCCAGCCAGGAAATGATGCAAAGCCTGTGGAAGGAGGTCGGTGGCACCACGATGCGCGTCCTGGGCGTGGGCCGTCTCGCGGCGATGCTGCTGCTGGAGGGCGTGAAGCTCACCAAGAACGCCATTGCCTTGCCCTTCGTCTCCAGTGCCCGCACCCCGCTGACCGGGCAGGTCACGCCGGGACGCCAGTTCACCACGGCGGCGGTCTCGATGGCGCGTGTCAACGCGATCCGCGCGCGCACCCGCTCCACGCTCAACCATGTCGCGCTGACGTGCCTGGACGGTGCCCTGCGCCGCTATCTCCAGGATCAGGGCGTGGAGCTCCGGCGCCCGATCACCATCCAGATGCCGGTGAACCTGCGCCGTGACGGCGAAAAGACTGCCGGCAACAAGATCGGCATCATCCAGGTGGAGCTGTCACCGCCCACCGACGACCCCTACGTGCGGCTGCGCAACATCGGCTTCTCGCTGCGCAACGTGCGCACCATGATCGACAGCGTGGCACCCGAAGGCATCGAGTCCTACACCATCATCACCGGGCTGATCGCGCAGCTGGCGGAAATGCTCAAGCTCAGCAACAGCCTGCCGCCCATGGGCAACACGCTGGTGTCCAACGTGCCGGGGCCGAAAGAGCACCTGTACCTCAAGGGCGCGCTGATGCAGGAGATGCACCCCATCAGCACCCTGCCGCCGAGCAACCTGCTCAACATCACCTTGTTCAGCTATGCCGACGAGCTGTACTTCGGGCTGATCGCCACCGACGAGCTGCCCAACCTGCAGCGCCTGGGCGACTACGTGCAGGAGGCCTTCACCGAGCTGGAAGCTTCGGTGCGGGATGCGCACAGGCCTTAGCGTCCCGGGCCTGGCGCGGGCAGGTCCCGCCCGCCCCGGCCGCCTTACCTTCCGGCCGCCAGCGCGCGGAAATCGTCTTCGTAGTTCTTGAGCGTCTGCACGGCCCGGGCGCGCTGCGCCGGTGTGGTGCTGTTGTGCAGGCGAGAGAACAGCGCGCAGCTCTCTCGCACGGTGGTTTCGCTGTAGGCGCGCCCGGCCGGAACCGGCGAGGTCACCAGGCGCGTCAGCAAGGCATTGAGCGACTCGCGCACGGTCTCGGGCGGAAGTTTCCCTGCGTTCACCCGCCGCAGCGTCTGCAGGATGTCGTCCTGACGGCGCAGGCGTTCGGTCCACAGCATTTGCGGGTTGTAGCTGGAGGCGGCCAGCTCGGTGCGCAGCAGCTGGATCTGCGCCTCGTCGAGGGTGCCGTAGAGCATTTCACTGCGCTCCACGGACCGCTTCAGGCGGCGCTTGAACTGCTCGGTGGGCGGGCTGCGCAGCCAGTCAGCCTCCCATTCCTTGTCGGTCTTGGCGTACTTGGCCGCCAGGTGGTCGATCTGCGCCGGGCTGAGCGACGAGGCCAGCCAGAGCACAGGACTCTCGGCGCGGACCGTGAATGCATTGAATCGCTCGCGCACCGCGTCGAATTCGGCACAGGCCTGCGCGGGGCTGACGGGGCCGGGGGCAAGCTTCTGCATCTTTTGCAGCATCAGCACGTACTGGGGAAGCTCGACGCTCCGGTGCCATTGAAAAAGCTCGTCGAGCTCACGGCGCAGCCTCTGCGCCTGGGTGTCCGCGGTGTCGATGTAGGAGTCGATCCACCAGTAGGCGATCTCCGGCAGCTGGTTGTACCCGAGCTTGACGGCGCTGCATGAGGCCAGCATCAGGCTGACGACGCAGAGACCGATAATCCGGAGAAACCAGGAATAAATAGTCATGAATCCACCCTCGAACACCGCCCCTGTCGAACTGCAGCCCCCACCCTTGGACGTGGTGATCATGGCCGCCGGCAAGGGCACCCGCATGAAAAGCCGCTTGCCCAAAGTGTTGCACCGATTGGCCGGGCGCGCGTTGTTGCAGCATGTGACCGACACGGCGGCGGGGTTGAACGCCAGATCCTGCGTGGTCATTACCGGCCATGGCGCTCCTGAAGTAGAAGCAAAGATTGGCCATATGGCGCTGGGCTACACTGGTTTTTCTATGAAATGTGTGCGCCAGGAGCCCCAACTGGGCACCGGGCATGCCGTTCAGCAGGCCGCGCCCGCGCTGGCCGACGACGGCGTGGTGGTGGTGCTGTCGGGTGATGTGCCACTCATCGCGGCGGACACCTTGCGCGCTTTGATCGAGGCCTGTGCCGGCCAATCCCTGGCGCTGCTGACCATCGAATTTGCCGACCCGACCGGCTATGGCCGCATCGTGCGCAGTGCCGCAGGCTGGGCGGGCGACGACATCGTGGGCGGCGTGGAGAATGCCGCCCCGGTGGTGGCGATCGTTGAACAGAAGGATGCGACCGAGGCGCAGCGCCAGATCCGCGAGGTCTACAGCGGCATCATGGCCGTGCCGGCCCGGCTGCTCAAGGGCTGGCTGGCCCGGCTGGACAACCGCAACGCCCAGGGCGAGTACTACCTGACGGACGTGGTGAAGTTCGCCGTGGCCGACGGCGTGCCGGTGCTGGCGCACTGCATCGACGACCCGCTGCAGGTGGCTGGCATCAACAGTCCGCAGCAACTGGCCGAACTGGAGCGCGAGTACCAGGCCCGTCTGGCGCGCTCGCTCATGGCCGGGGGTGTGCGCCTGGCCGACCCGGCCAGGCTGGATGTGCGCGGAGATCTGGTCTGCGGCCAGGACGTCGACATCGACGTGAATTGCGTCTTTGAAGGCGCAGTTCAACTGGGCGACGGCGTGCGGGTGGGCGCCAACTGCGTGATCGCCAATGCGACGATTGCGGCCGGTGCGGTGATTCACCCCTTCACCCATATCGATGGGGAAAAGGCCGGTGTGCAGGTGGGCGAGGGCGCGCTGGTCGGCCCGTTCGCGCGGCTGCGCCCCGGCGCGCAGCTCGGCGCGGGTGTGCACATCGGTAATTTCGTCGAGGTGAAGAACTCCACGCTGGCTGCGGGTGCCAAGGCGAACCACCTGGCCTACCTGGGCGATGCGACGGTGGGTGAGCGTGTGAACTACGGGGCGGGCAGCATCACCGCCAACTACGACGGCGCCAACAAGCACCGCACCGTGATCGAGGCGGACGTGCACATCGGCAGCAACTGTGTGCTGGTGGCGCCGGTGACGATCGGCGCCGGCGGCACGGTCGGGGGCGGCTCCACCATCACCAAAGACACGCCGCCTGGCGCATTGAGCGTGGCGCGTGGCAAGCAGGTGAGCATTGCCGGTTGGGCCCGGCCCGTAAAGAAGGCCTGAGTTATTCTCGTGCGGCGCGCCAGGCTGTTTCGGCCTCTTCGCCTTCAAGCGTCATGAGCACGGTCATGCCCATGATCGATGATTCAGGTGAAAGCGATGCCTGAGACGGCTGTCCCGGAGCCAGCACGTACTTTTCGGGCTCGCCCTCAGGCCCATGGGTCGGCAAGGCCGCCAGCGCCAGTTTCAGCCGGAATTCCGCGGGTGTGGGCCATTGGCTCGGATTGCCCTTGAGAAGAACGAGGCGTATGCCTGCACTTTTCAGAATGCGGTTCTTCTCGGCGTTTCGCAGCTTGGTCGCCGCTGACTCCGGTGCTGCGCTGGACGGGTCCAGGTCAAAGACGTACCTGGCCTTGCCGCTGTCGTCGCAGACGGCGAAGTCCACTTTCATCCCGTCCAGCGCCTGTTGTGCCTGCAGGGCTGCGTCGGGCGCCTGAACGTGGCGCGCAACAAGCAGGTTGGCAAGAGGTCTTTGCGGCAGCACGACCGCTTCGGAGAAGGCGGTCTGCAGGTACAGCAGCGCCTGGGTCTGCAAGGGCGTGATCGCCACGGAAGGCTGGTAGCGGAATCGACGCGGTTTGGGCTTGGCTGTGACGAATTTCCAGGCCAGCAGCAGCGCCAGGATGGCAATCGCGCCGAGGAAAATTGCGGCAGGGGTGGAAACCATGGTGTCCCGATTGTTGCTCTTTTTTGCTTTTGTTACGCAGGGGGGGGATTCTGGGGTGCCTCGGCCCCCTTTGGCAAGGGAGCGCGGGGCGGCGCGTGTCATCGCACCACGGCAGAGCCTCAAGAAAATATCAAAACAATAGCAAGCTATGACCTATATGACGATGGACAAAGGCAGTTTTGGTTCAAATTTTGCCCGTTTGACGCTGAAAAAGGCCTTGACGTTGCGCACATTGGCATCGGCGGTAAACAGGCGTTGCGCCAGGGCCTGGTAGGCCGGCATGTCGGCCACGTGGGCGATCAGCACGAAGTCGGGCCCCGGCGAGACGCGGTAGCACTGCTGTACGCCGTCGTCCGAGGCAGCGCGTTGCTCGAAGGCGTCGAGCCGGGCGGCATCCTGGCGATCAAGCGAAATCTCCACCACGGCGGTCAAGCCGTGGCCCAGGATCGGCGCCATGCGGTCGGCATTCAGGATCGCGATCTGTCGCTCGATCAGGCCGGCGTCGCGCAGTCGCTTGACGCGCCGCAGGCAGGTGGGAGGCGACACATGCACCAGCGCGGCCAGCGCCTGGTTGCTCACGGTCGCATCGCGTTGCAAGGCATCGAGCAGGCGAAGGTCTGTGTCATCGATGGCTAATTGTTCCATAATATTATAGTTTAATGAAATAAATAGATAATTAATTAATATTTATCGAAATATTATTTCATTGTTTAGAAGAAATTCAATTACAAATTTAATTCATTTCGCCGTACAGTCCAAAGCATCGTCAAAAAGGAGTTGTTCATGTGCGGCATCGTCGGCGCGGTTTCCACGCGCAATATCGTTCCCATCCTGGTGCAGGGCCTGCAACGGCTGGAATACCGCGGTTATGACTCCTGCGGCGTGGCCGTCCACGCAGGCGGTCTCAAGCGTGCGCGCAGCACGGCGCGCGTGGCCGAGCTGACACACCAGGTGGCGGCGGAGCACGTCGAAGGCATGACCGGCATTGCCCACACGCGCTGGGCGACCCATGGTGCCCCCGCAGTGCACAACGCCCACCCCCATTTCAGCCATGGGCCGGGCGCTGACGCGGCGTCGCGGCCAGGGCGCGTGGCGCTGGTTCACAACGGCATCATCGAGAATTTCGAGGAACTGCGTGTCTCTTTGCAGGCCAAGGGCTATGTGTTTGCCAGCCAGACCGACACCGAGGTGATCGCCCATCTGGTCGACAGCCTTTACGACGGCGACTTGTTCGAGGCGGTGAAGGTCGCGGTCGCCCAGCTCCGTGGCGCCTACGCGATCGCGGTTTTCCACAAGGACGAGCCCCACCGTGTGGTGGGTGCGCGGGTCGGTTCACCGCTGATCCTCGGCGTTGGCAAGGAGGGTGGCGAGAACTTCCTGGCCAGCGATGCGATGGCGCTGGCCGGGGTGACCGACCAGATCGTCTATCTGGAAGAGGGCGACGTGGTCGATCTGCAACTGGGCAAATACTGGATCGTCGACAAGGCGCAAAAGCCTGTGACGCGGGCGGTGAAGACGGTGCATGCGCACAGCGGAGCCGCGGAGCTGGGGCCTTACCGGCATTACATGCAGAAGGAAATCTTCGAGCAGCCGCGTGCCATTGGCGACACGCTCGAAGGCGTCGAGGGTATCGTGCCCGAGCTTTTCGGCGACAGCGCGCGCCGCGTGCTGGGCGACATTGACAGCGTGCTCATCCTGGCCTGCGGAACCAGCTACTACAGCGGCTGCACGGCCAAGTACTGGCTCGAAGGCATGGCCGGCGTGCCGACGCAGGTGGAAGTGGCCAGCGAGTACCGCTACCGTGACTCCGTGCCCAACCCGAAGACGCTGGTGGTGGTCATCAGCCAGTCGGGCGAGACCGCCGACACGCTCGCCGCGCTGCGCCACGCCCAGTCGCTGGGCATGAAACACACCCTGACCATCTGCAACGTGTCGACCAGCGCCATGGTGCGCGAGTGCAGCCTGGCCTATATCACGCGGGCCGGCGTGGAAATTGGTGTGGCATCCACCAAGGCGTTCACGACCCAGCTGGCCGGCCTGTTCCTGCTGACGCTGGTGCTGGCCAAGATCCGTGGACGCCTGTCCGAAGGAGCCGAGGCCGTGCATCTCAGGGCCATGCGCCAGCTCCCGGCCGCCCTCTCGGCCGCGCTGGCGCTGGAGCCGCAGATCATCAGCTGGTCAGAGGATTTCGCCAAGGTGGAGAACGCCTTGTTTCTGGGCCGCGGCCTGCATTACCCGATCGCCCTGGAGGGTGCGCTCAAGCTCAAGGAGATCAGCTACATCCATGCCGAGGCGTACCCGGCCGGCGAGCTCAAGCACGGGCCGCTGGCGCTCGTCACCAGCGCCATGCCCGTGGTGACCGTGGCGCCCAACGACGCGCTGCTCGAAAAGCTCAAGAGCAACATGCAGGAAGTGCGCGCGCGCGGCGGCGTGCTCTATGTGCTGGCCGACGCCGACAGTCACATCGAGAGCAGCGAGGGGATTCACGTCATCCGCATGCCGGGCCACTTCGGCGCCCTGAGCCCGTTGCTGCACGTGGTGCCGCTGCAGTTGCTGGCCTATCACACGGCCTGCGCGCGGGGTACGGACGTGGACAAACCACGCAATCTGGCGAAGTCGGTCACGGTGGAGTGACGGGCAAAGGGCCGTTTGCGCCAGTACCCGGTGAACGGTTAACCTTGGGGCATGTTCCGCACGGCCTCCCTATCGACCAAGCTGATCCGCATTGGCGCCAGCCTGCTGCTGGTGGCGCTGGCGTCCATCAGCCTGACTCTGTGGGTGACCTGGCAGCTCGAAGGGGGCGCCGCTGCCGTCAACGAAGCCGGGCGCATGCGCATGCAGACCTGGCGGCTGGCCAGCGCGGTGCAGACCAGCCTGGCGCCCACTGAGCTCAATGGGCTGGTGAGCCTGTTCGACGAAAGCCTGTTGCTGCTGCGCAAGGGCGATGCCTCGCGCCCCCTGTTCGTGCCCTGGGACAGTGATGTGGACGTCAAGTTCGCCCAGGTCGAGAAGCTCTGGGCCCAGCGACGGGGCCAGTGGCTGGCCCGGCCCCCCTTGACCGCGGCCGAGTCGGTGGCTGCTGCCGAGGAATTCGTCACGGCGATCGACGCGCTGGTGCTGTCGATCGAGCACCAGTTGTCCCGATTGACGGCGATTCTCAACCTGTTCCAGTTTGTGATGATGGCGCTGGCCATCGTCGGCGCGGTGGTGATGCTGTTCACCGGATACATGTATGTGATCAACCCGCTGGGCAACCTGCGCCAGGGCCTGCGGCAGGTGGAGGCCGGCGATTTCAGCACACGGATCGTGGTCGAGGCGCAGGATGAATTTGGCCAGGTGGCTGGCGGGTTCAACCGAATGGCGGCGACGTTGCAGTCGCTCTACGGGGGCCTGGAGGCGCAGGTCGAGGCCAAGACGCAGCGCATCGAGGCCCAGCGGGCCCGTCTGGCTGCGCTTTATGAAGTCAGCGCCTTCCTGGCCGAGGCCAACACCATTGACGAGCTGGCGCGGGGCTTCGCCCAGAAAGTGCGCACGGTCATGAAGGCCGACGCCGTGGCCGTGCGCTGGGCGGACGACGCCAACCAGCGTTATCTGATGCTGGCCTCCGACTGTTTTCCGCAGGACATGGTGGAGGACGAGCGCAGCCTGCTGGCCGGCGCTTGCGCCTGCGGGAGTTTGCAGGCCGACGCGCGTACCCGGGTGATTCCGATCCTGTCGCACGACGCCATGCCGGTGCGCAACTGCGCCCGCGCCGGGTTCGAGAGCCTGGTGAGCGTGCCCATCCGGCTGCAGCAGCGCCTGCTCGGAGAGTTCGATCTGTTCTTTCCGCAGCGCCGTGACGCTCAGCACCGAGGAAACGGCCTTGCTCGATGCCCTGGCCAGCCATCTGGCCAGCGCCCTGGAGGGTTTGCGCGCGGAGGCTTTGGAGCGCGAGGCGGCGGTGGGCGAGGAGCGCGCCCTGCTGGCGCGTGAACTGCACGACTCGATCGCTCAGTCACTGGCCTTCATGAAAATCCAGGTGCAGCTGCTGCGCACGGCGGCGCAGCGCGAGCAGCCCGACAAGGTGCGCAGCATCGTCGATGAACTGGACGTCGGCGTACGCGAGAGCATCAACGACGTGCGTGAGTTGCTGGTGCACTTTCGCACCCGCACCAACACCGAGGACATCGAACAGGCGCTGCAGGAAACGCTTGCAGAAGTTCGAACACCAGACGGGTCTGCCGTCCCGCCTTGACGTGCATGGCGAAGGGCTGCCCTTGCCGGCCGATGTGCAGGTGCAGGTGCTGCATGTGGTGCAGGAAGCGCTGTCCAACGCGCGCAAGCATGCGGGCGCCAGCCACATTGCGCTCGAAGTGCGCAAAGGCCAGCGATGGCGCTTTGTGGTCCACGACGATGGCGCCGGATTCAACATGAATCAGGTCCGGGGCGAGTCCCATGTGGGGCTGAAGATCATGCGCGAACGGGCGGCCCGCATCGGCGCCGAAGTCGTGGTCACCTCCAGCCTCGGTGCGGGGACGACGGTGACGCTGACTTTGCCGCCTCACCCGGTGGCCATCGGCCACCCCGCAGTCCTTGATCCTGTGGCCGCATCTCCTCAAATTTCTGCCCCAATGTCGTGATTGCTCTTTGCTGATGAACCCCGTCCGTTTGATGGTCGTTGACGACCACCCCCTGTTTCGCCGCGGTCTCGTGGCCCTGCTCACGCAGGATGAACGCTTTGTCGTGCTGCATGAGGCCGCTGATGCGGGGGAAGCCGTGCGCTGCGTTGCACGTGAGAAACCCGACCTGATCCTGCTCGACAACCATCTGCCGGGTGTGCGGGGCGTCGATGCGATTGCCGGTCTCAAGGAGGTTGCGCCGGATGTCAAGATCCTGATGCTGACCGTGAGCGAGAACGAGCAGGACCTGTCAGCCGCGCTGAAGGCCGGGGCGGACGGCTACCTGCTCAAGACCATCAACTCTGAAGATCTCAGCGACTCCATCCTGAAGGTGCTGGCGGGTGGTTCCGTGGTCAGTCCCGAAATGACCACCAAACTGGTGGCGGCGTTTCGCGGCAGTTCCGCCACGCAGGCCGGGCCGTCGGTGCCGGATTCCGTGGGCCAGGGCGCCGCGGCTGCCGCCGGTGACGGGCTGGAAATGCTGTCCGCGCGCGAGCGGGAGATCCTGACCCTGATTGCGCGCGGCGCCAGCAACAAGCTCATTGCCCGTGACCTCGACATCGCCGAGACCACTGTCAAGATCCACGTCCAGCACATTCTTCGCAAGCTCAACCTGAGCTCGCGGGTGCAGGCCGCTGTCTATGCCACCGGGCGCGGCGTGAGTTGATCCATATCAAACACTCGCCATAAGTCGGGGCGAGTAGTTCTTTGGAACGATGGGGGCTGCGGCCCCCATCGTCCTTCTGGCGCGGGCCCGGCGTTCCATCGGCGGATGTTCAGGGTGAGACCAAAGGCCGAAAGTCAGTCCATGCAATTTCTGGAGAAAAAGGCATGGGTTCCGAACTGAACAATTCAAGAAAAGCCTGGTCGGTGCTGATCGTGAGCACGCTGGCGTTCACCGTCTGCTTCATGGTCTGGATGATGTTTGGCGTCATCGGCATCCCGATCAAGAAGACGCTCAACCTCAATTCCACGCAGTTCGGCCTGCTGACCGCCGTGCCGGTGCTGACCGGATCGCTGATCCGCGTGCCGCTGGGCATCTGGACCGACAAATACGGCGGCCGCATCGTGATGGCCATCCTGATGGCCTGCACGGTGCCTGCGATCTGGATGATGAGCTACGCCACCGAGTACTGGCACTTCCTCACCATCGGGCTGTTTGTCGGCCTGGCTGGCGGCTCGTTTTCCGTCGGCACGCCGTATGTGGCGCGCTGGTTCCCGCCGCGCCGCCAGGGCATGGCCATGGGCGTCTATGGCGCCGGCAACTCGGGCGCGGCGGTCAACAAGTTCATCGCGCCAGTGCTGCTGGTGGGCTTTGGCTGGACCATGGTGCCGCAGGTCTACGCGGCCATCATGCTGGGGACCCTGGTGCTGTTCTGGATGTTCAGTCATAGCGATCCGTCGCATTTGGTGCCCAGCCACATCAAGTTCACGGACCAGCTCAAGGCGCTGAAAGATCCCAAGGTCATCAAGTACTGCCAGTACTACAGCATCGTGTTCGGCGGCTATGTGGCGATGTCGCTTTGGATGGTGCAGTACTACGTCGGTGAATTCGGCCTCGACATCCGCGTGGCCGCGCTGCTGGCGGCCTGCTTCTCCCTGCCTGGCGGCGTGCTGCGTGCCGTGGGCGGCGTGATGTCCGACAAGTACGGCGCCCACAACGTGACCTGGTGGGTTTTGTGGGTCAGCTGGATCTGCCTGTTCCTGCTGAGCTATCCGCAGACCGACCTGACCATCCTGACGGTGAACGGGCCGACCACGTTCCACATCGGCCTGAACGTCTATCTGTTTACTGCCCTGATGTTCATCCTGGGCATCGCCTGGGCGTTCGGCAAGGCCAGCGTCTTCAAGTACATCAGCGACGACTACCCCACCAACATCGGCACCATCAGCGGCATCGTCGGGCTGGCCGGCGGCATGGGCGGCTTCGTGCTTCCCATCATGTTCGGCGCCCTGATGGACCTCACCGGCGTGCGCTCCAGCGCCTTCATGCTGATGTACGCGGTGGTCTGGGTCTCGCTGATCTGGATGTACTGGACCGAAGTGCGCGGCACCTCGGTCATGGGCGCCAATGCCCAGGCCGGCCGCGCCTGACGCCGCCAAGTTTCAAAGAGAACAAGGACGAATCATCATGACTGAAAAGACCTATTCCCGCGCCGACATCACCGACTGGCGTCCGGAAGACGAGAAATTCTGGGACAGCACGGGAAAGTCAGTGGCCTACCGCAACCTGTGGATTTCCATTCCCAACCTGCTGGTCGGCTTCGCCGTCTGGGGCATGTGGGGCATCATCACGGTGCAGATGCTCAACCTGGGCTTTCCCTTCAAGCCCGCGGACATGTTCACCCTGACTGCCATTGCCGGCCTGATGGGCGCCACCATGCGCATCCCAGCCTCGTTCTTCATCCGCCTGTCCGGCGGGCGCAACACCATCTTCCTGACTTCTGCGCTGCTGATCATTCCGGCGGTGTGGACCGGCATTGCGCTGCAGGACAAGAACACGCCGCTGTGGGTGTTCCAGGCCTGCGCCTTCCTGTCGGGCATCGGTGGCGGCAACTTCGCCTGCTCGATGTCCAACATCTCCAGCTTCTTTCCCAAGCGTCTGCAAGGCACCGGTCTGGGACTGAATGCCGGTCTTGGAAACTTCGGCGTCACGACCATGCAGGTGCTGATTCCCTTGGTCATGACCGTGGGCCTTTTCGGCGCGGCGGGCGGGGGCTCCATGGTGCTGCTCAAGGACAGCGGCTGGATCCTGGGCAAGATCGTGGCCGGAACGCCAACTTTCATCCAGAATGCCGGCTTCGTCTGGGCCGCCATCCTGGTGCCGCTGGTTATGGCGGCCTGGTTCGGCATGAACAACCTCATGACGCTGTCGCCCAACTACGGCGGCACGCTGGCGGCGTTTGCCAAGATCATCTACCTGTGGGGCATCACCTGCCTGGTCGGTGCCCTGGGCTTGTACCTGTACCTCCCGGCGCCAACCGGACTTGGTCTGCTCAACATGTGGGTGGCCCTGCCGCTCATCATCGTGGCCACGCTGCTGGTGATGAAGCTGGCCGCCTTTGGCGAGATGAAGGGCAACATCGCCAAGCAGTTCGAGATCTTCCGCAACAAGCACACGTGGTCGCTGACGCTGCTGTACATCGTGACTTTCGGCTCATTCATCGGTTTCTCGATGGCGCTGCCGCTGTCGATCACGGTCATTTTCGGCGTGAGCCACGTGCCGGATGCGGCCGGTGTCATGCAGCACACGCTGAAGAACCCCAATGCCCCCTCGGCCCTGACCTATGCCTGGATCGGCCCCTTCGTCGGTGCGCTGATTCGGCCGGTGGGTGGATGGATCTCTGACAAGGTCGGCGGCTCCATCGTGACCCAGGTGATTTCGGCAGTGATGGTGGTGGCCTCCGGTGCCGTGGGCTACGTGATGATGCAGGCCTATGGCTCGGCCACGCCCGAGCAGTATTTCTCTACGTTCATGTGGCTCTTTGTGCTGCTGTTCGCTGCGAGCGGCATCGGCAACGGCTCGACCTTCCGCACCATCGGCGTGATCTTTGACCGCCAGCAGACCGGCCCGGTGCTGGGCTGGACCTCGGCCGTGGCCGCCTATGGTGCCTTCATCGCTCCGGTGGTGATCGGCGCCCAGATCAAGGCCGGAACGCCACAGACGGCCATGTACGGATTCGCCATTTTCTACGCGCTGTGCCTGGTGCTGAACTGGTGGTTCTACCTGCGCGCCGGTTCGGAAATCAAGAACCCCTGAGGCGGCGCTGATGGCTGTCGCCGTGTATTGAACAAAAGCTGTTACTGGAGAATCAAATGAGTCATTTTTTGGATCGACTGAGCTACTTCTCGAACCCGAAAGAGCCCTTCGCAGGCGACCACGGTGTCACGACCGGCGAAGACCGCACGTGGGAAGACGCCTACCGCAACCGCTGGGCACACGACAAGATCGTGCGCAGCACCCACGGCGTGAACTGCACCGGCTCCTGCTCTTGGAAGATCTACGTCAAGGGCGGCATCGTCACCTGGGAAACCCAGCAGACCGACTACCCGCGCACCCGCTGGGACATGCCCAACCACGAGCCGCGTGGCTGCGCCCGCGGCGCCAGCTACAGCTGGTACCTCTACAGCGCCAACCGGGTGAAATACCCGCTGGTTCGCGGTCGCCTGCTGAAGCTGTGGCGCGCTGCCCGCGCTGGCATGGACCCGGTTGACGCCTGGGCTTCGATTGCCCAGTCCGACGCCAAGCGCAAGGAATACCAGACCGTGCGCGGCCTGGGGGGCTTTGTGCGCGCGAGCTGGGACGAAGTCAATGAAATGATCGCGGCGGCCAACGTCTTCACCATCAAGAAATACGGCCCGGATCGCGTCATCGGCTTCTCGCCGATTCCCGCCATGTCGATGGTCTCCTACGCAGCCGGCAGCCGCTACCTGAGCCTGATCGGTGGCGTGTGCATGAGCTTCTACGACTGGTACTGCGACCTGCCGCCCGCCAGCCCGCAGATCTGGGGCGAGCAAACCGATGTGCCCGAATCGGCCGACTGGTACAACTCCAGCTTCATCATCGCCTGGGGTTCCAACGTGCCCCAGACCCGCACGCCCGATGCGCATTTCTTCACCGAGGTGCGCTACAAGGGCACCAAGACGGTGGCGATCACGCCGGACTACTCCGAAGTCGCCAAGCTGTCCGACATCTGGATGAAACCCAAGCAGGGCACCGATGCCGCAGTGGCCATGGCCATGGGGCACGTCATCCTCAAGGAGTTCTATTTCCCCGATGGCGGCAAGCCGCGCAGCACGTACTTCGACAACTACGTGCGCCGCTACACCGACATGCCGATGCTGGTGATGCTGAAGGAACAGCAGTTGCCCAGCGGCGAAACTGTGATGGTGCCGGACCGCTACGTTCGCGCCTCGGACTTCAACGGCAAGCTGGGCGCCGCCAACAACCCCGAGTGGAAAACCGTGGCGCTGGACGAAAGCGGCAAGGTCGTACTGCCCAATGGCGCCATCGGTTTCCGCTGGGGCCCGGACGGTCGGGCGGACGAAGGTCAATGGAACCTGGAGGCCAAGGAAGCCCGCCATGGCAACGCCGTCAAGCTCAAGCTGTCGGTGATGGAGGGGCAGGACCCGAGCAAGGACACGGCAAAGGTCGGCTTCCCCTACTTCGGCGGCATCGTCAGCGAAAACTTCCCGAACAACGCCACGGGCGACGCGGCCAACAACGTGCTGGTGCGCACGGTGCCGGTGCAACGCATCTCGCTGGGCAAGGAGGGCGACAAGCGCGAGGCCCTGGTGGCCACCGTGTTCGACCTGCAGGTCGCCAACTACGGCGTGGCGCGTGGCCTGCCGGGCGAGATGGCGGCGAAGGACTTCAACGACGACACACCTTACACGCCGGCCTGGCAGGAGCGCATCACCGGCACGCCGCGCGAGCAACTCATCACCGTGGCGCGCCAGTTTGCCGACAACGCCGACAAGACCCATGGCAAGTCCATGGTGATCATCGGCGCGGCGATGAACCACTGGTACCACGCCGACATGAACTACCGCGGTGTCATCAACATGCTGATGATGTGCGGCTGCATCGGCCAGAGCGGTGGCGGCTGGGCGCACTATGTGGGCCAGGAAAAGCTGCGCCCGCAAACCGGCTGGACCGCGCTGGCCTTTGCCCTGGACTGGATTCGTCCGCCGCGGCAGATGAACTGCACCAGCTTCTTCTACGCCCACACCGACCAGTGGCGCTACGAAAAGCTCGGCATGGAAGAAGTGCTGTCACCGCTGGCCGACAAGAAGCTCTATGCCGGCAGCATGATCGACTACAACGTGCGGGCCGAGCGCATGGGCTGGCTGCCGTCAGCGCCTCAGCTCAAGACCAATCCGCTGCAGGTGGTGCGCGATGCGGCCGCCGCCGGGATCGAACCCAAAGAGTACGCCGTCAAGGGGCTGAAGGACGGCTCGCTCCAGATGAGCTGCGAAGACCCGGACCATCCGGACAACTGGCCGCGCAACCTGTTTGTCTGGCGCTCCAACATTCTGGGCTCCAGCGGCAAGGGGCACGAGTACTTCCTGAAGCATCTGCTGGGCACCAGCAACGGCGTGCAGGGCAAGGACATGGGCAAGGACGAGGCCAAGCCCACCGAGGTGGTCTGGCACGACAAGGCGCCCGAGGGCAAGCTCGACTTGCTGGTGACGCTGGACTTCCGCATGAGCACCACCTGCCTGTACTCCGACATCGTGCTGCCGACGGCGACCTGGTACGAGAAGAACGACCTCAACACCAGCGACATGCACCCGTTCATCCACCCGCTGTCCACGGCGGTGGATCCGGCCTGGCAGTCGCGCAGTGACTGGGACATCTACAAGGGCTTCGCCAAGAAGTTCAGCGAGGTGTGCGTCGGCCATCTGGGTGTTGAGCGTGAAATGGTGCTGTCGCCGCTGATGCACGACTCTCCGGCCGAACTGGCGCAGCCTTTTGGCGTGCAGGACTGGAAGCGCGGCGAGATCGATCTGATCCCCGGAAAAACCGCGCCCAACATGACCGTGGTGGAGCGCGACTACCCCAATGTGTTCAAGCGTTTCACGGCCTTGGGCCCGCTGATGAACAAGGTGGGCAACGGCGGCAAGGGCATCGCCTGGGATACCAAGGTCGAAGTCAAGCAACTCGGCGAGCTGAACGGCTTTGTGACCGCGGAAGGCGCGACCCTCGGCATGCCGAAGATCGACACCGACATCGATGCCTGCGAGGTCGTGCTGCAACTGGCGCCGGAAACCAACGGCCATGTGGCAGTGAAGGCGTGGAAGGCCCTGGGCAAACAGACCGGGCTCGACCATACCCATCTGGCGCTGTACCGCGAGGACGAGAAGATCCGTTTCCGCGACATCCAGGCGCAGCCGCGCAAGATCATCAGCTCGCCGACCTGGAGCGGCATCGAGTCCGAGACGGTGTCCTACAACGCGGGCTACACCAACGTGCACGAGATGATCCCATGGCGCACCTTGACCGGACGTCAGCAGTTCTACATGGACCACCCCTGGATGAGCGCGTTTGGCGAGAACTTCAGCAGCTACCGACCACCCGTGGACCTCAAGACCACGGCCGGTATCCAGGGCATCAAGCCCAATGGCAACAAGGAAATCGCGCTGAACTTCATCACCCCGCACCAGAAGTGGGGCATCCACTCCACCTACAGCGACAACCTGATGATGCTGACGCTGAACCGCGGCGGCAGCGTGGTCTGGCTGAGCGAAGCGGACGCCAAGAGCGCGGGCATCGAGGACAACGACTGGATCGAGGTCTTCAACATCAACGGGGCGATTGCCGCGCGTGCCGTGGTCAGCCAGCGCGTCAACCCCGGCATGACGCATGATGTACCACTCGCAGGAGAAGATCATCAACACCCCCGGCTCGGAGATCACCGGGGTGCGCGGCGGCATCCACAACTCGGTGACGCGCATCGTGCTCAAGCCAACCCACATGATTGGTGGCTACGCGCAGTTCAGCTACGGCTTCAACTACTACGGAACCATCGGCACCAACCGGGATGAGTTCGTGGTGGTGCGAAAGATGGCCAAGGTGGACTGGCTGGATGAAGAAGGTTCATCCACGGAAACCGCAGCCACCCACGCCTAAGGAGAGAAAAATGAAAATTCGCGCACAAATCGGCATGGTGCTGAACCTGGACAAGTGCATTGGTTGCCACACCTGTTCGGTCACCTGCAAGAACGTCTGGACCAGCCGCCCCGGGATGGAATACGCCTGGTTCAACAACGTCGAGACCAAGCCCGGCATCGGCTATCCCAAGGAATGGGAAAACCAGGACAAGTGGAATGGTGGCTGGGTCCGCAAGGCCAACGGCAAGATCGAGCCGCGCCAGGGCGCCAAGTGGAAATTGCTCATGCGCATCTTCGCCAATCCGAACATGCCGCAGATCGACGACTACTACGAGCCCTTCACCTTCGACTACGCCCACCTGCAGTCCGCGCCAGAGTCCAAGGCCGCGCCGACGGCCCGCCCGCGCAGCCTGATCACCGGCAAGCGCATGGAAAAAATCGTCTGGGGTCCGAACTGGGAGGAAATCCTGGGCGGCGAGTTCTCCAAGCGCAGCAAGGACAAGAACTTCGACGATATCCAGAAGGACATCTACGGCCAGTTCGAAAACACCTTCATGATGTACCTGCCCCGGCTGTGCGAGCACTGCCTGAATCCGGCCTGCGTCGCGTCCTGTCCTTCGGGCTCGATCTACAAGCGCGAGGAAGACGGCATCGTGCTGATCGACCAGGACAAGTGCCGCGGCTGGCGCATGTGCGTGAGCGGCTGCCCGTACAAGAAGATCTACTACAACTGGAAATCCGGCAAGGCCGAGAAGTGCATCTTCTGCTACCCGCGCATTGAAGCGGGCCAGCCTACGGTGTGCTCCGAAACCTGTGTCGGTCGCATTCGCTACCTTGGCGTGCTGCTGTATGACGCCGACCGCATCCAGGAAGCTGCCAGCGTGGAGCATGACCGCGACCTGTACCAGGCCCAGCTTGATATCTTTCTGGACCCCAATGATCCGAAGGTCATCGAGCAGGCGCGCATCGACGGCATTCCCGACAAATGGATGGAAGCCGCCCGCAAGAGCCCGGTGTACAAGATGGCGGTGGACTGGAAGGTCGCTCTGCCGCTGCACCCGGAATACCGCACGCTGCCGATGGTCTGGTACGTGCCGCCGCTGTCGCCGATCAGCGCGGCAGCCAATGCCGGTCATATGGGCATCAACGGCGAAATACCGGATGTCAAGTCGCTGCGCATCCCGGTGAAGTATCTGGCCAACCTGCTCACGGCAGGCGATACCCAGCCGGTGGAGCGCGCCCTGGAACGCATGCTGGCCATGCGCGCCTACCAGCGCGAAAAGCATGTGGATGGCCGCATCAACACCGCCGCGCTGGACCAGGTCCAGATGACCCAGGCCGAGGTGGAGGAGATGTACCACGTGATGGCGATTGCCAACTACGAAGACCGGTTCGTCATCCCGAGCAGCCACCGCGAGTACGCGGAAGACACCTTCGACATGCGGGGCGGCTGCGGCTTCACCTTTGGCAATGGATGTTCCGATGGCGACAGCGATGCCAGCCTGTTTGGCGGGTCCAGACGCCGCACCATTCCGATCAAGGCGGAGGTCTGAGCCATGGCCTTACCGAACGCATCACTGAGCTTGCGGGTCCTGGCCCGGTTGCTCTCCTATCCGGACGCCGAACTGGGTGAGCACCTGTCGGACATGCGTCAGGCGCTGCGCGCTGACAAGGCCCTGCCGGCGGCGCGCCTGGCCGAACTTGACGCACTGATGGCCTCGCTGGAGCGTGGCAACGCGCTGGACAACGAGGCGGAATACGTCCAGATGTTTGACCGCGGTCGTGCCACGTCCTTGCACCTTTTCGAGCACGTGCATGGCGACTCCCGTGACCGGGGGCCGGCCATGATCGACCTGGCGAAAACCTACGAAAAGGCGGGGTTGTTCCTGGCGCCAGGCGAGATGCCCGACTACCTGCCCGTGATGCTCGAATTTGTTTCAACCCAACCGCCCCGGGAAGCCCGCGCTTTTCTGGCGGAGATGGGGCACATCCTCAACAACATTTTCAATGCCTTGCAGCAGCGCCAGAGCGCTTACGCCAGCGTCCTTGGCGCGCTGCTCGAACTGAGCGGCGAGAAGGCGACCGCCGTCAAGGTCACGCCCGACGAGGCGCTTGACGCGGCATGGGAAGAGCCGGTGGCCTTTGACGGCTGCTCGTCCAAAGGGCAAGCCAGACCGGGGCAGGCCCAGCCCATTCATTTCGTCAAGACGCAATCGGCGACCGCCAGCCGCAGCGCCACTGCACACCCAGGAGTCTCATCATGAACGCACTCAACAATTTCCTGTTCGGTCTGTATCCCTATATCTGCCTCACGGTCTTCCTGCTCGGCAGCCTGGTCCGGTTTGACCGGGACCAGTACACCTGGAAGAGCGACTCCTCGCAGTTGCTCAAGGCCGGGCAACTGCGCTGGGGCAGCAACCTGTTCCACATCGGGATCCTGTTCCTGTTCTTCGGGCACTTCGCAGGTCTGCTGACGCCGCACTTCGTCTATGAGCACTTCGTGAGTGCCCCGGACAAACAGCTGATGGCCATGGTCTCGGGCGGCATCGCCGGGCTGCTGGGCTTTGCGGGGGTGAGCCTGCTGCTGCATCGTCGCCTGTCCGAGCCCCGTATCCGCATCAATTCCAACCCCGGCGACATCCTTCTGCTGGTCCTGCTCTGGGTGCAGTTTGCGCTGGGCCTGGCGACTGTTCCGGTTTCAGCGGGCCATATGGACGGCGGCCTGATGATGGCCTTTGGGGAGTGGGCTCAGCACATCGTCACCTTCCGTCCGGGGGCCGTTGAATTCCTGGCCGGCGCCGGCCTGCTGTTCAAGCTGCACCTGTTCCTGGGCATGAGCATCTTCCTGATCTTCCCGTTCACCCGACTGGTGCACGTCTGGAGCGGATTTGGCACCGTCGCCTATCTTTTCCGTCCCCACCAGATCGTGCGGGCTCGTCGCCTGAACGTGCCTGCCGGACAGAATCAGCCGCGCCGTCCCGGCGCCGGCGTTTAAGGAACCGGCCATGCAAAGCGAAACTCTCCAGCAGGGCATTGCCCGCGTCAACGGGGTGGCATTGAACACGGCCGACGCCGTTCTGTCCGGCGATGAACTGCGCCAGCGCGCTTATTCCGAACTGCTGCGCCAGGCGGCGGTTGCGCGTGGACTGCTGTCCGACCGTGATGTGCCCGGCAGCGATGGTGTGCTCAGTGAAGACGCGACGAATGCCATCGAGGCGCTGCTGGAGCAGAGCCTGGTCATTCCCGAACCGTCGGATGAGGCCTGCCAGCGCCACCATGCGGCCCATCGGGCGACCTACAGCACGGGCGAGCGAGTCAATGTGCGGCATATCCTCTTTGCCGTGACGCAGGGCGTCGACGTGGTCGCATTGCGCAACCGCGCCGAGACGACGCTGCTGGATGTGCGCTGCCACGACGGAAGCCAGGCCGACGAAGCCTTTGCCAAGGCTGCCGCGACGCTCTCCAACTGCCCGAGTGGCGAAGAGGGTGGCCACCTGGGATGGCTCACCGCATCGGACTGCGCGCCGGAATTCGCCAGGGAACTGTTTGGGCATGCCGAGGTGGGTGTTCTGCCGCGCCTGGTGCACAGCCGTTTTGGCCTGCATGTGGTGGAGGTCCTGGAGCGTGAGGCCGGCATCGAACAGCCGTTTGAGGCCGTGCGCGGTGCGGTGGCGATGTCGCTGCGGCAAACCACGTACGTGACCGCCTTGCGCCAGTTCCTGAGCGTGCTGGCAGGGGATGCCGTGATCGAAGGTGTCGATATCGAAGCCGCCGAGACGCCGCTGGTTCAGTGAGCGTTGTTTCGGAGCGGCAAAAAGCGACCCCGTTGGCCGTGCCAATCGCTTGATAGCTGCTTTGATCGGACCAGAATCCGCAGGAGACAGGAATGAAGTTGCAGACCACGATGGTGACGGGTTGTGGCAGCGCAGCCTGCTTCTGCGCGGGTACGGCAGTTTCCAGGGCGATCCCCAGCATCAACGGCGTCAAACTGCTTCAGCCTGATCGGCGCCCCGACCCAACCACACTGGCAGAGCGGGCACGCGACGAACTGCTGCGGCAGCAGGCGGTCACCCTGGGTCTGCTGCCGCGCCACGATGGAGTGACCGCGCCGGAACTGACGGAACATGATCGGCAGGTGATCCGGTGCATGGTCGATCAGGCGGTTGGCCTGCCCCAGCCGGACGAGGAGGCCTGCCGGCGCCACTTCGAGGCCAACAAGCACCTGTTCGTGCAGGGGCAGGCGCTGCACGTGCGGCATATTCTTTTTGCCGTGACGCCTGAAGTCAATGTTCACGCGTTGCTGGTGCAAGCGGAGCGGGCCCTGGTCGAACTGTCGAGGCCTGGCGCGCGGGCTGAGCGTTTTGCCCAGCTGGCGGCGGAACTGTCGGGATGTGGGACCGGTGCCCAGGGCGGCGATCTGGGCTGGGTGGGGCCGGACGACTGCGACCCCGAACTTGCGCACGAACTGTTCCATCACAAACACTCCCGCTGGGGCATGGGGGTGCATCCCCGGTTGGTTCACACGCGTCACGGGTTTCATATTCTGGAAGTGCTGGGGCGGCGCAAGGGCCGGCCATCTTCCTACCAGGACGTCCGCGAGCGCATCGCCGCCGAACTGGCGGCCGCCCGGCGGGCAGAGTCCCTGCGTCAGTACGTCACGGCGCTGGCCCGTCGCGCGAGGGTCGAGGGAGTGGATCTTGACGGCCTTGGACTGGAGGGGGCTGATCGCCCTGTCGTTCAGTGACCGCAAAGCCACCTTCGTCCGACGATCTGTTGTTGCGACTGCGTTCGTTCCATTCAGACTACTTTCCCCTTCACCAGCAGCGCTTTCAGGACCTGGTCGCTGAAGGGCAGCACCCCAAGACCCTGTTTATCGGCTGCTCCGATTCACGTCTGGTGCCCTACCTGCTCACCGGTAGCGGCCCGGGCGAGCTGTTTCTGGTGCGCAACGTGGGCGCCTTTGTTCCGCCCTACGACGGCTCCCATGGCCTGCACGGCACGACGGCGGCCATCGAGTACGCCGTGCTGGCGCTTGAAGTGGAACGCATCATCATCTGTGGCCACACCCACTGTGGCGCGATCAGGGCGGCCTACGAAGGCGTGCCCGACGAGGCGGTCAACCTGCAGGCCTGGCTGAAGCTGGCCGCCGAGGCGATTCTGCCGGTGCAGTCCAGCCCTGAGGCGCGGTACCGCAGCGAGCAGCGCGCGGTGGTTCTGCAACTGGAGCGCCTGATGGACTATCCCATGGTGCGGCGCCGGGTGGAGAGCGGTCACCTCACGCTGCATGGCTGGCATTACGTCATTGAAGAGGGTGAAATTCACATCTTCGACGCCCAGCGGGGCGATTTTGTCCCGGCTTCACTGGCTGACAATAGCGGCACCGGGCCTTACCGGCCTTATGTGGAGCACGATGGTCAGGTGCTTGATGAGTGAGTGGATGGACGGGGTGCGGCAGTGCCAGAGTTCTGGGCAGCGAGCGTGCACTTACTCCGAAAACCTTTGACTGAAAGCAGGAATCAGGGCCTGAAACGCCGGTCAAGAGGTGCAAAATGTCCCGTGGCTGTCCGCCTTCCGAAGCCGTTGACAGCAAACTTTTTGAACTATTTGGTATTCATTTTCAGGCGAAGTGCGCTTGAAATCCTTGTTTTGGAGCCCTTTGATGAAACGCGACAACTTTGGCCGGCCGCAGGATGTGACGGCCACCCAACCCATCAGCCACGATGTGTTGAAGGAAAAGTACCTCAAGCCCGGTGAGAGCGGCGCCGAAGACGTGTACCGCCGGGTGGCGCGGGCGCTGGCCTCGGTCGAACCCGAAGCCGAGCGAGCCCGGTTCGAAGCGCTGTTCCTGGACAACCTGCATGCCGGCGCCATCGGCGCCGGGCGCATCATGAGCGCCGCCGGGACCGACATCCAGGCCACGCTGATCAACTGCTTTGTGCAACCGGTGGGCGACTGCATCCAGGGTGTCGATGATGGCGGCTACCCCGGCATCTACGAGGCGCTGCGCGAGGCGGCAGAAACCATGCGGCGCGGCGGCGGAGTGGGCTACGACTTCTCGCGCATCCGCCCGCGTGGCGCGGAGGTCAAGGCTACGGCCTCGGTGGCGTCCGGGCCCTGCAGTTACATCAACGTGTTCGACCAGTCGTGCTCGACGGTGGAAAGTGCCGGCGCGCGGCGTGGCGCGCAGATGGGCGTGCTGCGCATGGACCATCCGGACGTGCTGGACTTCATCACCGCCAAGCGCACACCGGGTCGGTGGAACAACTTCAACGTGTCCGTCGGTGTGCCCGACAGCTTCATGCAGGCGCTCAACGACGACCAGCCCTGGGAACTGGTGCATCGCGCCAGGCCCAGCGCCGCGCTTGATCGCGCAGGGGGCCTTCCAGCGGGCGGATGGCCTGTGGGTTTACCAGACGCTGGCAGCGCGGGAACTGTGGGATACCGTGATGAAGTCAGCCTATGACTTTGCCGAGCCGGGCATCCTGTTCCTGGACCACATCAACCAGGACAACAACCTGCGCTATTGCGAGTCGATCGCTGCGACCAATCCGTGTGGCGAGCAGCCGCTGCCGCCCTACGGTTGCTGCGACCTGGGTCCGATCATCCTGACGCGTTTCGTGCGGCATCCGTTCGGATTCGATGGCGTGCCGGTGTTTGACTTCGAGTCATTCGAGCGGTCGGTTGAGATCCAGGTGCGGGCCCTGGACAACGTGCTCGATGTGACCTTCTGGCCCCTGCAGCAGCAGCGCGAAGAGTCCACCGCCAAGCGCCGCATCGGCGTGGGGTTCACGGGCATGGGCAACGCCCTGGCCATGCTGTGCCTGCGCTATGACGCCCCGGAAGGGCGCGACATGGCCGCGCGCATCGCAGCGCGCATGCGCGAGGCCGCCTATGCGGCATCCGTGGCACTGGCCCGCGAGAAAGGTCCGTTCCCGAAATTCGAAGCCGACCATTACCTTGCGCCGGGCACCTTTGCCAGCCGCTTGCCGGACGAATTGCAGCAATCCATCCGTGCGCACGGCATTCGCAACAGCCATCTGCTGTCGATCGCGCCCACGGGCACGGTGAGCCTGGCCTTCGCCGACAACGCCTCCAACGGGATCGAGCCCCCGTTTTCATGGATGTACCGGCGCAAGAAGCGGGAGTCCGACGGGAGCACCACCGAATACGCCGTGGAAGACCATGCCTGGCGTCTGTACCGCGAGCTCGGTGGCGACGTGGACAAGCTGCCGGATTACTTCGTGTCGGCGCTGGAGATGTCGGCGGCCAGCCACATCGCGATGATGGAGTCGGTGCAGCCGTTCATCGACACGGCGATCTCCAAGACCGTGAATGTGCCGGTGGACTGCCCCTATGACGATTTCAAGGGCCTGTACCTGCAGGCCTGGCGGGCCCGCCTGAAAGGGCTGGCCACTTACCGGCCCAACAGCATTCTGGGCGCGGTGCTGGAGACCGGCTCGGGCAAGGCCGATGTTGCCGCGGTGGCGCCCGCCGCGCCCGCCGACCCGATGCGCTCGGTGATCGAAAGCCGTCCCAAGGGCGCGCTGTCGGCGGTTGCGGAGAAGGTCGAGTATTGGACGCAGGAAGGCCACAAGACCCTGTACCTGATTGTTTCCTTCCTGCCGGTTCCGGCAGCGGAGGGCTCGGGCACCGTGGAGCGAGCGATCGAATTCTTCATGCCGGTCGGCCAGAGCGGCGAATCGCAGCAATGGATCACGTCGAGCATGCGCATGCTGTCACTGGCGGCGCGCGGCGGCTTTCTGGAGCGCGCGCTCAGTGACATGCGCAAGGTCGCCTGGGACCGCGGACCGGTGCGTCTGGGCACCTACGAGAAGGCCGACGGCACCCGTGTCCCGCTGTGGCACGACTCGGAAGTTGCCGCCATCGCCTATGCGGTGCAGAACATCATCGCCCGCCGTGCCAGCCAGGCGACGCACGGGGCACCCGTCTCCATGCCGCAAGCCAATGCCGCCACCGGCCTGGCGCCACCGGTGATGGCGGGCAAGAAGTGCAGCGAATGCGGTGCCCATGCCGTCATCCGCAAGGATGGCTGCGACTACTGCACGCAGTGCGGCCATCTGGGAACCTGCGGGTGATCCTGCGCGCGCCGACCTTCATTCAAGCTGTGCGACAGGGCCTCGGGTATGGACGATTGCGTGTCGATGGCAAGCCCGGCTGAAGTCCTGATGACGGGCGCTGCACCCGGGGAAGCCGCCGAACTGCTCGCGGCGGTGATTCACTCGCGGCAGACGGTGCTGCCCAGGCGCCTGGGTGATCCGGCGCCCGATGCGGCACAGCTCGCAACGATTCTGGGCTCGGCTGCGGCTGCGCCGGACCATGGGCAGCTTACGCCCTGGCGCTTCGTGATCGTGCCCGAGGCTGCGCGCGACCGGCTGGCCGAGGCGTTCGCTGCGGCGCTGGTAGCGCGGGACGCGCAGGCCACACCGGAGCAGGTCGAACAGGCGCGCGAGAAAGCGCACCGTGCGCCCTTGCTGATGCTGGCGATCGGGCAACTCGAAGGCGGCGACCCAGAAGTCGACGCCAGTGAGCGGCTGATCTCGGCGGGCTGCGCGATTCAGAATGTGCTGCTGACCGCCCATGCGATGGGCTTTGGCGCCGCGCTGACCAGCGGCAAGGCCTTGAAATCGCAGGCCTTGAGCGCATTGTTCGATCTGGCTTCGGGCGAGCACGCGCTTTGCTTCATCAACATCGGCACCCCGCACAAGCGCAAGCCCGCGCGCGAGCGACCCGCCGTGGACAGCTATGTGAGCGTTTTGCCAGATCAATGATCCCCGATCCCGTTTGCAGGGGCAGCCCTCGGGTCGTTTCGTTTTCACTACCATCGGCGCATGCACACCACCGCCCTCGTCCTGTTTTCCGGTGGCCAGGACTCCACCACCTGCCTGACCCAGGCGCTATCGAAGTACCAGCGCGTCGAAACCATTGCCTTTGACTACCGGCAGCGCCACAGCGTCGAGCTGCAGGCCCGTCTGAACGTGCTGGCGGAGATTCGCGCGCAATTCCCGCAATGGGCCAGCCGTCTCGGTGAAGACCACCTTCTGGACCTGGCCGTGCTCGGGCAGGTGAGCGAGACCTCGCTCACCCGGGACACCGCCTTCAAGATGGAGGCCTCGGGCCTGCCCAACACCTTCGTGCCCGGGCGCAACCTGCTGTTTCTCACGCTGGCGGCCGCGCTGGCCTACCGGCGCGACCTGCAGGTCATCGTCACTGGCGTGTGCGAGACCGACTTCTCGGGCTACCCGGACTGCCGCGACGACACCATGAAGGCGATGCAGCTCGCGTTGTCGCTGGGCATGGACCGGCGCTTTCTGATCGACACCCCGCTGATGTGGATCGACAAGGCGGCCACCTGGCAGATGGCGCACGATCTGGGCGAGAAGTCCGGTGTCGCCGATGGCGGCGACAGGCTGGTGAACCTGATCATCGAGCACACCCACACCTGCTACCTCGGTGACCGGGTGCACCGCCACGCCTGGGGCTGGGGTTGCGGCAGCTGCCCGGCATGCGAGTTGCGCGCGCGGGGTTACGCGCGTTGGCTCGAAACCCGATGAGGCATTGCCGGGAACGGCGCGCCTGAAGGTCTGCCCGGCTTCTCTCCAGACGACCGGGCTATTTGCTGATGACGACCAGCGCCGCCTCCAGCGGCGCGCTGGATACCTTGATGAGCCCGTCGAGCGGATGGTTCATTTCAAGGATGAGGAACACGGCCGCCGACATCGAGAGCGCGCAGGAAAGCATGGCAATGACCGACGTCGAATTTCGCGGCGCGATCAGGCCCAGGCCGATGAAAAGCAGGATCAGCCAGAAACCAAGGACGATCAGGAACACCTGCGGCAGGGGATTCTGCATCTGCTCGAAGACGAGCCAGCGCCCTTCGGCGAGGGTGGCCAGCTGCGCCTGGGCTTTTGCCTGAAGGTGTTTCTGCGCGTCATCCTTGGGCGACAGCTCGCGGATGGCTTGCGCGAGTACTTCCGTCGTCGATGCGTCGACTTTCAATGAGCCGGGCGTCTGCGCCTGCCGGCCCGGCCAGATCCGCTCGATGCTGGCGGCAAGGTTGCGCTGGAGCAGCTCCTGCACAGGCTTTGCCTCAGGCCCGTAGTTGGCGAGCGTTCGATTGAGCGTGATGATCTGCGCGCCGCTCTGGGTGATCTCGGCAGTCGCTGTGTCGAAAGTGCCTTTTGCCGAGCTGACCAGCAAGCCGAGGATCAGTGCCACCAGGGTCGCCAGCATGCCGGTGGCGATCTTGATCAGGTCCCGCGTCCCTTCCTCTTCATGATGGGGCGGCAGGCGGTGACGCAGCCGCAGGGTCAGCAGCAGGCCGCCGCAACAGCTGGCCAGAATGAGTATGGAAATGATCGTCGAGGACATGAATCAGTTTCAAAACAAGGTGAAGCCCCGGCAATCACTGACCTCGGGGGCGACAGGCTGGATTGGACGACATGGACCGGTGCGGGTCAATCCCGACGTGCCGCGTTCGTCGTCAGGCGGGCATGTCGCCGGTGGCAGCCACACGCACGCGGTAGCGCGCCGCCGCGCCCTCAGGCTCGGGAACGAGCGTCCACGTCTGCCCATGAAAGCCGGCAACCGTTGGGCGGTGCGCGATCGAGACCAGTCCGCCACCGGTGCGCGCCACCAGCGCGGTCAGCCGCTGGTACAGGGTCTGCTCTGCGTGCGGGTCGAGCGCGCTGGTGGCTTCGTCGGCAAACACCCATTGCGGCGCCTTGAGCAGCACGCGGGCGATGGCCAGGCGTTGCTGCTCGCCGCCGCTGAGCTTCTGGCTCCACGCGTCGGCCTCGTCCAGGCGGGTGACCAGGTCCGGCAGCAACGCCTCATTCAGCGCCTGGCGCAGCGCGTCGTCGCTGTAATGGCTGGCCGCCTCGGGGTAGGCCAGCGCATCGCGCAGCGGGCCGTTGGGGAAATAGGGACGTTGCGGAATGAACATGCTGCTGGCAGGCATCTGAACCCGCCCCTTTGCAAACGGCCAGATACCGGCAAACGCGCGGAAAAGCGTGGATTTGCCACTGCCGGAGGGCCCCTGCAGCAGCACCTGGTTGCCGGCGGCCACGGACAGCGTCTCGCCGGCCAGCAGCACCGCACCGGTGGGCAGGCTCACCGTCAGGCCTGTGGCTTCAGGAGCTCCTGAATCAATAGCTGACTGTGACCATTCTGCGATGGACTGCGCCTCTTTTTGTTCTGAAAAAGCCCGTTCGAAGCTGGTGAGACGGTCGGTGGTCGCGCGCCAGCTGGCCAGGCGGTCGTAGTTGTCGACGAACCATGACAGCGAGTCCTGCACACGACCGAAGGCCGAGGCAATCTGCATCAGCTGGCCAAGCTGGATGGCCCCGCTGAAAAAGCGCGGCGCGGCCACGATGAAGGGGAACACCACCGCCGCCTGGCCGAAGCCCACCGTGAACCAGGTCAGCCGCTTCTGGGCCCGGAGCAGCTGCAGGTAGTTGACCAGCACGCGGCCAAAACGGGTGTCGAGCTGGCCGCGTTCCACGGCCTCGCCCTTGTCCAGGGCGATGGATTCGCTGTACTCGCGCACCCGCACCATGTGGTGGCGAAAGTCCGCTTCGAAGCGCTGCTGCTGGAAGTTCAGTGAAATCAGCGGGCGGCCGATGTAGTGCGTGAGCACGCTCCCGACCACGCAATACAGCACCGCCATCCAGACCATGAAACCCGGAATGTTGTAGCTGGCGCCGTTGAAAGTGAAGTCAAATGCGCCGCTCAGGCCCCACAGGATGCCGACGAAACTGGCCAGGGTGACCACCGCGTTGAGCAGGCCCATGCTCAGCGACACCGAGTAGGAGGTGAACAGGTTCAGGTCCTCCTGGATGCGCTGGTCCGGGTTGTCCGGCGAGTTGCCGTTGCCCGCCAGCGCTTCGGCCTGGGTGAAGCGGGCCAGCTCCATGCGATAGAAGGCGTGATTGGCCAGCCAGCGTCGGGTGTAATGCGCCGTCAGCCAGGCGCGCCAGCGCATTTCCAGCAGTTGCGTCAGGTAGAACTTGTAGACCGCGATGATGATGTAGGCGAAGGCGATCCAGGTGAAGCGCCCGAGCTGCGTCCAGAACACCGGCTGGTCCTTGTTCTGCAGCGCGTCGTAGAACAGGCGGTTCCAGTCGTTGATCAGCACCAGCATGTAAACGGCGGCCAGATTGAGCGCCACGATGGCCACCAGCAGGCCGCGCGCCTTCCATTTTTCCTCCGAGCGGAAGTAGGGCATGGACAAGGCGCCCGCCTGACGGGCGAATGCGGCGAATGCGGCGAATTTTTGCGAGAGACTCATGCTTGTGGCTCCATGGCGTGACGCGGCATCCTACCCGGGCTGGCCCGGGCTGATCGCGCGGGGGGATCAGGCGTTGCGAACGCCGCTGGCCACATGCCCGGCCGGCACATGCTGCGCGGCGGATTCGATGTGGCCGGTCTGGTCGTCGAAGAAGAAGTCGGGCTCGAACTCGCGCAGGAATTCGCCCTTGGGCAGGCCGCCCAGGAACATGGCCTCGTCCACCTCGATGTTCCAGTCCATCAGCGTGCGGATGGCGCGCTCGTGCGCTGGGGCGCTGCGAGCCGTGACCAGCGCGGTGCGCAGGCGCATGGCCGGCGTGCCGTCACGCTGCAGGCGTTGCAGCGCGGCCAGCAAGGGCTTGAAAGGCCCGGCGGACAGGGGCTGGCCGGCCTTGTCCTTTTCATGCTGCTGGAAGGCGCTCAGGCCTTCGGCCTGGAAGACGCGCTCGGCCTCGTCGCTGAACAGCACGGCGTCGCCGTCAAAGGCGATGCGGACCTCGTGCGGATGCGCTTCGCTCGCATGGGCCGACAGCGGATACACCTGCGCCGCCGGCACGCCCGCATCCAGCGCCGCGCGAACGTCGCTCAGGTGCGTCGAAAGAAACAGGTTGGCGTTGAGCGGCCTGAGGTAGCGCCAGGGTGGCGCGCCACGGGTGAAGCTGCCGCGCTGGATCGGCAGGCCATAGTGCTGCGCCGAGCGAAACACCCGCATGCCCGAGACCGGGTCGTTGCGCGAAAGGATCACCACTTCGACGCGCTGCGTGCCGGGTTCGTTGAAGGCCAGCAGCTTGCGCACCAGCGAAAACGCCACGCCGGGCTTGGCCGGCTGGTCCAGCCGGTCAAGCTGCAGCTGCATGTAGGCCCGGTCGTCGCCCTGCTCGAACAGCTGGTTTTCGACCTCGAAGTCAAACAGCGCCCGGGACGAGATGGCGACGACGAGCTGACCTTCCAAAGTTACACCCACGCCTGCCTCCCCAAGTCCGCCGCCGCGCCGGGCCGCCCCAAGCAAGGCGCGACCCCCTCGGGGGGAAGCGCAGCACACGAAGTGGCAAGCGTGGGGGCCATTACTTGACCCACTGGTTGAGCTGGATGATTGGCAACAAGACGGCCAGCACGATCAGCATCACCACGCCGCCCATGGCCACGATCAGCAGGGGCTCCAGGATCGTCGCCAGTGCCATGGCGCGGCGCTGGACTTCGACCGACAGCTGGGTGGCGGCGCGCTGCAACATGACCGGGAGCTGACCCGTCTGCTCACCCAGGCGCGCAAACATGCCGAGCAGGCCGGGGAAGCGCTTCTTCTGGGCCAGGGCTGACGCCAGGGGCGCGCCTTCGCGCACCAGCACCAGGGCGTCCAGCGCGTCGGCCCGCATGGCCCGGTTGGAAAGCGTCTCGGCCGCGGCCTGCAGCGCCTTCAGGATGGGCACACCCGCGCTGGCCAGCATGGCCAGGGTGCTGGCAAAGCGCGCGGCGTTGTAGCCGCGAGAGAGCCGGCCCACCAGTGGCAGATTCAGCCATGCGGCGTCGAATTTCTCGCGAAATTGGGCATTGGCCAGCGCGAAACGGCCGCCGATAGCTATCAATATGATAGTCAAGAGCATGGCCCAGCCGTAGCTGCGAACCACGTTGCTGAGTGCCAGCATGGCCACGGTGAGGAAAGGCAGGGAGCGCTTCGTGCCGGCAAAAACACTGGCGACCTGCGGCACGACATAGCTCACCAGGAACACCACGATGGCGATCGCCACCAGCGTCACGATGGCCGGGTACAGCGCCGCGCCGACCAGCTTGGCCTTGAGTGCCTGGCTTTCCTCCAGGTCATCGGCCAGGCGCTCCAGCACGCCGCCGAGGTGACCGCTTTGCTCGCCGGCGCCGATGACGGCGATGAAGATGTCGGAGAACTCTCTTGGATGCTGCGCCAGGGCCCGGGCAAACGAGGCGCCCGCATTGACCTCGGCGCGCAGCGAGGCGACCAGGTTGCGCTGTTTCTCGTCCTCGGCCTCGTCGGTCAGGGCGGTCAGCGCCCGCTCCAGCGGCAGCCCCGAGGACACCAGCCCGGCGATCTGGCGCGTCCAGATGGCCAGGCGGGTGGCGTTGAACACCCGCGGCGCAAACAGGCTGGACCCAGCGCCTGCGCCGGCCCCCTTGGCGGTGGCAACGACGGGTTCCACCGTCAGTGGCACCATCGCCTGCGCCCTGAGCAGGCCGCGCGCGGCCTTGGCGGTGTCGGCCTCCATGACGCCTTTGCGGGTCTGGCCCTGGGCGTCCAGCGCTTCGAATGAATAGGCGGGCATCGTCGTCTCGCTCAGCGTGGGGGCGACATGCCTAGTCCCGCGTGACGCGGACCAGTTCTTCTCGACTGGTGATGCCCGCCTGGACCAGGCGCTCGCCGTCTTCGCGCATCAGGGTCATGCCCGCCGCACGTGCCGCCGCCCGGATTTCGGCCTCGGACGCCCGGTTGTGGATCTGGGCGCGAATGGTGTCGTCGGTGACCAGCAACTCGAACACGCCGGTACGCCCCGCGTAGCCGGTCTGGCCGCATTCGCCGCAGCCCGCGCCCCGGCAATGGGTGCAGACCTTGCGCACCAGCCGCTGCGCCAGCACGCCGAGCAGGGACGAACTCAGCAGGAAAGGCTCCACGCCCATGTCGATCAGGCGGTTCACGGCGCTGGCCGCATCGTTGGTGTGCAACGTCGCCAGCACCAGGTGCCCGGTCAACGAGGCCTGGATGGCGATCTGCGCCGTCTCGAAATCCCGGATCTCGCCAATCATGATGATGTCCGGGTCCTGGCGCAGGATCGCGCGCAGGGCCTTGGCAAAGGTGAGGTCGATCTTGGCGTTGACTTGCGTTTGCCCCACGCCGGGCAGCTCGTATTCAATCGGGTCTTCCACCGTCATGATGTTGTTGCTGCCGGCATCGAGCCGCTGCAGTGCCGCGTACAGCGTGGTGGTCTTGCCGGAGCCGGTCGGCCCGGTCACCAGGATGATGCCGTGCGGCTGGGTCACCAGATGCTCGAAGCGCTTGAGCACGTCCCCTTGCATGCCCACGGACTCCAGGCTCAGCTGGCTCTCGGACTTGTCCAGCAGGCGCAGCACGGCCCGCTCACCATGGGCGCTGGGCAGCGTCGAGACGCGCACGTCGACCGCCCGGGTGCCGATGCGCAGCGAGATGCGTCCGTCCTGTGGCAGGCGCTTCTCGGCGATGTCCAGGTCGGCCATGATCTTCAGGCGCGAGATCAGCGCCGCGTGCAGGGCGCGGTTGGGCTGCACCACCTCGCGCAGCGTGCCGTCCACCCGGAAGCGCACGCTGGAGGTGCGCTCGTAGGGCTCGATGTGGATGTCGCTGGCACCGTCGCGCGCGGCCTGGGTCAGCAGCGCATTGAGCATGCGGATGATGGGCGCATCGTCGTTGTTTTCCAGCAGGTCTTCGACGGCAGGCAGCTCCTGCATCATGCGCGTGAGATCGGCGTCGCTCTCCACCTCGCTGACCACGGCGGCCGCGCTCGACTCGCCTTTGGCATACGCGGCGCTGATGCGCTGTGCCAGCACGGCCGCATCGATGCGTTCCAGCGTCAGGGGGCCATCACTGGCAGAAAACTTGCGCATCACTTCGCCGATGGCGCTGTGGTCGGGTTGTCCGTGATGCCAGAGTGTCAGGTTGTGGCCGTCGTCTTCCAGCAGCAGCTGGTTGGTCCGGGCAAATGCGTAGGGCAGGGGGTGGCGCATTGTTGGCCGGTTCAGCGAGTCACCGCGGGTGCCAGGCCGGGGCTGATGAACATCGGCGTGGTGGGTGCAACCAGGGACGCAGGGGGCGTGCCGGGGCGCACGGGCGGCAACACCGCCGCGTCGTTGACCGGCACCATGACGCTGGACTGGGGTTGGGCCTCCTGCTGGACCCCGCGCATCAGGTCGTAGCGGTTGATCGTGAAGTCTTCCGAGGACAACGCATCGCGCAACACCACGGGGCGCAGGAACACCATCAGGTTGGTCTTCTTGCGGCTGCGCGACTGGCTCCTGAAAAGGTTGCCGAGCACAGGCAGGTCACCCAGGAGCGGTATTTTGTCCACGTTGGACGAATAAGTGTCTTCCATCAGGCCACCCAGCACGATGATGCCGCCGTCTTCGACGAGCACGCTGGTCTCGATGGCACGCTTGTTGGTGATCAGTCCCTCCTTGGACAGCACGGACTCCGGCGCGATGCTGCTGACCTCCTGGTAGATCACCATCTTGATGGTGCCGTTCTCGCTGATCTGCGGCTTCACGCGCAGGGTCAGGCCGACGTCCTTGCGTTCGACGGTCTGGAACGGATTGACCGCGCCGCCGGAGCTGCCTGTGTTGGAAAACGAACCGGTCAGGAAGGGCACGTTCTTGCCAATGACGATCTTGGCCTCCTCGTTGTCCAGCGTCACCAGGTTGGGCGTGGACAGGATGTTGCCGTCAGCGTTGGTCTGCAGGAAGTTGGCCAGGAAACCCAGCACATAGACGCCGTTGAATTTCCTGGCGGCCGCAATGTTCAGGCCCTGGCCTGGTTTTACGCTGGAGGGGTCTGTGGCGGCGGCCTGGCCGAGGTTGATGATGTTCTTGGTACCGGCAAAGAAGTTGGTGCCCAGGAAACCCAGGACCGAACTGCCAGCCTCGCCGATCGGGCCTTGCCACTGCACGCTCAATTCGGCCGACTTGTCGGCGTTGACCTCGGCGATCAGGCTTTCGATGAACACCTGGGCGCGTCGCGAATCGAGCTTGTCAATGACGGCCCGCATCTGGCGGTATTGCGGCTCGGGGGCGGTAATGATCAGTGAATTGGTGGCGGCGTCGGCCTGAATCTGTCCGCCAGTCGACGGCTGGCTGGCGGCGGTGCTGGCCGCTGTGCCGGGGGCGGCGCCGGCGCCGCTCGTGACGGGGGTCGTGGCACTGCTGCGCGCCTCGCCAGACATAGCGGCGCGCAGGGTGACGGCCAGCTTGGTGGCATCGGCATTCTTGAGGTAGACGACATGGATGTTGCCGGTGGCCGAAGCCACGCCACCCTGGCCGCCATCGGGCTGGTCCAGGCGCTCGATCAGCGACTTGACCAGCGTCATGCGCGCCGGGTTGGCGGTGCGCAGGATCAGCGAGTTGCTGCGGGGTTCGGCCACCAGCGTGGTCTTGAATGAGGTGTCCGCCTGCCCCTGGCCTGCCGCCGGCGCCGTGCTGCCTGATTCGATCAGGCGGTTGACCAGCGGCACCAGGTCGGTGGCAATGGCGTGCTTCAGGCGGATGATCTCCACATCGGTGGCGTTGGCCACGTCCATCACGGCAATGATCCGCGCCATGCGCTGCAGGTTGTCGGCGTAGTCCGTGATCACCAGCGAGTTGTTGCCGGGGTTCACGTTGATGGTGTTGTTCGGACTGATCAGGGGCCGCAGCACCGGCACCAGGTTGTTGGCCGTCTCGTAGTTGAGCCTGAAGATCTGCGTGACGATCTGGCCGCCCGTCGCGGCGGGGGTGCTGGTCGACACCGAGTCGGCCTGCAGTTTGGCGTCGGCTTCTGGCACGACTTTGTAGAGTCCGGCGGACTCCACCACGGTAAATCCCTGCAGGCGCAGTGTGGCCAGAAACTGGCCCCAGGCGGCGGCCGGTGTCACCGGACGTTCGGTGACCAGGGTGATCGTGCCTTTCACGCGCGGGTCCACCACCACGTTACGACCCGAAAGCGTGGCCAGCGTGCGGGCCACGGCCTCGATCTCGGCGCCGTTGAAATTGAGGGTGATCGGCTCGCCCCGCCGGACCGCGCCATCCTGTGCGTTGAGTTGGGCACTGCCCACCAGCAGCAGGACGCCCAGAGCGATGCTGTTGAGTGCCATTCGGGCTGGGCGGGCAGGGGACATGGTCTGAAATTTCATGGAGCGGTCAGTGGGCGCGCGCAGCGATGCAAGTCGTCATGCCGTTCAGCCCACGGTGATGATGGAACGTGCGCCGGTGCGCCGACCAAGGATGTTCAACAGGTTCGACAGCGCCGCTTCCCGCTCGGGCGCGGCGCTGGCAACGCCTTCAAAGCGCAGGCGCGAACCAACCCATTGGCCAGTGCCGGCCAGTTGCAGGCTGCCTTCGAGCGTGGTGACTTCCAGCGTGGCCGTGTTGCCTCCGTCAAGGGTGATACGGTAACTGCCCATGGGTTTGATCGTGGACAGACGCGACGACATGCCGGTTGCCAGCAGCTCGGCACGACCGGCCACCGACAAGCGTCCTTCGACCCATTCTACTGAAAGCCCCTGGGTGACCAGGCTAAGCTGGCCTTCAACCTGTAGCGTGTTCCATGGCGCGCCGAGTCCGGCCAGCAGCGCGGCGGGCCAGACCATCGGCTTTGGCGGCGTGGCGGTGCTGTCCAGCAGCTGCAACCTGGCGCCCCCCCATCGTGGCGAAACGACCATCGCCAAGGGTTCGGGGGTGCAGCAATCGGCGCCCAGCTGAATTGACAGTCCGGTCCAGGTCGGGCGGATCTTCCAGTTCAAGCGGTCAGGCAAGGCCGACAGGTCGCGACTGCCCGTACCGCCCGACAGCAGCAATCGCGCCGATCCCTTCCAGACGGTGCCGCGCGGTTCGGCCAGCACCACTTTTCCGGCCGTGGCCTGTTGGATCGCCGATGCGAGCCAGCTGGCCGGTGCCTGCAACAGGACGACCATGACCAGCCCTAGAAGGGCGCCCGCACCGGCCCAGGACCAGGGCGGCCGGCTCGTGCGCTGGTGGGAGGTCCTCGCGGGGGGGCTTGGCATGGTGTGTGCGTCCGCGGCAACGTGCTCGCCTGAGCCTCAGCGCGGGGGCAGATTCAGCACCAGCGAGCCGTCCCACGCGGCCCCGGAGGTGCCGGCTGCGGCAGCGCTGCGCACCAGCCGCGCTTCGGTGGGAAGCGCCCGGGCATTCGCCCGCGCCTGCGTCAACCATTGCGCCAATGCGCCCGCCGGCACGTTCTTGAGCGTCACCGTGGCACGCTCGCCGGAGACCGTGAGCTGGGCGCCAGGCCCCAGGCCCTGCTTGACCGAGGTCTCCAGCGCCGCCACGGCGTCGTCGTACTTGATGCGCGGACGCGACTGGAGCACCCCGGCTTCCGCGGCCAGGCCCTGCATCTGCTGCCATTGCGCATCCAGGCTGCGCTGTTGCGCGCCGGCCTGTCGCAGGACTTTCAGTGCCGGTGAAATTCCGACCCACCAGACCAGGGCCAGCAACACCAGTGTCATGGCCGTGGTCACAAGGGACTTTTCGCGTGGCCGCAAGTCCTGCCAGCGCGCCCGCACAGCCGAGGTCATGCTGGAGAGTGTCATCTTCCGGGCTCCGGTTTGATCAACAGGCTGTCACCTTCGGTGCGGGCGGCGTAACCCAGCGTCTTGAGCTTGGCCGTCACGCTGGCGGCTTCTGCCGGGTTCAGGGCCAGTCCCTTCAGTCGGGCCTCTCCCGCAGAAAACTCAATGGCCGTGACCGTTTTCCCCGCAGGAAGCGCCGCGCCCATGGCACCCAGGATCGCCTCCAGATCGCGGCTGGACGGTGCGCCAGTCGCCTGGCGCAGGGCGGCCACCTCGCGCGCCATCTGGACCGGCGCGTCCACCACCACCTTGACGCCCGGGAAAGTCCGGGTCAGGGTGTTCTGGATGTCGCTTCGCTTGCTCTGCCAGGCAGCCTGTTCTTTCCAGGCCAGAGCGTTGAGCCCGGCCAGGTTGGCGGCCAGCAACATGCCGACGCCCCATCGCGCTGCACGCCACTGCGGTGCATGACGAAAAGCCTGGGTCACAGCGGCCGCACGCTTGAGCGTGCGGGTACGGCCGGTGCTGGCCAGGTCGAACTGGGCCATGTCCCAGGATGTCTGTGCGGCGCGCACCAGGCGTTGCGGGCGTTGCTGTAACTCCACCTTGGTCTGCAGCACTTCCTCCGCCTTCTCCGCCAGGGCGGGCTCGGCCAGGACTTCGCTCTGGGCCGGCAGGTCTGCCCCGCTCAGGGCAAATGCCAGTGCGCCGGGCGTCAGGGGCAGCCTTTCCACGCCACCTTCCACACCCTGGCCCGACATCACCAATTGGGGCTGTCCGGCCTCGTCCAGGACTTGCAGGCGCAACGGGTCGGTGTGCGGGCTGAATTCCGGCACGATGCGCGTGACCGGGCGCCCTGCGGCCTCCAGCAGTTGCAGGTGCTGACGCAGCCAGGTCTTGTCACACACGGTGACCCAGGCGGGTTGCCCGGCGGAAACACCGGGCTCAATCGCGAGGTGAAGGTCTTCGGCTTCGTCCAGCAGCCGTTCTTCCAGAATGCTTTGCAGGACTGCCCGCAGACGCGGCGATCGCGGTCCCACCCCCTTGGGCAGCGCCACTTTGTGCCACGAGGTGGCTTGCGCAGGAACCACGGCCACGATCTCATCGGTGCCCCGGCCCGCGTCCGGCAGCAGGCGTGCGCCGGCAACCGCGTGCGCGGCCGCCGTTTGACCGTCGGGCGTGAGCACATGCTCATAGCGGGTCGTGTCATCCCCGGCGGACAGGGGAAGGGAGATGATCAAGGTGCTCATGGGGGTGTAGCGCGCATTGTAGAGAGGTGCGCCGCGCCTGCGGTTCAGCCTGGCGGTGTAGCGGCGGGCGCGGGCGTTGTGTCGTGATCACGCCAGAGCGTGCGCACATTCAGGCCATCACGCTGGACCACCGAGCGCTCCTCGACAACCGCCTGGTCCAGGCGAATCCGGCCACGCACCTCGAAAAACCTTGAACTCACTGAAAGCTGGCCGCTACTGGACGCCTCCCTGACCGCTGCAGAGCGCTGGCCGGCGTCGGCAATCGTCGAAAAGTGGGCCGTTTCGCGCGCGGCCACCAGGCGCTTCGCTTCGGCCGGGTCGAGTCCTGTCACGCTGGCCTGCAGGACCTCGGCGCTGGCCGTATTGAGGTTGATCTGCGTGCGCTCGGGCAGCAAGGTGATGTAGGGCTTGAGCGCGCTCAGGGAAGCCGCAGGCAGGCCCAGCCAGACCAGCTGCTCGATCCTTTGCGGCATCAACGGGGCCTGGGGGTTCCCGGTGCCGTCGCTCCTGGCCCCCTTTTTGGCCGCAAGCAACTGGTCCGCCAGGACGTTGACTTGCTCGGGTGGCAAACCGAGCTGTTCAAAGAGCCTGCCAAAGGCCAGCTTGCCGGGCACTGAAATCTTGTCCTCGTCAATCAGGTTCATGACATTCATGCGCGCCTGCAGGTCGGAAATCTGGCCTGAGAGGAAGGCATCGCGGTCAGCATCCGCGTTGCTGACATCCATCGACAGGAACGTGGCCAGCCGAGCCTCCTGCAGCGGGACCGCCCAGGGTTCCGCAAGATGGTCGGCGCCGCCACTGCGCGCATCCTCCCGCAGGATCAGGCGGGCCCAGTCAAGCGCCCCCGTCAGGAGCCACGTCGATTGCACACGCGAGCGCTCGGCGGCCTCTACCTCGACGCTTCGCCATTGCTGCCACAGGGCAGCGGCGGCCATCGTCGCCACCAGGGTCACGGTGAGCATGGCGGCCAGCAGGGCCGCGCCCTTCTGGCGCGTCATGACTTGCCACCTCCGACGGAGGGGCGTATCCAGTCGAGCGTGAGCCGGCCGCTCAAGGCCTGCCCTGGCGAAAGGGTCAAGACGATGCGCACACCCTCCGGAATGGCAGTCTTCGCCGCTGCGGTCGGTCCGTCGCTGGACAGCGGGTTGCTCCAGGCGCCGCCGCGGAAGTAGAACAGTTGCCAGTCGTCCAGCGGGACGATCGACACCTCGCGCTTCTTGTCCTCGTCTCCCGGGTTCTGTGCCCAGCGCTCCGCCTGGGACCAGCTGGACTGCCAGTCACCCAGGGTGGTCAGTGCCGGCGACTGCCAGCGCAACCAGGTGCTGCCCGCGCCGGTACGGCGGGTCCAGGCCACGACCCTGAGCCCCTCGTCCACCCGCGTGCTGCCGCGCCGTGTGATGCGCAGCACGCGGCCGTCCCAATCCAGGCTGCTGATCTGGGGGCTTTCCGCCATCGCGTCCAGGTCGGCCCTCCATTGCCCCAGCCCGGCCTGCAAGACCAGGACTTCATCGGCGCGCGCCTGGGTCTGCGTCTGGGCGCGGCTCATGCCATCAAGACCGCGCCAGCTCAGGATCGCCATCAATGCCATGACCGCGATCGCCACGAGCAATTCGATCAGGGTGAAGCCGCGGCTGTGAAGTGGGTTCAGGCGCATGGCATCAATTCACGTCCCGGGCACACCGTCAATAACGGCCGATGACGGTCGTCAGATTGAGGACCGGCAGGTCGCCGTCGCTGACCAGGGCATCGACCCGTCGGAAGGACGGGTTTGGCGTGGGGCGAACCGAGACGTTGACCGAGAAGTTGCGACCGGCCTGCTCGCAGGTCTGGCTGCTGTCACCGACCCCCGGCATCTGTCGTGAAAGCCGTGCCTTGATCAGCTCGTTTTCAGCGCAGATGTGGGCCAGCAGAATATCGGACTGGCGCATGGCGTTGTACGTCAGTGCCGTGGTCGCCTTCAGGCCGGCGGTAAGCGCGATCGCGACGATGCCCAGCGCCACCAGCACCTCGATCAATGTGAACCCGCCAGCCGGACGGGCGGAGCTCACGGCGTTTCCCCGGTCTGGACTGAAAAGGGGCGCAGTCCGTCCGTGGCGACGCGCAGGACACGGTCGGGCTCGCTGGCGCTGGTCAGGATCACGACCTGCGGGTCGATCATCGGTTCCGGGCCCAGCTGCAACGGGTTTCCGGCGCGCGCGGCAGTGTCGGGACTCAGCCACCGGGTGGGAAGTGAATTGTCGGGCACGCCTTCGAACGCAAAACCTTCGGACGTCACGCGCCATTGCACGGGAACCCCCATGGCTCTGGACTGGGCGCGGCCCGACTCCAGCAGCGCGGCCAGCCTTTGCGCTTCGCGCTCCAGTGTGCTGGACGTGGCATCCCGCAGTGCAAGGCTCACACCGGCGGTGCCAATGGCGATGATCGCCACCACCACCAGCAACTCCAGCAGGGTGAAGCCCTTCGCTGACGAAGTTGCCCGCGCGGCGACCGGACGGCGCAGCGCAGGGCCGCCCCAAGCAAGACGCGCCCCCTCGGGGGGAAGCGCCGCACACGAAGTGGCAAGCGTGGGGGCCTGCTTACTGCCAACTGCCAATGTCCGCATCCTTGCCCTCGCCACCGGCCTGCCCGTCGGCGCCGAACGACATTACGTCAATCTCGCCTTTCACGCCGGGGTTGAGGTACTGGTAGGGGCGCCCCCATGGGTCGTTGGGAAGTTTTTCCAGATAGGGCTTCCAGTTGGACGGAACCGGGCTGACCGTGGGCTTTGCCACCAAGGCCTGCAGGCCCTGCTCGGCGGTGGGGAAGCGCTGGTTGTCGAGCTTGTACAGCTTGAGCGCCTGCATCACATTGGTGACGTCGGTGCGAGCCGCCGTGGCCCGGGCATCGTCGGCGCGGTCCAGGACGTTGGGGACGATCAGTGCCGCGAGGACGCCGATGATGACCAGCACCACCATCAGTTCGATGAGGGTGAAGCCTCGCGCGACGAGGCGGGCTGGGTTGCTGCGGCTGAAAATTGGGGTGCGATGGGTCATGGGGCGGGGCCTGTTTACCGGAAGTTCTCTTCAATCATAATCATTCAATGCTGACAAACTTGCAAAACAGGTGGTGGCCCCGTGCAGGCACGCTGGCGATCTGGTTCCTGGCCGCGGCAAGTGCCACCTGGTGGGCTTTGCGGCTGGCGGGTCCGTTGAAGCCGGCCGTGATGGTGCCGCCGCCCGTCACGCTTGCCGCCGAGGCCGCGGTCGACCCGGCTGCCGTCGGGCGTCTGCTGGGGGCATCGCCGGTGGCCGCCGCCGTCGCGCCGGCGCCGGGCGTGGCCAGTCGCTTCGTACTCCTGGGTGTCGTTGCGGATCGATCCAGCCAGGGCGCCGCCCTGATTGCCGTCGACGGCAAGCCTGGCAGACCCTACCGGGTGGGCAGCAAGATTGACGAGGGCTTCGTGCTGCAGGCTGTCGAGCCGCGCAAGGCCCGGCTGGGACCTGGCGCCGAGGCTGAGACGACCTTGGTGCTCGAACTGCCGCCACTCAAGAAATAAGTTGCTGGCCGGTCGCCGGCTACGGAGCGGCATCGGGAACCGCACGATGGAACTCAGCGCAATTCGCCGTACTGCGTCGGACCCAGCGCCGGTTCCCGCGGCTCGTCATCGAGGATTTCGGTTTCGGCTATTTCGTGTGCAGGAAATTCGGACTCGATGATCTCGGTGTTTTCATAGCCGGTCAGCATGATGGGCGCCTTTTGCGCCCTGTTGCCCGCGCCTGCCGGCGCTGCAGTCTTTGCGGCGGCACTGCCCAGCGCCTGTTTCAGGGCCACGACTTCGTGAGCCAGAACCGGTTCAATCCGTGCCTTTGCCACTGCGGGCATCGGCGTGGCGGCGGCCCCGGCGGATGCAGCCGGCAGCGTGGCCCGGTAAATCTCCCCAGCGTGGACGTCGCCGGTTTTGCGCGTCACCGCAGGATCTTCGGCGCGCCAGTAGACCGACGAGACGACGATGCTGTAGCGGTTGCTGGCCGATTGACGGATCATCGCCTCGATCTCCGCCAACTTCGAGATCTCGCCGCCGAAGTCACTGGACAGATCCATCATCACGATGAATTTCCGGCCTTTCGAGTCCGTGGCAAGCACCTTGAACTTGAAGCTGCTGGAGAGCACGCCAACGCGAACCATGGTCTCGCGCACCACGTTGTAAAGCAGTTCGCGCATCCGCGAGCGGTCGTCCTTTCGGCGTTCAGCGGCCTCCACCGCCTCCTGCGTCGTCTGGGCTGCGCCGGCCTTCAGGTTGGCCGGATTCTGAGCGCTGCCGGCGCGGCCGCGTGGCGTTTGCGGCGTGTTTTTGAGCCAGCTGAATAGGGACATGTGGCGGATTCTAGTGGATGGTTTTCGCAGTGTTGTATCCAGATGAATCAGGGCAAAGTCCCGGCGTCAGCGCTGCAGAAACATGCGGTACACCGGATTGCGGGTTTCTTCCACGTAGGGGTAGCCCAGCGTCTCGAGAAACCCGGTAAAGGCCTTGTCATCGGCCTTGGGCACCTGCAGACCCACCAGAATGCGGCCGTAGTCGGCACCCTGGTTGCGATAGTGAAACAGGCTGATGTTCCATCCCGGACGCATCAGGCTCAGGAACTTCATCAGTGCGCCTGGCCGCTCCGGAAAGACGAAGCGCATCAGCCGCTCGTCCTGTGCCAGCGCCGAGTGGCCGCCGACCATGTGGCGGATGTGTTCCTGGGCCAGGTCGTCGTGCGTGAGGTCCAGCGCGTCGAAGCCATGGCGGGTGAAATTGGCGGCGATCCTGGCGCTCTCGCCCTTGCCCTGCGTGGTCAGGCCGACGAAGACGTGCGCCTTGGCTGCGTCACTGATCCGGTAGTTGAATTCGGTCACATTGCGCGGCCCGCCGGGCAGCGTGCCGATGAGTTCGCAAAAGCGCCGGAAGCTGCCGCGCTCCTCGGGAATCGTCACCGCCAGCAGGGCCTCGCGCTCTTCGCCCACCTCGGCGCGCTCGGCGACAAAGCGCAGGCGGTCGAAGTTCATGTTGGCGCCGCACAGGATGGCCGCATAGGTTTCGCCCCGGGTCTTGTGCAACGCGACGTACTGCTTGATGGCCGCCACCGCCAGCGCCCCCGCAGGCTCCACGATGCTGCGGGTGTCGACAAAGATGTCCTTGATCGCGGCGCACACGGCATCGGTGTCCACGGTCATGAATTCGTCCACCAGGCCGCGTGCAATGCGAAAGGTTTCCTCGCCCACCAGCTTGACCGCGGTGCCGTCTGAAAACAGGCCCACATCGGAGAGTGTCACGCGCTTTTTCGCGGCAACCGACTGGATCATGGCATCCGAGTCGTTCATCTGCACGCCGATGACGCGGATGCGCGGGTCCACCGCCTTGATGTAGTTGGCCACGCCCGACACCAGTCCGCCGCCACCGATGGCCACGAACACCGCATCGAGCTGCGCGCCGCCATGCCCGCCCAGCGTCTGCACCTGGCGCAACATTTCCATGGCGATGGTGCCCTGGCCGGCGATCACATCAGGGTCGTCGAAGGGGTGGACGAAAGTCAGGCCTTCCTTCTTTTCAAGCGCCACCGCATGGGTGTAGGCGTCGGAATAGCTGTCGCCAAACAGCACCACTTCACCGCCCAGGGCCCTGACCGCGTCAACCTTCAGATGGGGCGTGGTGGTGGGCATCACGATCACCGCGCGGCAACCCAGCTTGTGTGCGCCAAGGGCCACGCCCTGGGCATGGTTGCCGGCCGAGGCGCAGATCACCCCTTTGGCCAGTTGCTCCGGTGGCAGGTGCGCCATCTTGTTGTAGGCGCCGCGCAGCTTGAAGCTGAACACCGCTTGCTGATCCTCGCGCTTGAGCAACACCCGGTTGTGCAGGCGGCGGCTCAGGTTTTTGGCCGGCTCCAGCGCGGACTCGACCGCCACGTCGTAGACGCGGGCAGTCAGGATTTTCTTCAGGTAGTCGGCGGGCTTGAGAGGCTTGGGGGCTTTGGATGGTGCGGTCTTCATGGATTTCCCTCGGCCGCAATGATAGGGGCAAGAAAAAAGCCCCGAACCTTGCGGTCCGGGGCCAATCCACCTTTTTCGGAGGGGTGGAGGAGACAATCAGCGCAAGGATTTTGCCTTGCAAGGCTTCAGTGTAGCGATAATTTGCTGCAACGCACCAGGGTGATGTGTCTCAACTTGCGACAAAGTGGGCCTACGGGGCCGAACTTTCCCAGGTCAGGTGTTTTTGAACCACACAGAGGGAGTCAGGCGATGGAATGCACAGTCAGCTGGACGGGCGCAAGCGGCACGCGCTCGGGCATGGGTTTTGTGGCCGAAACCGGTAGCGGCCACATCCTGGCCATGGACGGGGCGCCCGACTCGGCCAAGCCGGAAAATGGCGGACAGAACCTGGCGCCACGCCCCATGGAAGCCGTGCTGGCCGGCACCGGTGGCTGCACGGCCTACGACGTGGTGCTGATCCTCAAACGCGGCCGCCATGACGTGCGCGGCTGCAGTGTCAGGCTCACCAGTGAGCGGGCCGACGTGGACCCGAAGGTGTTCACCAGGATCCACATGCAGTTCACCGTGACCGGCAAGGGTATTCCGGCAGCGGCCGTCGAGCGCGCCATCGCCATGAGCCACGAAAAATACTGCTCGGCCAGCATCATGCTCGGCAAGACGGCTGCCATCACCACCGGTTTTGACTTGATTGAAGCCTGAATCGCCCTTTGTCCAGCGTCAAATGGACATAGCTCGCTATTGATTCGGGAGTTTCCTGGTGATCGAACGCGCTTTGCCCGCGCCGCATGGGTGGCGCCCGGCTCAAAGCCGGTGCGCGGTGGCGGTCATCACCTTCGCCGCGGCGCGCATCAGCTGCCGGACCGGACCGGGCAAGCCCATGGCGCCCGCGGCCAGGGCTTCGTCGGCGTGGCGGGCTTCGTCGTCGCGCATTTGCGCCACGATGGCGCGAGAGGCGTGGTCGCCTGCGGGCAGGCGGTCCATGTGGCTGGCCAGGTGGGCCTCGACCTGGCGCTCGGTCTCCACCACGAAACCCAGGCTCAGGCGGTCTCCGCCCAGTTTGCCCGCCAGAAGCCCGATGCCGAAAGCGCCGGCGTACCAGAGCGGATTGAGCAGCGAGCGTCGAGCGCCAAGTTCGTCCAGCCGGGCCTGGGTCCAGGCCAGGTGGTCGGTTTCCTCGCTCGCGGCCGCTTCGAAATGAGCGCGCAGCACGGGGTTGCGCGTGGCCAGGGCCTGCGAGGCATACAGCGCCTGTGCACAGATCTCGCCGACATGGTTGACCCGCATCAGCGCGCCCGCCTCACGGGCCTGCGCAGGGCTCAGGCTGCTGGCCTCACCGGGCAGGGTGGGGCAGGGGCGCGACGCGTGGGGTGGCACAAACAGCGTGCGCAGGGCGCTGTCGGCGGCGGCAATCAGGGTGTCCAAGGCGGGTTTCGTGGTGGAAAAATGGGGTGGCATAGTTCATTTTGCCACCGGGCCGTGGCGGGGCTTTCTGGCCTTTTGTGGCTCCCCATCCACGCCTGAGACTCAATTTGTTGCATGTCTGCAACGAAAAGCAAATATCAGGGGCAAATCCTTTGCGAAACCGGCCGTCCTCTGGTGCAATTGCAACAACTTCCCAAAAGGAGGTTGGCCCGGGGAACCGGCGGGAACGCTGGATGCTTGCATCCAAGTGACCCAACGATCCGGAGCCCTCTGTTTAACCTTGGAGAACCTCGCAATGAAAAAATCACTGATCGCACTGGCTGTGCTGGCCGCCGCTTCTGGCGCCGCAATGGCCCAATCCTCCGTCACGCTGTTCGGCGTGGTTGACGCCACCATTCGTTACAACGACGCTGACACCGTGAATGGCGCTGGTGGTGGTAGCGCCTGGAGTCTGACCAACTCCGGCTACAACAGCAGCCGTATCGGCTTCCGTGGCACCGAAGACCTCGGTGGCGGCCTGAATGCCAGCTTCTGGCTCGAAGCCGGCGTGAACAACGACAACGGCACCGGCAGCGCCTCCAGCACCAACAACCAGGTCGCAGGCACGGCCTCTGCCCCCACCGGTTCGCAAGGCCTGACCTTCAACCGCCGCTCCACCGTCAGCCTGGCTGGCGGCTGGGGTGAAATGCGTCTGGGCCGTGACTATGTTCCGTATTTCTGGAACACCACGATCTTCGATCCGTTCGGCACCAACGGTGTCGGCGCTGTGTCCAACTTCACCCTCAAGGGCCTGGGCGTGATTGCTGGTGGTAACCTGAACACCACTTCGGGCGGCGTTCGTGCTTCCAACAGCATCGGCTACTTCATGCCCAACATCGCTGGCTTCTACGGCCAGGCCATGTACGCCATGGGTGAAAACAACAACAAGCTGGCCAACGGCACCAACAACCCGAACAAGAATGACGGCAATGTCGGCAGCATCCGCGTCGGCTATGCCGCCGGTCCCGTGGACGTCGCCTTCGGTTGGGGTGCCACCACCTTTGCGCCTCGCAGCAGTACAACGTCATGAACATCGGTGCGTCGTGGAACTTCGGCGCGTTCAAGCTGATGGGCCTGGCGAACTGGGAATCGGGCGACCTCAGCCCAGCTACCGCAGCGCTGACGGGTAACAACAACATCGACGTCCGCACCTACATGATCGGTGCCTCGATGCCTCTGGGTGCCGGCGAGCTGAAGGGCTCCGTTCACCTACGGCACTGCCTCGTATGACCTGCTGGACGGCCAACAGTACGCCATTGGTTATGTCTACAACCTGTCCAAGCGCACCGCGCTGTACACCACGGGTTCGTACATCACCAACAACGCTACGGGTGTGAAGTCTGCTGCTGGTGCAACCCTCATCCCAGGTGGCGTGTACTCCATGGGCATCAACCCTGGCGTCGGTGGCAACACCTTCGGTCTGGACTTCGGTGTCAAGCACTCCTTCTGATCACGCGCTGGCCTTGTGCCAGCTGTGAACACGATGGTCTAAAAGCCGCCAGCCTTCGGGTTGGCGGCTTTTTTCATGGGCGCCCGATGTGCGCACCTCCGAATGTGCAGGTCCTCCCGGGAGCGGGTCAGCAGTGAGCGAATTGAAGCTCTGCCGCAACCGATGCAGGGGCCGGGATCGCCGCGCTGCCGCGGGAATCTGCGTTGTTAAAATCTGCGGGCGCGGTAGTGCGCCTTGGGGCTTTCCCTGTTTCAGTCGGTAGCCATCCGCCCTATCATCAATCATCCATACATCCAGGATTTTCATGAATACCAAACTTGCCTTCCTGTCTGCCGCCTTGGTTGCCACCTTGGCGGTGGCGCCCGCGCATGCAGCGCCTTTCAAATGGTCAAGCGCCAGTGACATCCCGACGCTGGACATCCATTCGCAGAACAACGCCCTGGGCAACGGCGTGCACGCTGCCATTTACGAGTCCCTGGTGTACTACATCAGCCCCACCTTAAGCCCGAAGGGAGCTGGCCATCAGCTGGAATCAGGTTTCGCCGACCCAGATGCGCTTTGTCCTGCGCCCCGGTGTCAAGTTCAGCGATGGCTCGCCGCTCACCGCCGACGACGTGGTGTACTCGATCATGCGTGCGATGGCCAAGACCTCCAACTATGCGGTCTACACCCAGGGCATCGACAAGGCGGTGAAGGTCAACGACACCACCGTGGACATGATCATGAAGGGCCCGAATCCGGTGCTGCTCAACCAGCTGACCGAACTGCGCATCATGAGCAAGGCCTGGGCGGAGAAGAACAAGTCGGTCGAACCCAAGGACATCCGCACCAAGGACGAAAGCTATGCGCACCGCAACGCCATGGGCAGCGGCCCTTACATGGTCAAGGAATGGCAGCCCGACCAGAAGCTGGTGCTGGTGAAAAACCCGCTGTGGTGGGGCTGGAGCAGCGCCAAGACCAACGTGACCGAAATCATCTACACGCCCATCAAGTCAGAAGCCACGCGTGTGGCGGCGCTGTTGTCGGGTGAGCTGGACTTCGTGCTCGACCCGAGCCTGCAGGATCTCGGCCGCATGCGAACCAATGCCAGCCTCAAGGTGATCGATGGCGTCGAAAACCGCACGATCTTCTTTGGCATGGACCAGTATCGTGAGGAACTGCCGGGTTCCAACATCAAGGGCAAGAACCCGCTGAAAGACCAGCGCGTGCGCAAGGCCCTGTACCAGGCCATCGACATCGCCAGCATCAACCGGGTGACCATGCGCGGCCTGAGCCAGCCAACCGGTGCGCTGGTGGCGCCGCAGGTCAACGGCTGGACCAAGGGCGTTGACAAGCGCTTTGCCTATGACCCTGAGGCCTCCAAGAAGCTGCTGGCCGAGGCGGGCTATCCCCAAGGCTTCGAGGTGGACTTTGCCTGCCCGAACAACCGCTACATCAACGACGAGGAAATCTGCCAGGCCGTCACCGCGATGTGGGCGAAGGTCGGCGTCAAGGCCAAGCTGCGCACGCTGCCGCTGGTGACCTATTTCCCGATGATCCAGCGGTTTGAGGCCAGCATCTACATGCTGGGCTGGGGGGTGCCAACCTTTGATGCGCTGTATTCGTTGCAATCGCTGGTCCGCACCGTCGGCGCAGGCGGTGACGGAAACTACAACGTGGGCCGTTTCAGCAATCCGCAGATTGACGCTTTGATCGAACGCACGAAGAAGGAAACCGACCTGAAGTTGCGCACGTCCTTGTTGACATAGGCGTTGTAGAAGAGCAATGAAGAGGTGTCGCACCTGCCATTGCACAACCAGATCGTTCCCTGGGCCATGAAGAAGAACATCGATGTGGTCCACCGCGCTGACAACCGCCTCGACTGGCGCATCATCATGGTGAAATAAAGCGGCCATCACCAGGGAAAAGGCCCGAAAGGGCCTTTTTTTCGGCTGCAGGTGATGCCGGCGGCGCTTTGGCGCCTCCACCCCAAGGAAACCCCAAGGGCGGCACGCGCCTTGCTCTGCTAGCATGCGGCTCACTTCTTCACGGGAAACATGTTCGCCTTTGTCCTGCGCCGCCTGATCCAGGCCCTGATCGTCATGATCACGGTGGCGTTCATCGCTTTCCTGCTGTTTCAGTACGTCGGCGATCCGGTCGTCTTCCTGCTCGGGCAGGATGCCACGCCTGAGCAGATCCGGGCGCTGCGCTCCGATCTGGGGCTGGATCAGCCTTTTTTCGTGCAGTTCTGGCACTTCCTGTCCAACGCCGCGCAAGGTGAATTCGGCCTGAGCCTGCGCCAGGGCGCCAAGGTGTCGCGCCTGATTGCCGAGCGCTTTCCCGCCACCCTGGAACTGGCCACTGTGGCCGCCGTGCTGGCGCTGGCGCTGGGCATTCCCATGGGCGTGTACTCCGCCCTGCGGCGAGGCTCGTTCCTGAGCCAGGCGTTCATGACGCTGTCGCTGCTGGGGGTGTCGCTGCCCACCTTCCTGATCGGCATCCTGCTGATCCTGGTGTTTTCGGTGGGGCTGGGCTGGTTTCCGAGTTTCGGTCGCGGCGAAACGGTTCAGCTGGGCTGGTGGAGCAGCGGCTTGCTGACGCCGGATGGCTGGCACCATGTGGTGCTGCCGGCCGTGACGCTGGCGATTTTCCAGCTCACGCTGATCATGCGCCTGGTGCGGGCCGAGATGCTGGAAGTGCTGCGCACCGACTACATCAAGTTCGCGCGCGCCCGCGGCCTGTCTGACCGCGCCATTCATTTCGGCCATGCGCTGAAGAACACGCTGGTTCCGGTGATGACCATCACCGGGCTGCAACTCGGCGGCCTGATTGCCTTTGCCATCATCACCGAGACCGTGTTCCAGTGGCCGGGCATGGGGCTGCTGTTCATCCAGGCGGTGACCTTTGCCGACATTCCGGTCATGGCGGCCTACCTGTGCCTGATTGCGCTGATCTTCGTGGTCATCAACCTGGTGGTCGATCTGCTGTACTTTGTGGTGGACCCGCGCCTGCGCGTGAGCGGCGGAGCATTGATGCTGGCACCGCGATACCGTGTCAATGGCCGTGCGTTTGCGCGCATTGCCGAACTGCATCCCGAACTCACCGCGTTCCGGCGCGACCTGCATGCGCACCCGGAGCTGGGATTTGAAGAGGTCTATACGGCCGCTCGCGTGGCGGCAGCGCTCAAGGCCTCGGGCGTGGACGAAGTTCACACCGGGATCGGCAAGACCGGCGTCGTGGCCGTTATCCACGGCCGGGGCAACCGCGGCCAATGGCTGCGCGATGCCGCCGGGCAGACCCAGGCCATCGGCCTGCGCGCCGACATGGACGCGCTGCCCATGACCGAGCACAACGACTTTGCCTGGAAATCCGGCAAGGCCGGCCTGATGCACGGCTGCGGCCACGATGGACACACGGCCATGCTGATCGGCGCGGCGCGCTACCTGGCTGAAACCCGCCACTTCGACGGCACCGCCGTGCTGATCTTCCAGCCGGGCGAAGAGGGCTATGCCGGCGCACGCGCGATGATCGAGGACGGCCTGTTCGAGCGCTTCCCGGTCAAGGCCGTCTATGGCATGCACAACTGGCCCGCCATGCGCCCGGGCGTGATCGGCGTGAACCCGGGGCCGATGATGGCCGCGGCCGACCGCTTCACGATCGAGATCACCGGCCGCGGCGGTCATGGCGCCCACGCCTACCTGGCGGTGGACCCGGTGCTGGTGGCCGCGCACATCATCACGGCGGTGCAGAGCATCGTGTCGCGCAACGTCAAGCCCCTGGACAGCGCCGTCATCAGCCTGTGCGCCATGCAGGCGGGCGATCTTGGCGCGTTCAGCGTCATTCCGGGAAGCGCCACGCTGGTCGGCACGGTGCGCACGTTCAACCCCGTGGTGCAGGACCTGGTCGAGCAGCGCCTGCACGACCTGTGCAGCGCGGTGGCGCTGGGCTTTGGCGCCTCGGCCACCGTGCATTACGAGCGCATGTATCCGGCCACCGTCAATTCCGACGCCGAGGCCGCTTTCGCCGCCGATGTGGCGCAGACCCTGGTGGGCGAAGGCCATGTGGTGCGCGACATGGAGCCCAGCATGGGCTCCGAGGATTTTTCCTTCATGCTGCAGGTCAAGCCCGGCGCCTACCTGCGCATCGGCCAGGGCGGCGAGGGCAGCTGCTTCCTGCACAACAGCCGCTATGATTTCAACGACGAGATCCTGCCGCTGGGCGCGGCGCTGCACGCCAGCCTGGTCGAGCAGGCCATGCCCTTATCCTGCCCTGACCATTGTTTTTTTACCAAGGAGATCCCATGAACTTCAAGACGACCCTGCCCGCGATGGGTGCATCGCTGTCTCTCAGCCACTGGCCTGTCGGCGTCTGCGCAGACGGCACGGATCGCCAATCAGGGCGATGCGCTGTCGATGGACCCGCATTCGCTCAACGAGTCGCTGCAACTGACCGTCATCGGCAATGTCTATGAGCCGCTGGTGAGCCGCGACAAGGACCTGACGCTCGCGCCGGCGCTGGCCACCGTGGAAGCAGACCGCGCCCACCGTGTGGCGTTTGAACTGCGCAAGGGCGTCACTTTCCACGACGGCACGCCGTTCACCGCCGACGACGTGATCTTCAGCTACGAGCGCGCCACGGGCGACGGCTCCGACATGAAGAGCTACGTGGGCCAGATCAAGGAGATGAACAAGATCAACGACCATACGATCGATTTCGTGACCAAGGCGCCATTCCCCATCCTGCCCGATTGCTGTCCACGACTGGCACATGATGAGCAAGAAATGGTGCGAGACCAACCAGGCCACCAAGCCGGTGGACCGCCGCAAGGGCATCGAGAATGCCGCTTCGTTCCGCGCCAACGGCACCGGTCCGTTCCGCCTGCGCGAGCGCCAGCCGAGCGTGCGCACCACCTTCGCGCGCAATGGCAATTACTGGGGCAAGATCGAAGGCAACGTGGACGAGGTGATCTTCACGCCCATCGGCAACGACGCCACCCGCGTGGCGGCGCTGCTGTCGGGCGAGATCGACGTGATGGAGCCGGTGCCGGTGCAGGACGTCGATCGCATCAAGGCCATCGCCAAGCTCAAGGTGCTGCAGGGCCCGGAGCTGCGCGTGATCTTCCTGGGCATGGACCAGAAGCGCGACGAACTGCTGTTCTCCAACGTGAAGGGCAAGAACCCGTTCAAGGACAAGCGCGTGCGCCAGGCGTTCTACCAGGCGATCGACATCGAGGGCATCAAGAAGACCGTGATGCGCGGCGCCGCCACACCGACCGCACTGATGTTGCCGCCCCGGTCAACGGTTTCGCGGCGGATCTGGGCAAGCGCCTGCCTTATGACGCCGAGGCTGCCAAGAAGCTGATGGCCGATGCCGGCTATCCCACTGGCTTCGAGGTCAAGATGAACTGCCCGAACGACCGCTACGTCAACGACCGCGAATCTGCCAGGCGGTGGCCGCCAACCTGTCGCGCATCGGCGTGAAGATCAACCTCGAGGCCGAAACCAAGGGCACCTATTTCCCCAAGTCCTGCGCCGCGACACCAGCTTCTACATGCTGGGCTGGACGCCAGCACGTGTGACGCGCACAACGTGCTCTATCCCATCATGTCCTGCGTGGACGACGGGCGCCGGCCAGTTCAACCTGGGCGCTACAGCAATGCGAAAGTTGACGAACTGCACCAAGATCGATCCGTCCGAAACCGACAAGAAGAAGCGCAACGAGATGATCCAGGAAGCCTTCAAGATCCATCAGGACGACATCGGCCATCTGCCGCTGCATCAGCAGGCGCTGAACTGGGGTGCGAAGAAGAACGTCGACGTGGTCCAGTGGCCGACAACGGCATGCCGTGGAGGTTCATCAAGGTCAAACCGTAAGCAGCATCGATGAGCACATCAACCACACCACCGGCCATGGGGCGGGTGGCGCGTTTCCTGGACAGCGATGTCGGCCACAGCTTTCGCAGCTCGCCGGTGGCGATGGCCGCCGCCTTCATCGCCTTCGTCTGCGTGTTTGCGTCGCTGTTTGCCGGCTGGGTCGCGCCGCACAATCCGTTCGACCTGACCACGCTGGAGCTCAGCGATGCGCGCCTGCCGCCGTCGTGGAGTGAAGGCGGGTCGCGCAAGTACCTGCTGGGCACCGACGACCAGGGCCGCGACATCCTGTCCGCGGTGATCTATGGCGCACGGATTTCGCTGGTGGTCGGCGTGGCGTCGGTCATCCTGTCGGTGCTGGTGGGCGTGTCGCTGGGCCTGCTCGCGGGTTTTCGGGGCGGCTGGATCGACGCCGCGCTGATGCGCCTGTGCGACGTGATGCTGTCCTTCCCCGCGATCCTGGTGGCTCTGCTGATCGCCGGTGTCGGGCGGGCCCTGTTTCCCAATGCCGACGACGGGCTGGCGTTTGGCGTGCTGATTTTCTCCATCTCGCTCACCGGCTGGGTGCAGTACGCGCGCACGGTGCGCGGCTCCACGCTGGTGGAGCGCAACAAGGAATATGTGCAGGCGGCCCGCGTGACCGGCGTCTCGTCGCTGCGCATCATGCGCCGCCATGTGCTGCCCAACGTGATGGGCCCGGTGCTGGTGCTGGCCACCATCCAGGTCGCCACGGCCATCATCACCGAGGCGACCCTGTCGTTCCTGGGCGTCGGCGCGCCGCCCACTTCGCCCTCGCTGGGCACGCTGATCCGCATCGGCAACGATTATCTGTTTTCCGGCGAATGGTGGATCACGGTGTTCCCCGGCCTGATGCTGGTGCTGATCGCGCTGTCGGTCAACCTGCTGGGCGACTGGCTGCGCGACGCGCTGAACCCGCGCCTGCGCTAACCACGGTCCCAACACGATGAGTCTCTTGCAGGTCAAAAATCTGGTGGTCGAATTCCCGGGCCGACGCGGCACGCTGCGCGCGCTCGACGACATTTCCTTCGAGATCGCGCCCGGCGAAATCCTCGGCGTGGTGGGCGAGTCCGGCGCGGGCAAGTCGCTGACCGGCGCGGCCATCATCGGCCTGCTGGAGCCGCCCGGGCGGGTGGCCAGCGGGCAGATCCTGCTGGAAGGCCAGCGCATCGACAACCTCGATCATGCGGCGATGCGCCACATCCGCGGCCGCAAGATCGGCGCCATCTTCCAGGACCCGCTGACCTCGCTGAACCCGCTTACACCGTCGGGCAGCAACTGGTGGAAACCATTCAGGCGCACCTGCCCGTGAGCGCGGCCGAGGCGCGCGCGCGCGCCATCAGCCTGCTGCAGGACACCGGGATCTCCGCGCCCGAGCAGCGCATCGACCACTATCCCCACCAGTTCTCGGGTGGCATGCGCCAGCGCGTGGTGATTGCCCTGGCGCTGGCGGCCGAGCCCAAGCTGATCGTGGCCGATGAGCCCACCACGGCGCTGGACGTGTCGATCCAGGCGCAGATCATCGGTTGCTCAAGAAGGTCTGCACCCAGCATGGCGCCGCCGTCATGCTGATCACCCACGACATGGGCGTCATCGCCGAGACCTGCGACCGCGTGGCCGTGATGTACGCCGGGCGCATTGCCGAGATCGGCCCGGTGCACGAAGTCATCAACCGCCCGGCCCATCCCTACACGGCGGGCCTGATGGCCGCCATCCCCGACATGACCCAGGACCGCGAACGCTTGAACCAGATTGACGGCGCGATGCCGCGACTGAACGCCATTCCCGCGGGCTGCGCCTACAACCCGCGCTGTCCGCAGGTTTTCGAGCGCTGCCGCAGCGAGCGCCCGGACCTGATGGCGGCCGGCGCCACGCGGGCCGCCTGCTGGCTGCATGACGACGGCCAAGTCCGGGAGGCGTGGCATGAGCGCGGCACCCGACCGCAAGCAGCCCCTGGTCCAGGCGCGCGACCTGGCCATGTCCTTCGATGTCTCGCCGCCCTGGCTCAACCGGGTGCTGGAGCGCAAGCCGCGCCAGTTTCTGGCGGCGGTCGATGGCGTGAGTTTCGAGATTGAAAAAGGCAAGACGCTGGCGCTGGTCGGCGAATCCGGCTGTGGCAAGAGCACCGTGGCGCGGCTGCTGGTGGGGCTGTACGCAGCCGACGCGCGGCGACTTCCAGTTTGACGGGCTGGACGCGCACGGCATCTTCAAGACGCCCGAGGGTCTCAAGCTGCGCAGCCGCATCCAGATGATCTTCCAGGACCCCTATGCCAGCCTGAATCCGCGCTGGATCGTGGAAGACATCGTGGGCGAGCCGCTGATCGAGCACGGGCTGATCACCGACAAGGCGCAGCTCGAGGCCAAGGTGGGCGACCTGCTCAAGTCCGTGGGCCTGTCGCCGCTGGACATGGTGAAGTACCCGCACCAGTTCTCCGGCGGGCAGCGCCAGCGCATCTCGATCGCCCGGGCGCTGGCCACCGAGCCCGAGTTCCTGGTGTGCGACGAGCCGACCTCGGCGCTGGACGTGTCGGTGCAGGCGCAGGTGCTCAACATCATGAAGGACCTGCAGCGCGAGCGGGGCCTGACCTACCTGTTCATCTCGCACAACCTGGCCGTGGTGCGCCATGTGAGTGACCAGGTGGGCGTGATGTACCTCGGGCGGCTGGTGGAACTGGCCGACAAGCACACGCTGTTCGACAGCCCGCGCCACCCCTACACGCGCATGCTGCTCGATGCGATCCCGAAGATGCACGACACCGGCCGCGCGCGCACGCCGGTGCAGGGCGAGGTGCCCAACCCGCTTGAACCCGCCGACCGGGCTGCACCTTCCACCCGCGCTGTCCGCATGCCAACGACCGCTGCAAGGCCCAGCGGCCGGCGTTGCTGGAAATCGGCGGCGTGAAGATCGCCTGCCACGCGGTCGAAGAAGGCCGGATCTGAGCGCCCGCGCGCAACCGCTCGCCGACCGACCAGATGCTATCGATAGCTAGCATCTCATGGCCGTTTGGCGCTGGGGACGGGCTGTTTTGCATCGAAAACAGAGCTGATGAACGGCCCTGGACCTCTGCGGGATCGCCGCTCGAGGCCTCACGCGGGCCCGTGCGAACCCCGCTGGGTCGTTCGGGGGCCGGTTGCCGTGCGCGTTTGCCCTATCATTCCAAGGCTGCCAAACCGCGAAACTGACGGGTCAGCGATCACTCCGGGAACAAATCATGAAAAAAGCAATTCTGTTGGCGGCCACCCTGGCCGCATCCCTGGGCGCCGCCGCGCAAGGGCAGGTCAACATCATCTGCTCGGTGCAGGCCGACTGGTGCAACATGATGGCCACCGTCTACTCGCGCACCACCGGCACCAAGGTCAACATGAGCATCAAGGGCTCGGGCGAGGCGCTGGCCCAGCTGATCGCCGAGAAGGACAACCCCAAGACCGATATCTGGTTCGGCGGCACCGGCGACCCGCACCTGCAGGCGGCGGAGCAGGGCCTGACGCTGGAGTACAAGTCGCCGCTGCTGCCGCAGCTCTACCCATGGGCGCGCAAGCAGGCCGAGGATGCGAAATACCGCACGGTGGGGGTGTACCTCGGGCCCGTGGGCTTCGGCTTCAACACGGAACTGCTGGCCAAGAAGAAAGCGCAGGCGCCCAAGTCCTGGGCCGACCTGCTCAAGCCCGAGTACAAGGGCGAGGTGCAGATGGCCAACCCCGCCTCCAGCGGCACGGCGTACACCGTGATTGCCACGCTGGTGCAGATCATGGGCGAGGAAAAGGCCTTCGACTACCTCAAGTCGCTGCACAAGAACGTCAGCACCTACACCCGCAGCGGCACCGCGCCCATCAAGGCCGCGGCGCGGGGCGAGACCATGGTATCGATCAGCTTCGTGCATGACGTCACGACCGAGGCCATCCAGGGCTTTCCGGTCGGCTCCGCCACCCCTTCCGAGGGAACCGGCGCCGAAATCGGCTCCATGAGCATCATCAAGGGCGCGCGCAACCTGGAGCAGGCGAAGAAGTTCTATGAATGGGCGCTCACCCCCGGGGCGCAGCAGTTCGGCGTGGCGGCCAAGCAGTTCCAGCTGCCCAGCAACTCGACCACGCCGGTCGACCCCAGAATGCCCGACCCGAAGAAGATCAAGCTGATCAACTACGACTACGCCAAGTACGGCGCCAGCGCCGAGCGCCGTCGCCTGATCGCGAAGTGGGAAAAGGAAGTGAATTCCCTGCCGCGCTGAGCACCGGCCGCGCGCTGTGACGAGCACCCTGACAATGCCGTCCGCCTCTGGCTCTTGGCGGGCCTGCTGGCCTACCTGGTCCTGCCCTGGTACGCGATCCAGGACACCGCCTGGTACAGCGTGCTGCCGCAGATCCTGGATGGGCACGAGACCGCCAACGGGCTGGTGCAGGCCTTGGCTACGGGCGCATCTGGCTGCTCGTGGGCCTGGTCGGGCTGGTTGTGGCGGCCATTGGCCTGATGGTGCCACCGGGCAAGGCGCAGGGGCGCTGGTTCCTGGCCGGCGGCGTGCTGGGCTTCGCCGGCCTGCTGGCCAGCGGCTTCATGATCGGCGCCAAGGGCTGGTCGTTCGAGATCCTCAACAGCGGGTTCGGCGAACTGGCGCTGAACCAGTTCGGCATCGGTATCGGCGCCTTCGTCGCCCTGCTGGCGCTGGTGATGATCTCGGCGTTCGGCGTGGCGCGGCTGGGCTTCTTCAAGGGCGACCTGTTCATTGCCTCGGCCGTGGTGGGCTGCTCGGTGCTGCTGCTGATGTTCATCGCGTTTCCGGTCGTCAAGGCGCTGCACGGCGCCTTCCTGAACGAGGACGGCCAGTGGTCCTTGCTGGCCCTGCAGGAGCGCATCGGCAACGAGCGGGTCTGGGGCCTGAACTGCCTGGCCGGCGGCCTGCGCTGTGGCGTGGCCTGGAACACGCTGTTCCTGGCCCTGTGCACCGCCACCGGCACCACGGTGCTGGGCACCATGATGGCGCTGATGGCCGAGCGCAGCGCGAGCCGGCGCATCCAGACGCCGCTGCGCGTGATTGCCCTGCTGCCGATCATCACGCCGCCGTTCGTCGTGGGCCTGGGCCTGATCCTGCTGTTCGGCCGGGCCGGCGTGGTCAACCAGTTCCTGGAATACGCCTTCGGCATCCCGCCCACGCGCTGGTTCTACGGGGCGCTGGGCGTCTGGATCGCCCAGATGTTTGCCTTCACGCCGATTGCCTTCATGATCATGCGCGGCGTGGTGCAGGGCGTGGCACCCAGCCTGGAGGAGGCGGCGCAGACCCTGCGCGCCAACCGTCGCCAGACCTTTTTCACGATCACCTTGCCCCTGCTCAAGCCCGGCCTGGCCAATGCCTTCCTGGTCGGCTTCATCGAGAGCATGGCCGACTTCGGCAACCCGGTCGTGGTGGGCGGGCAGTTCTCGGTGCTGTCCACCGACATCTTCTTTGCCATCGTCGGTGCGCAGTACGACCAGGGGCGCGCGGCCTCGCTGGCCTGGATCCTCACGCTGTTCGCATTGGGCGTCTTTGCCCTGCAGCGCGGCTTGCTCGGCAAGCAGAACTACACCACCGTCAGCGGCAAGGGCGATGCGGGCATTCCCATGGCGCTGCCCGACGGTGTTCGCCGCACCCTGAACGCCGTGGTCTACCCGTGGCTGGCGTTCACCGTGGTGGTCTACCTGTTTGCCTTTGCCGGGGGCTTCGTGCAGACCTGGGGGCGCGACTACACCTTCACGCTGAACCACTTCAAGACCGCTTTTGCGCTGGAGTGGGGGCAGTTCGGCCTGGTCTGGGCGGGCACCGCCTGGAACTCGCTCTTCACCACGGTCAAGCTGGCAGGCCTGTCCGCGCCGGTGACCGCCGCCACCGGGCTGCTGATCGCCTACCTGCTGGCGCGCACCGAGTTTCGCGGGCGCAACCTGTTCGAATTCGTGGCGCTGCTGGCCTTTGCGATCCCCGGCACCGTGCTGGGCGTGAGCTACATCCTGGCCTTCAACGTGCCGCCGGTAGAGCTCACCGGCACCGGGCTCATCATCGTGCTGTGCTTCATGTTCCGCAACCTGCCGGTGGGCGTGCGCGCGGGCACGGCGGCCTTCAAGCAGCTCGACAAATCGCTGGACGAGGCCTCGCTGATGCTGCGCGCCTCCACCGCCCAGACCCTGTTCAACGTGGTCCTGCCGCTGCTCAAGCCGGCGCTGGTCGCGGCGCTGGTGTACAGCTTCGTGCGCGCCATGACCACCGTCAGCGCGGTGATCTTCCTGGTCACGGCCGAGAACGAGCTTGCCACCACCTACATCATCGGGCGCGTCGGCAATGGCGACTACGGCGTGGCGCTGGCCTATTGCACGGTGCTGATCGTGCTGATGTCGCTGGCGATTGCGCTGATCCAGTTCCTGGTGGGCGAGCGCAAGCTCGGCCGGCGCAAATCGGGCGCCCCGACGGCGCCGGTTCCCGTGCTTTGAAACGAAAGAAACCATGAATCACGGCGTTGACTTCAGGAACATCACCAAGCGGTACGGCATCGACCCCTCGGCCCCCCTGGTGGTCAAGGGCATCAGCTTCGAGGTGAAGAAGGGCACGCTGACCACCATCCTGGGGCCCTCGGGCTGTGGCAAGACCACGGTGCTGCGCATGATTGCCGGGCTGGAGATGCCGACCGGCGGCCAGATCATCATGGACGGCAAGGACGTGACCACGCTGGGCCCGGCAGACCGCAACGTCAGCATGATGTTCCAGAGCTACGCCCTGTTCCCGCACATGAACGTGCAGGAAAACGTGATGTACGGGCTGAAGATGTCGGGCGTGGCCAAAGACGCCGCCCGCGCGCGGGTCAGCGACGCGCTGAAGAACGTCGGCCTGGTCGGCTACGACGACCGCCTGCCCAGCGAGCTCTCGGGCGGCCAGCAGCAGCGCGTGGCGCTGGCACGCGCCCTGGTGCTGGAGCCGGCGGTGCTGCTGTTCGACGAGCCGCTGAGCAACCTCGACGCGCGCCTGCGCCGCGAGATGCGCGAGGAAATCCGCAGCCTGCAGCAGCGCCTCAAGCTCACCGTAGCCTACGTCACCCATGACCAGAGCGAAGCCCTGGCCGTGAGCGACCAGATCATCGTGATGAGCGTGGACGGGCATATCGCCCAGCGCGGCTCGCCGCAGGACATGTACGAATACCCGCAGAGCGAATTTGTCGCCGGCTTCATGGGCGAGGCCATGCTGTTTCCGGGTGTGGCGGGCGTGGACGGACGGGTGCAGCTTGGACCCTTGACGCTCACGCCGCGGCAGTCGGTGTCCGCGGGCGCCGTCAAGGTGGCCGTGCGCCCGGAAGCCTGGCGCATTCACCGCGGCGGCGCGGACCGCGCGGCCGGCATCGCGGGCAAGCTGCTCAAATCCGCCTATCTGGGCAGTTTCTTCGAGTACACGTTCGAGACCGTGCTGGGCAACATCTTCGTGGTGTCGCCCGATTTGACCGACGTGCTGGACCTGGGCGCCGAGGTGGGGCTTTCGCTGGCCGATCACGGCGTGTCGGTGGTCCGCGCCGATTGATAATGGCGGCATGACCGCCAACCTCCCCAACTGGATGAACCGCCCCCGTTGCGACCTGACACCCGCCTGGCGCCAGCTCGACACCTGCTACCAGCAAAGCGGCCGCGACTTCGACCTGCGCCAGGCCTTCCCCGAAGACGCCGGGCGTTTCGAATTATTCAGCCAGACGGCGCCGCATGTTTTTGCCGACCTGTCCAAGAACCGGATCGACGCGGCGACGCAACAACTCCTGCTGCAGCTCGCGCGCGAATGCCGCGTCGAAGCCCACCGCGATGCGATGTTCGCGGGCGAGGCCATCAACACCACCGAAGGCCGGGCCGTGCTGCATACCCTGTTGCGCGCGCCGCGTGGCGCTCAGGGCGGTGCGCTGGCCGCTGAGCGCGCCGAGGTCCATGCCACGCTGGACGCGATGCTGGCCTTCGCCGAAAAACTGCGCGCCGACCCCGCCATCACCGACGTGGTGAACATCGGCATCGGCGGCTCGGACCTCGGGCCGCAGATGGCGGTGCTGGCGCTCGACGCGTTCGCCGGGAGTGGCAAACGCCTGCATTTCGTCAGCAACGTGGACGGCCATGAACTCGCCGCGAAGCTCGCGCAGTTGCAGCCGCGCAGCACCGTGTTCCTCATCGCCTCCAAGACCTTCACCACGATCGAGACCATGACCAATGCGCTGTCGGCGAAGCGCTGGTTCGAGGCGCAGGCCGGGGCTGGCGCCATGCCCGACATCGCGCGGCATTTCATTGGCCTGACGACCAACGTGGCGGCGGCCCGGGCTTTCGGCATCACCACCACGTTCGGTTTCTGGGACTGGGTCGGTGGGCGCTATTCGGTGTGGTCGGCCATCGGCCTGCCGCTGGCCATCGCCATCGGCGCTGAAGGTTTCCGTGAATTCCTGGCGGGCGCCCACGCCATGGACGAGCATTTCCGCAGCGCGCCACTCGAATCGAACCTGCCGGTGCGCCTGGGCCTGCTGGACGTCTGGTACCGCAACTTCCTTGGGTTCACCAGCCGTTGCATCGCCCCGTACCACAGTGCGCTGCGCCGCTTTCCGGCCTATCTGCAACAGCTGGAGATGGAGAGCAACGGCAAGCGCGTGGACCTGGCCGGCCAGCCGCTGTCGTACGGCACCTCGCCCGTGCTGTGGGGCGAGCCGGGCACCAACGGGCAACACGCGTATTTCCAGATGCTGCACCAGGGCACGGATGTCGTGCCGGTCGAATTCATCGCCGTGGCGAAGGCCCGACACGACCTGCCCGGGCACCACCCCATGCTGCTGGCCAACGCGCTGGCGCAGGCGCAGGCACTGATGCTGGGCAAAGCCGATGCCGGTGGCCAGAATGACTTCCCCGGCAACCGGCCCAGCACCTTCCTGCTGCTGGACGACCTGACGCCGGCCAGCCTGGGCGCGCTGATCGCGCTGCAGGAGCACCGCGTCTTCGTCAGCGGCTCGCTCTGGGGCATCAACAGTTTTGACCAATGGGGCGTCGAACTCGGCAAGGTACTGGCCAAAGACATCGAGCCGCGCCTGGCCAGTGGCGATGCGGGTGGCCTGGACGCGTCCACGGCCGGCCTGCTGCGGCGGATTCGCGCTATTTCATAGTCAGATCGGCCTTTTTCCAGCGTGGAATGGTCGCCGGCAGCTATGAAAATTGTAGTTACCGGGCGACGCCCTGGGCCGCAACTCCGGCGCTGACCGGCCCGTTTGATGCGGCCGGCGTGTCGCTGGCGGCTGGCGCCGCGGGCGCCGGGGGCTGTGCGGTGGCGCGCTGCAACAGCAGGGCCCTGAACTGCTGAACGGCCTGCTGGTATTGCGCCTGCCCGACCGCGTCCAGATCGCTGTGCTTGCCGCCCTCGATCATGACCCACGCCTTGGGCGGATTGGCCGCGGCAAACAGCTTTTCACCCAGATTCATCGGCACCGTCTTGTCGAGGTTGCCGTGGATCATCAGCAAGGGCCTTTCCACCAGCCCGATCTTCTCGCCCGATGCAAAACGCTCGTCGCTGAAATGGGCGAGCAACCAGGCGACGCGCCCGACCTCCAGAGCGATGTCGGGGAAACTGGTGAACGCGGACTCCAGGATCAGGCCGCCGTAGTTGGACTGCGGGCGCTGGCGGCTGGCCAGATCCACCGCCACGCCGCTGCCCATGGAGTGGCCGTAGATGACGCGCATGCCGGGGCGGGGTTCGCGCTTCTGCAGTTCGGCCCAGGCGATATCGGCGTCCTGGAGAATGCTTTTTTCCGAAGGGATGATCGGGGTGCTCAGGCCCCAGCCCCGGTATTCCACGGCCAGCACCGAGAAGCCTGCCTCACGCAGGGCTTCGATCTTGCGAACGTTGGCCACCAGGGTGCGAAAAGTGCCGTGGAAATACAGCAAGGTGGGTGCGGCGGGGTCCTTGTTGGGCAGCCACCACATTTCGATACGGGGCGGATCGAGCCTCTTCGTTTGAGCCGTTGCCGCTTTCAGGGGGAGGTGCAGACTTGCCGGCGGCTGTTTGCGCAACGTCGAGAAAATAGCGCTGATCGCCGGGCGGCAGGCCCGCAAAGCTGGCGGGAACGCCGGTCGTGGGACGGTAGATCAATTGACGCTGCTTCACGTCCAGCCAGGCGCAACCACTGGTGGACAAGAGCGACAGTGCCAGAAAAAGGCGCAGCAAGCGGGTAATATCGGCGGTTGCCTTCTTGAGTTGCGTCAATAAATCAAGTCCCTGGCGCGCCACCTGTTTTCCGTCCCTTCAGTTTCATGACAAAAATGATTCGCATCCTCGTGGGCCTGATTGTGGCCCACATTGCCGGCCATGCCCTGGCACAAGAACCCCCCACCGTTGCCCCCGACAACGGCAACAAGCTGAGCCTGTCAATCAGTCCCGGTGTCTTTCATTTCAACTTGAACGGCGACTACGAACACGTTTGGCTGGTGGGTGTCGAACGCGAGCACCCCGACGGCAAGATCGATGGCATCGCGTTCTTCAACAATTCGTTCAATCAGCCCAGCATTTTCGTTTTCCCCTGGGGTGGCGTTTACAAAGGCATCTTTGACATCGCGCCGCTGTCGTTCAAGTGGAACATCGGCCTGATGTATGGCTATGTGGGTGAGTACCAGGATCGAGTGCCGCTCAATTACAAGGGCTTTTCGCCGGGGGCGAACGTCTCCCTCGCCTGGCAGTTCACGCCGGTCTGGTCAGCTCAAGCCACCCTGGCGGGGTCGTTCCTGATGTTCATGATCAACATGCGCATTCCGTAGCGACCTTCGCCTCTGCTGAACAAAGAAAAACCCCCGCGAGGTTCGCACCTTGCGGGGGTTTTTTGTTGCGTCAGGTACTTTGGTTGGATCTGACGCAGAGCACCTTACATGCCCATGCCGCCCATGCCGCCCATGCCGCCCATGTCGCCGCCGCCCATGCCGCCCATGCCGCCAGCGGCCTTCATCCTTCGGCGCTTCAGCGATCATGCACTCGGTCGTCAGCATCAGGGATGCGACGGAAGCTGCGTTCTGCAGCGCGGTGCGGGTCACCTTGGTCGGGTCCAGGATACCCATTTCGATCATGTCGCCATAGGTGTCGTTGGCGGCGTTGAAGCCGTAGTTGCCCTTGCCGGCCAGCACCGCGTTGACCACCACCGAGGCTTCGCCGCCGGCGTTGTACACGATCTCGCGCAGGGGCGACTCGATGGCCTTGAGCACCAGGGCAATGCCGTGGTCCTGGTCGGAGTTGTCACCCTTGATCTTGCCAGCCGACTGCTTGGCGCGCAGCAGCGCCACGCCACCACCGGCCACGATGCCTTCTTCCACCGCAGCGCGCGTGGCGTGCAGGGCGTCTTCGACGCGGGCCTTCTTTTCCTTCATCTCGACTTCGGTGGCAGCGCCGACCTTGATCACGGCCACACCACCGGCCAGCTTGGCCACGCGCTCTTGCAGCTTCTCGCGGTCGTAGTCGGACGTCGCTTCCTCGATCTGCACGCGAACCTGCTTGACGCGGGCTTCGATGTCAGCGGCGGCGCCGGCGCCGTCGATGATGATGGTGTTTTCCTTGCCCACTTCGATGCGCTTGGCGGAGCCGAGGTCGGCCAGCGTCACTTTTTCCAGCGTCAGGCCGACTTCTTCAGCGATGACCTTGCCGCCCGTCAGGATGGCGATGTCTTCCAGCATGGCCTTGCGGCGGTCGCCAAAGCCCGGGGCCTTGACAGCCACGACCTTCAGGATGCCGCGGATGGTGTTGACCACCAGCGTCGCCAGGGCTTCGCCTTCGACGTCTTCGGCAATGATCAGCAGCGGACGGCCGGACTTGGCCACTTGCTCCAGCGTGGGCAGCAGGTCGCGGATGTTGCTGATTTTCTTGTCGTACAGCAGCACGAAGGGGTTGTCCAGCAACGCGGCCTGCTTCTCGGGGTTGTTGATGAAGTAGGGCGACAGGTAGCCGCGGTCGAACTGCATGCCTTCGACGACTTCGAGTTCGCTGTCCAGCGACTTGCCGTCTTCCACGGTGATCACGCCTTCCTTGCCAACCTTGTCCATGGCATCGGCAATGATCTTGCCGATGGTCTCGTCGCTGTTGGCGGAGATGGAGCCGACCTGCGCGATTTCCTTGGAGGTGGTGGTGGCCTTGGAGGCCTTCTTCAGTTCGGCGACCAGGGCCGTCACGGCCTTGTCGATGCCGCGCTTCAGATCCATCGGGTTCATGCCGGCGGCCACGTACTTCATGCCCTCGCGCACGATGGCTTGGGCCAGCACGGTGGCGGTGGTGGTGCCGTCACCGGCGATGTCAGAGGTCTTGGAAGCGACTTCCTTGACCATCTGCGCGCCCATGTTCTGGAGCTTGTCCTTGAGTTCGATTTCCTTGGCCACGGACACACCGTCCTTGGTCACGGTCGGGGCGCCGAAAGAGCGCTCCAGCACCACATTGCGGCCCTTGGGGCCCAGGGTAACCTTGACGGCGTTGGCCAGGATGTTCACACCCTCGACCATGCGTGCGCGGGCTTCGCCGCCGAAAATGACGTCTTTTGCTGCCATGTTGAAATTCTCCGGATTCAGTTAATTGGGATTGGATTAAGAGGCTGAGAAATTACTTCTCGACGACTGCGAACAGGTCGTCTTCCTTCATCACAAGCAGTTCGTCGCCGTCGACCTTGACGGTCTGGCCGCTGTACTTGCCGAACAGGACACGGTCGCCGACCTTGACGTTCATCGCGACCAGCTCGCCTTTGTCGTTCTTCTTGCCCGGGCCGACGGCCAGGACTTCGCCCTGGTCCGGCTTTTCAGCGGCGCTGTCGGGAATCACGATGCCGGAAGCGGTTTTGGTTTCGTTTTCGACGCGCTTGACAATCACGCGGTCTGCGAGGGGGCGAAGTTTCATGGGATCTCCTTGAATTTGAAACAAGAGGTTGTCATCAAAAAGCGCTGACTCCATCTTGAAGTTAGCGCTCGTTAACTTGCGGGAATCGAATGCTAGCACTCAACTCCTACGAGTGCTAATGATACGGCCTTTTGCCCCGATTTCAAGGGCGGCGACCTCAAAACCCGCGCATTTGCCGGTTAAACAGCCGGTCCGCCGGGCGACGACTCCGGGCGACGGTTGCCGTCGCGCCGGGTGGAAGCTACATTGCGGGCGTTGCAGCCGGCCTGCAGCCGCCATCCCTGTCACTTGGCCGGATTGAGGAGACTCACATGACCGTCACGCCCACTGCCTTTGCCCTGACCGGTTTCATCGCCTGGACCCTGGCCCTGCTGGTGCTCATGGAAGGCATCCGCAGTGCGTTGGTGGCCCGTGGTGTGGTGCCCGCCAACGGCTTCAACCCGGAGAACAGCAACCTGTCGCCGTTCATGCAGCGGCTGGCGCGGGCGCACGCCAATTGCCTGGAGGGACTGCCGCTGTTCGGCGGCCTGATGCTGGTGGCGCTGGTCACCGGCCGAAGCGCCGTGACCGATCCGCTTGCGATGGTGCTGCTGGGCGCCCGTATCGTCCAGTCCTGCATCCACCTCGCCTCACTCAGGCCCACGGCCGTCACCCTGCGGTTCACGGCCTTTGCGGTGCAGATGGGGATCGGTGTCTGGTGGGCCTGGCGCTTGCTCACTGCCTGAGCGCGCACCTGCGAGATGTCCGGGGCCGGGGCAGGCATGGCCCGGTTGTACTGCCGCGCCGTGCCACACTCGGGCCATGTCCCTGTCCCCGCTTGCCCAGTCCGCCCTGCAGGCCTTCGACGATGTCGTCGCGGCCGATGCCGACTTCCGCGACCGCCCCGGCCAGCGCCAGATGGCCGAGCAGGTGGCCCGCACCTTTGCCGACGTCACGCTGGGCAAGGTGGAGGAGGGCGAGGCCGAGCCGGTGCGCTCGATCGCCGTGATCCAGGCCGGCACCGGCGTGGGCAAGTCGCTGGCCTACTGCGCGCCCGCCATTGCGCTGGCGCTCTCGCGCAACACGCGGGTGCTGATCTCCACCGCCACCGTGGCGCTGCAGGAGCAGCTCGTCAACAAGGATCTACCCGCCCTGGCGGCGCAGATGCCGCAGCCCTTTCGTTTCGCGCTGGCCAAGGGGCGCGGGCGCTACGTCTGCAAGCTCAAGCTCAACCAGCTCGCTGGCGGCGGCGACGGCCCGGAGGACGAGCTCTTCGCCGATGAAGAGCCCGAACCCGCCACCCGCTTCTCCGCGCACCTGAACCCCGAAGCCCGCCTGCACTTCTACGTCGGCATGGCGCGCGAGCTGGCCAGCGGCGCCTGGGGCGGCGACCGCGACACCTTGTCCATTCCGCCCGAGCCCGAACTCTGGAGCCCGGTGGCCGCCGACGCGCGCTCCTGCACCGGCAAGCACTGCCCGGTGTTCAGCAGCTGCACCTATTACGACAAGCGCAAGGAACTGGTCGGCGCGCAGGTCATCGTGGCCAACCACGACCTGCTGCTGTCCTCGCTCGGCTCGCGCCTGCTGCCGGAGCTGGACCACTGCCTGCTGGTGCTGGACGAAGGCCATCACCTGCCGGCCACGGCGCTGGAGCAGTTCGCCTGCGCGATGGACCTCTCGCGCACCAACTGGGTGGACAAGCTGGCCACCCGCGTGGTGCGTATCGGGGGGCTGGTGAACGTGTCCGAGGTGGCCGACGTCTACCGGCTGTCCAGCCAGCTCAAGCAGACCCTGCTCGACCTCTCGCGGCTGGTGATGGACCTGTACGGCGCCCAGCTCAATGAGCAGAAGGGCACCTGGGGCCCGGCGCGTGCCCGCGTGCCGCAGGGGGTTCTGCCCGCTGTGCTGGACGAGCCGCTGCGCCTGCTGAGCGTGACGGCCGAAAGCTACCTGGCCTGCGTGAGCGCGGTGGCCAAGGCGCTGCGCGCGGAAATCCGCGACAAGCCCGACGAGGCGCGCCGCCTGTCCACCCTGTACGCGCAGATCGGCATGCTCGCGCCCCGGCTGGAGGATGTCTTCACCACCGCCCAGTTGCTGCTGCACGACGCAGGCCCGCAAGACGGCCCGGCCACCGAGCGCCAGGTGCCCGCGGCCAAATGGTTCACCTGCGAGGTGGTGGGCGAGTTCATCGTCGTGAAGGCGCACGCCAGCCCGATCCTGCCCGGCGCCACGCTGCGCACGCACCTGTGGTCGGCGGTGCGTGGCGCGGTCATCACCTCGGCCACGCTGACCAGCTGCGGCCAGTTCGACTTCTTCCTGAAGGAGTCCGGCCTGCACGGCGACCCGGCCGCCGTCACGCTCGAAGTCTCCAGCCCCTTCGACTTTGCGACGCAGGGCCGCTTCATCACCTCCGAGACCGCCGCCGACCCCAAGGATGCTGCCGCCTTCAACGCCGACGTGGCGCGCTCGCTGATCCGCGACCTGGGCGAGGTGCGACACGGCGCGCTGGCGCTGTTCACCTCGCGCGAGCAGCTGCGCGTGGCGGTCGAGGCGCTGCCCGGTGATCTGCGCGACGTGGTGCTGGTGCAGACCGAGCTGCCGCGCGCCGTGCTGCTGGCGCGCCACCGCGAGCGGGTGGAGGCGGGCGGTGTGTCGGTCATCTTCGGCATGCAGTCCTTCGGCGAGGGGCTGGACCTGCCGGGGCGCTGTGCGAGAGCGTGTTCATCGCCAAGCTGCCCTTCGCCCCGCCCGACGACCCGGTGGGCGAGGCGCGCGCCGAGTGGCTGCGCGCCGTGGGGCGAGACCCGTTCAGCGAACTCGTGGTGCCGGCCACCGCCATCCGCCTGGCCCAGTGGGCCGGCCGCGCCATCCGCACCGAGACCGACCAGGCGTTTGTGTACTGCTACGACCGCCGCCTGACGCGCACGTCCTACGGCAAACGCCTGATGCAAGGCCTGCCGCCGTTCACCGTGGTGCGGCACGATGCGCAGGGGCGGGAGGTGGCGGCAGGCCTGATGGGCGGGTTGTCCGCCTTGCGGCCCGTGGCCTGACTGTTGAGCCTGCCGGTCCCGCCCGCAACCACAGGAACGTCCGATGGAACCCGCCAGTCCGGTTTCCCAGCCGCGGTTCCGCCAGCCCGGGGCCCGCCTGGGCGCTGGCCCTGCGGCGGTTCAACAACTGGCTGTCGCAGGACTTCCTGGGCGGGCCACGGCCGTGGAAGTTCGCCTGGGTCATCAACTTCCAGAAGGGCGGCACCTTCTTCTTCCTCGGCTTTTTGATCTGGTGGTACGGCAACACCTCCACCGCGGCCTGGATCTACCTGGCGCTGCACGGCACCTACGGCCTGGTCTGGCTGGTCAAGGACCTGGCCTTCCCCGACCCGAACTGGCAGGTGAAGATCACCATCGGCGGCGGCATCAACGCCTTCCTGGGCGTGCTGGGCTGGTACTGGGTGTTCGGCTGGCTGCTGATCTCGGGCACGGCGCGGCCGGTGTACCCGCTGCCCGATCACGTCTGGTTCGCGCTGTGCATCAGCCTGTGCATGCTGGGCTCGGTCATCATGATCGCGGCCGACGCGCAGAAGTACTACACCCTGCGCGTGCGCCGCGGGCTCATCACCGACGGCATGCACCGCTACATCCGCCACCCCAACTACCTGGGCGAGATGATGATCTACGGCAGCTTCGCGCTGATGGTCTGGCACTGGCTGCCGGTGCTGGTGCTGGCCTGGGTCTGGCTGGGGCTGTTCTCGGTCAACATGGTCCTGAAGGAAGCCAGCATGTCGCGCTACCCCGAGTGGGCGGCGTACAAGAAACGCAGCTGGTGGCTGGTGCCCGGGCTGCTTGAGCGGGGCCCTTCCCTCCTTACTCGTTCCAACGCTGCCCCTAGCCCTGACCCCCGGCGGCGGCGGATCGGCCGGGGGGCACTACCAGCTGCGCGAATGTCCCTGAAGCCCAAACCTGCAGCGATGCTGGCCTTGTCACCCAAGGCCTCCGGCCCTGATCCATTGGCGGACGGCAACGTGCTGGGGGCTCGCATCAGGCCTGGCGCGGCGCACTCCGACCCCGGCTGGCGCGCATGTCCCCCGGCCTTGGCGCTCCTCCTTGATCGCGCGCAACGACGCGCCGTTCGCACCTCCTCGACCGCTACATCCGCCCCGCCATCCCGAGTTCACGGCCGCCCGTACCGCCAGCAGGCCTTGGACCTGCTCATCGGCCCGCTGCGCCGGCCGGCATGTCGCCGCATCTGGTGGGCGCCGGCCGTTCGCAAGCCGGCGAAAGCCACTCTATACTGTTTATCCGTACAGTATTCAGGACCGCTTTCACCCCTCGTTGTCCGAGGCCTGTTGCCGGCTTGCGCCATGCCATCCCCCGCGTTGTCTCCTGCTTCTTCCCTGGCCCTGTCCCGCGCCCGGCCCGCTTCGGCGGCGCCTGAGGCCCTGGGGGCCGACAATCAGGCTCTCTCCTCTCGGCTTTCACCCCTCTCCTATTCCTCATATACTTTTTTTTTATACTCTTTTCCTCTCATCCTTCTCCTGATTCATCCTCCCCTTCCATCTCCCCCCTCTTCCCCCTCGCCGCCTGCCGCCGTCTGGCGCGCCGACGAGCTCGCGCGCAACGTGGGTGCCACGCGGCCCACGGGCCATGCCGCGCTGGATGCCGTGCTGCCCGGCGGCGGCTGGCCGGTGGGGGCGCTGGTGGAGGTGCTGCAGCCGCAGGCCGGGCAGGGCGAATGGCGGCTGCTGCTGCCGGCGCTGGGGGCGTCTTCGGCGGGCCCGCTGGTGCTGGTCAACCCGCCGTACCGGCCGTTCGTGCCGGGTCTGGCCGCGCAGGGGCTGGACGCATCGCGCCTGCTGGTGCTGCAGGGCCCCGCACTGGCCACCGATGCGGCGGCGCGGGTCTGGGCCTGCGAGCAGGCGCTTGCGCTGCACTGGGGTGTGCTGCCGTGCTGGCCTGGCTGCCGCTGGTGCGGCCCGAGCAGCTGCGCCGCCTGCAGATGGCCGCGCAGAACTTCCAGCAAAGCCTGTTCGTGATGCGCCCGCTGGCCGCGCAGCAGGAAGCCTCGCCCGCCGTGCTGCGGCTGCTGCTGGAGCCGGGCGAGGGCGCGGACGCGCTGACGCTGCGCCTGCTCAAGCGCCGCGGCCCGCCGCTGGCCGCGCCGCTGGTGCTGCCGGCGCGTCCCGAGCGGCTGCAGGCTTTGCTGGAGGCCTGCCGCCAGCAGTCCGCGCGCCGCCGCCAAGGCAGCGGCGCGGCCCTTCCTGCCGTCGCCCCGGCTGCCCAACCCGTCGGTGTTCCGGCCCCTGCAGCCCCGGCCGCCCAACCGGCGGCGCAGCCCGCGCAGTCCGTGGCTGGGGCATCCATCCCGCAGGGGATCTCCGTCCTGGCTGCGCTGGCCAGCACCCGGGTGCCCGCTGAAACCGTTCACCCCGGAGCCCACCGTGCACTGGATCGCCTTGCTGCCCCTGCCGCACGCTGAGCCGCCGGCCACCACGGGCCAGGACGAAGCCCTGCGCCTGTGGAGCTGGCGCGCCCTGCAGTTCACGCCGCGCGTGGCGCTGGCCGATGGCGCGGTGGTGCTGGAGATCTCGGCCAGCGAGCGGCTGTTTGGCGGCCGGCGGGCTCTGCTCAGGCAGTTTTTTGAACAAAATCAGCCTTATCCCAGCGTGGAATGGTCACAAGGCGCTACATCCTTGATAGCGATCGGGCGGCTGCTTGAACGCCTCGATGCCCGCCACCACGGCGCCCCCGGGCCCGCGGCCACGCCGCCCGCGCAACTGCCGCTGGCCGCGCTCGCCGCCGCCCGTACTCATCAGCCCACGCTGGAGCGACTGGGCTGCCGTACCTGGGGCGACCTGCGCGCGCTGCCGCGCGGCGGGCTGGTGCGCCGCTTCGGCGACGGCCTGCTCGACGCGCTCGACCAGGCCTTTGGCGAGAAGCCCGAGCTGTATCCCTGGCTCGTGCTGCCCGAGGGGTTCGACGAGCCGCTGGAGCTGCCCGCGCACGTGGAAAACGCCAGCGCCCTGCTGTTCGGCGCGCGCCGCCTGCTGGCCCTGCTGCACGCCTGGCTGCAGGCGCGCCGGCAGGGCGCGCTGGTGCTGCGCCTGGGCTGGCAGATGGACCGCCGCCGCAACGGCCCGAGCGACGACCACCTGCTGGTGCGCACCGCCGAGCCCACGCTGGACATGGCCCACTTCGAGCGCCTGCTGGCCGAGCACCTGGCGCGCACCACGCTGGCCGCGCCCGCCATCGCCCTGCGCCTGGCCACGGTGGAGACCGCGCCGCTGCCCGGCGCCAGCGCCAGCCTGCTGCTGGAAGACCGGCGCCAGGGCGACAGCCTGCACCAGCTCGTCGAGCGCCTGAGCGCGCGCCTCGGCGCGGCCCAGGTGCAGCGCGTGGAGCCCCGCGCCGACCATCGGCCCGAGCGCATGCAGGCCTGGTCGGCGGCTGTGGATGCTCCCCAGTTGATAGCAAACAATGACCAGAAGACGCTGGGAAGTGGCCAAAAGAGCTTGAAAACTGCCAGAAAAAAGCCCGCGCCGGCCCCCCCCGCCGTCACCGGGCCCGCCAAGGCTCCTGCGGTGGCCGCCTCCAGCACCCTGCAGCCCGACGCCCTCTACCCCACCTGGCTGCTGGCCACGCCGCAGCGGCTGACGGTGCAGCGCCACCGCCCGCTGTACCAGGGCCCGCTCACCCTGCTGGCCGGGCCGCAGCGCATCGAGGCCGCCTGGTGGGAGCCCGACGCCACCGGCACCGCCGCCGCCCCGGCCGCGCTGCGCGACTACTTCGTCGCCCGCAGCGCGCAGGCCGGCCTGCTGTGGATCTACCGCGAGCGGCTGGCGCAGGCCGGGGCCCAGCCGGGGTGGTTTCTGCATGGCCTGTTCGCCTGACATGACGGCCCCCACGCTTGTCACTGCGTGTACTGCGCTGCCCCCGAGGGGGCCGCAGTCGGCTTGGGGCGGCCCGGCGCCGACTGAATCCTCGCCATGGTTACCCCGTACCGGCCCCCGCCGGCTTCCCCGGCCTTCCCGCCTATGCGGAGCTGCATTGCCGCACCAACTTCAGCTTCCAGGTCGGCGCCTCGCACGCCGAGGAACTGGTGGCGCGCGCCCATGCGCTGGGCTACACCGCGCTGGCCATCACCGATGAATGCTCGGTGGCGGGGCTGGTGCGCGCGCATGCGGAGGCGAAGAAGCTCGGCCTCAAGCTGCTGGCCGGCAGCGAGTTCGTGCTCGACGGCGGCGACGGGCGCTTTCGCCTGATCGCGCTGGCGCACAACCTGAACGGCTGGGGCGCGCTGTGCGAGTTCATCACCGCCGGGCGGCGCGCCGCGCCCAAGGGCGAGTACCGCCTGGGCTGGCAGGACGTCACCGCCGATCGCCTGCCCGATTGCGAGCTCATCCTGGCGCCGGACCGGCTCACCCGCAGCGCTATCACTCTGGAAGCACTCTGTGACCGATTGACGCTGGGAAGGCGCCAATTTGGTTCGAATTTCTGGCTGGCAGCCGAGTTGTTGCACGGCCTGGACGACGACCTGTGGCTCACGCAGCTTGAAGAAGCCTCGGCCCGCACCGGCGTGCCGCTGGTGGCCGCCGGCGACGTGGTCATGCACGTGCGCTCGCGCAAGGTGCTGCACGACGTGCTCACCGCCGTGCGCCTGGGCACGCCGGTGGCCCAGTGCGGCTTCGGCCTGCAGCCCAACGCCGAGGCGCACCTGCGTCCGCGCCTGCGCCTGGCCGCGCTCTACCCGCCCGAGCTGCTGGCCCACACCGCGGTGGTGGCCGCGCGCTGCAGCTTCAGCCTGGACGAGCTGCGCTACCAGTACCCCATGGAAACCGTGCTGCCCGGCACCACGCCCGCGCAGACCCTGCGCCACCACACGCGAAGAAGGCGCCCGCGTGCGCTACCCCGCCGGCGTGCCCGCCCCGGTGCAGAAGCAGATCGAGCACGAGCTGGCGCTGATTGCCGAGCTGAAGTACGAGATGTACTTCCTCACCGTGCACGACCTGGTGCGCTTTGCGCGCGGGCGCGGCATCCTGTGCCAGGGGCGCGGCTCGGCGGCCAACTCGGCGGTCTGCTACTGCCTGGGCGTGACCGAGGTGGACCCGGCGCGCATGAGCGTGCTGTTCGAGCGCTTCATCTCCCGCGAGCGCAACGAGCCGCCCGACATCGACGTCGACTTCGAGCACCAGCGGCGCGAGGAAGTCATCCAGTACATCTACGCCAAGTACGGCCGCGAGCGCGCCGCGCTGACCGCCGTGGTCATCTGCTGGCGCACCCGCAGCGCGCTGCGCGACGCGGGCCGCGCGCTGGGCATGGACCTGGCGCAGATCGACGCGCTGGCCAAGGAGCATTACTGGTTCGACGGCAGCGAGGGCGCGGCCCAGCGCGTGCGCGACGCCGGCCTGGACCCCGACGACCTGCGCGTGCGCCAGTGGCTGGAGACCGCCGCGCAGCTCCTCACCTTTCCGCGCCACCTGAGCCAGCACGTGGGCGGCTTCGTGCTGACGCAGGGCCTGCTCACGCGCCTGGTGCCGGTGGAAAACGCCGCCATGCCGGAGCGCTCCATCATCCAGTGGGACAAGGACGACCTGGACGCCGTGGGCCTGCTCAAGGTGGACGTGCTGGCCCTGGGCATGCTCAGCGCCATCCGCCGCTGCCTGGCGCTGGTGAGCGCGCGGCGCGGCGTGGACTTCCGCATGCAGGACATCCCCGGCGACGACCCCGCCACCTGGGACATGATCTGCGCCGCCGACACCGTGGGCGTGTTCCAGATCGAAAGCCGCGCGCAGATGAGCATGCTGCCGCGCCTCAAACCCCGCTGCTTCTACGACCTGGTGATCGAGGTCGCCATCGTGCGCCCCGGCCCCATCCAGGGCGGCATGGTGCACCCCTACCTGCGCCGGCGCCAGGGGCTGGAGCCGGTGGAGTACCCGCAGGAGGCGCTGCGCGAGGCGCTGGGCCGCACGCTGGGCGTGCCGATCTTCCAGGAGCAGGTGATGCAGATCGCCATGCTGGCCGCGGGCTTCAGCGCCGGCGAGGCCGACAGCCTGCGCCGCTCCATGGCCGCGTGGAAGCGCAAGGGCGGCGTGCACAAGTTCCATGAGCGCATCGTCGGCGGCATGGTCGAGCGCGGCTACACGGCCGAGTTCGCGCAAGGCATCTTCCGCCAGATCGAAGGCTTCGGCGAATACGGCTTCCCCGAAAGCCACGCCGCCAGCTTTGCGCTGCTGGTGTGGGTGAGCTGCTGGCTCAAGCGCCACGAGCCCGCCGCCTTCCTCGCCGCCATGCTCAACAGCCAGCCCCTGGGCTTCTACACCCCCAGCCAGCTCGTGCAGGACGCCCGCCGCCACGACATCGAAGTCCGCCCCATCGACGTCACCACCAGCGACTGGGATTGCACGCTGGAGGAAGAGCGCGCAGATGGCGGTCCGAAGGAAATTGGGGTCGGATCCCGATTCGGCCCCCGTCACCTGGAAATCAACCCCAGCCCTTCATCCGAATCGGGCTCTGACCCCAATTTCCCCACCCCCCGAAGCATCCCGCCCTCAACGCATCCACAAGCCCCCCCGTCCGCCTCGGCCTCCGCCTGGTCGCCAGCCTCACCAACCCGCCGCCCAACGCATCCTCGCCGCCCGCCAGCACCACCCCTTCACCACCACCGAAGACCTCGCCCTGCGCGCCGCCCTCGACGCCGGCGACCTCAAAGCCCTGGCCGCCGCCGACGCGCTGACCGCCCTCTCAGGCCACCGCCGCCAGCAGGTCTGGGACGCCTCGGCCCTGCACCGCGCGCCCGAGCTGCTGCGCGAAGCGCCCACCCACGAGGCCCCGCTGGCGCTGATCGAAGCCGGGGAGGGCGAGGCCATCGCCCACGACTACGCCGCCACCGGCCTCACCCTGCGCCGCCACCCGCTGGCCCTGCTGCGCCCGCAACTCGCCCGCTGGCAGCTGCGCACCGCCGCCCAGCTGCGCGACCTGCCCGACGGCAGCCCCGTGCGCGCCTGCGGCATCGTCACCGTGCGCCAGCAGCCCGGCACCGCCAAGGGCGTGACCTTCGTGACGCTGGAGGACGAAACCGGCACCGTCAACGTCATCGTCTGGAAAGCCCTGCGCGAGCGCCAGCGCCGCGAGCTGGTGCGCGCCCGCCTGCTGGCGGTGCAGGGCACCTGGCAGCGCGACGTGGAAAGCGGCGGCGAAGTGCGCCACCTGATCGCCACCCGCCTGCGCGACCTGACGCCGCTGCTGGGCGATCTGATGACGGGGAGCCGGGATTTCCGGTGAGGCGGGGCGCTGGTGCGGGCCTGATTCGGCTGGGGGAAGCTGCAGGAGGCCTTTCAAGCGAAATATTCAAAAAAAATGGCCGAACCCAGCGTCGAATGGTCACTAATTGCTATGTTATTGAATTCCTGTGGGCTGGCTTCACCGCCGCCACACACTCCCGTGCTTCCATCTGCGCGGGCCCTGCCGCGGGAAAAAGCGAGCGCCGCGAGCACAGCAACTTCCGGTTGCACGGCTATAGTGCAACTGGTCTAGTTCCCTTGCCGTCCAAAGCCACACATGACATCTGCAACGATCAAGCTCTACCTGCCGCACGGAGATGCTCGCCGCCTTCGTGTCGGTGAGGTGTCCAACTGGACTGGCAAAGCGCTCGCAGCACCGCGAACCGAGCTTGATGACCTCCTCGCCCGCGAGGAGACGGAGAGTTCTGGCGTGTACTTCCTGCTCGGCGTCAACCCCGACACGGGAGACAACCTCGCCTACATCGGCGAGGCCGAGGTTATCCGTGATCGACTGAAGCAGCACAAGGCCAAAGACTTCTGGACTTCCGTCGTCGTGTTCGTGAGCAAAGACGAAAACCTGACCAAGGCCCACATTCGGTATCTTGAAAACCGACTGCTGCAGGAATCAAAATTGGTTGGGCGCTACACGCTTGAAAACAGCAACACAAGCAACCCCAAATTGCCGGAGTCGGACCGTGAAGACATGGAGGTCTACCTGTCCCGCATCCGCCAGGTCTTGCCGGTTCTTGGCTCTGACTTGCTATCGCCGATCGCAGGCTCCAACAAGCCAACCCAGCACCAACCTCACCTGTTTTGCAAGATCAAGAATGCTGTGGCCAATGGCCGCCGAACCGAGAGTGGCTTCGTCGTCTTTGCCAAGTCAACAGCGGTGCTCGCGGTGCGGCCATCAGCAGAGAGTCAGTACCCGAATACGATTGCTTTGCGGCAGCGACTTATCCAGGACAAGACACTGATCGAGCAAGGGGGCGTCTATGTCTTCGCCAAGGACGTCGAGTTCACAAGCCCCAGCGCAGCCGCCGCGGTCATCCACGGCGGGAGCGCAAACGGACTCACCGCCTGGAAAGACAAGAACGGCAAGTCACTCAAAGAGATTGAAGACGCTTAGGCGCCAATCGAAAGGAGATCATGAAATGACACGCGTCCGGGTCGAGGGCTTCACCATCTCCCTTGACGGCTTCGGCGCGGGCCCGCACCAGGACCTCAACAACCCGCTGGGCGTGGGCGGCGCCGCGCTGCATGGCTGGGCCATGTCCACGCGGACGTTTCAGAGGAACGTGTTCGGCAACGACGGCGGGCAGGACGGCATTGATGAAGACTTTGCCGCGCGGGGCTTTCAGAACATCGGAGCCTGGATTCTGGGCCGGAACATGTTCGGGCCGGTTCGCGGGCGCTGGCCCGATGAGAGCTGGCGGGGCTGGTGGGGCGAGAACCCGGTCTATCACGTGCCGGTGTTCGTGCTGACCCACCATGCGCGCCCGCCGCTGGTCATGGAGGGCGGCACGACCTTCCACTTCGTGACCGAGGGCATCGATGCCGCGCTGGCGCGGGCCCGCGAGGCAGCCCAGGGCAAGGACGTTCGTCTGGGCGGCGGCGTCAGCGTCATCCAGCAGTATCTTCGCCAGCGCCTGATCGATGAGATGCACATCGCCATTTCGCCCGTCCTGCTGGGTGCCGGCGAGCGGCTGTTCGAAGGGGTCAACATGCGCGCTCTGGGATATCAATGCGTTCAGTTCGTTGCGTCGGAGAAAGCCACCCATGTGGTCCTCCAGCGCCAGGGGCGCGATGACGCCTGACAACCGGTTGCAGCGGACGGCATTGCCGTGTAGCTTCGACGCCAGGCATCGCTCAACACCCCCTCCACATCATGTGCCGCAACATCAAGACCTTGTTCAACTTCGAGCCCCCGGCCACAGAGCTGGAGATCAGGGATGCTTCGCTCCAGTTCGTGCGCAAGCTCAGTGGATTTGCCGTGCCCTCGAAGGCCAACGAGGCGGCTTTCGAAGCCGCCGTGGAAGAAGTGGCCGCATCGGCGCGCCGCCTGATCCATGGCCTGGTCACCAACGCCGAGCCCAAGAGCCGCGAAGTCGAGGCTGCCAAGGCGCGTGCACGTTCGGCGGAACGGTTTGGCACCGGCCCGGGATAGCCATGGCCGAATTCACGATTTCGAAGTCCCAACTGTCTGGAGAAACGGCATGACAACGATCGCGAAGAACACCATCTGCATCTGGTACGACGGCAGCGCTGAGGAGGCAGCCCGGTTTTATGCCGCGACGTTTCCGGACTCCCGCGTCGACGCGGTGAACCGCGCGCCGGCGGACTATCCGTCCGGCAAGGCCGGGGATGTGTTGACGGTGATGTTCACGGTCATGGGCATTCCCTGCCTGGGGCTCAACGGCGGGCCGGTGTTCAAGCACAACGTGGCCTTCTCGTTTCAGGTCGCAACCGCCGACCAGGCCGAAACCGACCGCTACTGGAACGCCATCGTCGGCCATGGCGGGCCAGGAGAATGAATGCGGCTGGTGCAAGGACAAATGGGGCGTGTCCTGGCAGATCACGCCGGTGGCGCTGACGGAAGCGATTACCGATCCTGATCCGGCTGCGGCCAAGCGTGCGTTCGAGGCGATGATGACCATGGGAAAGATCGACGTCGCCGCGATCGAGGCGGCACGTCCGCGGCTGAGGCGCCGACGCCGAGCTGAAACGGTCACTCCGCCGAGATCGGGTACCCTTCAACTTTGACTTCCTGCTTTTGATGGGTATCGCCGGGAGGGGCAGGTCACCGACCCCAAGACGCGCTCGACACTGAGGAGAATCCAACATGTCCGACCACACCGTGCGCCTGCACCGGGTGCTTCGCGCGAAGCCCGAAAAGGTCTATCGCGCCTTCCTCGACGCCGGGGCCATGGCCAAATGGTTGCCGCCCTACGGGTTCACCTGCACGGTGCACCACATGGACCCTCGTGTCGGCGGCACGTTCCGGATGTCGTTCCACAACTTCTCGACGGGCAATGGCCACTCCTTCGGCGGGGAGTACCTGGAGCTGATCCCGAATGAGCGACTCCGATACACGGACAAGTTTGACGACCCGAACCTGCCCGGCCAGATGGAGGTCGTGGTCTCCCTCACGACCGTCGTATGCGGAACCGAGGTGAACATCACCCAGAGCGGTATCCCTGAAATGGTTCCGCTGGAGATGTGTTACCTCGGCTGGCAGGAGTCATTGGCACAGCTTGCCACGCTCGTCGAGCCCGACATCCCCGGCTGAGCACGACGATGCCTGGCCCCTCACCCGACAGAGCATGCCAAGGCCGGGACGCCCGGTGGGCTCGCACGCCATGGCGCAAAATCCCCACAACGATGGAGCCGATCGTGATGAATGTAACGGCAAACTTTGGCTAGCGTCGCGGACCTTGCCGTACCCGCGGCCAAGAGCCATGGTTTATGGTGCACTTGCATGTCGCCCGATCTGTTGGGTTCATGGTGGGGAGCCGAAGGCTTCATTCGATGATTCGTTCGAGGTGTTTGAGTTGCAAGTCCGGGACAGGCTGGAAGTTCTGTCAATTGCACGGCCCTGACATGGCGCTCATCCGATCTGCGGTGTTTACGGAGGCGCTGATCCTGCCGAAGATGGGCGTGATCAAGCACGACTGTGCACCCTACTCTCACGCTTCTCCGGATGCGGCCTTGGTTCAAGTGGCCCAAAGGTTGAGGACAAGACCATCCAGATGTCGATGGGCGAAGTGAACAGGTGCTACAGAAACGCCATGCAAGACGGCTCAGGCAGTCAGGGACATCGTAGGGCCAGCAAACGAACAGAATCTGGATCGGCTTACGCGCGTTCTTGGGCAAGCCCCGATGGCCGCCTGAGCGTCACAAACCCGTCATGCCCATGCTTTCCCCCGTCACCCTGACCGCTGCCTGCCTTGTTTCGGTACTGATTCTCCTGGTGGTGGATCACCGGGAGTGGCCGCTTGGGCGGGTCATCGCCAAGCTTGCGGCCAGCACCTGCTTCGTGCTCGTGGCGGTTTCGCTCGGCGCGCCTCGGTCCACATACGGGCAGTTGATCCTGGGCGCGCTGGTGCTCGGATGGATGGGCGATGCCTTGCTGCTCTCGCGCGCGCCCAAGGCGTTCATGGGCGGGCTGGGGGCTTTTCTGCTGTCGCATGTGCTGTTTGCGGCGGCGTTCGTCTCGGGTGCGCTGTCGGTTCCCGGCCATGGTCGTGGCCGCGGTCGTGGCGGTGCTGTTTGGCGCCGGGGTGCTGCGCTGGCTGATGCCGCATGCGCCGCAGGAGTTCAAGGGCCCGGTGCTGGCGTATGTCGTCGTCATCCTGGCCATGTGCGTGGCCGCGGCAGGGCATGCCTTCGCGTCGCAACGCTGGGCCGTGCTGGTCGGGGCGTTGCTGTTCACCGCCTCGGATCTCTCGGTCGCGCGAGACCGCTTCGTCAAGCAAGGCTATGTCAACCGGTTGTGGGGCTGGCCCACCTACTTCGTGGCCCAGCTCGTCCTGGCCTGGACGGTGGCGACCGCTGCAGGTGCCGCTTGAGCGCTTGCGCCGGCAATCGAGCAGCGCCGGGCCCCACGCACGACATGGCACACCCTTCCGGCGAAATGCGGCCTCTGGCCAGCCTGGACCGCTTCGTCCGTGCCCAGGAAAAGGACTACGCGCAGGCGCTGGCCGAGATAAAGGCCGGCCGGAAGCAGTCGCATTGGATCTGGTACATCCTGCCGCAGCTGCGGGAGCTGGGCCGAAGCCCGATGGCACAGGAGTACGGCATCACCGACTCCTCCGAAGCCGCGGCCTACCTGGCCCATCCCGTTCTGGGCCCGAGGCTGGTGGCCTGCGTCCACGCCATCCTCGGCCACGCCGATCGCACGGCCGTCGAGATCCTGGGCGAGGTGGATGCGATGAAGTTCCGGTCGTGCCTGACCTTGTTCCATGCGGTCGCGCCCGGCGAGCCGTGCTTCGCTGACGCGCTCCAGGTTTTCTACGACGGCAAGTCAGACGTAGAGACCCTTCGCCTGATCGCGCCCAGTGCCGGATGAGGCTGCCAAAGGCGTTTCCGGACAAAAACACAACCAAAATGGCCAATTCCCAGCGTCGCATGGTCACTTTCAGCTACGGTTTTTGACAGCACAGAGGCACGTACCGCTGCATCTCATCGCGCCACCGGATCAGGAAAGGCGAGTCAAAAGAGATGCGGCCAGGCCGCCTTTCGGGCTACAGTGCCGATGGCGCGTCTTCAAAGGCCGTTGTTTGTGTCTGTCCCGTTGGCTCTCCTGGAGGGAATCGGAATGAACCTGTCGAACAATCCTGCATTCGTGGCCTATGCGATCACCTGTGTCGCCCTGTGCTGCAACCTCATTTTTCTGTGGGCCTACAGCGGCGCGGCGAGGAGCAAGGCCAAGTCAACGCCAAATCCCGAAGACGCTTCCCGTTTCAGTTCAAGCCTGGCTGATATCGACCCGCCCGAGATCGCGCGCGTCCTGCGGGCGCACGCCAACGCCCAGGCCACCATCGTTCCATTCCTTGCGCTTGGCCTGGTCTATGTGCTTGCTGGCGGGTCGCCGGGTGCTGCAGCGTGGTACTTCACGGTCTTCACGGTGGCGCGGTGGCTTCATTCCTGGGCCTATCTCGGCAGCCGGCAACCGCTGCGAACCATCTTTTTCGTCGTCGCGGCAACGTCGCTGATGGCCCTGGTCGTTCACGTCGTGTGGCTGCTTATCGCCGCGAGGTGAGATGGCGGCCTGACCCCTTGGTCGAGGCGACCTCCAGCAGCGCGGCGCCTGACCGGGAACGTCAGGGTTGAGCAATCCCCCACGATGAAGGCGCCCACTTTTTCGCAGGCCTGTTGCGGCGCATCAACGACGACCGGACTGGGACTGAGGCGGAATACGTTGTCGCTGTTTCCGTGGTGCGAAGCGTGAGGATCACCATGCAACTACCGTTCCCAGTCGACCAGTTCTTTGCGGTCATCCGCCAGTACAACGAGTCTGTCTGGCCGACACAGGTGCTGACTCTGCTGCTGGGTGGGGCTGGTCTACCACCTGGCCTTCTTCGCCCGCATCAACCCGCTCGCCTACGTGTTTGGTGCGCTCTCGCTCGCAGGCGCCGGTGTGTTCGTCTGGCTCGGCATGGTTCGCCGTGAACTTGACTTCAACCTGCGCCGGGAAGCGCGCAGTGCGATCGGGCTGGTGCTCGTGGCCTTCGCGCTGGTCATCTATCCGACCTGGTCCACGTTCGCCGGACACGCCTATCCAAATCTCTCCACGTTCGGCCTACCGTGTCCGACAACCATCTTTACGATCGGCATGCTCGCCATGGCGCGCGGAGGCAAGGTGCGACTCGCCCTCATCGTACCAATTCTCTGGTCGCTCGTGGGCGGTCAGGCGGCGTTCCTGCTCGATGTGCCTCCCGATTTGGGGCTCCTCGCTGCTGGGCTCATAGCCATTGGGTTGGCAATGAAAAAAGGCAGGCCGCCGGGCCGGCTGCGCACACCTGAAACCGACGCCTGGCTTCGCGCGCAAGTGAACTCAGACGTCTGGCACACAATTCTCCTTTCGTTGCCCTCACCAGTTCTTCAGCCGCCCATGCCCACGCACCCGAAATTCACTTCGCACGACGACTACATCGCCGCGGCCCACCCGCAGGCACAGCCGATCCTGCGCCAGATTGGCGGCATCGTCGACGCCAGGGTGCCCCAGGCGGTTCCTTGCATCAGCTACAACATGCCGGCGTTCAAGCTGGGCCGAACCTTTTTCTACTTCGCCGCGTTCAAGAAGCACGTTGGTATCTATCCGCCCGTCACGGATGATCTGCAGCTCATCAGCGAACTGGCGCCGTTCCGCAATGCGAAGGGCAACCTTGCCTTCCCGGTACGATGCGGTCTTTCCTTTGGACCTCATCGGACGCGTCGCAACAGCGCTTGCGAGCCAGTACGGAACCAAATGACACTGCGTCGGCCTTTCCCCATGCGCGCGGGTGCCGCGCACCGCTGAACTTGACGTGACGCTGCACAATTCGTCCATGGACAACGCCCCCGATGCCCCGATTGAACTGGTCGCATCCCAAGCTGAGTGGCCCGCCCTTTTCAGCGCGGAGGCTGCCACACTGTGCGCAGTGCTTTCGCCGTGGCTCGTAGGGCAGATCGAACACATCGGCAGTACTGCGGTGCCTGGTCTCCTGGCCAAGCCGATCATTGACATGATGGCGCCCGTCAAGTCTCTGAGCGAATCGAGAGGCGCGATAGAAGCCGCTGCGAGCGCTGGCTGGGTCTACTACCCCTACAAGGCCGATGTCATGCACTGGTTCTGCAAGCCCTCGCCAGCCCACCGGACGCATCATCTTCACATCGTTCCAATACATAGCCCGCTGTGGCGCGACAGACTGGCCTTTCGCGATGCATTGCGGAGTCAACCCGACACAGTCGAGGCGTACGCACACCTCAAGCGGAGACTTGCCGAGAAGTACGGCCAGGACCGGGAGGCGTACACGGAAGCAAAGACTTCATTCGTTGCACAAGTCATCGATGCCTGGAATCAAGGGGCAGGGGCAGCCTAACCCTGCGCCCTGGCGTCGCCGGCGCTTGGCTCGGCCCCGCACACAACCGGCTGAGTTGCCGAAGCCAGGCGAGTCGAGAAGTCCACGGGCCGAATCGTGGTCCTGACCTGGGAAGACCTACCAGGAATGGAAGCGGCGGCCATCGTCGCGGCCCTCAAGCCGCTGTTACCGCCGCCACCACCCGGTTCACCAGGGCGCATGAAGTCGCATTGGCGCCCTTTGGAGCGCCACTTCGCTCCCAATCGCTCGGGCGCTCAGTGCCGTGGCGGTGCGGTGGCGCTTCCAAGCGGTTGTCAGGCTCGATACTTTGCGAAAGGGTGATTTTTATCAATACGATGCAAATGCCTCCGGCGTATGTAAAGAAACGTGGGGGCCAGAAGGGCTCGAAGTAGCTTCCAACAGCAGATCTCTTCTCTCTGCGCCTTTTAGGAGATCGTCATGTCACGCAGTATTCGCTATGTACTCGCAGTCGGCGTTGTTTCTCTTTTCACAGCATGCGGAGGTGGGGGAGGAGGAGACAGCGTAGCGCCGCCGGTCGCTACGACTGACACTTACCAGCTGAAAACCGCCTGGGTCAACTATTTCAATGATTCAAGCACACTGAATTTCACTGTCAGCGGGGTGGTGTCTGGCGTGACTATTACGGGGAGCGGAAAAGTGACACAAAGCGTTCCTTCCAGTGCCACCTTTGAAAACGTTGCCGGGCTCAAGAAAACGGTGGTGACAAGCGGCAGTGTGACTGGCACGCTGAATGGTGCGGTGGTCACGATGCCCCTTGAGGGAACATCGACCATCTATATGGACGCCAGCTATCTTCCCTTGGGCGAGGAGACCGGAAATGCCTACTGGGTGGTGGCTGGGCCGGTGACGATCCCGCCGACCGTCAAGATTGGGGATGCGGGCTGGTTGTATAAAGAAACGGCCTATTCTTCAAGTGCCAAAACCACACCACTCGCCACGATCGACGTCTCGTATGCCGTCAATCCAGACACCGTGGTGGGCCCCGACGCATTGTTGAAACTGGTAGGGGTGGAAAAAAACACCTCTGGCGCCGTTGCATCAGTCAGCACCATCACATTCAGAATGACTGCGGCCGGTGGAATCACCCGGCTGTCAGAGGTTTCTGTCATTGGCGCAGATACCTTGACGGTTACGTATTCGAAATAAGGTCCACACGGAACGCCGAAACCTGACACCTTGGCTCAATGGCTGTTGTCAGATTTCAGGCCGCCGTTGGCGTTGCGCGGGCGATGATGGCGGCCACATCCACGCCTCGGGGCAGGCTGCCGTAGTTGTGGTGGCCCAGTTGCTCCAGCCGTGAACGGCAAAAGGCATCGCTGACCAAGCTTGGGGCATGGCGCACCAGAAGGGCAGCCTGCATCGCCAGGGCCATGCGGTCCACGATGTCACGCGCCCGGTATTCAAAATCCTGCAGATCCTTAAAGTCCTTCGCGAGGTCGGCCACGTGGCGGTCCAGCGCTGCGTGGGCACCGCGTGCCTGGCCCACCTCGGCAAAGAACGCATCGACCACGGCCGGTGTCTTTGACAAGGCGCGCAGCACGTCCAGGCACTGCACGTTGCCGCTGCCTTCCCAGATGGCGTTGACCGGGGATTCGCGGAACAGGCGCGGCATCATGCTGTCTTCCATCACGCCGCTACCGCCAATGCATTCCATGGCTTCGTAGGCATGGTTGGGCGTGCGCTTGCAGATCCAGTACTTGCCCACGGCGGTGACCAGACGCACCAGCAGGTCTTCGTGCGCGTCGGCGCGGTGGTCCATGGCGCGGGCCATGCGCATCGTCAGGGTCGTGGCGGCTTCGCTTTCCAGTGCCAGATCGGCCAGCACGTTCTGCATCAGCGGTTGCTGGTTCAGCACCTTGCCGAAGGCCGAGCGGTGGGCGCAGTGGTGCAGCGCCTGGGTGGCCGCCATGCGCATGCCGGCACTGGAGCCGATCATGCAGTCGAAGCGGGTCATGCTGACCATCTCGATGATGGTGCGCACGCCGCGGCCCTCTTCACCGACCATCCAGGCCAGCGCGCCGCGCAGTTCGGTCTCGGACGACGCATTGGACGCATTGCCCATCTTCTTCTTCAGGCGCAGCACCTGCATCGGGTTCTTGGTTCCGTCGGGACGCCAGCGCGGCAACAGAAAGCACGAGAGGCCGCCGGGCGCCTGCGCCAGCACCAGGAAGGCATCGCACATGGGGGCGGACACAAAATACTTGTGCCCCACGAGTTCGTAGGCCTGGCCGGGCCCGCCCACGCCGAGCGGATGGGCACGCGTGCTGTTGGTGCGCACATCGGAGCCGCCCTGTTTTTCCGTCATGGCCATGCCGATGGTGATGCCCTGCTTCTGCTCCATGGGAACGTTGCGCGGGTCGTACACCCGGGCCGTGATCTTGGGTTCCCAGATCCGGGCCAGGTCGGGCTGCAGGCGCAACGAGGGCAGTGCGGCAAAGGTCATGGTGATGGGGCAGCCGTGGCCGGCCTCGACCTGGGTGTGCAGGTAGGTCCGGGCGGCGCGTGCCACATGCGCACCGGGCCCGGGCGCCGTCCAGGGCGAAGCGTGCAGGCCGTGCTCGATCGAGGTTTTCATGAGCTGGTGATACGCCGGATGAAACTTCACCAGGTCGATTCGGTTGCCGAAACGGTCATGGGTATCGAACTCGGGCTGGAACTTGTTGGCCAGGATGCCCCAGTTCCAGGTAGTCCGCCGAACCGGTCAGTTTGCCGAACTCCGCAGAGTTCGCCGTCGGCCCATTGCGCCGCCTTCGCGCTGCACCGCCTCGCACAGGGCGGCATCGCCGGTGTACATGTTGTAGTCCCAGAGTTCGCTGGAGAGGTTGCTCACCTCATGGGTGTCGGCAAGGTACTGCGCGCTGGGGAGCGTTTCGATTCGGGCGTTCATGGGGGACCTCCAATGGAAAACGGCTGCCGGCTTCATGATACCCATGCACGGCGGAATGGGGCGCCGGCCGGCGCCTGGCCACAGGCCGCGGATCGGGGGCATCGCGCGAGCCGTTGACGGCCCGAAGCAGGGAACACGACCTCGAAGCACAGGGCTCGGAATGGATCGGCCAGTGGGGATATGCGCCGGGCCCCTGCGGAAAACCGGCTTGAACAATATACTGGCCCCTGTACCTGATCGAGATTCCCCGAAGCCATGGACTTATCTTACGACGTCGAAGAAGCCGATTTTGATGCGCTGGTGCTTGACCGCTCGCAGGAGGTGCCGGTATTGCTCGACATTGGCGCCGAATGGTGCAGCCCCTGCCGTGTGCTGACGCCCATGCTGGAACGACTGGTCAGGGAGTACGACGGGAAATTCGTTCTGGCGAAAGTTGACGCCGACGAAAACATGCGCATCGCCGGCCGGCACCAGGCCAAGGGGTTCCCGACCGTCATCGCTTACAGCCGCGGATACGTCATTGACCGTTTTCACGGCGCGCAGACCGAAGGTTTTCTGCGCCGTTTTCTCGACCGATTTGTCGAGTATCACGCGGGTGGGAGTGGCCAATTCAGCGGCCATGCCGGCCGGGTAGCCGGCATACCAGGCCACGCTGGCGGACTGGTTCACAAGTGACTTCACTTCAAGAAAGAGAGCTTCCTATATGAATCTGCCTGATCGCGACGGAGACGGTTACCTGACCGACATGAATGCGTGGACCGAGGAAATTGGCCGGGCCATGGCCGAGGCCGACGGCTACGAACTCGATGAAGCCAAATGGAACCAGATCCTGAAGGCCCGGGAGTACTACGAGGAATTCAGCAGCGTGCCGCCGATCCGCAAGTTCGCCAAGTACCTGAACGAAGACCAGAATGCGGTGTTCAAGCTCTGGATGACCGGCCCGATGAAGCCGATCACCAAGTACGGCGGCCTGCCCAAACCCACTGGCTGCGTCTGACGCCTCGGGCTTGTCGCTCAGGCGGCCCGCAGGTGAATCTTGTCGTAGGCCGCCAGCAACTTGTGATGCATTTCGCAGCCCTCCAGCATCAGCCCGGGCGCTGAAATGCCCATGAAGCGGTCGGTTTGCATGATGAGCGCGTGGGCCTGCGCCACGGCGCCGGCACCGTAGAGCTGGCGCAGGGCGTCCAGGTAGGGGCCGGTATCGCCCATGTCGGCCAGGCGGATCAGGCTTTCGATGCAGGCGTAGACGCGCGCGGCGCTGGGGGTTGAGCTGGTCGAAGTTGCGCACCCAGTCGCAGCCTTCCAGGGTGGCGGCTTCGTCGCCGATGGCCAGGGCCAGCAGGGTCTTGAGTTCGCCCACGCGCAGGTCGGCCCAGAACGAGCCGGCATCCGCCGCCAGGCCGATCACCTGCGCCACCAGCCGCTGGTCGGCCAGCGCGGATTCGTTCAGGGTGTCGAGCAGGTCCGAGCACTCTTCGTCGTCCAGATCGGTCAGGTTCAGGACGGCTTCACGGAAGTCGTTGGCGATGCTGTTGTTCTCGAACTCCAGATCGTCCACCGGGTAAATCTCGGACATGCCGGGCACCAGGATGCGGCAGGCATAGACGCCCAGATGACTGAAATCGGCCACGTAGATTTCGCGGCCGTCACGATGGATGCGGTCCACGGCCCAGGCGTAGTCTTCTGCGGTGGTGTTGCTGAAGTTCCAGTCGCAGAACGGCGTGGTCGGGCTGGTTGCCGAGGAACTTCCAGTGGATGACGCCGCTGGAATCGACGAAGTGAATTTCAATATTGGGCGAACTGGCGACCTCTTCCAGATCCAGGCCCGGGGCGGGGAATCCCCCGAGCGCGTCGAGCGCCCGGCCCTGCAGCAGTTCGGTCAGTGCGCGCTCCAGGGCAATCTCGAATCGCGGGTGGGCACCAAAGCTGGCAAAGCAACCCTGGTCTTGCGGGTTCAGCAGGGTCACGTTCATCACCGGGTACTGGCCGCCCAGCGAGGCGTCCTTGACCAGGATGCCGAAGCCCGCCGAGCGCAGCGCGGCAATGCCGGCGGCAATGCGGGGATAGCGGGCGATCACGGCTTCGGGCACGTCGGGCAGGCAGATGCCTTCGCTGATGATGCGGCCCTTGATGTGTCGCTCGAAAATTTCAGACAAGGCCTGCGTGCGCGCCTCGTCCCGGGTGTTGCCGGCCGACATGCCATTGCTCACATACAGGTTGCCGATGATGTTGACCGGGAAATACGTGACGACGCCATCGCGCTCGCGCACGTAGGGAAGGGCGCAGATGCCCCGCTCGGTGTTGCCTGAGTTGAACTCGACCAGCGCACTGGCGTCCACGTTGCCTTCGGGGTTGTAGAACTTGTGCAGTTTGGGGTTCAGCAGATCGATGGGCCAGCCGCCGTCGTCGGTCGGCTTGAACCAGCGCTCCTGCGGGTAGTGCACATGGGGCCGGTCGGCCACCACGGGGCCCAGGTAGTAGTGGGTCCAGAAATAATTGGTTGAAAGGCGCTCGAAGAACTCACCCAGCGCGCTGGCCAGGCAGGCCAGCCGCGTGGCGCCCTTGCCGTTGGTGAAAAGGAGTGGACAGTCCCGGTCGCGGATGTGGACCGACCAGATGCCGTCCACCGGGTTCAGCCAGGATTTTTCTTCAATGTGAAACCCTAGGGCTTGCAGTTTGCCCTGCAAGGTGTTGATAGTCGCTTCGAGCGAGGCATCTTTGCCGGGGATGAAAGTTTCGGTGTGCATGGTCCAGCATAGCGCACGACGCAATGGGCGCCTTCTTGCAGTGCTGTGCCATCTCGTCGTCGGAAACCCTCGCTGCAAAGCGCAGTGATGGACACCCTGAGCGGGCGTCCATCCGGTTCAGTTCAGCCCGGCGAGGTCGCGAAGCATCGTGACCTTGTCCGTCCGCTCCCAGGTGAATTCCGGCTCCTCGCGGCCGAAATGCCCGTAAGCCGCGGTCTTTTCGTAGATGGGGCGCAGCAGATCCAGCATCTGGATGATGCCCTTCGGGCGCAGGTCGAAAACTTCCTGCACGATCTCGGAAATGCGCTCGTCGGGGATCACGCCAGTGCCCTCGGTGTACACCGTCACGTTCATCGGCTTGGCCACGCCAATCGCATACGCAACCTGGATCTGGCACTGGCGCGCCAGACCGGCGGCGACGATGTTCTTGGCCACGTAGCGGGCGGCATAGGCGGCCGAGCGGTCTACCTTGGAGGGATCCTTGCCGCTGAATGCGCCGCCGCCGTGCGGGCAGGCGCCACCGTAGGTGTCCACGATGATCTTGCGGCCGGTCAGGCCGCAATCACCCTGCGGGCCGCCAATGACGAAGCGGCCGGTCGGGTTGATCAGGTAACGGGTGTCCTGCAACCACTCCTTTGGCAGCACGGGTTTGATGAGTTCCTCGATGATGGCCTCGGTGAACGAAGCTTTCATCTTGTGCTGCGTCTCGCTCTGGTCGGGGCTGTGCTGGGTGGACAGCACCACGGTGTCGATGCTGTGCGGCTTGCCGTCCACATAGCGCATCGTGACCTGGCTCTTGGCGTCCGGGCGAAGAAAGGGCAGGCGGCCGTCCTTGCGCAGTTGGGCCTGGCGTTCCATCAGACGGTGCGCATAGTAGATGGGCGCAGGCATCAGTTCAGGCGTTTCATTGCAGGCGTAGCCGAACATCAGGCCCTGGTCGCCGGCACCGGTGTTCAGGTGGTCGTCGCTGAAGCATGGTCCACGCCCTTGGGCGATGTCGTTGCTCTGCTTGTCGTAGGCCACCAGCACGGCGCAGCCTTTGTAGTCAATGCCGTAGTCGGTGTTGTCGTAGCCGATGCGCTTGATGGTGTCGCGCGCGACCTGGATGTAGTCCACGTGCGAGTTGGTGGTGATCTCGCCGGCCAGCACCACGAGGCCGGTGTTGGTCAGCGTTTCGGCGGCCACGCGGCTGCGTGGGTCCTGGGTGAAGATTGCGTCCAGAATCGCGTCCGAGATCTGGTCCGCCACCTTGTCGGGGTGGCCTTCAGAGACGGATTCAGAGGTAAAGAGAAAGTCGTTCGCCATTTGAATAAACTCCTGTGTTGGCTGATAGCATGCATTTCCTGCGCTGCCATCGGCTTCGGAGCCTCGGCGAACGCTTTAGCAGAATTGTTTTAACGTCGCCCTGCAAGTTGCTCATTTAACTCAGCGACGCCGGTATTTTATCAAGCTTTCGATGTCTGCCTTTTTCTGGTTGCTTTCCCGTTGTCCCCTCTGGCTCCTGCACGCGCTGGGGGTGGTGCTGGGCTGGCTGACTTTCTTGCTGTCCCCGACGTACCGTCGCCGCTTTCTGAGCAACGCTGCGCTGGCGGGCTATTCCTTTGCGCGGGTAAGTGCTGCGGTGGGGCACGCAGGGCGCATGGCAACCGAGCTTCCACGCGTCTGGCTGGGCGCGCCGACCCGCGTGGAATGGGAGGGCACGGCCTGCGTGGATGCCGCCTATGCATCGGGCCAGGGCGTGGTTTTCCTGACGCCCCATTTGGGCTGTTTCGAGGCCACGGCACAGGGTCTGGCGCAACGTTACAGCCCGACCCACGGGCCGATCGTGGTGCTGTACCGGCCAGCGCGAAAAGCCTGGCTGGCCGATGTGCTGGAAGGCTCACGGGAGCGACCGGGGCTGGAGACTGCCCCGACGACACTGGCGGGTGTGCGACAGATGATCAAGGCTTTGCGTGCGGGGCGGGCGGTGGGGCTGTTACCCGACCAGGTGCCGCCTGAGGGAATGGGTCAGTGGGCTCCTTTTTTTGGGCAAGCCGCCTACACGATGACCTTGAGTGCGCGCCTGGCCTTGCAGACTGGCGCGAAGGTGCTGCTGGTCTGGGGCGAGCGTCTGTCGTGGGGACGCGGCTTCCGTCTGCATTTCCGCGAAATGCAGGCGCCACTGGCTGCGAATCTGGATGCGGCTGTCGTGCAGATCAATCAGGAAATGGAGCGCCTGATCCGGGAATGCCCGCAACAGTATCTGTGGGGGTATGGACGCTACAAGCAGCCCCGGGTTGATCCATCGAAGGAAGCCTGATGCCGCATCCTGGTATTTTGTTCATGCGCGTGATTGCGCCACTGCCCTTGTCGTGGCTCCGCGGTTTTGGGGCGTTCCTGGGTCGGGTTCTCTACTGGCTCGCGGCGCCCCGGCGCAAGGTGGTTCTGGCCAATCTGGCGCTGTGCTTCCCGGGCAAATCGGTAGCGGAGCGGGAGCAACTTGCGCGCCAGTCGTTCGTATTTTTTGCACAGTCCTTTCTGGACCGGTCCTGGCTCTGGCACGGCACGCCCGAAGTCTTGCGCATGCGGCTTCGTATGACGGGCGCGGTCAGCGAACTGGAGGGCAGTGCGCCGACCGTCATTTTTGCGCCTCATTTCTATGGTCTCGATGCGGGCGCCACGGCTTTGAGCCTGCAGGTGGATCGCCACTACACCACGATCTACACCCCGCAGCCCAATCCGGCCATTGACGCCTGGATCCGGGACAGTCGGCGCCGGTTTGGCCATGTGCGGCTTTTTTACCGGGCGGACGGGCTCAAGCCCATCGTGGCGGCGCTGCGTTCAGGGGAAGTTCTGTACCTTCTGCCCGACATGAATTTCGGGCCGCAGGAATCAATCTTCGTGCCGTTTTATGGCGTTCCGGCGGCAACCGTGCCGTCGCTGTCGCGACTGGCCCGACTGGGGCGTGCAAAGGTTGTGCCGATCACCACCCGCATGACTTCCACGGGCTACGAAGTGCAGGTGCATCCGGCCTGGACGGATTTCCCGACCCAGGATCTGGAGGCGGACACGGCGCTGATGAACCTGCGACTGCAGGATTACATCGACACCATGCCGGCGCAGTACTACTGGGTTCACAAGCGTTTCAAGACCCGGCCCCCGGGCGAGCCGGCGGTTTACTGAAACGAAACCGGCGGCTCAGGGCAAAGCCAATGGCGCTGGATCGTCCGGGGCAGGGGCCACGGTGGTCACCCCTGGCTCGGCTTTGGGCGTCCGCACGACCGGGTGCGCCCACTGCCAAAGCAACTGCGCCACCTCGTCCACGCCCTGCTTCTTCAGTGCAGAGAAGAGCTTGACCTCGCCACCGCCGGCTTGCAGCCGGACGATCGACAGCGCCTTGTTGGCCTCGACCCGGGTGAGCTTGTCGGACTTGGTCAGGAGCACCAGAAACTTCAACCCGGCCGCGACGCGCGGGCGTATCACGTCGAGCAGGATCTCGTCGAGTTCAGTCAGTCCGAGTCGCGGATCGCACAGCAGTACGATGCCGGTCAGATTTTCGCGGCTGACCAGGTAATTGGCCATGACCTGCTGCCAGCGGATCTTGTCCTGCTTCGGTACGGCAGCGTAGCCATAGCCAGGCAAATCGGTCAGCACGGCGTCGGTGACGTTCTGCTTCCCCAGCGCAAACAGGTTGATATGCTGGGTGCGGCCGGGCTTCTTGGATGCAAAAGCCAGCTGCTTTTGCTGCGTCAGGGTGTTGATGCAGGTCGATTTTCCGGCGTTGGAGCGCCCCACGAAGGCGATTTCAGGCACATCGAGCGGCGGCAGGAAGTGGAGTTGTGGCGCTGTGGTGAGGAAACGCGCGGTATGCATCCATCCCATGGCGATCACCGGCGTGGGCACGGTGGCAGCGGTCGATTCGGAAGCGGAGGGGGTGGGGTTCATCCAGGGACCTTGGTTACTTGGGGAAAACCCAAGCTGGCATTGTAGAATCATGTGGTTTTGCGCCAACCTACTCCAAACTCCGCCATGAAGCTGTTTGTTTCTTTTCTGATGGTCGTTCTCTTTGCCGCCTCTGCCGTGGCCGCGGACGACAAAGCCGCCGCCAAGGTCGCCAAACCTGATCTCGCCAAGGGTGAAGCCAGCTTCACTGCCGTCTGCGCGGCATGCCACGGCGCCGATGGCAACTCGATGATCCCGGCCAACCCCAAGCTGGCGCAGCAGCATCCTGAGTACCTGGTCAAGCAGCTCAAGGAATTCAAGTCGGGCAAGCGGGCCAATGCCATCATGAGTGGCATGGTTGCGGCGCTCAGCGAAGACGACATGAAGAATATCTCCTACTGGCTGGCTTCCAAGAAAGCCAAGCCCGGTTTTGCCAAGGACAAGGATACGGTCGCGCTCGGCGAGCGCATCTATCGCGGTGGCATTCCAGACCGGCAGGTTGCCGCTTGTGCGGGTTGCCACAGCCCCAATGGCGCCGGCATCCCGGCGCAGTACCCCCGCATCGCGGGCCAGCATGGCGATTACGCTGTTGCCCAACTGGTGGCATTTCGGGACGGTGTTCGCAAGAACAGTGTCCAGATGAGCGGTGTTGCCGCGAAAATGAACGATCGCGAGATCAAGGCGGTTTCTGATTACATCGCGGGCTTGCGCTGATCATTGCGCCGCGGCCTTTGCAGTCCTGATCAATGATGATGGCTGGCAAGTGCGGTTGAATTGACGAGTCGGGCTTTCCGGATGCTGGTTTTTCGTTGAATCTTGTCCGGTCTCCTCGGCGCCATACCAGGGCGGGTCTTGTTGAAAGGCCCGCCCTTTTTTATTTCGGGAATCAGACCCGTCCGCAGTACGTCGGTTCACTGCCGGCGGGCAATGACGCCTCGCCGAATCGGGGTATCACGGCCTCCCGGGGACCTTTCAGCGGAACTTTGTAAGAATGACGATCATCCCGCGACGAAACCTGAAACAAGGATCGCCCCATGCTCATCAAGTCTTCTGACGACGGTTTCATTCACCCCTTTTCCAGCGAAATCACCTCGCGCGCCACGTACGAGGGTCGACGCGACATGCTGCGCCTGATGGCCGGCGGTGCGGCCGGGGCGGTGATGGCGACATGGGCGGCGCGCGACGCTCTGGCGCAGACGGCGACTTATCAGCGTCCGGGCAGACTCGCCGCACTGGCGGCCGGGAAATCTGGCGTTGCCGGTGCGATGACCATGGAGAAGCTCACTGACTACAAGGATGCCAGCACTTACAACAACTTCTACGAGTTCGGGACCGACAAAGCCGATCCGGCGAAGAATGCCCACACTCTGAAAACCACGCCTTGGACCGTGGAGGTCGAAGGGCTGGTCAGGAAGCCGGCGAAGTACACGATTGAAGACCTGCTCAAGCTGAGCGCACAGGAGGAGCGAATTTACCGGCTCCGCTGCGTCGAGGGCTGGTCCATGGTGATTCCTTGGGTGGGCTACTCCCTGAGCGAACTCATCAAGCGTGTCGAACCGCTCGGCAACGCGAAATTCGTAGAGTTCGTCACCCTGGCCGACCCGAAAACGATGCCCTTCGTGGGTTCACGGGTGCTGGACTGGCCCTATGTCGAGGGACTTCGCCTCGACGAGGCCATGAACCCGCTGACATTGCTCGCATTTGGCATGTACGGCGAAATCCTTCCCAACCAGAACGGTGCGCCGGTGCGCCTGGTCGTGCCCTGGAAGTATGGCTTCAAGAGCGCAAAGAGCCTGGTCAAGATTCGTTTCACCGAAAAGGAGCCTCCCACCGCCTGGAACAAGGCGGCTGCCCAGGAGTATGGTTTTTATTCCAATGTGAACCCGAATGTCGATCACCCACGGTGGAGTCAGGCAACTGAACGGCGCATTGGCGAGGATGGCCTGTTTGCCAAGAAACGCAAGACCGTGCTGTTCAACGGCTACGAGGCGCAGGTCGGACAGTTGTACGCAGGCATGGATCTGAAAAAGAATTTCTGATGCGGTTGTCCCGTGTCCTGTCGCATCCAGCCGCCAAACCCCTGGTTTTCATTTTGGCACTGCTGCCGTTGGCCGGTCTGGTCTATGGGGCGGTGAATGATCAGCTGGGTGCCAATCCCGCCGAGTACCTGATTCGCGCCACGGGGGACTGGACCCTGCGGTTTCTGTGCCTGGTGCTGGCCGTGACACCGCTGCGCGTGATCACCGCGACGCCGGCGCTGGCCCGTTTCCGCCGGATGCTGGGGCTTTTTGTGTATTTTTATGTCGTGCTGCATCTGATGAGCTACAGCGGGTTCGACATGGGCTTCGACGTGGCGGATATCGCCAGGGATATCGCCAAGCGTCCGTTCATCCTGGTCGGTTTTTCGGCCTTCCTGCTCTTGACCTCTTTGGCCGCCACGTCGTTCAACGGGGCCATCCGCGCGTTCGGGGCTGCGCGCTGGCAGATGCTGCACAAGGCGGTCCATGTCGTCGCCGCACTGGCAATTCTCCATTTTTTCTGGATGCGGGCGGGGAAAAACGACTTCGGCGAAGTCGCGGTGTATGCCGCGATCCTCGGCGCCCTGCTAGGCTGGCGTTTTGTCAGATTTTACAGAAAAAAATGGGGTTATCCAGCGTCGGTTGGCCTTTCCTAGCTATCAAAAACAGGATCATTCAGTCCAGCAAGATTTCGCTGCTCATCTGATCCTTCGCCGTTTCACGTCGCCGCACAAGGCGGGCTACGGCCCCGTCGATCAACACTTCCGCAGCCCGGCCGCGCGTGTTGTAGTTGCTGGCCATGCTCATGCAATAGGCCCCTGCCGAGAGGACCGCGAGCAGGTCGCCTGACCTGACGTTCAATGCGCGGTCACGCCCGATCCAGTCGCCGCTCTCGCAAACCGGGCCCACGACGTCAACGATCGATGCCTGCCCCGCCCTGCGCTCCAAAGGCACGATCTGGTGGAAGGCCTGGTACATCGCGGGGCGCGGTAAATCGTTCATGGCGGCATCGATCACGCAAAAGTTCTTCTGCTCACCGGGCTTGAGGTAGAGCACCTCGGTCAGGCAAACGCCGGCATTGCCCACCAGCGAGCGACCCGGCTCGATCATCAGCTCACGCGCACCGTAGCCTCGGGCATCCAGCCTCTCCAGCAGATGCGCCCAAAGGGCATCCGCTTGCGGTGGCGTGTCGCCGTTGTAGTCAATGCCGAGTCCCCCGCCAAAATCGATATGCCCGATCGGAATGCCGGCAGCCTCAATCGAATCGACGAGGTCGAGGATGCGATCCATTGCATCGAGGTAGGGGCGCTCTTCCGTGATCTGCGAGCCAATGTGGCAGTCGATGCCCGCGACGCGCAGTCCGGGCAGCGCGGCGGCGCGCTGATAGGCCTGCAGTGCACGCTCATGCGCCACGCCGAACTTGTTGCCCTTCAGTCCTGTGGAGATATAGGGGTGGGTTTTCGGGTCCACATTCGGATTGACCCGGATGCTCACGGCGGCTGTTGCACCGCAACGCGTGGCCACCTCGCTCAGCACTTCAAGTTCGGCTTCGCTCTCCACGTTGAAGCATCCAATACCCGCCATGAGCGCCTGCTGCATTTCCTCTCGTGTCTTTCCAACGCCGGAAAAAATGATCTTCGCGGCATCGCCGCCTGCGGCCAGCACGCGCTGGAGTTCGCCGCCAGACACGATGTCGAAGCCGCAACCCGCCCGGGCGAACACTTGCAGCACGGCGAGGGAGGAGTTGGCCTTCATCGCGTAGCAAATCTGCACCTTGCGTCCGGCAAATCCCCGCTGGTAAGCCGCGAGCGCGGACAGCATCGCTGCCTTCGAATAGACGAACAACGGTGTGCCGTAGGTTCGCGCCAGTTCTCCCAGGCAGACGTCCTCGGCGAAAAGCTGATCGCCCCGGTAGGCAAAGTGGGGCTGTCCGGGAAGCAGGGATGGGTTCATTGGGTCGACGATGCGGCGGAAGCCGGAATGAGGGGCCCGGGGGCTGCCGGGGCTGGTTTCGGTGCCGTGGTCGCTGTTGGCGGCGGCAGGATCAAAGGACCCTTTTGCCCACAACCGCTCAATACTACCGTGCCTGCCGCAAGGACAATCGCGGTGACTAGAATTTGGCGAACTTTCAACATGGGCAAATTGTAATGACCGACCTTGAATTCATGGACCGCGCAGAAAGCTTGCTCAAAAGCATTGAATCCACCTGCGACCGCTTGAACGATCAAACCGATGCAGACATCGATAACCAGCGGGTGGGGGGCATGATCACGCTGACCTTTGAAAACCGGAGCCAGATCGTGGTGAATCTTCAAAAGCCCCTGCATGAGGTCTGGCTGGCCGCGCGATCAGGCGGTTACCACTTCAAGTACGACGGTACCCAATGGCTGGATACCAAGGGACAGGGCGAATTTTTTTCCGTCCTGTCCCGTGATGCCAGCACACAGGCGTTGGTCAAACTGGATTTCTCTGCATGATCAGTTCTTGAACAGATCAAGTATGCGTTTTCGCTCGTCCGTGGGAGGCATCTCCTGGGTCCCCGCCCCGCCAGGCGAAGCCCCGGCGGCTCCCTTTTCCTCGAGTCCCAGGCTGCTGACGCCGGAGTTGTGAACAAACTCGTCGAAGAACCATTCCCCACCAGAATTTACGACACCTTCCGGCACACTCAACTCTTTGACGGGCACGCCGCGCAGCGCGGTTTCCATGAAATTGATCCATACTGGAAGGCTCAAGCCTCCGCCCGTTTCCCGATCACCCAGCGAGCGTGGCGTGTCGTAACCCATCCACACGACTGCTGTAAGTGTCGGTTGGTAGCCGGCGAACCAGGTGTCAATGGAGTCATTCGTGGTGCCGGTCTTGCCGTACAGATCGGTCCTCTTCAGCATCGCCTGGGCCTTGGCCGCGGTTCCGGAGCGCGCCACTTCCTGCAGCAAGCGGCTCATGATGAAGGCGTTGCGCGCGTCGATGGCGCGCATCGACTCTCCGAGGACGGGCGGCTTGATTTCGATCAGGACCTTGCCTTTCTGGTCCGAAACCCGGGTGATCAGCCAGGGGTTGACGCGGTAGCCACCATTGGCAAACACGGAATAGGCGGTGGCCATCTGCATCGGGGTGACAGAGCCCGCACCCAGCGCCATGGTCAGGTAGGGAGGATGCTTCTCGGCATCAAATCCGAAGCGTGTAATCCAGTCTTGGGCGTTGTGTGCGCCCACCGCCTGAAGGATCCGGATCGACACCATGTTCTTGGACTTGGCCAGTGCCGTATGCAAGGGCATCGGGCCTTCGAATTTTCCGTCGTAGTTCTTGGGCTCCCAAGGCTGGCCCCCGGTCACGCCGGCATCGAAAAACAAGGGAGCGTCATTGACGATGGTGGATGGCGTAAAGCCCTTTTCCAGCGCCGCCGAATAAATAAAGGGTTTGAAACTGGAACCGGGTTGCCGCCACGCCTGCGTGCCGTGATTGAACTTGTTCTTATTGAAATCAAAGCCGCCGACAAGCGCCCGAACTGCGCCGTCGCGCGGGTCCAGCGCCACGAATGCCCCCTCGACTTCAGGAAGTTGCGTGATTTCCCAAGTGTTCTTCGGCGTAAGGGCAATCCGGATCACCGCGCCGGGACGAATCCTGATCTTTGGCGCGGCTTTGTCTGACAGGCCCGATTGCGCCGGCTTGAGGCCGTCACCCGTGATCTCGATAATTTCGCTGTTTTGTCGAATCGCGACAATCTTTTTTGGGCTGGCGTCCAGGACGACTGCAGACAGAACATCACCATTGTCGGGGTGTTCGGTCAGCGCGTCATCGATGGCGTCTTCCCGCTCTTTCGGGTCGGCAGGCAGATCAATGAACTGTTCGGGCCCCCGGTAAATCTGTCGCCGCTCGTAGTCCATGATGCCCTTTCGCATGGCCCGATAGGCAGCGTCCTGTTCGGCAGCCTTGAGCGTTGTATAGACGTTCAGGCCGCGGGTGTAGGTCTCGTCGCCATACTGGGCATAGATCAGCTGCCGAACGGTCTCCGCGACGTATTCGGCGTGGACGCGGGTGTTGTCAAGCCCTGTCTTGATCTTGAGTTCTTCCTTTTTTGCAACTTCGGCCTGCGCTGGTGTGATAAAGCCGTTTTCTTCCATGCGCTCAATGATGTAGAGCTGGCGAGACCGGGCGCGCTTGGGATTGTTGATCGGGTTGTAAGCCGAGGGCGCCTTGGGCAAGCCCGCCAGCATCGCCGCTTCGGCTATGGATACATTCTTGAGGGGTTTCCCGAAGTAGGCTTCTGAGGCCGCAGCAAAACCGTAGGCGCGGTTGCCCAGAAAGATCTGGTTCATGTAGATCTCAAGAATCTGGTCCTTGGTCAGAAGGTGCTCCAGCTTGAACGTCAGCAGGATTTCGTAGATCTTTCGGGTGTAGGTTTTTTCCGAAGAAAGGTACACGTTTCGCGCAACCTGCATGGTGATCGTGGATGCGCCTTGACTCTTCAGGCGACCCATATTGGCCAGTCCGGCACGGATCACCCCGAGGTAGTCCACCCCGCCGTGCTTGTAGAAACGCGCGTCCTCAATGGAGAGAACTGCGTCTTTCATGACTTGCGGGATGTCGTTGATGGGGGTGAGATTGCGCCGCTCCTCGCCAAACTCGCCCATCAATGCACCGTCAGATGTAAAGACTCGAAGTGGCAGTTTGGGTCGGTAGTCGGAGAGGTCCGAAATATCGGGCAGATTGGGATACGCCGCAGCAAGGGCGATTGCAACAGCGAATCCCACCGACGCGATGCCGGCAAGTGCCAAACCTGCGCTCCAGACCATCAGGCGAACCAGGCGCGCTTTCCAGCTTGAGCGCGGTGCTCCAGATTGACCTGGAGGTGATGCTGATTCAGTTCGTTGAGGCTTGGCGGGCATAAATGATGATTGCGCAGATGCGCCTGGTCATTATAAAAATCTGTGCAATCACTATTGGCACGGGGCTTATCCTATTGTTACCTGTTGCAAAATCGCCAACGCCAGTCGTTGTCGGAAACTGTGGCATCAAGCGCCGACGTCGGCTTTTGGCAACGTTTTGATGGGGGGGGCAGCCGGAAATCCTTTGCCGGACAAGGGGCTTACTGATAGCATTGAAGTGATTTCTTAAGTTTTCCAGCCGCTTCATGGTTGGGTTCAGGGGTCTTTTGTGATTTCTTTGGCGTCCATATTTAGCCGGCAGCCCGCACCACTGGTCGGGCTCGACATTAGTTCGTCCAGTGTGAAGCTTGTCGAACTCGGCCGTGATGCGTCGGGCCAATTCATACTGGAGCGCTACGCGATGGAGCCTCTGGAGATGGGTTGGATCACCGATGGCAACATCGAAAAGTTTGACGAAGTGGCTGAGGCGGTGCGGCGTGTCGTCAAAAAGAGCGGGACTCGAATCAAGAACGTGGCCATGGCGCTGCCGCCTTCGGCGGTCATCACCAAGAAGATTATTTTGCCCGGTGGCATGAGTGAGAAGGAACTGGAGGTCCAGGTCGAGTCCGAAGCCAACCAGTACATCCCTTTTTCCCTTGATGAGGTCAGCCTGGATTTCTGTGTGATCGGGCCGAGCGCAGCGTCCTCGGGGGATGTGGACGTCTTGATTGCTGCTTCGCGCAAAGACAAGGTTCAGGACCGGCAGGGCATCGCAGAGGCGGCCGGGTTGAATCCGGTCATCCTGGATGTTGAATCCTATGCGTCCAAGCTGGCTGTCAGTCGGCTGATCGAAAACCTGCCGAACAATGGAGCTGACGCGATCGTTGCGCTTTTTGAGATCGGCGCTTTCACAACCAGCATGCAGGTCATTCGCAATCAGGAAGTTCTATATGACCGTGACCAGGCGTTCGGTGGCGCCCAGCTTTCGCAACTGATTGTTCGTCAGTATGGGTTTTCCCCTGAGGAGGCGGAGGCCAAGAAGCGCAGCGGGGATCTTCCCGACGATTATGGGAAAAGTGTCCTGCAGCCGTTCGTCGAGAGCCTGGCACAGGAAATCAGTCGGGCCATGCAGTTCTTTTTTACAAGCACGCCCTACAACCGCGTTGACTATGCAATGTTGGCCGGAGGTTCGGCGGCGCTGGCTGGGCTGACCGCTGCTGTGACGCAGCAGACATCATTTCCTTGCAGTGTCGTAGATCCTTTCGCGGGCATGGAGATCGGTGGCGGTGTGCGTGAGAACAAACTGCGCCGCGAGGCACCCTCCTACCTGACTTCATGCGGGCTTGCCATGCGGAGGTTTCTGCAGTGATACTGATCAACCTTCTGCCGCATCGCGAGGCTGCACGCAAGCGCAGGCGCGAACTCTTTTATGTCGCCCTCGCTGCGTCCGCAGTGCTCGGCCTCGTTCTGGGGGGAATTGTGTATGCCTGGTACGAGGCGCAGATTTCCGGCCAACGTGGCAAGAATCAATATCTGCAAAGCGAGATCAAGGTTCTTGAACTCCAGATCAAGGACATTGCCACGCTTCAAAATGAAATTGCGTCGTTGCGCGCACGACAGCAGGCGGTTGAGGATCTTCAGGCAGACCGAAATCTGCCTGTGCACTTGCTCAATGAGTTGGTTCGCCAACTGCCGAGCGGGGTCTATCTGACTTCGCTCAAGCAGGATAACCAGACGGTAACGGTCACCGGAGTAGCGCAATCCAATGAGCGCGTCTCTGAATTGTTACGCAATCTTGCATACAACAGCCAGTGGCTGAAACGCCCTGAACTCGTTGAAATTGTCGCCTCAAATCTTGCCTTGAGCCCGCGAGACCAGCGAAGGGTTTCCAATTTCACAGTCCGTGTCCGGCTTCTGCGCGCCAGCGAAGTTGCGCGCCCAGCTTCTGCGCCCGTCAGTGTGGCTTCTGCTGCCTCGGCGCCCGTCGGTTCTGCCTCGATTTCCACCTCTCCGGCCGGCGTTGCGTCTGCCGCCTCCGCGGTCGCGCGCGGGGCTGCCTCGGCATCGGTAAAGCCGTAAAGGGACCAGAACATGGTGACTCATACCTCCAAGGCGGCCAGTTTCTCGGAACTGTCCGGCAATATCCAGAAGCAATTTCGAAATCTTGACCCAAAGGATCCAGCTTCATGGCCTGAACTGCCGCGTTACCTGCTATGTCTGTTTGTCACTGTTTTTGTAGTGGCGGGGTTGTGGTTCGCATGGCTTCAAGACTCAGCTGTGCAACTTGAGGCCGAACAGAAAAAAGAAGTTGAGTTGCGCGAGGATTTCAAAAAGAAGGTTGCACAGGCCGTCAACCTGGAGGCGTTGAAAAAGCAGCGCGAACAGGTTTTGCAGTTCGTGACTCAACTCGAAAAGCAATTGCCCAGCAAGGCCGAAATGGATGCGCTTCTATCGGACATCAATCAGGCCGGGCTTGGGCGCAGCCTTCAGTTTGATTTGTTCCGTCCTGGACAGATCAGCGTCAAGGAGTACTACGCCGAATTACCCATTGCGATTCGCGTGACCGGTCGATATAACGACATTGGCTCCTTTACTTCAGATATTGCACATCTTTCACGCATCGTCACCTTGAACAACTTGACCCTTCTGCCTGCCAAAGATGGCGCCTTGTCCATGGACGCGACGGCGAAGACATTCCGCTATCTGGACCCGGAAGAGGTCGCGGCCCAACGCAAGGCTGCGCCCGCGAACAAGGGAGCCAAGAAATGATCGCCCGAGGATTCACGTGGGTTTTGGCGTCTGCCCTGGTTCTGGCCGGTTGTGCTGGGTCGGGTGAGGAGGAGCTTCAGGCGTGGATGAAGTTGCAGCGCAGTCAGGCCAAGCCGAATATCCCTCCAATTCCAGAGCCCAAAAAATTTACGCCCCAGGATTTTGTGGTTGACGTCACGGCAGAGCCTTTTGGCATTCAACGGCTGGCGCAGGCTTTGCGTCAGGAGTCAGGCAGTGCGACCTCCAATGCAGCGCTTGTAGCGCCTGAACTCAACCGCCGCAAGGAACCCCTGGAAAGCATGCCGCTTGACAGCATGAAGATGGTGGGCAGTCTCAATAAAGCCGGACAACTGGTCGCTATCGTCAAGGTGGACAACCTTTTGTATCAGGTCAAGCGGGGAAATTATCTTGGGCCGAATTACGGCCGGATCACCAAAGTGTCCGAGACCGAGGTCGTCATGCGGGAGATTGTGCAGGATGCCGCAGGTGAATGGATTGAACGTGCTGCCACACTGCAATTGCAAGAGAGGTCGAAATGAAGAATAACCAGAACCCGGTGTTACGGCACTTGGGCCGCGGCATATCTATGATGGGTGCGTTGCTCATCTCCCTGTCGGCCTATGCCCAAAATACGATAGAGGCCGTAACCGGCTCCATTCAGGGCGGCTCGGAAGTCATCCGGGTCGACTTGGCGCAGCCATTGCCGGCCGTGCCGGGCGGCTTTTCTATTCAGGTTCCCGCCCGCATCGCGCTGGATCTGCCTGGGGTCACCAATGGGTTGGGTCGTCCAACCGTCGAGATCAATCAGGGAAACCTGAGGTCTGTCAACGTGGTGCAGGCGGGTGACCGGACCCGGATGGTGCTGAACCTCAAGCAGGCAACAGGGTACAAGACCGAGATCCGCGGAAAAAGCCTGTTCATTACGCTTGAGCCGGTCCAGGCGGCAGCCCCGGTGACGGCGCAGGCGCCGGTATTTGCCGAAAACCGCAATCGTGACGTGTTGCCGATCAAGGACCTGGATTTCCGCCGGGGCGGTGAGGGGGCTGGGCGCGTCATTGTCGACCTCGCCAACAACCAGGTTGGCGTGGACATCAAGCAGCAGGGACAAACGCTGGTGGTTGAGTTCCTGAAGTCGTCCCTGCCCGAGGGCATGCGGCGGCGCCTTGACGTCGCCGACTTCGGTACACCGATTCAGACGGTCACGACGTTCCAGAACGGGGATCGGGTCCGCATGGTGATCGAACCTCGCGGCGCGTGGGAACACAGCGCCTACCAAAGCGATAACCAATTCGTCGTTGAGGTGCGCCAACTGAAAGTCGACGCCACCAAACTGGTTCAGGGGACAGGCTTCACGGGTGAAAAGCTTTCGCTGAATTTCCAGAATATTGAGGTACGTTCGCTTCTCCAGGTGATTGCCGACTTCACAAACTTCAATATCGTGACATCCGATACGGTCACGGGTTCGGTGACGCTTCGGCTGAAGGACGTGCCTTGGGACCAGGCGCTTGACATCATCCTCCGAGCCAAGGGTTTGGCCATGCGCAAAGTGGGCACCGTGTTATGGATTGCGCCCAGAGACGAATTGGCGGCCAAGGAGAAGCAGGAACTTGAAGCAAATCAGGCGATTCAGAACCTGGAGCCGCTCAAGAGTATCTCCATTCAGCTTAATTACACCAAAGTAAATGACATTCTGGGGCAAATTTCAGGCACTGGTGGGTTAAACCAGAGCGTTCAAGCGGGTGCGAAATTATTAAGCCCGCGTGGCACCGTGTTTGGCGAACCGCGGACGAATCAATTGTTCGTGACGGACATTCCGTCAAGGTTGGTCCTGATACAGGAAATGGTGACAAAACTGGATGTGGCTGTGCGGCAGGTGCTGATCGAGGCGCGCATCGTGGAGGCCCAGGATACGTTTGGCAAGTCGCTGGGTATCAGGCTGGGTGGCGTTGATCTGCGTGGTGTTCGCGGTGGCGAAGCAGGCTATGGATTGAACAACACGAATCGCGTCGCGGGTGCAGGAACCTATGAGGCTATCGGCGGGACGACCGGGCAAACCGGTACGGCACTGGATGCACTCAACACGACGCTGGTGAACTTGCCTGCCGTCGGGCAGGGCGGCTATAACCCGGCTTCCTTTGCGGTGTCGTTGTTCAGTTACGCGGCGAACCGTTTCCTGAACATGGAACTCTCAGCGCTAGAGGCGGATGGCAAAGGCAAGATCGTTGCAAGTCCACGCGTGGTCACTGCCGACCAGACCAAGGCATTGATCGAGCAGGGCACCGAATACCCGTATCAGCAGTCGACCAGTAGCGGAGCTACAGCAGTTGCCTTCAAGAAAGCCACCCTCAAGCTTGAGGTCACGCCTCAAATCACACCTGAAGGCAACGTGATTCTCGATGTTGATGTAACCAAGGACAGTCGTGGCGAAACCACCGCGCAGGGTATTGCGATCAACACCAAACATGTAAGAACACAGGTGCTGGTCGAGAACGGGGGCACCGTGGTGATTGGCGGTATCTTCGAGTTGACCGAAACCGATAACGTCACCCAGGTTCCATTGCTGGGAGACATCCCCTACATGGGAAATCTGTTCAAGACCAAGACCCGCAGTACAAGCAAGCAGGAAATGCTGGTGTTTATTACTCCAAAAGTGGTGGCGGCAACAGCGCGCTAATTGATTAATATTGATTTGATTCGACGGGGTAATAAATATGAAGTATCTAAAACTGGCATCCATTTTCTTGCTTGCTATCGCGCTTAGTGCCTGTGGTGGGGGCGGTGGAAATCCTGGTACCAATGTGAATCCGGAACTGTCCAGTGTTGGCACCTTCAGTTTTCAAGTTGACACCGGGTTCCAGCCAGACCTATCAGATTTCAGGTGGAACATCTCCATATACCGCAGTCAGCGACAATACCTCAAGGGTGACTGCCGTCGTTTCAGGAAATACGGTCACCTTGTCAGCCGTTGCGATCGGCGACGCCATCGTCGCGATATTTGATACTGCTGGTACGAAAATCAGCATATCCGTAACAGTCGGCCTGTAGATCCAAAAAATACGCCGTACGCTCTCGCGCCATTGGGACGTTTGCCAACAACGCGTTTGGCGGGTGGAATCAGGTCGGTAACCCTGCCTTTCCACTCAGACTTCCTTGGAGGCGATTCGTTGACGTTGAGCACCAGGTGCGAACGGCGAACAGTAGACGCCCAAGAATACTCAAGCCTGCGACGAAATCAGGTCGAAAAATCCTGATTTCTTTACATTCGCGCCTTTTGTCGATTTAAGCGGGCCGAGACTTGCATGATGTACAAGGTATTGGAAACGGCTCACTCGGCATGATCGGCTTGGTAGGTCTCCCGGGCTCTGGAAAATCGACCGTCGGGCGTCAGCTCGCCCGCCGGTTGGGGGTTCCGTTTGCTGACTCCGACCAGGTGATCGAGCAGCGGCTGGGTTGTTCCATCCGCGAATTCTTCGAGCGCGAAGGCGAAGAGCGGTTTCGGGACATCGAAGCGATGGTCATTGACGATTTGACTCGGAATCACCCCGGCGTATTGGCAACCGGCGGCGGCGCCGTTCTGCGGGCGGAAAACCGGTCGCACCTGCGTTCGAGGGGGCAGGTGGTCTACCTTCGGTCCACGCCGGAGGAAGTCTTCCGCCGCCTGCGCCACGACGTGAATCGCCCACTGCTACAGGTGAAGGATCCCCTGGGACGGCTACGGGAGCTGTTTGCCGTGCGCGACCCGCTTTATCGCGAATCCGCCCACTTTGTCATCGAAACCGGACGTCCATCGGTCGCCACGCTGGTGAACATGATCATGATGCAACTGGAACTCGCCGGTCTGATGCCAAGACCTGACGCATCCCAGGGCCTTCCGCGCCCCGTTTCCTGAAGCAACTGCGGCGCGCGCACGACTCCGCCGCGGGGTGGCGGGTCATACAGGCGAATGTCCTAAACTCAAGGCCATGCCAATGAACGCCAACATCCAAAAGGTCCCGATCACGCTCGGCGACCGCAGTTACACCATCGGCATCGGCGCCGGATTGATCGACGATCCGCAGACCTATGCGGCCGCGCCCAAAGCAGCGACTGCCCTGGTCGTCACCAATACCACCGTGGCGCCGCTGTATGCCGAGCGTCTTATAAAGGCGCTCTCTGCCAAGTACCCAAGCGTTCACACGGTGGTTTTGCCGGACGGCGAAGGCCACAAGACCTGGCAGACGCTCAACCTGATCTTTGACGCCTTGCTGAGTCACGGCTGCGACCGCAAGACGGTCCTTTATGCCCTGGGCGGCGGCGTTGTGGGCGACATGACAGGTTTTGCCGCCGCAAGTTACATGCGCGGCGTGCCTTTCGTGCAGGTCCCCACCACACTGCTGGCCCAGGTGGACTCATCGGTTGGCGGCAAGACCGGCATCAACCATCCGCTGGGCAAGAACATGATCGGCGCGTTCTACCAGCCGCAACTGGTGGTCTGCGATCTCGACACGCTCAAGACGCTGCCAGCGGGTGAACTCAGTGCGGGTCTGGCCGAAGTGATCAAGTACGGGCCGATTGCCGACCCGGCGTTCCTCGACTGGATCGAGGTGAACATGGACGCCCTGATGGCCCGCGACCCGGTGGCGCTGGCGCACGCCGTCAAGCGCTGCTGCGAAATCAAGGCCTGGGTCGTGGGGCAGGACGAGCGCGAGTCCGGCTTGCGCGCGATCCTGAACTTCGGCCACACCTTCGGTCACGCCATCGAGGCGGGGCTGGGCTACGGTGAATGGCTGCATGGCGAGGCTGTGGGCTGCGGCATGGTCATGGCGGCGCGGCTGTCTCAGCGCCTGGGGCTGGTGGACGAGGCTTTCGTGCACCGGTTGACCCTGCTTACGGCGCGCGCCGGGCTGCCCGTGAAGGCGCCGGTGCTGGACGCCGTTGATAACGCCGGGCGCTACCTGGCGCTCATGCGGGTCGACAAGAAAGCCGAAGCCGGAGAGATCAGGTTCGTGGTGATCGATGGCGTGGGCAAGGCCGCGCTGCGCGGCGCACCGGACGAACTGGTTCGCGAAGTCATCGATGCCTGCTGCGCATGACGCGTCAGATCGGTATCAAATAGATAGCTGACCAGTGCCATTTGTCGCTGGGAAAGCACTGATTTAGCTCAAATATCATGGTTCTGGCGCCTTTCGCGGCTGATCCAGCCCGTTCCCGGGGGCGTCGTTACCCGGAAGCGCCAGCGCCAACGCGCTCCGAGTACCAGCGCGACCGCGACCGCATCGTTCATTGCACCGCTTTTCGCCGCCTGGTCTACAAGACGCAGGTGTTCCTGAACCATGAGGGCGACCTGTTTCGCACCCGGCTCACGCACTCGCTCGAGGTGGCCCAGCTCGGCCGGTCGATTGCCCGCTCCCTGTCGCTCAATGAAGACCTGGTCGAGGCCATCGCGCTGGCGCACGATCTTGGCCACACGCCCTTTGGCCATGCCGGGCAGGATTCGCTGAACGACTGCATGAGCGGTGATGGCCAGGACTGGGGCGGCTTCGAGCACAACCTGCAGAGCCTGCGCGTGGTTGATCATCTGGAAGAGCGCTATCCCCAATGGGACGGCCTCAACCTGACCTTCGAGACCCGCGAGGGCATCCTCAAGCACTGCTCGCCCGTCAACGCGCGAAAACTTGAGGCGGCAGAACACGGCGGCGTGGCGCGCCGTTTTCTGGATCACTCGCAGCCCGGCCTGGAGGCCCAGCTGTGCAACCTCGCCGATGAGATCGCCTACAACGCTCATGACATCGACGACGGCGTGCGCTCGGGCCTGATCACGCTGGAGCAGTTGCAGGAGGTGGAACTTTTCGACTTCTACCGGGTGCAGGCCCTGCGCGAGTACCCGGAGCTTGCCGGGCGGCGCGTGCTCTATGAGGCGATCCGCCGGATGCTCAGTGCGCAGGTCTATGACGTCATTGCTGCAACCCGTCAGGCCCTTGATGCCGCGGGCTCCCTTACGGCCGATGAGGCGCGCCTGGCCGGGCCGCTGGTGCAATTCAGTGAGGAAATGCGCGAAAGGTCCGCCGTGCTCAAGCGGTTTCTGCTCAAGAACCTCTACCGCCATCCCCAGGTGATGCAGACCACGGGCCAGGCGAAGCAGGTCGTGCGCGAGCTTTTCAGCGCCTACGTGGCCGATCCGACGCAGATGGCCGCAGGCTTCCGCGGGCGTGCCGAGCAGTCCGGCGGGCATCCCGCCACCGTGGCGCGGGCCGTGGCCGATTACATCGCCGGCATGACTGACCGCTTCGCCGCGCGCGAGCACGAGCGCCTCACCGGGCGCAGGCTGCTGGCCTGACCCCTGCCGGGTCCTCCAGAATGACAGCCACTCCGACACCATGAAGCGCCCCACCATCGACCCGGCCCTGCTGGTGATTCTGGCCGGCGTGTGCGCGGCGCTGCATGTGGGCAAGCTGCCGCCAGCGCTGCCGGTGCTGCGCGACACCCTGGGTGTCAGCCTGCTGCAGGCCGGCTTCCTGCTGTCGATGGTGCAACTTGCCGGCATGACACTGGGGCTGGCCGTTGGCCTCACCGCTGACAGTTTCGGGCTGCGCCGCAACATGCTGCTGGGTCTCTGGACGCTGGCCGGCGCGAGCGCGGTCGGCGGCTGGGCGCGTGGTCCCGGTGATTTGCTCGCATTGCGGGCGCTGGAAGGCTTCGGCCTTCTGCTGGTCGCGCTGCCGGCCCCCAGCCTGATCCGCAAGCTGGTTCCCATGAACCGGCTCAGCACGATGCTGGGGCTGTGGGGCGCTTACATGCCTTTCGGGTCGGCCGTGGCCTTGCTCTGCGGCCCGCTGGTGATGGCGCTCTTCGGCTGGCAGGGCTGGTGGTGGGGCTTGGCGGTGTTGTCGGCAGCCATGGCGGTCTGGCTGGCGCTCGGCGTGCCGCCGGACGCCACGCGCCGCAGTCCCGAAGGAACCGGGCAGAAGGCGCAATCCGCCACATCCATAGCGCCCTGGCCGCGTCGCCTGCGCCAGACGCTGACTTCGCGCGGCCCCTGGCTGGTGGCCCTGAGTTTCGCGGTGTACTCGGGCCAGTGGCTGGCTGTCATTGGTTTCCTTCCGTCAATCTACCTGCAGGCCGGCATCGGCGGCGCTGCGGTGGGCCTGCTCACTGCGCTGGCTGCCGCCGTCAACATCATCGGCAATGTGGGCTCCGGCCGGCTGCTGCAGCGGGGCCTGCGGCCGCAGACCCTGCTTTACATCGGATTTGCCACCATGTCGCTCGGCGCGTTGATGGCGTTCGCCCTGGCGGAGAGCCAGCCGCTGCTGCGTTATGCGGGCGTGCTGCTGTTCTCCATGGTGGGTGGCATGATTCCCGGCACGCTGTTCTCGCTGGCCGTGCGCCTGGCGCCGGGCGAGGACACCATTTCCACCACGGTGGGCTGGATGCAACAATGGTCGGCCGCCGGCCAGTTTGCCGGGCCGCCGTTGGTGGCCTGGGTGGCGGGCGCGGTGGGCGGCTGGCAATGGACCTGGGCCGTCACCGGGGCCTGCTCGGCCATCGGCGGCCTGCTGGCCCTGCAGATCGCACGCGCCCTGCGCGCGAGAGGAGAAACCGAACCATGACCGACCGCACCGACACCGTGGTGGCCGACACCCGCCGCTGGCTGGAGCGCGCCGTCATTGGCCTGAATTTGTGCCCGTTCGCCAAGTCGGTGCACGTCAAAGGGCAGGTGCATTACGCCGTGAGTGCGGCCGCCGACGGGCCCGCGCTGCGCGAAGACCTGCTGCGCGAGCTGCGCGACCTGGCCACCATCGACCCCGAGCGGCGCGACACCACGCTGCTGATCGCACCCGATGCCTTCCCCGATTTCCTGGATTTCAACGACTTCCTGGCCGCAGGCGGACCGCGCCCTGGCCGAACTCGACCTGGAAGGCATCATCCAGATCGCCCCGTTCCACCCCCGGTTCGTGTTTGCCGGCACGCGCGACGACGACATCACCAACTACACCAACCGCACGCCGTACCCGACGCTGCACCTGATCCGCGAGGCCAGCATCGACCGGGCGGTGCAGTCGTTCCCCGAGGCCGAGGCGATTTTCGAGGTCAACATGGCCACGATGGAAAAGCTGGGCCCCGAGGGCTGGGCGGCGCTTGACGTCGGGCCGACGCGGGATGCGGGCGACTGTGGCAAGCTCAAGCCATGACGAAGAAAAAACCCGCCGCCGGGCCCGCCGCACCCGCCCTGGCCCCTGAAATCCGCCCCGGCCAGTCGGTCGAACTGCTCAAGGAGCTGCACATCCTCACGCGCGAGGGCAAGCTCAACCAGGATTCGCGGCGCAAGCTCAAGCAGGTCTACCACCTGTTCCAGTTCATCGAAAAAATCCTGCAGGAGCTGCAGGCATCGAAGACGGGCGAGGGCGGCCTCACGCTGGCCGACCACGGCGCGGGCAAGTCCTACCTCGGCTTCATCATCTACGACCTGTACTTCAAGGCGCTGAAGACCGGCCACATCTACGGCATCGAGACTCGCCCCGAACTGGTGCAGAAGTCGCGCGAACTGGCCGCGCGCCTGGGCTTCGATCGCATGAGCTTCCTGAACCTCAGCGTGGCCGACGCCACCCAGTCCGATGAGCTGCCCGCGCGCATCGACGTCGTCACCGCGCTGCACGCCTGCGACACCGCCACCGACGACGCCATCGCCTTCGGTCTGCAGAAGCACGCGAAAGTCATGGTGCTGGTGCCCTGCTGCCAGGCCGAGGTGGCGCGCACGCTCAACGCCGGCAAGGCGCTCAGCCTGAACCGCACGCCGCTGGCCGAGCTCTGGCGCCACCCGCTGCACACCCGCGAGATGGGCAGCCAGATCACCAACGTGCTGCGCTGCCTGTACCTGGAAGCGTCCGGCTACCAGGTCACGGTGACCGAACTGGTCGGCTGGGAGCACAGCCTGAAGAACGAACTCATCATCGCGAAATACACCGGCCAGAAGAAGCGCAGCGCCGCCGAGCGCCTGCGCGCGATCCTGGAGCAGTTCGGGATCGAATCCTCGCTGCTGGAGACACGGTTCAAGTTGTCCGACGGCCCGGGGTGAGGTGGACTGGACGCCTCGGGGTGGGCAATGTCGGGGATTTTTTTGAAGGTTTTATTAGTCCTTAATGGATAGCTGATAATGACCAATCCACGCAGGAGAGGTGGCAATAGCGGTCAAACTTGCCCGGGGAAAATCGGGGTCAGATCCCGATTATCATGATGCAAAACCAACCCTGGCATCCCCCTCATGGCCCGTCTTCCCCGCCTCACGCTCCCCGGCTACCCGCACCACGTCATCCAGCGCGGCAACAACCGGCAGGCGATCTTTGCGTCCGCTGCGGACTACCAGGCGCTGCTCGACCTGCTGCGTGACAACGCGCAGAAATTCGGCGTGGCGATTCACGCCTATGTGCTGATGAGCAACCACTTTCACCTGCTGGCCACGCCGCAGACGGCGGAAGGGCTGCCGCTGATGATGCAGGCGGTGGGGCGCAGTTATGTGCGCACCTTCAACAACGCCCAGGGCCGCACCGGCACGCTGTGGGAGGGGCGCTACCGGTCCACGCTGATCCAGACCGAGCGCTACCTGCTGGCCTGCATGGCCTATATCGACCTCAACCCGGTGCGCGCCGGGCTGGTGGCGCAGGCGGCTGACTACCCTTGGTCCAGCCACGGGCACTACATCGGGCGCCGGGTCGACAAACTGGTCACGCCGCATCCGCTGTTCTGGGAACTGGGCAACACGCCTTTTGCCCGGGAGGCGGCGTACGCCGAATTGGTGCATGCCGGCATCACCGTGGCGCAGCAGACCGCGCTGACGCGCTCGGCGCTCAGCGGCTGGGCACTCGGCGAGCCGGATTTTGTGGCGGATCTGCAAAAGCGCACGGCGCGCCGGGTCAGCCCGGGCGCAGGCGGGGCGACCGGTGTCGGTGGCGCCTTCAGCAGCGAAAAAATGAATCAAATTGGCACCTTCCCAGCGTCTTTGGGCCATCAATAGCTCATGTTTTTGATGTGTCCCTGAATAATGTTCAATCTGCGAAATTAAAAAATAATTGGAATCTGACCCCAATTATTTTGCTTGGCATTGTTGTTGCAGTGCACTATGCTTCTTTTCCCTGTGAAATTTAGGAGTGCGCCATGACCACGGCAGCCGAAAAAACTGAACTGCAACGCACCGGTCTGTACGACCCGGCCAACGAACACGACGCCTGTGGCGTGGGTTTTGTGGCGCACATCAAGGGCGAGAAGTCGCACGCCATCGTGCAACAGGGCCTGAAGATTCTTGAAAACCTGGACCACCGCGGCGCGGTCGGTGCCGACAAGCTGATGGGCGACGGCGCCGGCATCCTGATCCAGCTGCCCGATGCCCTGTACCGCGAGGAGATGGGCAAGCAGGGCGTGGAACTGCCGCCCCCGGGCGAATACGGCGTGGGCATGATCTTCCTGCCCAAGGAGCACGCCAGCCGCCTGGCCTGCGAGCAGGAGATGGAGCGCGCGATCAAGGCCGAAGGCCAGGTACTGCTGGGCTGGCGCGACGTGCCGGTGAACCGCGACATGCCGATGTCGCCCAACGTGCGCGCCAAGGAGCCGGTCCTGCGCCAGGTCTTCATCGGCCGCGGCAACGATGTGATCGTGCAGGACGCGCTGGAGCGCAAGCTCTACGTGATCCGCAAGACCGCCAGCGCCAACATCCAGCGCCTCAAGCTCAAGCACAGCAAAGAGTATTACGTGCCGAGCATGTCCAGCCGCACGGTGATCTACAAGGGCCTGCTGCTGGCCGACCAGGTCGGCACCTACTACCTCGACCTGCAGGACCCGCGCTGCGTGTCGGCCCTGGGCCTGGTGCACCAGCGCTTCTCGACCAACACCTTCCCCGAGTGGCCGCTGGCGCACCCGTACCGCTACATCGCGCACAACGGCGAGATCAACACCGTCAAGGGCAACTACAACTGGATGAAGGCGCGCGAAGGCGTGATGTCGTCGCCCGTGCTGGGCGCCGACCTGCAGAAGCTCTACCCCATCAGCTTCGCCGACCAGTCCGACACCGCCACCTTCGACAACTGCCTGGAATTGCTGACGATGGCCGGCTACCCGATCAGCCAGGCCGTGATGATGATGATTCCCGAGCCGTGGGAGCAGCACACCACGATGGACGAACGCCGCAAGGCCTTTTACGAATACCACGCCGCCATGATGGAGCCGTGGGACGGCCCCGCGTCCATCGTCTTCACCGACGGCCGCCAGATCGGCGCAACGCTGGACCGCAACGGCCTGCGCCCCGCGCGCTATTGCATCACCGATGACGACCTGGTCATCATGGGCTCGGAAGCCGGCGTGCTGCCGGTGCCCGACTCCAAGATCGTGCGCAAGTGGCGCCTGCAGCCCGGCAAGATGTTCCTGATCGACCTGGAGCAGGGCCGCATGATCGACGACGAGGAGCTGAAGGCCAACCTCGCCAACAGCAAGCCCTACAAGCAGTGGATCGAGAACCTGCGCATCCGGCTCGACGACCTCGAGGAGGACGGTGAGCCGGCCAGCGCTTCCGAGAGCCAGGTGAGCCTGCTGGACCGTCAGCAAGCCTTCGGCACCACCCAGGAAGACATCAAGTTCCTGCTGGCCCCCATGGCCCAGGCCGGCGAGGAAGCCATTGGCTCCATGGGCAACGACAGCCCGCTGGCCGTGCTGAGCGACCGCAACAAGCCGCTCTACAACTACTTCAAGCAGCTGTTCGCACAGGTGACGAACCCGCCGATCGACCCGATCCGCGAGGCCATCGTGATGTCGCTGGTGTCCTTCATCGGACCCAAGCCCAACCTGCTCGACATCAACCAGGTCAACCCGCCGATGCGCCTGGAGGTGAGCCAGCCGATCCTCGACTTCGCCGACATGGCCAAGCTGCGCGACATCGAAAAACACACCCACGGCAAGTTCCGCAGCGTCACGCTCGACATCACCTACCCGCTGCACTGGGGCCAGGAAGGCGTGGAGGCCAAGCTGGCCTCGCTGTGCGCCGAAGCCGTGGATGCGATCAAGGGTGGCAAGAACATCCTCATCATCAGCGACCGCGCGGTGAGCCCGACCCAGGTGGCGATTCCCGCGCTGCTGGCGCTTTCGGCCATTCACCAGCACCTGGTGCGTGAAGGCCTGCGCACCACCGCTGGCCTGGTGGTGGAAACCGGCACCGCCCGCGAAGTACACCACTTCGGTGTGCTGGCAGGCTATGGCGCCGAAGCCGTGCACCCCTACCTGGCCATGGAAACCCTGGCGGCGATCCACAAGGACCTGACCGGCGACCTGTCGGCCGAAAAGGCCATTTACAACTACATCAAGGCCGTCGGCAAGGGCCTGTCGAAGATCATGTCCAAGATGGGCGTGAGCACCTACATGAGCTACTGCGGCGCGCAGTTGTTCGAAGCCATCGGCCTGAACAGCGCCACGGTTGCCAAGTACTTCACCGGCACGCCCAGCCGGGTCGAAGGCATCGGCGTGTTCGAGATCGCCGAGGAAGCCATCCGCATGCACAAGGCGGCGTTTGGCGACGATCCGGTGCTGGCCACCATGCTGGACGCCGGCGGCGAATACGCCTGGCGCGCCCGCGGCGAAGAGCACATGTGGAGCCCCGACGCGATTGCCAAGCTGCAGCACAGCACCCGCGCCAACAACTGGAACACCTACAAGGAATACGCCCAGATCATCAACGACCAGAGCCGCCGCCACATGACGCTGCGCGGCCTGTTCGAGTTCAGGATCGACCCGGCCAAGGCGATTCCGGTCGAAGAAGTCGAGCCCGCGAAGGAAATCGTCAAGCGCTTCGCCACCGGCGCCATGTCGCTGGGTTCGATCTCCACCGAAGCCCACGCCACGCTGGCCGTGGCCATGAACCGCATCGGCGGCAAGAGCAACACCGGCGAAGGCGGCGAAGACCCGGCGCGCTACCGCAACGAGCTCAAGGGCATTCCGATCAAGAAGGGCGATTCGCTCAAGAGCGTGATCGGCGACGACGTGGTCGAGGTCGACCTGCCGCTGCAGGACGGCGACAGCTTGCGTTCGCGCATCAAGCAGGTGGCGTCGGGCCGCTTCGGCGTGACCGCCGAATACCTCTCCAGCGCCGATCAGATCCAGATCAAGATGGCCCAGGGCGCCAAGCCCGGCGAGGGCGGCCAGCTGCCCGGCGGCAAGGTGTCGGACTACATCGGCCGCCTGCGCCACTCGGTGCCGGGCGTGGGGCTGATTTCGCCGCCGCCGCACCACGACATCTACTCGATCGAGGATCTGGCGCAGCTGATCCACGACCTGAAGAACGTCGCGCCGCACAGCTCCATCAGCGTCAAGCTGGTGTCGGAAATCGGCGTGGGCACCATCGCCGCCGGCGTCGCCAAGTGCAAGGCCGACCATGTGGTGATCGCCGGGCACGACGGCGGCACGGGCGCCTCGCCCTGGTCGTCCATCAAGCATGCCGGCAGCCCGTGGGAAATCGGCCTGGCCGAAACGCAGCAGACGCTGGTGCTCAACCGCCTGCGCAGCCGCATCCGCGTGCAGACCGACGGCCAGATGAAGACCGGCCGCGACGTCGCCATCGGCGCGCTGCTGGGTGCCGACGAGTTCGGCTTCGCCACCGCGCCGCTGGTGGTCGAGGGCTGCATCATGATGCGCAAGTGCCACCTCAACACCTGCCCGGTGGGCGTGGCCACGCAGGACCCGGCGCTGCGCAAGAAGTTCTCGGGCAAGCCCGAGCACGTCGTCAACTACTTCTTCTTCATCGCCGAGGAAGTGCGCCAGATCATGGCGCAGCTCGGCATCCGCAAGTTCGACGACCTGATCGGCCGCGCCGACCTGCTCGACATGAAGAAGGGCATCGAGCACTGGAAGGCCAGCGGCCTGGACTTCAGCCGCCTGCTGGCGCAGCCGCAGATGCCCGCCGATGTGTCGCGCTTCCATATCGAGAGCCAGGAACATGGGCTGGAGAAGTCGCTCGACAACGTGCTGATCGCCAAGTCGCGCGCCGCCATCGACAAGGGTGAAAAGGTCCAGTTCATGGAGGTCGCGCGCAACGTCAACCGCTCGGTCGGCGCCATGCTGTCGGGCGCGCTGACCAAGGTGCATCCTGAAGGCTTGCCGGACGACACCATCCGCATCCAGCTCGAAGGCACGGGCGGGCAGTCGTTCGGCGCGTTCCTGGCCAAGGGCATCACGCTGTACCTGATCGGCGAGGCCAACGACTACACCGGCAAAGGCCTGTCGGGCGGGCGCATCGCGGTGCGGCCCAGCCTGGACTTCCGCGGCGTGGCCACGCAGAACATCATCGTCGGCAACACCGTGATGTATGGCGCCACGTCGGGCGAGGCTTACTTCAGCGGCGTGGCCGGCGAGCGTTTCGCCGTGCGGCTGTCGGGCGCCATTGCGGTGGTCGAAGGCACGGGCGACCACGGCTGCGAGTACATGACCGGCGGCACCGTCGCGGTGCTGGGCAAGACCGGCCGCAACTTCGCGGCGGGCATGAGCGGCGGCATCGCGTATGTGTACGACGAAGACGGCCAGTTCGCCAAGCGCTGCAACACCGCCATGGTCTCCATGGAAAAAGTGCTGCCCGCCGCCGAGCAGGAGGCCACCATCGACCGCGCCATCTGGCACCGTGACCAGACCGACGAGGCGCAGCTGCGCAAGCTGCTGGAAGACCATCTGCGCTGGACCGGCAGCCGCCGCGCCCGCGAACTGCTCGACAACTGGGCCGAGTCGCGCGCGAAGTTCGTCAAGGTGTTCCCCAACGAGTACAAGCGCGCCCTGGGCGAAATAAATGCACGAAAAGTGGCTAAACCCAGCGTCGTTGCCGTCAAAGTCTGCTTCCAATAAAGAAGCAGTCGCGGCCAAGTAAGAAACACTGAGCGAAGCACAAAGGTAGCGAATCATGGGAAAAGTCACGGGCTTCATGGAATACGGGCGCATCGAGGAGGGCTACAAGCCCGTCGCCGAGCGCCTGAAGAACTACGGGGAATTCGTCGTCGGCCTCGATGACGGCAAGGCGAAGATGCAGGCGGCGCGCTGCATGGACTGCGGCACGCCGTTCTGCAACAGCGGCTGCCCGGTCAACAACATCATTCCGGACTTCAACGACCTGGTGTACCGCGGCGACTGGAAGAACGCGATCGAGGTGCTGCACAGCACCAACAACTTCCCCGAATTCACCGGCCGCATCTGCCCCGCCCCCTGCGAGGCCGCCTGCACGCTGAACGTGAACGACGATGCGGTGGGCATCAAGTCGATCGAGCACGCCATCATCGACCGCGCCTGGGCCGAGGGCTGGGTGACAGCCCGCCCCGCGAAGCACAAGACTGGTAAAAAGGTCGCAGTGGTGGGGTCCGGTCCCGCCGGCATGGCCGCCGCCCAGCAACTCGCCCGCGTCGGCCATGACGTGACGCTGTTCGAGAAGAACGACCGCGTTGGCGGCCTGCTGCGCTATGGCATTCCCGACTTCAAGATGGAGAAGTCGCACATCGACCGCCGTGTCGCGCAGATGCAGGCCGAAGGCGTGACCTTCCGCACGGGCGTGATGATCGGCATGCTGCCGGACGACAGCAAGGTCACCAACTGGGCCAAAGAAACGATCAACCCCGAGCAATTGCAGAAAGACTTCGACGCCGTGCTGCTGACCGGCGGCGCCGAGCAGTCGCGCGATCTGCCCGTGGCGGGGCGCGAACTTGCCGGCATCCACTTCGCCATGGAGTTCCTGCCCCAGCAGAACAAGGTCAACGCGGGCGACAAGCTCAAGGGCCAGCTGCGCGCGGATGGCAAACACGTCATCGTGATCGGTGGCGGCGATACCGGGTCCGATTGCGTGGGCACCAGCAACCGGCATGGCGCGGCCAGCGTCACCCAGTTCGAGGTGATGCCGCAACCTCCGGTGGAGGAAAACCGTCCCATGACCTGGCCTTACTGGCCGCTCAAGCTGCGCACCAGTTCCAGCCATGAGGAAGGTTGTGAGCGCGAGTTCGCCATCTCCACCAAGGAATTCATCGGCGAGAAGGGCAAGGTCACCGGGCTCAAGACGGTCCACATCGAGTTCAAGGACGGCAAGATGGTCGAAATTGCCGGCACCGAGAAGACCTACAAGGCCGATCTTGTGCTGCTGGCCATGGGCTTCGTGAATCCGGTGGCGTCCATCCTCGAAGGCTTTGGGGTCGAAAAGGATGCCCGGGGCAACGCCAAGGCGACGACCGACTTCATGGACGGCTACGCCACGAATGTGCCCAAGGTATTCGCCGCGGGCGACATGCGCCGCGGCCAGTCGCTGGTGGTGTGGGCGATCCGGGAGGGGCGCCAGGCCGCCCGCTCGGTGGACGAATTCCTGATGGGCTTCAGCGACCTGCCGCGCTGACCCATTCAAACAGGGGGGGCTCAGGGTTTACCAGAATCCCGTATCATGCAAAAAGCCGGGGCCTGTCCGGCTTTTGTTTTCATGAACCCCAACAATAACGACGCCCTCGTTGAACTGCGAAACCTGACCTTCGGGTACGGGGAGCGGGTCGTTCTGGACGATGTATCACTGCGAATTCCCCGAGGCAAGGTGACCGCGCTGATGGGGGCGTCCGGCGGGGGCAAGACCACGCTGTTGCGACTCATAGGGGGTCAGTGGAAGGCCCAGCAGGGGCAGGTGCTGCTGCAGGGTCAGGCCGGGAACGAGTCGGCGCGGGACGTGGGCACCATGGATCGGCAGGAATTGCTGCTGGCACGCAGGCGCATGGGCATGCTGTTTCAGTTCGGCGCCCTGTTTACGGATCTGAGTGTGTTCGAAAACGTCGCATTTCCCTTGCGTGAACACACGGACCTGTCAGAAGCCCTGATCCGCGACGTGGTGTTGCTCAAGCTCAATGCCGTGGGCCTGCGGGGGGCGCGTGACCTCATGCCATCGGAGGTGTCCGGCGGCATGGCGCGGCGCGTGGCCCTGGCCAGGGCCATTGCGCTGGACCCTGAACTGGTGATGTACGACGAGCCTTTTTCCGGGCTGGACCCGATTGCGCTGGGCACCGCGGCGCGCCTGATTCGGCAGCTGAACGATGCCATGGGGCTGACCAGCATCGTGGTGTCGCACGACCTCGACGAGACTTTTCAGATTGCCGATCAGGTCATCGTGCTGGCCAACGGCAAGATTGCGGCGCAGGGGACGCCGGATGAAGTGCGCAACAGCACGGACCCTCTGGTGCACCAGTTTGTCAGTGGCCAGAGCGACGGACCGGTGCATTTCCACTATCCTGCACCGCCGATCGAGCAGGACTTCTGCGGAGTCAGGCCATGAGCTGGATCAAGCCGGCCGACGTGGGCTTTGCCACCCGCCAGTTGTTGGCGGACTGGGGCCATGGTGCCCGGTTGTTGCTGCGCCTGGTGCGCTTGTTTGGCGCCGCCTTCAAGCGATTCGGGCTGGTGCGCGACCAGATTTTTTTCCTCGGCAACTATTCACTGGCGATCATCTCGGTGTCCGGCCTGTTCGTCGGTTTTGTGCTGGGGCTGCAGGGTTACTACACCCTGCAGCGTTATGGCTCGTCCGAGGCTGTAGGACTGCTGGTGGCGTTGAGTCTGGCTCGCGAACTGGGCCCGGTCATCACTGCGCTGTTGTTTGCCGGGCGGGCCGGTACTTCGCTCACGGCCGAGATCGGACTGATGAAAGCGGGTGAGCAACTCAGTGCCATGGAAATGATGGCCGTTGACCCGGTGCAGCGTATTCTGGCGCCACGTTTCTGGGGGGGAGTGATCGCCATGCCCCTGCTGGCTGCCGTGTTCAGTGCCGTGGGTATTCTTGGGGGGTACGTGGTGGCCGTGTTGCTGATTGGCATCGATTCCGGCGCGTTCTGGAGCCAGATGCAGGGCGGCGTCGATGTGTGGAGCGATGTCGGCAACGGCGTCATCAAGAGCTTTGTGTTTGGCATTGCGGTGACGTTCATCGCACTGTTGCAGGGGTATGAGGCACAGCCGACGCCGGAAGGCGTGTCCAGGGCGACCACGCGAACCGTGGTGGTGTCTTCGCTGTCGGTTCTGGGTCTGGACTTCGTCCTGACCGTCATGATGTTCAGTATTTAGGAGAGCTTCATGCAGCGTTCCAGAAATGACGTGTGGGTGGGTTTGTTCGTGATGGTGGGCCTGGTCGCCATCCTTTTTCTGGCCCTCAAGTCGGCGAACCTGCTGAGCCTGAGCTTTCAGTCGGATTACCGTGTCACTGCCAAATTCGACAACATCGGCGGCCTGAAGCCCAAGGCGGCGGTCAAGAGCGCCGGCGTGGTGATTGGCCGCGTGGAGTCCATTGCTTTTGACGACAAGTCATTCCAGGCGAAGGTCACCCTGGCGCTGGAGAGCCGCTATGCCTTTCCGAAAGACAGCTCCCTGAAGGTTCTCACCAGTGGACTGTTGGGTGAACAGTACGTCGGCATTGAGGCGGGTGCGGACGAAAAGATGCTGGCGGCGGGCGACAGTCTCAGTTCGACCCAGTCGGCCGTGGTGCTGGAAAACCTGATCGGCCAGTTCCTGTTCAACAAGGCGGCAGAGGGTGGCAGCGCCCCGGCCGGCAACAGCGCGCCCCCGGTGGGAAAGAAGAAGTGAGTACAGATTCGAACGCAGCGGGTTTTCGACCCTTTTTCCAGCGGTGTGGTACGTGGATGGTGACCGGCGCCGTCGCGCTGGTCCTGGCGGGTTGTGCCACCACCAGGCCAGGGGCCGACCCGCGCGATCCCTGGGAGCCCATGAACCGGGGCATCTTTGAGTTCAACGAAACCTTCGATGAAGTCGCCTTCAAACCTGTCGCCGTTGCCTACAAGGCCGTGACGCCCCGGCTGGTACGTGCCGGAGTCACCAATTTTTTCAACAACATGGGGGACGCCTGGTCGTTGGTGAACAACGTGCTTCAGGCCAAACCCAGGGGGGCTGTTGAAAGCTACTTCCGGATTCTCGTCAACACGTTTCTGGGACTGGGCGGCTTGCTGGATGTCGCCACTGACATTGGCATAGAGCCGCGCACGGAGGATCTTGGCCAGACCTTGGGGCTCTGGGGCATTCCGACCGGACCGTACCTGGTGTTGCCGTTTTTCGGGCCTTCAAGCCTGCGCGATGCCATCGCCACGCCAGCCGACAGTTTTGGGTACCCGGTGACCTGGGTCAACCCGGTCAGCCTGCGCAACAGCCTGGCTGGACTGAACGCCGTTGACAAGCGCGCAAACTACCTGCGGGCGGGCGAAATGCTGGAGGAGTCCGCGCTCGACAAGTATGTGTTCAGCCGCGACGTTTTCCTGCAAAAGCGGCGCAACGATATTTACGATGGATCGCCGCCCCCGGAAGAAGAGACGGAGACGCCGCAAGCACCCGAACCTCCCGCTGACAAGCCCTGAGGCGTCCATGGTGCTGGGGGCTTTTTCAGCAGTCACCACCCCGGCGCGCACTCCCGGACATAATTCAAGTCCCGCGGCGGTGTCCGCGAGTCAGATCCCAGCATGAACCATCGCACTTTCCAATTTTTGTCCGGCTTTTTGAGCGCCTTCGTGGCGCTATTGGTGCTGCTTGCAGCGCCCGCAGCTTTCGCCGCGGACGAAGCGCCAGACGCCTTGATCAAGCGTCTGTCCACGGATGTCCTCGACACCATCAAGGCCGACAAATCCCTGCAGTCGGGCAATCTCCCGCAAGTGATCGCTCTGGTGGACAGCAAGATCATGCCCAACGTCGACTTCCAGCGCATGACCGCGTCGGCCGCCGGGCCCGCGTGGCGCAAGGCAACGCCCGAGCAGCAAAAACGCCTGCAGGACGAATTCAAGATCCTGCTGGTGCGCACCTATGCCGGCGCCCTGGCGCAGGTCAGTGACCAGGAAGTGGCCATGAAGCCCTTGCGGGCATCACCCGAAGACAAGGAGCTGGTGGTGCGTACTGAAATCAGGGGCCGTGGCGAACCCATCCAGCTGGATTACCGGCTCGTGAAGACGCCCTCGCAGGGCGCAGGATGGAAGATCTACGACCTGAACGTGCTGGGGGTCTGGCTGGTCGATACCTACCGTGGCCAGTTCGCGCAGGAAATCAACGCCCGCGGCATGGACGGGCTGATCACGACGCTGGCCGAGCGGAACAAGGCCAACGCGAAGAAGGGCTGAAGGTCTCTCCCGATGCTGGTCCTTCCCGCTGAATTGACGCTGCAGCAGGCCACGGCCTGCCTCGCGATGTTGCTTCAGGGTCTGCGTGCCCAGACCCAGTCCGAAGTGGTGGTTGATGCCAGCGCGCTGGTGCAGTTTGATTCGTCCGCCATCGCGGTCTTGCTGGCCTGCCGCAGGGAGAGTCTGGTTGCCGGAAAGTCGTTTGTGGTGCGCGGACTCTCTGCCAAGCTGTTGCAATTGGCGGGTCTTTATGGCGTTGCGGACCTGATGGTCACGGCGTCTTGAGCGGCGCCACCGGGCAGTCGGTTCGCGGCACCTTCGCCCGACGACGCCCTCAGCCCTTAAAATCGGGGGCTTCCATGCCTGCCATCTCTTTTCAGTCTGTCTCCAAGACCTTCCCGGCAGCCCGTGGCGGGACGGGGCAAGCCCTCAAAGCGCTCGATGACGTCAGCTTCAACATCGAAGAGGGCGAATTCTTCGGGTTGCTCGGACCAAACGGCGCGGGAAAGACCACCCTGATCAGCATTCTGGCCGGCCTTTCTCGTGCGACCAGCGGTCGGGTGCTTGTGCAGGGGCATGACGTGCAGGTCGATTACGCCCTGGCGCGGCGCCGGCTTGGCGTGGTGCCCCAGGAACTGGTGTTCGACCCGTTTTTCAATGTGCGCGAGGCGCTTCGTTTCCAGTCGGGCTATTTCGGCGTCAAGCACAACGACGACTGGATCGACGAGTTGCTCGACAGCCTGGGACTGGCCGACAAGGCCAACGCCAACATGCGCCAGCTTTCTGGCGGCATGAAGCGGCGCGTGCTGGTGGCCCAGGCGCTGGTGCACAAGCCGCCGGTGATCGTGCTGGACGAGCCGACGGCGGGCGTGGACGTGGAGTTGCGCCAGACCCTGTGGCAGTTCATTGCCCGGCTCAACAAGCAGGGCCATACCGTGCTTCTGACCACACACTACCTTGAAGAAGCCGAAGCGCTGTGCGGGCGGATCGCCATGCTCAAGCAGGGGCGGGTGGTGGCGTTGTCGAAAATGGTCGATCTGCTCAAGTCCGCTTCGAGCAATGTGCTTCGCTTCAAGATTGATAGCGAACTACCGCCATTTCTCGCTGGAAAAGCGCGGATTACGGGCCGGATTGTGCAACTTCCCGCCCACAATGCACGCGAGGTGGAACAGTACCTGGCGGCGATCCGTGAAGCCGGCCTGCAGGCCGAAGACATCGAGATCCGCAAGGCCGATCTCGAAGACGTGTTCCTGGACGTGATGGGCGGCAAGGCCTTGAGCGGTGACGGGCCGGATCAGGACGCGAAGCGCCCCCTCGGGGGGCAGCGCAGTACGCGAAGCGACGAGCGTGGGGGCCTTGAGCGGCGACGGGCCGCCCCAGACGCGAAGGCCCCCTCGGGGGGCAGCGCAGTACGCGAAGCGACGAGCGTGGGGGCCATTTCATGAGCGGCTGGCAAACCTTGTTGTACAAGGAGGTGCTGCGCTTCTGGAAGGTCAGCTTCCAGACCGTGGCCGCGCCGGTTTTGACGGCCGTGTTGTACATGCTGATCTTCGGCCACGTTCTGGAAGACCATGTGAAGATCTTCGGGCAGGTGAGCTACACCGCGTTCCTGGTGCCGGGTCTGGTGATGATGAGCGTGCTGCAGAACGCGTTCGCCAACAGCTCGTCGAGCCTGGTCCAGAGCAAGATCATGGGCAGCCTGGTATTCCTGCTGCTCACGCCGCTGTCGCACTGGAGCTGGTTTTTCGCGTATGTGGGCTCCTCGGTGGCCCGCGGGACGCTGGTGGGCATCGGCGTGCTCATTGCGACGTCATTTTTTGGCCTGCCCACGTTTGTCGCGCCGGTCTGGACGCTGTTGTTTGCCGTGCTGGGCGCGGCCCTGCTCGGCGCTCTGGGCGTGATCGCCGGCTTGTGGGCGGACAAGTTCGACCAGATGGCGGCTTTCCAGAATTTCATCATCATGCCGATGACCTTTCTCTCCGGCGTGTTCTATTCGATCCACTCACTCCCGCCGTTCTGGCAAGGAATCAGCCACCTGAACCCGTTTTTCTACATGATTGACGGGTTCCGCTTTGGCTTTTTCGGTGTCAGCGATGTGTCGCCCTGGCTCAGCCTGGGCATTGTGGGAACGACACTGCTCGCCGTGAGCGCCATTGCCGTGCACTTGCTGCGCATCGGCTACAAGATCCGGGGCTGAAACCTGATGACTGCTGAAGAACTCAAATCCATCATTGCCGCGGGCCTGCCGTGTGAGCATCTCACTCTGGAGGGTGACGGGCGCCACTGGTATGCCACGATCGTTTCACCCGAGTTCGAGGGCCGCCGCGCCATTGCGCGTCACCAGCGTGTCTATGCCACGCTGGGCGCCAGGATGCAGACAGACGAGGTTCATGCCCTGTCGATGAAAACCTATACGCCGGCCGAGTGGGCGGCCCTTCCCGCTGATGCCCGCTGATTTCAGCTGATCCGCGCAACACCTGACGTTTCATGGACAAACTCATCATTCGCGGGGGTCGCCAGCTACGTGGCGAGGTCCTGATCTCCGGCGCCAAGAACGCCGCATTGCCCGAGCTGTGCGCCGCCCTGCTGACTGCGGAGCCGGTCACGCTGACCAATGTGCCCCGGCTGCAGGACGTGGCCACGATGCGTCGCCTGCTGGACAACATGGGTGTCAAGACCCAGACCCACGGCGAACGCGGCGGCATGACGCTGCACGCCGCCGGCCCCATCAACCCCGAGGCGCCCTACGAACTGGTCAAGACCATGCGCGCTTCGGTCCTGGCGCTGGGGCCCCTGCTCGCGCGCTTTGGCGAAGCGACAGTCTCGCTGCCGGGGGGGTGCGCGATTGGCTCTCGCCCGGTGGACCAGCACATCAAGGGCCTGCAGGCCATGGGGGCAGAGATCACGGTCGAGCACGGCTACATGATCGCCCGGTTGCCTGAAGGCTGGACGCGGCTCAAGGGTGCACGCATCGCCACCGACATGGTGACGGTGACCGGCACCGAAAATTTCCTGATGGCCGCATCGCTGGCCGAGGGTGAAACCGTTTTGGAAAACGCTGCCCAGGAGCCTGAAATTGCCGACCTGGCCGAAATGCTCATCAAGATGGGCGCGAAGATCGAAGGCCATGGCACCAGTCGGATCCGTATCCAGGGTGTTGAAAGACTGCACGGCTGCGAACATGCGGTGGTGGCGGACCGCATCGAGGCTGGCACTTTCCTGTGTGCGGTGGCCGCCGCGGGTGGCGATGTCGTGTTGCGCCATGGGCGGGCCGACCATCTGGACGCCGTCATTGACAAGCTGCTCGAAGCCGGCGTCAACATCACCGACCTCGGATCAGATGGCATTCGCGTCCAGGCCGCGTCCCCGGCTTTTGACTACCTGCAGGCCACCAGCTTCAGGACGACCGAATACCCCGGTTTCCCGACCGACATGCAGGCCCAGTTCATGGCGCTCAATTGCATTGCGCAGGGTGTCAGCAAGGTGACCGAGACCATCTTCGAGAACCGTTTCATGCACGTCAATGAATTGGTGCGCCTGGGAGCGCACATCCAGATCGACGGCAAGGTGGCGGTGGTCGAGGGCGTGCGGACCCTGTCGGGCGCCACCGTGATGGCGACCGACCTGCGCGCCTCGGCCAGCCTGGTGATCGCCGGACTGGTGGCCGAGGGCGAGACGGTCGTGGACCGCATCTACCACCTGGACCGCGGCTACGACCAGATGGAAGCCAAACTGCGCGGCATCGGCGCGGATATCGAGCGAATCAAATGACCGGCAAATTGATCACCATTGCGCTCTCAAAGGGCCGTATCTTCGAAGAAACCCTGCCCCTGCTCAGGGCCGCCGGCATCGAGGTGCTGGACGATCCGGAAAAATCCCGCAAGCTGATCCTGGACACCAATCAGCCTGGCATTCGCGTGCTGGTGGTGCGCGCCACGGATGTGCCCACGTATGTGCAATACGGCGGGGCCGATCTGGGCATCACGGGAAAGGACACGCTGCTGGAGCATGGCAGCGACGGCCTGTACCAGCCGTTGGACCTGCAAATTGCGAAATGCCGTATCAGCGTGGCCGTGCGTGCCGATTTTGACTACGCTTGCGCGGTCAGGCAGGGCTCACGCCTGCGCGTCGCGACCAAGTACGTGGCGATTGCGCGGGAGTTCTTTGCCGCCAAGGGCGTGCATGTCGATTTGATCAAGCTCTACGGCAGCATGGAACTGGCGCCGCTGACCGGCCTGGCCGATGCCATCGTGGACCTGGTGTCCACCGGTAACACGCTCAAGGCCAACCATCTGGTCGAGGTCGAGCGCATCATGGAAATCAGTTCGCGCCTGGTCGTGAACCAGGCTGCGCTCAAGCTCAAGCAGGCGCCTATTCGCGCCATCATCGATGCATTTGCCCGCGCGATCGAAAAGCCCTGACTGTCATGACCCTGACCGCCACACCCGTCCGTCTTTCAACCGGTGACGCCACCTTCGAGGCCGATTTCAAGGCGCGGTTGCACTGGTCAGCTGATGCCGATGCGGCCATCGAACAGCGCGTTGCCGAGATCCTGGCCGACGTGCGGCAACGCGGCGACGCGGCGGTCCTGGAGTACACCCTGCGCTTTGATGGTTTGAGTGCTGCATCGATGCAGGCGCTGGAGCTGACGCAGAATGAACTGAAGGTGGCGTTCGATTCGCTGCCCGGTGCGCAAAAGGCTGCTCTCGAAGCTGCCGCCCGGCGGGTGCGCGGCTACCACGAGGCCCAGAAGAAGGCCACGGGCGAGAGCTGGAGCTACCGCGACGAAGACGGCACGTTGCTGGGCCAGAAAGTCACGCCGCTGGACCGCGTGGGCATCTACGTGCCCGGCGGCAAGGCGGCGTATCCGTCGAGCGTGCTGATGAACGCGATACCCGCCCACGTGGCCGGTGTGCGTGAAATCATCATGGTGGTCCCCACACCTCGAGGTGAGAAGAATGCGCTGGTGCTGGCGGCCGCTTATGTGGCCGGCGTGACGCGCGCCTTCACGATTGGCGGCGCGCAGGCCGTGGCCGCACTGGCTTTCGGGACCCCTGCTGTCCCGAAGGTCGACAAGATCACCGGCCCGGGCAATGCCTATGTGGCCAGCGCCAAGAAGCGCGTGTTTGGCATGGTGGGCATCGACATGATTGCCGGCCCCAGTGAAATCCTGGTGCTGGCCGATGGCAGTACGCCGGCCGACTGGGTCGCGATGGACCTCTTTTCACAGGCCGAGCACGACGAGCTCGCACAGAGCATCCTGCTGTGTCCGGATGCGGCCTACATTGACGCGGTGCAGGCCGCGATCGACCGCCTGCTGCCTGCGATGCCGCGGCGCGCCATCATTGCCAAGTCGCTCAGTGATCGGGGGGCGCTGATCCACACCCGGAGCATGGAAGAAGCCTGCGAGATCAGCAACCGCATCGCGCCCGAACACCTGGAGGTGTCCAGCCGCGACCCGCACCGCTGGGAGCCGCTGTTGCGCCACGCCGGAGCGATCTTCCTGGGCGCTTTCACCAGCGAATCGCTGGGCGACTACTGCGCTGGCCCGAACCATGTTCTGCCCACCTCCGGCACGGCGCGATTCAGCTCGCCGCTGGGTGTCTACGATTTCCAGAAACGCAGCAGCCTGATCGAAGTCAGCGAGGCCGGCGCGCAGGTACTCGGCCTGATTGCCGCCGAACTGGCCTACGGAGAAGGCCTGCAGGCCCACGCGCGTGCCGCTGAATTGCGGCTGACCCAGGTGCCGCCGATGCGGGAGAGCAAATGACGGCTGTCAGCCCCCAACTCATGCAACGGATTCGGCAAGATGTGCAATCGATGCATGCCTATGCCATCCAGGATTCGGTCGGCATGGTCAAACTCGATGCCATGGAGAACCCCTATGCCCTGCCGCACGCGTTGCAGGTCGAACTGGGGCAACGCCTGGGTGCGCTGGCGCTGAACCGCTACCCGGACGGCCGGGTAAACGACCTGCGCGCCGCACTGGCCAGCTACGCCGGCATGCCGAAGGACTTCGACATCATGCTGGGCAATGGCTCGGACGAGTTGATTTCGCTGCTCGCAATGGCCTGCGACGTGCCGCGAGCGCGTCCATCCTCGCGCCGATGCCGGGCTTCGTGATGTATGCGATGAGCGCACAACTGCAGGGGCTGGCCTTCCATGGCGTGCCCTTGACTGCCGACTTCGAACTGGACGAGGCGGCCATGCTGGCGGCGATCGAAACGCACGAACCTTCCATCATTTACCTGGCTTACCCCAATAACCCCACGGCCAATCTCTGGGATGACGCGGTGATCGAGCGGATCATCGAGGCGCAAGGCGCGCAGGGCGGCCTGGTCGTGATGGACGAGGCCTACCAGCCCTTCGCCAGCAGGAGCTACATCGACCGCATCACCCGTCATCACCACGTGCTGCTGATGCGCACCTTGTCCAAGTTCGGCCTGGCGGGTGTGCGGCTCGGTTACATGATGGGCCCCAAGGCACTGATCGCCGAGATCGACAAGGTTCGCCCGCCCTACAACATCAGCGTGCTGAACTGCGAATGCGCGCTGTTCGCGATCGAGCATGCCGACGTATTCGCCGTGCAGGCAGCCGAGCTGCGCATTCAGCGCGGCCTGCTGCTCAGATGCGCTGTGCCAGCTGCCCGGCGTCCACGCCTTCAAGAGCGAGGCCAACATGATTCTCGTGCGGGTGCCTGATGCCGCCAGAACCTTCGCGGGCCTGCGCGAGCGCAAGGTCCTGGTCAAGAACGTTTCTAAAATGCATCCGCTGCTGGGCAATTGCCTGCGCCTCACGGTTGGCACCGCCGACGAAAATTCGCAGATGCTGGCCGCACTGAAAGCCTCCTTATGACATCCACCGCACCGCGCACCGCTGAGGTCTCCCGCAACACGGCCGAGACAAAGATCACCGTGAAAGTGAATCTGGACGGGACCGGGCAGTCCAAGCTGTCCACCGGCATCGGCTTTTTCGATCACATGCTCGACCAGATCGCGCGCCACGGGCTGATCGACCTGGACATCCAGGCCGATGGCGACTTGCATATCGACGGCCATCACACCGTGGAAGACGTTGGCATCACGCTCGGGCAGGCCGTGGCACTGGCCGTGGGCGACAAAAAGGGCATCCGCCGCTACGGCCATGCCTATGTGCCGCTGGATGAGGCGCTGAGCCGGGTCGTGATCGATTTTTCCGGGCGCCCGGGCCTGGTCATGCACGTGCCCTTCAAGAGCGGCATGATCGGCACCTTTGACAGCCAGCTCGCGTTCGAGTTCTTCCAGGGCTTCGTGAACCACGCATTCGTCACGCTGCACATTGACAACCTGAAGGGCGAAAACGCCCACCATCAGGCGGAAACGGTGTTCAAGGCTTTCGCGCGAGCCTTGCGTGCTGCGCTGGAGCTTGATCCGAGATCGGTGGGCACCATTCCGTCCACCAAGGGCTCCCTGTAGCCAATTGATGAATGAGATCGGCTTCAATCCAGCGTGAAAAGGCGGTAGTTTGCTATGAATAGAGTAGTAAACACGGTGGCTGTCGTCGACTATGGGATGGGCAACCTGCGCTCGGTGGCGCAGGCGGTGATCCATGCCGCGCTGGATACAGGCGTCAACGTGGTCATCACGTCCAGCCCGCAACAGGTGCTCGACGCTGACCGTGTCGTCCTGCCGGGGCAGGGCGCCATGCCGGATTGCATGCGCGAGCTGCGTGATTCGGGCCTTCTGGCGTCGGTCCTCGACGCGGCCGCGAAGAAACCCCTGTTTGGCGTGTGCGTGGGGATGCAGATGCTGCTGGACCACAGTGCGGAAGGGAATACACCGGGACTGGGCCTGATCCCCGGCGAGGTTCTCAAGTTTGAACTGGCGGGGCAAATCCAGCCGGACGGCAGCCGCTACAAAGTGCCCCAGATGGGCTGGAACCAGGTGTTCCAGAAGGACCCGGGCGGACATCCCGTCTGGGGGGAAGTGCCTGACGCCAGCTGGTTCTATTTCGTGCACAGTTTCTATGCGCATCCGTCAGATGCGCGCCACAGTGTGGGCGAGGCGGACTATGGCGGCCGCTTTGCTGCCGCGATTGCGCGCGATAATATTTTCGCGACCCAGTTTCATCCTGAAAAAAGCGCCAGGCAGGGCTTGGCCCTGTATCGCAATTTCCTGCACTGGAATCCCTGATTTCCTGCATCTTTTCCGTTGTTCACGGCGTCATGCCCCACTGACATGATCTTGATTCCCGCGATTGATCTCAAAGACGGCCACTGCGTGCGCCTCAAACAAGGTGACATGGACCAGTCCACCACCTTTGGCGAGGACCCGGCGGCGATGGCGCTGAAGTGGGTGGAGCAGGGCGCGCGGCGCTTGCATCTGGTGGACCTGAACGGCGCCTTCGCCGGCAAGCCGCAGAACTACGCCGCGATCAAGTCGATCCTCAAGGCCGTCGGCGACGATATCCCGGTGCAGCTCGGCGGCGGCATCCGCGACCTCGACACCATCGAGAGATATATTGATGGCGGCCTGCGCTACGTGATCATCGGCACTGCCGCGGTGAAGAACCCCGGTTTCCTGAAGGATGCCTGCACCGCATTTGGCGGCCACATCATCGTCGGCCTCGATGCCAAAGACGGCAAGGTCGCCACCGACGGCTGGAGCAAGCTCACCCGTCACGAGGTGGTGGACCTGGCGCGCAAGTTCGAGGACTGGGGCGTCGAATCCATCATCTACACCGACATCGGCCGTGACGGCATGCTCTCGGGCATCAACGTCGAGGCCACCGTGCGGCTTGCGCAGGCGCTGACCATTCCCGTGATTGCGTCCGGCGGCTTGTCCACCATGGACGACATCGACCAGCTTTGTGCGGTGGAACCCGAGGGCGTCGAGGGCGTGATCTGCGGCCGCGCAATCTATTCAGGCGATCTTGACTTCGCGCTGGCCCAGCGACGTGCTGACGAACTGAATGGCTGAGCGCACAGCGCCAGCGCCATCAGCGCTGCCGCCAACGCGCACTGTCAGTTCCGGGCCGGCACTTGCGGCCCCTTGCCTGGAAAACCGTCTGTTTCAGGGCCAGCCCTGCCTCCACCTGCGGTTGGCCTGCGGCGATGCGGTCACCGTTGCGTTACATGGCGCGCAGGTGATGTCCTGGGTGTCCGCAGGGCGAGAGCGCCTGTACCTCAGCCCCATGGCGGTGTTTGACGGCCGGTCGGCCATTCGCGGCGGTGTGCCGGTGTGTTTCCCCCAGTTCAACCAGCGAGGCCCGTTGCCCAAGCACGGTTTTGCGCGAAACCTGCGGTGGTCGCAAGCGCCAGGGCGCAGCAGCGCCCCCGAGGGCGCAAACCAGACCGCCGTTGCCGGGTCAGGCGACAGTGCCCATCTCAGCCTGCGCCTGAACGACAGTGAATTCACCCGCGCCCTCTGGCCCCAATCCTTCGAGGCCACACTGACCGTGCAGCTTGAGCCCGGCAGCCTGCAGATCACGCTCGAGGCATGCAACGCGGATGACAAGCCGCTGCTTTTCACTGGTGCGCTGCACACCTACCTGGCCGTGGACGACATCGCGGCCACGCGGCTCGGCGGACTGCAGGGTCACCCGGGCTGGGACGCCCTGACCGATCAAATCGGCCAGGTCAGCGGCGAACTCCGTTTCAACGGCGAGTTCGACCGGGTCTATGCCGCCAGGTCAACGCCATTGACCTTGCACGACGGCGCGCACCGACTGCAGATTGCGCAAAGCGCCAGCTTCGCCGACACCGTGGTCTGGAATCCGGGTGCAGCGCTGGGCGGCCGTCTGACCGACATGCCCGCCAACGGCTTTGCCCGGATGTTGTGCGTCGAGGCGGCCCAGGTGATGACGCCGGCCGAGGTCAGGCCGGGCGATACCTGGGCGGGTTGGCAGCGCTTCACCGTGTTCTGACACCGGGCGTCGCGCCCGTCGGCCGGGGGGTCTGCCGCTCCCTGCAACCTACAATCGAGCCATGCTTGCCAAACGAATCATTCCCTGCCTTGACGTGACGGGTGGCCGCGTGGTCAAGGGTGTCAATTTCGTCGAGTTGCGTGACGCGGGCGACCCGGTGGAGATCGCCGCACGCTACAACGACCAGGGCGCTGATGAACTCACCTTTCTCGACATCACCGCCACCAGCGACGGTCGCGACCTGATCCTGCACATCATCGAGGCCGTGGCCAGCCAGGTGTTCATTCCGCTGACGGTGGGCGGCGGGGTGCGCACCGTCGAAGACGTGCGCCGCCTGCTCAATGCCGGCGCCGACAAGACCAGCTTCAATTCGGCGGCCATCGCCAATCCACAGGTGATCCGCGACGCCTCGGCCAAATACGGTGCCCAATGCATCGTGGTGGCCATCGACGCCAAACGCCGCTTTGGCGACGACATGCTCGACCGCGGCGAAGGCTGGGACGTCTACAGCCACGGCGGGCGCAAGAACACCGGCCTGGATGCGGTGGCTTGGGCCCGGCAGATGGCTGAACACGGCGCCGGCGAGATCCTGCTGACCAGCATGGACCGCGACGGCACCAAGGCGGGATTCGACCTCGAGCTCACGCGCGCGGTGAGCGACGCCATCAGCGTGCCGGTGATTGCCTCAGGGGGCGTGGGCACGCTGGACCATCTGGCCGATGGCATCCAGACCGGTGGCGCGGACGCGGTGCTGGCGGCCAGCATCTTTCACTATGGCGAGTTCACGGTGGCCCAGGCCAAGGCGCGCATGGCCGAACGCGGGATTCCGGTGCGGATTTAAGGCTATTCTGGCGCTTCCCCAGCGCCAGATGGACACAATCAGCTATCAAAATTGAAGTACTCTGAAATCATTGACAATTCCTCCATGAACTGGCTCGACGATGTGAAATGGGACGCCCAGGGGCTGGTCCCGGTCATTGCGCAGGAAGCTGCCACGGGCGATGTGCTGATGTTTGCCTGGATGAACCGCGAAGCGCTGCAGAAGACCGCCGAACTCGGCCGGGCCGTGTATTTCAGCCGCTCACGCGGCAGGCTCTGGTACAAGGGCGAGGAATCCGGCCACGTGCAAACGGTGCACGACATCCGGCTGGACTGCGACAACGACGTGGTGCTGCTCAAGGTCACCCAGCTCGGGCACGATCCCGGCATCGCCTGCCATACCGGGCGCCACAGCTGTTTCTTCCAGAGGTATGACGATGGAGGCTGGAAAGTCACCGAGCCGGTCTTGAAAGACCCTGAATCCATCTACAGATAGCCTGCATGTCCTCCCAAGATCCAATGGTACGAAATGCCGAAGACGCGCTGGCACGGCTGGCCGCGGTCATCGAAAGCCGCAAGGTCGCCAATGGCGGCGATCCGGAAAAAAGCTATGTCGCCCGCCTGCTGCACAAGGGCCCGGACGCCTTCCTGAAAAAGATTGGCGAGGAAGCGACCGAGGTGGTCATGGCCGCCAAGGATGCGGACCACGGCGCAGACAAGACCAGGATCGTCTGTGAAGTGGCCGATCTGTGGTTTCACTCCATGATCGCGCTGGCCCATTACGGGCTGACACCTGCCGACGTGGTGGCCGAGCTGGAGCGTCGCGAAGGCACCAGCGGCATCGAGGAAAAGGCCTTGCGCAAGGCCAAGGCGCGGGAGGGTCTGGAGTGAACGACGAACAACTTGATTCGCTGAAAACGGTCAGCTGGGTCAGCTACATCCTGCACCTGATCGTGGCGGTGGGCGCTGTGGTGCCGGGTGCGCAAGCGGGCATTGCACTCTTGATCGTGGCGCTGGTGATCGACCTGGTCAAGAAAGGCGACGCCGAAGGCAACTGGATGGCCTCGCACTTCAGTTACCGCATCCGCACCGTGTTGTGGGCCGGCGTGCTGTACGTTTTGACCTTTCCGCTGTTCCTGCTGCTGTACCTGCCGGGCGCCATCGCATGGGCGGTCATCTCGATCTGGTTCCTGTACCGCATCGTCAATGGCATGGTTCGCATGAACAAAGACCTGCCCATGGAGTCCTGAGCCGTGCCCGAGACTGTACAAACCGCTGAACACGACCCGCACTGCCTGTTCTGCAAGATCATCGCGGGGAAGATCCCCTCCAAAAAGGTCTATGAAGACGACGAGCTTTTCGTTTTTCATGACATTCACCCTTGGGCACCCGTGCATTTCCTGATGGTGCCGAAGCTGCATCTGATGTCGCTGGCCCATGCCGGGCCGGAACATGCCGGCTTGCTGGGGCGGATGATGGCGCTGGCCCCGAAGCTGGCGCTGGAGCAGGGTTGCCAGGCTTACCCCGAGGGTGGATTCCGCCTGGTGGTGAACACTGGGTCGCAGGGTGGGCAGGAAGTGCATCACCTGCACATGCACGTCATGGGGGGGCCGCGCCCCTGGCTGAAGGGTTGAATCTCCGGGATGGCCGGGGAATATTGTCGAGCCGACTAAAATCCGGCATATTCGTTAGGAGTAACTCATGGGTTCATTTTCAATCTGGCACTGGCTCATCGTTCTGTTGATCGTGGTGATGGTGTTCGGCACCAAGAAACTCAAGAACATGGGCTCCGATCTGGGCGGCGCCGTCAAGGGCTTCAAGGATGGCATGAAGGAGGGCGGCGCGGCCCCTGAAGACAAGCCCGCGACGCCGGTCGCCAATCAGGTCAGTGGTGCGGCCGCCGCTGAGAAAAACACGATCGATGTTGAAGCCAAGACCAAATCGTGATCTGCCGCGTGGTGATTGAGCGCACGTGATTGATCTCGCCATCTCCAAGATCGCGCTGATCGGCGCGGTGGCCCTGATCGTGATCGGCCCGGAGAAACTGCCGCGCGTCGCGCGCACCGTGGGCACGCTGCTGGGCAAGGCACAGCGCTACGTGGCGGACGTGAAAGCCGAGGTCAACCGATCCATGGAGCTCGACGAGCTCAAGAAGATGAAGGAGACGGTGGAAGGGGCGGCACGTGACGTCGAGCAGACCATCCAGACCAGCGCGACCGATTTCGAAAAGCAGTGGTCCGAAACGACTGACGGGCTGAATTCGAACAGCCTGGGCTCGGCCTGGGAGCCTTCGCCGCCGGAATACAAGCACCCCAAGAAGAAATGGCGCCTCAAGCAAGGCGCCACGCCCCAGTGGTACAAGGCGCGGGCCGGTGTTCGTACCAAGGCTCTTTCCGGAGCGGCACGCGTGGCGCGCTATCGCCCGCAGAAATTCAACTAGAACGCCCAGCCGGCCGGCGGGCCCCACAGCCCGGCAGGGTCAGGCGCCATCACCTCCAACATGTCAGACCCCCAGAAAAAACCTGAAGACGAACTCGCCGGGACCGAGCAACCCTTCGTGCAGCACCTTGTGGAGTTGCGCGACCGGTTGGTCAAGATCATCATCGCCATTGCTGTCGCTGCGGTCGCCCTCTCGGTTTTTCCGGGGCCCGGCCCGCTCTATGACCTGCTGGCTGCGCCGCTGATTGCGACACTTCCATCCGGTGCCACCCTGATTGCCACATCGGTGATTTCCCCTTTCATGGTGCCGCTGAAGATACTGCTGATGACAGCATTCCTGCTTGCGCTGCCCGTGGTGCTTTACCAGGCCTGGGCTTTCGTGGCGCCGGGCCTGTACTCGCATGAGAAGAAGCTGGTGTTGCCGCTGGTGGTTTCCAGCACGTTGCTGTTTTTCGTGGGCGTGGCTTTCAGCTACTTCTTCGTGTTCGGCCAGGTGTTCAAGTTCATTCAGGGGTTTGCGCCGAAAAGTATCACGGCGGCCCCGGATATCGAGGCTTACCTGAGCTTTGTGCTGACCATGTTCTTCGCGTTCGGGCTCGCGTTCGAAGTGCCGGTCGTCGTCGTCATCCTGGCGCGAATGGGCATCGTGACGGTTCAGAAGCTGAAGGACTTTCGCGGCTATTTCGTGGTGCTGGCGTTCATCATCGCCGCGATCGTGACGCCGCCCGATGTGGTGTCACAACTGGCCCTGGCCATTCCGATGTGCCTGCTGTATGAGTTGGGCATCTGGGCCGCTCAGATTGTCAACAAGCACACCCGGGCGCCTGACGCTGAAGCCGGCACCGAGCCTTCCTGAGCCGATGGCACATTAAATACAAGATATTCCAGCGTCAATGGGCTGCTGCTTGCTACATTGTTTGTAGCAATCAGTTACCTGGCGGGAGCGCGGGGGCGGGGGCGCAAGCCGGGCGCCACATCGAGCTCCATCTTTTCGTCGCGGCGTAGCAGGCTGAACCGGGCCGGAATGCCGGGTTTGAGCGACGCCACCTGCGACAACAACTCACTGACGGTGGTGACGTTCTTGCCAGCCACCCTCGTAATGACGTCTCCGGGCTTGATGCCCGCCAGCGCCGCCGGCCCGTTTTGCAGCACGCCGGTGATGATCACCCCGGAAGTGGCCTTCACGCCGAAGGTTTCAGCCAACTCCGGCGACAGGTCATTCGGTTCCACGCCGATCCAGCCCCTGGAGACCTGACCCTCCTTGACAATGCTTTCCAGCACCATTTTTGCGGTGGACACCGGAATGGCGAACCCGATTCCCATGCTGCCGCCGGAGCGCGAATAGATCGCGGTGTTGATGCCCATGAGGTGGCCATTCACATCGACCAGCGCACCGCCCGAGTTGCCAGGGTTGATGGCGGCATCCGTCTGGATGAAGTTCTCGAAAGTATTGATGCCAAGCTGGTTGCGCCCCAGCGCGCTCACGATGCCGCCGGTGACGGTCTGGCCCACGCCAAACGGATTGCCGATCGCCAGTACATGGTCGCCCACCGACAGCGCGTCCGAATTGCCCAGCACGATCACGGGCAGCTTGTCCAGCTCGATCTTGAGGATGGCCAGGTCCGAGTCTGGATCGGTGCCAATCACCTTGGCCTTGGTCCGACGGCTGTCATTGAGGATCACCTCGATTTCGTCGGCACCTTCAATGACATGATTGTTGGTCATGATGTAGCCCGACGGACTGACGATGACGCCGCTGCCCAGTCCGGCCTGGGGCTGGTCGCCCTGATCGCCAAAGAAGAACCGGAACCACGGGTCACCGCCGTGAGGATTCTTTTCCGCCGCCTTGCTGGTGTTGATGCTCACCACGGCCGGTGAGGCCCTTTTTGCCGCAGGACTGTAGCTGCCAGCCGGTACGACTCCCGCGCCGCCCGCAGGCGCCTCGATGACAGCGACACCGCCGCCCAGGGTCGGGCGCTTGTCCATCCATTCGGGTTTGAGAGTGCCGACGACGAAATACGCTGCAAGCAGCACCGTGACGGTTTGGGAAAAAAGCAGCCAGAGACGTTTCATTCGGGGTAGCCGTGGTTGGCCCGGACGGGCGCAGGGCAAATTGTAGGCGGGGAGGTCGATGGACGCCGACGACGCTGCGGTGACACCGGGAAATTCAGGGACAATGTTTGCATGAGTTTCGATCCCAGCCCCGATTTACCCCGCACAGGCATTGCCCGCGAGGAGGTGCTGCAGGCATTCGACGTGCTGCTGCAACCCGAGCGCTTCAAGGATTACGGTCCCAATGGCCTTCAGGTGGAGGGCAAGCCTTTGATCCGCAAGATCGTGTCGGGTGTCACTGCCAGCCGCGCCTTGATTGAGGCGGCGATTGCGGCGCAGGCCGACGCGGTCTTTGTCCACCATGGCCTGTTCTGGCGCGGGCAGGACGGGCGGGTCACCGGCTGGATGAAGCAGCGCCTGGCCTTGTTGCTGGCGCACGATATCAACCTTTTCGCCTACCACCTTCCGCTGGACGCGCATCCAGTGCTGGGGAATAACGCCCAACTGGGTGAAGTCCTGGGTTTGAGTGCGGAAGGACGTTTCGGCGATCAGGAGCTGGGTTTTCTGGGCGGATGGGCGGATGGGCGGGAGCCCGTCGCGGCGCTGGCGCTGGTGAACCACCTGGAAAACAGGCTTCACCGACCGGTTGTCAGCGTCATTGGTTCACAGGATGCGATCAAAAGAGTTGCATGGTGCAGTGGCGGCAGCGCAGGGCTATTTCGAGGCCGCCATCGCTTCGGGCGCCCAGGCCTTCATCACCGGCGAAATTTCCGAACCCCAGGCGCATCTGGCACGGGAATGTGGCGTGAGCTTTCTTGCTTGCGGGCACCATGCGACCGAGCGCTATGGCGCGCCTGCCGTCGCGGGCCACGTGGCGGCGCAACTCGGACTCTCCCACGCATTCATTGACATCGAAAACCCCGCCTGAATGGTGAATACCCCAGTCTCCACCTCGACGGTACGGCCCATCGCCATCACCCAGGGTGATCCTGCAGGCATTGGACCGGAGATCATCGCCAAGGCTTTTCGCGATGCGCCCGCTGCCACCGCCGCCTGCTTCGTCGCTGGCGACGTGGCGACACTGCGTCGCGCGGTGGCATGCATCAGTGGCCCGGGACAGCCGGGTGTGCCGGTCGCATTGATTGAATCACCGGACGAGGCACTGACCGTGCCGCCCCGCTGTATTCCGGTGCTTCAGGTGCCGCCGCCTGCGCCACTGGTCGGTTTCGGGCAAGTCAGCGGTTTGGCTGGAAAAATCGCCGCTCAATGCGTGGTGTGGGCGGCCCGGGCGGCCCTGCGCGGCGAGATTGCCGCGCTGGTGACGGCGCCATTGCACAAGGAAGCCCTGAAGCAGGCCGGCGTGCCGTTTCCCGGGCATACCGAGCTGTTGCAGGCCGAGGCCGCCGCTTTTTTGGGCAAGTCCCTGGCGGAAGTTCCTGTTCGCATGATGCTGGCCAACGACGAGCTGCGCACGGTGCTGGTAAGCATTCATGTCTCGTTGCGCGACGCGATCGAGGCGGTCACTTTCGAAAATGTCTTTCAGACTGTGCGCATCACGCACGAATCAGTGGGGGCCGTACTGCAGCGGGTGCCACGGATCGGCCTGGCCGGACTCAACCCGCATGCGGGTGAAGGCGGCCTGTTTGGCCGAGAAGAAATCGACATCCTTGCGCCCGTAGTTGCGGCAGCACGCAGCGCGGGAATGGATGTTCACGGCCCGTTTGCCCCTGACACTGTGTTCATGCGGGCGCGCGCCACCCCGGGGCATCCGGGGGAGTTCGATGTGGTGGTCGCGATGTACCACGACCAGGGGCTGATTCCCGTCAAGTACCACGGTGTCGAACAAGGCGTGAACGTCACATTGGGGTTGCCGCTGGTGCGCACCAGTCCGGACCACGGCACGGCGTTTGATATTGCTGGCACGGGGCGCGCTGACCCTTCAAGCCTGATCCAGGCCATCCACATGGCGCGTCAACTGCGGGGATGAAAAAGGCCCGCCTCCCTGAGAGAGACGGGCCAGAGCGACGACAAAGTCCGTAGTCGTCAGGAACTACTTCCGGAGGTTGTCGCGGATTTCCCTTAACAGCAACACGTCTTCCGGCGTCGGGGCCGGCGCGGCGGGCGGGGCCTCTTTTTTCAGTCGGTTGATTTGCTTGACCATCATGAAAATGATGAATGCGAGGATTGCAAAGTTGACCGCGACAGTGATGAAGTTGCCGTAAGCGAAGACAGGTATCCCCGCCTTCTTGAGCGCATCCAGCGTGGTTCCCGTGCCGGCGGGGACGTTGCCCAGCACCACAAACAGGTTGGAGAAATCCAGCTTGCCAAAAATCGCACCCACCAGCGGCATGATCAGGTCCGCCACGACGGAATCGACAATCTTGCCGAAGGCGCCGCCGATGATCACGCCAACGGCAAGGTCCATCACATTGCCCTTGACCGCGAACTCCTTGAATTCAGACATCATTCCCATCGTGTGCACTCCGCCTTTTGTAAGAAGCGGCCAAGTATTCACGAGGATGCCCGAATGTCAAGTGTCCGACGTGGCTGACACCGGAAAAGCCCTGAACTGGCCAATGCGGTCAGCTACAATCACGGGTTGACCCTGATACAGAACGCATTCTTGAGGATTCCCATGAGTGACACCCCAGTCAACAACAGCAAACGGACATGGATCATCGCGTCCGGTTGCGCCGGCGCGGTGGGCGGTATCGCTGCCGCTGTTCCCTTTGTCAGCAGCATGATGCCTTCCGAGAAGGCCAAGGCCGCCGGCGCGGCCGTGGAGGCGGACATTTCTGCAATCAAACCGGGCGAAAAACTCACCGTGGAGTGGCGCGGCAAGCCGGTGTGGATCGTGCGCCGCACGCCCGAGCAGCTGGCGGCACTGCCCAAGCTCGACCCGCAGTTGGCGGATCCCCTGTCCCTGCGCAAGCCAAGTGAAACGCCTGAATATGCGCGCAATGGGTGGCGTTCGCGCAAGCCTGAGGTTCTGGTCGTTGTGGGCATCTGCACCCACCTGGGTTGTTCACCGTCCGACAAGTTCAATCCCGGACCGCAGCCGTCGTTGCCGGACGACTGGCAAGGCGGCTTCTTCTGCCCCTGTCACGGCTCCACTTTCGATATGGCCGGTCGCGTCTTCAAGAACAAGCCCGCTCCCGACAATCTGGAAGTGCCACCCTATATGTTCCTCTCCGACAGCAAGCTGCTGATCGGTGAAGACAGGAAGGCTTGAGGAAAACGACCATGGCTGAATTCAAGGAAATTTCCCCCAACGCCAGCGGTGGCGAGAAACTCATGAACTGGGTCGACAACCGATTCCCGGCGACCAAGCTCTTCAAGGAGCACATGAGTGAGTACTACGCGCCAAAGAATTTCAATATCTGGTACATCTTCGGATCCCTTTCGCTTCTGGTGCTGGTGATCCAGATCGTCACCGGCATCTTTCTGGTGATGCACTACAAGCCCGATGCCGCGCTGGCCTTTGGATCGGTCGAGTACATCATGCGCGATGTGCCGTGGGGCTGGCTGATCCGCTATATGCACTCTACCGGTGCGTCTGCCTTCTTCCTGGTCGTCTATCTCCATATGTTCCGTGGTCTGATGTATGGAAGCTACCGCAAACCCCGCGAACTGGTCTGGCTGTTCGGGTGCGCGATTTTCCTGGCGCTGATGGCTGAAGCCTTCATGGGCTATCTGCTGCCCTGGGGTCAAATGTCATTCTGGGGCGCCCAGGTGATCGTCAACCTGTTCTCGGCCATTCCCTTCATCGGCCCGGATCTGGCACTTCTGATTCGCGGCGATTTCGTGGTGGGCGACGCCACGCTGAATCGTTTCTTCAGTTTCCATGTCATTGCCGTGCCGCTGGTCCTGCTGGGCCTTGTGGTCGCGCACATCATCGCGTTGCACGAGGTGGGATCCAACAACCCTGACGGCATCGAGATCAAGGCCAACAAGGGCCCGGATGGCGTCCCATTGGACGGCATCCCGTTCCATCCCTATTACACCGTGCATGACATCTTCGCAGTCAGCATGTTTTTGTTCGTGTTTTCCGCCATCATCTTCTTTGCGCCGGAGATGGGTGGGTATTTCCTTGAGTACAACAACTTCATTCCTGCTGACCCTTTCCAGACGCCGTTGCATATCGCCCCGGTCTGGTATTTCACGCCCTTCTATTCGATGTTGCGCGCGGTGACGTCTGAGATGATGTATGCGCTGATCGCCATCGTGGTGGCAGGCGCATTGCTGGCGGTATGGAAAGGCAAGATGTCCGCGCTGTTCAAGGGCGTCATCCTGGGTGGCGCGGTGGTCCTGGTGGCCATGATGATGGCCATCGACGCAAAATTCTGGGGCGTGGTGGCCATGGGCGGCGGCGTTGTGATCCTGTTCTTCCTGCCCTGGCTGGACAACAGCCCGGTCAAGTCCATCCGCTACCGCCCGGACTGGCACAAGTACTTGTACGCCATTTTTGTCATCGACTTCCTCGTCCTGGGTTATCTGGGCATGCTGCCCCCGTCGGACATCGGTGGCCGGGTCTCGCAGCTCGGAACGCTCTTCTATTTCGGATTTTTCCTGCTCATGCCCTGGTGGAGCACGATCGGTGAGCCCAAGCCGGTGCCGGATCGCGTGACTTTTACCGCGCACTAAGCTGGAGACTGTCAACCATGAAAAATATCAAGCAACTGGCTATCGGTCTGGTGATGGTTTTGGGCCTGGCGACGGGTGTGCAGGCGAGTTCTGGTGGCGCCGTCTGGGACAAGGCGCCGGGCAAAACGACGGACCTGGCATCGCTGCAAAATGGTGCCAAGGTCTTCGTCAACTATTGTCTGAACTGCCACTCCGCAGCCTTCATGCGCTACAACCGCCTGACAGACATCGGCCTGACCGAAAAGCAGATCAAGGACAACCTCCTTTTCACCACCGAAAAGGTGGGCGAAACCATGAAGGCGGCGATCGATCCAAAGCAGGCCAAGGAATGGTTCGGCGCCAATCCGCCCGATCTGACCCTGATTGCAAGGTCACGCGCAGGTTCGGGTGGGAGCGGTGCGGACTATCTGTACACCTATATGCGGACCTTCTATCGCGATGACACCAAAGTTACCGGATGGAACAACCTGACTTTTCCCAATGTTGCCATGCCCCACGTATTGTGGGAACTGCAAGGAGAGCGCAAGCCGGTCTTCGTGGAAAAGGAAGAGCATGGTCACGCTGTGAAAATCTTCAAAGGCTGGGAACAGATCAGTGCCGGCACCATGACGCAGATCCAGTACGACCAGACCGTCGGTGACCTGGTGAACTACCTTCAGTGGATGGGAGAGCCTGCCCAGAATACGCGTGTGCGTGTGGGTGTCTGGGTGCTTCTTTTCCTGGGCCTGTTCACTTTCCTCACCTGGCGATTGAATGCGGCTTACTGGAAAGATATCAAGTAAGCACAACGAATTCCAGGCCATCGGCCTGGATTATTTGGAGTGGTTTGTGCCAGGCAGGGCCTTGGCGGCATTCCACTCTTTTTGATTTTTAGGAGTCTCCGCCATGATGGTGCTGTATTCAGGAACCACCTGTCCGTTTTCCCACCGCTGCCGGTTTGTGCTGTTCGAGAAGGGGATGGACTTCGAGATTCGCGATGTTGATCTGTACAACAAGCCCGAAGATATCAATGTGATGAACCCCTACGGTCAGGTGCCTATCCTGGTCGAGCGGGACCTGATCCTCTACGAATCCAACATCATCAACGAGTACATCGACGAGCGCTTCCCACATCCTCAGCTGATGCCTGGCGACCCTGTGGATCGGGCCCGTGTTCGGTTGTTCCTGTTGAATTTCGAAAAGGAACTCTTCGTCCATGTCTCCACGCTTGAAAACCGGGCGACCAAAGGGAACGACAAGGCATTGGATAAAGCGCGGGCCCACATTCGTGACCGCCTGACGCAATTGGCGCCGGTTTTCCTGAAGAACAAATACATGCTGGGTGATGGCTTTTCAATGCTTGACGTCGCGATTGCCCCGTTGTTGTGGCGCCTGGACTATTACGGCATCGATCTGAGCAAAAATGCAGCCCCCTTGCTCAAGTATGCCGAACGCATCTTTTCGCGCCCGGCTTACATTGAAGCACTGACACCGTCCGAGAAGGTCATGCGCAAGTAGTTTCACCACAGGCTTACTGATGATGAACGCGCTCGATTCAACATCGACCCGCCCTTATCTGATACGGGCGCTCTATGAGTGGTGCACCGACAATGGCTTCACGCCTTACGTGGCGGTGCTGGTAGACGATTCGGTTCGCGTGCCGCGCGAGTACGTCAAGGATGGTGAGATCGTTCTGAACATCAGCTTTGACGCGACCAGCTCCCTCAAACTCGGCAATGAGTTTATTGAATTCAAGGCACGTTTCGCGGGAACGCCCCGCGAGATCATGGTTCCCGTCTCAAAGGTCATCGCCATTTACGCTCGCGAGAATGGACAAGGCATGGCATTCCCCGTCGCCGTTCAGCCGGAGATTTCGGCCGCGTCATTGCAGTCCGGCACACTTGACGGGTCTTCAAACGGTGAGTCGAATGTGGTTCAGTTGGTCTCCGCGCAGGCGGAGGGTGCAGGCGAAGATGATGGAGTCACGCCTCCCAAGCCCAAGCCTCCTTCGGGTCCGCGACCTGCACTCAAGCGCATCAAATAGCTCACACGGCTTGTGCCGACGCGTTTTTCTGACCCGGTAAAATACGGGCATCGCCGATTTAGCTCAGTTGGTAGAGCAACCGCCTTGTAAGCGGTAGGTCATCAGTTCGAATCCGATAATCGGCACCATTTCATCAAGGCGGTTTTGCTGTCGGTCTTGGTGGCGGTATTTCAAGATGGCAACGGTGGTGCGAAACTTGCGCGGGTGGTGGTCATGGACGGGTATCTGCCGCGAGGGGCAGAACCGCATGGAGTGGCAAGGTCGTTAGGGTTTGCGAAGCCCCTGAATTTGTGCCTGACTATTAACCTTGATCCGGATGGACTTGATGTCCCAGCCTCGGTTTCTTAGCGCCGCTTCAAACGAGGGAACCAGTTGCCGCAGCTTGACAGCCGCGGCGGAACTGCTGACGAGAAGGCACCATGCGTCGCCGTCAATCGGCCCGGCCTGGATATGCGGCCGCAAGGCGGGCGGAATGAGCGGTTCCACCGCCTTTAGGCGTTCACTTGAATCGCGGGCGAGCCCGGCAAGCTGCGCCAGCATGGGGGCAGCTTCTGCGGCCTGCATGAGCGAGACGGCATGATGGCGGCGATTCATTGGCTGGGACAGGACATTGTCAAAGAGGGGGAAACCCGATGCACTTGATTATCACGGATGCGTGGCTTGCCAGAAGCCGTGCAATCCATCTGACCGGGACCAGGCTGCTGGTGACTGGCCTCGCACTGTCATTGAGCCTCATGTTGACCGCTGCGGGGCTGTATCACTGGGTCTTTCTCAAGGGTGCCCGGGAGGGTTGGCCCATCGTGGGCCCACTTGTCAAGCTCATTGCGAAGGACGAAATTGAACTTCGTGACCGGTTCCTGCGCGAGAATCTTGACGCCATGGCGCGTCAGGTCGGGGACATGCAGGCCAAGATGATGCAGCTTGAGGCATTGGGCGAGCGCGTTTCCGGTCTTGCTGGCGTGAGTGCCAATGAAATGAAGAGCGCGCCAGGACGTGGCGGTGTTCTGATACCAGGTCCCGCGCTGTCAATGGAGGATTTACAGGCGACCCTGTCTGAATTAGAAAATCTGGGAACTCAGCGCGCGGATCTGTTGACCGTCATGGAGTCCAGGTTGTTCGACCAGAAAATCCGCAAATTGATGGTGCCTACCCAGAAGCCGGTGTCTGACGCAGATCTGGGCTCATCGTTTGGATGGCGCATTGATCCCTTCACCGGGCGATCCGCGCTGCATACGGGGCTGGATTTTTCAGCTGATCCGGGTACGCCGATTTTATCGGCCGCCGGCGGCGTTGTTGTCGCGCAGGAGTTCCATCCAGCGTATGGCAACCTGATCGAAATTGATCATGGCAACGAATTGGTCAGCCGCTATGCGCATGCATCACGTGTGTTCGTGAAAAAGGGCGACTTGATCAAACGCGGCCAGAAGATCGCAGAGGTGGGGAATACGGGGCGTTCGACGGGTTCTCACCTTCACTTTGAGGTGCTCGTCCAGGGCGTCCAGCAAGACCCTCAGAAGTTCCTCAACGCTGGGCAGAATCTGGCGCTTGCAGAAGTTGCGCAGGCCAAAGCCGGTGTTGGCCCGCGTCGCACTCCGCAGAGGTAAAATGGCCAGCTGCGCTATCGAAATCAATGTCGTAACGGTCGTTGCATTCGAAAAAAGCGCCTCCACCTGAATCCAACACTTCTTAGGGATTTCGGTCGTCCGGCGAGCCTGTCAGGGGCCTGTCGGGCGGACCTGCATGCATGGCTACCACTCTCCTCACCAAAATTTTCGGCAGTCGAAATGATCGCCTGCTCAAGCAGTTCCGCAAGACAGTGGATCGCATCAATGCGATGGAGCCGCAGCTGGAAGGGCTTAACGACGAGCAGCTGCGAGGCAAGACGCTGGAGCTCAGGGGGCGCGTTGCCGCCGGAGAGGCGCTTGATGCGGTGCTCCCCGAGGCTTTTGCCGTCGTGCGAGAAGGCTCCAAAAGGGTCATGAAGATGCGCCACTTTGACGTCCAGCTTATGGGCGGCATGTCGCTACACAACGGAAAAATATCGGAAATGGGCACCGGCGAAGGAAAGACGCTGACGGCCACACTCCCGGTTTACCTGAATGCTCTGACAGGCAAGGGCGTGCACGTCGTTACTGTCAACGACTATCTTGCCAATCGGGACGCCCAATGGATGGGACGTCTTTACAACTTTCTGGGCATGACGGTGGGCGTCAATCTGCCCAACATGTCCCGCGAGGAAAAGCAGGCTGCCTATCAGGCCGACATCACGTACGGGACGAACAATGAATTCGGCTTTGATTATCTGCGCGACAACATGGTTTATGAGGCGCAGGACCGTGTCCAGCGTCCACTGAACTACGCCATCGTGGACGAGGTGGACTCCATCCTGATTGACGAGGCGCGTACCCCGCTGATCATCAGTGGTCAGGCCGAAGACCACACGTCCATGTATCAGGCCATGAACCGTGTTGTTCCTTCGCTGAAGCGTCAGGAGGGCGAGGCGGATCCCCGCACAGGCGAGGGCATCGTCACGCCGGGTGATTTCACGCTCGACGAAAAGACCCATCAGGTTTTTCTGACCGAGATGGGGCACGAGAACTCCGAGCGGATTCTTGCCGAATTCGGCCTGATTGCCGCAGGTGCCAGTCTGTACGATCCCGCCAATATTGCCTTGATGCACCATCTGTACGCCGCGTTGCGTGCACACCATCTCTACCATCGCGACCAGCACTATGTGGTGCAGGAGGGTGAGATCGTCATCGTGGACGAGTTCACCGGCCGACTGATGAGTGGACGCCGCTGGAGTGATGGCCTTCACCAGGCGGTCGAGGCGAAGGAAGGGGTTGCCATCCAGGCTGAAAACCAGACGATGGCTTCCATCACCTTCCAGAACTACTTTCGCCTCTATGCCAAGCTATGCGGCATGACCGGTACCGCCGATACCGAGGCGTACGAGTTTCAGGAAATCTACGGTCTCGAAACGGTGGTGATTCCGCCGAACCGGCCCAGTCGACGCGAAGACCAGCTCGATCGCGTCTACAAGACCGCGCGGGAAAAGTACGAAGCGGCAATCATGGATATCCGTGAATGTTTCGAACGCGGGCAACCGGTTCTGGTGGGGACCACCTCCATCGAAAATTCCGAGTTGATATCAACACTGCTCGAGAAGGAAAAACTGCCGCACCAGGTGCTCAATGCAAAGCAGCATGCGCGTGAAGCAGACATCGTGGCCCAGGCCGGCCGTCCGAAAATGATCACGATCGCGACCAATATGGCAGGTCGCGGCACAGATATTGTGCTCGGAGGCAACGTTGAAAAGCTGGTGGATGCCGTCGAATCGGATGAATCACTTGATCCGGCTACCCGCCAGGCGAAGGTTGCCTCGTTGCGCGCAGAATGGAAAAAGGATCATGAATTCGTTACCAGCCAGGGGGGGCTGAGAATCATCGCCACCGAGCGGCACGAGTCACGACGGATTGACAATCAGCTGCGTGGGCGCTCCGGACGTCAGGGCGATCCGGGTTCTTCGCGTTTTTACCTGAGCCTGGATGATCCCCTGATGCGAATCTTCGCTGGCGATCGGGTGCGGGCGATTATGGAACGGCTGAAAATGCCCGATGGGGAAGCTATCGAAGCCGGCATCGTGACACGCAGTATTGAAGGTGCCCAGCGCAAGGTTGAAGCGCGCAACTTTGACATCCGTAAACAGTTGCTGGAGTACGACGACGTTTCCAATGACCAGCGCAAGGTGATCTATCAGCAGCGCAACGATATCCTCGATGCCAGCGACCTGTCGGGCCAGATTGCTTCGCTGCGCGAAGGCTGTTTTTCAGACCTCACGCATCAATATGTACCGCAGGAATCCGTGGAGGAGCAATGGGATATCCCGGCTCTGGAGAAGGTACTCGCCACTGAATGGCAGATCGAGTTGCCTTTGCACGAGGAAATACAGGCCGCCAATGCGATTACCGGAGGTGAAATTGTTGAGAAAGTGCAGGCTGCTGCGAACCTGGCGTTTGCGGCCAAGGTCGAGCAGATTGGCAGCGAGAACTTCACTCAGTTCGAACGGATTGTTCTGCTACAGAGTATTGATACGCATTGGCGGGAGCATCTGAGCGCCCTTGACTACCTTCGTCAAGGAATTCATCTGCGGGGGTATGCGCAAAAACAGCCCAAGCAGGAATACAAACGCGAAGCCTTCGAACTCTTCGGGCAACTGCTGGACTCGGTGAAAAACGACGTCACCAAGGTGCTGATGACGGTGAAGGTGCAGTCGGGTGAGCAACTTGAGCAGGCGGCGGAGGCACTGGAGCAGCGCGCGGAAAATATCGTGAATGTGACCTACACCGCGCCGACGGAAACGGGCGAGGTGGAAACCAAGGTGGAAAGCGACTCCCGGGGTGCGGGTGTGGCGGCCTCGTCGCTTGCAGCTTCCTTTGCGCGGGTGGGTCGAAACGAGCCTTGCCCTTGCGGCAGCGGGAAAAAGTACAAGCACTGCCACGGTCAACTGGCTTGAACCGCTTGCAGGAATGAAACAGAAACGGGCTGCGGCCCGTTTCTGTTTTAGGCCATCATTTTCTGGATAATTGAAGCTCGTATCGAAAGCGTCACATGCCTGTCAATCTTTCTGCCCCCAAATCTTCAGACCTTTTTCCGGTCGCCGGGGTTCGCCTCGGTGTGACTGAGGCCGGTATCCGCAAGGAGGGCCGCAAGGACCTGACGGTGATCCTGCTGGATGAAGGTGCCAGCGTGTCGGGCGTGTTCACGCAGAACCGGTTTTGCGCCGCGCCAGTCCAGGTGTGCCGGGAACATCTTTCGAAAGCCATGGGCATTCGAGCCTTGGTGATCAATACGGGCAATGCCAATGCGGGAACCGGTCAGGAAGGGTTGGCGCGGGCGCGCGCGACCTGCCTTGCGCTGGCGACCCGTCTCGGGTTGGCCCCTGAGCAGATTTTGCCGTTTTCCACGGGTGTCATCATGGAGCCTCTCCCCGTGGATCGAATTGAAGCCGGCCTGCCGACGGCGCTGGTTGATGCCAGCGCGAGCCATTGGGGGCGAGCGGCTGAGGGCATCATGACCACCGACACCTTGCCGAAGGCATTCAGCGCACGCGTGAAAATCGGGCAGGCGCTGGTCACCATCACCGGCATCAGCAAGGGGGCCGGCATGATCCGCCCCAACATGGCCACGATGCTGGGCTTCCTGGCAACCGATGCCTGCGTTGACCCGTCTGTGATGAAGCAGCTTGCGACCGAACTGGCTGAAGGTTCGTTCAATCGGGTGACGATCGATGGCGACACCTCGACCAACGATTCTTTCGTTGTCATTGCCACCAACAAGGCCGAGCACAGCCCGGTTACGCTGCTTGATAGCGGGGATGGACTGGTGCTCAAGCAGGCGATGATGGATGTGGCCCGAAAGCTGGCGCAGGCCATCGTCCGTGACGGCGAGGGTGCGACCAAGTTCATCACAGTGCGTGTGGAGGGTGGCAAGACCGAAAATGAGTGCCGGCAGGTGGCCTATGCGATTGCCCATTCGCCGCTGGTCAAGACCGCGTTTTTCGCCAGCGATCCCAATCTGGGCCGTATTCTGGCGGCTGTCGGTTACGCCGGGATTGAAGATCTCGACCAGACAAAGATCGACCTTTTTCTCGACGATGTTCATGTGGCCGTCAAGGGAGGGCGAAATCCGGTCTATCGCGAGGAGGACGGCCAGAGAGTCATGAAGCAAAGTGAAATCACGGTCAAGGTCGTGCTGGGTCGCGGCACGGCCGCGGACACGGTCTGGACCTGCGATTTCAGCCATGAATACGTCACCATCAACGCCGACTACCGATCCTGACAGCGGAACCTTCCGAAATGAATGAAAAATTTGAACATTTGCTGGAGCGGGCTGAGGAACTGATTTCCCGTATTGAATCCGTGCTGCCGCAACCGCTGTCGGCGCCAGACTGGGGTCTGGCGGTTGCCTGGCGCTACCGCAAGCGCAGTTCGGGGCATGGCGCCCTGGAACGTGTACGCCATGTGGCGACCTTGTCGCTGGACGACCTGAAAGAGATTGACGCCCAGAAGGAAAAGATCGAGCGCAACACGCTCCAGTTTGTCCAGGGAAAACCGGCCAACAACGTGCTGCTGACAGGGGCGCGGGGTACCGGAAAGTCCTCTTTGATCAAGGCTTGTCTGAACGCCTATGCCGACCAGGGGCTGCGTCTTATCGAGGTGGACAAGGCGGACCTGACCGACCTGCCCGATATCGTTGAAATTGTGGCAGAGCGCCCGGAGAAGTTCATCGTCTTCTGTGATGATTTGAGCTTCGAGGAGGGCGAGCCTGGCTACAAGGCGCTGAAATCCATCCTGGATGGGTCGATCGCTGCTGCCACGCCCAATGTGCTCGTTTATGCCACCAGCAACCGCCGCCACCTGCTGCCTGAATACATGAAGGAAAACCTGAGCTACTCCCATACCGATGACGGCGAGGTCCATCCGGGCGAAGTGATTGAGGAAAAAATCTCCTTGTCGGAGCGGTTCGGCCTTTGGGTCAGTTTCTATCCGTTCAGCCAGGACGAATACCTGACGATCGTCGCGCAGTGGTTGACGGACCTGGGAGCGGATCAGACTGTCATCGAGGTCGCACGCCCTGAAGCGCTGATCTGGGCGCTGGAGCGCGGTTCTCGGAGTGGCAGGGTGGCCTACCAGTTTGCCCGGGACTACATGGGTAAACATCCCGTCCTCGCATGAGGGCACCGATGTTGCTGACCGCGGATCCGGATTGCCGGCGGGAAGGGGGGCCGGACCGCACGGTTGTAGAGGTCGCCGTGGGTGTGCTGATCCGACCGGATGGGGACTTTCTCCTGACGTCACGCCCTGACGGCAAAGTGTATGCAGGCTACTGGGAGTTCCCGGGCGGGAAGGTGGAACCCGGGGAAAGCATCGAGCAAGCTCTGGCCCGGGAGCTTCACGAAGAACTGGGGCTGGACATTGGCCCGGTGATTCGCTGGAGGGAGCAGATGGTGGACTACCCCCATGCGCTGGTCAGGCTGAATTTCTGCAAGGTCTTTGACTGGGCGGGGTCCCTTCAGATGCGCGAGGGCCAGTCGTTTGCCTGGCAGCATCTGCCTGTGCAGGTGGGACCGGTATTACCAGGAACCGTGCCGGTCCTTCAATGGTTTGCCTCAGAGCAGGGATTTCAGGGCGCTACAAATTAGATAGCTAACGATGGCCATTAATCGCTGGGAACTGGCTGTTTTCTCTTGAATTACTGCAAACCAGCGTTCTCTGGGGACGTGGATTCGTCGCTGGGTGCGTCGGCGTTCACCCTGAAGCTCTCGCTGGCCCAGGCGCCCAGATCGATGCCTTTGCACCGTTCGCAGCAAAACGGGCGGAAAGGATTGTCCGCGGCGTAACGGCTTTCCCCGCCACAGGCGGGACAGCGCACCCAACGGGTTGTCAATTCGGATTTCATTGCGGCTTCGCGAATTCCTTGATCAGGAGCACAGTGTCAGCTCAAACGCTGCGTCATCACTGCATGCGTGCAGCCGAGTGTCAGCGGCAAGTCGCATCAATCGTACTGAAACCAGCAGCCGATTGCCGCTGATCTCGGGAATCAAGTCCAGGTCCGGATCGATTCGCAGGCGGAGCAACTGGAAGGTGCGGCCTTGAGGGAGGGGTTGCTGAAATTGACCGCCCGAAGCCACCACCTTCTGGGGGGTTCCGGAATCGCGCAGCATCTTCAGCAACATCTGAATGGATTCCGCCAGGGGCTGCAACGTTGATGTCCACGCATGAAGATCTGCATGCCGCGTACCAACACTCTTGTGCTGCCATGCGAAGTAGGCAGGCAAATCAAACTCACACGTGCCGCCCGGGATCACGGCCCGACTGCGCACGCTCATCAGCCAGTCGTTCTCGGTCAAGGATTGGCCAGCCTTGCCGGGCAATCCGCTCAGCGCAGAAAAGCAGTGCTCAAGCCGGCCCACCACGTCATCAAGGACGGCTTCAGAGATCGCAGGGTTTCCGCGGTAGCTGTTCAGGATCTGCTTCTGCTTTTCCAGGTCCTTGAGCACGTCGGATTTGAGGTCAGCCCGTGTCGCCACGTCCATGATCTCGAAAATGGTGGTCAATGCGTAGTGGTGGTCCAGCGGGGTTTCCCGTGTGACCAACTCACGGAGTCGCAAAAACAGATGCTCCAGCCGCAAGTAGGTGCGGATGCGCTCGTTGAAGGGGTATTCGTACAGGATCACGCTGCAGGTTCCAATATTTCAATCATAGACCGAAGGGAGCGGCAAGTTGCGCGACTTCCGCGCGAAGGGCATCGAGAGACAGGTTCAGGTTATGGATCACGATATCGGCCGCCGAAAGCCTGTGTTTCCGAGGGGCTTGCGATGCAATGATTCTCTCAACCTCAGCTCTAGGCATTCCGTTGCGCGCAACAACCCGTTCGACCTGAGTCTCCTCGGGGCAGTCAACCACGATGACTCGGTGGAGCCTTGACCGCCACTGGCCTGACTCCACCAGCAGCGGTATGTCGAACACAACGCAGGGCAGGCCTTTTTCAATGGCATGGCGTGCTTGTAACTGTGTGGTCGCGCCTACCAGTGGGTGAATGATGGCTTCAAGCTGCCGTTTTGCATTCTGATCCTTGAACGCAAGTTCGCGCATCCGGATTCGGTCCAAAGCGCCGTCGGGTGTGACAAAAGCCGGGCCAAAACGGTCGCGGATCGATGGGATGGCGCTGCCCCCGGCTTCGGTCAGGCTGCGTGAAATTGCATCTGCGTCGATGATCGTGGCTCCCAGCGCCGCGAGGAACGCGGAGACCGTACTCTTCCCGCTGCCAATGCCACCGGTGAGTCCGACCAGAATCGTGCCAGGCATCGCGGGTCTAAAGTCCCACAATGCGCAGAATGGACTGGGGTCCGAAGACCATGGCGGTGAGCCCGGCACCCGCAAGAAATGGTCCAAAGGGAACGTAACCACCTTCACGCAGGCCGCTGGAAAACTTCATTGCAATACCGACCAGGGCACCAATGACCGACGCCATGAGGACGATCGGAACCAACGCCTGCCAGCCGAACCAGGCACCCAGCGCCGCAAACAGCTTGAAATCACCGAAGCCCATGCCTTCCTTGCCAGTAACCAGCTTGAAAACCCAGTAAATCAGCCACAACGAAAGGTAGCCCGCCACGGCGCCCCATAAAGAGGCAGCCAGGGGCACAGTCGTCCACTGAAGGGCAGATGCAATCAGTCCGGCCCACAACAGAGGGAGCGTCATGTCGTCGGGCAAGAGGGTGGTGTCCCAGTCAATCAGGGCCAAAGCCAGCACCATGGCTGAAAAACCGCACCAGGCGGCCGCCGTCGGCGTCGCACCCCATCGCCACAGGCACCAGAAAAACGCAGCGCCAGTGATCAGTTCCACCGCCGGGTAGCGAAATCCGATCGGCACACCGCAAGCGGAGCATTTACCTCGCAACAGAAAAAAGCTGAGGACGGGCATGTTCTCGTACCAGCGGATCTGGTGACCACACTTCGGGCACCGGGAACGGGGAACCACCAGATTGAAGGTTGGCTCGCGAGCAGGTTCCTTCCCTGCCATTTCGGCGCATTCGGTCGCCCACTGCCGTTCGAGTATTTTGGGAAGACGGAAAATTACGACGTTCAGGAAACTGCCAACCAACAACCCGAGCACCCCCCCCACCGCCGCATAGGCGAGCTCTGGTTCCAGCATCAGACCACCTGGCCGAGCTTGAAGATGGGCAAGTACATCGAAACCACAATGCCACCGATCAGGGTTCCGAGAAACACGATGATGATAGGTTCCATCAGGCTGGACAGGCCGGCCACCATGTCGTCCACTTCTGCCTCATAGAAGTCCGCGGCCTTGCCAAGCATGTGATCGAGCGAGCCGGATTCTTCGCCGATGGCGCTCATCTGCAACACCATGGAGGGAAACAGATTGGCATTCCCCATGGCCGCCGTCAGGCTGGTACCGGTCGAGACTTCCTGCTGGATTTTTTCGGTTGCCTGCGCGTACACCAGGTTACCGGACGCTCCGCCCACGGAGTCAAGCGCTTCCACCAATGGAACGCCTGCTGCGAACATGGTCGATAGCGTTCGTGTCCAGCGCGCAACCACGGACTTTTCCACCAGGGTGCCAAATATCGGCACCTTGAGAAGAAGACGGTCCATGAACATCTGCATCTTTTCACTGCGCCGCCAGGCTTGCATGAAAAAATACGCCCCGCCGAAGATCCCGCCGAAAATAAGCCACCAGTACGCGACAAAAAATTCGCTCATGGCAATGACGAACAAGGTGGGTGCAGGGAGGTCGGCACCAAAGGAGCTGAACACGCTCTTGAATGCAGGGATCACGAATATCATGATGACGGCCACCACGACGAACGCCACGACGACCACGGACGCGGGATACATCAGCGCCGACTTGATCTTGGACTTGATGGCCTCCGTCTTTTCCATGTAGACGGCCAGGCGGTCCAGCAACTGCTCCAGAATGCCCGCGGCCTCGCCTGCTTCGACCAGATTGCAATAAAGGTTGTCGAAGTACATCGGAAACTTGCGAAAGGCTGCGCTCAGCGACGTGCCCGTCTCGACATCGGTACGGATTTCATTGAGCAACTTGGTGACGCTGGCATTGGCGTTGCCGCGACCGACAATGTCAAAGGCCTGCAGCAGCGGGACGCCCGCCTTCATCATCGTGGCAAGTTGGCGCGTGAAGATGGCCAGGTCTTTGGGCCGGATTCTCTTGCCGGATCGCATCCTCCGCTTTTTGATCTTCGTCGGGAACACGCCCTGGCGCCGCAAGGCGGCCTGAACCTGGTTTTCGCCGGAAGCACGGGTCTCCCCACGGACCTGTTTTCCGTTGCGATCCTTGCCTTCCCATTCAAACACGAACTCGCTCACGTTCCTGGACGCTGCAGTTGCCATATTGCTCTCCGGATTCCGATTGTTTTACTCGTTGGTCACGGCCAGTACTTCTTCAAGTGAAGTCAACCCCAGCCTGACCTTGTGCAGACCCGAGCCCCGCAGAGAGCGGACTCCCTCGCGCTCCGCTTGCTCGGCAATTTCAAGCGCACTGGCGTCGGCAAGGATAAGGCGCTGGATATCTTCCGTAATCGGCATGACCTGATAAATGCCCACCCGGCCCTTGTAGCCGTTATTGCACATCTGGCAGCCGACGGCCCGATAAGGCATCCACGAGCCGTCCAGTTCATCTTCCTTGAAGCCCGCTTCGACCAGTGTTTCCTGCGGAATGTCCATAGGCACTTTGCAATTGACGCACAAGCGGCGAGCCAGACGCTGGGCGCTGATCAGGATCACGCTGGAGGCAATGTTGAACGGGGCAATGCCCATGTTGCGCAGCCGCGTCAATGTGGTCGGCGCATCATTGGTGTGCAATGTCGACAGGACCAGGTGGCCGGTCTGCGCCGCTTTGATCGAGATATCGGCAGTCTCCAGATCGCGGATCTCGCCCACCATGATGATGTCCGGATCCTGCCTCAGAAAGGACTTGAGCGCAGCAGCGAATGTCAGGCCCGCCTTTTCGTTGACGTTGACCTGGTTGACGCCGGGCATATTGATTTCTGAAGGGTCTTCAGCTGTCGCGATATTCACGCCCGGTTTGTTCAGTAGGTTCAGGCAAGTGTAGAGCGACACGGTCTTGCCTGATCCGGTCGGGCCTGTCACCAGGATCATTCCATAGGGCCGTTCAATGGCCTTCAGCAGCCGGGCTTTTTCTTCGGGCTCATAGCCAAGGGCGTCAATACCCAGCTTGGCACTGCTGGGGTCAAGAATACGGATCACGATTTTCTCGCCGAACAATGTCGGCAAAGTGCTGACCCGCAGGTCAACGGTGCGGTCCGCTCCGACCTTGAGTTTCATTCGGCCGTCTTGCGGGACGCGTTTCTCCGAGATGTCCAGGCGCGAAATGACTTTGATGCGTGAGGCTAGCTTTTCCTTGATGGCAACAGGCGGTGACGCAATTTCCCTCAACTCACCGTCGATGCGAAAGCGGACACGGTAGTTGAATTCATAAGGTTCGAAGTGCAGGTCCGAGGCACGCATGTTGAATGCGTCAAGCAGCATCTTGTGCAGGAACTTGACGACGGGCGCGTCATCCACTTCCGCCGAGGCAGATTCGGTGGCTTCGGTCGTCGCCGCGGCCATGGACGTTTCGTCAAACTCGAAATCGCCCCCAATAATGTTGTCCATCGCCTCAGTGGCGGTAGTGGCGTTTTGCTCCACCAGTTTGGACAGCTTGTTGAATTCCGCGATCACCCAATCCACCCCCAGTTGGGTAGCGAACTTGATCTTTTCGGCTGCCGACTGCTCTGAGGGGTCTGCCGTGGCAACGATCACCCGGTTGCCGCGTTTGCTGAGTACGACCAGACGGTAGTCACTACAGATCTTCGGGTCGAGAATGCCCTTCGGCAACCGCCCGATGTCAATGGCGTCAAGATCAACCAGGGGGGCGGCAAACGCCATCGACATGGTGTGCGCCAAGTCAAGCGCCGACACCGCACCGGAGCCTGTCAGCTCGGAAATGAAGCTGGTCTTGCCGGTCTGCGCCTTCCGGTAGATGTCTTCGGCGGCCTTCTGTCCGAGCTTGCCTGCCGCAACCAATGCGCGCGCTAGCCCGGGCAGGGCCATGGCAGTTGTTTCATTTGGAGCGGATTCAACGACAGCCATGAAGGGCAATGATGTCTCGAGAATTTATGACAGGCTGATCTTCGCCGATTGCTCGGAGACTGTAAACCGAAATACCAGGAAGAAACACCCGGACGTGGGCAGGAGTAGACATTGCTGCCGTTTTGGTCGGGGTGAGAGGATTCGAACCTCCGGCCTCTACGTCCCGAACGTAGCGCTCTACCAGGCTAAGCTACACCCCGATGGGAGGAACGGACAGCAAAACTCAGTGCCGACGTTCCAGAAGCTGACCGGCCAATTGTATCAAACCCTCAGTGTACAAATTTGGGGGGAGTTCGCGTGCCGCGGCGATGGCGCGCTTGGCTTCGCGCGACGCGGCATCGAGAGTGGCTTCGAGGGCGCCGGTCTGCCTGACGATGTTCACGACCGTCTCCAGATCCGCCTGTGCGCCGTTTTCGATCGCATCGCGGATCGTGTCACGTTGGTCGGCGGAGCCCAGCTGCATGGCCATGATCAGGGGCAGGGTGGCTTTGCCTTCACGCAGGTCATCACCCAGATTCTTGCCCATTTCAGCGGGTTCACCAGCATAGTCCAGTACGTCGTCGATCACCTGAAAAGCGGTACCGAGCGCCTGTCCATAGATCGCACAAGCACTTTCGACTTCTGCAGGGCTTGCGGCCAGAACCGCGCCCAGCCGGGCGCTGGCCTCAAAAAGCTTGGCCGTCTTGGAGCGAATCACGCGAAGATAGGCCGCTTCGTCCAGTGAGGCATCGTGCATGTTCATCAACTGCAATACTTCGCCCTCGGCAATTACGTTGGTTGCCTCGGCCAGAATCTGCATCACTCGCATGTTGTCGGCTTCCACCATCATCTGGAATGCACGCGAGTAGAGGAAGTCTCCGACCAGCACGCTCGCAGGATTGCCGAACGCCTCGTTGGCGGTCGAGCGGCCGCGCCGCAGCGTGGATTCGTCGACGACATCGTCGTGCAACAGGGTGGCTGTGTGAATGAATTCCACGACAGCGGCCAGGTTGAAGCGCTGAGCCTCGCGGTAGCCCAAGGCGCCACAGGTCAGCAATAAGAGAACCGGGCGAAGGCGTTTGCCGCCAGCCGATATGATGTAACGGGAAACTTCCCCGACGAGCGGAACGCCGGAGTTCAGGCGTCGCGCAATGACCATGTCGACCTCAAGCATGTCGCCGGCGACGAGTGCGAGAACGCCGGATGTGGTGGTGGAGTGGTCAGCCAAGGGAGAGTTTGCCAAAAAGTTGCAGGATTATAGAGATGCCCATGCGGGACTCTGCGGCACGGGTAGCGGTATGTTAGTGACTGCAAACCATGCTATACTTAAAGGCTCTGTGGAAATTCGTCTGCAGAACTCAATAAAGAGGTTTACATGTACGCGGTCATAAAAACCGGTGGCAAACAGTATCGTGTTGCTGCCGGCGAAAAAATTAAAGTAGAACAGATTGCTGCGGACGTAGGCCAGGAAATTGTGTTCGACCAGGTTCTGGCTGTCGGCAACGGCGCTGAACTCAAGGTGGGCACACCCCTGGTGTCCGGCGCAACGGTGACAGTCACAGTGCTGTCCCATGGCAAGCACGACAAGGTGCACATCTTCAAGATGCGCCGTCGCAAGCATTATCAGAAACGCCAGGGGCATCGCCAGCAGTTCACCGAATTGCAAATCGGCGCGATCACTGCTTAAGGAGCACAGGTCATGGCACAGAAAAAAGGCGGCGGCTCAACGCGAAACGGGCGCGATTCCAAGCCCAAAATGCTGGGTGTGAAGGCTTTCGGTGGCGAACTGATCAGCGCTGGCGCGATCATTGTTCGTCAGCGTGGCACCCGGTTCCATCCGGGCAGCAATGTCGGCGTGGGCAAGGACCACACCCTGTTCTCCCTGGTGGACGGACATGTTTCGTTCGCCGTCAAGGGCGCAATGAACAAGCAAACGGTGAGCGTGACCCCGGCCTGAAGCCCGTCGACTCAACCAATCGGAGCCCCGCCTTGTCGGGGCTTCGGTGTTTTGGAGCCCGTGTCGGGCCTTTGTTTAAACTGGACGTCTCATGAAATTCGTTGATGAAGCCTATATAGACATCATTGCCGGTGATGGCGGAGCCGGTTGCGTCTCTTTCCGGCATGAGAAGTACAAGGAGTTCGGCGGACCCAATGGAGGCGATGGCGGACGTGGTGGGCATGTCTATGCGGTGGCCGATCCCGCATTGAACACACTGGTGGATTTCCGGTTTTCCCGTCGTCATGAGGCCAAGCGGGGGCAGCACGGCATGGGGTCGGACATGTTCGGAGCCGCCGGGGATGACATCACGCTCAAGGTGCCGGTCGGCACCATCATGACCGATGCCGAGACAGGCGATGTGCTCTACGAAATGCTCACACCTGGAGAGCGGATCATGATTGCCAAGGGCGGCGACGGCGGGTTTGGCAACATGCGATTCAAGAGCGCCATCAACCGCGCGCCGAGACAGAAGACGCCAGGTTGGCCGGGCGACCGGAAAAGCCTCAAGCTGGAACTCAAGGTGCTGGCTGACGTTGGCTTGCTGGGCATGCCCAACGCCGGGAAATCGACGCTGATCACCGCGATTTCCAACGCGCGTCCCAAGATTGCCGACTACCCGTTCACCACGCTGCACCCGAATCTGGGGGTGGTCCGTGTGGGCCCGGAGCAGAGTTTTGTCGTCGCTGATGTGCCGGGCCTGATTGAAGGCGCCTCGGATGGTGCAGGCCTGGGGCACCTCTTTCTGAGGCATCTGCAACGCACCCGACTGCTGTTGCACATTGTGGACATGGCGCCCTTCGATGAGGGCGTAGACCCCGTGGCGCAGGCCAAGGCCATTGTGGCCGAACTCAAGAAGTACGATCCCAAGCTGCATGCCAAGCCCCGGTGGCTCGTTCTGAACAAACTGGATATGGTGGATGCTGACCTGCGAGAGGCGCGCGTCAAGGACTTTGTCCGGCGTTTTAGATACAAGGGGCCGGTCTTCGAGATATCTGCGCTGACCCATGAAGGGTGCGACAAACTGATCAAGGCGGTTTACCAGCACCTCAAGGCGCAACAGGTTGCCGAACAGCCGTCAATCGACGTTGATCCGCGCTTCAGCGGCGATACAGCCAGCTGAAGCGGTCTTGATTGCTACAAAATGAGTAGCTGTTTGCGTCCATTCGACGCTGGCTAATGATCAATATGGTTCAAGAAAAAGCATCTGGCGTGCTGCGGGACGCCCAGCGCATTGTGGTCAAGGTAGGGTCCAGCCTGGTGACCAACGAAGGACGCGGGCTCGATGAAGTAGCAATCGGGGAATGGTGTCGCCAGCTCGCCGTGCTGGCGCGCGATGGCCGGGAGGTTGTAATGGTGTCCAGTGGCGCGATTGCCGAGGGCATGAAGCGGCTCGGCTGGACCAGCCGCCCCAAGGCGGTCCATGAACTGCAGGCCGCGGCCGCCGTGGGGCAGATGGGACTGGCGCAAATGTACGAAACCAAGCTGCGTGAAAACGGCCTTGGCAGCGCCCAGGTGCTGCTGACGCACGCCGACCTGGCGGACCGCGAGCGCTACCTGAATGCCCGCTCCACGCTGCTCACCCTGTTGAAGCTGCATGTATTGCCGGTCATCAACGAGAACGACACCGTGGTCAATGACGAAATCAAGTTCGGCGACAACGACACCCTCGGCGCGCTGGTGGCCAACCTGGTTGAAGCGGATGCCCTGATCATCCTGACGGACCAGAACGGGCTCTACACAGCCGATCCGCGCAAGGACCCGCTGGCTACTTTTGTCCACGATGCCCGCGCCGGCGATCCCGCGCTTGAAGTCATGGCCGGTGGCGCTGGCTCCAGCATCGGCCGCGGCGGGATGATCACCAAGATACTTGCCGCCAAACGCGCGGCAGGTTCAGGCGCTTCGACAGTGATCGCCTGGGGTCGCGAACCTGATGTGCTGATCCGCCTGGCGCGCGGCGAACCGATCGGCACCCTGTTGACCGCGCAGACAGCCAAGCAGCAGGCGCGAAAGCAATGGATGGCCGATCACCTGCAATTGCGCGGTGCCGTCACCGTGGACCAGGGTGCCGCCCTGAAGCTGCGACAAGACGGCAAGAGCCTCCTGCCCATCGGCATGACCTCGGTGGACGGTGACTTTTCCCGCGGCGACGTCATTGCGGTACGCGATCCCTCGGGAAATGAAATCGGCCGCGGACTGGCCAACTATGCGAGCGCCGAAGCCAGGCTGCTGTGCCGCAGGCCCTCCGGCGAGTTTGAAGCGCTGCTTGGTTATGCCGCCGAGCCCGAAATGGTCCATCGTGACAACCTGGTGTTGACGCGCTGAGTCAGCAGAACGCCAAAACGGCCAGAGCGTCCGGCGCCTAATCGAAGCCCGCTGGCTGCTCTCCCCTGAGCGTTCGCACGATCGTACTGGCCGAACGGTTCACTGCCCGATCCTTGCATGCTCCAGCTTCCGCCAGTGTGACCGCATGGCGCGATGCGGCGGAGCCATACAGCGGTTGCCAGTCCCCGTCACTGACGGATGACCAGCCGCTTTTTGCGTTGTACCTCGCATAGACCCGGTGCTGGCCCTTGGAGCATCGAATGCCTTCATACATCACGTTCTGCCCACCCTCCCGACTGCTTGCGACAATCACGTAGCGCACGACGCCTTCAGGCGTTGTGGTCACCGTCGCCGGGTCGATGCCGTAGGTCAGCGTGGAGCCTTTCGGACTCTCCAGCGGGATCAGGCGATTCACATCGAAACCTGGTGGCGGCGGGACCGGGCTTTCACGCCAGTTCGGATCGTCGGGCATGAGCTGCCCGATGGCACTCGTGCCGGCCAGCACCAAGGCCAGCACCAGTGTCTTAAAGGGGTGCATAGTCTGGATCGTCACCGTTCAGGACCTGCTGGCTGGACTGGGGGCCGGGCTCGAAAGTCGCGCCCGGCGGCAGGTCGAACGATGCGCCTGTCCTGCCGTCGTGGGCCGGCTCCTGAGCGGCATCCCGCTGACGCAAGCCGCCGCGAAGGAATCGGTTTCGATATTCCGTGCGCGGAAGGAAGCGCGCCAGCTCGATCAATGCCATTTCGTAAACGCCGCGCTTGAACTCCACCACCGCGTCCAAGGGCACCCAGTAATCGTTCCAGCGCCAGGCATCAAATTCCGGGTGATTGGTCGCGCGCAGATTCAGGTCCCAGTCCTGCCCGACGAGCTGGAGCAAATACCAGATTTGCTTCTGTCCCTTGTAATGGCCTCTCGCGTCACGCCGGATATACCGGTCTGGCACCTCGTAGCGCAACCAGTCGCGGGTGCGGGCCACAACGCGCACGTGCTCCGGATGGAGCCCCACTTCCTCATGCAGTTCGCGGTACATGGCCTGCTCGGGCGTCTCGCCACGATCAATGCCGCCTTGCGGGAACTGCCAGCTGTGGGTGCGGATGCGCTTGCCCCAGAACACCTGGTTTCTCTGGTTGAGCAGGATGATGCCGACGTTAGGCCGAAAGCCTTCCCGGTCAAGCATAATCAAATTCCAATTTTTTAACTGAGTCCATTATGCACAGCGTTCCGCGTGCATCAAGAGGCCCATCCCTTAGCCCTTCCACATTGCGTCTGCCGTCCACACCATGAAAGCCAGCCAGTTTTTCGTTTCCACACTTCGCGACGCGCCCGCCGACGCCGAGGTGGTCAGCCACCAGCTCATGATGCGCTCTGGAATGATCAAGAAACTCGGCGCAGGCATCTACAGCTACATGCCGATGGGCCTGCGGGTGATTCGCAAGGTGGAGGCAATCGTGCGCGAGGAAATGAACCGCGCCGGGGCCGTGGAGCTGACCATGCCGGTGGTTCAGCCCGCAGAGCTCTGGCAGGAGACGGGCCGCTTCGAAAAAATGGGCCCCGAACTGCTGCGCATCAAGGACCGGCATGGGCGTGATTTCGTGGTGCAGCCGACCAGTGAAGAGGTCATCACCGACATCGCACGGCAGGATTTGCGCAGTTACAAGCAGTTGCCAAAAAATCTGTACCAGATCCAGACCAAGTTCCGCGATGAGCGTCGGCCGCGTTTTGGCCTGATGCGCGGGCGCGAGTTCACCATGAAGGACGCCTACAGTTTCGACCGCGACCAGGCCGGCGCCAAGGCGAGCTACCAGGTCATGGCGACTGCCTACCGCCGGATCTTTGACCGTTTCGGCCTGACCTACCGGGCGGTTGCCGCCGACAGTGGCGCCATAGGCGGCGACTTGAGCGAAGAGTTCCAGGTCATCGCCGCCACTGGTGAGGATGCCATCGTCTACTGCCCGGCCAGCGACTACGCCGCCAATATGGAAAAGGCCGAATCACTGGCGCCGCCCGGCCCGCGTGGCGGCGCGGTCGAGCCCCTGACCCGAACGCCGACACCGGGCAAGAGCACCTGTGCTGATGTCGCCACATTGCTCGGCGTGCCGCTGTCGACGACGGTGAAGTCACTGGTGCTGGCCACGGAGGAGCTCAATGATTACGAGGAAGTCGTCAGCACCCGCATCTGGCTGCTGCTCCTGCGCGGCGACCACGACATGAACGAAGTCAAGGTCGGCAAGGTGCCCGGGCTGGACGGCGGCTTCCGCTTCGCCACGGTGGCTGAAATTGAAGATCATTTCGGCTGCAAGCCGGGCTATCTGGGGCCCATCAAGCTCTTGAAGCCGGTCCAGGTCGTCGCCGACCGCGAAGTCGCGGTCATGGCCGACTGGATCTGCGGCGCCAATGAGGCGGATTTTCACCTGACTGGCGTGAACTGGGGCCGTGACTTGCCCGAGCCCGACCTCGTGGCCGACTTGCGCAACGTGGTCGAAGGCGATGCCTCACCCGATGGCCGGGGCGCGCTGGTGATCGAGCGCGGCATCGAAGTCGGCCATGTGTTCTATCTGGGCACCAAGTACAGCCGGGCCATGAATGCCACCTTCCTGGGCGAAGACGGCAAGCCTGCCCATTTCGAGATGGGCTGCTACGGCATCGGCATCACGCGTCTGCCGGCAGCCGCCATCGAGCAGAACCATGATGATCGCGGCATCATCTGGCCTGATGCGATCGCGCCGTTCACCGTGGTGATCTGCCCGATCGGCATGGACCGCAGCGCGGACGTGAAAGCCGCGGCTGAAAAACTGCACGACCAACTGCGTGACAACGGCGTCGACGTGCTGCTGGACGACCGCGGCGAGCGACCCGGCGCGATGTTTGCCGATTGGGAACTGATCGGCGTGCCGCACCGGGTGGTGATCTCCGACCGTGGCCTCAAGGAGGGGCAACTGGAGTATCAGCACCGTCGGGATACCTCGGCAACCAAGGTTCCGGCGCCGGAGGTGTATGCCTTTGTGACGAACCGACTGGCGTCGGCCGCCACTGCCGGGCAGTGACGCTGCGCGACGCCATCGTTCCTGCCCGCAGCGGGGCGCAAGGTTCCAAATTGCCGGGCCTTTGCGGTGTTTCTCGCCGGACCTGCCTTGCATCGGCACCCATTGCCATCTGGTCGCTATCGTTTCCGAAGCTGGTCCAGGCTGGAGGGCAGATTGAAGAGCCACTGGTTGATTCGGTGCGCTCGGCGCTCAGCGCAGCGATTGCCAACCACGCGCCGCCCGTGCCCGAGTTTCCGGATACCGAAGCGCGCCTGAAATACCTGCGCTGGATGGGGGTGATGATTTTCCGGTTGCGGCGCAGCAAGCCGGACTACGACACCCGCCGGGAATTTCTGCAGACTGTCTGGTACGAAAGCCGGCGTGCCGGGCTGGATGTGTCATTGGTGCTGGGCCTGATCCAGGTCGAAAGCGCGTTCCGAAAATACGCGGTCAGCCCGGTCGGTGCGCGCGGCTACATGCAGGTCATGCCGTTCTGGACACGGGTGATCGGCGACGGCGATGCCGCGCGGCTGTTTCACATGCAGACCAACCTGCGTTTTGGCTGCGTCATTCTGCGCCACTACCTGGACCGCGAACGCGGCGACCTGTTCCTGGCACTGGGTCGTTACAACGGCTCGCGCGGCAAGGCCGCCTACCCCGATGCCGTCTTCGCGGCGCAGCACAACTGGCTCCTCAACGGGGTCTGAGCGGGTCGCCGGTCGCGGCCGTATCGATCCCAGCACCCGGGGCGTCCAGCCTGGAGACCAGCACCTGGTCCACGCGGTAGCTGTCCACGTCCATCACCTCGAAACGGTGGCCGCCCCAGTCCACACGGTCGGTGCGCCGGGGCACGCGGCGCAGCATCACCATCAGGAAGCCCGCCAGCGTTTCATACTCGCCCTCAAAGGGCATTTCGGCAATGCCCAGGGCGCGCTGCACGTCCTGCACGGGTGTGGCGCCATCGATCAGCCACGAGCGCTCGTCGCGCTGCACGATGAGCTCCTCGTCCTGCGTGGTGACCAGGTCACCCATCACCGTGCTCATCACGTCATTGAGCGTCACCACGCCCACCACGGTGCTGTATTCGCTGACGATGACGGCAAAGTCCTCGCGAACCTCCCTGAAATGCGCCAGCACCTCGGCCAGAGTCAGGCGGTCCGGCACCACGACGGCCTTGTGCAGCAGAGCCGGGTCGGTCAGGCTGATCGGCTGGTTGTTCAGCACGCGCTGGAACAGGTCCTTGGCGTCGACATAGCCGATCAGGTGGTCGAGGTCGCCGGCACACACCGGGTAGGTCGAGAACGGCTCGGCAGAGATGCGCAAGCGGATGATCGTGTCCGCATCATCCTGGCTGAACCAGGCGATCCGATCCCTTGGGGTCATGGCGCTGCCGACGGTGCGGGTGTCCAGCTCGAACACGTTGGTGATGACCTGCTGCTCGCGTCGGGCGAGCACACCGGCTTGCGCGCCGGCTTCGGCAAGGGCCAGGATGTCATCGGACGTCACCCGGTCGTCCCGCTGCGCCGACAGGCCCAGCAGGCGGAAAAGCCCGTCGGTGGCGCGACTGTAGATCCAGACCACGGGCTTGAAGACCGCCATGCACCACAGCATGGGCCCGGCGACGCGAACCGCCAGCTTCTCCGGCTCGGCCATGCTCAGGCGCTTGGGAAACAGGTCGGAAAAAACGATGAACAGCGAGGTCACCACCAGGAACGAAGTGACGAAACCCGCTGTCTCGGCGCGCTCGGGCGCCATCCATCCGCTGAAAGCGCCCTTCAGGGTGGGGCTCAGTGCGCCTTCACCCACGATGCCGCCCATGATGGTGATGGCGTTCAGTCCGATCTGCACCACGGTGAAATAGTGCCCGGGCTGTTCCTGGATTTTCAGGACCCGCTCCGCACGGCTGTCGCCCTCGTCGGCCATCTGGCGCAAGCGCAGGCGCCGCGAGGCGGCCAGCGAGATCTCGGCCACGGCAAAAAATGCGCTGGCGGCAATCAGGGCGACAATGGCAAGCAGGCTTTGGGTGAGGCTCATGGGGACTCGTCCAGCCATCGGAGGCGGGCCATCAAGTGTAGCCAGGTCCCTGGCGCCTTCTCCCCGCGCACCCCCCGTGGCTGCAGCCTGAAACCCGGCATGAAAAAGCCACCCGGAGGTGGCTTTGGATCACGGGTGGCGCCTTTCGGGAAGGCCTTGGGACCCATTCAGCTGGACGTCCCCAGCACCTGCACCAGTTCACCCGATTCGTACATCTCCATCATGATGTCGGAGCCGCCGATGAACTCGCCCTTGACATAGAGCTGCGGAATCGTCGGCCACTGGCTGTATTCCTTGATGCCCTGGCGGATGGCATCGTCGTCGAGCACGTTGACCGTCTTGACGGCTTTCGGGTCGACGCCGCAGGCCTTGAGGATCTGGATGGCCCGGCCCGAAAAACCGCACATCGGGAAGCTGGCGCTGCCCTTCATGAAAAGCACCACGTCGCTGGATTTCACCAGATCGTCGATGCGTTGTTGGGTGTCGCTCATTTCATTGCTCCATGGAAATCAAGAGGGGGATTATTTCACCTTGCGCCCGTGTCCGCCCGGCGCAGCGGTATTTGGGCTCCCTGGGGCCAGGGTCTGCGGCCATTGCCCCCCGGTGCAGCGCAGGATGCCGGCCAGGTCGGACCGGCTTTGCACGGCTGTGAAACCGGCCTCCTCCAGCAGGGCGTGGACGGATTCACTCTGGTCCCAGCCGTGTTCCAGCAGCAGCCAGCCGCCGGGCAGCAGGTGTGCCGGGGCTTGCCGGATGATCAGGCGGATGTCGTCCAGGCCATCCTGCCCGCTGGCCAGTGCGGCCAACGGCTCATGGATCAACGCAGCCAGATGGGGGTCGCCAGCCGCAATGTAGGGCGGATTGGCGACGATGACATGGTAGTGGCCGCTTACATTTCCCAGCCACGAACCTTCGATGAAGCGCACCGGAAGGCGCAGGCGAGCGGCATTTCCCTGTGCAACCGCCAGTGCCCCGGCGTTGACATCCACGGCAGTGACCTGCACATCGGGCCGGGCGTGCTTCACGGCCAGTGCAATGGCGCCGCTGCCCGTGCCCAGGTCCACGAGCCCGAGCGGGCCGCCAGGCGCATCGGGCGCCGCATCATTCCTGGTGCCCAGCACTTCCAGCGCCCACGCCACCAGCGTCTCGGTGTCCGGTCGGGGGTCCAGCACGCGGGCGTCCACCTGCAACTGCAGGCCAAAGAATTCCTTGACGCCGGTGAGGTAAGCCACCGGCTCATTCTCAAGGCGGCGTTGTACCAGCGTCTCGAAGCGCCGGGCCGCCTCGACGGGCAGCGCATCGGCGTCATGGGCGATCAGCCACGCCCGATCATGCGGCGCATGGCCGAGTGCGTGCAGCAGCAGCATCTGCGCGTCGATCCGTGACACGCCGCGGGCATGGGCGCCCGCAAGGACCTGGGCAAGGGTGCCGTCCGGCGAGGTCGTCACGGCGCGACGCCCAGGACGTCGCCGGTCCGCGCATTGCGGGCCCGCGTCAAGCCGCAGGAAGCTACTGAATTCATAGCATTAAATGACCATTCGACGCTGGAGAAATGTCGAAAAAGCTCATGTATTCAGACGAAATGGCATTCTCAGGCCGGTGCGCCGACTTCCAGCTCGGCCAGTTGCTCGGCCTCGCGCGCCGCGCGCAGTGCCGCCACAACCTCGCCCAGGTCGCCTTCCATGATGGCCAGCAGCTTGTACAGCGTGAGGTTGATCCGGTGGTCGGTCAGCCGGCCCTGCGGGAAGTTGTAGGTGCGGATGCGGTCGCTGCGGTCGCCGCTGCCGATCAGGCCCTTGCGCTCGGCGGCGTCCTTGGCGGCGCGTTCGGAGCGGTCCTTCTCATGGATGCGGGCCGTCAGCACCTTGAGCGCCTGGGCCTTGTTGCTGTGCTGGCTGCGGCCGTCCTGGCATTCGGCCACGATGCCCGTGGGGATGTGCGTGATGCGCACCGCCGAGTCGGTCTTGTTGATGTGCTGGCCGCCGGCGCCGCTGGCGCGGTAGGTGTCGATGCGCAGGTCCGACGGGTTGATCTTGATGGCTTCCTGCTCATCGGGTTCGGCCAGCACCGCCACGGTGCAGGCGCTGGTGTGAATGCGGCCCTGGGTTTCGGTCGCCGGCACGCGCTGCACCCGGTGGCCGCCGGACTCGAAGCGCAGCTGGCCATAGACGCCGCTCGCGGCATCGGTGCCCGTACCCTCGATGCGGACCACGACCTCCTTGTAGCCGCCGAGTTCGCTGGGTGATTCGCTGATGATTTCGGCTTTCCAGCCCTGGCGCTCGGCGTAGCGGGTGTACATGCGCAACAGGTCACCGGCAAACAGCGCGGACTCGTCCCCGCCGGTGCCGGCGCGGATTTCCAGGAAGGCGTTGCGTGCATCGTCCGGGTCGCGCGGCAGCAAAAGGCGTTGCAGTTCGGCGTCGAGCTGGGCCAGTTCGGCCTCGGCACTGGCGATTTCCTCCTGGGCCATCTCGGCCATGTCCGGGTCGGCCAGCATCTCCTGCGCGGCGGCCAGGTCGGATTCGCGCTGCTGCAGGCGGGCATAGCGTCCGGCGATCACCGTGACTTCGGCGTGCTCGCGCGAGAGTTTCAGGAACTGGGCCATGTCGGACATGATGTCCTCGCGCGACAGCAGGAAGTCGAGCTCGCCGTGGCGTTGCGCGTAGCGCTCGAGCTGGCTTCTGAGAAAGGGTTTCATGCAGGGAAAGAAAGTAGTCGCTACTGAAAATGTAGCTATAGACGACCAGCGGACGCTGGACTAAAGGCGATTTTTGCCTTGGGAACGCAAGAATAACCGGTTGATCGCCTGCGTGGTCTGCTCGCGATGCGTCGGGTCGCCCGAATGGAGTTCGGCCATGGCGCCGTGCAGCATCTTCTGGGTCAGGCCGCGGGACAGGGCTTCGAGCACCGCATCGACATCCTCGCCCTTGGCCAGCAGCCTGCGCGCTCGCGCGATTTCTGCGACGCGCCACTCGTCGGCCTGGGCGTTGAGCTGCTGGATCAGGGGCACGACGCCATTGACCGGGTCGCGCTGCACCATCCAGTGCATGAAGCTCAGCACGCCGGCATCGATGATCACCTCGGCCTGCGCCACCGCCGCCTGCCGGTTGGCCTGTGCGGTCTGCACCACGCCGGCGAGGTCGTCCACGGTATAGAGGTAGATGTCTTCGAGCGCCTTGACTTCGGGCTCGATGTCGCGCGGCACGGCCAGATCGACCATGAACATCGGGCGATGCCGGCGCTTCTTGAGCGCACGCTCCACCGCGCCCAGGCCGATGATCGGCAGGGTGCTCGCCGTGCAGCTGACCACGGCGTCGAATTCATGCAAACGGTCGGGCAGGTCGGCCAGTCGCATCACTTCGCCGCCAAAGCGCACGGCCAACTTTTCGCCGCGTTCCAGCGTGCGGTTGGCAATGGCGATGGACTTGGGGTTTTTGGCGGCAAAGTGCGTGGCCGCCAGTTCAATCATCTCGCCCGCGCCGACAAACAGCACGCGGACATCCCCCAGGTCTTCGAACAGCTGACCCGCCAGTCTGTACGGCCGCTGCGGCCATGCTGATGGAATGTGCGCCGATCTCGGTCGAGGTGCGCACCTCCTTGGCCACGGCAAAACTGCGCTGGAACATCTGGTTCAGTGTGGTGCCCAGGGCGCCGGCTTCTTCAGCGGCGCGCACGGCGCTTTTCATCTGGCCCAGAATCTGCGGCTCGCCCAGCACCATGGAATCCAGGCCGCTGGCCACGCGAAAGGCATGTCGGGCGACCAGCGCGTCTTCCAGGGTGTAGGTGTGGGAGCGCAGCACCGTTGGCGACACCCCGCCGGCATGGGCCAGCCAGTCCAGCGTGTGGTCGAGCTGGGGGTTTTCTCCGGCGCAGTAGATCTCCGTGCGGTTGCAGGTGGAGATGATCGCCGCCTCGGGATGGCGAGAGAATGACTGGCGCAAGGCCTGCAGCGTGGGCTCGATCTGGTCGATGGCAAACGCAAAACGGCCGCGCAGATCCAGCGGCGCGGTCGTGTGATTGATGCCCAAAGCCCAGACTGCCATCGTGTGATTATAAAATTGACTCGGTCAATGTTCCTAACCTTGATCGATGGCCGGAAAACGATGCCATCCTCATTGCTTTCCGATGGGCCCGTTCGAAATCCTTGATCACCTGCTGAATTTTTTCGCGCCCGCGCTGGGGGTGGCGTTGCTGTTGGCCGTGATCAGTCCATTTTTCATGAAGAAATGGTCCTTTGCCAGCGCCATTTGGCGCCAAGCAGCTATCAATTTCATTGTTGGCGCTAGCGTTCTGGCAGGCGGACTGGTGTTTTTCGGGCGCGACGGCAAGATGCTGACCTACCTGGTTCTGGTGCTGGCCATGGCCACCAGCCAGTGGTGGCAACTGGGCGGCTGGAAGAAATAGTCTTCTGCTCCAGGGCCACGGCACGGATTGGCGCGAAATAGAAAGCTCCAAAAGAATTGATCTAAATCAAGATTTGTGGCTTTGGCGCCAGTGGGTGGCGGGCCCGCCCTTTCAGCGTGAATGCTCAACCGTCAAGCGTCGCAGGGTGCGAACAGGTCCACCCGGTCGGTGATGATGCCGTCGGTCCCCAGTTCGATCAGGCGCTGGGCGGCCCATTCGTCATTCACGGTGTAGCTCAACAGCCTGAATCCGGCACTTTTCGCCTGCATCACGCTCGATGTGTCCCACAGCGCGTGGTTGCAGACGATGGCGGTGCAACCCAGGCCGAGTGCGGTTTCCAGCCATCCGGTCCACAGGGCGTCGAGCAACAGGCCGCGCGGCAGGTCCGCAGCGCCATCGCGGGCACCTTCCAGCGCGTCGACCTGAAACGACGTGAGCAGCGGCGCAATGGCCGCGCCCTGCCAAAGGCGCGCCGCATGGGTGGCCACCACGTTTCCGGTGTGGCGCTCGGTGCCGGGCGTCGGCTTGATTTCGATGTTCAGGCAGTGGCCGTTGCGCAGGCAGAACCGGGCGACGTTGTCCAGCGTGGGCAGGGGTTCACCGGCGAAAGCGCGTGAATGCCAGCTGCCGGCGTCGAGTTGCGAGAGTACGCCCCAGGCGTGGTCGCCAGCGTTGCCATGCGCGTCCAGCAAAGCGGGGGCACGGGTCGTGCGGGCGAGGGTGGCATCGTGCATCAGGAAAGGCACGCCATCGGCGCTGAGCTTCACATCGCACTCGAACATCCGGTAGCCGTGCTGTGCGCCCACACGGAATGCCGCCAGCGTATTTTCAGGGGCAAGCCTGCCCGCGCCGCGGTGAGCGATCCAGCGTGGATAGGGCCAATGCGGACGGTCGTCCGGCGTTGCGGTCGCGGTGTCGAGGCTCATGCCCTGTCAATGCGCCTTCCGGTGCCCGCGTCGAACCAGTGCAGCCGGTCAGGTCGAGGCTGGGCGTGCACCTTGCCCCCGACGGCCGGTGCGGACGTGGTCTCGTCGATGCGAATGGTCAGCAGTTCATCGCCCAGGCGGGCATGAATCAGGCGCTCGGCACCCAGCAGTTCCACGGTTTCAACCTGAAGTTGCCAGCCTTCGTTGCCCAGGGTCAGGTGCTCGGGCCGGATGCCGAGGGTGGCTCCCGCCGGGCCGCCGTGCGCCTCGTTCGGTGCCTGGCTCAGCAGATTCATGGGCGGCGAGCCGATAAAGCCGGCCACGAAGGCCGAAGCCGGGTGGTTGTAGACATTCTCCGGGGTGTCGAACTGCTCCATCTTGCCCGCATTCATTACGATCATGCGCTGGGCCAGGGTCATGGCTTCGACCTGGTCGTGGGTCACAAACAGCGAGGTGATGCCGAGTTCACGGTGCAGCTTCTGGATTTCCAGGCGGGTCTGCGCACGAAGCTTGGCGTCCAGGTTGGACAGGGGTTCGTCAAACAGGAAAACCTGCGGTTGGCGCACGATGGCCCTGCCCATGGCCACGCGCTGGCGCTGGCCGCCCGAGAGTTCGCGCGGCTTTCGCGTAAGGAAGGGGCCGATCTCGAGGATCTTGGCGGCCTTGTCGACGCGGGTCTTGATCTCCTCAATGGGCACTTTGGCAATCTTCAGGCCATAGGCCATGTTGTCGAACACGCTCATGTGGGGGTATAGCGCGTAGTTCTGGAACACCATGGCAATGTCGCGTTCCGCTGGCTCAAGATTATTCACGACGCGGGGGCCGATGGAAACTTCGCCTTCACTGATCTCCTCCAGTCCGGCCACCATGCGCAGCAACGTTGACTTGCCGCAGCCCGAGGGGCCGACGATGACGACGAACTCGCCATCGGTGATGTCCGCGCTGACGCCGTGAATGACTTTGTTGACGGTCTTGCCGGCGCCGTAGCGCTTGACGACGTTCTTGAGGGTTATAGAGGCCATTATTTTTCCGTATCCACCAGACCCTTGACAAACCATTTCTGCATCAGCATCACCACGAGCGCGGGTGGCAGCATGGCCAGGACAGCCGTGGCCATGACGACATTCCATTGCATGTCCGAGTCGCCGCCCGAGATCATCCGCTTGATGCCGATGACGACCGGGTACATGTCTTCGTTGGTGGTCACCAGCAGCGGCCACAAGTACTGGTTCCAGCCATAGATGAACTGAATCACGAACAACGCGGCAATGGAGGTTTTTGAAAGGGGGACGAGAACATCCTTGAAGAACCGCATCGGTCCGGCGCCGTCCATGCGGGCCGCCTCAACCAGTTCTTCCGGCACGGTCAGAAAAAATTGCCGGAATAGAAAGGTGGCGGTGGCCGACGCAATCAGGGGGACGGTCAGGCCCGCATAGCTGTTCAGCATGCCCAAGTCTGAAACCACCTTGTAAGTCGGACCGATTCGAACTTCCACGGGCAGCATCAGTGTGACAAAGATCGCCCAGAAGAAAAACATGCGAAACGGGAAACGGAAATAAACGATCGCGAAGGCGGACAACAGGGAGATGGCAATCTTGCCAATGGAAATGATCAGCGCCGAAATAAGGCTCACCATCATCATCCGTCCGACTGGTGCCTTGGCGCCCGAGCCACCCCCCGTGCCGTTCCAGGCGGCGGTGTAGTTCTCGATGAGGTGACTGCCTGGCAACATGGGCATGGGTGTCTGCACGATGGCCTCGGACGTTTGGGTCGAAGCCACGAAAGTCAGGTAGAGCGGAAAGGCCACCACCAGCACGCCCAGGATCAGGACGACATGGGAAAGCGCGTTCAGAAGGGGGCGGCGCTCAATCATCAAGAGCTGACCCGAAGCACTGCCGCGGCGCCGGTTCCATTTGATTCACGAAGCTGCAAGCTCGGTTTTGTCATGGTCAGTAGTTCACTTTCTTCTCGACGAACCGGAACTGCACCACAGTCAGGGTCACGACGATCACCATCAGCACGACGGACTGTGCAGCTGAACCGCCTTGATCCATCGCCTTGAACCCGTCGTAGTACACCTTGTAAACCAGGATCGCCGTGTCCTTGCCGGGGCCGCCCTGGGTGGCCGCATCAATGATGGCAAAGGTATCGAAGAAGGCGTAGACGATGTTGATGACCAGCAGGAAGAACGTGGTGGGCGACAGCAGCGGGAACACGATGGTCCAGAAGCGGCGCCACGGACGCGCACCATCAATCGCCGCAGCCTCCAGCAGGGACTTCGGAATGCTCTGCAGGCCGGCGAGGAAGAACAAGAAGTTGTAGGAAATCTGCTTCCAGACGGCCGCCATGACCACCAGCGTCATGGCGTGGGTGCCATTCAGCAGATGGTTCCATTTGAACCCCATGACGTCCAGGGCATAGGCCACCACGCCGACACTCGGGGCAAACATAAAAAGCCACAAGACGCCCGCCACAGCAGGCGCGACTGCATAGGGCCAGATGAGCAGCGTTTTGTAAGCCAGTGCGCCCTTGATAATCCGGTCCGCGAAAACAGCCAGGACCAGCGATATGCTGATGCCCGCTACAGCAACCGATACCGAAAAGATGGCTGTGGTGTAAAACGAAGCCAGGTAGGTTTCGTCATTCCAGAGGTTTCGGAAATTCTCCAGTCCGACCCATTGGACCGACATGCCGAAGGCATCAGCCCGTTGAAGGGACTGAAGCAGGGCCTGAGCTGCAGGCCAGAAGAAGAAGACGCCGATGACTGCCAACTGAGGCGCCATCAGCACCCAGGGCAACCACGCAGACCGGAAGACGACCCGCTTTTCCACAGGAGGTACTTCCCGTCAGCCTTTCTTGTTGTCCTTCTCAAAGCGTTCCAGCAATTCGTTGCCGCGTTTCACGATGGAGTCAAGTGCTTCCTGCGCCGACTTCTTGCCCCCCCAGACCTGCTCCAACTCTTCGTCCTCGATGGTACGGATCTGCACGTAATTGCCCAGCCGGATACCGCGCGATTTGTCGGTGACCTTGCGAATCATCTGGTTGGGGGCGACGTCCGTCCCAGGGTTCTCCTTGTAAAAACCGGACTTTTCCGTCAACTGGAAGGCCGCAGTGGTGACGGGCAGGTAGCCCGTGCGCTTGTGGCTGGCGGACTGCACTTCGGGGCTGGAGACGTAGTTGAAGAAAGCCGCGACGCCCTTGTATTCTTCCGGCTTCTTGCCCGCCATGACCCACAGGCTGGCGCCACCAATCACGGTGTTCTGCGGTGCACCTGGCACATCGGGGTAATAAGGCAGGGGCGCCAGGCCGAAGGCGAACTTGGCGTTCTTCTTGACGTTGCCGTAAAAACCTGAAGACGTCGTGATCATCGCGCACTCGCCGGAGACAAAGGTGGGCTCGGCCAGATTGTTGCGGCCCTTGTAGACGAACAGGCCCTGCTTGGACATGTTGGCCAGGTTGTCAATATGACGCACATGCAGGGGCGAATTCACCTTCATCCGTGCATCCAGGCCGCCCAGGCCGTTGCTCTTGGTCGCAAATTCCACGTTGTGCCACGCCGAGAAGCTTTCCAGCTGGGTCCATCCCTGCCAGCCAATCGTGAGGGGGCACTTGTGTCCGTTGGCTTTGAGCTTGGCCGCTGCCAGCGCAACTTCAGGCCAGCTGCTGGGGGCTTTTTCAGGGTCCAGCCCGGCGGCCTTGAAGGCGTCCTTGTTGTAATAGAAGACAGTCGTCGAACTGTTGAACGGGAAACTCAGCATCTGGCCATTGGGGGCCGTGTAGTAGCCGGCGACGGCGGAAATATAGGCACCAGGGTCAAACTTGTAGCCCGCATCCTTCATGATCTGGGCCACGGGGACAATAGCACCCTTGCTGGCCATCATGGTGGCCGTGCCCACTTCAAAAACCTGCAGGATGTGGGGCGCGTTGCCAGCGCGGAATGCAGCAACCGCAGCCGTCATCGATTCCGGGTATTGCCCCTTGTAGACCGGCACAATCTTGTATTTGGACTGGCTGGCGTTGAAATCCTTGGCCAGGTCGTTGACCCATTCGCCATTGACGGCCGTCATCGAGTGCCACCACTGGACTTCGGTCTGGGCCTGCACGGGTAGTACCAAAGCCGCCGCAAGGGCTACGGCGGTGAAACTGATCTTATTCATTAAACATCTCCTGGATATGGACGCAGTTTGCATTATCGCTGTGTCAAATTGATTACAACCGGACAACAGAGGTGTGACAAGCAGGGTTTCCATGAGGCCTCTCCAAGGGAGTCCCCATCGCGCACGCGTGTTTGCTGCACTGCGGTAACATCCCGACGCAGCCGTTTTGTCACGCTTTTGTCCGTTCCTGGCTGCGTGTTGCCCCTTTCGATGAACGCTCCGACCCCGCTCAACCACCTCGTCCCCGTCGTCGATGAGGCGCCGCGCCTGCGCGAAATTCCCTACAACTACACCTCGTTCTCCGACAGGGAGATCGTGATTCGCTTGCTCGGAAGCCGTGCCTGGGAGCTGCTGAACCGACTGCGCGAGGAACGCCGCACCGGCCGCTCGGCCCGCATGCTGTACGAGGTGCTGGGCGACATCTGGGTGGTACAACGCAACCCCTATCTGCAGGACGACCTGCTCGACAACCCCGGGCGGCGCAAGTCTCTGGTGGAAGCCTTGCATCACCGGCTCGGGGAGGTGGAGAAGCGTCGCACGCCGGATGCCGATGCAGCACGTGACATGCTCGTGGCGGAGCTTCTTGCGGCCGCCCGCGGCGCCGTCAAAGCGTTCGACGCCAGCTTTCTCGATGCGGCGGACCTGCGCCGTCAGGCCCAGCGCGTCTTGCGGCGCCTGACCTCGAAAGACAACATCAAGTTCGACGGCCTCTCGCGGGTGAGCCACGTGACCGACGCCACTGACTGGCGGGTGGAGTACCCGTTTGTGGTGCTGACCCCCGACACCGAAGCTGAGATGGCGGCGCTGGTCAAAGGCTGCATCGATCTGGGCCTGACAATCATTCCCCGCGGCGGTGGCACCGGCTACACGGGCGGCGCGATTCCGCTGACCTGGAAGAGCGCGGTGATCAACACCGAGAAGCTCGAAGCCATGAGCGAAGTTGAAATGGTGTTGCTGCCCGGCCTGACCCAGCCTGTAGCCACCGTCTGGACCGAGGCCGGCGTAGTGACACAGCGCGTGGCCGACGCGGCCGAACGCGGTGGCTTTGTGTTTGCCGTCGACCCGACCTCTGCCGAAGCCTCGTGTATTGGCGGCAACATCGCCATGAACGCTGGCGGAAAGAAGGCCGTGCTCTGGGGCACGGCGCTGGACAACCTGGCGAGCTGGCGCATGGTGACGCCACAGGCGCAGTGGCTGGAGGTTACGCGCCTGGGCCACAACATGGGCAAGATCCATGATGCTGAAGTCGCCAGTTTCGAGCTGAAGACCTTCGATGCCAGCGGCAAGAAGCTGTTAAACACCGAGCGCCTGGACATTCCTGGCAAGTCGTTCCGCAAGGAGGGCCTTGGCAAGGACGTGACCGACAAGTTCCTCAGCGGCTTGCCCGGCATCCAGAAGGAGGGCTGCGACGGCCTGATTACCAGCGCGCGCTGGGTGGTGCACCGCATGCCATCGCACACGCGCACGGTGTGCTTGGAGTTCTTTGGCAACGCCAAAGACGCCGTGCCCAGTATCGTGGAAATCAAGGATTTCATGTTTGCCGAGCAAAGGCGCTCGGGCACGCTGCTGGCGGGGCTGGAGCACCTTGACGACCGGTATCTCAAGGCGGTGGGCTACGCGACCAAGAGCAAGCGAGGGGGCCTGCCCAAGATGGCGCTGTTCGGCGACATCGCCGGGGACGACGCCGATGCCGTGGCGCGCGCGACCAGCGAAGTGGTACGCATCGCCAACTCGCGTGCCGGTGAAGGCTTCATCGCCATCAGCCCCGAAGCGCGCAAGAAGTTCTGGCTCGATCGCAAGCGCACAGCCGCCATCAGCCGCCACACCAATGCGTTCAAGATCAACGAAGACGTGGTAATCCCGTTGCCGCGCATGGCCGAGTACACCGACGGCATTGAGCGAATCAACATCGAGCTGAGCCTGCGCAACAAGATCGCGCTGTGCGACGAACTCGAAGGTTTCCTGGCCCGTGGCAACCTGCCGCTGGGCCTTCACGAGGATTCGCGCGACATTGCCTCGGCCGAATTGCTCGAAGACCATGTGGCGCAGGCCCTGGCCGTGGTGCGCGACGTCCGCTGCTTGTGGCAGGGCTGGTTGCAGGACATCGGGACGCTCTTCGCGCAGCTTCAGGATCATTCGTTGCGCGCCAGCTGGAAGGCGCAGATCCGCGACCGGCTCATGACCATCTTCACAGGCGCGGAGTTCCAGCCCATCATGGACGAGTGCGTGGCCATCCACCAGCGCGTTCTCAAGGGCCGCGTTTGGGTGGCGCTGCACATGCATGCCGGCGATGGCAACGTCCACACCAACATTCCGGTGAACAGCGACAACTACGAGATGTTGCAGACCGCTCACGGGGCGGTCAAGCGGATCATGGTCCTGGCGCGCAGTCTGGACGGCGTGATCTCGGGCGAGCACGGCATTGGCATCACCAAGCTCGAGTTCCTGACCGACGCGGAACTGCAGCCCTTCACTGACTACAAGCAGCGGGTGGACCCGCAAGGCCGCTTCAACAAGGGCAAACTGTTGCGTGAAGCCGTGTCAGGCCAGCCCGGTGCGCCGGTGTATTCGGCCGACCTGGAGCACGCCTACACGCCCAGCTTCGGCCTGATGGGGCACGAGTCGCTCATCATGCAGCAGAGCGATATTGGCGCGATTGCCGACAGCGTCAAGGATTGCCTGCGCTGCGGCAAGTGCAAGCCGGTCTGTGCCACCCACGTGCCGCGCGCCAACCTGCTGTACAGCCCGCGCAACAAGATCCTGGCCACATCGCTTCTGGTTGAGGCCTTCCTATACGAGGAGCAGACGCGCCGTGGTGTTTCCATCAAGCACTGGCAGGAGTTCGAGGACGTGGCCGATCACTGCACGGTCTGCCACAAGTGCCTGTCGCCGTGCCCGGTCAACATCGATTTCGGTGATGTGACCATGGCCATGCGCAACTTGCTGCGAAAGATGGGTCAGAAATCGTTTCGGCCCGGCAATGCGGCGGCGATGTTCATGCTCAACGCGACAAGCCCTGAAACCATCAAGTTGCTGCGCTCCGCCATGGTCGGCGTGGGGTTCAAGGCACAGCGGCTGGCCAATCAGGTGTTGCGCGTGGCGGCGAAAAAACAGACCGCCCTGCCGCCGGCGACGGTGGGCATGCCTCCTCTCAAGGAGCAGGTGATCCACTTCATCAACAAGAAGATGCCCGGTGGCCTGCCCAAGAAGACGGCGCGGGCGCTGCTGGATATCGAGGACAAGGATTACGTTCCGATCATCCGAAATCCGAAGACCACAACCGCCGAGACCGAAGCCGTTTTTTACTTTCCGGGCTGTGGCTCGGAGCGCCTGTTCAGTCAGGTCGGTCTGGCCACCCAGGCGATGCTCTGGCACGCGGGGGTGCAAACCGTGTTGCCGCCGGGTTACCTGTGCTGCGGCTATCCTCAGCGCGGATCGGGCGATTTCGACAAGGCGGAAAAGATCATCACCGACAACCGCGTCTTGTTTCATCGTGTGGCCAACACGCTGAACTACCTCGACATTCAGACCGTGGTGGTGAGCTGTGGCACCTGCTACGACCAGCTTCAGGGCTACGAGTTCGACAAGATCTTTCCGGGCTGCCGGATCATCGACATCCACGAGTACCTGCTGGAGAAGAACATCACGCTGCCAGCGGGGCAGGGCGGCTTCCTGTTCCACGACCCGTGTCACAGCCCGATGAAACTGCAGGACCCGATGAAGACCGTCAAGGCCCTGGTTGGCGACAACGTGATCAGGAGCGAGCGCTGCTGCGGTGAGTCCGGCACGCTGGGCGTGACCCGGCCTGACATTTCCACGCAGATTCGGTTCCGCAAGGAAGAAGAACTGCAGAAGAACGCGTTGGCGCTGCGGGCAAAGGCCGGCCCATCCGACGCTGGCAGCAATGTGAAGATCCTGACCAGTTGCCCGAGTTGTCTGCAGGGGCTGGTCCGCTACGGCAACGATCTTCAGAACGGTCTGCTTGAGGCTGACTACATCGTGGTGGAGATGGCCAACCAGATACTGGGTCAGCAATGGCTGCCCGAGTACGTCGCTGCTGCCAATGCCGGCGGCATCGAACGTGTGCTAGTCTGAAACATTGCGGGACAAGTACTTTGGCGTTGCCCCCAACTTTTTAAGGATGACTTTCATGGCAGGTCTTCAATCCGGCGCTCCGACGCCCGTTGATATCACGGTTCACAGCCAGTCCCGCGTGCTGGAGGTCAGTTTCTCGGACGGCGCGCATTTCCGCATTCCCTTTGAACTGATGCGGGTGTACTCCCCTTCGGCCGAGGTCCAGGGCCACGGCCCGGGTCAGGAAGTTCTGCAGACGGGAAAGCGCGAGGTGACGCTTTCCGGGCTGGAGCCCGTGGGCAACTACGCCGTGCAGCCCGCGTTCTCGGATGGCCACGATACCGGCATCTTCTCGTGGGACTACCTCTACTTCCTGGGCTCGCAGCAGGACCAGCTTTGGGCTGACTACACGGCTCGCCTGCAGGCCGCGGGGGTGGATCGCGACGTGCCCATGCCGGAAAAGGGCGGCGCCGCCTGTGGCAGCCATTGACGGGTGTCATTAAGCTATTATAAAGATAGCTAAATACGACCAATCCATGCTGGGCGGCGGCATAGTTTCCTTGTATTTACGACAAATTCTCGGTCTTGGTGCGGGATTGTCACGGCAAATCATTTCATTCCTCTAGCATTGACGTCATGAGCACCACGCATTTCGGTTTCAAGTCAGTTGACGAGGCAGACAAGGCGCGCCACGTGCGTGGCGTCTTCGATTCCGTGGCGTCGAAGTACGACGTCATGAACGACCTGATGTCGATGGGCATGCACCGCCTGTGGAAGGCCTACACTGTCACCGTCGCCAATGTGAGCGAGGGACAGCAGGTGCTGGACATTGCGGGTGGCACCGGGGATCTGGCGCTGGCGTTTGCCAGAAAGGTCGGCAAGTCGGGGCGGGTGGTACACACCGATATCAACGAGGCCATGTTGCGCACCGGGCGGGATCGACTGCTCGATGCGGGCGTGGTGCTGCCCACGCTGGTGTGTGACGCCGAGAAACTGCCTTTCCCGGACAATCACTTTGACGTCGTCAGCGTGGCCTTCGGGCTGCGCAACATGACCCACAAGGACGTGGCGCTGGCCGAGATGAACCGGGTTCTCAAGCCGGGCGGCAAGTTGCTGGTGCTCGAATTCTCCAAGGTGGCGCAACCCCTGGAGAAGGCGTACGACTGGTATTCCTTCAAGGTGCTGCCCCGACTGGGCAAGCTCGTGGCCGGCGACGATGCCAGCTATCGCTACCTGGCGGAGTCCATCCGCATGCATCCGGGCCAGGCTGAGCTGAAAGCCCTTATGAAACAAACTGGCTTTGGTCATGTGGATTACCACAACCTCACCGGCGGGGTCGTGGCATTGCATGTTGGAATCAAGTGCTGATCAAGTTATTTCGAGATCTGGAGGCAATATGAAATCTCTCTTGATGCTGATGGTGGTGGCGGTATTCGCGTTCGGCAGCCTGGATGCGGAGGCTGCCCGGCGCCTGGGCGGTGGCAAGTCCATGGGGCAGCAGTCGAGCAATGTGACGCAGCGAAATGCGGCGCCAGCGGCTCCCGCCGCCCCCGCCCAGAATGCAGTCAATGCAGCGCCGAAGCCTGCAACGCCTGCGGCAGCGCCAGCACCGAAGAAACCGTGGGGTGCGATGCTGGGTGGCTTGGCAGCAGGCCTGGGTCTGGCCTGGCTGGCAAACTCATTGGGCCTGGGCGCGGCATTCGGCCAGTTCCTGATGTTTGCCCTGCTGGCCCTGGTGGTGATGGTCGTCATCGGCATGGTGATGCGTGCCCGCAAAAAGCCGGCGTCCGGGGTGTCTGGGGGCGCAGGCAGTCCTCTTGCCTTTCAAGGCGCGGGAAACGCCCCTGTCGCGGACACGCCGCGCCAGTACAGTCCCGACAACGTGGGCAACGACGCGTCGGCGCGACCTTGGGAGCGACCTGGCACGGCCTTTGAAGCCAGCAAGGATGCGGCTGCGGGCATGCCCGCTCCGGGCGGCTCCATGATCGGCTCGGCGCTGGCGGGCTCGCAAAGCTGGGGGATTCCTGCGGACTTCGACACTGAAGGATTTCTAACCGCGGCCCGTCGCAATTTCGTGACCCTCCAGGACGCCTGGGATCGTTCCGACATCGAGCGCCTGCGCTCCATGATGACTGACGGCATGTTGTCGGAGATCCGGACCCAGCTGGCCGAACGTGAAAGCCACACCGCGGGTCAAGTCAACAAGACCGAAGTTGTCATGCTGGACGCCCAGCTGCTGGGCATCGAAGATCTTGGCGAAAGTTATATGGCCAGCGTGGAGTTCAACGGCATGATTCGTGAGGATGCCTCAGCGGGTCCCAGCCCGTTCCGCGAAGTCTGGAACATGTCCAAGCCCAAGAGCGGCGGCAGTGGCTGGCTTGTCGCCGGCGTGCAGGCCTTGCAGTAATCAGGCCGCGGGCTCGGCCTGCGCAATTCAGGGAATAATCGGGGGCTATGGCAACACAGTCCCCTTTTTCTTTGGTCGCAGGCCTGGTCGAACAACTGGGCTCTGGACTCCAGCCACCGGCATGGGTTGTGGACGAGCTTCAGCACCGCCTGGTTTTGTTCCTCAATCATGTCCTCATGCAGGAGCCCGAGGCCCAGGCCAGGTTGACCCGGTTGAAAGGGCGCGGTGTCCGGATGCAGTGGCGCCGGTTCAGTCTGCAGTTCTGCGCCACGCCTGCCGGCTTGCTCGAGCTTGAAGGCGCAGTCGTCGAGCCTGACCTTTTGCTCACGGTGATCGAGGAGTCCCCCTTTGCGCTGGTCCAGGTTGCTCTGATGGGCGACAAGCCTGCCGTGCGCGTCGAGGGCGATGTGCAACTCGCCGCCGAGGTCAACTGGCTGGTGGAGCACGTACGCTGGGATGCAGAGGAAGACCTCTCGCGTCTGATCGGCGATGCGCCGGCGCACGCGCTGGGCCGCGCGGCGCGCGGGGCCGCGCAAGCCTTGCAGCAGTTTGTTCGCGCACGTCCGTGGCCCGGCGCTGACAAGGCGCCGGCATGAGGCGAATCTATCGCAGCACCTTTATCGTCTGGATCGCCCTGCGCTACGGGCTCGATGAACTGTTTCTGACCAGTTTTGATCGACCCTGGCTGCGGGCGCTTTCGCGGATCCTCTCGGTCGGGCGAAACCTGGAAGCGCCGCGCGGTCAGCGGCTGCGGGAGGCGCTGGAGCGATTGGGTCCGATCTTCGTGAAGTTTGGCCAGGTGCTCTCGACGCGCCGCGATTTGCTGCCCGAGGACATCGCGGACGAATTTGCGCGCCTTCAGGACCGCGTGCCACCGTTCAGTCCGGATATTGCAATGGCGACCATCGAGCGTGCCTTCCGACGGCCGGTCGACCAGATCTTCAGCAGTTTCGAGCGCGAGCCCATCGCCAGCGCATCCATCGCGCAGGTCCACTTCGCCACTTTGAAGGGCCGTGACGGTCAGGATCGCGATGTGGCCGTCAAGGTACTGCGACCAAACATGTTGCAAGTAATTGAAAAGGACCTGAGCCTGATGCGTATGGTGGCGGGCTGGCTGGAAAATCTCAGTGCCGACGCCAGGCGGCTCAAGCCGCGGGAGGTGGTGGCCGAGTTCGACAAATACCTGCACGACGAACTGGATCTGGTTCGAGAGGCGTCCAGCGCGGCGCAGCTGCGCCGCAACATGGAAGGCCTCAATCTGGTGATGATTCCGGAAATGATCTGGGACTATTGCCAATCCGAGGTCATCGTGATGGAGCGCATGAAGGGGGTCCCGATCAACCAGATCGAGCGTCTGCGCGCAGCCGGCGTGGATCTCCCGAAACTCGCGCGCGATGGTGTGACCATCTTTTTCACGCAGGTTTTCCGTGATGGGTTCTTCCATGCCGACATGCATCCTGGCAACATCCAGGTCAGTCTGGCTCCGGAGACTTTTGGTCGCTACATTGCCCTTGATTTCGGCATCGTCGGCACGTTGACCGAGTTCGACAAGGACTACCTGGCGCAGAACTTTGCAGCGTTCTTCCGGCGTGACTACAAGCGCGTGGCCGAGCTGCACATCGAATCGGGCTGGGTACCGCCGACGACGCGGGTGGACGAGATGGAGGCGGGGATCCGCGCAGTCTGCGAGCCTTACTTCGACCGGCCTCTCAAGGAAATTTCCCTTGGAATGGTCTTGATGCGGTTGTTCCAGGCCTCGCGGCGGTTCGATGTCGAAATCCAGCCCCAGCTGGTGCTGCTCAAGAAGACTTTGCTCAACATCGAAGGCCTGGGCCGCCAGCTTGATCCGGAACTGGACCTCTGGCACACCGCCAAGCCGTTTCTTGAAACCTGGATGCTCGAGCAGATGGGGCCGCAGAAGCTGATCAATGAGCTGAAGGACCAGGCGCCTCGTTACGCCAAGCTGCTTCCCGATCTGCCTAGGTTGCTCCATGCTTACCTCAAGCAGAATCCGACGGACTATCGGCGCGATCTGGAGCAATTGCTGGTTGAGCAAAGGCGCACGAACCGGCTGCTCCAGGGCTTGATCTACGGTGGCATTGGTTTTGCTTTGGGCTTGATCGCCATGCAGGTGATCTTGCGGGTGCGCTTGTAGCCGCTTGTAGATTGGGTTGCGGGCAGTCCCTGTGTCGACCCGCTGATGCATTGAATAAGCAATTTAGATACGGAGTGGAGCCCTGTAATGCTGATGACATTCATCATTTTTTATCTGGTGGTTTCGGTGGTGATTGGCCTTTACGCCGCGACCCGCGTGCACAATACCGCCGACTACGCCGTTGCGGGTCGTAGCCTGCCGCTGGCCGTGGTGATCGCCACCACGTTTGCTACCTGGTTTGGCGCAGAAACCGTGCTGGGTGTCTCCGCCCGGTTTGTCAGCGGCGGGCTGGGTTCGGTGGTCGAGGATCCATTTGGCGCCTCGATGTGCCTGATCCTGGTGGGTCTGTTTTTTGCCTACAAGCTGTACCAGAAAAACCTGATCACGCTCGGAGACTACTATCGCCAGCGGTACGGTCGAGCTATCGAGGTCACCTGCTCATCCATCATCATCATGAGCTATCTGGGTTGGGTGGCGGCGCAAATCACTGCGCTCGGCCTGGTGTTCAATCTGCTCACCCAGGGTTCGCTGTCGGTGACGGCCGGCATGATCATCGGAACCACGGTGGTGCTCGTCTATACGCTGTACGGCGGCATGTGGTCGGTGGCGCTGACCGATTTCGTGCAGATGATCGTGATTGCGATCGGGCTGATCGCCATCGCATGGTTTGCGGCTGATCTTGCGGGGGGCGCCGGCAAAGTGGTGGACTATGCGGTGCGGGAAGGAAAGTTCCGGTTTTTCCCGACGGGCGGACTCAAGGAGTGGACCTTCTTTGTCGCGGCTGCGATCACCATGATGCTCGGATCCATTCCGCAGCAGGACGTCTTCCAGCGGGTGATGTCGTCAAGAAGCGTAAAGATCGCCCAGCGTGGTCCTGTCATCGGTGGCGTGCTGTACCTGCTGTTTGCCTTCATCCCCATGTTCGTGGTGACCTCGGCAGTGCTGGTCATGCCCGAAACCGCGCAGGCCCTGCTGAAGGACGATCCGCAGAAGGTCTTGCCCACCCTGGTGATGGAGCGGATGCCCCTGATTCTGCAGGTCGCATTTTTCGGCGCGCTGCTGTCGGCCATCATGTCGACTGCTTCAGCCACCTTGCTGGCACCGAGCACGACTTTCGTCGAGAACATCCTGCGCAACCTGCGACCCGGCATGAGCGATGCTGCAACGCTGAAGGCCATGCGGATCTCGGTGCTGGCCTTCACGGTTTGCGTGCTGACCTACGCCATTACGATGCAGGGAACCTCGATCTACGAGATGGTTTCCGGGGCCTACCAGGTGCCGCTGGTCGGGGCTTTTGTTCCACTGGTGATGGGTCTCTACTGGAAGCGCGCGACGACCCAGGGAGCCGTGACTTCCGTGGTCCTTGGCCTGGGAACCTGGCTGACATTCCTGGCGTCGCCCGCGCTGGCGGCCGAATTTCCGCAGCAACTTGCCGGGTTGCTGGCGGCTTTTGCCGGGATGCTGGCCGGTTCATTGCTGCCGCAGTGGGTGACCAATCACACCGGGCATATTCACCACTTCGAGGGAAGTGCCCGCTGAGCCTGGCTGGTTTGGGCTTCAACCCGGGAGCGCGACGGTGGCTGGGTCCGACCGGCTGCCTTGAAAAGGGTGGCAGCGGCCTATAATTAAAGGTTTTGCACTCACCACCAGAGCCCTAGCCATGCCCATTTACGCTTACCGATGTGAGTCCTGCGGTCACGCAAAGGATGTCCTGCAAAAAATGTCCGATGCGCCGCTGACGGATTGCCCGGCCTGCGGTGCGTCGGCGTTCAGAAAGCAGTTGACTGCGGCGGGATTCCAGCTCAAGGGCTCGGGCTGGTACGCGACCGACTTCAAGGGTGGCGCCGCGGCACCCTCCGCCGGCGCGACGGGTGCGGCCGCCGAGAGCAAGCCGGCAGAGGCCGTAACACCCAAGTCGGACGCCGCTCCTGCCGCATCCGGCGGATGCGGAACATCTTGTGCGTGTCATTGACCCCTGTGACCGCATCAGCGAAGCATTGACCCCATGAAGCGCCGCATTCAGCAATATTTCATCACCGGACTGCTGGTCTGGTTGCCCATGGGGATCACGGTCTGGATCCTGATGTGGCTGGTGGGCATGCTCGACGGAATATTCCTGGCAGTCCTTGGCGCAGCCGATGCCGTCATCCCCGGGATGCACCTGCTGGCGGACCGGTTGCGCAATGTGCCCGGACTGGGTGTGATTCTGGTCGCGGTCGTCGTCTTTTCCACCGGCGTCTTCGTGGCCAACATGTTTGGCCAGTGGTGGGTGCGGCAGTGGGACATGCTGATGAACCGCATTCCCGTGGTTCGCAGCATCTATACCAGCGTCAAACAGGTCGCCGACACGCTGTTCTCTGGCAGCGGGAACGCTTTTTCAAAAGCCTTGCTGGTCCAGTATCCGCGCCAGGGTTCCTGGACCATCGGGTTTCTGACCGGCAAGCCTGGTGGTGAGGTTGCAGCGCACCTGGAAGGGGATTTCGTCAGTGTCTACGTTCCGACGACGCCGAACCCGACTTCCGGTTTCTTCCTGATGATGCCGCGTGCCGACGTGATCGAGTTGAAGATGAGCGTTGACGAGGCCTTGAAGTACGTGATCTCCATGGGGGTGGTGGTTCCGGGGGGACCGGCAGCCATGCAGGTGAAGGCAAGCCTCCCGCCGCCACCCTGATTTTTTTGAACCCTTGGCCCGCAGGCAATCTGCGGCGCTGTCAGTGAAAGATTTTTATGTCCATGCGTTCCCACTATTGCGGTCTGGTGACCGAAGTCCTGATCGGCCAGACCGTGACCCTTTGCGGATGGGTCAACCGCCGTCGTGACCATGGGGGTGTCATTTTCGTCGATTTGCGCGACCGGGAAGGCTACGTTCAGGTGGTGTGTGACCCTGATCGCGCAGCCATGTTTGCCGAAGCCGAAGGCCTGCGCAACGAGTTCTGCATTCAAGTCAAAGGTCTGGTGCGCGCGCGCCCCGAAGGCACGGTCAACGACAATCTCAAGAGCGGCAAGATCGAGGTTCTCTGCCATGAACTGACCGTGCTCAACCCGTCGGTCACGCCACCGTTCCAGCTTGACGACGACAACCTGTCGGAGACCACGCGCCTCACGCACCGGGTGCTGGACCTGCGCCGCCCCTACATGCAGAACAACCTGATGCTTCGTTACCGCGTGGCCATGGAGGTGCGCAAGTTCCTGGATGCCAAGGGCTTCGTGGACATCGAGACACCCATGCTCACCAAGAGCACACCTGAAGGGGCCCGCGACTATCTGGTGCCCAGTCGCGTGCACGACGGCTATTTCTTCGCGCTGCCCCAGTCGCCCCAATTGTTCAAGCAGTTGCTCATGGTGGCAGGCTTCGACCGCTACTACCAGATCACCAAGTGCTTTCGTGACGAAGATCTGCGCGCCGACCGCCAGCCCGAGTTCACCCAGATCGATATCGAAACCTCCTTCCTCAGCGAGCAGGAAATCCGGGACATGTTCCAGGATCTGATCGTCACGGTGTTCAAGAACGTCATGGGCGTGGATCTGGGCGAGTTCCCGGTCATGACCTACCAGGACGCCATGCACATGTACGGTTCGGACAAGCCGGACCTGCGCGTCAAGCTGCAATTCACCGAGGTCACGGACGTGATGGCCGACGTGGACTTCAAGGTGTTCTCAGGCGCCGCCACGATGAAGGGCGGCCGGGTGGTGGCCTTGCGCGTGCCGGGCGGTTCCAGGGAAGGTGGCGGCATCAGCCGCGGAGAGATCGATGCCTACACCGAGTTTGTCAAGATCTATGGCGCCAAGGGCCTGGCCTATATTCGCGTGAATGAGCTCGCCAAGGGACGCGAAGGGCTGCAATCACCCATCGTCAAGAACCTTCACGACAAGGCCCTCAACGCTGTGCTGGAGCGCACCGGTGCGCAGGACGGCGATCTGATCTTCTTCGGTGCCGACAAGGAAAAGATCGTCAACGACGCCATCGGCGCGCTGCGCATCAAGATCGGCCAGAGCGAATTCGGCAAGAAGAACGGCCTGTTCGAGGCCGGCTGGCGCCCGATGTGGGTGGTGGACTTCCCGATGTTCGAGTTCGACGAGGAAAACCAGCGCTACACCGCCGTGCACCACCCCTTCACCGCGCCCAAGGAGGGCCACGAGGACTGGATGGTCACCGCGCCCGAGAAATGCATCTCGCAGGGCTACGACATGGTGCTCAATGGCTGGGAAATGGGTGGCGGTTCGGTGCGTATCCACCGCGCCGATGTGCAGCAGAAAGTGTTCGACGCCCTCAAGATCACGCCTGAGGAGGCCCAGCTCAAGTTCGGCTTCCTGCTGGACGCCCTGCAATACGGCGCGCCTCCGCACGGCGGGCTGGCCTTCGGCCTGGACCGCATCGTGACCTTGATGACCGGCGCCGAGTCCATCCGCGACGTGATTGCCTTCCCCAAGACCCAGCGAGCCCAGTGTCTGCTGACCCAGGCACCTTCGCCCGTGGACGAGAAGCAGTTGCGCGAACTGCACATCCGCCTGCGCAATGTGGACGCTCCGGCCACAACCTGATCAGCGATTCGGGCATGAAAAAGGGCGCCCGCCGAGGCGCCCTTTTTCTTTTTGTTTCGGCACGGTCTACGGTGCCAGGGTGAAATGGTTGAATAAAGATAGAAAAAAAAGACCATTCACTGCTGGGGAATGGCCATTTTTATTAAGAAACACGCAAATCACCGGCAGGCTTTTCAACCAAGCCGCGCCAGCTGTTCGCGCATCTTCGCCAGCGTGGCGGTGAAGTCGGCCACGCGCTTTTTCTCCTGGTCGATCACTGCCGGTGGCGCCTTGGCGACGAAGGCCTCGTTGCCCAGCTTGGCCGAGGCTTTGGCGATTTCACCTTCCAGCCGCGCAGCTTCCTTGCCCAGCCGGGCCTTTTCTGCCGCCACGTCCACTTCCATGAACAGGCACAGGCGGGCTTCTCCGACCATGGCCACGGGCGCGGCTTGCGCGGCGGCGGCCCAGGCGGATTCATCGGCAAACACCGTCACTTCCTTGAGCTTGGCCAGCGCCTGCAGCACCGGTGCCGCAGCGGTCATGAAGGCCTGATCACCCACGACGAACAGCGGCAGCCGGGTGGCGGGAGACACGCTCATCTCGCCGCGCAGGTTGCGACAGGCGTCCACGATGGCCTTGAGCTTGGCGACGTGCCGCTCGGCGGCGGGGTCGATGCGCTCGGGCTGGCTGACCGGGTAGGCCGCAATCGCGACCGACTCGCCGCCACGTCCGGACACGGGGGCAACCTTTTGCCAGAGCTCTTCGGTGATGAACGGGATGATCGGGTGGGCGAGGCGAAGGAGGGTTTCGAGCGTGCGGATCAGCGTGCGGCGCGTTCCGCGTTGCTGCTCGGCGTTGCCCGTATTGATCTGCACCTTGGCGATCTCAAGATACCAGTCGCAGAACTCGTTCCAGACGAACTCGTAAAGGATGTTAGCGACGTTGTCCAGCCGGTACTCTGCAAAGCCCCGGGCCACGTCGGCCTCCACGCGCTGCAGCTGCGAGACGATCCAGCGGTCGGCCTGGGAGAATTCCAGGTAGCCGCCGCCGGGCACGCAGGCATCAGCGCCATGCTCGTTCAGGCCGCAGTCCTGCCCCTCGCAGTTCATCAGCGTGAATCGCGTCGCGTTCCAGAGCTTGTTGCAAAAGTTGCGGTAGCCTTCGCAGCGCTTGCTGTCGAAATTGATAGAGCGTCCCAGCGAGGCCAGCGCGGCAAAGGTGAAGCGCAGCGCGTCCGCGCCATAGGCCGGAATCCCTTCGGGGAACTCTTTTTCGGTGTTCTTGCGCACCTGTGGCGCGGTCTCGGGCTTGCGCAGGCCTTCCGAGCGCTTGGCCAGCAGCGGTTCAAGCGAAATACCGTCAATCAGGTCCACCGGGTCGAGCACGTTGCCCTCGGACTTGCTCATCTTCTTGCCCTGCGCGTCGCGCACCAGGCCGTGGATGTAGACGTGCTTGAACGGCACGCGGCCGGTGAAGTGTGTGGTCATCATGATCATCCGGGCGACCCAGAAAAAGATGATGTCGTAGCCGGTGACCAGGACTGAGGATGGCAGGTAGAGGTCGTAGTCGGCCAGGCCTTCGGGGGCGGAGCCGGGGCCATCGGGCTGCCCGGTCGAGCTCATACGCGCTGCGCTCGCCAAATCGCCCGATCCGGGCATCCCGCCGTCCCCGGCTCGGGATGCAACTGGGGCCGACGCAGGCCAGCCCATCGTGCTGAACGGCACCAGCGCGGACGAATACCAGGTGTCCAGCACGTCCTCGTCGCGGCGCAGGGTCTTGCCGGGCGCCTTGGCCTGGGCTTCTGCCTCGTCCCGGGCGACATACACGTTGCCGTCCTCGTCGTACCACGCCGGAATCTGGTGGCCCCACCAGAGCTGGCGGCTGATGCACCAGTCCTGGATGTTGTTCATCCACTGGTCGTAGGTGTTGACCCAGTTCTCGGGCACGAACCTGACCTCGCCGGACTTCACCGCGTCGATGGCCTTCTGGGTGATGCTCTTGCCCGTCGGGTCCGTGTCGCTGACCTTGGTCATGGCCACGAACCACTGGTCGGTCAGCATCGGCTCGATGACCTGGCTGGTGCGGGCGCAGCGCGGCACCATGAGCTTGTGCTTCTTCACCTCGACCAGCGCGCCCAGCGCCTCCAGATCGGCCACCACTTGTCTGCGCGCCACGAAGCGGTCCAGCCCCTGGTAGGCGGCCGGGGCTTGCGCGCTGATCTTCGCGTCCAGCGTCAGCACGCAGATCATCGGCAGCTTGTGACGCTGGCCGACGGCGTAGTCATTCTGGTCATGCGCGGGCGTGACCTTCACCACGCCGGTGCCGAAGGCCTTGTCCACGTAATCGTCGGCAATCACTGGAATCTCGCGGTCGCACAGCGGCAGCTTGACCCTCTGGCCGATCAGGTGCGTGTAGCGTTCGTCTTCCGGGTGCACCATCACCGCCACGTCGCCCAGCATGGTCTCGGGCCGGGTGGTGGCCACGGTCAGCGCGCCGGACCCATCGGCCAGCGGGTAGGCGATGTGCCACAGGAAGCCGTCTTCCTCCTCGCTTTCCACCTCCAGGTCGCTCACCGCGCTCTGCAGCACTGGATCCCAGTTCACCAGGCGCTTGCCACGGTAGATCAGGCCCTGCTCGTAGAGTTGCACGAAGGTTTCCGTCACCGTCTTTGACAGCTTCGGGTCCATGGTGAAGTACTCGCGGCTCCAGTCCACGCTGTCGCCCATGCGGCGCATCTGCGTGGTGATGGTGTTGCCGCTTTTTTCTTTCCATTCCCAGACTTTGGCGACGAAGTTCTTGCGCGCCTCGGCCGGTGTCGGCCCCATGTCATGGCGGCTGATGCCTGCGGTCTGCAACTGGCGCTCCACCACGATCTGCGTGGCGATGCCGGCGTGGTCGGTGCCCGGAATCCAGGCGGTGTTGAAGCCGGCCATGCGGTGGTAACGCGTGAGGCTGTCCATGATGGTCTGGTTGAAGGCGTGGCCCATGTGCAGCGTGCCGGTCACGTTGGGCGGCGGCAGCTGGATAGAAAAGTCCTGGCCCTGCGCGTGGGCTTTGGCGTCGGGCTCGCCAGTGCCGCGGAAGCCCGCCACGCCATAGCCGCGCCGCTCCCATTCCGGCCCCCAGTGGGCTTCGAGCGCGGCGGGCTCGAACGACTTGGACAGGGATAACAGGCCGGGTTGCTGGACGGTGTCGGACATGGGAGACCCAAAAACGGAAATCAGGATGAAAAACGGCATCCCGTGGATGCCGTTGGTAGCGGTGGGGGCAAGCCCGAATTTTACTTGGGGCCAGGGGGCGCTGTTTCGCGCGCTTTGGCCGCCGCGATGCATTCGCGCAGCACCTGCGCATTGCCGACCTGGTTGGCCAGCAGCAGGATCAGCCGGGCGTTGAGCAATTCGGATTCTGCAGGTGTCAGGCCGGCGTGGGCGTCCAGCAGCTGCTCGTAGAAGCCGTCTGCGTCCTGGAGATTGAGGGTGCTTTTCATAGGAAATCCTTCACGGTTTCATTTCAGGCCGAGCGTGCACTCAACGGCACTGACCAGGTCGCCGTCCACGGCTTCGCCTGTGGCGCCAAGGTAGCCATCCGGGCGAACCAGCGCCCAGGCGTGGCCAAAAACATGGCAGGCACCCTGCAGGTGCCCCTGCGGGTCGCGCACGTGCTCCAGCGCCTGTGCCCGGTCGTCCGGTCCGACGACCTGAACGCAGCGGACCGGCGCATGCTGGGCCAGTTGCTGCAGTCGCTGCGCTGCGGCGGGAGAGACGTCACCGAACACCAGGACCAGCAGATCGCTGCCGGCCCACCGGAGCAGGTCGTTGACCGCGCCCGGCGTGTTGTCCGGCCAGCGAAACGCCACGTTCTGCACCGATTGACCCCCCGTGCTTTCGCAGATGCTTGAGCGCGTGTAGGTGTTGGCCACCGCCATGCGCCCGGTGTTGATGAGGGAGCGCGCAAACACATGCTGACGCGCCAGGCCAATGGCGGCTGCACGAAACGTGCGCTCCATGCCGTCGGCAGGCCGCAGGAACCGCGCGGTGCGGTTGGTGACACGCACGTTCTGCTGTGCCGCATCGAGGCGCTCGTCGTTATAGCTGTCCAGCAGTTTGGGGCTGGCGCGGCCGCGCAGGACGGCCGCCAGCTTCCAGGCCAGGTTGTCGGCATCGGCCACGCCGGTGTTGCCGCCGCGGGCGCCAAAGGGGCTGACGATCTTGGCCGTATCGCCCATGAAGAAAACCCGACCGATGCGCAAGCTGTCCAGGCACTGGCTGCGGTAGGCGTAAGAGCCCACCCAGACGATCTCGACCTCGGTGTCAGCGCCGAACTGCCGCGCGAGGCGTTCGCGCACGACATCCTCGCGGCTCACGGTGTCCGGGTCGGCATCGGGCGCCATCTGGTAGTCGATGCGCCAGACGTCGTCGGCCATCAGGTGCTGCCAGACCGCCCGGTTCTCGTTGAAGGGTGCTTCGACCCAGGTATGGCGCTCGACCGGCGGGCGCCGGGAGAAGCGAACGTCGGCGATGCACCAGCGGTCGTCTCCGCGTCGGCTTTGCATCGTGGCGCCGCACCACTCGTGAAAGGCCGTGTGCGAGCCCGTTGCGTCGATCACATGGTCTGCCTCGATGCGGTAGCGGCCGGCGGGCGTGTCGACGGTGAGGGTGGCAAAGTCGGCATTTTGTTCAAATGCCGTGACACGCGACTTCCAGCGCAGGTCCACGTGGCCGAGCTCCAGGATGCGTTCGACCAGAAACCCTTCGATATAGAACTGCTGGATGTTGATGAACGGCGGCTGGGTGGAGAGGTTGAAGTTCCCCTGCTGGCGCAGGTCGAAGGAATACACCTCGTCGGCGCCGGCAAAGGTGCGGCCCACACTCCACTGGACGCCTTTTTTGGCGATGCGGTCATAGATGCCCAGCTTGTCGAAGATTTCCAGTGACTTCTGGGTGTAGCAGATGCCGCGAGACGACGCACCTTTCACGCCTACGGTGTTGTCCTCGTCCAGCAGGATGGCCGCGACGCCCAGGCGCGCCAGAGAGCAAGCCAGCGTGAGTCCGCTGATGCCGCCGCCGACGATCACCACCGGATGGCGCAGCACGGCGCCGCTTTTCAGCTCGGGGGGCTCGACAAATGGGTATTCAGGCAGTGGGTACCCTGCGCCCTCGGCGAATTCGTAGCCGTTGGTAAAGGCCACAGCGCGGTACGCGGTGGCGCCAGAGATGGTCTGTGTCATGGCGATGTGTGCTCCAGACTGAATTTATGAACAAAAATGGCATTTATCCCGCGCATAATGGACTCTATGCGCTATAAAAATAGTATCGATTTCGATGCGTCAGACGGCCGGCGCTGAACCCTCAGGGGGCCATTTTGCGGCAGTTTTGCCAATGGGTTCAACATGACATGACGGCTTCACAAGGTGGCTGCGTCCGATGCGAGTGTTCCGGCGCCATCTGCCACCCGGTCATTGGGCGCCGATTTGAGAATTGTTATCAATAATGTGGCCTCAATAGGCAAGTTCAATGCAGGACATTGACGAAGCTCATTGGACGTGCTGCCCCGTTGGCGCTAACCTGTTCAAGCTCTGGCATCTGGTCAGGGCCAAATTGACTCATTTGTTCAACCCACTCAAGGAGATATCCATGGCAGCACTCAAAGGCTCGCGCACGGAGCAGTGCCTGAAAGACGCCTTCGCCGGCGAATCCCAGGCCAACCGCCGTTACCTGTATTTCGCAAACAAGGCCGACGTGGAGGGCCAGAACGACGTGGCGGCGCTGTTCCGCTCCACCGCTGAAGGCGAAACTGGCCACGCCCACGGCCACCTGGAGTTCCTGGAGCAGTCGGGCGACCCGGCCACCGGCATGCCGATCGGCCCGACCCGCGCCAACCTTGCCTCGGCCGTGGCCGGCGAGACGCACGAGTACACCGACATGTACCCCGGCATGGCCAAGACCGCCCGCGAGGAAGGTTTTGACGAAGTTGCCGACTGGTTCGAGACTCTGGCCAAGGCCGAGCGCTCGCACGCGAACCGCTATCAGAAGGCACTGAACGAACTCGTGGACTGACCAGCGGGTGCTGTTTGTTGGGCGTCGCCAACGGCGTCCAATGCAGAACATCCACTTTCTTGACAGGAGCGCCCGCCATGGCCACCGAAGGCAATCTGGAAGCCCCCACGCGCCACCCGCTGGACTGGAAAAACCCTGATTTCTACAGCGAGGCAAAGTGCTTCGATGAACTGGAGCGCATCTTCGACATCTGCCACGGCTGCAGGCGCTGTGTCAGTCTGTGCGGCTCGTTTCCCGCGCTGTTTGATCTGGTCGATGAAAGCAAGACCATGGAGGTCGATGGCGTTGCCCGGCAAGACTACTGGAAGGTGGTGGACCAGTGCTACATGTGCGACCTCTGCTACATGACCAAGTGCCCGTACACCCCGCCGCACGAATGGAACCTGGACTTCCCGCACACCATGCTGCGCGCCAAGGCCATCAAGTTCAAGAAGGGTGAGGTTGGCGCTGCCGAGCAATTCCTCGCCTCCACCGACGTGCACGGCCAGTTTGCCGGCATCCCCATCGTGGTGCAGGTCGCCAACGCGGTGAACAAGACCAAGGCCATGCGCAGCGTGATGGAAAGCGTGGCCGGCGTGGACAAGGACGCGTGGCTGCCCTCGCTGGCCACCAGGAAATTCCGCTCCGGCACGCCGAAGGCCAAGGCCACGGTGGTGAACGACGGCGCCAAGACCCCCGGCAAGGTCGCCATTTTCGCCACCTGCTTTATCAATTACAACGAACCCGGCATTGGCCTGGACCTGCTCAAGATCCTCGATCACAACGACGTGCCTTACGTCATCGTGGAAAAGGAGAAATGCTGCGGCATGCCCAAACTGGAACTGGGCGATCTGGACGCTGTCAACGCGTCCAAGGAAGCCAACATCCCGGTGCTGGCCAGATACGCCAGAGATGGCTACGCCATCCTGGCCGCCGTGCCCAGCTGTGCACTGATGTTCAAGCAGGAGATTCCGCTGATGTATCCGGATGAGGCTGATGTGCAGCTGGTGAAGGAGCACATGTGGGACCCGTTCGAGTACCTGATGCAACGCAAGCGCGACGGACTGCTCAAGACAGAGTTCCCCGTGCCGCTGGGCAACGTGAGCTACCAGATCCCCTGCCACGGCCGCGTGCAGAACATCGGCAAGAAGACCGAGGAGATGCTCAAGATGATTCCGGCCACGACGATCAACACCATCGAGCGCTGTTCCGGCCACGCGGGCACCTTTGGCGTCAAGAAGGCCTACCACCAGCAGGCCATGAAGATCGGCAAGCCCGTCTTCAAGGCGATGGCGACCATGAAGGACGGCGCCAAGCCAGACTACATCAGCTCGGACTGCCCGCTTGGCGGCCACCACATTGCCCAGGGCTTCGAAGTCAACGGCCTGGGCGCGCCCGAGTTGAACCACCCTCTGACGCTGGTGCGCAAGGCCTACGGACTAAGCTGAAACGAAACAGCGTTGTCCTCAACTGATCGAGACAAGACGATGCAGAGCACCGGAAAAATTACCCGCGAAAGCCTCATGACGCTGGAGGCTTACAGCAAATGGCGCAAGGCGCACAAGCCCGAAATCATCGCGCACCGCAAGCTGCGCTCGGTGCAGCTGGGCGAGCACATCAACCTGCAGTTCGAGAGCGAACTGACGATGCGCTACCAGATCCAGGAAATGTTGCGTGTCGAGAAAATCTTCGAGGAAGAAGGCATCGTGCAGGAGATCGAGGCCTATGCCCCGCTGGTGCCGGACGGCAGCAACTGGAAGGCGACGATGCTGCTCGAATACACCGATGTCAACGAGCGCAAACGCGAGCTCGCCCGTCTGATTGGCGTGGAAGACCGGATGTTTGTCGAAGTCGAGGGTTACCCGCGCGTCTACGCCATTGCCGACGAAGACCTGGACCGCGAGAACGACGAGAAGACCTCTGCCGTGCACTTCGTGCGCTTCGAGTTGACGCCGTCCATGTGCGCCGCCGTCAAGGCCGGCGCCGCCGTCAAGCTCGGTTGCGACCACACCAACTACCCGGCGCACACCCAGATCGCGGCTGAGACGCTGGCTTCGCTGGCGGGTGACTTGAAATAGCTTGGGCGAAGGGGTGAAGTTCGCTGGACCTCCGGCGTTCCAGTCCCCGAATTCTCGGGAAATTGGCGTGCATCCGTCGAAATGAGGGTCGCTAGGGCGACCAAGCCTCGCCTGTGTTCCGCGATGAAATGGGATGACCGCGATGACTTGTCCCCATCGATTCCATTGATTTAGATCAAGCGCGCAGCAAAATGGGTGGAAACCGGTTAGCCGCTTCTTGACCCGTATACTTGGGCCGTGTCCAATCGCTCATACCCAACTCGTCCCTTCAATTCAGGAGCCTGCAAATGATGAAGTCTTCCCTCTCCCTCCTCGGCGCATCCATGGTGTTGGCCTTGGCCAGTTTCAGTCCGGCCCATGCCGCCGTGGACGCTGACGCCGCGCAGGCCCTGCTGAAGAAGAACGATTGCACCAAGTGCCATTCCGTCGACAAGACCAAAAAGGGGCCTTCCTGGAAAAAGGTCGCAGCCAAGTACAAGGGCAAGCCGGATGGTCAGGAGAAGGCCATCAAGAACATGACGACGGGCTCCAAGGTCAAGCTCGAAGACGGCACGGAAGAGGAGCACAAGGTCATTGATACGAAGGACCCGGCGGCGCTGAAGAATCTGGCGGACTGGATTCTGGCCCAATAACGCCGCGTCAAGTGGCAAAGTCGTGGGGCGGTCGGATCGATCCCCTGCGCAAACCTAGCGTCAATGCCTGATAGCTGAATTTTTCTCTCATGCCTGCTGTTTGATTCAAGGTGCGATATGAACTGTCGCACCTTGTTTTTTTTGGAAAATCCGACCATGCATCCACAACCCTTCTCGCTTCGCCGGGGCCGCCTTCTGGGTCTCGCATGGCTGCTTGGTGTCTGCCTGAGCCTTCCAGGGTTCGCTCAAACGGCCGACGCGCCGGTTGCGGCACCGGCAGCAACGGCCCAGGCACTGGACAACGCCACCTGCCTCACCTGCCATGACGGCAAGAAAGGCAAGCTGGAGGTTCCCGGGGCGGAAGGAAAACCCCGGGCACTGCACAGCGTGGCCCCGGACAAGTTTGGACAGAGCGTGCATGCCAGGATGCAATGCGTCGCCTGCCACACCGACATCACGGACAACGCCGAGAAGGGCAATCTGCACGCGAAAGACACCGCGCAGAAGCTGAAGAAGGTGGATTGCGCAAGCTGCCACCAGAGCTTGTGGGAGCAGGCCCAGAAGGATGGAACCGCCAAGAGCAAGCCACGCCTCGGGCTGGTCGCCGAAAACATCGAGGCCTACAAGAAGTCCTTCCATGCACGGCCCAACACGGACGACAAGACCAAGCCCAATGCCTCGTGTGACAACTGCCACGACACGCACAACTTCAATGTGCCGGCCAAAGGTACTCCGCAATACGCCGAATTCCGCCTGGGCATTTCCAAGGCCTGCGGTGAGAATTGCCATTCGGACCAACTGGAAGCCTACGCAGGTTCGGTGCATGGCAAGGAAGTCCTGGACAAGAAAAATGCAAAGGCTGCGGTCTGTTCTGATTGCCACAGCGCCCACTCGGTCAGCAACTCCTCGGCCGATCCGTTCAAGCTCTCGGTGACCGGCCAGTGCGGCAGTTGCCACGAGGCCAACTACAAGTCCTACAAGGCGACCTACCACGGACAGATCAATACCCTGGGCTACGCCTATACGGCCAAGTGCTACAACTGCCATGGCAGCCACGAAATCCTGAAGGTGAACGATCCCAAATCGAAGGTCGCGCCGGAAAATCGCATGAAGACCTGCCGCGAATGCCACAACGGCAAGAAAGGCATCGCAGAAGCCCCTGCCGGCTACGCCAGCTTCGAGCCGCACGGGCACGTTCATGACTTTGCGCGCTACCCGCAGATCTGGATTGCATGGCAGATCATGGTGCAGTTACTGGTTGGAACTTTTGGCTTCTTCTGGTTGCACACCCTGCTCTGGTTCTATCGGGAATACCAGGAGCGCAAGGTCAACAAGGGGCAGCCGCACATCAAGCCCGATCCAACACTGGTGAAATACAAAGGCAAGCATGTCCGGCGCTTCAGCCCGATCTGGCGCATTGCCCACCTGACCTTTGCGCTGAGCCTGATGGTCCTGACGCTGACCGGGATTCCGTTGTTCTACCCTGACGCGCCCTGGGCCTCGACGCTCATGACCGCGCTGGGCGGGCCGCACATCGCCGGAACCATCCACCGCGTGAGCGCAGTCATCTTTGCCGGCGTGTTCTTCTGGCATCTGTTCTATCTGGCATTCCTGATCGGCCGCGACTGGAAGAACTTCAAGTTCTTCGGCCCGAACTCGATGGTCCCGAACTTGCAGGACGGCAAGGACATGCTCGCCATGTTCAAGTGGTTCTTCGGCAAGGGCCCACGTCCCAAGTTCGACCGCTGGACCTACTGGGAAAAGTTCGACTACTGGGCGCCGTTCTGGGGGGTGACCATCATCGGTGTCAGCGGCCTGATCATGTGGTTGCCCAATGTGTTCGGCGCCTTCCTGCCGGGCTGGGTGTTCAACGTGGCCGCCATCTTCCACGCAGAAGAGGCCTTCCTCGCGGTGGTTTTCCTGTTCACGGTGCACTTCTTCAACAACCACTTCCGTCCGGACAAGTTCCCGCTGGAAGTGGTGATGTTTACCGGTACCTTCTCGCTGGAAGACTTCAAGCATGACCATGCGGTGGAGTACCAGCGCCTGGTGGACAGCGGCGAACTCGAGAAATACCTGGTCGATGCCCCGTCGGCGGGCAAACTGGCAGCCTCGAAGATTCTGGGCTTCACCCTGATCGTGGTTGGCCTGACCCTGCTGACCCTGGTCGGGATCGGCTTCTTCACCGGAGGTTGATGCTGGTCAGGTGATATGGAGCGGCTTTGCGTTCAAATGCCTCTTTGGGAATCGGATATCTAGAGCCATCACTTCGGTGATCGAAAGGGAAACATGGAAATCGTAGAAACAGACGTTGCCATCGTTGGTGCTGGCGGGGCCGGGCTCCGGACTGCCATTGCGCTTGCCGAGGCAGACCCATCCTTGCGCATTGCGCTGATCTCCAAGGTCTACCCCATGCGCAGCCACACCTGCGCGGCCGAAGGGGGGGCCGCGGGTGTCATCAAGAAGGATGACAGTCTGGCCTTGCACTTCGACGACACCGTGGGCGGCGGCGACTGGTTGTCGGACCAGGACTGCGTCGAGTATTTCGTCAATGAAGCGCCCAAGGAACTGCTGCAGCTCGAGCACTGGGGCTGTCCCTGGAACCGCGAGGAAGACGGTTCGGTTGCGGTGCGGCCCTTTGGGGGCATGAAAAAGCAGCGCACCTGGTTCGCCGCCGACAAGTCGGGCTTTCACATCCTGCACACGCTGTTCCAGACCACCCTGCAATTCCCGTCCATCACCCGCTACGACGAATATTTCGCGCTCGACCTGCTGGTCGATGAAGGTCGTTGCCAGGGTCTGACCGCCATGGAAATGCGCAGCGGCATGATCAAGCAGTTCAATGCCAAGTCGGTGATCATCTGCGGCGGCGGTGCCGGACGCATGTTCCCGTTCACGACCAATGGCGCGATCAAGACCGGCGACGGCATGTCGCTGGCCTACCGGGCCGGCGTGCCGCTGAAGGATATGGAGTTCGTGCAGTACCACCCCACCGGCCTGCCCAACACCGGCAGCCTGCTGACCGAGGCCTGCCGCGGCGAAGGTGGCGTGATGCTGAACAAGAATGGCCGGCGCTACCTGCAGGACTACGGCATGGGCCCCGAGACGCCGCTGGGCAAGCCGCAGCTCAAGACGATGGAGCTGGGGCCGCGCGACCGCGTCAGCCAGGCCTACTGGCACGAAGTGCAAAAGGGCAATACCGTCACCACCCCGTGGGGCGAGTGCGTGCTGCTGGACATGCGCCACCTCGGCGAAAAATACATCGACGAGCGGCTGCCCCTGGTGCGCGAACTGGCCATTGCCTATCTGGGCGTGGACATCGTCAAGGACCCGGTGCCGATTCGCCCGGTGGTGCATTACATGATGGGCGGCATCTCCACCAACACCAAGGCCGCCACCGAGCTGCCGGGCCTTTTTGCCGCCGGCGAATGCGCCTGTGTGAGCCTGAACGGCGCCAACCGGCTGGGCTCCAACTCGCTGACCGAGTTGCTGGTGTTTGGCAAGGCAGCGGCCATGTCGGCCATTGAGCACATCAAGACGGTCGGACCCGCCAACAAGGCCGCGCTCAAGGCCCAGGCCGAGGCGTCCCAGGCGCGTATCCGTGAACTCTTCTCGCGTGCCGACGGCACCGAATCGATGTCGGGCCTGCGCAAGGAGATGATGGACACGATGGAGAAAAACTGTGGCTTGTACCGCACCGAAGAAGGGCTGCAGGAGGCGGTGAATAAGATCGTCGAGTTGCGCCAGCGCTACAACAAGGTGATCCTGCACGACCGGAGCAACGTGTTCAACACCGATCTGTTCCAGGTGCTGGAACTGGGCTCCATGCTCGATTGCGCTTCGGCCCTGACCGTCGGGGCGCTGGCCCGCAAGGAGTCGCGCGGTGCGCATCAGCGGCTGGATTATGTCGAGCGGGACGACCAGAATTTCCTGCGCCATAGCATGGCCTACTACCAGGGGCAGGACACGGCGCGGATCGAGTACCTCGATGTGGTGATCACCAAGTCGCCTCCTGGCGTGCGTGACTATTCAGGAGACCACAAATGACACCGTTGAAACAGCGTCTGGTCCAGCTGGAGGTCCTGCGGTACGACCCCGAGAAAGACAAGGCGCCGCGCTACCAGAACTACGAGGTGATGTGCAATGAGGAGTGGGTGGTGCTCGACGCCCTCACAGCCGTCAAGGAAAGCATTGACCCCACGCTGAACTTTCGCTGGTCCTGCCACATGGCCGTTTGCGGCAGTTGCGGCATGATGGTCAACGGTGAGCCCAAGCTTTCGTGCCATGCGTTCCTGCGCGACTATCAAGGCGTGATTCGCGTCGAGCCGCTGGCCAATTTCCCGATCGAGCGCGATCTGGTGACGGTGGCCGACGACTTCATCGACAAGCTCAAACGTGTCAAGCCGTACCTGATCCCCAAGGAAAAGAAAACCATCGAGCAGGGGGAGTTCAAGCAGACACCGGCCCAGCTGATGAAGTACCGGCAGTTCTCGATGTGCATCAACTGCATGCTGTGCTACGCGGCCTGCCCCGAGTACTCGCTGCAGCCCAAGTTCATCGGGCCGGCTGCCATCACGCTGGCACACCGTTACAACCTTGATTCGCGCGATGGCGGTCGCGATGAGCGGCAGGAAGTCATCGCTACCAACGAGGGCGTGTGGGAATGCTCCTTCGTAGGCGCCTGTTCAGAAGTCTGTCCGAAGGCCGTTGATCCGGCCGGTGCCTTGCAGCAGGTCAAGGTGGCCAGCACGCTGGACTGGTTCAAGGAACACCTGCTGCCTGGAGGCAAAAAATGAGCCGCAACCCTTATGTCCGCCCGGTTTCCAAGACCGGCTGGTGGCTGAAACAGCCCCGCTACATGCGCTACATGTCGCGCGAGGTGACCTGCATCTTCATCGGTGCATTGGCCGTGTTGATGCTATGGGGCCTGAAGCGCCTCTCCGAAGGCCCTGCGGCCTATGAGGCTTTCCTGGCCAGCCTGCGAAGCCCGCCCGGCGTGCTGATGCTGCTGCTGATCCTGGCATTTTCGGTGCACAACGCGACCAGCTGGTTCAACGTGACGCCCAAAGCCATGCCGGTGCAGATCGGCGAGGAATTCCTGGCGGGCAAGTACATCGTGGGGGCCCACTATGCGGTCTGGCTGCTGGCATCCCTGGTGGTGCTGCTGATGGCGGGAGTGTTCTGATCATGGCCAAGTCGAATAAACCCATTTTCTGGAGCCTGTTTGCCGCCGGTGGCACGATGGCCGCCTTCTTGGCCCCGGTGCTGGCGCTGGTGCTTCTGCTGGCCGCTTTCGGGCGGGTGCCCAGCGGGCTGGGCTTCGAGCAAATGCATGCCTTCGCCGCCCATTGGTTCGGCAAGCTGTGCTTCCTGGGCGTGATCACGCTGTTTCTGTGGCACGCGGCGCACCGCCTGCGGGTGACGCTGCATGACTTCGGGCTGCGCCAGGATGCAAAGGTTGCCGTGGTGGTGTATCTTGTGGCTGCGGCGGGCACCGTGTTGACGGTGTTGTACCTCGTTCGCATCTGAGCGCCGCTCTCGGGCGTCGCCATCGAACCCCCTCCTACAGTGGAGTGGGCGTCTTGGTCGAGTTAATGAAAGCTAGTCTGTGAGTCCCAAAGAATCGGCGACTGTCGCCACCGTTGAGCCGTCAGGGGGGCCGGGCGCCGGCGCCTCATTGGCACCCATCACCATTCCCAAATACCTGCAGGACACCTACTGGTGGGCTTACCTGCACCCCAATGCCGTTCGCATTTTCGAGCGCCAGTGGCTGGTGAACCTGATTTTGTGGGGCAACTTCTCGCGGCTGCGTGATGCCGCCTTGCAGGAAATGGGCGAGGTCATCGAGGGCAAGGTGCTACAGGTTGCCTGCGTGTATGGCGACTTCACCGAACATCTGGTGAAGCGGCTGAGCCCGACCGCCAGCCTGGACGTGATCGACGTGGCGCCGATCCAGATCAAGAACCTGCACGACAAGCTCAAGAACACGCGGCAGGTGAGTGTGTTGCGCCAGGACTCCACCGAGATGCATTTCGAAGATGCTGGCCATGACACGGTGGTGGTCTTCTTCCTGCTGCACGAGCAGCCCGCTGACGTGCGGCGCAAGACGATTGCCGAGGCACTGCGCGTGACCCGGCCCGGCGGGAAGATCGTCTTTGTCGACTACCATAAGCCGGTGTCGTCGAGTCCATTTCGGTATGTGATGGTGCCCATCCTCAGCACGCTGGAGCCGTTCGCCCTGGACCTGTGGCGCGGTGAAATCGTGGATTGGCTGCCAGCGGACATCAAGCCCGCCAAAGTCGAAAAAGAGACCTTCTTTGGCGGCCTCTACCAGAAGGTCGTGATGACCCGCTGAGGGGTCATGCCGCCCTGTCCCAGCGCCTGTCGGGGCGCCCGGATGTTCGTCCGGGCGCCCCGCAGCGTTTTTGACGGCAGGCTTCAGGTGGTGTTCTCGAACGGGCGCCAGCGTGCCCATTCATCGCCGGGCATCCCTTCGATGACGAGCGGTTGCCCCGTTGCGGGGTGGGGAAGCTCCAGGCGCAAGGCGTGCAGCCACAGGCGCTGCACCCCCAGCAGGCCCGCCACCGACCGGTTCAGCGGTCCTTTTCCATGCGTTGCGTCGCCAATGATCGGATGGGCGATGTGCTTCAGGTGCCGGCGCAGCTGGTGGCGACGGCCGGTCAGGGGTGACAGCGCCACAAGGGCGCAGCGGGTTTGTGTGAAGTTGCCTTGTGCCAGCGGAAGTTCATGGCGCGCCAGGGCGCGGAAGCGGGTGAGGGCGTCCCGGACCTCGACGGCCACCGGCCGGTCGTCCAGGACCAGGGGGTCGTCCAGACCCCTCTCAACGGAGCCTGGCCGCTCCATGGCGCCTCGGCGGGGACGGCGTTGGTCGTCGGGCAGGCGAGACAGGGGATGGTCGATCAGCCCGTCCCGGGCCGGCCAGCCGCGTACCATGGCCAGATAGGTTTTGCGGACCGTCCCGCCGGCCTCGAACTGCTGGCCCAGCACCCGCGCGGTGTCAACGTCGAGGGCGAACAGAAGCACGCCGCTGGTGCCCTTGTCCAGCCGGTGCGCCGGCCAGACCGGGCGCCCAAGCTGGTCGCGCAACATCTGCAGCGCAAAACGGGTTTCACCCGCATCCAGCCCGGTGCGATGCACGAGCAGGCCCGGCGGTTTGGCCACCGCTGCAAGATAATCGTCCCGATAAAGGATCTCCAGCATGTTGTTTCTATTGTCGCCCGCCAAGTCGCTGGACTACAGCCCGGCGCCGCCCGACCTGGCGCATACCCAGCCGCTGTTCGTGAAGCAGTCCGCCGAGCTGATCGAGGTGCTGCGCGAGAAGACGCCCCGGCAGATTGCCAGCCTGATGCACCTGAGCGACACGCTGGCCACCCTCAACGTGGCGCGCTACGAGGCCTGGCGGCCGCGATTCACGGCGCGCAATGCCAAGCAGGCGGCGCTGGCCTTCAACGGCGACGTGTACGTCGGGCTGGACGCGGGGACGCTCAAGCCCGCGGACCTGGCCTGGGCGCAGGCGCATCTCTGCATCCTGAGCGGCCTGTACGGCGTGCTGCGCCCGCTCGACCGGATGCAGCCCTACCGGCTGGAGATGGGCACGAAACTCGCCACCGCGCACGGCGACAACCTGTACCAGTTCTGGGGATCGCGCATTGCCGAGTACCTGAACCAGCGGCTGGCCGGCGACCGGACGCCGGTCGTGGTCAACCTGGCCTCGCAGGAATACTTCAAGGCCGTGGACCGCAAGGTGCTCAAGGGGCGCGTGATCGAATGCGTGTTCGAAGAAGGCAAGGGCGGGCAGTACAAGGTGGTGTCGTTCTTTGCCAAGCGGGCGCGCGGCCTGATGGCGCGCTATGCAGCCCTGCACCGCATCAGCACGCCGAAGAAACTTGAAGCCTTCGATCTCGAAGGCTATGCCTTTGCCGCGGCCGTTTCACAGCCCGACCGGCTGGTGTTTCGCCGCGCAGTCGCCTGACGGACTGTCGGATCCGGGAAATATGATCAAAATGGGCCTCAATCCAGCGTCAAGAGGTCATAAACAGCTATGAAAATCAAAGCAAACGGCATCCAGATCGAGGTCGAGGACACCGGCGCGGACGGTTCGCAGAACGACCGCCCGGCCGTGCTGCTGATCATGGGCCTGGGCATGCAGTTGATTGCCTGGCCGCCGGCGCTGGTGCAGGCGCTGGTGGATGCGGGCTTTCGCGTGATCCGCCACGACAACCGCGACATCGGCCTGTCGCAGCACTTCGACCACCTCGGCGTGCCCAATCTGGTGTGGGCCAGCCTGCAGCACCGGCTCGGCCTGAGCCCGAAGGCGCCGTTCACCCTGAGCGACATGGCCGCCGACGCCGTGGGCGTGCTCGACGCGCTGAAGATCGAGCGTGCGCACATCGTCGGCGTGAGCATGGGCGGCATGATCGCCCAACGCGTCGCGATTGCCGCGCCGAAGCGGGTGCTGAGCCTGACCAGCATCATGAGCTCCAGCGGCGCCCGCGGCCTGCCCAGGGCCAAGCCCCGGGTGCTCAAGGCTTTGCTGAGCCGGCCGGCCAGCCACGCCCACGACGACATCGTGGAACATTACATCAACCTCTATACCGTGATCGGCAGCCCCGATTTCGTGGTGCATGAGGCCGAGCTGCGTACCCGCATCCTGGCTGGCATCACCCGCAGCTTCCGCCCGGTCGGCACCATGCGCCAGATGCTGGCCATCGTGGCCGACAGCACCCGTGCCGCCGAACTGGTCCGAATCCAGTGCCCCACGCTGGTGGTGCACGGCGCGGCCGATCCGCTGGTGCCGCTGGCCTGCGGCAAGGACACGGCGCGGCGCATCCCCGGCGCACACCTGGAAATCATCAAGGGCATGGGCCACGACCTGCCGCCCGGCGTGGTCGCCGAAGTGCTGCGCGTGATGATCCCGCACCTCAAGGCCTCGACTTGACCTCCAGTTGCCGTCTGATGGATGCGTTTTGATGAACTTGCCTGAACATTCCCAGCTCGGCAAAGCCTCGGCCTATGTCGACCAGTACGACGCGAGCCTGCTGTTCCCGATCCCGCGCGCGACCAGCCGCGCCGAGATCGGCGTCACCGGCTCGCCGCGCTTCTTCGGGGCCGACCTGTGGACGGCCTACGAGCTGGGCTGGCTGAACCCGCGCGGCAAGCCGCAGGTGGCGCTGGCGCACATCCTCGTGCCCTGCGAGAGCACGCACATCGTCGAAAGCAAGTCGTTCAAGCTCTACCTCAACAGCTTCAACAACACCCGCTTCGCCGATGCCGATGAAGTGAAGGCGCGCATCCGCGCCGACATCAGTGCCGCCATCTGGCAGGGCGGGCCGGTGATGTCCAGCGTCGGGGTGAAGCTGCTGGGCCCGGAGCTGTTCGACTCCGAGCTCATTCACGAGCTCGACGGCCTGAATCTTGACCGGCTCGACATCGAATGCACCCGCTACACGCCCGCGCCGGACCTGCTGCGGGCGGCGCTCGAAGAGCAGCCGGTCAGCGAGGTGCTGGTCAGCAAGCTGCTCAAGAGCAACTGCCTGGTCACCGGGCAGCCCGACTGGGGCAGTGTGCAGATCCGCTACAGCGGCCCGCAGATTCACCAGGAAGGCCTGCTGCAGTACATCGTGAGCTTTCGCAACCACAACGAGTTCCACGAACAGTGCGTGGAACGCATGTTCATGGACATCTGGACCCGCTGCCAGCCGGCCCGCCTCACGGTGTATGCGCGCTACACCCGGCGCGGCGGGCTCGACATCAGCCCGTTTCGCACCAGCCATCCGCAACCGGTGCCGGCCAATGTGCGCACGGCGCGGCAATAAGCGCTTGCCAAATGCCGGAGTAGTCCTGAAAACGTAGCGTTACAAGACCTTTTGACGATGGGTTCTAGCCAATATCGTTGAAAGAAACCAGTGGCGCGAGCCCTTTGAAGCTGCCGGCGCGCTTTTGCTTCATCGCCGTGACCGCCTCGCGCACCGTCGCGTTGCTCCAGATCGCGCCCTGCAGCCAGCCCATCTGGCGCAGGCTGTCTTCCACCGAATGCTCTGCCGCGTAGTTCACCGCCTGCTTGGTGCCCCAGATGGCAATCGGGGGCTTGGCGGCGATTTCCCGGGCGCATTGCATCGCACCGGCCAGGAGGGCTTCGGGCGTGTCGAACACTTCATTGACCAGGCCATACCCAAGCGCCTTTTGTGCGCTCAGGCGCCGGCCGGTGTAGGCCAGCTCTTTCACCACGGCCAGCGGAATCAGCCTGGGCAGGCGCTGCAGCGTTCCCACGTCGGCCACCATGCCGATGTTGATCTCCTGGATGCAAAAGAAGGCGTCGGTCGTAGCGAAGCGGATGCACGCCGCAGTGACCATGTCCACCGCGCCGCCGATGCAGCCGCCCTGGATGGCCGCGATCACCGGGATGCGCAGGGTTTCCAGCTTGGTGAAAGTTCCCTGCATCTCGGTCAGCAGGTCGAAGATGGCCGCGCGGCCTTCGGCACTGGCGTCGTCCATGGTGATGGCGCCGCCAAACATGTCCAGCGCCATGCCCGCTGAGAAATGCTTTCCGGTGCTGGAGATCACCAGCGCACGCGCATTGGCGTTCCGGTGCATTTGCGTCAGCACGCCGTCGAGCTCGCGCCAGAAGGCCGGGTTCATGGTGTTCATCGCCTCCGGGCGATTCAACACCAGATGGGCCACGTGGTCGGAGATAGTGAGGGAAAAGCAGGTGAGGGGGGCGTTGGAGGTGTTCATTGCTGAATCGTAGCCCAATCCTGAAGCGCCGGTCAGTTTCAAAACAACTGGGGCGTGTCGGACATGAAATTGATAGCTGATTCTGTCCTATCGACGGGGGATTCGGACACTTTTTGTTCAAGAATGGGAATCTCTCCGGCCTTGACGAGCGAGCCGACGCGCACACCGAGCAGGCGCAGGCGCCGGGTCAGGTCCACCCGCTTGAGGCACTGGCCGGCAGTCTGGCGGATGGTGTGCGCGTCAGCCGTGTAAATGTCCAGCGTCTGGTCGCGCGTGACGCTCTTGAAGGTGTCATAGCGCAGCTTGATGCCGATGGTCTTCCCGACGTAGCCTTTGCGCTGCAGGTCGGCCGCCACCTGCTCGCACAGGCGGGTGAACACGGCGCCCAGCGCGGCCTTGTCATGCACCGCGTGCAGGTCGCGCTCGAAGGTGGTCTCGCGGCTGATGCTGACCGGTTCAGTCTCGGTCACCAGGCGGCGCTCGTCGCGGCCCCAGGCGGCGTCGAACAGCCAGGCGCCGTAGCTCTTGCCAAAATGGTCCACCAGCCAGCCCCGGTCTCTGGCCGCCAGATCACCGATCGTGCGGATGCCATGGGCCAGCAGCTTTTCGTCGGCCTTGGGGCCCACACCATTGATCTTGCGGCACGCCAGCGGCCAGATCAGCGGCTGCAGGTCTTGCGGCTGCACCACGGAAATGCCCCGGGGCTTGTTGAACTCGCTGGCCATCTTGGCGATCAGTTTGTTGGGCGCCACGCCGATCGAGCAGGTCAGCCCGGTTGCGTCGAAGATGTTCTTCTGGATCAGGCGTGCCAGCACGCGCCCGCCTTCACGCTGGCCGCCGGGCACGTCGGTGAAGTCGATGTACACCTCGTCCACGCCCCGGTCTTCCATGACCGGTGCAATATCGAGAATCAACTGCTTGAAAAGCCGTGAATACTTTCGGTATTCGTCGAAATCGACGGGCAGCAGGATCGCCTGCGGACACAGTCTGGCGGCCTTCATCATCCCCATGGCCGAGCCCACGCCGAACTGCCGGGCTGCATAGGTGGCGGTTGTGATGACACCGCGCCCGGTGTAGTCCTTCAGAACGGGGAAAGCCTGAACCGGGATCTCGTTGAGCGGCAGTTCGGAATGGTGCTCGCGCAATGCCTCGTCCAGGCGGCGTCGCCCCCCGCCAATCACCACTGGCAGTCCCTTGAGCTGGGGATAACGCAGTAATTCGACCGACGCGTAGAACGCATCCATGTCCAGATGCGCGATGCGTCGGGGCAGGGCGGGCGAAGCAGGATCGGTCGGGGCGGGGGCAGTCACCTGGCAAGCATAGCGTGGCAAATGGGTCACAGCGGGTCGGAAAACAGGTGCCCGAAGTGAACCATTATCTACAATGTCCGGACACCGCCGAGGTTCAAGATGCTGCCGCTGACGCCCCCTGCCCACCGCCCGAAGTCCAGCCCTTTTGTCGCTGCGGCATGGTTAACGCTGGTAGCGATGAGCCTGCCCGGCGCGGCCCTGGCCGCCGATGAAGGCAGCGCGCTGGAAAACATGCTTGTGCGCGACAGCAAGGTCACGTTGCAACTGAGAACCTACTTTTTCGACAAGCTCAACCCCGCGCCGAAGAACGCCAATCAGGCCTGGGCCATCGGCGGCTGGCTGGACTACCAGTCGGGCTGGCTGGGCGACGTTTTCAGCTTCGGTCTGACCGCCTACACTTCGCAGCCCCTGTGGGCGCCGGCCGACGCACCTGGCAGCAATCTGCTGACTGCGACGCAAGACGGCTACTCGGTTCTTGGCCAGTCTTATGTGGCGCTCAAGTTGTTCGAGCAGACGTTGACCGGCGGGCGCTTCGAAGTCAATCAGCCCGAGGTGAACCTGCAGGACAACCGCATGACGCCCAACACCTTTGAAGGTGGCGCGCTCACCGGAAAACTTGCAGGCGTGGACTACTTCGCCGGCTACCTGAGTGCCGAGAAGACGCGCAACGCCACCACCTTCGTCAGCATGTCGGAGGTGGCCGGTGCGCCCTCCAGCGTCGACTCGGGGATGTGGCTGCTGGGTTTGAAGGGCGAGCCGGTCAAGGATCTGGTCCTGCGTTTTTCGACTTATCAAGTGCCTGACGTTCTCAACTCGACCTATGCTGATGCGGCGTGGACTTTGGCATTGTCCGGGGGGAGCAAACTGCGTCTGGGCGCACAGACGATCTATCAAAGCAGCAACGGCATCGATTCGATCGGTACGTTCTCGGTCGGCTATGGCGGCGTGAAGGCCGATCTGACCTCAGGTGGCCTGACCGGGACACTCGGCTACAACCAGACCGGGCGCAACTCCAGTCTTCGCACGCCCTACTCATCATGGGCGGGCTACACCTCGATGCTCATCAAGGACTTCTACGATGCTGGCCAGAAGGCCGTATTGGTTGGCGCTACCTACGACTTCAAGGGGATCGAACTGCCGGGCCTGACGCTGGGCGGGCAGATTGCCACGGGATGGGATGCGATCAATCCGTCAAGCGGGGCGGCACTGGCGAATTCGACCGAATACGACCTTGACCTGAACTACCGCTTCAATGACAAGAGCTGGCCGAAATGGGTGCAGCCCTTGTGGATTCGCATGCGGGCGGGTGTTCTGGTCCCGACTTCAGGCGCCAGAACCGAGAATTACCGGATCATCCTGAACTATCCGTTCGAGCTCAAATAAAGCCCGGCGCAAAGCCGGACCCTGTGCGGGTCAGGCCGGGTGCCCGAGTTTCCTTTATTCGACCTGTTTGAAGCGGTGCAGGGCCGATGGCGATGGCCACCCGGCTTCTTTGCAGACCCGCACGATGGCCTCGTTGGTGTCGAAGTAAACCTGCCAGTAGTGGTCGGTGTGGGTATAGGGGCGCACGGCAATCTGCGGGCCTTCCAGCTTGATGTCGAGCAGGTTGACTTCCGGCGGCATGGTCTTGGAGACGTTGGGGATCAGCGCGACAGCAGCCTTGAGGCGCGCGATGGCGTCGAGCGGATCCACGCTGCCGGCCAGCTGCGCCACGCGCTCGACGCGCCGCTCCGGCAGCACGGAGAAGTTCTGGATGGTGTCGCCGAAGATTTTGCCGTTGCCAACGATGGTGAACACGTTGTCAGGGGTCACCACGGTGGTGCCGAACAGGCCGAGCTCACGGATGGTGCCGACCACGCCGCCAATGCTGACGAAATCACCCACCTTGAAGGGCCGCAGGATCAGCATGAAGGCGCCGGCAGCGAAGTTGCCGAGCAATCCGCTCCAGGCTGCCCCGATCGCCACGCCGGCACCGGCCAGCATTGCCGCGAACGAGGTGGTCTGGATGCCGAAGTACCCCAGGATGCCCAGCACCAACGCAATGTTCAACGCGATGGCAATGATCGAGCCGAGGTATTTGGTCAGCGTCGGATCGACGTGGTTGCGGTTCATCGCCGCCTGCATCATCGCGATGACGCGCCCGATCAGCCAGCGACCGACGATCCAGAAGGCAATGGCGGCCAGCACCTTGATCGCCAGTTCGGAGACCGTCGTGCTAAGGAAGTTTTGAAGTGATTGCATGTCCACGGGGGACTCCTTGATGAGGTTGTACAGCTTGCCGTTGAGGCACGGCAGGGAACTGATTTCGGCAGATGATGTCGGCCCGGACGACGCCCGTCAAAACCCTGCCATAGCGCGCCCGGCAGGAAATTCTATCGTCTAAAGCAACGGGGAGTGAGGCGTGCGCAGGCAATGGCCGGCAGCAACCAGCGCGGCGACGATTCCATCGAGATGGGACGGGTCCACCTCCGGCCAGTCGGCGCCGGGCTGCTGCAGATGTCCAGTGGCACGCGGGCCCAGCAGCGCTTCGCGCAGGAACTCGACCTGGAACGCGCCAACGCGTGGCCGCTGGAGCGCCGCGAGGAGCGCGCCGTAGTGCCCGATTTCGTAGCCGCCTTTGTAGGGGTGGTTTAGGGAGATGGCGGCGGCTTGGGCGTCGGAACCCAGTTTGAACCCCTGCGCCCAAGCCTTGGCAATGCGACGCATTTCCGCAGCGCCCAGCGACAGTGGCTCCGACACGAACTCCCCCTGCGCATCGCCTTTGTTGCCGAAATTGACCAGCGCGGGCAGCCGGTCGGCCACCGGACGTTCCACCACCAGGGCGCCGTCAGCGCGCATCTTCGTGTTCATGGTGTCGTGCAGGCCCACCACGACCAGCGCGGCATCCCTTGGGCGCGCATTGAGCACCGTCTCGACGACATGGTTGCAGGCGCTGCGATACGCATCGTGGCCCAACCGGCGCGCCGCGGCCAGGGCGCCGGCCAGCGCCGCCCACTCGGCTTCGCTCGCCGGCTGGCGCAGCACGGTTTCACCCGAGAAGGTGATCGGGCGGATGGCATCCACGCCGGCGAAGCCGACGCTTTCACCGCCGCGTTGGCGTTGGAACCGGTCGAAAAATGCGCGCAGGCCCGCCATCGCGTCGGCCGGCGGTGCGCGGTTGGGATCGAGCACCACGCGAGCATGCGGACATTCGACAAAGACGACGCCGGGGTCGGCTGCCGCCCAGGCACGGCCCAGGGGGCTGGTGATCACGTCCGAGTAGTCGTATTGCTTGCGCCGCGTCAAGGCGGGATCGACAAACGGTTGCAGCTCCGCCGGAAAACGCGCCCCTGCATGGGGGCCGAGCACGATGGTGTCGATGCGCGTTGCCACTGCACTGAACGCAACGGTGCCCTTGCCCTGCCAGAACACGAGTTCATCGAAGTCATACGATTGCCCAGCCGGGATCCAGTCGATCGTCGTGTCCATGTCCAACGCCCCTCCTGTTTCAAATTTTCAAATGCCAGACAAGACTCGCATTCCTTGCGAGCTGAAGATCGAAGTACTGTCGCGGGGCGGTAGTGGATTGTCAATGTGACGCCCGTCAAAAGACTCAATTCTTCCCTGCCTGCCGTGGCGGCTGCCCTGCTTTGCCTGCGGCAGGTCAATGCCGCGCGCTCGTGCGCTGCCGTTCGTTCGGGACGCTTCAGAGGATTTTTTTGCCAGGCTGGTTTTTTTCCAATAGGATGAACCAGTCGACGCCGATTGTTGCGATCATGGCGAGGAAAGCAAGGTAGCGAGGCCTGAAGCCGGGTCTCTTCAAGAATCTTTCGGGAGCCTGGTGTGGAACTCATCTTTGTCGGACTGGTACTGGTCGCCGTGGTGTACGGCATCATCAAGGACTTCAATCCGCAGGCCGTCCTGGCCTTGGCCGGCATGGCCATCTTCGCGATGGCGTACTTTGCGGGAATCCATCCGATCCTGGAAGCGAAGAAAAGCACCGGCTTTGCCCTGTTCGACCTGTTCGAGGTGTTCAAGGGCATCTTCTCGTCCCGGGCGGCCGGACTGGGTCTCACCATCATGCTGGTGGCCGGCTTTGCCACCTACATGTCGCACATCGGCGCGTCGCAGGCGCTGGTTCGGGTGGCGGTCAAGCCCATCGCGGGCATCCAGTCGAGCTACCTGATGCTCTCGGTCTGCTACCTGGTGGCCGTTTTTGTGTCGCTGTTCGTCACTTCGGCCACCGGCCTGGGCCTGTTGCTGATGGTGACCATGTACCCCATCATGCGCAATCTCGGCATCAGCCCGGCTTCGGCCTGCGGCGTGATCGCCACTTCCCAGTCGTTCGAGATCGGCCCGACCCAGACCAACGCAATCTTCTCGGCGGGCCAGTCGGGGCTGGATCCGACCAGCTACTTCGTCGACCACCAGATCTGGCTGGTGGCGCCGATGCTGCTGGTGACCATGGTGCTGCACTTCTTCTGGCAGCGCTTCTGTGATCGCCGGGATGGCTGGGACCCGGCGCAGCATCGCGGCGAATCGGCGGAACTCGACGAGAAGAGAGCCGGCGAGGTCGAGGCGCCCACCTGGTACGCACTGCTGCCGATCATCCCGTTCGTGCTGATGATGACTTTCTCCAAGCTGCTGGTCAGCAATATCAAGATGAGCGTGGAGGTTGCGATGCTGCTGTCGGTATTTGCCGGCATGGCGTGCGAGCTGCTGCGCTCGCGCGACGTGCGCACCTCGCTGGCCGGTTTTTCCAGCTTCCTCGACGGGATGGGCAAGGTGTTCGGCCCGGTGGTGGCGCTCATCGTTTGTGCCGAGTTCTTTGCCGAATCCTTGAAGGCCATCGGCGCGATCGACACCTTGCTGCATTCGGCCAGCAATGCCGGCATCGGCAGCGGCCTGATGACGCTGGTGATGGTCGGTCTCATCGTGGTGGCTTCCGTCATCATGGGCTCCGGCAACGCGGCCTTCCTGAGCTTTTCGACCCTGGCACCCGCCGTGGCGGCAAAGTTTGGCGTGCCCGCGGTCACCATGCTGCTGCCGATGCAACTCGCCTCCAGCATTGGCCGAACCGTGTCGCCGATTGCGGCCGTGATCATTGCCTGCTCCGGCATCGCGAAGATTTCGCCCTTCGTGCTGGTCAAGCGCACCAGCGTGCCCATGGCCGGGGCGCTGATCACGGCCCTGCTACTCAACTACCTGTTGTTCATGAAATGAAGCGTGCTTGCGCGATCCACGAATTCAGGGAATCCGGTCCTCCCAGTCATCCCATTCCACCGGGTGCGTCTTGAGGTAACTGCTGACGGCCGAGCCCACGGTCGGGAAAAAGGTCTCTTCGCCCAGCCGTGAAAAAAGGCCAAACCGCTTCAGCTTGTCCTTGACCGGGTCCTTCATCGCGGCAAAGCACAGCTCGATGCCGGCGGCCTGCAATTGCTCGTCCAGTTCGGCCAGCATGTCGGCGGAGGTCACGTCCACACTGGTGACCGGCTCCGCGGCGACCACCACCCAGCGTACCGGGGTCGGCGATGTTGCAATCGCGTCCTGCACGCGGTCGTGGAACCACTCGGCGTTGGCAAAGAAAAGGGGCGCATCCCAGCGGAACAGCACCAGGCCGGGGATCCGGCGCGCATCGGGATAGCGGCTGATGTCGTGGTAGCCCTTCACACCGTCGGCGCGGCCCAGCACCGCGGAGTAGGGGCGCCAGCCATCCCACAGAAACTCGATGACCGCCATGACGATGGCCAGGCCGATGCCGGGAATCGCGCCCAGGACTGCAACGCCGGCGGTGCAGGCAAGCGACAGCCAGAACTCCCAGCGCTGGATGCGATAGATGCGCCGCAGGTCGGTGACCTCGATCAGGCCGATGGCCGACGCGATCACGACAGCGGCCAGGGCGCTGGTCGGCAGGTTCTGCAGCAGCGTGGGCGCCGCGACCAGCAACAGTGCGACGGCCAGTGCGCCGACCACGCCGGTCAGCTGCGTTCTGGCGCCCGCTGCCTCCGCCACCGGCGTGCGTGAGGAACGAGCTGCTGATGGGAAAGCCCTGAAACAGCCCGGCGGCCAGATTGGCAACGCCAAGCCCCACCATCTCCTGGTTCGGGTCGACCCAGGTCCGGGTCCTGGCCGCATAGACGCGCGACAACACGCTGGTGTCGGCGAACGAAACCAGCGCGACGGCACAACCGCCGATCAGCACCGGGACGATATCCGCGCTGGTGATCCAGGGGAAGGCGAACGCCGGCAGACCTTGCGGCAGCGAACCCAGCACCGGCACCCCGGCGTTTGCGCCAAGGTCCAGCACCCCCACGACAACGGTGGCACCCACCACGGCGAGCAGGATGCCCGGCAGGCGCGGGCGGCGCTTGAGCAGCAGGATCGCGGCCAGGGTGCCGGCGCCAACGCTGAACGTGATCCAGTGGGTCATTCCGTCCAGTATGGCTTTGGGAATAGCCACCAGGTCTTGCAGCAATCCGTCACTCTCGACCGAAAAGCCGAACAGCTTCGGCAACTGGCTGATCAGCACGGTGAGCGCGATGCCGTTCATGTAGCCGTAGCGGATCGGCTTGGAGAGCAGCTCGGTGATGAAGCCCAGGCGCGCCAGGCCGGCCACGATGCACACGAGTCCCGACACGACGGCCATAGCGGCGGCCAGGGCGATGGCACGATGAGGGTCACCACCGGACAGCGGCAGGATCACCGCCAGAATCACCGCCGCCAGCGACGAATCCGGGCCCAGCACCAGGATGCGACTGGGACCAAACAGCGCATAGGCCAGCAGCGGAACGATGGTCGCATACAGGCCATAGATGCCCGGCACGCCGGATGCCACCGCATAGGCGATCCCGACGGGTACCAGCATGGTCGTCAACACCAAGCCCGCCACGATGTCATGGCGTAACCAGGCCAGCTCGTAATCGCGCAGGGTCTGCAAACCCGGCAACCACCGCTGCCAGCCCCGCAGCAGTGCGGGCTGGCTCGGGAGCGGTGTTCGCTCCGGTTCTTCGGACGGTTGTTGCACGCGAGGGTCGATCTTCGGCACGCAGGGGTTCTGCCGTTTCCTGTCGGCGTTGGCGGTCGCTTAGCCGGCGGACCTGAGCCTTGCGGTATAGAACTCCAGTGCGGTCTTGGTCTTCGCCGATTGGTCGACGAGGAGCGCGATGCCGTTTCGGGTCAGGTAGTCCTTGAAGTCGTAGACGACCTTGTAGGTCTCTTTCGGAAGGCACTTGGTGGAGACTTCAATGATCATTGATCCATCCGGATAGATCCACACTTCCAGGGCGATCGGACGGTCAAACTCCTTCGCCTTCGGCTGGTGCTTGGCCTTGAGCACGAAGGTAGGACCCAGGAGGACCAGTTTGTCCATCGTGAGACCGGCCGGCGCGTGCGCGTCATAAAAGGCGCGCTGTTCCTTGGAAAACAGCTTGCGCAAAGGCATTCCGCCCGAGGCCACGTCGCGGACCTCCTGGCCGGTGCAGGTGCCCTTGAACGATGCCGAGCAGACGAACCCGCCCGGCATCGCATCCACCTCGATCTTGAAGGCCGCCGAGCGGCGAAGGTCAGGATCGATAGTGGATGGATCCACCGGGCGCAGCTTGACGACCGTATCGCCGTCCCCGCCCTGAATCCGACGCGCGCGAACGACGACGCCGGCCTTGTTCAAGGCGAGATCGGGTGTGTCGAAGAAGAAGGCCTGCCGTGGCTGCGCCTCGACCGGGTCGAATCCGAGGCCTTTCACCGTCGCGCTACCGGCGCCGACCGGCACCGACAACTTCAGTTCAACGCTGGTCGCACCCTTCACGAGCTTGAACATTTCGTCGAGTTTCTCGCGAGACAGAGGTTTGGCCAGTGCTGGTTTGGCCGGCTTTGGCGCGCTCCGGGGGGCCGCGGCTTTCCGCAGGGCTGCTACGGCCTTCGCGGCCGTCGCTGGCTTCGCACGCTTGGCCGCTGATGCGGGTACGGGGATCTTGGTGTCTGCTTCGGTCGCCATGTTTATCTCCTATGTATAAAAAATATGCCGGGTTCAACGTTGCTTGTTCGCGAACTGAGGAACGTCAGGTTCCGAAACGCTCGGCCAGCACGCCATGGCGCAGGCCGCGATCGCTCACGGTGAGGGTCTCCTTGCCCAGCTTCTCCATGACCGTGCGCACGATGCAGGCGCCGGCCAGGATGACTTCTTCGCGCTTGGGCTGCAGGCCGACGATGGTGCGCCGCGCGGCGGCATCCTGAGCCCGGTACAGCTCGATCTGCCGGTCGATCTCGGCGCGGTCGAGCACGGTGCCCTGCACGACAGTCGGATCGTAGGTCGCGAGCCGATGCTTGACCGCGGTGATGTTGGTCACCACGCCGCCCATGGCCACGAGCTGGTCGGGCGACGTGCGCCCGTCGATGCGTGACAGGTCGGCGCCGATGGCGTTCCTGGCGTCACGCAGTGTCTCGGGAGATACAACTTGGTCCAAGTGGAAGCGCTCGGTGTACTTCACTGCACCGACTTCTACGCTGAAGCGTTCATCCACCCGGGAGCCGTGCCCGAAAGTGAACTGCGAACTGCCACCACCGGTATCGAACACGACCAGCGAGCCGGAGAAGGCACCCAGTCCGGAGCGCGCGCCCAGATAGGCCAAGCGGCCTTCGTCCTCGCCGGAAATCACCTCGATCGACACACCGGTGCGCCTGGCAATCGCGGCCACGATGTCCGGGCCATTTGATGCGATGCGCAGGCCGGCCGTGCCTACTGCAGCGAGGGCTTGCACGTTGTGCCGCTTTGCTTCATCGACCATGCCCTGGATCGCCGTCACCGCGCGCTCGAGCGCGGCCGGTGTGATCACACGCTCCTGCCCGAAGCCTTCGCCCATGCGAGTGACTTCGGCACGGTCCACGACGGTTTTCCATGTTCCGTCAGACAGGCGCTCGGCCATGTGGAACTTGATCGAATTGGTGCCGGCGTCGATGACGGCATAACGTTGAATCCTGTTTTCATTCACGATTGATTTCTCCGGTCAGAAGAGTACACCCATCAGCTTTTTCAACAGATCTTCCAGGGACATCATGGTCAGCGCGAGTGGCACGATCGGCGCCAGTGTGGCACCGACAAGGCGCAGCAGCGCATCCCGGGTAACGGGAACGATGCGCATGTCCTGCACCACGTCGAAGCTGTTGCCGAGGTCGGCCAGCGACTGAATGTCCGCGCTGCCCACGAGGGGCTCATCGGCGGGCGCACCGCCTCGCAGCCACTTGGTGTCGAACTCGCGCACGTAGCGCTCGGCCAGGGTTCCGTACGCACGCAGGCCACTGCGTTTGACCTGCGATAGCTGTGGCGTGAAGACCAGCAGCGGACCCAGGACGATGCACAACATGAAGACGACCACGACGGCAATCTCGGCCTTGTATTGCGGCAGGCTGGCGCCCATGAAGAAGATGCGATTGGCCAGGTTGCCGGCCAGCAGTGCGCCATGGGCCACGGCGAGGACCGCAAAAGCGTACACCTGCCCGGCGACAAAACTCAGGCCACCGAGGCGATCCGGATGGGTCGGTATCAGGCTCAGCTCGATGCGGGACACCTGCCAGAGCAGGCGCGCCCAGATGAACAGCCGGAAGTACCAGCGCAGCAGCAAGAACTGGAACAGCGGCAGGCTGATGCCGAGGTACCAAAGTCCGGCCCATGTGAGCGACGGCCCGTCAAGCGACGGCGTGGCATACCAGGTCACCGCGTCGAGCGCGACGAAATTGCGCCAGACAACGCCAATGCCAACGGCATAGACAAAGGCAATCAGCAGCAACTCGGCGAACACTGAGTTGCGAAGGCGCGCCGCTGACCCGATCGCCGCCTCGAACCTGGGCATCGCGTCGTCCGGGATCAGGTTGCGCTCGATGAATTGCTGGACCAGAGGCCGCATCCGTTGATGGACCACCAGTTCGGCGAGGACCAGCAGGGGCAGGGAGACCAGGAAGCGGATGTGGACTTCCGCGTCTTTCAGGAACGGCACCGCCGCATCGCCGGCCCACAACTCACCGCCCATCGCTGAAAGAAACAGGAGCGGAAACCAGGCCAGCAGCGCACTGACAAGGATGCGCCGACGCACCATCAACAAAGCGTCATCGGCCAGATGGGCGCGACGAAGAAGCTGGAACAACGGCCCACCCAAGACCAAAGAGAAGTCGGGCGGCCCGCGAAGCATGTCCCAGCCAGCGGCGGGTTTCGGGTGGGATACGGTTTTCATGATGCATCTCGTGAGGCGGGCATTTACCAGCGGCGAAATTGAGCGCTGTCACCAACCCTCCGCCCCTCATTCTTCGTTTATTCTGGTCACCCGTCCCAGGTGACGGCTTGATCGAGATCAATGTTCATACAGTCCGCTCGGGGGCCGGACCGACGCGCTGGCGCACTGCGGTGCCACGCGAGGCGCGCTTTCACGTCTCGTCCCAGTCCTTCCAGTCGACCTCATTGTTGGTCCGGTACAGGTTGACCGCGCTGCCCACGGTGGGGCTGAAGATCTCGTGCCCGATTGTGTTCAGGGTGCCGTAGTGCTTCAATCGATCTTTCACAGGGCCTTTCATACCGGCGAACCACAGCGATATACCCTGATCCTGCAGTTCACCATGCAGCTTGACCAGCACGTCGGCGGCCGTGATGTCGACATCGGTGATTGCATCGGATGCCACCACGACCCAGCGAACCGGCGCTGGGGAGACGGCGACTGCGTGCAGGACCTGTTCGCGGAACAGTTCCGCATTGGCAAAGAACAGCTGGGCGTCCCAGCGAAACAGCACCAGGCCCGGTACCAGCCGGCCCTCGGGGTGGCGGCTGATGTCGTGGTAGCCCTTGGCGCCATCGACGCGCGCCAGGATCGCAGAATGCGGGTGCCATGCATTCCACACCAGCACCAGCAGCGCCAGGGCGATGGTGATGAAGATGCCCTCGATTACGCCCACGAAGGCCACGCCCAGAAAACTGGTAACCGACAGTGCGAACTCCGTCCGCCGCAAGTGATACATCTCCCACATGCCAGGGAGGTCGGCAAAGGACAGGCAGGCCGCAATGACGATGGCGCCCAGTACGGCGCTGGGCAGGCCTTGCAGCAGCGCGGGCCCGAACATCAGCAGCAGGGCGATCGCCAAGGCTCCGACCAGACCCGTCACCTGTGTCCTGGCGCCGGCCGCCTCCGCCACCGGCGTGCGCGATGCGCTGCTGCTGATTGAGAAACCCTGAAAAAGCCCGGAGGCGATGTTGGCCGCGCCCAGGGCGATCATTTCCTGGTTCTGGCTGACCGGGTAGCCCCCGCGCTGCGCCAGGGCGCGTGACAGCACGCTGGTGTCGGCAAAAGACAGCAGTGAAATGATGACGGCACCGGGCATCAACTGCAGTATTTCCTGCATCGTTACGTCGGGGATCTGAAGTGCTGGCAGCCCGTGGGGCAGCTTGCCCAGCACGGAGATGTGGGCGGTGACACCCAGGTCCAGCAAGGTCGACACCCCGGTGGCCAGCATCACCGCAATCAGGATGCCGGGCCATTTCGGCCGGTACCGCTTGACGCCGAGGATGAGCGCCAGACTTGCCGCACCAATCATCAGTGCCACGGCGTTGGTGCGGCCGTCGGCAATGCCCTGAATCAGCGTCATGGTTTTTTCCGGCAGGTCGTCGGCCTTGACGGAGAAGCCGAAGACTTTGGGCAGCTGTCCGATCAGCACCGTGAGCGCGATGGCGTTCAGGAAGCCGATGCGGATCGGTTTGGACAGCAGGTCGGCGATCAGGCCCAGGCGCGCGAAGCCTATCAGCAGCGAGCAGGCACCCGACAGCAGGGCCAGCACGCCCGCGAGCGCGACCGCGTGCGTCGCACTCCCGGTGGCCAGGGGCAGGATCAGCGCCGCAATCACCGCGGCCAGCGTGGAATCGGGCCCCAGCACCATGATGCGGCTGGGCCCGAACAGGGCGTAGGCGAACAGCGGGATGATGGTGGCGTAGAGCCCGTTGATGGCCGGCACGCCCGAAGCTTCGGCATAGCCCATGCCGACGGGCACCAGGATCGCCGTCAGGACCAGTCCGGCGATCAGGTCGCTGACGAACCAGGCGCGCCGGTAATTCAACAATGTGACCAGACCCGGCGCCCAGCGTCGCAGGAACGCCAGGCGGGGCGGGTCAGCCGCAGGGAGGGATTCGTTTTGAGGGTTCATCTCAGGCAGACGCAGCGTCGAATCATTCCCGGCAAGAGCGCGAAATCCCGGGGAACAGAGTGCTTCCTCAAGACCCCGGGCGCAAGCTCGAAGGGTAAGGCCGATCACTGGCCTGTGCCGTTGATTTGTGTCAAGATTGTCGTGGAGTCGTCATCAAGTCGTCACGGTTAAGTCACAAATGCGGGCCCAGGAAATGACCAACACCTCGTCGCGGCGTTCAAAAGTGCCCTCGAAGGCTTAAGGCCGTCCGGGTAATAAGCGTTCCCATGCGCCAGCCAAGGCAGGCGTCGCCAGGTTGGCGACGAAGGCCGTGCCGGGGAAGACCAAGATGAAGCTCGTGGCCCGGAAAAAGGGCGACACCCGGCAGCTCGTCCCTTCGCCCCTGGTGGCACAGGAGATCATTGCGTCGCGCCAGGTCGGGCGTGTCGAGGCCTTGCGCTATGCCTTGACGCATCCGGCGCGCAGCAAGGAAGAGCAAGCCCGGTTGCTGCGCGAGACCCTGCGCAACGTGGCCCCCGCCGATGCTAGGTTGATCCAGAAGGCGCTCAAGGCGGAACTGGATTCGCGGCGCCGCAACGGCCCCGCCCAGCAGGTTCCCGACCTGGAGCTCACCAAAGACCCGCGTCCGGGCGCCTATCCCTACAAGAACCGGATGTCGACCCAGTCGTATGAGGTGCAGAAATACCGGCTGCAGCTCGAGTTGCTCAAGATGTGGCGCTGGATCAGGGCCCACAACCAGCGGGTGGTGGTGTTGTTCGAGGGGCGCGACGCCGCGGGCAAGGGCGGCACCATCAAACGCATGATGGAACACCTCAATCCCCGGGGCGCACGGGTCGTGGCACTGGAGAAGCCGAGCGAGCTGGAAATGGGGCAGTGGTATTTCCAGCGCTATGTGCAGCATTTGCCGACGGCGGGCGAGATCGTGCTGTTCGACCGCTCCTGGCACAACCGTGCCGGCGTGGAGCGTGTCATGGGCTTTTGCACCGACGCGGAGTACCAGGATTACCTGCGCCAGGCGCCGGAATTTGAGCGGCAGTTGGTCCGCAGCGGGATCAGACTTATCAAGTTCTGGTTTTCGGTCAGTCGCGAAGAGCAGCAACGGCGCTTCCGGCAGCGCGAAACCGACCCTCTGAAACAATGGAAACACAGCCCGGTGGATACCGCCTCGCTGAACAAATGGGATGACTACACCGCAGTCAAGGAGGTGATGTTTGCCGCCACGGACAGCAGCGAGGCGCCATGGATCGTCATCAAATCGGACGGCAAGAAACGCGCGCGCCTGGTGAGCCGTCCCACGCTGTCGTCACCGGCCGCGTTTCCTGTTTCTGTCCCGGTCCCGGCGAAAAAACGGAAAAACGGGACGGCCTGAATTGCGGTTCAGGCGTTTTCCAGAAGAATCTCCTCGAGGGTCTTGGCGGCGCGCTTGCAGTTGTCCAGCACGGCTTCCTGCATGAAATAGAAGCCGCGCATCTTCATGGCATGCCAGGCGGCGGCCTCGTCGCCTTCCTTTTCGAACAGTTGCGTGATGGCCAGCCGCATGACCTCGACGGCGCGAGCCTCGATGTCATCCACCTCCTGGCATTGCTTGAGGATCTCGGGCACCCGCTCCCGGCCTTCCAGCGCGATCACGGCCCGGTTCAGGCGGATGCAGGCATCAGCGCCGAGCGAGGCCATTTCGCGCGCCTGCGGGGTCGAGTCGGCGATGCGGTGGGTGTCAATCGAGTTGGCGACACTTTGCAGGGAGTCGACCACGCGATCGAGATCGAGTGCCAGGGTGTGGATCTGGTCGCGGTTGATCGGCGTGGTGAAAGACTCGTAGAGCAGGTGAATCAACTCGGCCTTGAGGGCGTCGGCACTGGTCTCGTTCAGGTTGACCTCGTCAATCAGCGCGGCGCTGTCCACACCCGGGTTGCCCAGGCCGCTGATCAGCCGCAGGGTGGCATTGGCGGCGGCCACCATGCGGTCGGTGTGGGACGTCAGGAGGCTGAAGAAGACGCCGCGTTGCGGCATGACGTTATTGAGCATGGGGGAGGTTCCTGCAGTCGGTTTTCATGGAGGGCCAGGACGGGCTACAGGAAGCTGCGACCGACGTACCAGAACAGCGCGGCGATCAGGCCGGAGGCCGGAATCGTCAGGACCCAGGCGACCACCAGATTGAAGGTGATGGCCCAGCGCACGGCTTTCACGTCCTGCGCGGCGCCGACGCCGACGATGGCGCCGGTGATGGTGTGCGTGGTCGACACCGGAATGCCGCCCAGCGTGGCCAGGCCCAGGCTGATCGCGCCGCCCATGGAGGCGCACGAGCCACTGACCGAATTGAGCCGGGTGATCTTGGTGCCCATCGTCTTCACGATGCGCCAGCCGCCCAGGTAGGTGCCCCAGGCGATGGCGCCATAGCAGGCATACACCACCCACATCGGCAGCGTCCTGACGTCCGTGGTGGACGCGCCCGCCGTGATCAGCAGCAGCCAGACGATGCCGATGGTCTTTTGCGCGTCGTTGCCGCCATGCCCCAGGCTGTAGGCCGCCGCGGCGAACAGTTGGCCGCTCTTGAACCATTTGCCCGCCTGGTAGGGCGAGCGGTCGCGGAACACCCAGGCCACCAGCACCATGAGCAGCCCGCCGATCAGAAAGCCGACCAGCGGCGAGATGATGATGAAGATCAGGATCTTGCCGAAGCCGCTCCAGACGATGGGCGTCAGGCCGCCGGCCTTGACCACCGTGGCGCCCACCAGCCCGCCGACCAGCGCATGCGACGACGACGAGGGGATGCCGTAGTACCAGGTGATGATGTTCCAGGCCAGGGCTCCCATGAGTGCGCCGAAGATCACGAAGTGGTCCACCAGTGCCGGGTCCACTGTTCCTTTGCCAATCGTCGCTGCCACTTTCAACTCGAAAATCCACAGGGCTGCAAAATTGAAGAAGGCTGCAAACACCACCGCCTGCTTCGGCGTCAGCGCGCCTGTGGCGACGATGGTCGAGATCGAGTTGGCACCGTCATGAAAGCCGTTCATGAAGTCGAAGGCCAGGGCCACCGCGATCAGCAGCGCCAGCGACCAGAGGCTGATGGTGATGTGTTCCACGCGGGGTCCTGTCAGGTGTTTTCGATGAGGATTTCTTCGATCGTCTTGGCCGCGTCCTCGCAGCGGTCCAGCACGTTTTCCTGCAGCGAGTAGAACTCGCGCATCTTCATGGCCCACCAGATGGTGCACTCGCCTTCGAACAGCTGGCCGATGGCCTTGCGCTGCACCCGGTCGGCCTGCGATTCGATCGCGTCGATCTCCTTGCACAGGTTGACGGTTTCCTCGTTGCGGTTCTTGTGCGGCAGGGCCATCACGGCGCGGTTCAGTCGCATGCAGGCGTCGGCTCCCAGCGAAGCCATCTCGCGGGCTTCGGGGGTGGACTCCTTGATGCTGTACATGCCCACGGCATTGGCCACGTCCTGGAGCGCATTGACGACGTTGTCGAGCTCGATCGTCAGGGTGTGGATCTGGTCGCGGTTGATCGGCGTGGTGAAGGACTTGTGCAGCAGCGCGATCAGTTCGGCCTTGATCTTGTCGGCGCTTTTTTCGTTCATGTTGACCTCGGCCACCAGTGCGGCCGTGTCTTCCGACCCCAGCCCCAGGCTGTTGACCAGGCGCAAGGTCGCATTGGCACCGGCAACGACGCGGTCCGAGTGGGCCGCAAGCAGTTCGTAGAACTCCTTGCGCTGGGGCATGAGACTGCTGAACATCGGGAATCCTTCTGGGAACTGGGTTGGGCAGGCGCGGTGGCGTCGCGACGAGCTGAACGGTATCCGGGCAATATTCATGAAAACGTCATGAAGTCGTCACAAAGAGCAGTCTCCCCCGATCTTGCCTGTTTGAAATTGACCCATGTCAACAGGGGAGCGGAACAACTCATCGACACAGAAGATCCGGAATGGGCGCTGCGGCACCAGCGCAGATGGCATCCTCGTGGCGGGAATGCAAAGAAATGAGAAATAATGGCAAATTGCCAGCGTCGCAGGGTCATGTTCCGCTATCAAGTCGGGATCATTCCGGGCGACCTCTTCCCCCATGAAACACCTTGCTGCCACGATCGCCCTCGGGCCCCTGCTCCTGCTGCAGGGCCGCCATGTGCGCCGCGTCACGCCGGCGCTGCCCGAACCACCCGGACCGCGGGCCGGGCGGGTTGGCACGGGGCCGGCGCTGCGCTTGCTGATTCTCGGGGACTCGGCTGCGGCCGGCGTGGGGGCCGCCACACAGGGCGAAGCGCTTGCCGGGCAACTCGTCCAGGCGCTGCTGCCCCGGTTTGACCTGACGTGGAAGCTGATCGCCCGCACCGGCGCCACCACACAAGACACCTTGCAGATGCTGGCGCCGCTGGAGCGCGAGCCGTTCGATGTGGTGGTGACATCGCTGGGCGTCAACGATGTGACCGGTGGTCGCAGCCCGCGTCGCTGGATGATCGACCAGGCGCGGCTGGTGACCCTTTTGCGCGAGGAATTCGGCGCAAAGCGAATCCTGCTGTCGGCCCTGCCGCCCATGCACCTGTTCCCCGCGCTGCCGCAGCCACTGCGTGCCTACCTGGGTGCGCAGGCGCTGCGCTACAACGCGGCCCTGCGTGCGTTCGCGCGGACAGCCCCTGGCTGCACCTGGGTGCCGCTGGATGTGAAGCAGGACCGTTCGCACATGGCACACGATGGCTTTCACCCCGGGCCACCGGTCTATGCGGCCTGGGCTGAACTGCTGGCCCGGCAGATTGAAGCGGACGCTGTCGCGCCGCGATGACGAGGAAAGAAACACCGTGGATATTCAAGCCTTCATGCGCGGCTACCAGGCCGCCTGGCAGCAACGCGATGAACACCTGCTTTGCAGCCTGTTTGCACCCGACGCGGTGTATCACAACACGCCGTTTGCCGAGCAGCGCGGTCACGCCGCCATCGCCGAATACTGGCAGCGCGTGAAGCTGCAGGAAGACATCCAGTTGGACTTCACAGTGCTCGCCAGCACGGAGCGCGGCGGCGTTGCGCATTGGCATGTGACCTACCAGGTCGCCTCCGAGGAGCTTTTCCGGATCTGGGCAGCATCCTCCGGCACCCACCTTTTGCCACGCCAGAGTGGCGACCCGCTGCCCCGCCTGACGCTCGACGGCGTGCTGACGGCTGACTTCAACGAGGCCGGCCTGTGCCAGACCTGCCGGCTCTGGTGGCACAGCCAGGTGTCTCCGCCGGCACTTTAGGACTGGAGTTCTGGCGCGGGCGTCCGCCTGGCTTGCCAAACCGGCATGGACCCGTTAGGCTGAGTTTCTTGAGGAGAGTCAAGAAATGAAACGCTGGATCAAATGGACGTCAGGCGCGATCGCGGTGTTGGGGTTGGCGGCCATGGGCGCGGCGATCGTCGGTCAACAAATGGCCGAACGCAAGCGCATGCGGCAGATCAGCGTCCCGGTCACGGCAGTCGCCTATGCGAGCGGCACGCAGGCCCTGGCTCGAGGCAGGTATTTGTTCGAGTCGCGCGGCTGCACGGAATGTCATGGTGTGGATGGTGCCGGGCGCAGTTTCGTCAACGACGGCAAGGGAACGCACATCGCCGGGCCCAACATCACACCCGCAGGCGTGGTAGCGAACTACCAGCCGGTGGACTGGGTTCGCACCATCCGTCATGGCGTCAAGCCCGATGGCCGGCCTGCCCTGGTCATGCCCAGCGAGGACTACAACCGTTTCACCGACGTCGACCTGGCCGCCCTGGTGGCTTACGCCCGCAGTCTGACGCCGGTCAAGGGCGGTGGCAAAGCCGTGGTGGAGTTGCCGTTGCCGGCCTGGGTGATGTATGGCTTCGACGTGATCCCGGATGCGGCGCAGCGCATCAATCATGGGCTGCCGCCAGCCCAGACCGTGGCGACTGGCGTCACGGTGGCGCACGGCGCCTACGTGGCCAACATGTGCATTGGCTGCCATGGTGACCATCTGTCGGGCGGCAAGATTCCGGGGGGGCCACCCGACTGGCCGGCGGCCGCCAACCTGACGCCCGGCGCAGGCAGCGCGATGGTGCGCTACAAGGATGAAGCCCAGTTCGTGGCGATGATGCGCAGTGGCCGGCGCCCGGACGGCACGGTGATCCAGGTGATGCCGTTTGAATCGATCGGAAAGATGGACGACGTGGACCTGCCGGCCCTGTACGCCTACCTCAAGACGATTCCGCCCTACCCAGCCGGCAGCCACTGAGCGCGTCAGGGCCCCGGTTCAGACCGGGTAGGTGCCCGGCAGCAGGATGCCCTTGTCAATCTTCTCGATGTCGGTCTGGCCGCACAGCGCCATGGTGATGTCCAGCTCCTTGTGGATGATCTCCAGCGCCTTGGTCACGCCGGCCTCGCCCATGGCGCCCAGGCCGTAGATGAAGGCGCGGCCGATGTACACGCCCTTGGCGCCCAGCGCGCGGGCCTTGAGCACGTCCTGCCCGGAGCGGATGCCGCCGTCCATGTGGATCTCGATGTCCCGTCCCACGGCATCGACGATGGCCGGCAGTGCACGGATGCTGGTCTCAGCCCCGTCGAGCTGGCGCCCGCCGTGGTTGCTGACGATCAGCGCGTCGGCGCCCGAATTCACGGCCAGCCGCGCGTCTTCCACATCCTGGATTCCCTTGAGGATCAGCTTGCCGCCCCAGCGCCTCTTGATCCATTCCACATCGGCCCAGTTCAGCGTCGGGTCGAACTGCTTGCCCGACCATTCCGACAGCGAGCCCATGTCATCCACGCCACCGACATGCCCGACGATGTTGCCGAAATAACGGCGCTTGGTGCCCAGCATGCCCAGACCCCAGCGCGGCTTGGTCGCCATGTTCAGGATGTTGGGAATCGTCAGCTTGGGCGGCGCGCTCAGCCCGTTTTTGAGGTCCTTGTGGCGCTGGCCGATGATCTGCAGGTCCAGCGTCAGCACCAGCGCGGAGCACTTCGCTGCCTTGGCCCGGTCGATCAGGCGCTCCATGAACTGGCGGTCGCGGATCACGTAGACCTGAAACCAGAACGGGTGGCCGTCGGTGCCGGCGGCCACGTCCTCAATGGAGCAGATGCTCATGGTCGACAGGGTGAAGGGCACGCCGAATTTTTTTGCGGCGCGCGCCGCCAGGATCTCGCCATCGGCGTGCTGCATGCCGGTCAGGCCGACCGGGGCCAGCGCCACGGGCATGGCAACGTCCTGGCCGATCATCTGCGTGCGGGTGCTGCGGTTTTCCATGTTGATCGCCACGCGCTGGCGCAGCTTGATCTTCTGGAAGTCGGTCTCGTTCGCGCGGTAGGTGCTCTCGGTCCAGCTGCCGGAATCGGCGTAGTCGTAGAACATGCGCGGCACGCGTTTTTGCGCCAGAACGCGGAGGTCTTCGATATTGGTGATGACGGTCATGGTGGGTCTCCGGGTGGTTCTTGAGTGGGCATCGGTGGCGCTGCCCGCATGGTAGCGGGACGGGCGCGACCCGTGTTTGAAACCTGCCAAACCGGATTGAATTTATTTGTGAACCATGGGCCTGACGCCTGCGTTGCGCACTTCCAGCCGGATTTCGTCGATGGTCTGGCAGTCCACGTCAACCAGCGCGCGCCCGGCGCCTTCAATGAAGCCCACCGGCACGCGGTCGCCCAGCCCATTCTGTGCGCACCAGACGCTGGCGTGCACGCTCCGGGGCGCGCGGAAATGCCGGCGCGCCTGCAACTGGCAACGCACGCCGGGCGGCAGGTCGGCGTTGAACAGGAACACGCATTCGCGCTTGCTGTTCCTGCAGCCGGTCGCCGCCGCGGCCAAAAAAAACGGCACCCGAGGGCGCCGTTTTCGTGCGAACCACCCGAAGGCAGTCAGTGGGTCATCAGACCGTGGCCGCCTTCTTGACGGCGTCGGCGGCTTGCGTGGCCGCAGCGTTGAAGGTGGCCTGTGCGGTTTCAACGGCCTTCTTGGCTTGCGCCTGAGCGGTCTCGATGGCGTTCTGACCGGCGGTCAGGGCGTTCTTGAAAGCGGCCACGGCGGTTTCGCTGCCGGCGGGAGCGTTCTTGGTCAGGTTTTCCAACACGCCGTCAAAGGCTTTCTGGGCTTCAACCGTCTTGGCTTCCATGGCCTTGGCGAGGTCGGCGGTGCTGCCGGTCACGATGGCCTGGACGTGCTGGGCGTAGGAGGTCGTCTTGTCAGCCAAGGGCGCGATCAGTCCGGCTTGCAGGGCCAGCAGTTCTTTCGGGTCCTTGGCAGCCAGCATTGCCTGGGTGTGGCTGAAGGACTCTTCCATCATTGCCTTGGAGGCAGCCATGTTCAGCTCGACCAGCTTTTCCATGCCAGCAAAAGCCTGGGTGGTGAAGCCTTGCAGTGCTTGCAGGGTAGCTTTGTGGGTGGCGGTGAATTGTTCAGCGGTGTTTTTCATGTCGATTTCCTTAAGTGATGGGGCTGTTCGGGTGCCTGCTCAGATAAAGGCGGGTCCCGCTATTTATGCTGCAGTGCAACATGAGGTGAATTATAGGGAAAACCCGAGGTTTGTGCGGAAATTTGTTGCAGCGCAGCAAAGATTAGAGTTGCGGGTCTAGCGAGCGGGCGCCAAGTAGGCGCCGGTCGCCCCAGGATTGAGCCTCAGGGACGCCGGTAGGCGATCTGCTGGCGGGCCCAATGGGGGGCGGTCAGTCGATCCATGCGCACCTTGCCACCCGTGGAGGGTGCATGCACGAAACGACCTTCGTCCACATAGATGCCGGCATGGGTGGGTGCGCCGCCATTGCCGAACAACACCAGATCACCGGCGCGCAACTGGCTGGCCGGTACCTGCTGCCCCCAGCCCTCCAGGGTGGCCACGGTGCGCGGCGCGGCCAGCCCGGCCTGCAACTGGTACACATGGCCGATCAGGCCGCTGCAGTCGAAGCCCGATTCAGGCGTATTGCCGCCGTACCGGTACGGTGTGCCGACCAAACCCAGCGCATACACGGTGACGCTGCGGCTCTGTTCGTCGGACAAAGTGGCGGGCGCCGCCGCGACAGGCGTTGGCACGGCCACGGGACGCGTGCCGCAAGCCAGCAAAAGCGCGGTCACGGCCAAGGCCGTGCTGACTTTCAGGAAACGAAAACGGGAGCCGTCCATGCTGCGCTCAGTTGGGTGAATTTCGCAGGAGGATACCGCTTTCTGCCAGCGTTTGCCTTCCATGCGCTCGCGCGCTCAGCCTTCCGGCGGGCGGTGGCGCAGCAGCATCAGCAGGCCGAAGGCCGCCAGACCCAGCGCCGTCGAGATTCACAGCGCGCCCGCGCCAGCATGCCCAGGCCCGCCGCGAAGACCAGGTTGGTGCCCAGCAAAACCGGGCGCCCGCCCCAGCGGTCGATGGCCCGCCCGGCCAGGGGCCCCAGCAGGGCCGAGACCGCCAGTGCCAGCGAAAACGCCCCAAACACCGTCGCTGTGCTTACCCTCAAATCGCGGGCCATGGGGACGGCCAGCATCGCCGGCAGTAGTAGGACGACGCCCACGCCAGCGTCTGGTCCGAGCCCGGAGCCGCCACGGTACGCCATCGCCGGTCTGTCATGGCGCCATTCTCCGTTACGCTTGACCCTTTGCAGTCGCCGTTCCGCACCATGCCCGATTCGCTCTCGATCCTCCAGGCCGACTACGCCAACCCCGTCCACGCCCGCGCCTTGGTGGTACTGCTCGATGCCTATGCGCACGACCCTGCGGGCGGCGGCGCACCCTTGGGGGAAAGGGCACGCACCCGCCTGGTCCATGAACTGGCCGCCCGCCCGCAGGCCTTCAGCGTGCTGGCGTTCGAGGGGTCCGGGGGTGACGTCGGCCAGCCCGTGGGCCTGGTCAACTGCTTCGAGGGCTTCTCCACCTTTGCCTGCCAGCCGCTGGTGAACGTGCACGACGTGGTGGTGCTGTCCAGCCACCGGGGCCGGCGCGTGGGCGAACGCCTGCTGGCGGAAGTGGAACGCATCGCCCGCACGCGCGGGGCTTGCAAACTGACGCTGGAGGTGCTTTCCGGCAATGCGAGCGCGCTGCGCCTGTACGGCCGCACCGGTTTCGCCGGCTACCAGCTCGACCCGGCCCTGGGGTCGGCGCAGTTCCTGCAAAAGTGGCTGGACTGAGTGCTGGATGGGCCGCTAAAGGTGGTTGGCACTGAAATGTTGATAAAAATAGCCCGTACCCAGCGCGAAATGGTCATACCTTGCTATGAGTAGTGAAGTATTTTCAGTGCGTCGCCGGACGCCGTGCTGATTGTCTCAACGGACCTGCCCCTTTTTTTGTACCAATCGAAAAGCGGAGTCCTGGTTGCAGGCCTTGAGCACGGCCCGGCTTTCCAGCTCGTGTGCCGGGTCAGCGCGGGCAGCTGGTTGTGGGGCTCCTCGGGGTGCCAAGCGGGGGCGGCGTCGGTCATGATGCAAAAGCTTGTTCTCTTGACAGGTGAACGGCTTATGTCACCGACGACGACACGTCAATGAAACATGTTCTCGTTCTAATGCCATGGCGACACATATGGAGTTCATGTCGCCAAATTTGGATTCCAGGAACATGAAACCACGCTCCAGCGCACCACAAACAGGCTTTGGTTGCGGCTGGCGCGATGCAGGCGCTTTTGCAGGGCGGCGACGAGCGCATTGCGCCGGGCCTCGTTTTCGTCTTCCATGGCAAAGATGTAGAGGTATCCGCGCCTTCGATCCGGGAAAGACGAAAAAAAGCCCTCCGGGTGGAGGGCAGGCCTTTGGGTGCGGCTTTCGCTCAGGTGTTTCACCCCAGCCGCGCCCGGTGCCTCGCCACCTGCGCCAGCACCTGCGCCGGCGCTGTCCCGCCCAGCGTGTTGCGTGCGTTCAGCGATCCGCGCAGGCTCAGACAGTCGTACACGTCCTTTTCAATCGAGGCATGGAAGCCCTGCAGCACTGCCAGCGGCAACTCGGAAAGGTCGCAGGCGTGGCTCTGTGCGGCCTTGACCGCGTGGGCCACGGTTTCGTGGGCGTCGCGGAAGGGCAGGCCTTTTTTCACCAGGTAGTCGGCCAGGTCAGTGGCGGTGGCATAGCCCCTGGACGCGGCCTGCTCCATGGCGATCGGATTGACGGTGATGCCGCCTTCCTTCTTGCCCGTGGCGGGGTTCAGCTGGCCGCCCACCATTTCGGCAAAGATGCGCAGCGTGTCTTTCAGCGTGTCCACGGTGTCGAAAAGCGGCTCCTTGTCTTCCTGGTTGTCCTTGTTGTAGGCCAGCGGCTGGCCTTTCATAAGGGTGATCAGGCCCATCAGGTGGCCGACCACGCGGCCGGTCTTGCCGCGCGCGAGTTCGGGCACGTCGGGGTTTTTCTTCTGCGGCATGATCGATGAGCCGGTCGTGAAACGGTCGGCGATGCGGATGAAGCCGAAGTTCTGGCTCATCCACAAAATCAGCTCTTCGCTGAAGCGGCTGATGTGCACCATGCAGATGCTTGCGGCGGCGGTGAATTCGATCGCGAAGTCACGGTCGCTCACGCCGTCCAGGCTGTTCTGGCAGACCTGCGGATGGCCTTGCGCATCGACCATGCCCAGGGTTTTGGCCACGCGCTCGCGGTCCAGCGGGTAGGTGGTGCCAGCCAGCGCCGCAGAACCCAGCGGCAGGCGGTTGGTGCGCCGGCGCACGTCGGCCATGCGCTCTGCGTCGCGGGCGAACATTTCCACGTAGGCCAGCAGGTGGTGGGCAAAGCTGACGGGTTGCGCCACTTGCAGGTGGGTGAAGCCGGGCAGGATGGTCTCGACGTGCTGCTCGGCCACGTCCACCAGCGACTTCTGCAGGTCGGTCAGCAGCCCGTCGATCAGGTCGATCTCGCCGCGCAGCCACAGCCGCACGTCGGTGGCGACCTGGTCATTTCGGGAGCGCCCGGTGTGCAGGCGCTTGCCGGCGTCGCCCACCAGCTGGGTCAGGCGGGCCTCGATGTTCAGGTGCACGTCTTCCAGATCCAGCTTCCACTCGAAGGCGCCGGATTCGATCTCGCCGGTGACCTGTGCCATGCCGCGCTCGATGGCGGCGCGGTCATCAGCACTGATGATGCCCTGCGCGCCCAGCATTTCAGCGTGGGCCAGGCTGCCGGCGATGTCGGCCTGCCACAGACGCTTGTCGAAGAAGACGCTGGCGGTGTAGCGCTTGACCAAATCACTCATCGGTTCGGAGAACAGCGCCGACCAGGCTTCGGATTTCTTGTCGAATTGGTTTTGGGTCATGAATGTGGTGCGGGAACGCCAAACGGGGCCGGCGGGTTGGGTTACAGCGGGAAGTCACCAATAATGGCGCATCTAGCCCGTTTACCGGATGAAAGATCTGCAAATTTTATCGACCTTCCAGGATTTGACCCCAGCGCAGGCTCAGCAGGCCCGGGTACGTGGGGACGGCATCCTGGTCTTTGACGCCTGCCACGTCGGGGTGATTCTGCGCGCCGTACTTTTTGTGGTCGCGGTGGCGGGCGTGGCGGCGATGTTCGGCACGGGCAGCTTCCTGGAGTGGCTGGCCCGCGCGTCGATCGTGACCGGTGGGGCGCTACCGGCCACGCTGGCCTGGCTGATCGTGGCCTGCAGTCTGAAGAGACCCCTGTCACGACGGCCGCGCTGGGTGCAGTACTCGGCGGGGGTGATCCTGGGGGCGGCGGCCGGCTTGTATGGATGCGGTCTGTTGGCGCTGGCCGGGTTCGCGGGACCTGCGCCATGGACCGCCAGCGCGTTTTCAGGCGCGTTGCTGGCAGGCCTGCTGGTGGCCGCATTGGTGTGGCGCGCCAAGGGTCGCACGCCGGCCAGCACCGCTGCCCGGCTGACGGAATTGCAGTCGCGCATCCGGCCGCATTTTCTTTTCAACACCTTGAACACGGCAATTGCGCTGGTGCGCGAGGAACCGGCGCGGGCAGAGGTCATCCTGGAGGATCTGGCCGAACTGTTCCGTCATGCCCTGGTGGATCAGGGTGAATCGGTGACCCTCGCAGAGGAAATCGCTTTGGCCCGCCACTACCTTGAGATCGAGGAGGCACGCTTTGGCGGCCGGCTGCGGGTCGAGTGGAAAATTGATGAATCAGCCGGGGCCGCGACGCTGCCGCCGCTGCTGCTTCAGCCGCTGGTGGAGAACGCCGTGAAGCACGGCGTGGAGCCCAGTGACACCGGCGCCGAGATCCGCATCTCCACCGAGCGGCGCTCAAGAATGGCCGTGATCAAGGTGACCAACACGGTGCCCGCAGGGCGGGGGGGGCGCGGCCATGGCGTGGCACTCGACAATGTACGGGACCGGCTCAGCCTTCTGCATGACCTTCAAGGCACGTTCCGTACCGTGCTGGTCGATGGTGTCTACCAGGTCCGGATCGAAGTGCCACTGCCCACCAGCGGAGTCGCCTCATGACGCTCAAGGTGCTGATCGTCGATGATGAGGCCCTGGCCCGCTCGCGCCTTCGCCGCTTGCTGGGCGACTGCGCAACGCCCGGGGTCTTGGTGGCGGGCGAGGCTGCCAACGCCGCCGACGCGCTGGAGTGGCTGCGCCGCGAACGTTTCGATCTGGTGCTGCTCGACATCCATATGCCCGGTGCAGATGGGTTGACACTGGCAC
>CAVSCI010000006.1:0-304378 GCA_963726365.1 uncultured beta proteobacterium | reverse complement strand
GTAGAGGTCGGCCAGCCGGCGGTATCGGTGCGGCGCGGATCGACGACGATGATCTTTGCTCGGGGTTGCGCGTGGCGGCTTCGATCCGGCGGAACAGCATGGGGTGCGCCCAGGCGGCGTTGATGCCGGCGATGAACACGCACTGGCCTGGTCCAGGTCGTCGTAGCAGGCCGGCGGCGCGTCGGCGCCCAGCGTGTTCTTGTAGCCGGCCACGGCGCTGATCATGCACAGGCGCGAATTGCTGTCGATGTTGTTGGTGCCGATCAGGCCCTTGGCCAGCTTGTTGAAGGCGTAATAGTCCTCGGTCAGCAACTGGCCCGCATGTAAAACCCACCGCTCGGGCCCGTGCGCGCGGAGATGCCGGCGAAGCGGCGGCGGCCTGGTCCAGCGCCGCGTCCCAGCACAGCGTGCGGCGCCGCGCCGCTGGCGCGCTGCATGGGCTGCAGCAGCCGCGTCTGGCGCTGACCGTGCGTGGCCGTGAGGTGCAGCGTGCTGCCCTTGGTGCACAGCCGGCCGAAGTTGGCCGGGTGGTCGGGGTCGCCGCGCACGCCGGTGATGTGGGCGCCCTCGCTCTCGATGACGACGCCGCAGCCGACGCCGCAGTAGGGACAGGTGGATCGGGTCTCCGTCATGGCTGCACTGGGCGCAGGCGCGGCGCTCAGGTCGCAGCGCGCGTGCGGTCGCCCAGGGCGCGACGGCCGGCGGGCGCCGGTCGCGTCAGGTCAGCGCGTGGCTGGCCAGCTCGGCGGCGTCCAGCGCACGTGCCGTCCTCCACCTTGCACCGCGAAACGCGGCGTGCAGCCTTCGTCGGGCGCCCGGCGCAGCCGTCTGTCCAGGCCGATGGTCCAGTTGTGCAGCGGGCAGGCCACGCTGGTGCCGAACACGATGCCCTGGCGCAGCGGGCCGCCCTTGTGCGGGCAGCGGTCGAGCAGGGCGAAGACCTGGTCCTGGTCGTTGCGGAACACCGCCACGTCCGGCCCGCGTCGCGCGCCACGCGGCGCGCGCCCAGCACCGGGATGTCGTCCACGCGGCAGATCACTGTCCAGTCACTCATGTCGATGCACTCGTCCTTCGCTGCAGTCAGCCGTGCTCGGCTGCCACGGCTCGAACTGCCGCACGTCCACCTGCGCGCCTTGTCGAACTCGAACCAGGGGTCGGGCTCGCCGTCCAGGCTGAACTGCAGCCGCTCCCACAGCGCCTTGCGGCCTGTCGGCGTCGTCCAGGATCTTCTTCTTCACGTGGTCCAGGCCGACGCGGTTGACGTAGTGCACCGTGCGCTCCAGGTACCAGCCTTCCTCGCGGTAGAGCTGCAGGAAGGCGCCGGTGTACTCCAGCACCTCGTCCGCGGTCTTGAGCTTGACGAAGAAGTGCGCCACCTCGGTCTTGATGCCGCCGTTGCCGGCGACGTAGATCTCCCAGCCGCGAGTCGACGCCGATGATGCCGACGTCCTTGATGCCGGCCTCGGCGCAGTTGCGCGGGCAGCCGCTAGACGGCGAGCTTGACCTTGTGCGGCGCGTACATGCGCCACAGCGCGCGCTCCAGGTCCTTGCCCATCTGGGTGCTGTCCTGCGTGCCGAAGCGGCACCACTCGCTGCCCACGCAGGTCTTCACCGTGCGCAGCGCCTTGGCGTAGGCGTGGCCGCTGGGCATGCCGATGTCCTTCCACACCGCCGGCAGGTCTTCCTTCTTCACGCCCAGCAGGTCGATGCGCTGGCCGCCGGTGACCTTGACGGTCGGGATCTTGTACTTGTCCACCGCGTCGGCAATGCGGCGCAGCTCGCCGGCCGTGGTCTCGCCGCCCCACATGCGCGGGATCACGCTGTAGGTGCCGTCCTTCTGGATGTTGGCGTGGCTGCGCTCGTTGATGAAGCGGCTCTGCGGATCGTCCTTGGCCTCCTTGGGCCAGGTGCTGAGCAGGTAGTAGTTGACCGCCGGGCGGCAGCTGGCGCAGCCGTTGGGCGTGCGCCAGTCCAGGCGCTGGTAGACGTCGTCGATGGTCAGCAGCTGCTCGCCGCGGATCGCGTCGCGCACGTCCTGGTGGCCGGCGTCGGTGCAGCCGCACATCGCCTTCTTCTTCGGCGGTGGCGAGTAGTCGCCGCCGGCGGTGAACATCAGCAGCTGCTCGACCAGACCGGTGCAGGAGCCGCAGCTGGCGCTGGCCTTGGTGTGCTTGCGCACCTCGTCCAGCGTGAACAGGCCCTTGTCCTTGATGGCCTTGCAGATCGTGCCCTTGCTCACGCCGTTGCAGCCGCAGACCTCGTCGCTGTCGGCCATGGCCGCGGCCTTGTTGTGGCCCTGGTGGCCGGCGTCGCCGATGTTGGATTCGCCGAACATCAGCTTGTCGCGGATGTCGCCGATCGTGCGGCCCTCGCGCAGCAGCTTGAAGTACCAGCTGCCGTCGACCGTGTCGCCGTACAGGCAGGCGCCGACCAGCTTGTCGTCCTGGATCACCAGCTTCTTGTAGACGCCGCCGTAGGGGTCGCTCATCACGATCTCTTCGGTGCCTTCGCCGCCCAGGAAGTTGCCGGCGGAGAACAGGTCGATGCCGGTGACCTTGAGCTTGGTGCTGGTCTGGCTGCCGGTGTAGCGGCCGATGCCGAACTGCGCCAGGTGCGTGGCGCAGACCTTGCCCTGCTCGAACAGCGGCGCCACCAGGCCGTAGGCGATGCCGCGGTGCGCGGCGCATTCGCCCACCGCGTAGATGCGCGGGTCGGTCATGGTCTGCATGGTGTCGCTGACGACGATGCCGCGGTTGCAGTGCAGGCCGATGCTCTCGGCCAGCGCGGTGTTGGGGCGGATGCCGACGGCCATCACCACCAGGTCGGCCGGCATCTCGCTGCCGTCCTTGAACTGCACCGCCATCACACGCCGGCCGTGCCGTCGCTCGCCGACCAGCGCCTGCGGTCTGCGCGCCGATCAGGAACTTCAGGCCGCGCTCCTCCAGCGACTTCTGCAGCAGCCCGCCGGCCACCTCGTCGAGCTGGCGCTCCATCAGCCAGGGCATGATGTGCACCACGGTCACGTCCATGCCGCGCGCATCAGGCCGTTGGCCGCCTCCAGCCCGAGCAGGCCGCCGCCGATGACCACCGCATGCTTGTAGCTGCGTGGCGGCGTCGATCATCGCGTTGGTGTCGGCGATGTCGCGGTAGGCGATCACGCCCTGCAGGTCCTTGCCCGGCACCGGCAGGATGAAGGGGTTGGAGCCGGTGGCCAGCAGCAGCCGGTCGTAGTCGGCGCTGCGGTGCCGTCGTCGGCGCGCACCACGCGCTCGCGCGCGGTCGATCGTCGACCACCTTCTTGCCAGGTGCAGCGTGATGCCGTGTCGGCGTACCAGGCCAGCGGGTTGAGCACGATCTCGTCGAGCGTCTGCTCGCCGGCCAGCACCGGCGACAGCAGGATGCGGTTGTAGTTGGGGTGCGGCTCGGCGCCGAAGACGGTGATGTCGTACAGGTCGGGCGCGATCTTCAGCAGCTCTTCGAGCGTGCGCATGCCGGCCATGCCGTTGCCGACCACCACCAGCTTCATCTTCTTCATCGGTTGTCTCCTGTGCTGCGGGTTCAGAAGTACCAGGCCACCACGGCGCTGCAGCGGCCGTCGCGCAGCACCGGCATGGCCACCAGCGACGGCCGTGCGCCGTGCACGCCGGCCGGCACGCCGGGCTCGCTGGCGGCGTCGTCGCTGACCGCCGGCACGCCGTCAGCAGGCGCGGCCGAGCGTGCCCTGGCCGCGCTCGAGCAGCGGCGCCGGGCCGAGCACGCCATCGCCTCGCAGAAGCCGGAGCATGCGCACCAGGCGCGTTCGCCGCGTCGGGCTGCCAGATCTCGAAGCGGCGCACGATCGGCGTGGCCAGCGCCGACAGGAAGGCCATCACGTAGTGCTGGCCGTCGCGCGCTGGCGCAGGGCATCGCGAAGCCGCGGTTGATGCCGACCTTCACGGCGCCGTCGCGCGCAGGAAGCGCGCGCCCTTGCCCAGGTCGGGCAGGAACACCGGCAGGCCGTGTCCCAGGCCAGTGCCCGGCAGGCCGGTGCCGCGGCGGAAGGCGGTGCGGCGCGAGATGAACTCGAAGGCGTCGGCGGTGGTGCCGTAGTAGCCGTCGGCCAGCATCATGTCCTTCGACTTCGGCCGGGTCGTTGCGCCACAGCTCGATGGCGCCGGCATGGGCCTCGTCGTCGCCGCAGAAGATCACCAGCACCGCGTTGAGGAAGTCGCCGGCGAAGATCGGCAGCGCGATGCCGCAGGTCAGGCCTTCGGCATGCGCCGCCGCGGTGCGGCTGGAAGTACGAGCCCTCGAAGCTGCTTCAGCACGATCGGGTGGCCGGCCTCCCAGGCCTGGCCGGGCAGGCCCTCGCCGCGGCCGAAGCACAGCTTGCGGCTGAGCGGCGCCGAAGCGCGTGGCCTGGCCGTACAGGCCGCCGCCGAACTCCAGCAGGCTGCGGTCGGTGCCGGGCACCCAGAACTCGACGACGCGAATGAAGGTCTTCATGGCGCATGCGTGAGCTTCGCGCGGCGCCGCATCAGGCCGCCTTCTTCCACGTGGCCCTGGCGCGTGTAGAGGAAGTCGATCACCTCCTTGCGGTACTGCACGTAGTGCGCGGTCCTCGGCCAGCGCCGACGCGGTCGCGCGGGCGCGGCAGGTCGACGCGCAGCATCTCGCCGATGGTGGCGGCCGGGCCGTTGGTCATCATCACGATGCGGTCGGACAGCAGCACCGCCTCGTCCACGTCGTGCGTCACCATCACCACCGTGGCGCCGGTGCGCGCGACGATCTTCAGCAGCTCGTCCTGCAGCTGGGCGCGGGTCAGCGCGTCGAGCGCGCCGAAGGGCTCGTCCATCAGCAGCACCTTCGGCTCCATCGCCAGCGCCCGGGCGATGCCCACGCGCTGCTTCATGCCGCCGGAGATCTCGCCGCGGGCGCTTGTGCGCGGCATGGCGTCAGGCCCACCAGCTCCAGCGCGGCCTGGTGCGGCCGCTCGCTTGCAGCTGCGCCTTGGCTCTCGGTCGGCGCCGAACACGCGCTCCACCGCCAGGTAGCACGTTGTCGAAGCAGCTCAGCCAGGGCAGCAGCGAATGGTTCTGGAACACCACGCCGCGGTCCGGGCCCGGGGCCGGCGATCTCGCGGTCGGCGCACAGCAGCACGCCGCTGGTGGGCGTGGTCAGGCCGGCCATCAGGTTCAGCAGCGTGGACTTGCCGCAGCCCGAGTGGCCGATCAGCGTGACGAACTCGCCCGGCCACGTCGAGGTCGATGTCGCGCAGCGCGACGGAAGGGCCCTTGCTTGGTCTTGAAGATCATGCTCGACGTCCTGCGATGTGCAGATGAACTTGGTGGTCATGGGTGTGGCGTTCATGACTTCACCTCTTCAGTAACGTGAAGCGCCGTGGCGATCGCGATCAGCAGCATTCCAGCAGCAGGCCGACGATGCCGATCACGAAGATGGCGATGATGATGTGCGCGACGTTGAGGTTGTTCCACTCGTCCCAGACCCAGAAGCCGATGCCCACGCCGCCGGTCAGCATCTCGGCGGCCACGATCACCAGCCAGGCCGTGCCCACCGCCAGGCGCACGCCGGTCAGCATGTAGGGCAGCACCGAGGGGAACAGGATGCTGGTGAGCGATCTTCCATTCGCTCAGGTTCAGCACGCGGGCCACGTTCAGGTAGTCCTGCGGCACGCGCTGCACGCCCACCGCGGTGTTGATGATCATCGGCCAGATCGAGCAGATGAAGATGGTCCAGATGGCCGCCGGGTTGGCGCACTTGAACACCAGCAGGCCGATCGGCAGCCAGGCCAGCGGCGACACCGGCCGCAGCAGGCTGATCAGCGGCGAGACCATGCGGTTCAGGAACGCGAAGCGGCCGATCACGAAGCCCAGCGGGATGCCCACCAGCGCCGCCAGCCCGAAGCCCAGGCCCACGCGCTGCAGCGAGTACAGCATGTTCCAGCCGATGCCCTGGTCGTTCGGGCCGTTGCGGTAGAACGGGTCGGCGAAGAGCTTGACCGCCGGCTCCCAGGTGGCCGCCGGCGTGGGGAATGCTGCTCTTGGTGTGACGTCACCAGCGCCCAGATGCCGACCAGCAGGGCCAAGCCGAGCAGCGGCGGCAGCACCGCGCCAGCAGCGCGCGATGCCGCGCCAGTCGATGCCGGGCGGCGGCGCGGCCGTGCGCGGCTGTCAGGCTTTGCCGGCTGCCCGGCGCGACGGCGTCGGCTGCATGGCTGCGAGCGCTGGCGCGCCGTCGGCGCTGGCGCGGCGCGCTGGCGGCTTCGAAGGGCGGTGGAAGACGGCGCTGACCATGGTGCGCTCTCCTCGTCAGGCGGTTCAGGCCTTGACCTTGAAGCCGTCGGCGTACTTCGCCGGGTCCTTGCCGTCCCAGACCACGCCGTCGATCAGCTTGCTGCTGCGCATGGCGCCCTTGGGCACGCTGACCTTCAGCTGCGGCGGCGGCCTGCTTGTAGAGGTCGATCTGGTTGATCTGCTTGGCCACGGCCAGGTAGTCGGGGTGCTCCTTGAGCAGGCCCCAGCGCTTGTGCTGGGTCAGGAACCACATGCCGTCGCTCAGGTACGGGAAGTTCACCGCGCCGTCGTTGAAGAACTTCATGTGGTTCGGGTCGTCCCAGGTCTTGCCCAGGCCGTTCTGGTAGCGGCCCAGGATGCGCTGGTTGATGGCGTCGACGCTGGTGTTGACGTAGGCCTTGTCGGCGATGGTCTCGGCCATCTTGTTCTTGTTTGCAGGCCGGCGTCGATCCAGCGGCCGGCTTCGAGCACGGCCATCGATCACGGCGCGCGCGGTGTTGGGGTACTTCTTGACGAACTCGCCGGTGGTGCCCAGCACCTTCTCGGGGTGGTCCTTCCAGATGTCCTGCGTGGTGGCCGCGGTGATGCCGATGCCGTCGATGATGGCGCGGTGGTTCCAGGGCTCGCCGACGCAGAAGCCGTCCATGTTGCCCACGCGCATGTTGGCCACCATCTGCGGCGGCGGCACGGTGATGACCTTGGCGTCCTTCATCGGGTTGATGCCGGCGGCGGCCAGCCAGTAGTACAGCCACATCGCGTGGGTGCCGGTGGGGAAGGTCTGCGCGAAGGTGTATTCGCGCTTCTCGGTGGCCATCAGCTTGGCCAGCGACGGCGCCGTCGACCGCGCCCTTGTCGGCCAGCTTCTTGCGACAGCGTGATGGCCTGGCCGTTGTTGTTGAGCGTCATCAGCACGGCCATGTCCTTCTTGGGGCCGCCGATGCCCAGGTGCACGCCGTAGACCAGGCCGTACAGCACGTGGGCCAAGTCGAGTTCGCCGTTGACCAGCTTGTCGCGCACGCCGGCCCAGCTGGCTTCCTTGGTGGGAATGATCTTGACGCCGTACTTCTTGTCGAAGCCCAGCACCGAGGCCATCACCACGCTGGCGCAGTCGGTCAGCGGGATGAAGCCGATCCTGACTTCCTTCTTCTCGGGCGCGTCGGAGCCCTGGGCGTAGACGGCGGCGCGCAGTGCGGGGCTGATGCCGATGGCCCCGACGGCGGCGGTCTGCAGCACGGCGCGGCGGCTGAGGCTGGGTTTCAGAAAGTCGGTCATGGCAGTTCTCCTTGAAGGCGAAGACAGAAAACAAAAAAGGCGTCCTCACCATGCGCGGGGCTTGAGTCAAGCCGCGTGCCTGTGGGGACGCCTTTGTCCGGATCTCGACAGTTTCAACCCGCCGTTGGGCTGCCTCGGTCAAGTGACCATCGCTGGTCGTGTCACCAGTACATGCAATCCGCGTGCCAGCGGTGGCAACCGTGCGAGAGTATGCTATAGCAATTGAGTGAGTATTCGCGCGCAAGTGCACGGCATTTGCTTGGAGACATGGGGCGTGCCTCATGTTTGTGCGTGCACCATCGCAGGGTACGTGCAACCGGGGGACGCGTGCGAGCGCACCAGTATCAGCCGAGCAGGTCCACCACGTCCAGCATGCGCTGCGCCACTTCCGCCAGCTTCAGGCCCTTGTCCATGGCGGTCTTGCGCAGCTTTTCGTAGGCGGCCTGCTCGCTCAGGCCCTGGCGCTGCATCAGCAGGCCCTTGGCGCGGTCGATCACCTTGCGGTCCTTGAGCTCGGCGCTGAGTTCGTCCAGCTCGCTGCGGGTGTTGGCCAGTTCCTGGCGCAGGGCCTGTTCGTGCTGGAAGCGCGCCAGCGCCACGTCCAGGATCGGGCGGATGCGGTCCGGCGACAGGCCGGCCACGATATAGGCCGACACGCCGGCTGCCACCGCCGCCTTCACATGCGAGGTGTCGCTGTCGTTGGTGAACATGACGATGGGGCGGCGCGCATCGCGCGTGGCCATCACCACATGCTCCAGCGCGTCGCGCGCCTCGCTTTCGGCATCCACGATCACCAGATCGGGCTGCAGCTGCGCCAGCCGCTCGGTCAGAAAGACGTCGCCGGGCAAGGTGGCGACCAGGTTGAAGCCGTTCTCCAGCAAGCCGATGCGCAGGCTGCGCGAGCGCTCGGCCTGGGCCAGCGCATGCGCGTCGTCCGGGTCCGTGACATCCAGATCCGGCGCGACAACGACGATTCGCAGGGCTTCGTTCATTCCCGGAAAGCGTGCAAGAAATGCGCCATCTTCAGGCCCATCGGGCCGCGGCGGGTTGAGGGCTTCACCTAAACTCCGGGTCCTATGCTGATCTTGGGAATTGAATCGTCGTGCGACGAGACCGGCGTGGCGCTGGTGGCATCTGCGCCCGTCGGGGTGCCTGTGCTGCGCGCGCACGCACTGTTCAGCCAGATCGAGATGCATCAGGCCTATGGCGGCGTGGTGCCCGAGCTGGCGAGCCGGGACCATATCCGCCGCGTGCTGCCGCTGACCGAGCAGGTGCTGGCCGAGGCAGGGGCTGCGCTGGTCGATGTGGATGTGGTGGCCTACACGCGCGGCCCGGGGCTGGCTGGCGCGCTGCTGGTGGGCGCGGGCGTGGCCTGTGCGCTGGGCGCCGCGCTGGATCGGCCGGTGCTGGGCGTGCATCACCTTGAGGGGCACCTGCTGTCGCCTTTCCTGAGCGCCGATCCGCCGGAATTCCCCTTTGTCGCGCTGCTGGTCTCGGGCGGCCACACCCAGCTGATGCGGGTGGATGGCGTGGGCCGCTACGAAATATTGGGCGAAACCATCGATGACGCGGCCGGCGAAGCTTTTGACAAATCCGCCAAGCTCATGGGCCTGGGTTACCCCGGCGGGCCGGCGCTCTCCAGGTTGGCGGAGCAGGGCCATGCGGCCGCCTTCAAGCTGCCGCGCCCGTTGCTGCACAGCGGGAACCTGGATTTTTCCTTCGCGGGGCTGAAGACCGCGGTGATGACCCAGGCGAAAAAGCTCGCCACCGCCCACGCCGTGCCGGTCGAAGCCTTGCCGCGCGAGGTGCTGGCCGACCTGGCCGCCTCCACCCAGGCCGCCATCGTCGAGGTGCTGCTGAAGAAATCGCTGGCGGCGCTGAAGCAGACGGGCCTGAGTCGACTGGTGGTGGCCGGCGGCGTGGGCGCCAACCGCGAACTGCGCGCCCAGCTCGATTCCGGTTGCGCACGGCTCGGCGTGCGGGTGCATTACCCCGAGCTGCACCTGTGCACCGACAATGGCGCCATGATCGCCATGGCCGCCGCCATGCGGCTGCAGGCCGGCGTGCAGCAGGCGAACCGGGCCTACGCCTTCGACGTCAAACCCCGTTGGCCGCTGGATGCGCTGAATTTGGCCTGAATGTGCCTTTCCCCAGCGTCGGATGGACGCTGTGAGCTATTCAATTGATAGTGATATGGGTGACGTTGCTGACCGGCTGCTTCTTCGCCAGCGTCAGCGTCAGCACGCCGTTTTCCAGCTTGGCGGTGCTGGCTGTGGTGTCGATGTCCTGCGGCAGTTCGTAGGCCTGCTTGTAGGCGCGCGGCGCATCGGCCAGCGTCTCGATGCGCACGACGGCGCCTTCGATGCCGATGGTGAGCTGCTCGCGGGTCACGCCGGGCACGTCCAGCGACAAGGTCCAGGATTGCTCATCGGCCTGGAATGGCGGCGCGGCCCACGTTGGCGGTGGCGGCGGGCGCGGCCAGTGCCTGGTCAAGGAAGCGGTCGAGCGAACGCATCGCGGGCGCATAGGCGGAACGGCGGACGGCGGGCTGGCTGGTGGCAAAAAACATGGATGAACTCCTGGGCACAAGGGTTGAAGGTTCAGCAATATGCTGGCGGAAGGGCTGCCCCTTACACTGCGCGGCGTTCAACTGTGAAGCACCGCATGGATCGAATCTGCGACCTCGGTGCGGCTTTTCAAGAGAAATCAAGTCATGAGAATTTTTCGTCGCCAGGCCTTGAAATCCCTGGCTGTGGCCCTCGCACTGCCGGCGGCCGGCTGGGCGCAGGCGCCGGCAGGAATGCCGGTGAAGATCGCCATGATCGATGGACTGAGCGGTCCGTTCGCCAATACGGGCGAAGCGGTGTACCGCAATCTGGTGTGGGCGACGGAGCGGGTCAATGCCCGCGGCGGGCTGAAGCTGCCCGGCGGCAACCGCCCCCTGGTGATCGAACGCTACGACAGCAAGGGCCAGAACGAGGAGGCGTTGTCGGCGCTGCGTTCGGCCATCGACGACGGCGTGCAGTTCGTGGTGCAAGGCAATTCGTCGGCGACGGCGGCCGCGCTGATCGATGCGATCAACAAGCACAACGAGCGCGAACCGGGCAAGCGCGTGCTGTTCCTGAACTATTCGGCGGTGGATCCGATCCTGACCAACGAAAAGTGCAGCTTCTGGCATTTCCGCTTCGACGCCCATGCCGACATGCGCATGGCCGCGCTGATGGAAGTCATCAGGGACGACAGGGTCGTGAAGAGCGTCTACCTGATCGGTCAGGACTACAGTTTTGGCCAGGCGGTGCTGCGCGAGGCGAAACGTCAGCTCGGTGCGCAACGCCCCGACGTACAGATCGCCGGAGACGAGTTGCACCCCATGGGCCGGGTGAAGGACTTTCTGCCCTATGCCGCCAAGATCAAGGCCAGTGGCGCGCAGGCCGTGATCACCGGCAACTGGGGCAATGACCTGACGCTGCTGGTGAAGGCCGCGAAAGAAGTCGGCTATGACGGCAAGTTCTACACCTTCTACGGCAATGCGCTGGGTGCGCCAGCCGCGATGGGTGATGCCGGCATCGGCCGGGTCATTGCCGTGGCCGACTGGCTGCCCAACGTGCCGGGCGCCCAGAGCGAGGCTTTTTACCAGTCGTTTCGCGCGCGCTTTCCCAAACCGGCGGACGACTACGTGCACATGCGCATGCAGCTGATGGTGGAGGCGCTGGCGCAGGCGATCGAGAAGAGCGGCACCGCCACGAACATGACAGCGGTCGCTGGCCAGCTGGAGAATGCAGCTGTGAGCCTGAACGGGCAGGGCGGACGCATGCGGGCGGCCGACCACCAGTTCCAGCAGGCGCTGGTCGTCGGCGTGATGGAGCGCCAGGGCACGCCGGGTGTGAGGTTCGACGTGGAAGGTTCGGGCTACGGCTTTCGCGTCATCAAGCAGATCAGCGCGGCACAGGCCGAATTGCCATCGAGCTGCCGCATGGCAAGACCGGCCTGACCTGGGCTGCTACGAGGCATAGCCCATGCAGGCGCCCGCATTGGGGCGGCCCTTGCATTCGCGATACAGGCGCCGGTCGCGCTCCGACGTGCTTTCCGCAGAGCCCTTTTCATATTTGACGGTGTTCGTCTTGGTCGATTTTTTCTTCGCCTTGGCCGGCTTGGGCGGCGTTTCCGGCGGGCTGAGGGTGCCGGCCGTTGCCGGGCTGGCCGGCGTCGCCGCCTGGACCGGCGCGGCGAGGGCGGCGGCCAGCAGCAGGGCCAGGTACAGCGGTGTTGCGCGAAGCTGGAATGTCATGAAGGCCTCCTCGGGTTGTGATGTGGACCGGTGCATCATAGCCAGCCACAGGCGAGCGCAGTCCGCTACGATCAGCGGTCTTCCTTACATGTCCACTTTCCATGCGCCAAGCCGTCCTGAACCTCGAAGAGTCCAAAATCCGCGAAGTCGCCAACGCCGGCATCGGGCGTGACGACGTGCTGGCCTTCTGGTTTGGCGAGAGTGACGAAATCACGCCTGATTTCATTCGCCAGGCTGCCATCGATTCGCTGCAGCGCGGCGAGACCTTCTATTCGCACAACCTGGGGCTGCCCGAGTTGCGCCAGGCGGTGGCCGGCTACATGAGTGCGCTGCACGGCCCGGTGGACTTCGGGCGCATCGCCATCACCTCGGGCGGCGTGAATGCGCTGATGATCGCCGTGCAGGCGCTGGTCGATGCCGGTGATGAGGTGGTGGCCGTCACGCCGGTGTGGCCCAACCTGACGGCGCAGCCCGCCATCATGGGGGCGCGGGTAAAGTGCGTGCCGCTCACGCCGCAGGGCGGCGAGTGGACCCTGGACCTGCCGGTGCTGCTGGCGGCCATCACGCCGGCCACCAAAGTGCTGATCGTCAACGCGCCGAACAATCCGACCGGATGGACCCTGACGCGGCAGGAGCAGCAGACGCTGCTCGATCACTGTCGCCAGACGGGCACCTGGATCCTCGCCGACGAGGTCTATGAGAGGCTCTATTTCGCGGCTGACACGGACAACAGTTGTGCACCGAGTTTCCTGGACATTGCCATGCCCGACGACCGTCTTGTGGTGGTGCACAGCTTTTCCAAGAGCTTCCTCATGACCGGATGGCGACTGGGCTGGCTGGTGATGCCGCCCGCGATGACACACCATGTCGGCAAGCTGATCGAATTCAACACGTCGTGTGCCAGCGTTTTCACTCAGCGCGCGGGCATCGTGGCCCTGGAACGCACGGCCGACGTGACGCCGCGCGTGGTGGCACATCTGAAGACCTGCCGAGATACCTTGATCCCGTTGCTGGCAGCCTTGCCGGGCGTGCAGGTGGCGGCGCCCCAAGGCGGCATGTATGCCTTTTTCAGGCTCGCCGGGTTTGATGATTCGCTGGGCACCGCCAAGCGGCTGGTGGTCGAGGCCGGCCTGGGACTCGCTCCGGGGGACGCCTTTGCGCCTGAAGCCCGGGGCTGGCTGCGCTGGTGTTTTGCCTCACAGGACCCACGGCGGCTGGTGCAGGGCGTGGAGCGCCTGAACCATTGGCTGCAAGCGCAGGCGAACGCCTGACGCCGCGACCGGGTTATAATTCCAAGGCTTTGCATCCGGCAAGGCGCACGCACCGGGCAGTTCCAGCCTGATGCGCAAGTTGAAACCATCGGCCAGCGGGGTTCCGCGAACCGAAAAACCCTACAGGAAATCGCGATGATTGCATCCTCCATCAAGGCCGAGGTCGTCAAGGCCAACGCCCGCAGTGCCAATGACACCGGCAGTTCCGAAGTTCAGGTGGCCCTGCTGACCGCCCGCATCAACGAACTCACCCCCCACTTCAAGACGCACGCCAAGGACCACCACGGTCGCCGCGGCTTGCTGCGCATGGTGAGTCGCCGGCGCAAACTGCTGGACTACCTCAAGTCCACCGATGCCGACCGTTATGTTGCGCTGATTGCCAAGCTTGGCCTGCGTAAATAAGCGGTAATACGAATGCAAGGCGCCTGAGTTAGTCCACTAGCTCAGGCGCCTTCTACTTTGAGTTTTTCATTCGGGGTTTGTCGGGACGAATGCGCGCTGTGTCATTCCATGAAGGTTTGCTGAGTTTTCATGGAATGGCATCGTGTTCAGCCAGCCAGATTCCGGGCCTCCGGCGCAGCCACATGCGCCGTTGATTTCAGGAGATAAACATGTCCATATTCAACAAAGTGACCAAGAGTTTCCAATGGGGCGACAAGACCGTCATCATGGAAACCGGCGAAATCGCACGCCAGGCATCCGGCGCCGTGCTGGTGAACATCGATGACACCGTGGTGCTGGCCACCGTGGTGGCGTCCAAGGGCTCCAAGCCCGGTCAGGACTTCTTTCCGCTGACTGTGGATTACGTCGAGAAGTCCTACGCCGCCGGCAAGATTCCCGGCAGCTTTTTCAAGCGTGAAGGTCGCCCCAGCGAGTTCGAGACCCTGACCAGCCGACTGATCGACCGGCCGATCCGCCCGCTGTTCCCCGAAGGCTTCTACAACGAAGTCCACGTGGTGATCCACACGCTGTCGCTCAATCCGGAGGTGGATGCCGACATTGCCGCCCTGATTGCCACCAGCGCTGCGCTGGCGGTTTCCGGCATTCCGTTCACCGGACCCATCGGCGCGGCCCGTGTCGGCTACGTCAATGGCGAATATGTGCTGAACCCGGGCCAGACGGCGCGCAAGGACAGCCAGATGGAACTGGTGGTGGCCGGCACCGAAACCGCGGTGCTGATGGTCGAGTCCGAGGCGCAGCAGCTTTCAGAGGAAATCATGCTGGGGGCCGTGGTGTTCGGCCACGAGCAGGGCAACATTGCCATCAACGCGATCCATGAACTCGTGCGTGACGCCGGCAAGCCGGTTTGGGACTGGAAGGCGCCTGCCAAGGACGAAGACCTGATTGCCAAAGTCACAACGCTGGCCGAAGAAAAGCTGCGCGCTGCCTACCAGATCCGCAACAAGCAGAGCCGCACGCACGCCTGTCGCGAAGCCTATGCCGTCGTGATGGCGGATCTGAAGGAAGCTGGCGTTGCGTTCGACAGCGTCAAGGTCGAAAGCATGCTGTTCGACATCGAGGCACGCATTGTCCGCAGCCAGATCCTGGCCGGCGAGCCACGCATCGACGGCCGCGACACGCGCACCGTGCGCCCCATCGAAATCCGCAACGGGGTGTTGCCGCGTACCCACGGTTCTGCCCTGTTCACGCGTGGCGAAACCCAGGCGCTGGTGGTGGCCACGCTGGGCACAGAGCGCGATGCCCAGCGCATCGACGCCCTGGCCGGTGACTACGAAGACCGTTTCATGCTGCACTACAACATGCCTCCCTTTGCAACGGGCGAAGTCGGCCGCATGGGCAGCACCAAACGCCGTGAAATCGGCCACGGGCGCCTGGCCAAGCGCGCACTGGTTGCCGTGCTGCCGAGCAAGGAAGACTTCCCCTACACCATGCGCGTGGTGTCCGAAATCACGGAATCCAACGGTTCCTCGTCGATGGCCTCGGTCTGTGGCGGCTGCCTGTCGCTGATGGACGCCGGCGTGCCGATGAAGGCGCACGTGGCCGGTATCGCCATGGGCCTGATCAAGGAAGCCAACCGCTTTGCCGTGCTGACGGACATCCTGGGCGATGAAGATCACCTGGGCGACATGGACTTCAAGGTGGCCGGCACGACCAATGGCATCACGGCCCTGCAGATGGACATCAAGATCCAGGGCATCACCAAGGAAATCATGCAGGTGGCCCTGGCCCAGGCCAAGGAAGCACGCATGCACATCCTCGGCGAAATGCACAAGGCCATGGGCGAGGCCAAGACCGAAGTGTCGAGTTTCGCTCCGAAGCTCTACACCATGAAGATCAATCCGGAGAAGATCCGCGACGTGATCGGCAAGGGCGGTTCGGTCATCCGCGCGCTGACCGAGGAAACCGGTTGCCAGATCAACATCGACGAAGATGGCACCATCACCATTGCCGCGACCGATGCGGCCAAGGCCGATGTGGCCAAGAGCCGCATCGAGCAACTCACCGCGGAAGTGGAAATCGGCAAGATCTACGAAGGTCCCGTGACCAAGATTCTGGACTTCGGCGCCCTGATCAACCTGCTGCCCGGCAAGGATGGCCTGCTGCACATCAGCCAGATTGCCCATGAGCGGGTGGAACGCGTGTCGGACTATCTCAAGGAAGGCCAGATTGTCAGGGTCAAGGTCCTTGAAACGGATGAAAAGGGTCGCGTCAAGCTGTCGATGAAGGTCTTGCTGGACCGTTCGGCCCCGAGTCCGGAAGCCGTTCAGCCGCAGTAATTGCTATTATTTAGATAGCTATAAATCGCCATTTGACGCTGGCTAAGGGTCGAAATAGCATGAAAGTCATCGAAATCCGGGGCTTTGGCGCGCCTGAAGTTCTCGTGCCGGGCGATCGACCTGCGCCGGTGGCCGGCCCGGGTGAGGCGCTGATTCGCGTCAGCGCCAGTGGCGTCAACCGCCCGGACGTCCTGCAACGCACCGGCAACTACCCGGTGCCGCCAGGCGCGTCCGACATTCCAGGTCTGGAAGTCGCCGGAGCGATTGTGTCGGGTGATGCGCAGGCGCTGGCATCGGCCGGGCTGTCCGTCGGCGACCGCGTCTGTGCCCTGGTCTCCGGTGGCGGCTATGCCGAATATTGTGTGGCTCCCGTCGCGCAATGCCTGCCTGTGCCACGCGGACTCAGTGATGTGCAGGCTGCTTCACTGCCCGAGACGTTCTTCACCGTCTGGAGCAACGTTTTTGACCGCGCGCGTCTGCAGGCCGGTGAGACGCTGCTCATTCAGGGCGGTTCCAGTGGAATCGGTGTCACCGCGATCCAGATGGGCAAGGCGATGGGCGCCACTGTGATCGTGACGGCGGGCAGCGATGACAAATGCGCGGCCTGTCTCGCGCTGGGCGCGGACCATGCTATCAACTACAAGACTGCAGACTTCGTGTCCGAAGTCCATCGCCTCACTGGCGGTGCCGGCGTGAACGTCGTTCTGGATATGGTGGCCGGCGCCTACGTGGCGCGGGAAATCGATTGCCTGGCCGAAGATGGCCGTCTCGTCATCATTGCGGTTCAAGGCGGTGTGAAGAGCGAATTCAATGCGGGGCTGGTGCTGCGCAAGCGCCTGACCGTGACCGGTTCCACGCTGCGGCCCCGTCCCATGGCGTTCAAGGCAGCCATTGCCAGTGCCTTGAGGGCGAGTGTCTGGCCGTTGCTGGAGGTTGGACGCATCAAGCCGGTGATACACAGCGTTTTCCCTGCCATGGAGGCCGGCGACGGTTTTCCCAGTGGCGCCGCACGGGCTCACGCTTTGATGGAGTCGAATCAGCACGTTGGAAAAATTGTTCTCACCTGGAGCCAATCATGAGAAAAAAGCTCATCGCGGGTAACTGGAAGATGAATGGCAGCCTGGCCGCCAACCAGGCGCTGGTCGAGGCCTTGGTGGCCGGCATGCCGGTGCAGTGTTGCGACGTGGCGGTGTGCGCACCGGCACCGTATCTGGCGCAACTGCAAACCCTGTTGCGAAATTCACCGATTGCCCTGGGTGCACAGGACGTGTCAGCCCATGACTCAGGCGCATTTACCGGGGAAGTCTCGGTGGCGATGCTCAAGGAATTCGGAGTGCGCTATGCCATCGTCGGCCATTCCGAGCGTCGGCAGTACCATGGCGAATCCGATGTCGTCGTCGCCGCGAAGGCTCAGCGCGCACTCGCCGCAGGCATCACGCCCATCGTTTGCGTGGGCGAGACCCTGGCCGAGCGTGAGGCCGGCAAGACCGAGGAAGTGGTCAAGCGCCAGCTGGCGGCTGTCATTCACACCAACGGCCACTGCATCAGTGAGATCGTCGTGGCGTACGAGCCGGTCTGGGCGATCGGCACGGGCAAGACAGCTTCGCCGGAACAGGCTCAGCAGGTGCATGCGGTATTGCGCGCGCAACTCAAGGCCGCCAGCACGCATTCCGATCGCATCCTGATCCTGTACGGTGGAAGCATGAATGCAGCCAATGCGGCGCAATTGCTGGCGCAGGCTGATATCGACGGCGGCTTGATCGGCGGCGCTTCGCTCAAGGCGCCTGATTTCCTGACCATCATCGCTGCGGCAGGTTGATCTTTCCGCGGCTGACAACACATATCCTGGAGTTTTTGATGAATGTCCTGCTTACCCTTCTCCTCGCCGTCCAGATGCTTTCTGCATTGGGCATGATCGGTCTTATCCTGATTCAGCATGGCAAGGGCGCCGACATGGGTGCCGCCTTTGGGAGTGGTGGCTCCGGGAGTCTTTTTGGTGCCAGCGGAAGTGCCAACTTCCTCTCTCATACCACGGCTGCACTTGCGGGGCTGTTCTTTTTAAGTACGCTTCTGCTGGTCTATTTTGGCAATGTGCGCCCGGTGTCAGGGGGGAGCGTACTGGAGCGCGCGGCGGTCACTGCACCCGCACCTGTGCCGGTGACCCCCGGCGCGCCCGGCCAGATTCCCGGCAGCGCGCCTGCGGCAGCCGTCGTGGTTCCTCCGGCGTCCACTACGCCAGCTTCAGGCGCCGCACAAATCCCGGGGAAGTAAGTCAACGGAACACCTTGAAAATCGTCTCTTTCCATCCCGGAAAGGGGTTGTTTTCAGGGTAAACTCTTACTTGTCTGCAACACGAAACGCCTTGTAAGTTCCTCATGTGTTTCAGACAAAACAGACGGCCGTCGTGGTGAAATTGGTAGACACGCTATCTTGAGGGGGTAGTGGCGAAAGCTGTGCGAGTTCGAGTCTCGCCGACGGCACCAAAATGGAACAGCCTGCCAGGCATCGAAGTCTGGCGGTGCAAAGAGATGATCAGTACCTCAAGATGAACCTAGATCAGTACCTTCCCGTTCTCTTATTCATCTTGATCGGCATTGCCGTCGGCATCATGCCTCAGGTCATCGGTTATGTCCTCGGCCCGAACCGGCCGGACAAGGCCAAAAATTCCCCCTACGAGTGTGGCTTTGAAGCGTTCGAAGACGCGCGCATGAAGTTCGACGTGCGCTACTACCTCGTCGCCATCCTGTTTATCCTGTTTGATCTGGAAATCGCGTTCCTTTTTCCGTGGGCGGTCGCGCTCAAGGAAATCGGTGCTGTCGGGTTCTGGTCCATGATGGTTTTTCTGGGCATTCTGGTCGTGGGCTTTGCCTACGAGTGGAAAAAAGGCGCCCTGGACTGGGAGTGACACGATGATTGAAGGCGTTCTCAAAGAGGGGTTCATCACCACCAATTACGATGCGGTGGTGAATTGGGCCAAGACGGGTTCTGTCTGGCCCATGACTTTCGGTCTCGCGTGTTGCGCGGTCGAGATGATGCATGCCGCCGCTGCACGGTACGACATCAGCCGGTTTGGCGCCGAGGTGTTTCGTGCCAGTCCGCGTCAGTCCGACCTGATCATCGTCGCCGGCACCCTGTGCAACAAGATGGCGCCGGCTTTTCGCAAGGTCTACGACCAGATGAGCGAGCCGCGCTGGGTGATCTCCATGGGTTCGTGTGCCAACGGGGGCGGCTACTACCACTACAGTTATTCTGTCGTGCGCGGGTGTGACCGGATCGTGCCGGTGGACGTCTATGTTCCTGGATGCCCTCCAACCGCCGAGGCCCTGCTGTATGGAATCATCCAGCTGCAGCAGAAGATCCGCCGCACGCAAACCATTGCGCGCGCTTGAAGGGACGTCAATGACTCTGTATGCAGTAAACCCCCTCGATACCAAGGCAAGTGTTGACGCTGCCTTGGGGGGCATCGCCATCAGCAGTGTGGTCCGCCTCGGCGAGCTGACCGTCGTGGTGGATGCGGTGAACTATCTTCAGGCAGCCAGAATATTGCGTGACGATCCGGCTTGCCGCTTCGAGCAATTGATGGACCTTTGCGGGGTGGACTATTCGACCTACAAGGATGAGCCGCAAACGGGCTTGCGCTTTTGCGTGGTGTGTCACCTGCTGTCGGTGAGCCTCAATCAACGTGTTCGTCTGAAGGTGTATGCGCCCGACGACGACTTCCCGATGGTTCAGTCGCTTTGCGATGTCTGGAGTTCTGCCAACTGGTTTGAGCGAGAGGCCTTTGACCTGTTTGGCATCGTCTTCGATGGGCATACCGATTTGCGCCGGATCCTGACGGACTATGGATTTATCGGGCATCCCTTCCGCAAGGATTTCCCGGTTTCCGGCCATGTGGAGATGCGCTACGACGCCGAGCAAAAGCGCGTCGTTTACCAGCCCGTGACCATTGAGCCGCGCGAGAACATTCCGCGCATCATCCGTGAAGAGAACTACGGCGGCGTGCACCAGGCGGTTTGAGTCATGGCAGAAATCAAAAACTACACTCTCAACTTCGGCCCTCAGCATCCCGCAGCGCATGGCGTCTTGCGCCTTGTGCTTGAACTCGATGGCGAGGTGATTCAACGGGCTGATCCACACATCGGCTTGTTGCATCGGGCTACCGAAAAGCTGGCAGAGACCAAGACTTACCTTCAGGCGCTTCCTTACATGGACCGTCTCGACTACATGTCGATGATGTGCAATGAGAGTGCGTACTGCCTGGCGCTGGAAAAGATGCTGGGCATCGAGGTGCCCGTTCGGGCGCAGTACATCCGGGTGATGTTTTCCGAGATCACGCGCTTGTTGAATCACCTGCTGTGGGTGGGCGCGCATGCGATCGATTGCGGCGCGATGACGGTGATGCTCTACGCCTTTCGCGAACGGGAAGACCTGCTGGACATGTATGAGGCCGTCAGTGGCGCCCGCATGCACGCTGCCTATTTCCGCCCGGGCGGCGTTTACCGCGATTTGCCGGATGCCATGGCCCGGCATCAGCCCAACAAGATACGCAATGCCCGCTCCACTGAGAGGCTCAATCGAAACCGTGATGGCAGCCTGCTCGATTTCATCGATGACTTCACGCAGCGCTTCCCGACCTACCTGGACGAGTACCACACGTTGCTGACGGACAACCGGATCTGGAAGCAGCGCACGGTCGGAATCGGGATTGTCACGCCAGAGCGGGCGCTGAATCTTGGATTCACCGGACCCATGTTGCGCGGTTCTGGAATCGCCTGGGATCTTCGCAAGAAGCAGCCCTACGACGCCTACGACCGACTGGACTTTGATATCCCGGTCGGAAAGACCGGTGATACCTATGACCGCTACCTGGTGCGCATGGAGGAGATGAAGCAGTCGAACCGCATCATCAAGCAATGCGTTGACTGGTTGCGTGTCAACCCTGGCCCTGTGATTACCGACAATCACAAGATCGCGCCGCCGGACCGCGAATCCATGAAATCCAACATGGAAGAGCTGATCCACCATTTCAAGTTGTTCACCGAAGGCTTCCCCGTCCCCGAGGGGGAGGCATATGCCGCCATTGAGCATCCCAAGGGCGAGTTTGGCATTTACATGGTGAGTGATGGCGCGAACAAGCCTTACCGCATGAAGATTCGACCTCCCGCGTTTGTGCATCTCTCTGCGCTGGGCGAAATGGGTCGAGGGCACATGATTGCAGATGCCGTGGCGATTATTGGCACGATGGATATTGTGTTTGGGGAAGTTGACCGATGATTTCCGAAGAATCCAGAGCGCGCTTCGAAAAAGAAGTCGCGAAATACCCGGCGGATCAGAGGCAGTCCGCCGTGATGGCCTGCCTGGCGATCGCCCAGCAGGAGCTTGGCCATGTCAGTGCCGAGTCGGAGCTTGAAATCGCGGCGTTCCTCGGGATGGCGCCGATGGCGGTGCATGAAGTCACGACGTTTTACAACATGTACAACCAGCATCCCGTTGGCAAGTACAAGTTGAACGTCTGCACGAACCTGCCATGCCAGTTGCGCGATGGCGCGAGAGCCTTGCGTCATCTGGAGGCAAAGCTGGGGATCGGTATGGGTGAGTCCACGCCAGATGGTCTTTTCACCCTGCAGCAGTGTGAATGTCTCGGTGCCTGTGCCGACTCGCCAGTGCTGCTGGTCAATGACCGGACAATGTGCAGTTTTATGACCAATGAAAAGCTTGACCAGTTGGTGGACGGTCTGCGGGCTGCGGAGGGCAAGGTATGAATGCCCAGCAACTGCTGGCCCAGTTCCAGGCCACGGGAGTCGAAACCTGCTTCCATGACCGGCATTTGAATCCGCAGATTCTCGGTGGGCTTGATGGAAGCAACTGGCGCTTGAAGGACTACGAAGCGCGTGGTGGGTATCAGGCATTGCGCAAGATACTCGGCCAGGACGGCGGCGAGGGAATGACGCCGGACCAGGTGATTGCCATGGTCAAGGAATCCGCTTTGCGCGGCCGTGGCGGTGCGGGCTTTCCGACGGGACTGAAGTGGAGTTTCATGCCGCGCCAGTTCCCCGGACAGAAGTACCTGGTGTGCAATTCGGATGAAGGTGAGCCAGGCACCTGCAAGGATCGCGACATCATGCAGTTCAATCCGCATATCGTGATCGAGGGCATGATCATTGCCGCCTATGCCATGGGCATCACGGTGGGCTACAACTATATTCACGGTGAGATCTTTCAGACCTATGACCGGTTTGAGGATGCGCTGCGTGAAGCCCGGGCCGCGGGGCTGCTTGGCGATCGCATTCTGGGCAGCAACCTGAATTTCCAGCTGCATGCCGCGCACGGGTTTGGTGCCTACATCTGTGGCGAGGAAACAGCCTTGCTGGAGTCGCTGGAGGGGAAAAAGGGCCAGCCGCGCTTCAAGCCGCCGTTTCCAGCCAGCTTTGGGCTTTACGGGAAGCCGACAACCGTCAACAACACCGAGACGTTTGCTGCCGTGCCCTGGATCATTCGCAATGGTGCCCAGGCCTATCTGCAGTGCGGAAAACCCAACAACGGCGGCACCAAGATCTACTCTGTCAGCGGCGACGTGGAGCGCCCGGGCAACTACGAAATTCCCATGGGAACCCCGTTTTCGGTGTTGCTTGAACTCGCCGGCGGCGTTCGCGCGGGGCGACAGCTCAAGGCGGTCATCCCTGGCGGATCGTCGGCCCCGGTGCTGCCAGCGTCCCTCATGATGGAGTGCACGATGGACTATGACTCGATCGCGAAAGCCGGCTCCATGCTGGGTTCCGGCGCCGTGATCGTCATGGACGACAGCCGCTGCATGGTGAAGTCGCTGCAGCGCCTGTCCTACTTCTACATGCACGAATCCTGCGGGCAATGCACGCCGTGCCGCGAGGGCACGGGGTGGCTGTCGCGCGTGGTTGATCGCATTGAGACCGGCCAGGGGCGCCAGAGCGACATGGACCTGCTCGATAACGTGGCCGAAAACATCCAGGGCCGGACGATCTGTGCGCTGGGTGATGCTGCGGCGATGCCCGTGCGCGCGATGATCAAGCACTTCCGTCCTGAATTCGAATACCACGTCGCGCACAAGACCTGCATGGTCCCGCTGTACGTCTGATGCGCGTCTGAGCGAGCACAAAACATGATTGAAATCGAACTCGACGGCAAGAAGGTTGAAGTTGTTGAAGGCAGCATGGTGATGCATGCCGCTGAAAAGGCCGGCACCTATATCCCTCACTTCTGCTACCACAAGAAGTTGAGCATTGCTGCGAATTGCCGCATGTGCCTGGTGGATATCGAGAAAGCTCCGAAACCCATGCCGGCCTGCGCCACACCCGTGACCCAGGGCATGGTCGTGCGCACGAAGAGCGAAAAGGCCATCAAGGCGCAGCAGTCCGTCATGGAGTTCCTGCTGATCAACCATCCGCTCGACTGCCCGATTTGCGACCAGGGCGGGGAGTGCCAGTTGCAGGACCTTGCCGTGGGGTACGGCGGTACCACATCACGGTATGCCGAAGAAAAACGCGTCGTGTTTCACAAGGACGTGGGCCCGCTGATCTCCATGGAAGAGATGAGCCGTTGCATTCACTGCACGCGCTGTGTGCGTTTCGGGCAGGAGGTGGCGGGTGTCATGGAACTCGGCATGTCGCATCGGGGCGAGCACGCCGAAATTGAGACCTTTGTCGGCCAGACGGTGGATTCGGAGTTGTCCGGAAACATGATCGACCTGTGCCCGGTCGGCGCCCTGACGAGCAAGCCATTCCGTTACAGCGCCCGCACCTGGGAACTGTCGCGGCGCAAGTCCATCAGTCCGCATGACTCCACGGGCGCGAATTTGATCGTTCAGGTCAAGGGTCAGCGTGTGATGCGCGTGGTGCCGCTTGAAAACGAGGCCGTGAATGAATGCTGGATCGCGGATCGCGACAGGTTCTCCTACGAAGCCCTGAACTCGGATGAACGACTGACCGCGCCGATGCTCAAGCAGGGCGGTGTATGGAAGACCGTGGACTGGCAGACCGCGCTGGAGTATGTGGCCAATGGCCTGCGGCAGGTTGGCACAGAGCACGGTGCCCACAGCATCGGGTTGCTGGCCAGCCCGCATTGCACGCTGGAAGAGCTGCATCTTGCCGTGGCCTTGATGAAAGGTCTGGGCTCACCCAATATCGATTCAAGGTTGCGCCAGGCGGAATTCACGCCGGCCGAAGGCGTGCGCTTCCTGGGAACCTCGATCGCCTCCCTGTCGGAGTTGCAGCGCGTGTTTGTCATCGGCTCCAACCTGCGCAAGGACCATCCCCTGTTTGCCCAGAGAATTCGCCAGGCCGTGCGCAAGGGCTGTGTCGTGAGTTCCCTTGAGGATCGGGCCATGGATTGGGCCATGCCGGTGGCGAACACCCTGCGCGCGGATTCGTCAGTCTGGGTGCAGGCGCTGGCCGATGTCGCGGCCGCGATCGCGGCTGAGAAGGGCGTCGTGTCACCGGTTGCAGGCACCTTGACGGTTTCGGCCAGGGCCATTGCACGGTCCATGCTTTCAGGCGAGCGCAAGGCGGTCCTCCTTGGCAATGCGGCAGCGCATCATGCAAAGGCCTCCAGTTTGCTGGCCCTCGCAAACTGGATTGGCGGCCAGACCGGTGCGACGGTGGGTTACCTCACCGAGGCTGCCAACACCGTTGGCGCACAGTTGGCCGGTGTTGTTCCCGGCCCGAATGGGCTGAACGCGGGGCAGATGCTGAGTGGCGGTTTGAAGGCCATGGTCTTGCTTAATTGCGAGCCCGAATTTGATAGTGCCGCCGGGGCGCAAGCCAAGACCGCTCTGGGCGCTGCCGACATGGTGGTCAGCCTGAGTCCCTTCAAGGCGAACATGGACTTCGCCGACGTGATGCTGCCGATTGCGCCGTTCACGGAAACTTCCGGCAGCTTCGTCAACGCTGAGGCGCGGCTTCAGAGCTTCCATGCAGTCGTCCAGCCGCTGGCCGAGACACGTCCTGCATGGAAAGTTCTGCGCGTTTTGGCGAATTTGCTGAATCTGGCCGATTTTGGTTTCGATTCCTCACAGGACGTGCTGCGCGCAGTTCAAGGGATCCAGGTGTCGCCGGCGGGGACGGTGGTTCTTGCTGACCGCCTGAGCAATGCGACACAGGCCACGATCGATTTGTCCCCCGCGCACAGCCAGCCTGCGGTAGCGGGCATTTACCAGCTCGATGGAGTGGTCCGGCGGGCAGCGTCCTTGCAGCTGACTTCGGACGCCAGGCACAGTGATGAACTGCAAGAGGTTGTCGCATGATCGACGAAATTTTCAATTTTGGACAGGGATTGCTCAGTGCCGGATGGTGGGCCAGCTTGGCTTGGCCCGTCATCTGGGCACTGATCAAGGTCACTTTGGTCTTGATGCTGGTATTGGGCGCAGTCACCTACACCACGCTCTGGGAGCGCAAAGTACTGGCGTGGGTGCAAATCCGGTTGGGGCCGAACCGGGTCGGACCGTGGGGCCTGCTCCAGCCCATTGCGGACGCCCTGAAATTGATGACCAAGGAGATCCTCAGGCCAGCGGCGGCTGAGAAACTTCTGTTCTACGTGGGACCGGTCATGACGGTGATGCCGGCCCTTGCGGCATGGGCCGTGGTTCCGTTTGGCCCTGATCTCGCGCTGGCGAATCTGAACGCCGGCCTGCTTTTCCTGATGGCCATCACCTCGATGGAGGTGTATGGGGTGATTATTTCAGGCTGGTCGTCCAATTCCAAGTATGCGTTTCTCGGGGCCTTGCGCGCTTCAGCCCAGATGGTGAGCTACGAGATTGCCATGGGTTTCTGCTTTGTGGTGGTGATCATGGTTTCGGCCAGCCTGAACCTTTCTGACATCGTTGCGGGCCAGGGCCGGGGGCAGTTTGCTCAAATGGGCTTGAACTTCCTTTCGTGGAACTGGTTGCCGCTTCTGCCGATTTTCGTGGTCTATTTTGTCTCCAGTCTGGCCGAGACGAACCGTATTCCTTTCGACGTCGTCGAAGGGGAGGCGGAAATCGTGGCGGGCCATATGGTGGAGTATTCCGGCATGTCGTGGGCCATGTTCCAGATGGCTGAATATGCCAACATCTGGCTGGTTTCGCTGCTTGCGACCCTGATGTTCCTTGGCGGCTGGCTGCCGCCGATCGAGAGCGCCGTATTTACCTGGATTCCGGGCTGGATTTGGCTGGGGCTCAAGACATTTGCCATTGTCACGCTGTTTATCTGGGTGCGTTCAACCTTCCCGCGCTTTCGGTACGACCAGATCATGCGCCTGGGGTGGAAGGTTTTCATTCCTGTCACCCTTGTTTGGCTGGTGGTTGTGGGCGGCTGGATGCAGACTCCTTGGAACATCTGGAATTAATTCGAGCCGCTTATGACTAAATCATCAACAAGCGCAGTCGCCTCGCTGAGCCCATCGGCCTTTTCCTTGAAGGATTTCCTTTCCAGCTTTCTGCTGAAGGAGCTTTTCAAGGGCATGGCTGTGACTGGAAAGTATGCTTTCCGCAGCAAGATCACGCTGGAGTATCCCGAGGAAAAGACGCCGCTGTCGCCGCGGTTTCGCGGCCTGCATGCCTTGCGCCGATATGAAAATGGCGAAGAACGATGCATCGCCTGCAAGCTGTGCGAGGCGGTATGCCCTGCCATGGCCATCACCATCGAGTCTGAAGCGCGCGCCGATGGTTCCCGGCGCACCACCCGCTACGACATTGATCTGACGAAGTGCATTTTTTGCGGCTTCTGCGAGGAAAGTTGCCCTGTGGACTCCATCGTGGAAACCCATATCCTCGAGTATCACGGCGAAACCCGCGGTGACCTGTATTACACAAAAGACATGCTGCTCGCGGTCGGTGACCGTTTTGAGCCGCAGATCGCCGCAGCCAAGGCTGCCGACGCCAAATATCGATAGTGGTACGGCGAGCAGATCCGCTATCCAGTCAAACGAAAAAAGAAACGACTCATGGACGTCAAAACAGGTCTCTTTTATTTCTTTTCAGCCGTGCTGCTTTTTGCGGCATTCCGGGTGATCACGGCGAGAAATCCCGTGTATTCGGCGCTGTACCTGGTGCTGGCGTTTTTCCAGGCTGCGGCGATCTGGATCCTGCTCAGGGCAGAATTCCTCGCAATTGCACTGGTGCTGGTGTACGTCGGGGCCGTGATGGTGCTTTTCCTGTTCGTGGTGATGATGCTCGACATCAACGTGGACACCCTTCGCCAAGGATTCTGGAAACATTTTCCGCTGGCGGCCGGCGTAGGCGTGCTCATCGTGCTGGAAATGGCGGCGGTATTGATGGGGGGCTTCCGGATCTCGGAGGAACCCAAGGCTGTGGCCGTGCTGGGCCAGAGTGTTGAGCAGGTTTCCAACACCCGGGAACTGGGCAAATTGGTGTACACCCAGTACATCTATCCGCTTGAAATCGCTGCGGTGATCCTGTTGGTGGCCATCATCGCCGCCATTGCCCTGACGCTTCGCCAGCGCAAGGACAGCAAGCATATTGATCCATCGGTCCAGGTCCGGGTCAGGTCGAAAGACCGGATGGAGGTGGTAAAGATGCCGGCGACGCAATCATTGGCCGCGCGGGATGCCGCCATGCCGGCTGAAGCCATCGCAGGAACGGAGAAACAGCCATGACCTTGACGCTGGGCCATTTCCTATCTCTGGGCGCGATGCTTTTCGCCCTGTCGATCATCGGGATATTCCTGAATCGCAAGAACCTCATTGTCCTGTTGATGGCGATCGAATTGATGCTGCTCGCCGTCAACATGAATTTCGTGGCGTTCTCGCATTACCTGGGCGACATGCACGGCCAGGTCTTTGTGTTCTTCATCCTGACAGTGGCCGCCGCCGAGTCGGCCATTGGCCTCGCCATCCTGGTGCTGCTGTTCCGCAACAAGTCCAGCATCAACGTGGACGAACTCAACACGCTCAAGGGCTGAACGCCGGTTCAACAAGTTCAAAATGAGTCAAACTCTTTCCGCCTCGACCCTGCTGGCCGTGCCGCTGGCGCCCCTCGTCGGGTCCATCCTTGCTGGTGTTCTTGGGACATCCTTCGGTGGTAACCGCATCGGTCGCCGCCTCTCGCACACGCTCACCATTCTCGGCGTGCTGATCGCCTTTGTCCTCTCCGCGATGACGCTGAAAAGCGTTGCCCTGGACGGCGCGCGTTTCAACGAGACCCTGTACACGTGGATGGTCGTCGGCGGCCTGAAGATGGAAATCGGCTTTCTGGTTGACGGGCTCACCGCCATGATGATGTGCGTGGTGACTTTCGTGTCCCTCATGGTGCACATCTACACCATAGGCTACATGGAAGAAGACGACGGCTACAACCGCTTCTTCTCCTACATCTCCCTGTTCACCTTCTCCATGCTGATGCTTGTGATGAGCAACAACATGCTGCAGCTGTTCTTTGGCTGGGAGGCTGTAGGACTGGTTTCCTATCTGCTGATCGGTTTCTGGTTCAACAAGCCCACGGCCATTTTCGCCAACATGAAGGCGTTCCTGGTGAACCGGGTCGGTGACTTCGGCTTCATCCTGGGTATCGGCCTGATTGCCGCCTACGCCGGCACCTTGAACTATGCCGAGACTTTCGCAAAGGCCGGCGAATTGGGAAAGCTGAGCTTCCCGGGCACCAACTGGATGTTGATCACCGTCATCTGCATCTGCCTGTTCATCGGGGCCATGGGCAAGTCGGCCCAGTTCCCGCTGCATGTCTGGCTGCCCGACTCGATGGAAGGTCCGACGCCCATCTCCGCGCTGATCCACGCCGCCACCATGGTCACGGCGGGCATCTTCATGGTGGCGCGAATGTCGCCGCTGTTTGAACTCAGCGATACGGCCTTGAACTTCATTCTCGTGATCGGCGCGATCACGGCCCTGTTCATGGGTTTCCTGGGCATCATCCAGAACGATATCAAGCGGGTGGTGGCCTATTCGACCCTGTCCCAACTGGGCTACATGACCGTGGCGCTCGGCGCGTCGGCCTACTCGGTGGCCATATTCCACCTGATGACGCACGCATTCTTCAAGGCCCTGCTGTTCCTCGGCGCCGGCTCGGTCATCATGGGCCTGCACCACAACCAGGACATCCGCTGGATGGGCGGCGTTCGCAAGTACATGCCGATCACCTGGATCACGTCATTGCTGGGCTCGCTGGCACTGATCGGGACGCCGCTGTTCTCCGGCTTCTACTCCAAGGACGAGATCATCCTGGCGATCCACGCGAGTTCATTGCCGGCCTCCGGTTTTGCCTACTTTGCCGTATTGACGGGTGTTTTCGTGACAGCCTTCTATTCGTTCCGGATGTATTTCCTGGTGTTCCATGGCAAGGAGCGCTATGACCAGAATCCGGACGCGCATCATGACAGCCATCACGGCCATCACGACAGCCCCACCAAGCCGCACGAATCCCCGTGGGTGATCACGGTACCTTTGATACTGCTGGCCATTCCCTCGGTGGTGATCGGCTTCATCGCCATCCAGCCCATGCTGTTCGGCGAATTCTTCAAGGATTCAATCTTCGTCAACGGCGAAATCCACAAGGCGATGGAGATGCTGCGCGAGGAGTTCCACGGACCGGCCCAGCTCGCCCTGCATGGCCTGACCGCGGCACCTTTCTGGCTGGCCTTGGCTGGCGTCGCCTCGGCTTACTACCTGTACATGGTCAATCCGACCTTGCCAGCAGCCATTCAAAAGCGCATCCAGCCGGTTTACACCCTGCTGGAAAACAAGTACTACCTGGACTGGATCAACGAGAACATCCTGGCGCGTGGCGCGCGGGCCCTCGGAACCGGTCTGTGGAAGGGTGGCGATGAGGCCGTAATTGATGGATTGCTGGTCAATGGCTCATGGAAGGTCGTGGGCTGGGTGTCCGGCCTGGTGCGCTGGTTCCAGTCGGGTTACCTCTACCACTATGCCTTCGCCATGATTTTGGGCGTGTTTGTGCTGATGACGTACTTCGTCTGGCTCAACAAGTAGGGAGAACAAGAAAAATGAGTTTGTTGAGCCTCGCTATCTGGACACCAATTCTGTTTGGTGTCGTCTTGCTCGCGCTGGGACGCGATGAACACGCCGGCGCGGTGCGCTGGCTCGCGCTGGTTGGTGCCATCGTAAGTTTTCTGATCACGTTGCCGCTCTACGACGGATTCAAGCTCGATACGGCCGCCATGCAGTTCGTCGAGAAGAGCGTCTGGATCGAGCGATTCAATGTGAATTACCACCTTGGAGTGGACGGCATTTCGCTGTGGTTTGTGCTGTTGACCGCATTCATCAACGTCGTCGTTGTGATCGCGGGCTGGGAGGTCATTACGCGCCGGGTCAACCAGTACATGGGCGCTTTCCTGATTCTCAGCGGCCTGATGATCGGCGTTTTCTGCGCGATCGATGGCATGCTGTTTTACGTTTTCTTCGAGGCAACCCTCATTCCGATGTACCTGATCATCGGCATTTGGGGCGGGCCGAACAAGATCTACGCGGCGTTCAAGTTCTTCCTCTACACCTTGCTGGGCTCGCTGCTGATGCTGGTGGCCCTGATCTTTCTCTACACCAAGTCTGGTGGCAGTTTCGATCTGGCGACGTGGCACAAACTGCCGTTGTCGGGGACTGCGCAGACTTTGCTTTTCTTCTCGTTCTTTGCGGCATTTGCCGTCAAGGTTCCGATGTGGCCGGTGCACACCTGGTTGCCTGATGTCCACGTCGAGGCGCCGACCGGGGGCTCGGCCGTTCTGGCAGCCATCATGCTGAAGCTCGGCGCCTACGGTTTCCTGCGTTTTTCGATGCCGATTGCACCGGATGCCTCGCGGGAATGGGCCTGGCTCATCATCGCGTTGTCCCTGATCGCGGTGATTTATGTCGGCCTGGTGGCGATGGTTCAGCGCGACATGAAGAAACTCGTCGCCTATTCCTCGGTCGCCCACATGGGATTCGTGACGCTGGGCTTCTTCATCTTCAGCGATATCGGTGTCTCCGGTGGCATTGTGCAGATGATTGCCCATGGTTTTGTATCAGCCGCCATGTTCCTGAGTATTGGCGTGCTCTACGACCGGGTCCATTCGCGTGAGATCGCAAGTTACGGTGGCGTGGTGAACACCATGCCGAAGTTCACGGCCTTTGCCCTGCTGTTTGCCATGGCCAATTGCGGCCTGCCGGGCACCGCCGGTTTTGTCGGCGAGTGGATGGTGATCCTGGGTTCTGTCAAGTTCAATTTCTGGATCGGCTTCGGTGCCGCGACGGCCCTGATTTTCGGTGCCGCCTACACCCTTTGGATGTTCAAGCGGGTATACCTCGGGCCGGTCGCCAACGATCACGTCAGGGCCCTCAAGGACATCAACGCCCGCGAATTCCTGATGCTGGGCTTGCTGGCGGCGGCGGTGCTCTACATGGGGATCTATCCCAAGCCATTCACCGATGTGATGAATGTATCGGTGGCGGAACTGCTCAAGCACGTCGCGCTCTCGAAGCTCAATTGACGCAACTGAATCGAGAAACAGAAGATGATTGACAAAGCTAGTTGGATCGCGGTTTACCCGGAGATCGTGTTGCTGGTCATGGCGTGTGTGATCGCGATGACGGATCTGTTCGTGAAGAATCCACGCCGTACCTCGACCTACGTGCTGACACTCCTGTCGCTCGGCGTTGTCGCCTTGCTGAATGGCCTGTATGCGCAGGGCGGGCAGACCATTTACGCCTTCGGCAACATGGTCGTCAGCGATTCCATGGGCAATTGGCTCAAGTGCTTCGCGACCATCGCCGTGATGGTCACCCTGGTGTATGGCCGCCCCTATGCGGCTGACCGCGACATGTTGCGGGGCGGCGAGCTGTTTACCCTGGGCATGTTTTCGCTCCTGGGGATTTCGGTCATGATTTCCGGCAACAATTTCCTGGTGATCTACCTCGGGCTCGAACTGCTCACTCTGTCGAGCTATGCCCTGGTAGCACTGCGACGCGACAATGCCACCGCCACTGAGGCGGCCATGAAGTATTTTGTGTTGGGGGCCATGGCTTCGGGCTTCCTGCTATACGGCTTGTCCATGATGTACGGGGCCACGGGCTCGCTCGACGTGAACGCGGTCTTCAAAGCCGTGGCGTCGGGTCAGATCAAGCACCAGGTTCTGGTGTTCGGGCTGGTTTTTGTCGTCGCCGGACTCGCGTTCAAGCTGGGTGTTGTTCCATTCCACATGTGGATCCCCGATGTGTACCAGGGCGCTCCCACTGCGGTGACCTTGCTGGTCGCAGGCGCACCCAAGCTGGCCGCGTTTGCCATTGCGATCCGATTGCTGGTCGAGGGCTTTTTACCCCTGGCCTTCGACTGGCAGCAGATGCTCGCGGTCCTGGCCATCGCATCGCTGCTGCTCGGCAACCTTGCGGCCATCGCCCAGACCAATCTGAAGCGCATGCTGGCCTATTCCACGATTTCGCAGATGGGTTTCGTGTTGCTGGGCCTGATGGCCGGGGTCGTCAATGGCAATACCCTGTCGGCGGCCAATGCCTACAGCTCGGCAATGTTCTACATGGTGACCTATGTACTGACCACCCTGGCGAGTTTCGGTGTCATCCTGTTGCTCGCGCGCGAGGGGTTCGAGAGCGAGGAAATCGCAGATTTTGCCGGGTTGAACCAGCGCAGCCCCTTGTACGCCGGCGTCATGGCCGTGTGCATGTTCTCTTTGGCAGGCATTCCGCCGATGGTGGGTTTCTACGCCAAGTTGTCCGTGCTCCAGGCACTGATCTCATCGGGGCAGGGCGTTCACATTGCCTTGGCGGTGTTTGCCGTGATGATGTCGCTGATCGGGGCCTTCTACTATCTGCGGGTCGTCAAGGTGATGTATTTCGACGAGCCCATTACCGCGACGACGGTTGCGGCGCCATTGGATGTTCGGGCGGTGCTTTCCGTCAATGGCGCGCTGGTGCTGCTTCTTGGTGTGGTCCCGGGCGGTCTGATGTCGCTTTGCGCGAACGCCATCGTCCAGATGCTGAAGACCTGATGGTCCCCGGACCGGGGCGCTTTGCGCGCGTTCGGCGCGTCCGTTCCTGACGTCCGAGTTTCCGGTTTCGTGATTCGACATCTTTTCAGGCGCCGGGGTTGAATGTCATGTTGACGGGCAAGGACGCACACCTCATCGAAATCCAGACCGGCCGCGAGGAGCTGTTCAAGGGCCGATTTCTTCATGCGTTCTGCGACGCCGTCCGCTTGCCGGATGGTCGCAGCAGCAGCCGGGAGTATCTGGTGCATCCTGGCGCGGTCATGGTGATCCCATTGCTCTACGACCTTGCAGGTGCACCCCGGCTCGTTCTCGAACGGCAGTACCGCTATCCCGTCGAACAGGTCATGATCGAATTCCCGGCTGGCAAACTGGAGCCGGGCGAAGACCGCCTCGTCTGTGCGCGCCGCGAACTGAAGGAAGAGACCGGGTATTCGGCCAGGGAGTGGGCGCGCGCGGGGGTGATCCATCCGGTGATTTCCTATTCCACCGAGTTCATCGAAATCTGGTTTGCGCGCAGCCTGACATTGGGTGAACGCCAGCTTGACGCGGGCGAGTTTCTCGACGTGATCACTGCGACACCGGATGAGTTGGCGCAATGGTGTCGCGACGGGCGGGTCACCGATGCGAAGACCGTTGCCGGGATGCTGTGGGTGCAAAATATGCTTTCAGGCGCCTGGCCTGTCGAATGGATGACGCCAGAGACCACAGATGATTTCACGCCATGAAAGTTCTCGACCTTCAATGCGCACACCACCATGCTTTCGAGGGCTGGTTTGCGTCCGAGCACGACTTCCAGAGCCAGTTGGCGCGCGGGCTCGTGGCCTGCCCGATGTGTGACGACACGGCCATTAGCAAGTTGCTCAGCGCGCCGCGACTGAACCTCGGGGCGTCCGGCCCGGTGAAGTCACCGGTGGCCGAGCCGGTGGCTGCGGGCCCAGGCGCTCACGCCGAGTGGTTGAGGATGGTACGCCACGTCATGGCCCACTCCGAAGATGTTGGCGAGCGTTTCGCCGAGGTGGCCCGCCAGATGCACTACGGCGAAACACAGGAACGAAATATCCGTGGCAAGGCGACGCCGGAGGAAACGGAGGCCCTGATCGAAGAGGGGGTCCCAGTGCTGCCGCTGCTGCTGCCCGACGCCCTCAAGCGGACGCTTCAGTAGATCGCGGCTGCGCGTCGGGGCACCTCACGTGGTGAACTGCAGTGCCGCAAGCCGGGCGTACACGCCATCGGCGGCGACCAACGCCTCGTGATTGCCCTGCTCGACAATGCGACCGTGTTCCAGCACCACGATGCGATCGGCCTTCTGTACCGTGGCCAGTCGGTGCGCGATGACCAGGGTGGTGCGCTGGCCGCTGTGCTTTTCCATGACGGCTTCGAGTGCCGCCTGAACTACGCGCTCGCTCTCGGCGTCCAGCGCGCTGGTGGCTTCGTCGAGCAGCAGCAGCGGGGCGTTCTTGAGCATGGCCCGCGCAATCGCGATGCGCTGGCGCTGCCCGCCAGACAAGCGCACGCCGCGTTCACCCAGGAAGGTGCCATAGCCTTCGGGCAGCGCGCTGATGAATTCGTGCGCGAAAGCGGCCGCGGCGGCGAGCTTGACTTCCGCATCGGTTGCGTCGGGGCGCCCATAGCGGATGTTCTCCAACGCCGTGGTCGAGAAAATGACGGCGTCCTGGGGCACGATGGCGATACGCTGGCGCAGGTCGTCCAGCGCCAGCGCCTGCACCGGAATGCCGTCAATCCGCAGCGCGCCCGACTGTGCGTCGTAATAGCGCAGCAGCAACTGGAACACGGTACTCTTGCCGGCGCCGCTGGTGCCGACCAGCGCGACCGTCTCGCCGGGCGCGACCCTCAGCGAGAACTCCGTCAATGCGGCCAGCCCCGGCCTGGACGGATAGTGAAACGTAATTTTTTCAAATTCAATAGCAGAACCCGACCTTTTTTCGCTGGGTTGAGCTGGATTCTGTGGCGAAACGATGCTTGAAGGGCTGTGCAGCAGCTCCATCAACCGCTCGGTTGCACCGGCCGCGCGAAGCAGGTCGCCGTAGACCTCGCCCAGCACGGCGAAGGCGCCTGCCAGGATGATCACGTAGACCACCGTCTGCCCCAGGTGCCCGGCCGACATGCGGCCCTCCATGACCGCCTGCGTGCCTTGGTAGAGGCCCCACAGCAATGCTGCGGAAGTGGCGATGATGATGAAAGCCACCAGCACCGCGCGTGCCCGGGTCCGTCGCACGGCGGTCTGGAAGGCTTGCCCCGTGGCATGGTCGAAACGCACGGCCTCCCGGTCCTCGGCGGTGTAACTCTGCACCACCGGAATGGCGTTGAGCACCTCGGCGGCGATGGCGCTGGAGTCGGCCACCCGGTCCTGGCTGGCGCGCGAGAGCTTGCGCACCCGGCGGCCGAACCACAGACTCGGCAGCACCACGCCCACCAGCACCACGGCCACCTGCAGCATCACCCACGGATTGGTCCAGACCAGCATGGCCAGTGCACCCACACCCATCACCGCATTGCGCAGCCCCATGCTGAGCGACGAGCCCACGACCGTCTGCACCAGGGTGGTGTCGGTGGTCAGCCTTGAGAGCACCTCGCCGGTCTGCGTGGTCTCGAAGAACTCCGGGCTTTGCCGCAGGACATGGGCGTAGACCGCATTGCGCAGGTCGGCGGTGACGCGCTCGCCCAACCAGCTCACCATGTAGAACCGGCCTGCAGAAAAGATGCCCAACGCCACCGCCACTGAAAACAGCGCGAGGAAATGCCCGCGCAAGGCCATCACCTGTGCGCTGCGGTCCGGCGTCGCCAGCCCAGGGGCGGTGCCGGCCACCAGGCCGCCGTCGATCAGGCTGCGCAGTGCGAGCGGAAAGGCCAGCGTGGCGAGCGCCGCCAGCACCAGGAACAGACCTGCCAAGGCGATGCGCCCGCGGTACGGCCGCAGAAAGGGGAGCAGGCCGGACAGCGACTTGACCGGCGGCTTGGACAAGGCGGTGTTATCCGGGGCGGCGCGCACGATCCGGGTGCCGGGCGCGGCTGGAAAGGGTGTGGACATGACCGCCAGTGTAGAAGCTGGCGGCCCTGTCTGCCCGGCAAGCTACAGATTGCCCGCGAACAGCCTGCGGATCACCGCGTCCTTGAAACTGTGCGCCTCGGCCAGGCCCAGGCGCTCCAGATAGGCCTGCGGCGCCTGTTTGCCTTCCCAGAAGCTCTTGAACGCCACGGCGAGCAACTCGCTCGGGTGCTGCGTGGCATGTTTGAGTTTCTTCAGCGCGCCGACGATCTTCAACTCGTCCACCGTCAGGTCGGTGCCGAACGGGAAGGGCGGCAGCAGTCCGGCCTCGGCCCACGGATGCAGCTTGGCTTCCAGCGCTTCGGGGAAATTGTTGCGGTATTGTTCTGGCACCTCGTAGCTGGCCGCCAGCTTGCCGTGCGCCTTGGCCTGCTTCACCAGTTCGTCCTGGAAGCGCGAATCGGCCACGGCAATCAGCCGCTTCACGACTTCGCCGTCAGGCTGGCCGCGCACGTCCGCGACGCCGTATTCGGTGATGATGATGTCGCGCAGGTGGCGCGGGATCGTCACATGGCCATAGTTCCAGACGATGCTGCTCCTGAGGCCGTCCTTGTTGTCGTGCGTGGCGCGCAGCATCATCAGCAGGCGCGCATCTGGCAGGGCATGCGCCATGGCGACGAAGTTGTACTGGCCGCCAACGCCGCTCACCACCTGGCCCGACTCCAGCGCATCGCTGGCCACCGAGCCCAGCAGCGTCGCGATCATCGTGGTGTTCATGAAGCGGGCCTTGCGACGTTGCGCACGCTTGAGGTCACCCTGCCCGTAGAGCTGGTTGATGAAGTCGATGCGCGTCATGTCGATCTTGGCCAGTTCCTGCGGCGGCATGCTGCGCAGGCGCTCGTAGAAGTCGTTTGGGCCCAGGAAAAACCCGCCGGTCATGTAGATGCCGCCGATCAGGCGGGCTCCCAGCATCTTCTCGCAGATCGAATCGAAGCTGGCCGCATCGAGCAGGTCGTTCGGGCAACGCACATCGTCCAGCACCAGTTCCTTGCCGTCGAGCCTGACGCCAGCGCGCAGGATGCCAAAACGCCGAAGGAAGTCAACATCAGCCTCGGTCATCGGCGTGCCAATGCGTCCGGCCTTCAGCAGGGCGCGCAGCATGTCAGGCGTGACGGTTGCATCGGCAATGCGCCCGTCGTTGAGCATCTGCTGCAACACGGTGTCGTTGTACACCTCGCGGCGGATGATGCCCGCCTCGATCAGCTTCAGGAAACCGTTGACGAACATCTCCGAGCAGCCATACAGGCCCTGATCGAAGCGGCCGAGCTCCCGCCCTTCGATGCCGTCCGGAGACACCGATTCCAGAATGGCGCGGTACTCCTGGCCATGCCGGTCACGCACGATCAACGCCTGCGCAATCGCGTCACCCAGCGAGCCGATGCCGATCTGCAGCGTGCCGCCGTCGGCCACCATGCTCGACGCGTGCAGCCCGATGGCGTAGTCCGCCGCGCTGACCTTGTTGTTGGGCGGGCCAAAAACCGTGTGGGTGCCGGCCGGGTCGGTGATGACCACGTCGTAGAAGTCGGGGCTCAGTTCGGCGCCGTTCGGCATGAAAGGCATCTTGCGGTTGATCACGGCGACTTTCAGCAAGGGCTGGCCGGCGGCACGCATGTTTTCCACCACTTCGCACACGATGTCGGGGTTGCTCGACATGCTCAGGCGCAGAGTGTCGCCTTCACCCTGGGCGCCAACCGCCTGCGCGATCACGTTCATGCCCTGCACCGCCATGTCGCGCGCGACAAAGGTGTAGTTGGTCGAGATGTAGCCCTGCTGGGCCGCGTCGTTACCGATGTAGTCGCCCGTCTTCATGAAGAACTCGCGCACCTCGATGTTGGGCGGCAGGGTATGGGCGCGTGAATCCTTGGCGTACTCCAGGTCCGGGTAGTCGGCAAACACCCGCTCGACCAGCGGATCGAGGAAGTGCTGCTCCAGCTCGCTTTTGCCGACGGGTTTCAGCAGCGACAGCGCCGTGATGATGCGCAGCTTGCGCGCGGGGTTGGCCTTGATGCGGTGGTACAGCGCGTTGACGAAGGTATTGGGCTTGCCAACAGCCAGCGGAATGCCAAGGACGATGTCGCCAGGAATGGTGTCCAGGACGTGATCGACGGCGGCTTCAATCGAATCAATGAGCAGGGGAGCGGTCATGGTATCTCCAGTCTTCATAGGTCTTGAATTACCGTTTTCACTGTAGGCCTGCGCCCAGGAACGGGTCTTGATCCAGCGCAATTTCGATGCGGGTTTCCGGGCCCGTCCGACCGCCGGAATGGGCTACAGGCGCAGGGGCTGCGCGTACCCCGTCATCTCCAGATAGCCGCGCCCCGCTGGCCGGCCGTTGGAGTCGAACAGGTCGCACAGGCCTTCCCAGTAGATGGCGCCGGTGGAGGCCCGGCTGTCGAGTTCCTGGTTGTCGAGCACCGGCCGCACGGTGTAGAAATCGGCCGGCGTGCGCACGATCCATTCCACCGGATAGGTCGCCTGGCTCAGCGGGCTTTTCCACGTCCTCTGCGGGCTGAACGTGACCTCTCCGCGGCTGAACGCGTAGACATCGCCTGCAGGCGCCCGGAACGAGCCGCCATCCCAGAGTGTCTGGCCGGCCTTGTCGCGCAGGCGGAAGGCCGTCAGCGCACTGCCGTCGAACAGGTTCATGCCGATCCAGTCCCAGCCCACGGCCTCGGGGTGCAACAGGGCCTCGCTCCACTCATGGTCCAGCCAGGCCTGGCCCGTGACGTCGAACCTCTGGCCCTTGATCGTGAGGCGGCCCTGCGTGGCGAGTTGCGGCAGGCTGTAGTAGTAGCTGGCCTGCGCCGGCTCTGGCCCTTTGCGCGACAGGCCCTGGTCGCCCTGCAGCAGCAGCGGCTGGGTCGGCTCGAAGCGCAGTTCCAGGGCAAAGTCGCCACCGTTGACCCGGGCTTGCCACGCGTTGTCAGCCGGCGAGCGCGCCAGCGACCAGTCGCGCAGTTTCAGCGCGCCATCGCTCAGGCTGGCCTCTGCCACGCCAAAGCCCTGGCGGGCAATGCGCTGGTCGTGCCAGAGCTTGCGGCCCTGCACGTCGGTCACCGCCGCATGGGCAAAAATCAACTGTTTTGCGGCAAACGCCGAACCCATGCCCTGCGTGGCGTCCACGCGGGAGCGGAAGAAAGTGACCTGGAAGCCGAATTCCCGCGCGCCCGCACCGGCGCCCGAGCCTGCGTGGCCGGTGACATACCACCATTCCGTGCGCAATTCCGGGTGCGCGCCATGATCGCGCGGGAAGGCGAGGGTGCGGCGAGGCAGGGCGGACATGGTTGGCGGCGCTGCCGCGACACCCGAGGCTCCCAGGCTGAGACCCAATGCACCCGTGACCAGCAGCGAACGCCTGCGCATCACCAATCCTCCTTTACCGCCAGCACTGCATCCCGTCCAGCTGCCGCGCGCCCGGCCAGCCAGGCGGTGACGGTGCCGGCTGCCACCACGGCGGCGCACAGGGCCATCAGGCGCAGCCAGGGCGCGGTCAGGTCCATGGTCCAGTGGAAGCTCTGCGGGTTGACCACCTTGACCAGCACGATGGACACGGCCAGCCCCAGGCCGAGCCCGGCGAGCGCGCCCATCGCCGTCCAGGCCGCGCCCTCGCCGGCCACCACGGCCAGGATCTGCCGGCGCGTCAGCCCCAGGTGCGCCAGCAGGCCGAATTCCTTGCGCCGCGCCAGCACCTGGGCGCTGAAGCTGGCCGCCACGCCGAACAGGCCGATGCCGATCGCCACCGCCTGCAGCCAGTAGGTGACGGCAAAGCTGCGGTCGAAGATGCGCAGCGAGGTGGCGCGGATCTGACTGGCCGAGGCAAATTCGAGCAGTGTGTCCAGCCCCACCGCGCCTTGGGTGCCGCTGCTAGCGTCCGGCTGCGCGGCGCGGCGCACGGCGGCCTGCACCTGGGCCGGGTCTGCGCCGTCCGCCAGCCACAACGCCAGGTCGTTCACGCGCTGGTCGCCGGTCAGTCGCTCGTAGTCGCGCCGGTCGATGATGATGGCGCCGGATTGGCGGGCGTAGTCGCGCCACACGCCTGCTACGAAAAAAGTAGCTGATGAAGACCTTTCGACGCTGGGGACTGCCCCAAAAGAGGCTGAAATTGGCAGAAACACGCTGCCAGGGCGTGCGCCATACAGGTCCACCATGGCCTCGCTCACCCAGATGCCGATCTGACCCTCGGGCACGGGCACGGCCTCGCCCACCAGCGCTGTGCCGCGCGTCGGGTCGTCCAGGGCGCGGCTGATCAGCAGCACGGCAGGGCGTGCCGGGTCCAGCTGCAGGGGCACGAAGCGCTGTGTACCGACGCGTTTGACGCCGGGCAGCTGCGCCACTGCCTGCACCAGTTCCGGCGGAAAATACACGGTGTCGGCCGCGCCGCTGCCCAGGGCGGTGCGCACGTACAGGTCGGCCGGCAGCACCACGTCGAGCCATTGCGTCACCGAGTCGCGAAAGCTCGCCACCATCACCGTCAGCGCCACCGCCAGGCTCAGCGACGCCACCACGCCGCTCACGGCCACGGCCGCGCTCTCGCGCACCCGGCGCGCGCGCTCCACCGCCAGCATCGGCAGCAGGCGGTGCGCCACGCGCGGCGCCAGCCGGTCGTAACCCAGCGCGATCAGCCAGGGCAGGGCGGTGATGCCGCCGACCAGCAGCAGGCCGACCGACACATAGGCGGCCAGCGGAATGCCGAACACCGGCGGGGTCTGTGCCAGCAACACCCCGGCGGCGATCAGCAGCAGCGGAACGGCGCGGTGCTGGCCGGTGTGCAGCGCGGCGCCCAGGCCCTTGAGGGTCTGCGCCGGCGGCAGGTTCTGCGCGGCGCGCGCGGGCCACCAGCCGCCCACGCCCGCAGCCGCCACACCCAGCAGTCCGTAGATCGCGGCGGCGGTGCCATCCCACTGCAGCGGTGGGGCCACGCCGGCAAAGAAGCCGCCCCCCAGGTCCCCGCCGAGCAGGCGCAGCGCCAGCGCCGCCAGGCCGGTCCCCAGGGCGATGCCGGCCACGCTGCCCGCCACGCCCAGCAGCAACGACTCCACCAGGACCAGTCGCAGCCGCTCGCGCGGGGTGAGGCCGAGCACGCCGAGCAACGCAAACTGTTGCGCGCGGCGCGCCACGCTGAGCGACAGCACCGAGAACACCAGAAACGCCCCGGTGAACAGCGCCACCAACGCCAGCACCGTCAGATTGACCCGGTACGCGCGCGACAGGTTGCTGATCCGCTCGGCCGCGTCGCCCGGCTCGCCCGCCGTCACGCCGGCGGGCAGTTGCAGCGACGCGATGAAGCGGGCGTGGTCCGTGCCGGGCTGCAGGCGCAGGTCGATGCGGCTGAGCTGTCCGGCTGCGCCAAACAGGTCCTGCGCCGCGCCGATGTCCATCACCGCCAGCGGCGCACCACCGGCGTTCACGGTGCCGGCGACCGTCACCTTGCGCAGTGTCAATGCGGTTTGCAGCTGCAGGAGGGCGCCGGGTGCGGCAGCGGCCTGTCCGCCAGGCAGCAGCGCCGTGACCGCCGCCGGGTTCAGGAACACCGTCGCCGGCGCCAGCACCGCCATGCGCTCGGCCTGCGGGCCAGGCACGGGCATCAGCGCTGGCGCGATCGAGGCCACCACCAGCGGGTCCACGCCCACCACGCGCACGGGCACACGCTTGCCGGCCGCATCCATCGCATAGCTGCCCAGTTCCAGCACCGGGCTGGCCAGCGCCACCTGCGGATGGTTCGCCGCGAGCCGGAACAGCGTCTCGTCGAGCCGCCCCTGCACGCTGCGCAGTTCCAGGTCGGGCTGGCCGTTGACCGAACGCACCGCGCTGGAAAACTCGCCCAGCGCCGAGGCGTTGATCAGGTGCACCGAGAACGCCAGCGCCACGCCCAGCATCACCGCCACCACGGCCGCGGCATTGCGCCAGCGGTGGTGGCGCAGTTCCTGCCAGGAGAAGGTACGGAGAAGCGCGAGCATGGGAAGGGATTGTGCCGGGAGCGTCTGACACGCTGGAGGGCTGGCTTTTTTGACTTGCCACAAACGAAGTGGAAAGAGGGCTTGATATTGGCGCAGGGTGCACCTATTTTTGTCTGGAGGGCAGTTCACGGGTTTGTGTGAATGGCTCGGTTTTCAACTTTTCAAAGGAGCAGATCATGAATGCATTGATGACCCGCGGAGGATTGTTTGACGACTTCTTCAAGGACATCGCCCCCGGCTTCTATGTCCGGCCCCTTCACGGGGATCCGCTGCCCTCGCCGGCGCAGATCAAGGTCGATGTAAAAGAGACGGACAAGGCCTACACCGTGCAGGCCGAGGTGCCCGGCGTGAGCAAGGAAGAGATTCACGTGTCGGTCGAAGGCAACGTGGTGACCCTGCGCGCCGAGGTCAAGCAGGAAGACAGCCAGGGTTCGGACGAAAAGATCCTGCGCAGCGAGCGCTATTTCGGTGCCGTGTCGCGCAGCTTCCAGTTGCCGATGGACATCGACCAGACGCAGGCGAAGGCGAAGTACGACAACGGCGTATTGACGCTGACACTGCCCAAGAAGCTGGCCAACGCTTCGCAGCGCCTGACCATCGAATGAAGCAGGTTTGAGCCCGCTGGCGGCGCCCGTTTCGCCGCCAGCGATCAGGGCCGGATGCCTTCGGCCGTCAGGTGCAGCACGCGGTCGGCGCGCGCCGCGGCGGCCTCGGAATGGGTGACCAGCACCACCGAGGTGCCGTGCTCGCGCACCTGGCTGACCAGCACGTCCATGACCTTTGCAGCCGTGGCGGGGTCCAGGTTGCCGGTGGGCTCGTCGGCCAGCAACAGGGTGGGGCGGTGGATCAACGCGCGAGCAATGGCCACGCGCTGGAGCTGTCCGCCACTGAGCTGTTGCGGCAGGCGCGTGCCCAGGCCGCCCAAGCCCACCGCGTCGAGCATCGCCGCCACGCGGGCATCGTCGTGAACGTTGAGCAGCATCAGCGGCAGCGCCACGTTCTGCGCCACGTCCAGGTGCGGCAGCACGTGAAAGGCCTGGAACACGAAGCCGACATGCTGGCGCCGCCACAGCGCGCGCGCGTCGTCACCCAGGCCGCCCAGGTCCACGCCGTCCAGCGCCACCGTGCCTTCGCTCCAGTCGTCCAGCCCCGCCATGCAGTTGAGCAAGGTGGATTTGCCGACGCCTGACTCGCCGACGATGGCGACGAACTCGCCGGGCGCGAACTTCCAGCGATACGTTGGCGAACACCGCTGTCTCGCCGTAGCGCTTGGTCAATCCGGTCACGATGAGGCTCATGCGGGCGACCTCCCGGCCAGTTGTTTCTCCACCCGCGCCATCACTTGCGCCACCGCATCCGGACTGTCGCAGGCAACGACCTGGCGCGCCGGCATGGAGCGCAGCCAGGTGATCTGCCGCTTGGCGAGCTGGCGCGTGGCGTTGATGCCAAGCTCGCGCAGGCGGGTCCATCGGGAAAGGGACCTCCCCGGTGCGCGCCCTGTGCACGTCGAGGAGCTCCCAGGCTTGGCGGTAGCCCACGCAGCGCATCGAAGGCAAGTCCGGGTTCAGGTCGCCGCGCGCGCGCAGGCGCAATACCTCGTCCAGGAAGCCGGCCGCCAGCATGGCGTCGAAACGCCGGGCGATTCGCTCGTGCAGCCAGGCCCGGTCGACGGGTTCCAGGGAAATCAGCGGCATTCCCAGCGTCAATCGGTCATTGTTTGCTATAGGTTTTGAGGTATGGAAGGATGAAAGCGGTCGCCCGGAGCTGCGTTGCACTTCCAGCGCGCGCTGGATGCGCTGGGCGTCGTTGGGCGGCAGGCGTGCCGCGGTGACCGGGTCCACCCGGGCCAGTTCCGCGTGCATGGCCGGCCAGCCTTTTTCCCGCGCCTCGGCGTCCAGCGCCGCGCGGATCACCGGGTCGGCGGGCGGCATGTCGTCCAGCCCGTGGATCAGCGCCTTGAAATACAGCATGGTGCCGCCCACCAGCAGTGCAAGCCGGCCACGGGCGTGGATCCCGGCGATCAGGCGCGTCGCATCCGCGCACGAATTCCGCCGCGCTGTACGCCTGCAAGGGGTCGCGAATGTCGATCAGGTGGTGCGGCACGGCGGCGAGTTCCGCTGCAGAGGGCTTGGCGGTGCCGATGTCCATGCCCCGGTACACCAGCGCCGAATCGACGCTGATGATCTCCACGTCGTGTTCCTGCGCAATCGCCAGGGCGGCCGCCGTCTTGCCGGCGGCGGTCGGGCCGGCCAGGCAGATCACAGCACCGTTTGCGACGCTGCTCATCTCAATGCTGGGGCGTCTGCCCGTGCCTTTGCACCAGTGTCCAGGCCGACAGCGCAATCAGGGCGCTCCAGAACCACAGGCCATAGACCATCGGGAACACCGTGCCGTCCATGTGCGTGCCCAGCCAGCCGCCCATCAAGAAGGCCGCCAGCATCATCAGGAAGCCATTGAGCGCCGAGGCTGTGCCCGCCGCCTGAGGAAACGGGCCGATGGCGCCACTCTGCCCGCACGGCTGGTGCACGCCGTGGCCCAGCATGAACAGGTAAAACGGCACCATGATCGCCCAGGGCCGTACCAGGGGCTATTCGAGCCCAGCAAGGCCAGCACCGCCATCAGCGTCCCGCCTGTCAGCGTCAGCACCGCTGCCAGCGCCACCGTGCGTCGCACGCCAAACTTCACCAGCAGGCGTCGGCACATGAAGGTGCCTGCGATGTAGGACAACGACATCGAGAACATCAGCAGGCCGTAGTGCGTCTTGGTCAGGCCCAGCACCTTGATGAAAACGAACGATGAGGTCGCCAGGAACGTGAACAGCCCGCCATACGAGGCGGCGGACAACGCCGAAAAGGCCAGAAACGTCGGGTGGCGCAGGATCTGAAGCCAGGTCCGCGCCAGGGTGAGCGGGTGCAGCACGCGGCGGTTGGACGGCGGCACGGTCTCCTCGAACCGCAGGGCGATCATGGCCAGCGCGGCAGCGCCAAAGACGGCGACCGCCAGCAAGGTGGCGCGCCAGCTGAACAGGTCCGACAGCAGCCCTCCCAGCGGTGCGCTGATGCAGGCGATCACGCCCAGGCCCGTGAGCCCTTTGGACATGGCACGGGCACCTTCAAGCGGCAGGTACAGGTCGCGCACCACGGCACGCGCGCACATCACCCCCGCGCCCATGGCCGCGCCCTGGATGGTGCGCCAGATGATCAGCAGCTCCATCGACGGCGCGAACGCACTGCCAATCGAAGCCGCAACAAACGCCGCCATGCCCCAGAGCAGCACCGGCCGCCGTCCGAAACGGTCCGACAAAGGCCCCCAGACCAGTTGCGACACGCCGAACGAGAGCAGCAGCGCCGTCAGGGTGAGTTGCGCCTGCGACATCGATGCGCCAAAGCCCTCGGTCAGCGCGGGCAAGGCGGGCAGGTACAGGTCGGTGGTGATCGGCTGCAGTCCGAGCAGCAGGGACAGCAGCAACACGATCAGCGCGGGGGACATGGCGGAGGCGCTGGCGGCCGTCGTGACAGGGGACGTGGGAGACATCGGTCTGAGCGTACCAGATCACCGCGGGTTTCCCCGATGGTTGCTGCCGCCTGCGATGTTGTGCGCTGTTACTTCGGGCTGACCACCGCCAGCGGCGAAAACCGGTCGCCGAACAGCTGGGCCAGGGCCAGGCGGTATTGGGGTTGGCCGACGGCGTTGGTGTTGTGGTGCGAGCCCCCCTCGACTTCGACGAAAAGCTTGGGGTTGGCCGCGGCTTCAAACAGCCGACGACCCAGCTCAGGCGGAATCAGCTGGTCTTGCGCGCCATGTACCACCAGCAGCGGCGATCCGATGCCGGCCACCCGGGAGACCGATTCGAATCGTTGTGTGATCAGCGCGCCAACGGGCAGCCAGCCCCATTTGAAGGTGTCAAAGAGGTCCGGGATCGAGGTGAACGTGCCCTCGACCAGGGTGCCTTGTTCGTCGTCTACACGGCTGGCCAGGTCAATCGCGATGGCACCGCCGAGCGAATGGCCGAAGATGTAGCGCGGGTGGTCCGCGTAGCGGGCGGCCAGCCAGTCCCAGGCAGCGCGGGCGTCTTCCAGCGCCAGTTGCTCGGAGGGCAACTCCGCCGTGCTCTTGCCAAATCCCCGGTAATCAATGGCCAGCACCGAAAATCCAAGTTCCTGCATGCGCCGGATGCGTGTGGCCGAGCCCGTGACGTTCCAGCGCGCGCCGTGCAGATAGAGCAACACCGGGGCCCCGGCCGCCGGGGGTGCATCGCTGGCCAGCCACAAGCCATGCAGTCGCACCGGCTGCCCGTTGGTCTTTGATGCAAAGTCGATCCAGACGTCGTCCATGCCCCGTGCAGCCGCTTCACCGCCGGACCAGCTGCGGTCACTGGGTTGGAAGATCCACTCCCGCTGCTTCTCGTCGAGGGAGGCGCAACCAGCGGCCACTGCGAGGGCGAGTGCCGTGAAAATCATCAGGAGGTGGCGTTTCATGGGGGACAGAGTCAGTCGGGTTGTCAATAGTTCAGCCTTTGGAATCTTGATTCGCATCCATCGCTGCGGCGCCCATTGGCCACAAGCGTCGCCCGGCGTGCATTCCTGATTCTGTCAGAGCGCCGGATTCTGGCCGGGTTCTGAAGAGAAAGGCCAGTTCTGGTCGGCAGACCTGAAGGACTTGAAGGCAGGCGCAAAATCGGACTATTCGGTGCCTTTGCAGCGAGAATAGAAGGCCATGACCTCTGACACCCTGGGAACCCCGCCCGCCGCCCGCCACCAGTCGCTCGGCGAAGAAATTGCCAACAGCATCAGCCACGGCGTGGGCTTGCTGGCGGCCATCGTGGCCACGCCGTTCCTGATCGCCTCGGCGGTGCAGCGTGGCGATGTGGCTTTCATCGTTGGCGCCAGCGTTTTTGCGCTGTCGGTGTTGCTGCTCTATGGCGCTTCCATGGTCTACCACGCGCTGCCGCGCAACCGCGCCAAGCAGGTCGCCCAGCTGCTCGACCATGGCGCGATCTTTTTGCTGATCGCCGGCACCTACACGCCGTTCACGCTGGGCGTGCTGCGCGGCGCGTGGGGCTGGACGCTGTTTGGCCTGGTCTGGGGGCTGGCCGTGATCGGCGTGACGCTCAAGGTGATGAACCGCATCACGCATCCGCACCTTTCGACCGGCTTGTACCTGCTGATGGGCTGGCTGGTGGTGATCGCCATCAAGCCGCTGATGGACAGCATGCCTGCAGTCGGCCTGGCCTGGCTGGTGGCGGGCGGCCTCGCCTATACCGGTGGCGTGGTGTTTTTCGCGGCGGATTCGCGCTGGCGCTACGGGCACTTTGTCTGGCACCTGTTCGTGATGGCGGGCACGGCCTGCCATTTCGTCGCCGTGTACGCCTACGCGGCCTGATTTCCCCGGGGTTCCTGTGCGGCGGGCTGCGGTTCAGCGCCCGCGCAGGAACAAACCGTCCAGCTCGCGCATCGTCAGCTGTCGCCAGGTCGGGCGGCCGTGGTTGCACTGGTCGGAGCGTTCGGTGGCTTCCATCTGGCGCAGCAGCGCGTTCATTTCGTCCAGCGTGAGGCGGCGGTTGGCGCGCACCGCGCCGTGGCAGGCCATGGTGCCGAGCAGTTCGTTCCGGGCACGCTGGACGACGGTGCTGGCGTCATGCAACGCCAGTTCGGCCAGCACGCTGCGCGCCAGTTCCACCGCGTCGCCCTGCGCCAGCGTGGTGGGCACGGCGCGCACGGCCAAGGTTTTCGGGGAAAAAGCGGTGATCTCCATCCCCAGCATCTGCAGCGTTTCGGCGCTGGCTTCGGCGGTGGCGACTTCCTGGGGCGTCGCGGCAAAGGTGGCTGGAATCAGCAAGGGCTGGCTGCTGAGCTGCGCCGCGTCCATCTGCTGCTTCAGCCGCTCGTACAGGATGCGCTCGTGCGCCGCGTGCATGTCGACCACGATCAGGCCCTGGGCGTTTTCCGCGAGGATGTAGACGCCGTGGAGCTGGGCGATGGCGCGGCCGAGCGGCCAGACGGCGGTCTGCGGCAAGGCGCCAGCGGCCGCGGCAGCTCCAGCCGTGAAAGACGCAAGCAATTCCGGGTCCGTGGCAGGGGACGTCATTGCGGGTTCTGCCGCCGCCGGTGCGCCCGTATGCACCGGCCACATCGCCTCGAAGTCAGAAACCCGGTTGTCCGCCCGGGGTCCGAAATTGATAGCGGGTTGTGACCATTTGACGCTGGGAACTTGCCATTTTTGTTCAATAAATGGGCTGGAAACGCCTTCAGGGCCCCTCTGACCCTCAGCAGGATCCTGCGCCACCTCGTTGCCGCCCGTCTGGGCTGCCAACGCCTGCGCCCTCGGCACAGCCAGCGCGTTTTCCACGGCGTGCCGCACCGCCTGGTGGATCTCGCGGCTGTCCCTGAATCGCACCTCGATCTTGGTCGGGTGCACGTTCACGTCCACCCGCGTCGGGTCCATCTCGACGTACAGCGCATACACCGGCTGGCGCTGGCCGTGCAACACGTCCTCGTAGGCGCTGCGCGCGGCATGGGTCAGCACCTTGTCGCGCACGAAGCGGCCGTTGACGTAGGCAAACTGCTGGTCGGCCCGGGCGCGTGCCACGTCCGGCAGGCCTGCGCGACCGGTCACCCGCACCGTGCCCGCGGTGTAATCCACGGCAATCGACTGCGCCAGGAAGTCTTCGCCCAGCACGTCGGCCAGGCGCTGCTCCAGCGTGGTGGCGCGCCACTGCTCGACCAGCTTGCCTTCGTGCCAGATCGCAAAACCAACGTCGGGCCGCGCCAGCGCGTGGCGGCGCACCGCCTCGACGCAGTGGGCCAGCTCGGTGGCATCGGTCTTGAGGAACTTGCGCCGGGCCGGGGTGGAATAGAACAGTTCCTTCACCTCCACCGTGGTGCCGGTGCCGCGCGCGGCCGGACGCAGCTCGCCGGTGCGCCCGTCGAGCACAAAAGCGCTGGCGTCGCCGGCCATGCGCGAGAGCAGGGCGAGTTCCGACACCGAATTGATGGCGGCCAGCGCCTCGCCGCGAAAACCCATGGTGCCCACGGACTCCAGGTCGAGCAGGCTGGCGATCTTGCTGGTGGCGTGGCGTTTGAGCGCGGTGGACAGTTCCTCACGCGCAATGCCGGCGCCATCGTCCTCCACCGCGATCAGCCGCACGCCGCCTGCAGCCAGCCGCAGCGTGATCTGGGTGGCGCCCGCGTCCAGCGCGTTGTCGAGCAGTTCGCGCACCACCGAGGCAGGGCGTTCCACCACCTCGCCGGCGGCAATCTGGCTGATGAGTTCGTCCGGGAGTTCGCGGATCGGGCGGCGCGCGGCGGGGGAGAAGGCTGGGTTCACAGGGGAATTTTAGGGTGCAGGGATAATCCCCCCCATGGAACTTGTGACTTTTCTGATTGATTTCATCTTGCATGTGGACAAACACCTCGAGGTTTTTGTCCAGAACTACGGCCTTTGGGTCTACGCGCTGCTGTTCCTGATCATTTTTGTGGAGACTGGCGTGGTGGTCATGCCCTTTCTGCCGGGGGATTCGCTGCTGTTCGTGGTGGGCGCCATGTGCGGCGTGGGCCTGATGAGCCTGCCGCTCTCGATTGGCCTGCTGTTTGCCGCCGCCGTGCTGGGCAACCAGAGCAATTACGCGCTCGGCCGTTATTTCGGGCCACGCGTGTTCCAGTGGGAAGACTCGAGGTTCTTCAATAAGAAAGCCTTCGATCAGGCCCACGAGTTCTACGAGAAATACGGTGGCATCACTATCGTGGCGGCGCGGTTCATGCCCTTTCTGCGCACCTTTGCGCCGTTTGTCGCCGGTGTGGCCCGGATGACGCGCAGCAAGTTCAGCTTTTACGACGTGACAGGCGGCGCACTGTGGGTTGGCGGCATCGTCACCGCGGGCTACTTTTTCGGCAGCGTGCCCTGGGTGAAGGCCAACCTCGACAAGATCATCTGGGCCATGATCCTGATCCCCGGTCTGTTTGTCCTTTTCGGTGCCTGGAAAGCGCGACGCAAGACCGCGAACGCATGAGCGACCACTACGCCGCCCTCGGGCTGGCCAGCGACGCGACGCTGGCCGATATCAAGAAGGCCTTCCGGCAAAAGGCCTCCAGCTACCACCCGGACCGCAACACTTCCGCCGAGGCGCCGGCACGGTTCCGGGCAGCGCAGGCCGCCTTCGAAGTGCTCTCTGACGAAGCACGACGCCAGGCCTACGATGACAACCGCCGTCGCAACCTGCTCGACAGCCCGATCGACACCGCCCGAGAAATCTGGCAAAGCTATTTCAATACTGTCCTTCAAGACAACAAACCATGAACATCACCCCCTTTTTCCGCGATCTGCGCTCGGCGTACCAGTCTGAATTGGACGATCTGGCGTTTGACTCCGAGGGGCGGGACGTGCTGCGCCAGCGTCTGGGCGAGAAGCGCAGGGAGATCGGCTTCCTGGTGCAGATGATGGAACTCAGCCCCGAAATGGTGGCGGTGATATTCCACCAGGGATTTCGTTTCGCGCAGCCCGCGGTGATGGAACATTTGCTGACCCTGGAGTCGCATGAGTTTCCGGAATGGGACACCCTGTCCGATGTGGTGCATCTGCAGCCCTGGGCGCGGGACTTGTCCGACGTGGTGTTGCGCCAGCCGATGGGCGAGTGGTTCCTGACGGTGGCCGCCGCGCTGGAGTACATGTACACCCGGCCGGGCAGCGCGCCGGCCGCGCAGGATGATGACGAAAAGGACGGCGACGAGCGCGAAGGGCCGTCCAGCGAATTCCCCGACGATGAGGCCGAGGACGCCCGGATCCGCGAGGAGGCAGGTGCCGACTGGCTGGCCGAGCAGGGCTTCGACCGCAAAGACTGACCGGGAGACTCAATGAACCAGATAGCCCTGATTGCAAAGACCCGGAGCCTGATCGCCTCGGGCGATATCTCCGGCGCCGAAGCCGCCCTGGCCGACCTGGCCGACACCGAAGGCGATGGCGCGCTGATGGTGGTGCTGGAGCAGCTGCAGCCCAAGGACATCCTGGCCGTGATCCGCGAGTACGACAACTCGAAGGACTCGGTCATCAACCTGCTGGTCACCCCCGCGCAGTTCGCCCGCGCGGTGGTCATCGAGAAGCAGTACAAGGACCTGACCCGCACCCATCTGCGCGGCATGATGAACGCGGTGATCTTCCGCGAGGCCGCCGATCCGCTCGAATTCCTGACCGCCATCGGCGACCTCGAAGGTGGCAGCGAGGCGCTGGCCGACTATTTCACCGAAAAGTGGAGCCGCATCGAGGCCTTTGCACGCACCGGCCTGTTCGACGCCGTCGAAGACGACGGCGAAATCGTCTCCGAGGCGGCCTTGCGGGGCAATGCCTATGCCCGGCCGCGCGTCGAACGGGACGAAGTGGCCGATCAGGACTGGATGGAGCTGGCCTGGCTGTTGCGCTACGAACTCCCGGACCTGTTCATTGAAATGCTGATCGTGCTGCGCGCCAAGGCCAGGGCGCACGACCTGGGCCTCGACGAGGAAGAAGCCGAGGAGGACGACGGAAAATTTGAAACCAGTGAGACCGACCGTGGCAAGGTCACGCCGGCAGCCCGTGATTCCGACGAGGAATCGGCAATCTGAATGCCCGAGCGCAAACCATCCCCGTCCTCGTCCGCCGTTGCGCTGCATGACGCACGCCCGTTTTTTGAAAAGGCGCTGCAGTACGGCGTGTCGCACGGCCTGATTGACGCCTCGAAGCTGGACGCCATCTGTGCCGATGCGCCCAAGGGAATGGTCCAGATTGCGCGCTATTTCGGCAGCGAGTTCCTGCGCCCCGAACTGGAAAAATCCAGGGACCGCATGGTCAATCTGGTCAGTCTCTACCTGGAGCACAGCACCGGTGGCGACTTGCGCAAGGCGGCTGAATCATTGCGTGACCACTCCTTCCTGTCACGCTCCAAGGGCGGCTCGGACATGCTCAAGGCGCTGATCGCCACGCCGCAGAACAGCCACTTCGGCATGAACGAACGCGGCGGGTTCACTGACAAGCACATCCCGCTGCTGGCGAAGTGGTCGCTGCGCAGTCTGGCCGAGTACCAGGCCGAACTTTCCCAGCGCAGCGCCGTGGCGCATGTGATCGATGCCGCCGTCTGGCTGGCCCATGAACTGGGCGTGGATGCCGATGACCTGGAAGACAGCGGCAAGGATGCCGAGGCGGTGATTCGCACAGCGCTCCTGACCCTGGCCATGGGGGGCACCCGGATGCCGGACTGGGTCGCTTTCGAGAAACTGGTGACGGCCTTGCGCAAGAAGTTCGGGGCGCCTGCGAAAAAAATGGACACGCCAACCGGCCCCGGCGCCGCCGTGGGCATGCCCAGGGGCCTGCCTGATGAATTCCGGGTCGTGGTCGACAAGGTGCGTCAATCGGTCATCGCTGATCTTCCGAGAATCCTGGACGCCACTGTGCCCGCGCGCAAGTTGTTCGACCAGACCCCGGCTTTCATCGGCCGCTATTTCTGGATCGAAGACGTGCTGGGTGAAGTCGATCACCATGACCGGTCGGTCTCCGAAGCCTGGAGCAAGGCGACGGGGGGGCATTCTGATGACAGCTCCCTGCTCACGCTGTTCATTTGCGTCGCCACGGGCACCGCGCCCAAGACCCTGCTGACCGAAAAGGGCGCGGCCGCGCTGATCCGCAAGATCCGCAAGAGCGGCATCCAGGCGGAGCGGGCTCACCAGTACATCCTGGCGCATGCCCCGGTGCAGCACCAGGACGACTACACCCGCCTGTGGGAAAGCTTCATCGAGGATGCGCGCGCCACCTTGCAGAGCGACCTCGATTACGGCTTGAAGGATGCACTGGCGCTGTTGCGACGCGAATGCAACCTGAAGTGACGCGGCCGCTCGGGGCACGGTCTTTTGCAAGTTCGGCTACCGCGTCAGCTTCGAATCCATTGGCAGGCCCTGCCACAGCGGGTACTGGGGCTCATCGGCCTTGGGTTGTTCTTGCAGACCAATGAACGCGTATTATTTCTGCCGGAGACCCCTCATATGAACGCACCCCAAGCCCATTCCCGCTGGCCCGAGACCGGCTCCAGCCGGGTTCCCTTCTGGGCCTACACCGATGCGCAGGTGTACCAGCGCGAACTCGACACCCTTTTCTACGGCAGGCATTGGTGTTACGTAGGCTTGGCCGTCGAGATCCCCAAAGTGGGCGACTACAGGTTGAGCTGGGTCGGTGAGCGTCAAGTGATCATGGTGCGCGACCGTCAAAGGCCGGGGTCATCAAAATTGGAGTCTGACCCCAATTTTGATTCCGGTATCCGTGTCGTGGAAAACCGCTGCGCGCATCGCGGCGTGCGCTTCTGTCATCAGGCAATGGACGGGAAGGTCAGCAACACGCGCAGCTTCGTGTGCCCCTACCACCAATGGACCTACAAGCTCAACGGCGACCTGGCGGCATTGCCGTTCAAGGATGGCGTCAAGGCATCCGGCCCGGACGGCGACTGTGTGAACGGCGGCATGCCGGCGGACTTCGACCTGAAAAACCATGGGCTGACCAAGTTGCGCGTGGCCGTCCTGCACGGCCTGGTGTTCGCCACGTTCAGCGACGACACCGAGCCGCTGGAGGACTACCTTGGTGCCAACGTCATGCCCTGGCTGGACCGGATATTCAAGCGGCCCGAAGGCAGCGCGCCGATCACGCTGCTGGGCACCAACCGCCAGCGCATTCCCGGAAACTGGAAGCTCATGATGGAAAACATCAAGGACCCTTACCACCCGGGGTTGCTGCACACCTGGTTCGTCACCTTCGGCCTGTGGCGTGCTGACCAGAAAAGCCGCATGGTCATGGACGCGCACGGCCGCCACGCGGTGATGATTTCGCGCCGAAACGAGGGCGGCGAGAACCGGGCGGTGACCGAAGGCGTGACCAGCTTCAAGGCCAGCATGACGGTCAACGACCCGCGCCTGCTCGACGTGGTTCCCGAGCCCTGGTGGACCATCCCCGATCCGTCACACCTCGATCAGACCATTACCCCCACCGTCACCATGATTACGCTGTTCCCAAGCTTGATCATCCAGCAACAGGTCAACTCGCTCAGCACGCGCCACATCGTGCCGCGCGGCGCGGGCGAGTTCGACTTCGTCTGGACGCACTTCGGTTTTGCCGACGACACGCCGGAAATGACGCAGCGCCGCCTGCGCCAGGCCAACCTGTTCGGCCCGGCCGGTTTTGTGAGCGCCGACGACGGCGAGGTCATCGAGTTCAGTCAGGACGGTTTCAGGCAGTGGGTCAGTGACGGGCAGGATCGTGGAAACACCCTGTGCGAACTGGGGGGCACAGGCACCGGGATGGCCGAGCACATGGTGACCGAAACACTGATCCGCAGCATGTACGCCTACTGGAAGAAAGTGATGGCGGTATGAGCATCGAAACCCTGTTGCTGCACCACGAAGTCGATCAGCTCAATGCGGCCGTTGCCGCTGCGCTGGACGAGCGCCGCTTCGACGACTGGCCGATGTTCTTCACCGAAGACGGCAGCTACACCCTGCAAGCCCGCGAGAACTTCGACCGGGGTCTGCCGCTGGCGCTCATGGCGCTGGAATCGCGCGCCATGATGAAGGACCGTGTCTACGGGATCACCCAGACCATCTACCACGGCCCGTATTACACCCGCCACGTCATCAGCCCCGCGCGGGTCTTGGCCGTGGACCCGGTGGCAGGCAGCGAGCGCATCACGGCCCAGTCGAATTACGCCGTATTCCGCACCAAGCCGGGCGGGGTGAGCGAGGTCTGCAACGTGGGACGCACCATCGACACCCTGGTCCGGATCGAAGGCGCATTGAAGATCATGAATCGGCTTTGCGTGTACGACAGCGAAATGGTGCTGAACTCGCTGATCTACCCGGTGTGATTGCCAGGCCTTTTGCCTTGACGCCCGACGTCGTGGGGCCCAGTAAAGGCTGTCGGTGGCTACTGCCCGGACAGCAGCCTGTTGGTCCGGTCCAGCGTGGCGGGCACGGTCCGGTTTTCCTCGAACGACGGGGTCGGTTGGCTTTCGGGTATCGAGTCGATATTGCCGTATGTGGGGCGTGGCGGCACAGCGTCCTGCCGGCTGGAGAATGACTCGGACGCCTTCGAACGGGTCGTCGTGACAGCGCCTGCGTAGTACAGGCATGCCAGATCGCGCGCCATTTCGGACTCGGCGATGCCGGTACGCTGACACAGCGTGCGGAAGTCGCCGGGCCCTGTGGAAAGCGTGCTCAGCAGTCGCAGTTCTGAATCCCTGAGCCAGCTCAGCGGCACCCGTGGCGCGTGACGGTAGAAGACGACTTCGTCCCTGTATCGCCTCGGCAAGAGGTCTTGTGCGCAATGTCGCGCATACGTCCAGATCAGCTGCGCCGGGGTACAGGACAAGAAATTCCCCGGCAGTTCGTTTGCCCCGTCGGGGCGCCGGTCCCAGCTCGCCTCGGCCAGGGCGGCTGGCGACGCCTTGGCCGAAATGGCGGCTTGCCCGTGGCGGAAATCAAGCACGGCGAGGAGCGTGTCCTTGTGCCTCACATGGTAGTTGCCGCCGCGCAGGGAGACGCCCTTTTTGACAATCAATGCGCCCAGGGCCGTGCGGAAAAGCAGGGGCCCAAGCCAGTCTTCGAACTGGCGCAGCATGCCTTGAATGTCGGGTTCCGAGGCCGGATCGAAGGTACAGGTGGCTTCGAATTTCCGGGACGCCAGTGGCTTGGAGAAGCCGATGGGCCGCTTTACATCCTCAAGGCGCAGGTTCAGCACATGCTCGGTGGGTAACCCGGCCGTGACCCGCAGGTTGCCGTCGGGTTGCAGACTGATCCGGGAACCGTTGACGCACCATGCATCGGCTTCAGCGAAGGGCCCCACCCGCCATGCTGGCCCGCTGCCGCCTGGCCTGGTCAGGATCTTCTCCAGGGCGACACGCTGCTGCAGGGAAAAGCCCATCAGGCCCACGTACAGGATGGGTTGTTCTCCCTCGGGTTCCAGCAATTCTTTGCCGGGATCGAACATCAGATTGGCCTTCCGCGTGTTGTTACATTCTGTAATGCTAATGTAATGCGCCTTGAGGCTTCACCCGTTTCATGCGCGGGGCCAGGTCACTGATTTCCCATTTCATGAAAACGCAAGAAAACCCAATGCCCGATTCAACAGCATCTGCCTTTCCCCGGGGCGCTTTCATGCGCAAGGCCAGTTTCCTGAAAATGACGTGACCCTGCCCGCACCCATCGTGATCGGCAAGCCCCATGCCCGCCGCCTGCGCGAGATCTACCGCTCGGCGGGCTGGCCGTGCCAGGACCTGATCGAGGTCGAACTGCTGGCCGCTGGGCTGGTGGAGCGCGTGCGTGCCGCATCCGGGCACGAGACCTTGCGCGTGACGGATACCGGCATCCAGATGCTGTCGGCGACCCTGCAGGGCAACCGGGCGGCCCGCTCCGACCATGAGGTGCTGGTGCAGCAGGTGGCGCGCGAGATGGTGCGCGCGGGCCGCGTAGTCTGGACCGGCCTCTCCCTGCGCGCGCAGGTGCCCGGGCCGACGGCGCAGGACGCGCCGCAGTGGTGCATCGCCATGCCCGACGTGTTTTCGATCCGCAACACCACGGTGGAGGCGTATGTCGAGCCCGTGGTGCACGAGATCAAGGTGCGCCGCGCCGACCTGCTGGGCGATTTGAAGAAAGCCGCCAAGCGCGCCGCCTACCTCGACCTGGGCGGCGCCTGCTGGTACGTGCTGGGCAACGATGCGAAGGGCCGCCCCATCGGTGAGCCCGACGAGATTCCCGCCGAGTGCGGCGTGATGGTGATGCAGGGCGGGCAACTCGGCGTGGCGCGCCCCGCGCCGCGCCGACCGGTGGAGCGCCTGCCGTTTGCCATCTGGCTGGAGCTTGCCAAGCGCACGCCGCATGTCGTCGAGGGCGGCGACCAGGCGCCGCTGGCGGATCTGGGCGACGATTCGACGACCCCTGACGATGGCGCCTGAGGCCCCGCGCATCCCGCCCGAGGACGGCATCGCGTCCATCGTTGCGGCTGCGCCTGGTTACACCATCGCCGTGCGCGCGATGTGTGAGTTCACGGCCAAGCGGGGTGACCTGGACTTGCGCTTCACGCCGTCGCCCACCGGGGCCGAAGGTATCGAGGGCCATGGCGTGGTCACCGCACGCCGCGCCGCTGGCTACCAGACCGAGGTGCCATTGGAGGGCGATTTCGGCCCGCTGCGTGTGCGCGGGCGCGCTGACGGCTGGGACCCTGCGGCCCGGCGGCTGGAAGAAATCAAGACTTACCGCGGCGACCTGACCCACGTGCCGGACAACCACCGCCAGTTGCACTGGGCGCAGGTGCGCGTCTATGGGGCGCTGATCTGCCGCCAGCTTGGGCTGGCACAGGTGGAGCTGGCCCTGGTGTACTTCAACATCGACACGCGACAGGAAACGGTCTTCACCGAGAGCCAGCCGGCCAACGCGCTACAGGCCTTTTTTGAAGACCAGTGCCAGCGTTTCACCGCCTGGTCGGTGCAGGAGGCCACCCATCGCGCTGCCCGCGACGCGGCGCTCAACGCCCTGCAATTCCCGCTGCCGTCATTGCGCACCGGTCAGCGCGAAATGGCCGAGGCCGTTTACCGCAGCGCCCGCGCAGGCCGCTGCCTGATGGCGCAGGCGCCCACCGGCATCGGCAAGACCTTGGGCACGCTGTTTCCGCTGCTCAAGGCCGCGCCGCCCGATGCGGCAAGACCTGATGCAGGCCTGGACAAGGTGTTTTACCTGGCCGCCAAGACCTCCGGTCGCCAGCTCGCGCTGGACGCGCTGCAGCAGATTTGCGCCAGCGCGGCGCATCCCCCCCTGCGCGTGCTCGAGCTCGTCGCCCGCGACAAGGCCTGCGAACATCCTGACAAGGCCTGCCACGGGGATTCCTGCCCGCTGGCGCGCGGCTTCTACGACCGCCTGCCAGCGGCCCGGCAGGCTGCGGTGGACGAAGCCAGCGTGGCCAACCCGGCGCCTCAAGCCACCGGGTGTGCAAAGGGCGTCCTGTTCGACAAATCCACCCTGCGCGAGATTGCCCTGCGCCACGATGTCTGCCCCTACTACCTGGGCCAGGAGCTCGCGCGCTGGGCTGACGTCGTGGTGGGCGACTACAACTACTGGTTCGACACCAGCGCCATGCTGTTCGCCATGACCCAGATGGAGGGTTGGCGTGTGGCCGTGCTGGTGGATGAAGCGCACAACCTGGTGGAGCGCGCGCGCGGCATGTACAGCGCTGAACTGGAGCAGGGCGCGCTCAAAGCCCTGCGCCGCGCCGCGACGGCTGTCTCACCGCCGATCAAGCGCACGCTCGACCGCCTGAACCGAACATGGAACGAGCTTCAGCGCGATCAGGCCACGCCCTACGCCGCCGCGGACGACATCCCCGCAGCCTTCATCGAGGCGCTGCACCAGACGCTTGCCACGCTGACCGACCTGATGGTCGACCAACCCGCGCTCGTGGCGGATTTGTTGCAGTCGGGTGCCGACCTGCAGCGCTTCTATTTCGACGCGCTGCACTTTGCACGCATCGCCGCAAGCTTTGGGCCGCAATCTCTGTTCGACATCACACTGCGGCCCGGCCGCACGCCGCTGCCCGGGCGACCGGCCGCATCCACCCTGTGCATCCGCAACATCGTTCCGGCGCCGCACCTGCAGGTCCGCTTTGCCGCCGCGCGCACCGTGGTGCTGTTCTCCGCCACTTTGAGCCCGCAGCCTTACCACGCCGACCTGCTGGGCCTGCCCGACAACACCGCGTGGATCGATGTTCCGTCGCCCTTCAGCGCGCGCCAGCTGACGGTGCGCGTGGCCCGCGACATCTCCACGCGCTGGAGGGACCGTGAACGATCACTGGCGCCCATCGTTGAACTGATCGCGCGCCAGTACGCGGCGAAGCCGGGCCACTACCTGGCTTTCTTCAGCAGCTACGACTACCTGGACCAGGTATTCGGGCTGTTGCGCGAGCGGCACCCCGGCGTGCCGTGCTGGGAGCAGCAGCGCCAGATGCCTGAGGCCGCGCGCGAAGCCTTCCTGGCCCGCTTCACGCCCGGCGGGCAGGGCATCGGCTTTGCGGTGCTGGGTGGCGCCTTCGCCGAAGGCATCGACCTGCCCGGCGACCGCCTGATCGGTGCCTTCATTGCCACGCTGGGCCTGCCGCAGTTCAACCCCGTCAACGAGCAGATCAGGGCGCGCATGGAAGCCGCCTTTGCCGGGCGGGGTTACGACTACACCTACCTCTACCCCGGCCTGCAGAAAGTGGTGCAAGCCGCCGGCCGCGTGATCCGTACGCCAGCCGACGAGGGCATGCTGGTGCTGATGGACGACCGGTTCGCGCGGGCGGAGGTCAGGGGACTGCTGCCGGCGTGGTGGGAGCCGGGAAAGGGTTCCCGTGGACTGGAACTTGACTGAATTAGGCCATTAGCCATCGTGAAATGGTTATTGTTTGCTATCTTATAAGGAGCGATTTCAGCGTTTTGGGTCGACATGCGATTGCTGGATGTCTGTTGGACAGGTTCCCTGGATACGTCCCGAGAAATGCCGGAGTGCAGCGATTGGAGTCATTCATAGGCATTGTCTACTGGACATTGGGTTGATCTCGTCGGATATTCTGGGCTGGCCGGTTTATCCGACGAGCTACATCCGTTAGCCGTCTGACTCCCGCACCGCGAAGCAACATCACCGTCTAACCGAGAGGAGAAATTGCATGGCCGAACAGCAACCCTCATTCGACGCAGCGAAGTACAAGAGCGCGCAGCGAGAGCAATGGAACAAGGACGGCGCAGCCTGGCGGCGCTGGACGCCCACTCTGGAGCGTTGGTATGGAGTCGCTACCCGCCAGATGCTCGATCTGGCCCGGGTTCAGCCAGGTCAGCGCATCCTGGACGTCGCTGCCGGGGCAGGCGAACCGGCGGTCAGTGCCGCCGAACGAGTGGGCCCAGGCGGTTACGTGCTCGCGACCGACATCTCGGAAGGGATCGTTGAGCTTGCGCTCCAGGTCGCTCGTGAACGGGGACTCAAACAGATTGAGACCCGCGCCATGGACGGCGAGAAACTGGATCTGCCTGACGCTTCCTTTGATGCGGTGCTGTGTCGGCTTGGCCTGATGTATATGCCGCACCCTGTGACAGCGCTGCGCGAGTGGCGCCGTGTTCTCAGGCCGGGCGGTCGGGTCGCCGTCGCTGTCTTTTCCACGCCCGATCGAAACAGTTGGGGCGCTGTGCCAGCTTCCATCATCCGCCGGCGGGCGCAACTCCCGCCTCCCATTCCGGGGCAACCCGGACCGTTCAGCCTTGGCGGTGCCGGGCTGCTCGAAAACGTCTTCCGCCAAGCCGGGTTTTCCGACCCCGAGGTTCACGCTGTGCCGGTGCCCCATAGAGCGGCCAGTGCTGCCGAGTACGTGCGGGTCGCCCGCGAGGCCTTCGGTGGATTCAATGCCATGATGGCTCACCTGCCCCCTCAAGAATGCGATTCCGTGTGGAACGAAGTGGGAGGCTCAATGCGCAGTTTCGAATCGCCTGCTGGGTTCGAGGTGCCGGGTGAGTGCCTTGTCGGCGCGGCTACGAAGTGATCGTGCGTAGACTGCTAACCAGCCATTCCAGCGGACGGCTTCGCCGCACGCCGAATTCCAACGATAAAGACCGCATCGGAGCGAGGCGATTGACTCCTGTCAGTCTTCAGCAGTTATTCCTGTTCGCCAGGTCAACCCCCTGTGCACCGATTCTGACGCCGGGCCGGTGAAGCTGGAGGATGGCAGGAAGGCACAGGATGGCGGCTCTGGCGCCGCAGAATATGGCCTCCAGGAGGTCACGCCTGCCAGACCCCGTAGCCGCCCTCCCGCAGGTCGATGCCCAGTTCCACCTCCAGGCTGCGGGCTTCGTCATAAGTCAGCGGGTTGTACAACGCATAGAGCTTCGGCAACAGGCGCAGCCCGAATTCCTGCACATACCGGTTCGATTGAATGCCTGCCTTGTGCTTGTCAAAGCGCACGTCGGGGTCCAGGCCCGTCATGCCGACGTAGACGCAGGGTTTGCCGGGGATGTAGCCCGGGTTGGCCCGCAGGAAGCGGGCGTTGCGGAGCACTTCGCTCGACAGTTCGACAACGTAGACGTGATAGTGCTTGCGCCGTGCCATGGTTCAGGCGGCATTGTCCGCTGGAAATCCCGGGCGGGATCGCCGCCTTTCGGGGCAAGCGCCATATCCGTCGCGGTGGCAAGGTTTCAAGCGGCCGGGCACGATGTTGGTTGTCTCAATCCGCGCCTTGAAGGAGCATTGACGTGTTGACACGACGTTGTCTGATCGCATCGACGCTGGCCTGGCCGGCGCTGCAGGCCTGGGCCGCGGGGCCGGATGCCGAGGCGGCCCTGCGTGCCGGCGGCGTTGTCGCGGCGTTCCGGCATGCGCTGGCGCCCGGCACTTTCGATCCGCCGGGGTTCCGGCTGGGCGAATGCGGCACCCAGCGCAACCTCAATGACGAGGGCCGGGCACAGGCGCGGCGAGTGGGCGAGTGGTTCGCGTCCCGATCGCTGCGGCCCGCGCGGGTGCGCTCCAGCCCCTGGTGCCGCTGCATGGACACGGCCACGCTGGCGTTCGGCCGGGCGCAGGCCTGGGATGCGCTGGCCTCGCCGCGGGGTGTCTCGGAGAACACCGGCGCGGCGAACCTGAAAACCTTGCGTCAGGCGCTGGTCGAGGTTTCGGCGCGGCGCGGGGTGTTCGAAGTCTGGGTCACGCACATGTTCGTGCTGTCCGACCTGGCCAGCACCAACACCGCCTCGGGCGAGGGCCTGATCCTGCAGGCCGATGCCAACGGCGCGCCGCGGGTGCTGGCGCGGCTGGTGGTGCCGGTTTAAGGTGAATTTCAAGGAATTTGGGCCACTTCCCAGCGCCGCACGGTCTTATCCCGCTATGGATTCAGGAATGTGCCGGTTTACGCGGGTGGCTCGATGCCGCGGTAGTGGGTCGACGGGAACTTGCAGATCGGGCAGGTGCTTGCGGGTATGACGTTCACCGTGGAGCCGCAGATCTGGCAGATGAAGTAGCGCCCGGTCTTCTCGTCGATGGTGCGCGCCACCTTCTCGAAAAAGGTGGGCGCCCAAAGCAGGATCTGCTTGATCTTGTCGCGGTGCTGCTGCTCGGACGACCAGGCGTAGTTCACGGCCTTCATGGCCTCCTCATGGCCCTCGGGCTTGATCTGCTCCAGCAGCTTCGGATAGAAGGCGTCGATCGAGTGCATCTCGCCCTCGGCGGCCAGCAGCAGGTTGTCACGCGTGGCGCCAGCGCGGATGGCGGGTTTGGGCAGGGTTGCCAGCTCGACGTTCAGCTGCGTGAGGATCTTGCCAAAGTTGCCGGCATGCACCTGCTCTGACGCGGAGAAGGCCATGAACAGGTAGGCAACGCCCTTGTAGCCCTCTTGCGCGGCGCGCTGGCTGAACGCGTTGTAGTGCAGATAGACGCTGGTTTCGGTCTGACGCGCGGCCTGCATGGCGGCGGTGGTGGCCGGGTAGGGCGCCGCCCGGGCCTGGGGCAAGGCCGGCAGGCATGCCAGAGTGGCCAGCCAGCGCAGCCAGTTTCGCCGGTCCGCATCGGGCGGGCGCGCCAAGGTGATGGAGTGCAGCTTGCGAGTCATGACAACCTCCTGCCATTAAGACCACGTCCCCATTGGGCGACGCAATTTGATGTGGGACCATGATCTGGATCAATCGGCGTGCAGCCTCTCCCGACGCCTGCGCGGCGGGCTGAGGCCGGCACCAGCCGCGCTTAGCCCCCATCGGCATCGCCGCGTCACCCCGGTATAGTGGCTTCATGCAAAACCAGCGCTTTCACCACCGTTCCGATCTCGTGCGCATTGCCATTCACGCCATGGCCGAGCGCGGACTGGAACCCGAATTTCCCCGCCGCGTCGAAGAGCAACTGACCTCGATCAGCGGCCCGGGCATTGACGCCGGTGCGCAGGTTCACGACCTCACCTCGCTGCTGTGGTGCTCCATCGACAACGACGACTCGCTGGATCTGGATCAGCTGACGGTCAGCGAAGTGCTGCCCCAGGGAGCGGTGCGGCTGTGGGTGGCGATCGCCGATGTGGACTCGCTGGTGAAGAAGGACACGCCGATCGACACCCATGCGCTGATCAACACCACCTCGGTCTACACCTCGGCGCGCATCTTCCCGATGCTGCCCGAGCGCCTGTCCACCGACCTGACCTCGCTGAACCCGGGCGTAGACCGCCTGGCCCTGGTGACCGAGATGGTGTTCAACGCCGACGTCTCGCTGGCGGGCTCCACCGTCTACCGCGCGCGGGTGCGCAACCAGGCCAAGCTGGCCTACGACGCGGTCAGTGCGTGGATCGACGGCGCCGGCGCCTTGCCTGACGCCGCCGCCGCCGTGCCCGGCATGGAGGCCCAGCTGCGCACCCAGGACGCGCTGGCGCAGCAACTGCGCGCACGCCGCCATGCCTTGGGCTCGCTGGACCTGGAGACCTTCCAGCCGCGCGCGCTGTTCGAGGGCGAGCAAGTGGTGGACATCCGCCAGCAGGTGCAGAACCGCGCGCGCCAGCTGATCGAGGAAGTGATGATCGCCACCAACGGCTGCACCGCGCGCTACCTGGCCGCGCAAGGCGGTGCTTCGCTGCGGCGCGTGGTGCGCTCGCCAGAACGCTGGCTGCGCATCGTGGGCGTGGCCAAGGAATACGGCGAGACCCTGCCCGACGAACCGGACGGCAAGGCGCTGGAGGCGTTTCTGGCCAAGCAGCACCGGATTGATCCTTTGCGCTTTCCCGACCTCTCGCTTGGTCATCGTCAAGCTCATGGGGCGTGGCGAATACGTGGTCGAGACGCCTGGCGGCCCGCCCATCGGCCACTTCGGGCTTGCGGTGCGCGACTACACCCATTCCACCGCGCCGAACCGACGCTTTCCCGACCTGATCACGCTGCGCCTGCTCAAGGCGTCGCTGGCGGATGAGCCACAGCCTTATTCGAATGCCGAGCTGGGCGAACTGGCCGTGCACTGCACCCGGCAGGAGGACGCCGCGCAGAAAGTGGAGCGGCAGATGCGCAAGTCAGAGGCGGCGCTGCTGCTCGAATCGCGCATTGGCCAGCGCTTCGATGCGCTGGTGACCGGCGCGGGTTCTGACGGCATCTGGGTGCGCATCTTCACGCCACCGGCCGAAGGCAAGCTGGTGTCAGGCGACGGTGCCTTGCGTGTGGGCGACAAGCTCCGGGTCAAGCTGGTCTCGGCCAACGTGGAGCGCGGCTTTATCGACTTTGTGCGGGTGGATTGAGCCTGCAGGGCCTCCAGCGCCGGAATATTGAGCTTTTTGGCGTTACGCCAGCGTCAATTGGTCATTGTTCGCTATTGAATCAGGAGTCTCCTGAGTCATTCACAGCCCGGCTTCGTTCCGCTCACGCGCATTCGTTGAAGCTGTCGCCCAGCGCGCTGACGAGCCGGTCGATGTCGGCCTTCTCGCAGACGAAGGGCGGCGCGAGCTGGATGGTGTCTCCGCCGTAGCGCACGTAGAAGCCCTTCTTCAGCATCGCCATGGCGATCTCGTAGGGCCGTCGCGCCGGCTCGCCGGGCAGGGCGTCGATGGTGAAGCCGGCGGCCAGGCCGTAGTTGCGGATGTCGGTGACGTGCTTCGCACCTTTCAGGCTGTGCACCGCGGCCTCGAAATGCGGCGCCAGGGCCTTGACGCGGCCCACGGCGTCTTCTTTCTGCAGCAGGTCCAGCGTGGCCAGGCCGGCGGCGCAGGTCACCGGGTGGGCGCCGTAGGTGTAGCCGTGCGGGAACTCAAGCATGTAGTCCGGCCCGCCGGCCGCCATGAAGGTGTCATAGATCTCCTGTTTGGCGATCACGGCACCCAGCGGCTGCACGCCGTTGGTCACCTGCTTGGCGATGTTCAGGATGTCCGGCGTCACGCCGAAAGCCTCTGACCCGGTCCAGGCGCCCGCGCGGCCGAAGCCGGTGATGACCTCGTCGAAGATCAGCAGGATGTTGTTCGCGGTGCAGATCTCGCGCAGGCGCTGCAGGTAGCCGACCGGCGGAATCACCACGCCGGCCGAGCCCGAGAATGGTTCGACGATCACGGCGGCGATGTTCGAGGCATCGTGCAGCGCGATGATGTTCAGCAGCTCTTCGGCGAGTTCAGCGCCCTGCGCCGGCATGCCGCGCGAAAAGGCGTTCTTCTTGAGCTGCGTGTGTGGCAGGTGGTCAGCCTCGACCGACTGGCCGAAATGCTTGCGGTTGCCCACCATGCCGCCGACGGAAATGCCGCCGAAATTCACGCCGTGGTAGCCCTTTTCGCGGCCGATCAGGCGCGTCTTGCTGGCCTGACCCTTGGTGCGCCAGTAGGCGCGCGCCATCTTCAGGGAGGTGTCCGCCGATTCCGAACCGGAGCCGGTGAAGAACACGCGGTTCAGCCCGGCCGGCATGAATCCGACGATGCGGTTGGCCAGCTCGAACGACAGCGGGTGCCCGAACTGGAAGGCGGGGGAGTAGTCCAGCGTGGCCATCTGGCGGCCCACCGCGTCGGTCAGCTCCTGGCGGCCATGACCCAGGCCGCAGCACCACAGGCCGGACAGGCCATCAAAAATCTGCCGGCCGTCCGCATCCTGGTAGTAGCAGCCCTTTGCCCCCACCATCAAGCGCGGGTGGGCCTTGAAGTCGCGGTTGCCGGTGAAGGGCATCCAGTGGGCGGCCAGCCAGTCGGCGTCGGTGCGGGTCGCAGGGGAAGTCAGGCGTTGTGCATCGGTCATGTCCATGGGAAACCTCTTGAACAAAGTGGAACAGCGACACCCCGACGGCGCGCTGCATGCCTGCATTATCCGCCGGCACATCGGGGACCCGAAAACTTGCCCGAGCCTGATCCTGTGCCAGCCCGGGCGCGCCAGCTGTTTCAACCTCCCGAGCGCGTCGCCCCAGGCGCTGACGCAAAATGGCGGTCATGAAAGCACCCGACAGACTGCAGACACTCATCGAAGAAGGCCTGATCGACACCGTGGTCCGCCAGCTCATGAGTGGCAAGGAGGCCATGGTCTATGTGGTGCGCCATGGCGACGAGACCCTGTGCGCCAAGATCTACAAGGAAGCCACGCACCGCAGCTTCCGCCAGGCCGTCGATTACACCGAGAACCGCAAGGTCAAGAACACGCGGCAGGCCCGCGCCATGGCCAAGGGCACGAAGTTTGGCCGCCAGGCACAGGAAGCCGCCTGGCAGAGTGCCGAGGTCGATGCGCTGTACCGTCTGGCGCATGCCGGCGTGCGCGTGCCCCGACCGTTCAACTTCTTCGAGGGCGTGCTGCTGATGGAGCTGGTCACCGACGAACACGGTGACGCGGCCCCGCGCCTGAACGACGTGGCATTCACCCCCGCGCAGGCGCGCGCGCACCACGCGACGCTGTTGACCGAAGTGGTGCGCATGCTGTGCGCCGGCGTCGTGCACGGCGATCTGTCGGAGTTCAACATCCTGCTGGGTGCGGACGGCCCGGTGATCATCGACCTGCCCCAGGCCGTGGATGCCGCGGGTAATAACCACGCCCAGCGCATGCTGCTGCGCGACGTGGCGAACCTGCGCGGCTTCTTCGGCCAGTTCGCCCCCGAGCTGCTGAAGACCGACTTCGGCCCCGAGATATGGGACCTTTACCAGCGCGGCGTGCTGGAGCCTGAATCGGTACTCACCGGCCGTTTTGCGCGCAAAGGCGGGGCGGTGGATGTGGGCAACGTGATGCGCGAGATCGACGACGCGCGGGCCGAGGAAGCTGCGCGCCGCCTGCGTATGCAGATGGCGCGTTAGGCGGCCCATCAGGAAACTCCCGCCCTGACGCGGCTGTCTCGCCTATGCGCACCCAAATCACAGTCGCACTCATCGCGTTGCTTCTTGCCGCCTGCTCGTCAGAACAACTCTATGCCACTGGTCGCAATGCACAGCGAGCAGAGTGCGTGAAGCAAGCTGATGGCGTCTCACGTGATCGATGCCTGAAAGACGCAGACATGTCCCATGACACCTACAAAAAAGAAACCGATGCCGCACGCAAATAGCGCCCTTTGCTCACCTAGTGGGCGCCCCTGAATTTTGGCGTTGGGCAGCGCAAACAGACACCTCCGCATGCGATTCACCGGAACACTCAAGAGCTGGAACGACGAGCGTGGCTTCGGCCTTCTGGCGCCCGCACAGGGCGGACAGGAGATATTTGTCCACATCAAGGCGTTCCCGTCAGGGACCGGTAGACCATCTGTCGGCCAAGTGCTGACCTTTGAGGTTCAAACTGGATCAGATGGAAAGAAGAAGGCTAGTTCGGTGCAGTACCCCGTACGCGCAAAGCAGCGTCAAAGACCGAGATCTGAAGCTCCAGCGCCGTGGACACTGCCACGCGTCTTCGCTATCCCAACTTTCATTGGAATCTACGCCTTTGCAGTTTGGCGTTGGGGTTTCTCGCCAACAGTACTTCTGGCCTACCTGGGGCTAAGTCTCCTGGCGTTCCTGGCGTACGCCCTCGACAAATCCGCAGCGGTATCTGGTCGCTGGCGAATCGCAGAGCAAACGCTTCACATATTCGCCCTTGCTGGGGGTTGGCCTGGAGCATTGTTTGCACAACAATTCCTGCGCCACAAGACAAGCAAGCAGAGCTTTGTCTATGCCTTCTGGTTCACGGTTCTGGTCAACGTTGGTGCGTTCGTGGCATGGCATGCAGGTCTACTCCCGCTACCACGGCCCGTGAGCGCTTTCCAACCCCTCGCGCAAACGGAGCGCAATGTCAGAGATCCGGAACCTTGAATACCCGCACCCAGGCTGTACTTGACGTCGCGGGCTCACCCCGGGTGATTCGCCCGGCGGGTTCAACTGTTGTCTGGCGTCGGCGCGGCTTTGCGTGGGCGGCGGGGGCGGGCGGCCGGTTGTCGGGCGGACGTGGGCACTGATCCGGTTTCTTCCGGCACGGCTTGCACCTTTGATGCTGCGGCTTCGGGCATGGCCTGCCGCCTCGCAGCGGCCTGGACCACTGGCTCGGCCAGTCCCTGCGCCGAAGTTGAGGCTGGCTTGCGGCCGCCTCGTCCGCGGCGGCGCGGTTCGGCGCCTGTGTCCGCCGATGCCGTCAGTGCTTCGGCGTCCTGCTCCGGGGCGTTGGCTGAATCAGCCGCCTCGGTCGCATCGTTGATCATCGAAGATGCCGCGATGTCCGAAGGCGTCGCATCCGGCCGGCGGCCGCGCCGGGTGCGTTCGCCGGGTTCGCCGCGCCCGGCGTTTTCGGGACCCGACTCGGTAACCAGGGCGGCGGGTTCCTGTTGGAAATAGCGCGACGGCGGCCTCTCCATCGGCACCTCGGTGCGCAGGGGCGCGGCAGCTTGCGTGCTGGGGCTGTTGCCGCCCGGGCTGGCGCCGGGCCCGTTGTGGCGGAACACATAGGCGCCGGACTTCTCGTCGCGGCCGAAGGCCAGCAGGCGCAGGGCCTGGGCTTCTTCAAGCAGGTTGCCGAAGCTGCGAAAGCCGTAGGCGGCCTCGCTGAAGCCCGGGTTGCGCCGCTTGATGGCTTCCTTGAGCACCGAGGCCCAGATCTTGCCGCTGTCGCCGCGCTCGGCCACCAGCGCCTCGAAGGTTTCCACGGCCATCTCGACGCCCGCCAGGCGGCGCCGCTCCTGGTCTTCGCGGCGGGCGCGTTCCTCCTCGGGCGCGCGCCGCGGGGCGGGCTGCTCGTCGCTCGGCTGGCGGCGGGCCGACGCGCGCTGCTTTTCGCGCACCAGGTCGTCGTAGAAGATGAATTCGTCGCAGTTGGCGATCAGCAGGTCGGAGGTGGAGTTCTTCACGCCCACGCCGATCACCTGCTTGGCGTTCTCGCGCAGCTTGGAGACCAGGGGCGAGAAGTCCGAGTCGCCGCTGATGATGACGAAGGTGTTGACGTGGCTCTTGGTGTAGCAGAGGTCCAGCGCGTCCACCACCAGGCGGATGTCGGCCGAGTTCTTGCCCGACTGGCGCACATGCGGAATCTCGATCAGCTCGAAATTCGCCTCGTGCATGGTGGCCTTGAAGCCCTTGTAGCGGTCCCAGTCGCAGTAGGCTTTCTTGACGACGATGCTGCCCTTGAGCAGCAGGCGCTCCAGCACGGGCTTGATGTCGAATTTCTCGTAGTTGGCGTCGCGCACGCCGAGTGCGACGTTCTCGAAGTCGCAGAACAGCGCCATGCTGACGGTATCGGGGGTTGTGGCCATGTTTGTTCCCTGTAGGCAGTGAGGGTCGATCATCCCACGCCGCGCAAGCCGACGAGGAAAGCGAAGAAAGCTTGACCCAACCGGGATTCGGCGGTGCGCAAGCCGTGCTATGTTTGAGGCGGATCGTGGATCGCCGGCTTGACACCTTGAACCCTGTCCGAGCGCAGGTTGCCGGACCTGTGACGGACCCTGGGAGACACACCATGAAACCATTGAGCGGCGTGGATGGCGCATTCCTGCACCTGGAGACGCCCGAAACACCGATGCACGTCGGTTCCCTGAGCCTGTTCGACCTGCCGGACGGCTACCAGGGCGATTTCCATGCGGACGTCAAGGCGCAGATGAAAAAGCGGCTGAAGCTGGTGCCGGTCTTCACGCGCAAGCTTGTCGCCATGCCGCTGCAGTTTGCCAACCCGGCCTGGGTGACCGACGACAGGGTCGACCTGGATTACCACGTCCAGCATCTGACGCTGCCCGCGCCCGGCACGCAGGCCCAGCTGGAGGATTGCGTGGGCCGCCTGCATTCGGAACTGCTGGACCGCAGCCGGCCGTTGTGGCGGCTTTACGTGATTGACGGCCTGCAGACCGGGCAGATGGGTTACTACATCAAGGTGCACCACGCCGTGCTGGACGGGCAGGCCGGGGTGATGCTGGCCCAGGCGCTGTTCGACGTCACGCCCAAGCCGCGCATCATTCCGCGCAGCGCGGGCCTGCATGCCGAGCACCCCGGCATGGCCGAGCTGGCGGCCGCCGCGCTGAAGCACGACGTCGGCCAGTACATCAAGCTGGTGCGGCACCTGCCCGACGTGGTGAAAGCCTTGTCCGGCATGTTTGGCACCGCTGCGCCCACCGAGGCCAAGGGCAAGCTGGGGCAGAACTTCTCCTTCGGGCCGAAGACGCCGCTGAATATCCCGATCACCGGGGAGCGTGGTTTTGCGGCGGTGTCGGTCCCGCTTGACACCTTGAAGCAGCTGGCCGTCATCCATGAGGCCAAGCTCAATGATGTGGTGATGGCGGTGTGCAGCGGGGCCCTGCGCCGCTACCTCGCGCGGCATGGCGGCATCCCCAGGAAGCCGCTGATCGCCTCGATGCCGATCTCGCTACGCGCCGCCGGCAACACCGAGTACACGACGCAGGCCACGCTGAGCCTGGTCAACCTGAATACCCAGATTGCCGATCCGGTGAAGCGCCTGCGGGCCATTCGTGACGCGGCGGGCGCGGTGAAGGCCATGGCCTCGCGCGCGAAGGGCGTGATCCCGACGGACTTTCCGTCGATCGGCGTGCCCTGGGTCTTGCACGGCCTGGCGTCGCTCTACGGCCGCTCCGGGCTGGCTGGTGCGATGCCCCCGGTGGCCAATGTGGTGATCTCCAACGTGCCGGGGCCGCAGGTGCCGTTGTACGCCGCCGGCGCGCGCATGGCCACCTACTGGCCGCTGTCCATCACCGAGCATGGCGTGGGGCTCAACATCACCGTGATGAGCTATGCCGGCGCCATGGGTTTCGGCTTTACCACGGCCCGCTGCGCCGTGCCCGATGCGGGCGAGTTGTCAATGGCCTTGCTGGAGGCGCTGGAGGAGCTGGTGGCCAAAAGCCGCAGTGCGCCACGCAGGAAGGCGGTGAGTCGTCCGGTGGCGGTGAAGCCGGAGAAGGCCAGCCGGTTGCGGACGAAGTGACGCTCTAGAACCCGTACGACACCTGAACCACCCCCGACAGGAAGGTGGTCTTCTGGGTCAGCGCGCTGTCTTTGGCACCGCCTTGCAGCGCACTGCCGGAGAGCGCCCCGGTGACGACCGTCCGGGGGTTCAGGAAATAGGTCAGCGATGCGCTGGCCCTGACGTCGCGAAACCCGGCGCCAGGGCTGTAGGCCGCGTAGCCGCTGGTGAGCGACTGACCCGGGGTCACGCCGAAGTAGTCCTGCATGTAGGCGGCGTTGACATAGCTGGTCGAGACGCCAAGGCCGGTGCGCCACGAAGGGGCCAGCTGGGTGGAATACGCGGCGCCAACGTCAATCACCATGCCGTTGCTGGAATTCCCCGAGCCGTAGCGCAGTGACGAGGTCAGCGTGAACTCCCGATTGATCGAATAGTTCAGGAATCCACCATAGGTCGGCTTGAGGTCTATGTCTCCCATGCCGGCGAGTGCGCTGGACCGGCTTTCCTCGCGCCCCAGATCCACCGTGAGCCGCAGGCCGACATCCAGCGCCGGATCCTTGGAGAAGTTGTAGCCGATGCCGTTGGAGGTGCCGGCGAACCAGCCGTTGGCCCACTGGTACATCAGGGATGGCAGGATCAGGTTGCGGCGATCACGGGAGCCTTGGTACTCGGCGGCGGAAACATAGGTCAGGCCGACCGAGCGCCCGTCTTCACCCGGTGCGGCGCCAAAAAGGCGAACCACATCGAAAGCCTGGGCAAACGCGGACGGGGCGACGACGCTGAGGCAGGCGATCAAAGCTGCGGACTTGAGCGGACGGAAAGGGGCAATCGCTGGGTTCATCTTGAGGGCGGTGTGGATTTGTGGAGTCGGTTTCCCGGGCAAAGGGCGTGTCCCGGATCATAAACGGGGCCACAAGTCCCGCCGCGACGCAAGGCTTCGCGGCCCTTACGGCGTTTTCATGAAAAATCCAGACATTTTTGGCCAAAAGCCAGCGTCAATAGGACATTTCCCGCTATCGAAATTGACGAGAAGTTGGGGTGACCAGGGAGTCGGGTTCCGGTCTGGTTCTGGACGGGCCTGCAGGCCGAAGGGATAGGCGGGCCGCCCCATAATTCAGGCTTTCAGCCCCCACGCCGCGGACCCGTCCGGGCCATTTCCGGTATTGCTTCCCATGACTGAACCCACACCGCCGTCTCTCAAGCAGCTCAGCATCGACCGCGGCAGCCGCAGCACGGCCCGCAAGCGGCGCTGGGGCATCTGGGTGGCGGCCGCGCTGGCCGTGCTCGCGGCGGGGGTCTTCGCGCTGCGGCCCGGCAAGGTCGAGGTGCAGGTGACTTCGGTGGTGACGGCCTATCCGTCGCAGCAATACGCGCAGCTCACCGCCTCGGGCTACGTGGTGGCGCAGCGCCGGGCCGCGGTGGCGAGCAAGGCCACCGGGCGGCTGGTCGTGGCTGCAACGTGCGCGAGGGCAGCCAGGTCAAGCAGGGCGAGGTGCTCGCGCGGCTCGATGCCAGCGACGTGCAGGCCGCCATGGCGCAGGCCCAGGCCGGCATCCGCCAGGCCGAGGCCGCGCTGGCGCCAGGCGCATGGTCGAGCAGGCATCAACGCCGACGCCGAGCTCACGCGCACCCAGGCGCTGCAGGCGCAGGGCTTCGTTTCGCCGCAGGCGGTCGATACCGTGCGCCACGCGCTGTCGACGCGCGCGACAGCGCTCGGCGCAGGCGTGACGGCCGAGGCGCAGGCCGTGGCCGTGGCGCGCGCCCAGCTCAAGGTGCAGCAGGTGAACCTGGACTTCACCGAGATCCGCGCGCCCTTCGACGGCGTGGTGCTGGTCAAGAACGCCAACGTCGGCGACATCATCACGCCGTTCTCCAGCGCCGCCGGCACGCCAGGGCGCGGTGGTGACGATGGCCGACATGAGCACGCTCGAGGTCGAGGCCGACGTTCGGAGAGCAACCTTGCCAAGGCCAGGATCGGCCAGCCGGTGGAGATCACGCTCGATGCGCTGCCCGACCGCGCTTTCGCGGCAGCGTGGTCGGCATCGTGCCGACGGTGGACCGGGCCAAGGCGACGGTGATGACCAAGATCCGCTTCGAGAAGCTCGACCAGCGCATCCTGCCCGAGATGAGCGCGAAGGTGACGATCCTGTCGCAGGCCGCCACCGACGCCGACCAGAAGCCGCTGTTGGCGGTCAACCCGCAAGGCGGTGGTCGAGCGCGACGGCGCGAAGCAGGTGCTGCGGCGTGAAGGACGACACGGTCGAGGCGGTGAAGGTCAGCGCCGGGCGCAAGATCGGCGACAACGTCGAGGTCACGGGCGCGCTCAAGTCGGGCGACAAGCTCGTGCTGTCGCCGCCCGACAAGCTGGAGGCCGGCATGACAGATCGCGGTGGCCGCCAAGTGACGGCGCCGACCCGGGCAGGCGAGCCTGCGCCCAGCCCCATCATCCGCATCCGCGGTCTGGACAAGGCCTACCAGCGCGGCGAGCAGACGCATCCCGGTGCTCGAAGGCCTGGACCTCGACGTGCAGACGAGGCGAGTTCGTCGCGCTGATGGGGCCCAGCGGCTCGGGCAAGAGCACGCTGCTCAACCTGATCGCCGGCATCGACAAGCCGACGCGCGGCACGCATCGAGATCGGCGGCGTCGACATCGCCACGCTGAGCGAGGGCGAGCTCGCCGACTGGCGCGCCGCCAACGTCGGCTTCATCTTCCAGTTCTACAACCTGATGCCGGTGCTGACCGCGTTCGAGAACGTCGAGCTGCCGCTGCTGCTGACGCAGCCTCTCGCGCGGCGCAGCGCAAGGCAGCATGTGCTGGCGGCGCTCGGCCATGGTGCAGCCTGACCGACCGCATGGACCACTACCCCAACGAGCTCTCGGGCGGCCAGCAGCAGCGCGTGGCGATCGCCCGTGCGCTCGTCACCGACCCGACGCTGATCGTCGCCGACGAGCCGACCGGCGACCTCGACCGCGTGACCGGCGCCGAGGTGCTCGACCTGCTGGACCAGCTGCACCGCGAGCTCGGCAAGACCATCGTCATGGTGACGCACGACCCCAAGGCCGCGGCGCGCGCGCGAGCGGCTGATCCACCTCGAAAAGGGCGTGCTGGTGCGACGCGACTGACTGCCGCTCATGCCGACCGCACCTGACCTGACCGCGAAGCCGCCACCATGTTCCTGTTCCGCCTGCTGCTGAAGAACGCGTTTCGCCACCGGCTGCGCACGCTGCTGACGATGGTCGGGCTGGTCGTGGCGATCTGCGCCTTCGGCCTGCTGCGCACCATCGTCGACGCCTGGTACGCCGGCGTCGAGGGCACCTCGAGCACGCGGCTGGTCACGCGCAACGCGATCTCGCTGACCTTTCCGCTGCCGCTGAGCTACGCCGAGCGCCTGCGCAATGTCGAAGGCGTCACCGGTGTCAGCTGGTCGAACTGGTTCGGCGGCGTCTACATCACCGAGCGCAACTTCTTTCCGCAGTTCGCGGTCGAGCCGGCGAGCTACCTGGCGCTGTACCCCGAGTACCTGCTGAAGGACGACGAGAAGAAGGCCTTCCTGCTGCGACCGGCAGGGCGCCATCGTCGGGCGCAAGCTGGCCGACCAGTTACGGCTGGAAGGTCGGCGACCAGATCGCCGCTGCGCGGCACGATCTACCCCGGCACCTGGACCTTCAACGCTGCGCGGCATCTGGGACGGCGTGGACGCCAAGACCGATGAATCCCAGCTGCTGTTCCACTGGAAGCTGCCTGTCGGAGACGGTGCGCAAGCGCATGCGGCGCGGCAACGCCGATTACGTCGGCGTGTTCGTCGTGCGGCATCGACGAGCCGAACAATGCGCCCGTCGTGATCTCGCAGCGCATCGACGCCGCTGTTCAAGAACTCGCTGCGCCGAGACCCTGACCGAGACCGAGAAGGCGTTCCAGCTCGGCTTCGTCTCGATGAGCGAGGCGATCCTGGTCGCGATCAAGGCGGTCAGCTTGGTGATCGTCGTCATCATCATGGCGGTCATGGCCAACACGATGACGATGACCGCGCGCGAGCGCCTGGCCGAGTACGCGACGCTCAAGGCGCTGGGCTTCTCGCCGGGCTTCGTCGTCAAGCTGCTGTTCGGCGAGAGCCTGGTGATCGCGCTGATCGGCGGCGGCCTCGGGCATTGCTGCTGACGCTGCCGATCGCGGCGGCGTTCGCCAGGGCGGTGGGCACGCTGTTTCCGGTGTTCGTCGGTCTCGGACGCTGACGATGGCGCTGCAGCTGGCGGCCAGCGTCGATCGTCGGCGTGGTCGCCGCGGCCTGGCCGGCCTGGAAGATGAGCGCGCATCAACATCGTCAACGGCCTGCGGCACGTCAGATGAAGAGCGATTCCGCTCGCCTACATCGCGCGCAACCTGTGGGTGCGCCGCGTGACCACGCTGCTCACCGCCGGCGGCATGGCGCTGGTCGTCTTCGTCTTCGCCACGGTGCTGATGATGAGCGAGGGCATCCGCGCCACGCTCGTCGCCACCGGCCAGCCCGACAACCTGCTGGTGCTGCGCAAGGGCGCGGGGGCCGAGATCAACAGCGGCATCGCGCGCAGCCAGGCGGCGATCGTCGAGAGCCTGCCCGGCATCGCCACCAACGGCGCGGGGCAGCGGCTGGTCAGCAAGGAGCCGGTGGTGCTGAACAACCTGCCCAAGCGCAGCAACGGCAAGCCGAGCAACGTGACCGTGCGCGGCACCTCGGCGCTCGGCGCTGGAGCTGCGGCCGCAGGTGCAGCATCGTCGAAGGCCGCATGTTTCGCCCCGGCACCTCGGAGATCATCACCGGCGCGCTCGATCGCCAACGGCTTTCAGCGGCGCGGCGCTCGGCGAGACGCTGCGCTTCGCGCAGCGCGACTGGCTGGTGGTGGGCGTGTTCGACTCCGGCAAGACCGGCTTCGACTCGCGAGATCTGGGGCGATGCCGAGCAGATGATGGCGGCCTTCCGGCGCAACGCCTATTCGACGATGGTGTTGCGCCTGGCCGACCGCGGCGCCTTCGCCAGCGCTGCAAGGCCGCCATCGACGCCGACCCGCGCCTGCAGCTCGACGTCAAGCCGGAGATCCAGTTCTACGCCGAGCAGAGCGAGGCGCTGGCCACCTTCATCCGCATCCTCGGCCTGTCCCTGTCGGTCATCTTCTCGATCGGCGCCATCGTCGGCGCGATGATCACCATGTTCGCCGCCGTGGCGCAGCGCGCCGGCGAGATCGGCACGCTGCGCGCGCTCGGCTTCCGGCGCGAGCGCGGTGCTGCGTGGCCTTCCTGCGGCGAGTCGCTGCTGCTGGCGCTGGTGGGCGGCGTGATCGGGCCTGGCCGCCGCCTCGTGGATGCAGGCGGTGGACATCTCGACCACCAACTTCCAGACCTTCAGCGAGCTGGCGTTCCAGTTCAAGCTCACCCCGGCGATTGCGCTGCAGACGCTGCTGTTCGCGCTGGCCATGGGCTTCGTCGGCGGCTTCATCCCGGCCTGGCGGGCCGGGCGGCTGAAGATCGTGGACTGCCTGCGCGCGGCCTGAGCCGGCAGGGCGGACCCGTCGGTCGACCGGCACCGGCCTGCCAGGGCATCCGTGCCAGCCCAGGTTGACGGTGCCCGTGTCGGCTGTCCGGTCATCACGCAGGCGACAGGGGCGCTTGGGTCTTCGGCCGCACAATCCGCACTTTCATTTCCGGCCAGCCCCACGACCCCGGGGCCACGGCTCTCCCGACCCAGGAAACTCCCATGATCAAGCAGTTTGACCTCGTCGTCCACGGCGCCACCGGCTTCACCGGCCGCCTCGTCATCGAATATCTGTTGCAGCGCTACCCAGCCGGCAGCGGCCTGCGCTGGGCCATGGGCGGGCGCAGCGCCGAGAAGCTGGCGGCTGTGCGCGACGAAGTGGGCGCACCAATCGACACGCCGCTGGTCGTGACCGACAGTGCCGACCCAGCGAGCCTGCAGGCGCTGATGGCGCAGACCCGCCTGGTGCTGACCACCGTCGGCCCTTACCAGCTCTACGGCAACGAGCTGGTGGCCGCCTGTGCCGCGTCCGGCGTGGACTATGTGGACCTGTGCGGCGAACCGGCCTGGATGCGCAAGATGATCGACGCGCACGAGGCCCAGGCCAGGGCCAGCGGCGCGCGCATCGTGTTTTCCTGCGGCTTCGACTCGATCCCGTTCGACCTCGGCGTGCTGATGCTGCAGGACGAGATGAAGGCCCGCTTCGGCAGCCCGGCGAACCGCGTGCGCGGCCGGGTGCGCAAGATGAAGGGCACCTTCTCGGGCGGCACCGCGGCCAGCCTGAAAGCCACGATGGCCGCCGCGATGAGCGACCCTGGCGTGCTCGACCTGTTGCGCAACCCGTTTTCGCTGACGCCCGGCTTCGAAGGGCCCGCGCCAGCCCTCGGGTGCCAAGCCCATGCTGGACGAGGCGCTGGGCCTTTGGGTGGCGCCCTTCGTGATGGCGGCCATCAACACGCGCAACGTGCACCGCTCCAACTTCCTGCTGAACCAGGCCTACGGCGCGGACTTCGTCTATGACGAGATGATGGTCACCGGCGCTGGCGAGAAAGGCGAGGCGATCGCGAATGCGGTGGCGGCCGACAAGTCGCTGGGTGCCGAGGGCGGTCCGAAACCGGGCGAAGGCCCCTCGCGCGAGGAACGCGAGGCCGGCTTCTACGATGTGTTGTTCCTCGGCGAGAACGCCGCTGGCGACCGGCTGCGCGTGGGCGTCAAGGGCGACCGGGACCCGGGCTATGGCTCCACCTCCAAGATGATCACCGAGGCGGCGGTGTGCCTGCTGCAGGAATGCCCCGACACCGCCGGCGGCATCTGGACCCCGGCCTCCGCCATGGGCATGCGCCTGACGCGGCGGCTGCAGGCCAACGCCGGCCTGAGCTTTGCGGTCGAGCCGGCCTGAAGGCGGCACACCGGCCGGCCGGTATTCGGAAGCGGTTGCCTAAGGGGTCAGGAACTCGGCACCGAGGTGCCCGACCTTGACATAGATGAGCGCGCCCTGGGCGCCAGTGAAGGGGGTGTGGCGGCTCCAGCGCGGGCTGCGCAGCCAGGTGCCGGCCGGGTAGTCGCCGGCCTCGTCCTGGAACAGGCCTTCAAGCACAAGGATTTCCTCGCCACCGGGATGCGCGTGCGTGTTGAATCGCGTCTGCGGCGCCCAGCGCACCAGGGCCGTGCTGACGCCGTCGAATTCGTGCAGGGGCATCACCGATAGCCCCGGGACCAGGCCGGCGCGCCAGGGCTCAGCGCGGGTATCGATGCGAACTGTCTCCGTGTCACCCGGGGCGAACTGCCAGAGCTTGACCAGCAGCACGCAACCTTCGCGGGAGAACGGTGCGTGGGCCGAGCCAGGCGGGTTGCGCAAATAGGTGCCGGCAGGATAGTCGCCGGCCTCGTCCGAGAACACGCCTTCCAGCACCAGGATTTCCTCGCCGCCGCCGTGAACGTGCCGCTCGAAGCGCGAGTTCGGCGCATAGCGCACCACGCTGGTGGCACGCGCCACTTCGCCGCCAACCCGGTCCAGCATGCGCCTTGCGACGCCGGGCTGGGGCGAGGGTGCCCATGCGGCGTCGTTGGCGGGTGCGACCACCCGCCGGGAAAAATCGTCGTTCAGGTTCAGGGGCGGTACCATTTGCATCAAGGCATCGTACAGCCCCTGCCTTGCACCCGGCGGATGCCGTCAAAAGTCCCTGATTCGTCCCCTGATACTTAAAAAGAGAGAGCACCAACCCATGTCCATTCCCCAGATCACCGACGAACTCGAACTGCTGGACGGCCTGGTCGATCTGGCCAATCACCCGCGCGTCATCGAGTTGGGCTGCGGCGCCGCCCAGTTGTCGCGCAAGCTGCTGGAGCGCTTTGCGGCCAGCGAAGTCACCGCGCTGGAGGTGGATGAGCGCCAGCACGCCAAGAACATCACCCAGCCGCAGCACCGGCTGCGCTTCGTGCAGGCGGGCGCGCAGGCGATCCCGTTCGGTGACGGGGTTTTCGACCTGGCGCTGATGCTGAAGTCGCTGCACCACGTGCCGCTGGACCTGCTGGACGCCGCGCTGGCCGAGGTGCACCGCGTGCTGCGCCCCGGCGGGCTGCTGTATGTGTCGGAGCCGGTGTTTGCCGGGGCACTGAACGAGGTAATGCGCGTGTTCCACGACGAGGAGGTCGTGCGGGCAGCCGCGCTGGCGGCGCTGCACCGGGCGGTGGCCTCCGGCGCCTGGGAGCCGGTGACGGAGCAGCATTTCGAGACGCCGGTGCACTACCGGGACTTTGCCGAGTTCGAGCAGCGCATGATCGGCGTGACCTTTGTCGATCACCGGCTCGACGCCGCCACGCTGGCCAAGGTACGCGAGCGCTTCGAGCCGCACATGACGGCGGATGGCGCGCATTTCGTGCGGCCGATGCGCGTCAACCTGCTGAAAAAGACAGCTTGAAGTCGTTGTTGATGCTTGAAGCAGCCATGACCCATTGCAGGATGGTCGCTCTTTGCTATCCTGAAGGTAGCGTCATTGTCGCCAGCCGACCTCCGGTTCAGAGGCACACCCGGCGCCGCCTGTCGTGCCGGGGACAGGCCGTGGCTTGCAGCGCGGCGGGCAGCGCCCCATCTGACCAGGCATGAAAAATTCATCCATGCCATCCCAGTCCGTACTGGCCCAGGCGCTGACCTTGCCCAACGGCGCGGTCATCAAGAACCGGCTGTTCAAGTCCGCCATGTCCGAGACGCTGGGGACTCCCGACGGCGCGGCCACGCCTGAACTGGCGCGCCTGTACCAGGCCTGGGCCGACGGGGGCATTGGCCTGTGCGTCACCGGCAACGTCATGATCGACCGGGGCGCACGGGGCGAACCCGGCAACGTGGTGATCGAAGACCAGCAGCATCTGGCGGCGCTCAAGGCCTGGGCGCGGGCGGCCACACGCAACGGCACCCAGTGCTGGGTGCAGCTCAACCACCCGGGCAGGCAAGCCCCCAGAGGCCTGAACCGGGAGACGGTGGCGCCGTCCGCCGTGCCGTTTCGCGATGAAATGCAGGCCTTTTTTGCGACGCCGCGCGAGCTGACCCGCGCCGAGGTGCGCGCGCTGATCAACCGCTTCGGCAAGGCGGCCCGCATCGTCAAGAAGGCCGGGTTCTCGGGAGTGCAGATCCATGGTGCCCACGGCTATCTGGTCAGCCAGTTTCTCTCGCCACGGAGCAACCGGCGGACCGACGACTGGGGCGGCACGCCCGAGAAGCGCCGCCGCTTCGTGCTGGCGGTCTACCAGGCCATGCGCAAGGCGGTGGGCCCCGACTTTCCGATCGGCATCAAGCTCAACTCGGCCGACTTCCAGCGCGGCGGGTTCACCGAAGAGGAATCGCTGGACACCATTCGCGCGCTGGCCGCGGCTGGCATCGATCTGATCGAGATTTCCGGCGGCACCTATGAGGCTCCCGCCATGACCGGCGTAAAAACGAGCCAGGCGCCGGTCAAGGCCAGTACCCGGGCGCGCGAGGCCTACTTTCTGGCGTTTGCCGAAAAGGCGCGTGCGGCGGTTGACACGCCCCTGGTGGTCACCGGCGGGTTTCGCACGGCCCGAGCCATGGCGCAGGCCATTGAATCCGGCGCTGTGGACATGGTGGGGCTGGCGCGCATCCTGGCCATCGAGCCCGACGCGCCCCTGCGCCTGCTGGCGGGCCAGCCGACCGCGCACCAGGTCAAGCCCATCACCACCGGCCTGCGGGTGATTGACAGGCTGGGCTTGCTGGAGATCAGCTGGTATACCGGCCAGCTCAGGCGAATCGGCCGGGGCGAAGCGCCCAGGCCGAACGAATCCGGCCTGTGGGTGTTTGCCAGGCAAGCATGGCACATGGCAACGGCCGGCAAGAACATCGGCCTGCCCTCCAGGCTGCGCGCGACCTGAGGGCGCTGGAGCCACGCGCTGGTAGGAGCCGCCCACGAGCGCCGACGGGGTCTGCTTCGTGTGGCCGGTGCGGTCCAATCTGCTCAAAAGGCGCGGCTGAGGGGTCTCTTTCGAGTCTTTCCGGGCCCTTCCCAGCGCCAGCCGGCCACGATGCGCTATGAAAAAAGGACCGGCCCGTCGCCAGGCCGGTCCCGCTCATGCGGCCGCGCTCAAGGCCGCGTGAGCCGCAGCACTTCGCCCACCCGGGCCTTCTCGACATCGTCCGGATGGAACGGCAGCACCGGCCACTGCTTGCGCGAGAACAGCCAGAGCTGGTCGGTGGCGTTCGGCGAGGCCGGGTTGGTGGACTGGCCGTAGGCCAGGATGCCCTGCGCCACCGGGCCGCGCGCGTCGAAGGTCACGGTCTGCACATAGCTGGTGCCGTAGTCGATGAGCAGGCCCTTGGGGTTGATGCCCGGCGCGAACTGGTTGCCCAGGTTGTTCAGCACGCCTTCGAACTCGTCACCGCCGTGCAGCGGAATCGGCTCGGGCGTGATCAGCGGGCGCTGCACGCTGCCCAGCGTGGCGTCGAGCGCGAAGCCGGCGGCTGCGCACGTTCTTCACGGCACCGGTGAGCGATTCCATGACCTTGCCCGCGACGGCCGGGTCGTCCATCTTCAGGCCGGCCGGGGTGGCCACGGGCTGCGCCGGATCGAAGGGCACGCGGTACACGCCAGGGATCAGCCGCGCGGTGCGCCAGAACTCGCGGAACAGGTGCGCGCCGCGGGCGTCGAGGTTGTTCGTGCGGTCCCAGCCGCGCAGCGCGGCGCAGCCGTCCTTGACCTCGGCGCTGGGCGTCGCCAGGCCGGCGCAGGCGGCCAGCAGGTCGGGCAGCACCACGCCAGCCATGAAGTTGCGGTTGCCGAAGAGCTGTTTCTGCACCGCCTCGGGCGTGACCTTGCCCTGCGCCAGCAGCGCCGGGATCTCGCTCAGGTCGGCGCGGGTGCGCGGGCGTGTGATGCTGGCGTCGCCCACCAGCGGCGAGATGCCGCCCCACTTCTGCGCCGGGTGGGTGTAGAGAAAGCTGTCGTTGCTGTTGTGCACCCAGTCGGTGCGGATCGGCGGTGGGCATGCGGCCGATCGGGATCAGCCCCGGCACCGGCGAGGCCGGGTCGCGCCGCCAGTCGCAGGCGCTCTTCGAGCCGTCCAGCACCACCAGGCCGGCGGCCGGCAGCAGCGCGGCGGCGCGGCTTGCTGGGCGCGCAGCGCTGCAGCTGCGCGGCATCGACGTCGGGCACCACCGAGACGTCGGCATACAGCGCGTTGCCGTTGCGGTCCACCGCCAGGGTGTTGACCCAGGGCGTGCCGATGTTCTTCATGGCCTCGCGCACTTCCTGCACGTTGCGCGCGCGGCCGAAGCCCATCGAGGTGTCGGCGGCGCGCACGTTGCCGAGGTTGGCGTCCTTCAGCGCATAGGCGGTCTTGGCGGTCCAGTTCAGGCCGGCGCGCGGGATCACCACCACCGGGCCCCAGCGGGTGGACCACAGCGTGGCGGACTTGGTCTGCTGGCTGCCGTCGGCGCCGCGCACCGGCGCGCTGACGGTGCGCGAGCTCATCTTCTCCGGCTTGCCGTCGATCAGGTAGGCTGGTGGGGTCGCCCTCGGCCAGCGTCAGCTCGTGCAGCGTGAAGCGCTTGCCGGTGGAGACGGTGTGCGACCAGGCCACGTCCTTGTTGAAGCCGATGGTCACGCCCGGGAAGCTGCCGATGCCCACGCCCATCACGTCGAGGTTGCCGGGGATCGTCAGGTGCACCTGCCAGAAGCGGTTGACGCCGGCCCACGGGAAGTGCGGGTTGCCCAGCAGCAGGCCGCTGCCGTTGGCGGTGGTGTCCTTGCCGAAGGCCCAGGCGTTGGAGCCCAGTGGCGAGTCGAGCAGGCCGGCCTCGCGCATCGCGTCGGCGGCATCGGCCAGGTTCACCGGCTCCGCCGGCGATGCGGCCGATTTGGCTACGGCTGGCGGCTTGGCGCCCAGCACCGCGTCGGCCAGCGCGGCGGTGGCGGCCTGCACGGCGGTGAGCTCGCCCTGGCGGCGGAACTCGGCCATCGTCATCGGCTTGCACCCAGGGCTGGCCGTTGCAGGCAGCCGGCAGCTTGCCGGCCTGGTCGGCCAGGTAGCGGTTGTAGCCCGCCACCGCGCCGCGCGCCATCGCCTGGGATTCGGCGCTGGCGCCGGCCCAGGCGCGCTCCAGCGCGGCGTCGTCCATGTGGGCGGCGATGAACAGGTCGATCTGCTCGTTCGGGAACATGCGCCGCGCCAGCAGGCCTGGCGTGGCGCCGCCGAAGTAGCGCGCGCGCTCGCCGCGCACGGTGACCAGCTGGTCGGCCGTCATGCAGACGTTGTCCTGCGCATAGGCATAGGCCATGGCGTAGGCCAGGGTCTCGGCGTCGGGCGCACTGATGTGCGCCACGCCGTTGGCGGTGCGCTGGATGGTGGCGGTGCGGGCGTCGGGGCCAAGGGGGCCGGTGGCGCAGGCGGCGAGCAGGGCGGCAGCCGCCAAAGGGGTCAGGGTGGCGATCAGAGTTCTCACGAATGTCTCCTGTTGTGGCAATTCCAATCCAGCAATGTAACGCGAGGGGAGGACGAAATTTCTTTTCCGACTGTTGGAAATGACCGACACCACGATGGTTTTTCCGGTGCTAACTTCGCCCACCTCACAAGAAATACGCCCAGATCACCATGCCCAAAACCCTCATCGAACCCTTCCGCATCAAGAGCATCGAGCCCATCCGCATGACCACGCCGCGCCGAGCGCGAGCAGCTGCTGGAGGCCGCCAAGCTCAACGTCTTCAAGCTGCGCGCCGAGGACGTGCTGATCGACTGGCTGACCGACTCCGGCACCGGCGCCATGTCCAGCGCGCCAGTGGGGCGCCATCATGGAGGGCGACGAGAGCTACGCCGGCGCGCGCAGCTTCTACCGGCTGGAGGCGGTGATCCAGGACATCACCGGCATGCAGCACTTCGTGCCCACGCACCAGGGCCGCGCCGCCGAGAAGGTGCTGTTCACCGCGGTCTGCAAGAAGGGCGACCTGGTGCCCAACAACTGCCACTTCGACACCACCCGCGCCAACCTCGAATACCTCGGCGTCGAGGCGCGTGGACCTGGTCATCCCCGAAGGCCTGCAGCCGGCGCTGATCCATCCGTTCAAGGGCAACATCGACCTGGCGCGCGTCGAGGCGCTGCTGAAGGCGCAGGGCGACCGCATCCCCTTCGGCATGATCACCGTGACCAACAACACCGGCGGCGGCCAGCCGGTGTCCATGGCCAACATCCGCGCCTACGCGGCGCTGCTGAAGACAGCACGGCAAGCCCTTCATCATGGACGTCTGCCGCTTCTCGGAGAACGCCATGTTCATCAAGATGCGCGAGCCGGGCTACGAGAACACGCCGATCCGCGAGCATCGTGCAGGAGATGTTCTGCTACGCCGACGGCGCCACCATGAGCGCCAAGAAGGACGGCATGGTCAACATCGGCGGCTTCATCGTGCTGCGCAGCGACGAGTGGATGGACGCGGTGCGCAACGTGCTGATCCTGACCGAGGGCTTCCCCACCTACGGCGGCCTGGCCGGGCGCGACCTGGAGGCGCTGGCCGTGGGGCTGGAGGAGGGCATGGACGAGGACTACCTGCGCTACCGGCTGCGCACCGCCGAGTACCTGGGCGAGCGGCTGGAGGCCGCCGGCGTGGGCTTCGTGCAAGCCCACCGGCGGCCATGCGGTGTACATCGACGCCAAGACCGTGCTGCCCGACATGCCGGTGGCGCATTACCCGGCCTGGGCGCTGTGCAATGCGCTGTACCTGGAAGGCGGCATCCGCGGCGTGGAGATCGGCTCGGTGATGTTCGGCAAGCGCCTGGACGACGGCACCGAGACCTACCACAGCATGGAACTGGTGCGCCTGGCCTTCCCGCGGCGCATGTACACCCAGTCGCCACTTCGACTACGCGGCCGAGGTGATCGCCGAGGTCAAGCAGAAGGCCGCCAGCATCCGCGGCGTGCGGATCACCAAGCAGCCGCCGTTCCTGCGGCACTTCACCTGCGAGTGCGCCTGGGTGGATGGGTGAGAAGGCGTCTGCCGGCTACTTGACCGCGTTCAGCCGCTTCACCCCGGCCACGAAGCGCGCCAGCGTCTGCGACAGCACGCCGCTCGGGATGGTGATGTCGATCAGCTGGAAGCGCCCGCGCGTCGCCATCGCATGGTCCAGGGCGGCCTTCAGTTCGGCGCGGGTGCTGACGCGCACGCCGTCGCCGCCCATGCCGGCGGCCATTTCGGCAAAGCCCCAGTGGCCCAGGTCGTTGAAGCCCGACTCGGGCTGGAAGGTGCGCAGCATCTCCCAGCTGGCGTTGTTGAACACCAGCACGATCGGGTCCCAGCCGTAGCGCCGGCAGTTGCCCAGTTCCCAGCCGGTCATCTGGAACGCGCCGTCGCCCACCAGGATCAGCGGGCGCTCAGCCGTGGCGGCCTGCAGGCCCAGCCCGGCTGGCACGCCGAAGCCCATGGTCGCGTAGTAGCCGGGCGCCACCAGCGCGGTGTGCTGGATCTCCATCGCGGTGAACAGGCAGTCGCCCATGTCGCTCGCCATCGGCATCTTGCCGTGCGCGGCCATCAGGTCATTGACGGCGGTGGCGATGTCGGTCGGCGTGATGCTGGCGCTATCGGCCACCAGGCCGTGCGGGAAGACCGGCGGCGTGACGGCCAGCGGCTTGTCGCCCACGCTGACGCAGGCCAGCATGCGCTCCACCACGGCCGCCAGCGGCAGGTTCGAATAGGTGTGGTAGCCGATGGTGACGCGGCCGTCCAGCGCCTGGATCGTCTTGCGCATGTCGATCTTGGTCTCGGACACCGCGAAGTTGGTGTCGCAGATGATCTCGCCCAGCAGGAACAGCCCGTCCGAGCTTTCCACCAGGTGCGTCACCTCGGGAAAGCCGGCCACGCCCATGTAGGTGCCCAGCAGCGGCACATCCTGGTCGGCCAGCAGGCCGCGGCCCATGAAGCCGGTCACCACCGGCACGCCGAGGCGGCGCGCCAGTTGCGCCACCTGGGCCTCCAGCCCGTAGCGGCGCACCTCCACGCCGGCCATCAGCACCGGCGAGCGCGCGCTGGCCAGCCTGGCCAGGATTTCGTCCACGCAGGCGGCCAGCGCGTCCGGGTCCACCGGTTGCGGCGGCTCGGGCACGACCGGCGCGCAGGGCTGGGCCACCATGTCGCGCGGAATCTCGATGTACACCGGCTCGGAGCGGCGCAGGCAGCTGGCCAGCACGCGGGCGATGTCGGCCGGCGCGCGCGCGGCGTCGTCCAGGCGCACCTGGTCGCAGGTGATCTCCTTGAAGATCTGGAACTGCGAGTCCAGCGTCTTGGCCTGGTGGTGCAGCAGCAGGCCCGAGCGCGATTCGCCCTTGCCGGGCCCGCCGGAGAGCACCACCAGCGGCGACTTCTCGGCAAAGGCCGCCGCCACCGAATTGATCATGTTCAGCGCCCCGGCGCCGTAGGTGACGGCCGCCACGCCCAGGCTGCCGTTGATGCGCGCGGAGGCGTCCGCCGCAAAGCCCACGCCGGGCTCGTGCGACAGCGTGTACAGCGGCAGGATCTTCGACTCCTCGATGATGCGGAAGTAGGGCAGGGCGAAGTCGCCGGGGATGCCAAAGATCTGGCGTGCGCCATGGTCCTTGAGCGCGTGCAGCAGGGATTCGATGAGGTTCATGGGTCGCGGCTCCGGTGTCGAGGGATGGAGGCATTGTGGTGCGAACGCGCCGCAGGATGGGTCCGAAGTGCGGCCTGAGTTGTGCATCTGGCGCAGGAATCCTGCGCGGTGCCCGCCTCAGCCCTCCGCCGCCTTGACGAACGGAAAGAACTCCCGGTCCGCGCCCAGCATGTGTCGCGCGACCACGTCGTGGGCCAGGAACTGGAAGACCTCGCCGACACCCAGGGCCCCGCCATGGAAGCGGTTGGCCACTTCGGCGGCCTTTTCGACCAGGGTGCGATGGATGGCGGCGTGGCTTTGCGCGCCGGGAAAGCCCGTGGCGTTGATGATGGCTTCCTCGTCCTCGAAATGCCGGACCACATGGGTGATCAGGGCGTCGATCAGCGTGGCCACTTCATCGGCGGGCCGTCCTGAGAGGATGGCGGCGAGCAGATCGTTGGCATCGCCGAAAAGGGCCTTGTGCTGATCGTCGATCACGGCGTTGCCGCATTCGTAGGCCGCATGCCAGGAGAGCTGCACGAAATTCGCCGCGACGCTCTCGCCGACGCCGGCACGCCGGGGCGCCTCGGGCGCGCGCTGGACCTGGTTGCGCCCGCTGACGCGTGCGTGAAACAGCGCGGTGTCGGCGCGCTTGAACCACTGGTCCCAGGTTTCGCCGGTGCTGCACTCGGCCACGCCGATGCTCACTGTCGCAGCGTTCACCGGGGTGAAAGGGGTACCGGCAACCTTTTCACGCAGGCGTTCGGCCAGTACCGCCGCGGTGGACTGCGTGGTGTTGGGGCACAGCACCACAAACTGATCGTCGCTCCAGCGCGCCAGGGCATCGGTGGCACGGAGGCTGGCCTGCACCACGGTCGCCAGTTCGGCCAGAAGCTGGTCTCCGGCGGCGGTGCCGCGTTCGGCATTCAGTTCCTTGAAGCCGTCGATGTTCAGCACCAGAAGGCTCAAGGGGTGGTCATAGCGCTTGAGCCGGTCCATCTCGTTGACGACGGCTTCTTCCAGGCGCCGGCGGTTCCAGGCGCCGGTGAGTTTGTCCATGCGCGCCAGGCGGTCGATCGAAGCCAGCGTCTTGTGCAACTCGCGGTGGGTCTGCTGCAGGCGTTCGAGCGATTGCAGCATGCCTTCGACCGCTTCCTGGCCCGCCACGTTGAGCAGCACGGTGCCGATCATCAGCAGCGTGCCGTCGGGGCCGGCCACGGGAAACTTGAGGCACTGGCAGTGCACCGGGTCGCCGTTGACCGTGAAGTCCAGTTCGCTGCTGGCACTGGCGGCGCCGGTGGCGATGTCCTGATCGCCCTGGTGGAGCAGGGCGGCCACGTCGGGCGCGAAGAGTTCGGAGTCGGTCTTGCCCGTCAGGGCGCCGGGGGGCTGACCGGCGAGTGCTTCCAGAGCCAGGTTGGCGATCCGGTAGCGGCCGTCCAGCCCCTTGAGGCCTACGCCGGCGCCCGCGCTCTGCGGCACCATCAGGGACAGTAATCCCGAGGCCAGGTTGACGTGTTCCCGGGCAATGGCGTGGGTCAGTTCGTTTTCATTCATGGCGAAGTCCGCAGGCGATCAGGAGGTTGGCGGGGCGGCATGGGCCACCACCCGATGCGACTGTACGCCACTGGCCAGCCCGTGTGGGAGCCCTTCCGTGGCGCCGAGGCGTGGTGGCGCCGGCGTCTTGGGTCTGTCAAGCCCCCACCGCGGCCTTGGCGAAGGCCCGCCACTACACTGGATTGCCATTCAGGTTGCCATTTCTGGAGCACCGCCGTGATTGAACAAACCCTGACCCTGCCTTGCGGCCACGCCGTCGCCAACCGCCTGTGCAAGTCGGCCATGACGGAAGGTCTGGCCGACCCGCACGACCATGCCACGTCGGCGCACCAGCGCCTGTACAGCACCTGGGCATGCGGCGGAGCAGCCATCCTGATGACCGGCAACATCATGATCGACCGGCGCTACCTGGAGCGGTCCGGCAACGTGGTGCTGGAAGATGATTCAGGCCTGCCGCATTTGAGCGCCGTGGCGCAGACGGTGCATGAAGGCGGCAGCCAGTTTGGGCGCAGATCAGCCACCCGGGGCGGCAATGCCCGCGGCTGGTCAACCTGACGCCGCTGGCGCCCTCCGAGGTCCAGCTGAACATGGTGGGCAACTTCGGCAAGCCGCGCGCGGCGACCGAGGCCGACATCCAGGACATCATCGGGCGCTTCGCCCACACCGCCGCGCTGGTCAAGGAAGCGGGCCTCGATGGCGTCCAGGTCCATTCGGCGCATGGCTACCTGCTGTCGCAGTTCCTGTCGCCGCGAACCAATCGGCGCCAGGACGGGTGGGGCGGCTCGCTCGCCAACCGGGCCCGTCTGTTGCTGGAAGTGATCCGCGCGGTCCGGCAGCGCGTGGGGCCAGCCTTCCCGATTTCCGTCAAGCTGAATTCCTCCGACTTCGTGAAGGGCGGATTCACGCTGGACGAGAGCATCCAGGTCGTGCAGTGGCTGAACGATGTCGGTATCGACCTGCTCGAAGTCTCGGGCGGCACCTACGAGCAGCTCGAATTCTTCAAGCCGCAGGCGGCCAGCGAAATCCGCGACAGCACGCGCGAGCGTGAGGCCATGTTTCTGGAATACGCGAAGGCGATCAAGGCCGTGGCCCGCATGCCCATCATGGTCACGGGCGGGTTTCGCACGCGCGCGGGCATGGAGGCCGCGCTGGCGGGAGGGCACACCGACATGATCGGCCTGGCCCGCCCGTTCTGCCTGGACCCGGACTTCCCGGCACGGATGTTTTCCGGTCAGATGGATCGCCTGCCGGTGCCTGAAGACCGTCTGGTGCTGGGCAAGGGCTTCTGGGGCCCCAACAGCCAGGCCAGTGCCTTGCGTGCCCTGAACAACCAGGCGCAGGCGGGCTGGTACTACCACCAGATCGAGCGCCTGGGCGCGGGATTGGCGCCCGAGCCTGACGTGAGCCCGCTGCGCGCCATGGTGGCGCATTTCGTGAATGACTTCGGTCGCGCCCTGCGGCGCAAGCTCGCCTGAGCGCCGGCTCTTCGACGCGGTCGCCGCGCAGCGGGCGCGTTCAGTGCTCAATAGTGCGGCGGCAACTCGTCGCGCAGGCTGCGATACGGCACCGCGCCGCCTTCGGGCAGCCGCTGACGCAGGTCACTGACCTCGCGCATCAACCCGTCGATCTGCTGTTGCTGGTTGACGATGATCTGGTTCAGCTGGTCCAGCAGGTCTTCGGTGAAGCTGGCCTTGACCTCCAGTTCGGTCAGGCGCCGGCCGGTGTCGTCGACGCTCGCCATGGCTTCAATTGCCTTCCTGGGCTGGGCGGGACGCTGTGCCATCGCCGACCCAGGAATCGAGCAGGGTGTAAACAACGGCCAGCATGACCGGCCCGACAAAGATGCCCACCAGGCCAAAGGCCAGCAGGCCGCCGATCACGCCGGCGAAGATCAGAAGAATCGGAAGATCGGCGCCGCGCTTGATCAGCGCCGGGCGCAGGAAGTTGTCCATCGTGACGACCACGATGGAGCAGACCAGCAGGAAGGTGCCCCAACCGCTCTGGTCACTCCAGTACAGCCAGGCCACGGCGGGAAACATCACCAGCCGGGGCCAAGCTGGGCGATGCACAGCAACAGCATCACCGCCGCCAGCAGACCCGCGAACGGCACGCCCGCAATGGCCAGCGCGATCCCGCCCAGGCCGGACTGAACCAGGGCGGTAACGCCCACACCCAGCGCCACGGCCGCGGATCGCCTGGCCGGCCAGAGTGACCACGTTGTCGCCGGCAATGCCCGCCAGGCGCCGCCCGAAACGATGTACCGCGAGCGCCGCCGATTCGCCGCCGGCGTACATCAGCGCCGAAACGATGACCGTGAGCAGGAACTGCAGGAAGATGGAACCGACGCTGCCAGCTTGGGAGACAAACCATTTGGCGATGTCGTCGGCATATGGCGTCAGGCGGGCGACCAGGCCCGAGGGTCCGCCGGAAATCGCCTGCTCCCACACCTGCACGATCTTTTCGCCGACGAAGGGCAGGCTGCCCACCCACTGCGGCGGATGCGGAATCTGCGCTGCGGCAAAGGTCTTGGCCTGTGAAACGATATCGTCCAGGTGACCGACGATGGTGGCGATGGCCACCATCAGCGGCACCATGAACAGCATCAGCATCAGCAGCGTCATGACCAGCACGGCCAGGCTTCGGCGTCCCCACAGGCGGGCCTCGAACCACTTCATGACCGGCCAGGTGGCGACGACCAGCATGGTGGCCCAGATGGTCGCCCCGATAAACGGACGCAGGATCCAGAAAGCCGCGGCAATGAGGGCGCCGATGAAGAGCACGCCCAGCGTCGTGCGGACCAGGTCGGGTGGGGGACTTTGCATGCGGACAGGCTCCGGTTGGGTCTTGAACGGGAATCTGCCAAGTGTAGGGTGTCCGCGGGCCACGCCGCGAGGCCCTGAATGCCTCAGAATGGCGACTCAGACCTTTTCCAGGAGTTCCCCGATGTCCCGCATGAAAAAGCTCAAGGCCTCGATGGTCCAGTTCCCCGATATCGCTGCGCCGTCGATGTGGCTGCTGGCCTTCGAGCAGCGCGCGTTCTGGGAGTTCTGGGCGGGTGTCTACAGCTTCAAGGTGCTGCAGCAGATCGTGCCCAGGGGCGATGGTCATCCGGTCCTGGTGCTTCCCGGTCTGGGCGCCTCCGATGTGTCCACGATCCTGCTGCGGCGTTTCCTGGATGGCCTGGGCTACGTCACCTATCCCTGGGGTCTGGGTCGCAACAAGGGTCTCAAGGACGAGGATCTGGCGCTGATGCACCAGCGCATGAAAGCGGTATTTGACGATCACGGCCAGAAGGTCAGCGTGATCGGGCAGAGCCTGGGCGGGGTGTTTGCCCGCGAGATCGCCCGCCATGATCCGGCCATGGTGCGCCAGGTCATCACGCTGGGTTCGCCTTTCACCGGGCATCCGCTGGCCTCGACCGGCACGCACCTGTACGAGTGGCTGTCGGGCGACCGCTTCGAGGATCTGGATTTCAACCGCCACCTGGAGATGCGCATCAAGCCGCCGGTGCCGACCACGTCGATCTTCAGCAAGCTCGACGGTGTGGTGGCCTGGCCCTGCTCGATCGAGGAGGGCCGCCCGGACGGCGAAAGCATCAACCTGCGCGGCGGCAGTCACATTGGCATGTTCAGCAGCCCGAACGCGCTGTACCTGATTGCCGAGCGGCTGGCCCAGCCGGAAAACGGCTGGAAGCCCTTCGAGCCCAAAGGCATCCAGCGCCTGCTGTACGGCACCGGCGACCATCTGCCCGCGCTGCCGAAGAAGGCGCGGACCGGCCGCGGCTGGCCGTTCGATGCGCTGCGCCGCGCGCCCGGCGACGGCGCGAAGGCGTGAGCGCCTAGCCGGCGCGCCGCGTGCGGCTGGCGGCACGCTTGCGCGGCGCAGAAGCCGTGTCGGTGACCAGCTTGAGCTTGCGTTCGGTCTTGCCGCGACCGCGCGTGACGGTCGCGGTGGGCGGGGATGATTCGAGCCTTGCGGGGGCTGTTGCCTTGACGCTGCCGTTGTCCTGTTGATGGGCCTGCGCCCGCGCCATGAGGCCCTGGTGTTCGGCCAGAAGGTAGTCGCCGAGGTCGTTGATGTCAGGCACGGCACGGCGGCAGGCGATGAGGCCGTAGTCCAGCCGCCCGTTGTAGCTCTGCACCGTGACGTTCAGGGCCATGCTGTGCGCGGGGATGGACACCGGGTAATAGCAGGCCACGCTGGCACCGGCGTAGTACAGCGGCACCGGAATGCCGGCCACGTTGGAGATGATCAGGTTGGCAAAGGGCGGCACCACATTGGCCACGCGCGAGCGCCCCACCAGCGAGGCGATGCCCGAAACCAGCCAGGGCGAGCCGAGCATCGGGAAGTCGCTCGGGATCACTGTCTTGACGCGGCTCATCATCGCCTTGCCGGCATCCGAAGACTCATGGATGACCTTCAACCGCTCCACCGGATCGGCCACATCGGTGCCCAGCGTCATGCGCAGCATGCTGACCTGGTTGTTGGCCGACTCGTCGCCCGAGGCGCGCAGGCTTACGGGGACCGCAGCGACCAGCGGCTTCTCGGGCAGGTCGTCGTATTCGCGCAGGTAGCGGCGCAGCGCGCCCGCCGTCGTGCCCATCACCACATCGTTGAGCGAGACGCCAAAAGTCTTGGCGATGTATTTGGTCTCGGCCAGCGGGATCGTGCGCCCGGCAAAGGAGCGCTGGTTGGTGATGGCCACGTTGAGCATCGTCCTGGGCGCGAACAGCTTGACGCTGGGCAGGCTCCAGTGGCGCTTGCCGTTCTCGTCCTTCTCGGGCACCACCACGTCACGCACCGCGCGCAGCATGGAGGGCGCCATCTTGACCAGTTTCACGTACTGCTGAACGGCATTGCGCGCGGCTGCGCCCGCCAGTTCGGCGATGCCCAGCTGGTAGCGGTTGTGGCGAGGCCGGGCGCGCGGCGGCTTGATGACGCGGCCGGTGGGTGCCAGGTCGAAGATGGCCTTGGCCACAGCCACGCCCGCCTGGCCGTCGATACCGGCGTGGTGGACCTTGGTGTACAGGCCCACCTGGCCGCTCTTGAGGCCGTCGATGATGAACACTTCCCACAGCGGCCGGCTGCGGTCAAGCAGGGAGGAGTGCAGGCGGGCCACGTACTGCTGCAACTGCCGGTTGGTGCCGGGCTTGGGCAGGGTGATGTGGCGCATGTGGTAGTCGATGTCGATGTCCTCGTCCTCCACCCAGACCGGATCGGACAGGTCGAAGGGCATCAGCTCCAGCTTGCGCGTGAACACCGCCGCCAGGTGCAGGCGCTCGGTCATCATCTTCTTGGCATCTTCATAGAAATCGCCGCTATAGCCGGGCGGCAGATCGAGCACGTTGAGCGAGCCGATGTGCATCGGCATCTCGGGCGACTCGATATGCAGGAACATGGCGTCCATGCCGCTGAGGTGGTTCATTGTCAGATTCCTTTGGATCGTGGATTGGCGGGCAACCCGGTAGTGTCAGCCCGGCCCGCATTCCGGCATGGCAAGCGTGCGACAGGCAGTGCTTCAGGTGACACAGGGCAAACCCTCGGGAAGAAGCACCTGCCATGGGCGTTAAGTCGCCATTTTATGATTGTTTTGGCGTTTTTCCATCGTCAGATGGTCTCTGGAAGCTATCAATACAGGAGTAAACTGTGGTGCGGAAGGAAGGCTTGGCTGGAGCGGCGGCGCCGGTCAAAAGCAAGCTTTGCACTGACGCGAGGTTTGAGCAACACTGACGCAATGAAAAAAAATTGCCTGTCACCCGGTCGCAATGGAGACCGCCGGGCCGCTCGCTGCGCGCTGTTGGTGCTCGCACTGTGGGCCCCCTTGGGGATGGCCTTTGACCTGCAGGGCCATCGCGGCGCGCGCGGCCTGGCGCCGGAGAACACGCTGGCGGCGTTCGAGCGGGCGCTTGAAATCGGGGTCACCACGCTGGAACTGGACATCGCCATCACCGCCGACGGCATCCCCGTGATCTCGCACGAGCCGGCGCTGTTCGAGGCCATCACCCGCGATGCGCAAGGCCAGTGGCTGAAGGAGCGCGGGCCGCTGATCAGGTCGCTGACGCTGGCGCAGGTGCAGGCATTTGACGTGGGGCGCAGCAATCCTGAAAGCGCCTACGGCCGGCAGTTCCCGGCCCAGGCGCCGCGTGACGGCCAGCGCATTCCGACGCTGGCATCCCTCTTCAAGCTTGTCAACGAATACGGGGCCACGGGCGTCCAGTTCAACATCGAGACCAAGATCTTCCCCGGCAAGCCCGACGACACGGTGTCGCCCGAGGTCTTCGTCAACACCCTGCTGGCGACGATCCGCGAGGCCGGCATGACGCGGCGGGTCACTTTGCAGAGTTTCGACTGGCGCACCCTGCAGATCGTCCAGAAGCTTGAACCCGGCCTGCGCACCGTCTACCTGAGCACGCAGGGCCGCAACAACACCCTGGCGGACGGGAGCTGGACGGCCGGCATGCTGCTGTCGCAATACCCGTCTGTGGCGCACATGGTCAAGGCCTCCGGCGGGGCGGTCTGGTCGCCCAACTTCAATGACATCACCGCCGATGCCGTCAAGGCCGCGCAGGCGCTGGGTCTCGAGGTCGTGCCCTGGACCGTGAACCACCCGCCCGACATGGAACGCCTGATCGACTGGGGCGTGGACGGCATCATCAGCGACTACCCGGACCGCCTGCGCGAGGTCATGCGCCGGCGCGGCATGGCGCTGCCCCGGGGGCTGAAGAACTGAGCGCGTAGGATGTTGGCCGATGGTGGAGAAAGTGGCTTCAATTCAAACAAGGAGACTCCCATGAAAGACAGCGAAGATGTCATTCCCCACGGTGCAAGACTGCTTTGCGACCCCCTGCACAACAAGGGCACGGCCTTCAGCGAGGTCGAGCGCGACGCGCTGGGCCTGCGTGGCCTGTTGCCGCCCCACATCCACACCCAGGACGAGCAGATGGCGCGGTTCCTGGAGAACCTGCGAAACCTGCCCGATGCGCTGGAGAAATTTGTGGCGCTCAGCGCGCTGCACGACCGCAACGAGGCGCTGTTTTTCCGGGTGGTCTGCGACAACGTCGACGAGATCATGCCGCTGATCTACACGCCGACGGTGGGCTTGGCCTGCCAGCGCTTTGGCCACATCTTCCAGCGCCCGCGCGGCATGTTCATCAGCATCAATGACCGGGGCCGCATTGCCGAGGTGCTGCGCAACTGGCCGCGCAAGGCCGGCATCATCGTCGTCACCGACGGCGAGCGCATTCTCGGACTCGGTGACCAAGGCGCCAACGGCATGGGCATCCCGGTTGGCAAGCTGTCGCTCTACACCGCCTGCGCCGGCATCGATCCGGCCATCTGCCTGCCGGTGACGCTGGACATGGGCACCAACAACGAGACCCTGCTGAACGATCCGTACTACGTCGGTCTGCGCCGGCGCCGGGTCACCGGTGCGGCCTATGACGAGCTGATCGACGAGTTCATCACCGCGGCGCGCGAGGTGTTTCCCGACGTCATCATCCAGTTCGAGGATTTCGCCAACCACAACGCGTTCCGGCTGCTGGAGCGCTACCGCGACCGCATCTGCACCTTCAACGACGACATCCAGGGCACGGCGTCGGTCGCGCTCGCCGGCGTGCTCTCGGCGCTGCGGGTGAAAGGGACCTCGCTGGCCGACGAAACCTTCCTGTTCCTGGGCGCCGGGGAGGCCGCCACCGGCATCGCCGACCTGATCGTGGCGGCCATGGTGGCCCAGGGCATCGAGCCTGGGCAGGCACGCCGGCATTGCTGGCTGGTGGATTCCAAAGGTCTGGTGGTCAAGTCACGCGACGGGCTCGCGGCACAGAAGCTGCCTTACGCGCATGAGCACGCCCCGGTGACGGACTTCCTGTCAGCGCTGAAGGCCTTGAAGCCGACCGCCATCGTTGGCGTGGCCGCCGTAGGGGGCACGTTCACGCCGGAAGTGCTGCGCGCCATGGCCGACTTCAACGAGCGACCGATCGTGTTTGCGCTGTCGAACCCGACCTCCAAGGCGGAATGCACCGCGGAGCAGGCCTACGAGGGCACGGATGGACGCGCGCTGTTTGCGTGCGGCAGCCCGTTCGCGCCCGTCGAGTTTGGCGGGCAAACGCTGGTGCCGCGCCAGGGCAACAACTCCTACATCTTTCCCGGTGTCGGCCTGGGTGCCATTGCCTGTGGCGCCACCCGCATCACCGACGAGATGTTCCTCGCCGCGGCCCACACGCTGGCGTCGCAGGTGACGCCGGCCGACCTGGACCAGGGCAGCCTGTTCCCGCCCTTGTCGAACACGCGAGAAGTGTCGGCGCGCATCGCCGTGGCGGTGGCGGAGGTGGCTTACGAGCGCGGACTGGCGGCACGCTCGCGTCCGGAAGACCTGCGCGAACTGGTGCAGTCGCACGTCTACGACCCGCACTACCGCCGCTACGCGTAGGCGCTTCAGCGCGGCGCCAGCAGTGCTGCCAACCCGCCTTCGGGCTCGAAGCGGCGGTTGCGGTAGATCAGGCGCGTGGGCCCGGGCCAGGCAGGTGTGCTGAGGGTGTGGCGCGGGTCGCCGGGGTAGCAGATGACCCGCTGGCCGTCCTCGTCGAAGGGTTCGGGCGCGATCAACTGTGGCATCCGGCTGCGCGCCGCGGCCATCAGCGCGGCGACGCTGTCGAAGCGGGCCAGTTGGCTCAGGCTCATGATCTGCGGCGGCGCCAGGTCGATCAACCCGTCCCAGTACTGCTGCAGGCCGGCGCGCGGGTGAAGCCAGACGGTTTCGGTGGCCTCGTGGTTGTCATGGCGCGCATCCTGACCCGGGCGGCGCCTCGGCGACGAAAAAACGGGTGTCGAAGCGGCTGCGCGTCACGGACGGCACGCGCGGCGTGATCCAGCGCGACCACGGCGCGAGGCGGGCAGTCTCCAGCGTCAAACCCAGGGTGAATATTGTCGAGACGAAATCCTGGCCGGCCCGGATTCGTTCACGCGCCGCCTTCAGCGCGCCGGGATCCGGCGCGTGGGCCAGCAGCAGGCCACACTCTTCAAAGGTTTCGCGCAGCGCGGCAACATGCAGGCCGGCCGCCGTGGCCGTGTCGAGTTCAGGCTGGCCCAGCGATTGATGCAGTTGGCGTGGCGGCTGGTCGAGCTGCGCGGCATCCACCCGGCGGTCCTGTTCGTCGAGCTTTCCGCCGGGGAAAACATGCGCGCCACCCAGCACGCTGGAGTTGCCGTGCCGGCGCATCATCAGCACCTCGGGGCCGTCCGGGCTGTCGCGCAGCACCATCACCGTGGCCGAGGCCACAGGCGCGGTGTGAACTTCTTCGGAGTTGATTTCAATGGCCATGCACTGAATTCTCGGTGCCGGCCGTGAACCGGGCTGTCACCTGCGGGGCGGGCGGGGCCTCAGATGTAGCCCAGCAGCTTCCACCAGACGCCGCCCACCAGCACCAGCACCAGCAGGTTGACCACGCTCATTACCGCGCCGGCAGCCCACCACTCGTTGAGCGTGGTGTAGCCCGAGCCGAAGATGATGGGCGCGGTGCCGGTGCCGTAGTGCGTCAGCGACATCATCAGTGACGACGAGAACGCCAGCAGCAGCGCCAGCAGCATCGGCGGCGCGCCCAGCGCAACGCCGGCCGCGAAAAAGGCGCCGAACATGGCCGTGATGTGCGCCGTGGTGCTGGCAAAGAAGTAGTGGGAATAGAAGTAGATCAGCACCAGGATGGCGGTGGCGCCCATCCACCCCAGGCCCAGGACCGTGATGCCGCTCTGGATGGACTGCGAGAACCAGGCGATCAGCCCCAGTTTGCCGAGGAAAGTGGCCATCATGACCAGCGCGGCGAACCAGATCAGGGTGTCCCAGGCGCTCTTGGCCTTGAGAATGTCCTCCCACTCCAGCACGCCGGTCATCAGCAGCAGCGAAAGACCGATCATGGCGGTGGTCGTGGCGTTCAGGTCGTACGCGGCTCCCAGCAGAAGAGCGGGTACGCCGGCCCACATCAGCAGCATCAGCGCCAGCACCCCGAGCGTGACGTACTCGGCGGCCTTCATCGGGCCCAGCTTGTCCAGCGCGGCCAGTGCCATGCCCTTGGCATCCGGCGTGTTCTTGATTTCGGGCGGGAAGAAGAGGTACAGCACCAGCGGCATCAGCAGCAGCATGCACAGCCCCGGCAGGAGCGCCGCCAACGCCCACTGGCCCCAGGTAATCTTGATGGCGGAATTGGTGGCCTTGGCGATCAGGTCCACGATCAACGGGTTGGGCGCCGTGGCCGTGATGAACATGGCCGAGGTGATCGGGTTGGTGTTGTAGTTGACCAGTGCCAGGTAGCGGCCGATCTTCTTTTGCGTGCCCAACTCCGGACTGGAGCCGAAGCCGTCGGCGATGGACCGCATGATCGGGTGAATGATGGCGCCACCGCGCGCGGTGTTGCTCGGCGTGACTGGCGCAATCACCAGTTCGGACAGCACCAGCCCGTAGGCCACGCCCACGGTCTTCTTGCCGAACAGCGATATGAAAAGGTAGCCAATGCGCGTGCCCAGCCCGGTCTTGGTCAGCGCCACGGCAATCATCACAGCGATGGCAATCAGCCAGATCAGCGGGTTGGCAAAGCCGCTCAGCGCATCGGCAATTGCGCCCTCGGGCTTGCCCGGGCGGGTGACTTCGGTGATGGCGACCAGGGCAATCGCGATGACCGACACCGCGCCGATCGGCAGCGCCTTGCCGATGATGGCCGCGATGGTGCCGGTAAACAGCGCCAGCAGGTGCCAGGCCTCGGGCGTAACCTTTTCCGGGACGGGAATCACGAACCAGATCAGCAGGGTGATGCCGACAGAAATGGCGGTGGGAAGAGGCTTGGGAAGGGTGAGCTTGTCCATGATTTTCCAGTTGAAATCGAAAAATTCTGTCAACCGATGATTTGCGGGCTCTATTTGAAGGGCAACAGCAGAAACAGCTTGATGACCAGCGCATTGGCAATATCGATGAAAAAGGCGCCGACCATCGGCACGACCAGAAACGCCAGCGCGGAATTGCCGAACCGGTCCGTCACCGCCTGCATGTTGGCGATGGCGGTCGGCGTGGCGCCCAGACCAAAGCCGCAATGGCCGGCGGCGATCACGGCGGCGTCGTAGTTGCGGCCCATCATGGGGAAGGTGACAAAGATGGCATAGCCCGCCATCAGGGCTGTCTGCCCGACCAGCAGGCCCAGCATCGGCAGCGCCAGGCTGGACAGCTCCCACAGCCGCATCGACATCAGCGCAATCGCCAGGAACAGGGCCAGGGAGACGTTGCCCAGCACGGACACGGCGCGCTCGAACACCGTGTACTGCCCGGCTGCCGCCAGGCTGTTGCGCAGTACCACGCCCACGAACAGGACGCAGACAAACGAAGGCAGTTCCAGAAACGTGCCGGCCAGCGCCCGGGCCAGGTACTGGCCCGCCAGCAGGCACACCGAGATCAGCGCCAGTGTCTCGATCATGGCCGGCGCGGTGATCAGGCGCACCTCGCCGGGATGCTCGAACACGGTTGAAGGTTCAGGCGGCGCGGCGCCCGGCTTGCCGGCCTGCACGCGGGTCAGCAGATGCCGTGCGACCGGCCCGCCGATCACGCCACCGAGCACCAGGCCAAAGGTTGCGGCGGCGATGGCAATTTCTTTGGCGCTGGCCAGGCCATAACGCTCCGCAAAGACAGCGCCCCAGGCCGCACCGGTGCCGTGCCCGCCCGACAGAGAGATCGAGCCGGCCAGCAGTCCCACCAGCGGTGGCTGCCCCAGCACATAGGCAAGCCCCATGCCGGTGACGTTCTGCAGGATCAGGAAGCCGAGCACCACGCCCAGAAACACCACCAGCGGCCGCCCGCCGCGCAGCAGGCTGGGCAGGTCGGCATTGAGTCCGATGCAGGCAAAGAAAGCCAGCATCAGCGGCGGCCCCAGGCTGCTGTCAACGCGGATCTGGACGTCGGCCGCGGCGTGGGCCAGCCAGAACAGCAGGGCCACGGCCAGCCCACCGACCACCGGCTCCGGAATGCTGTAGGTGTTGAGCACCCGCCAGCTCGCCACCAACTTGCGCCCCGCCAGCAGCACCAGTGACGCCGCGGTCAAGGTGCCAAAGACATCGAGTTCGATCAGCATGATTTCAGTGCCTTCCGGAGGATGGTGGAAATATACGCTGCATCGGGCGAAGCACGGCCTTTCGTGGGCGGCAGATTTCGTGTTCCTCTCGCCTGGAAGTGCCTGGTTGATTTGCGTCAATGGGCGAGGATGCCTTCACAAGACCTCGTGAACCTCGTAGACCGGACCGCTGGCCTCGCGCCGCCCGGTGGCGACAAAGATCGCGCGGTTGAGCCAGCTGTATTTTGCTGAAGACGTCTCGAACACCGGCACGGAGCGGAAGTAGTAAAGCGCCGGGTCCACTGGCTCGCCCTTGTTCAGGCGGTCGATCACGTCCTTTGGGCCATGGCGCAGGCCCCGGTAGCTCATGTAGATCGAGGCGCCATCGTCGGTCTGCAGCGTCAGGCGCACATCGAGGCACAGCACGCCGTCGCTGCGCAAAAGCAGCCAGTCGCCACCCGGCGACGCCTTGACGGTGCCGCTCAGGCGTTCACCGGTGAAGCTGCCGCCGGCCACCGTGGCGATCTTGCGGATGCCGCTCGGTGTTTCGCCGAGGTCCTCGATGCCGGGAACGCTGAGGGTGAGGTCGAACAGGGGGCGGGTATGGATCATGAAAACTCCTGGTTTTGGAAGGGCGCGACTGTCGATTTATCAGGGTGGATGCATTATTTCATGCCTTCCTGGCCCCGATTCCAGCGTCGAATGGACGCGGAGTGCTATCGAAGCAGGAGTTTGCGGGGCGTCGGCCCGCGCTGCTAAGCTCCACCGTTGACGAAAGTCCCACGGCTCAGCCTGTTGATACAGTGGACTTCGAGGTATTTGTGGAGGTACTGACAGAATGGACCAGAGGACGACCATGAGACTTCTTGCATGGGTGACGCTTTGCGCGGCGACGGCAAGTGCCCAGGCGCAGGCACCGTCCGCAGGGCACGTGAATGTCCTGTCGGCAACCGGTGGCCGGTACGTTTTCGGCCAGATTTCAGAGTCGCGGCGCGACCAGTACATGCTCGATACCCAGACCGGAAGGCTGTGGGTCCAGACATGCATCGCATCCAGCAAGGAAGACCCGAAGCAATGCGCGCAGACAGGACTCGTGCCGGTCAGTTTCACGGACGGTAAGGGCGACTTGGCCGGGTTTGCGCCAGCAACTGCGCCTGCCCGATAGGGCATCCGGCGATCCCCGAACCGGTTTCCTTGCGACAGCGTGCGGGGGGCGCAGTGCTGTCGAGGCCGCGGCCAGGGACGCCCCGGCGCTGCTAAGCTCGACCGATGCCGAACACTTCCCCGCCCAGCCTGCTGGCCCAACGCCAGTTCGTGCGCTTCTGGCTGGCGCGCCTGGGCGGCATCACCGCCAACCAGATGCTGATGGTGGCCGTGGCCTGGCACATGTACGACATCACTTCCAGCGCCTGGGACCTGGGCCTGGTCGGGCTGTTCCAGTTCGTGCCCGCGCTGGTGATGACCCTGCCCGCCGGCCATGTCGCCGACCGGCTGCACCGGGGCCGCATCTTCGCCGCCTGCATGGCGGCGCAGGCTGCGGTGGCACTCTTGCTGGTGGCGGCCACGCAGGGCGGCTTTGCCACGCGCGAGCTGATCTTTGGCGTCTCGGTGGTGCTGGGCGTGGCGCGGGCCTTCCAGATGCCGGCCCAGCAGGCGCTCACGCCCCTGCTGGTGCCGCAGGCCCTGCTGCCGCGCGCCATCGCCATCAGCTCCAGCGGCGTGCAGGCGGCCGTGATCTGCGGTCCGGCGCTGGGCGGCGTGCTCTATGCAGCGGGGGCCTCCACGGTGTATGTCAGCTGCGCAGTGCTGCTGGGGCTGTCGTGCGCGCTGACGCTGGCGGTGCGCTACCGCCACCAGCCGTCCACCGAGTCGGCCACCTGTGCGCACCGTGCTGGCCGGCGTGGCCTTTGTCTGGCAGCACAAGCTGCTGCTGGGCGCCACTTCGCTGGACCTGTTCGCGGTGCTGCTCGGCGGCGCCACCGCGCTGCTGCCGATCTATGCGCGCGACATCCTGCACACCGGCCCGGCGGGCCTGGGGCTGCTGCGCGCGGCGCCAGCCTTCGGTGCACTGGCCATGTCGCTGGTCCTGACCCGCTGGCCGCTGCAGCGCCGCGTCGGCCACAAGCTGCTGGCGGCGGTGGCGGTGTTCGGGCTGGCCACGGTGGTGTTCGGCCTGTCCACCCATTTCGGCCTGTCGCTGCTGGCGCTGGCGATCACCGGCGCGGCCGACAACATCAGCGTGGTGACGCGCATGACGCTGGTGCAGCTCGAGACGCCCGACGCCATGCGCGGGCGCGTCGCCGCGGTCAATTCGATCTTCATCGGCGCGTCCAACCAGCTCGGCGAGTTCGAGTCCGGCGCCACCGCCGCGCTGTTCGGCCCGGTCGGATCGGTGGTGATGGGCGGCGTCGGCACGATGCTGGTCGCAGCGCTGTGGCTGCGGCTGTTCCCGGCGCTGGCGCGGCGCGACCGCATGGTGTGACGCCGCGTCAGGCGTGGCCGGTCAGTAGGGCAGGGCGAAGCCGTTGCGACCTGGCGTTGATGCGCAGGGCCGTGGGCCTGGTGGGCGACAGCTTGCTTCAGACCCTGAGGGACCGGTGCGAGTCCCGTCCGCCCCGGTTCCACAAGCGTCTGCATGACCGTCCGCGATGTGACTTTCAAGCCCCAAAAACGAAGCGTGTTCCAGTTGAACTGAGGAGCACCCGACCCGGCATTTCCTGCTTGGCCATTTCGTACAAGGTGTTGCCGCTGCAATGCATCGGTATGAGGAAATCGGGATTCAGTTCCTTCAGTGCCGCAACCGTGCTGCGAACATAGTCATCAGGCATCGGCATCAGGTGAAAGCCGCCCACGACGGCGTGAATTTTGTTGATGCCGGACACCTTCATGGCGCTACGGACCGAATTCACAATACCCCGGTGTCCGCAGGATGTCATCACGACGAGCCCCTTTCCCTTCACGTTGAAGCAGGTGGCCCGCTCATGCTGGAAATCGTCCGGCACCAGGGTGAGCGTGCGCTTCGCCGCTGGCAAGCCCTCCGGCGCGCAGCCCATTCCTTCGCCCTGGAGTCCGACTTTCATGCGTGTGGGCGGTATCGGCTTCTCGAACGATTCCTGCGCAATCCATCCGGTGCTGAAGCCGTGATCCACCAGCGTGGACGGTCGCTCCGCGAACAGGACCCGAAGGCCGGCGTCCACGATTGCCTTGCGGTCCAGGGCGCCGAAATTGACAGGCGCGTTGACCGGGCCCGTCTCCCGGCTGCAGAAGCATTCGTCGTCCCCGAGGTAGAACGGCAAGTCCTTCTTCAGCTTCTTTCCGTGAGCGGCCAGAAATCCCACCATGCCCCCAAAGTGGTCGTAGTGACCATGGGTCAACACCAACGCGTCGAGCCTGGCCGGGTCGATCCCCAGCATCTCGAGGTTGTTGTTGATGGCTGGCCCGGTAAAGCCGAAATCGACCAGGATCTGCCGGGTCTCGGTGCCACGCACGGACTCAAGGTGAAGCGACAGGCCCCATTCACTGTGCAGGACACGCGGCATGGGCAGGTTCAGTGCCGGGATGGCGGCGTAGCGCTGCACGCTCACATCCCCGAACTTGCCGGAGGCCGCCTGAGCGTGTTGGTATGAATCGGTGACAACACGAACGGCGAGCCGGTCAACCTCGGGCGGTGCGCCCATCATCGGCTGTGCGGCAGCGATTCGGATGTTGGAGAAAATACCCCCCATCAGGCCCAGGCCAGCCGCGCTGGCGAGAAGCGATCGGCGCGGAATACTTCCCAGATACTTGCCCATGTTTAGTCTCCTTTTTGACAACCTTTGCCAAAAGGTACCTGCCACTCTTGAGCGGTCGTCATTGACCCAAAAGGCGGTAATGAGATTCGGACTCCTGCGGTCGAATTCGGGAAGCATCAAACCGTTTCTGCTTTTCGCCAAATTCATGGCGCTCGCGAGGTCCAGAGAGACCGGGTCCGAGCGGGAACCAGGCAATCACTGGGCGGTCTCCCGGCTCTAACTGAAGGTGGCTTGCCGGGTGAGTGCACCTGTCAACGATTAATGTGCTCCTGCTTCGTCGCGAACAACAACGTACTTACCCTGCTGGCATTCCGTACATGCAAAACGCCTGGAGCCCGCCGGCGGATCAGTAGGGCAGGGCGAACCCGTTGCGCCCGGCGTTGATGCGCAGGGCCGTGGGCTTGCCGTCGATGACCTGGGCCGAGAGCGAGACGCTGGCACCGGGCACCAGCAGGCTGCGATCGGCTGGCCGGAACGTGACGACCGGGGCATCCGCTGGCACCACCAGCGTCTTCTCGCCCTCTTTGTACTTCAGCTTCAGCGTGCGGCCGCTGGCGGAGCCCACGACATCGGCCACGGTGGCGTTGGTCATGGTGCTTTGCGGCTGCAGGTCGAAGGGCCGGTGGCCCTCGCCGGTTCCGCGCGCGGATTCGGGAAACACGGTAATGGCGATGGCGCGCTGGGTGCCGTCGGCCTGCGGCATCGCCGCCGTGCCGATAAAGCTGCCGGGCTGGATGTCGGCCAGGGCGATGGGGTAGACCTCGGCCACCACGAGCTTGTCCGGCAGCGCCAGCTCGATCACTTCGCCGCCGCGCTCCTTCAGCGTCAGAGTCTGCGGCGTGACGGCCTGGACCATGCCGCGCAGCCGGACCGTGGGGGTGGCAGGCGAGGCCGGTGCCGCGGTCTGCGCGGCGCACAGGCTGGCTGCAAGGCACAGGGCGAGGGTGGCAAGGCGTTGGGCGGTTGACATCATGGACGGACTCCGGTGAACGGGTGCGGGGGCGGCCCGCCAAGGGGTGAAATCGGAGATTTTGAATCCTTTTGGCCACTCCCCAGCGCCGAATGGTCATTATTTGCTATGAATATTGGACTACTCTACTTCGCGCTGTCTGCGCGCTGGCGATCATCATCGGCCTGTGTGACGGGCTTGCCACCGCCCCAGTCGCCGCGATCATGTTCAAGGGGTTGGGCACGGCATCGGGTGATGGGGGCGGAGGGGTGTGAAGCGAGACCCTGTTCCCCCGCTATGAATCACGTAGCTCTGACCGTCATGCCGTCGTATCGAGCCTCAACTTCACGGTCTCGTGCCCTCGCGAAAGACCTTGATCGAACTACCGCAAAAGACTGGTTCCGGTCGTTCAGTTTGCTCCGAAGCAGTCATGACATTGAAAATGACCGAGCGCAGGGAAGCGCAGCTTGCCGTAGGACCAGCGGATCGTGATGTTGGCACTCCTTGAACTCTGAAGGCGCGATTTTCCTTGGTGTGCTATCGGTGCACTTTTTTTGATCCAGCGCAGAACTTGACTCTTGCTCAGGCGTAGATTGGTTAGCCTTCTTTTAGCCAAGGAGGCGACCATGAAGATGACTTTTCGACTCTGGTTGACAAGTGCTGCATCAATGGCAGCGATGGTGCTCGGTACTGTCGGAACGCAGGCGCTTGCGCAGTCGGCTCCGGCAGCCGGAGACAAAGTGACAGGTGCGCAACTGCAGGCGTGGCTGAACGACAAGTTCAGCTATGCCGGAGTAAACAAGGCAAGTCAGTGCGTGCTTCTGAATGTTTCTCAAGGTGCCGGTCGGACGCTTTTCGTTCGTTGCCCAAACGGTTGGGCGGAGAAGCTGAGCGGGACCGCCCGTGTCGTCGGAGATACGTACTGCACAAGCTTCCCAATCCCGAACACGCCAGCTGGTGAGGATTGCGTCACATGGCATAGCCTCGGGCAATGGAAGTTCGAGCAACGCAAGGGCAATGATGTCGATACCGCAGTCATCGTGCTTCCCGATGGTTTGAGTTCAGCGAAGTAGCCTGCATCGCGCCTTTGCCGCCTAACCAGATACCCTGATGCCACAAGGCGTCAGGTTGAGCGCCGGGCTAGGCGCCGGCTTCATGGCTGTTGTTTTCGCAAAAGGACGCGTGGATAGCCATTGACCACACGGTGAGCGTGTTCCTCGTGACCGATTCGGGCATACAGAGTCCGGTTCTCGTGCATGAGTTCGTGTGTGGCAAGGTAGAACGTGGTATGCCCCGGCTCCTTGCTTCGGCTTCAGCCAGTTATAGAAGCGTGCGACCAACTCCAATGCCATTAGCAGAGGGACGGACGCCGACCAAGGTAATTGGCACTAACCACCGAATCGACGGAAAATTGAGCAGGCGTACCCAACGACCGCTCCCGCTGCACAAGCGACGTCCACCCCTACAAGGGTCCAGCGCAGCCATTTTCCGGGAGATTTCAGGCTTTATTTGCACCACGCCAGCGTCGAATGGTCTTTGTTTGCTATCAAAAAAGAATCCTTCAAGCCCGGCCGGCGGGTCTGGCGGCTCCCGGCCCGTTGTCAGCCGGGCGGGTGCGATGCGCGCTTGCGCGGTGCCAGCCCGGTCAGCGCCAGTGCGTGCAGGTCCACCCGGGCTTTCAGCCGGATCGCCAGCAGGTACAGGCCGCCGAACTTGCGTTGCAGCAGCATGGCGTCGGACGGGGGAATCTGCCAGAAATCCCGGTCCAGGCCCAGTTCGATGCCGCGGGCGCGCAGGCGGGGCAGGACGTCGCTGGTACCGAAGTCATAAGGGCCTTCCAGCGTGAAAGGCTCGATGGCCAGCTCACCCATGTCAATGATGGTCTGGCGGTGCCGGTCCTGCGTGGCGGCGTCGTAGTAGCCGATGGCCATGGCCGCCGAATCCATCATGTCGCGGTCGCCGCTGATCGCGCCTTTCATGAGCCGGCGGAACTCGTTGGCCATCGTTGCCTTGTAGGGGCGGGTGGCGCCGAAGTCCAACAGGATCAGCTGCCGGGTTTCGGTGTCGTAGCGGTAGTTGGCGAAGTTGGGGTCGGTCTGCACCAGCCGGAACTCGAACAGCTCGCGCAGCAGCAGCGCAAACAGCAGGGTCATCACGCGGTCGCGATCTTCCTGGGGGGCATTGACCAGTGATTCGACCGGTTCGCCGCCCACCACCGACATGGCCAGCACGCTGTGCGTTGTCAGGTCGGCGTGGCGCTGCGGCAAAAGAAAGTCGGGTGCGTCGGACAGCAGTTCGCCGTAGCGATGCAGGTAGTCGCCCTCGCGGATGTAGTCGGCCTCATCGTGCAACTGGCGCTTGGCGTCGCGCAGCAGCGGCTTGATGTCCATTTCTTTCGGCAGCAGGCCAGACATGCGGAACAGCGTGGCCACGTTGTCCACGTCGCTGTCGATGCTCTCGCGCACGCCGGGGTACTGGATCTTGATGGCCATGTCGCGCCCATCCCGGGCCTGCGCGCGGTGCACCTGCCCGATCGAGGCCGCCGCCATGGGCGTGTACGAGAAATGCTTGAACTGCTTCTCCCAGCCTTTGCCCCACTGGGCGTCGAGCACGCCTTTCACCTGGGTTCTGGGCATGGCCCGGGCGTCCGAGCGCAGGCGCGCGAGGATTTCGGCCAGCGCGGGCGGTAGCAGGTCGCCGGACTCCATGGAGACCAGTTGCCCGACCTTCATCGCCGCGCCGCGCAGCTTGGCCAGCTGGTCGGCGACGCGGCGTGCATTGGCCGGCGTGAGCAGCAGGTCGCTCATCTTGGGGCGATTGCCCTGGGCCAGCTGGCGCACGCCTTCGGCCATCATGCCGCCGGCGATGCCCGTGGCCATCCAGCCCATGCGTGCCAGCCGCGAGCCGCGCCCGCTGGGCACGGCGAGCGTGGGCGCGGTTGATCTTGGGGCGGTGGGGGTGTTGTCGTCCTGCAAACGGATATCCTTGGTTCGTGCCGGCTCCGACCAGGCTGTCACGGCTTGGACAGACGGCGGCGGGCGCTGCCTTTATAAGGGGGCGGATGTGGCCCTTTCAACGGCCCGCCCATTACAACAGGAGATGATTTCCTATGCGCAAAGCCCTGAAATGGATCGTGCTGAGCCTGCTGGCGTTAATTGTCGTCGCCGCGCTGGGCGGCTATCTGATGGTGCGTTCGGCCGGCCATCCCAAGGTTGATGGTGATCTGAAGCTTGCGGGCCTTACGGCGCCGGTCAAGGTGTTGCGCGATGAGCTCGGCATTCCCTACATCTTCGCGGCCAACACGCCCGACCTGTTCCGCGCGCAAGGCTTCGTCACAGCGCAGAACCGCTTGCTACAGATGGAGCTGCTGCGTGCCAGCTGGCGCGGCGAGCTGGCCGCCACCTTTGGTGCCGACGCGCTGCCTGGCGACATCCGTATGCGCGTGCTCGGGCTGCGCCGCAACGGCGACGTGCATGCCACCAAGATCGATGCCAGCTCGCGGGCCTTTTTTCAGAACTATGTGGATGGTGTGAATGCCTATATCACCGACCATACGGCCGATCACCCGATCGAGTTGAAACTGGCCGGCATCACACCGCGCGCCTGGAACGTGGCCGACATCGTCACGCTGGTCCATTACGGCTACAACACCCACGCCACCAATTTCAAGGCGGAAGTGATCGCGCAAGAGCTGGTTGACAAAATCGGCGCCACCCGTGCGCAGGAGATTTTCCCACTCACCCTCAACCCCGACTGGAAGACGGTGCCCCTTGCCAGCGCCGCCACCGGACAGGCCAACCCCGCGCTCGCGCAGCAGATGGCCCAGCTGAATCTGAAATGGCGTGAACTGGCTATCGCCCCCGAGACGCTGGGCCCGCAGGGCCTCGGCTCGAACAACTGGGCGGTTGGCCCCGCGCGTACCGCTTCCGGTAAGGCCATGGTCGCCAATGACCCCCACCTGGACAACCGCCTGTTGCCGGGCACCTGGCACCCTGTAGGCCTGTTCTCCCCCGAGATTCAAGCGGTGGGCGCCGCCTATCCGGGCGTGCCGGGCATTCTGGTCGGACGCACCAAGCATGTGGCGTTCGGCGTGACCAATGCCTATGGCGACGTGCAGGACTTGTATGTTGAAAGCATCGACCCCAGCAATCCCAACCAGTATCTGGATGGTGGCAAGGGCGTGCCCTTCAAGGTGGTCACGGAAACCATCCGTATCAAGGACAAATCAGCCCCCGGTGGCATGCGCGAGCAAGAGCTCAAAATTCGTTACACCAAACGCGGCCCCATCGTCAGCGACCATGCCGGCCTGGGCACCCATGGCGACAAAATGTTGGCGTTGCGCACCACCGATGCCGAAGTGCTGTCCCCCCAAATGGGCATCGAGGGCCTGCTGACAGCCAAGGACGCTGCTGACTTTGACCGTGCGGTGCAAAAAATTGATCTGCTGCTGTTCAACTTCGTCTTTGCCGATGACAAAGGCAACATCGCCCACCGAGCCAGTGGGGCGGTGCCGATTCGCAAGGGCGCCAATGGCGGCTTTCCCCGCTTGCCGCCGGCAGACGGCAGCGATGACTGGATCGGTTTTATTCCCAAAGACCGCATGCCTGGCATGATGAACCCCGAGCGTGCGTGGGTTGGCACTGCCAACAACGACACCCGCCCCGAAGGCTACCCCTGGTACTACACCAACTACGTGGCGCCGGACTACCGATATGCCCGCATGGGCCAGGTGCTGGGCGCGGCAAAGAAGATGACGGTGGACGATCACTGGAAGTTGATGCGCGACGACCGCAACCTGCAGAGCGACGTGCTGCGCGGCGCCATCGTCGCCGCGCTGAAGGACGACCCGGCGCAGCGCGACCTGGCCGACCTGCTGGCGAAGTGGGACGGCGTGGACCGCGCCGAGCAGGCGGCGCCGCTGGTCTACCAGGCGCTGTACCGCGAGATCGCCATCGGCACCTTCGCCGACAAGCTCGGCGAGGACCTGACCAAAGATATGCTCTCAACCTGGTACTTCTGGCAGCAACGCTTCGACGCGCTGGTGTCCACGCCGGACTCGATCTGGTTCGACGACGTGCGCACCAAGGACAGGCGCGAGACGCTGGCCGACGTGATCCGCGCCGCCGCGCCGCGCGCGCGCGCCTCCATCGAGGCGCTGCAGGGCAAGGACATCGCCGCGTGGGCCTGGGGCAAGGCGCACACGTTGCGCTTCGTGAGCCCGCTGCGGCGCAGCGGCGCGGGGCAGGGCCTGGTGGGCGGCTTTACGCTGGAGCGCTCGGGCAGCGGCGAGACGCTGAACCGCGGGGTCTACAACTTCGAGAAGCCGTACGACGTGAACTTCTTTGCCTCCATGCAGCTCGTGGTGGACTTCGGTGACCCCGACAAGATCGAGGCCGTGCTGGCCGGTGGTGTGAACGAGCGCCATTTCCAGCCGCACCAGAACGACCAGGCCAAACTCTGGGCGGCCGGCCAGCGACGCCCCTGGTGGTTCAACCCGGCGCAGGTCGAAGCCCATGCGAAGTCCCGCCTCACGCTGTCGCCCTGACCCGGCGCCTTGAGGCGATCAAGCCCCAATTGCATCGCCATGCCGGTCCTGCGCCCACCCACCTTCTTGCCGCTGCTGGCGTCCACGCTGGGGCTTTTCCGGCACCCGCGCCGGGGCCTGCTTGATCCTGCGCTGCTGCCGCGCATCGAGCGCTCGCTGGCCGGCACCACGCTCGATCCAGCCTGGCTGAAGGCTTATGCCGATGGCGTCGGCCTGAAGGTCGGCGCCGCATTGCCGCCGCTGGCGCTTCAACTTGCCGCGGCGCCGCTGCACATGGCGATCCTGGGCGATCCGCGCTTCCCGTTTCGCGCGCTGGGGCTGGTCCACATGGCGCAGCGCGTGACGCAGACCCGGGCGATTCCACCGGAGGCCACTCTGGATTTGCTGGCGTACAGCACGGACGCGCGATGGGAAAAGCGCGGCATGAGTTTTGGCCTGGTGACCGAGGCGCGTAGTGGCGGGGAACTCGTCTGGCGCGGCGAGACACGGGCACTGGCGCCGGGCAAAACACTCGCGCCGGCTCAAGCGGCTGCCGCCAAGCCCACGGATGAACTGGCTGGTGCGGTACCGTCATGTGACGAACTGCTGCACGTGCCCGAATCCACCGGGCGCCGTTACGCTTCGATTGCCGGTGACCTGAACCCGATCCACCAGCATGCGCTGCTGGCGCGCCTGTTCGGTTTCCGCCGCGCCATCGTGCACGGCACCTGGACGCTGGCCCGCGCGCTGGCGCTGGCCGACTTGCCGCAAACGGATGCTTTCACGCTGGACGCGACGTTCCGCCGACCGGTGGAACTGCCGTCAGATATCCATGTGCGGGCATGGGTTGCTGCGGACGGGCAGTCCGGCAGGCTGCAGGTGTCCAGCCCTGATGGCTCAATCACCTTCCTGAATGTTCTTCTGACTCTCGGGGCGCATCCGCGCCACAACGCCAATCTGAAGGAGTCGGCATGACCCTGCAGCAAAGCCGTTTTTTCCGTTTGGTGCGTGCCCGCTCGCAGTTGTTCATCGTCGCGGCTGTTGCCATTGCGGTGGGCCTGTTCCTGCCGGCAGGGGTGTCCAGTGTGCCGGTGACACGGTGGTTGATCGCGTGGAACATTGGCACGGTGCTGTATGTGCTGCTGGCGGCGATCATGATGGTCCGCTCTTCCCACGACCACATGCGCCAGCGCGCCCGGCTTCAGGATGACGGGCAGGTCGCGATTCTCGGGGTGGTTGTCGTGTCCGCGATCGCCAGTCTGGCGGCGATTGCCGGCGAGCTCATGCTGGTCAAGGACATGCATGGCGCTGTCAAGGGCTTGCACATTGGGCTGGCCGGTTTCACGCTGATGTCCTCGTGGGCCTTCATCCAGGTTATGTTCGCCCTTCACTATGCACACGAGTACTACGCGACGTCGGGCGAGGGCCACCGGGCGGGGCTGGAGTTTCCGGGGGACGAGCACCCGGACTACGGCGACTTCTTCTATTTCGCGGCCATCATCGGCACCTCGGGACAAACCGCTGACGTGGCCCTGGTCTCCAAATCGATGCGACGCATCGGCACGCTGCACTGCGTCCTGGCCTACCTGTTCAACACCACCGTGCTGGCCCTGCTGATCAACATCGGGGCCAGCCTGTTCTGAGGTGGACAAAGTGCCGGGGCGCTCGCGGGCTCGTCAGGATCGTTCGGCGGCTTCAGTCCAGAAAGCGCACTCCCGTCAGTTCTTCGGACACGGCCCACAGCTTGGCCGCCACCGTCTCGTCGCGAGATCGGCGGCTGGAACCGACTTTGCCAGGCGCGCCGCGCATCTCGCCCATGTCCTGTGGGCCGCAGTAGTCGCCCCCCTCGATATCGTCGCCCAGCGCGGCGTACAAGGTGGGCTGCGCACCGCCTTGTGCCGACTGGAAGATCACATCGGTCAAGGGGGCAAAGACCTGGACGATCCTGGGCAGATGCTGGAAAAGGTTGGTACTGGAGACCCCGGGGTGCGCCGCCACCGACAGCGTTGTGTGACCGGCGCGCGCCAGCCGGCGCTGCAGTTCGTAGGCGAACATCAGGCAGGCCAGCTTGCTTTGCCCGTAGGCCAGGCGCTTGTCATAGCGGCGCGTGAAGTGGAGGTCGCCAAAACGGATGCCGCTCCACTTGTGCGCCAGGCTGCTCAGGCTGACGATGCGCGAGTTCGGGGTCTTGGTGATCAGGGGCAGCAACAACCCGGTCAGTGCGAAGTGGCCGAGGTAGTTGGCGGCGAGTTGGCTCTCAAAACCGTCTTCGCTGAGCGAGTACGGCGGCATCATGATGCCGGCGTTGTTGATCAGCAGGTCCAGCGTGGCGTGGCGCTTCTTGTAGGCTGCGGCAAAGGCGCGGACCGATTTCAGGCTGCCCAGGTCCAGCTTCATGCACTCGACGCTGGCCTTGGGGTGCTGCGCCAGGATGGCGGCTTGGGCGGCTTCGGCCTTGGCCGGGCTGCGGCAGGCCAGCACGACGGCGCAGCCCTTGCCGGCCAAGGCCAGCGCGGTCTCATAGCCCAGGCCAATGTTGGCGCCCGTGACAACGGCGATGCGCCCCGACTGCTTCGGGGCCTGTTTCAGGGTCCAGGACATGGCGGACACCTCGTTGGTGAGAAAAAAGGCGACCTTAACGGATCGCGGACTCCGGCGGGCCTTGGCGGCTATTTCGCTGCGGGTTTGCCGGCGCGCGAGCGACTGGCCGGTGTTGCCTTTGCTGGTGCCTTTGCCTTCGGGGCGACGGTCTTGGCCGGTGCCTTTTTGGTCGGGTTTTTTGTCGCAGCGGCTTTCTTCGGCGGCGCTCTGCGTTTGACGCTCTGCCCGGTTGCGGCGTCCGCCGCTGCGATGGTCTTCAGCATCTTGCGGAATTCGCGGTTGAACTCTTCGGTGATGGTCTCAGGGTCGGGCACCAGATGGGCATCGCCAATGACGGTCAGCCCGGCCATGCCCTTGTAGCTGAAGATGCTCACCGCCATGCCGAGCTGTTTGCCCGGATGCGGTGCCCAGGCCAGCATGCGTTCGATCGGGGCGCCGGCCAGGTACAGCTCTTCGCGCGGACCGGTGACGTTGGTCATGACGAGGCTGGCCTTGCGCCCGAACAGGTCGTTGGAGAAATCTTCCAGCACCTTGGGCAGGCGGCCCATCACGTCGAGCAGAGCGCGGGTGGCCAGTGGCTCGGGCGAGCGCTTCAGGGCGTCCATGCGGGTCTTGGTCAGCGCAATCCGGTGATCGGCGCGCGCCTTGGTCACGGCCAGATCCAGCACCACCAGGCCAAACTCGTTGCCCAGCTGGCCCATGCGTTCGGGCGGACGCAGGTCCACCGGCACCATCGCGCGCAGCGTGGTGTTGCTGACGTCGACGCCGCGCCCCTTGAGGTAGGTGCGCAGCGCGCCGGTCATCGCGGCCACCAGAACGTCGTTGACCTTGGCCCCATGGCGCAGGCCGATCGCCTTGATGTCGGCGATCGGGAAGGGCTCGGACCAGGCGACGCGCTTGGCCGGCGCGAACTCGCCTTTCAGCGGCGACGGCGGATCGTCCTTGCGCAGCAGCTCGCCCATCAGCATGCCGGCGCCGCCGGCCAGCGCCAGCGCGCCCCGCGCCGCGCCTGCGACGGCATTGATGGCCGGCGCCAGCAGGCCCTTGTCGGCCTGTTTGATGCTCTTGCCGCGCGCACGGGGCGCCTGCAGGGGCGGCGCGCCGGGCGCCGGGTCGTACAGCTTCTGGAGCAGGATCATCATGGCCGTGCCGTCGGCGATGCAGTGATGGCAGCGCATGATCAGCGCGCTGCCGCCTTCGACATCGTCCACGACCCAGGTCTGCCACAGTGGCAGGGAGTGGTCCAGCGGGGCGCTGGCGATGTCGTTGACCAGTTCGACCAGCGCGGCCTGGTTGTGCGGCGCGGGCAGGCCGATGTGGTGCAGGTGCTGGTTGATGTCGAAATTCGGCATGTCCTGCCAGTGCGGTGTGGGCAGCGGGAAGCCGGTCTCGACCACGCGCTGGCGGAAGCGCTCGAAAGTCACCAGCCGCTCGCTGTAGACCTGGCGCACCCGCTCGAAGTCGAGCGGCTCCTTGGTGAGGGTGACGCCCATCACGACGGCGAGGTTGGCGGGGCCGTCGTTGTGGAACCAGGACGCGTCGGCGGCCGACATGGGGTAGGTTTTCATGATGTGTCTCTCTCGATCCCGCCATGTCGTGTGGACCGGCAGGGCGGGGCGCCGCCGGTCCTGAAGCTTTGAAATCCATACTAGTGCGGGCCCTGGCTTCTGCATTGACCGGCATCAAGGTCCCTGTCGTGACCCGCCGAAAAGACCTGAATCGAATACAGTCGCCGTTGATCCGGATTGCCGGTGATGTTTTTCCGCCTTTACCCATCCCTGCCCCGTGGCCATGACCCCCGCTGAAACCTTGTCCATCACCGCAGCCGACGGCCACCGCTTCGACGCCGGCCTGTTCCGCGCTGACCGCGAAGCCGCGCCCGTGCTGATCTTCCTGTCGGCGCTGGGCACGCCGAGCCGGGTGTACCGGGGCTTCGCGGCGGCGATGGCCGGGCAGGGCATCCATGTCTGCACCCCGGACTGGCGCGGCATGGCCAGCAGCTCCGCGCGGGCCTCGCGCCGGCACGACCACGGCTACCGGGAACTGGTGGAAGTCGATGCACCGGCGCTGATCGAAAAGCTCACCGCGCTGTTTCCGGCGTCGCCCCTGTGGATCGGCGGGCACAGCCTGGGCGGCCAGCTGAGCACACTGATTGCCGCCAGCCATCCCGACCGGGTCCACGGCCTGCTGCCCATCGCCAGCGGCAGCGTGTTCCTGTCGTGCTACCCGCGCCGGCTGCAGCGCGGCATCCGGATGCTGGGCCTGCTGTCGCGCGTGACCGGCGCCGTGGTCGGCCACTTTCCGGGCCAGCGTATCGGCTTTGGCGGCCGTGAAGCGCGCGGCGTGATGAAGGACTGGGTGCATGTGGCGCACACCGGGCGCTACGAACCCGTGGGTTCCGCCTTCAACTACGAGGCCGCGCTGGCGAAGCTGGCGATGCCGGTGCTGGCGCTGAACTTCAAGGGTGACACCTGGGCGCCCGAAGCGGCGGCCAGCTACCTGCTCGGCAAACTGCCACAGTGCCGGCGCGAGCAGTGGACCTGGGGAGATGCCGACACCGGCGGCCAGCACCTGGACCACTTCTCTTGGACCAAACACCCGCAGCTGCTGGCGCCGAAAATTGCCGCCTGGCTGCAAACGCACTGAATTGAATTCGAGATCCCCCCGACCCACCCCAGAAAGGACTGATTCACCATGAAAACCAAAATCACCGAGATGTTTGGCATCCAGCACCCCATCATCCAGGGCGGCATGCACTTTGTCGGCTTCGCCGAACTGGCGGCCGCCGTGTCGAACGCGGGCGGGCTGGGGCTGATCACGGGGCTGACCCAGCGCACGCCGGAGCTGCTGGCCAACGAGATTCGCCGCTGCCGCGAGATGACCGACAAGCCCTTCGGCGTGAACCTCACCTTCCTTCCCACGGTCAGTTCGCCCGACTACCCCGGCTACATCAAGGCGATCATCGACGGCGGCGTCAAGGCGGTGGAAACCGCCGGCAACAACCCGCAGAAGTGGATGCCAATGCTGCATGAGGCTGGCATCAAGGTGATCCACAAGTGCACCTCGGTGCGCCATGCCCTGAAAGCCGAAGCCATCGGCTGCGACGCGGTCAGCGTGGACGGTTTCGAGTGCGGCGGCCACCCGGGCGAGGACGACGTGCCCAACTTCATCCTGCTGCCGCGCGCCGCCGAGTCGCTGAAGATTCCCTTCGTTGCCTCCGGCGGCATGGCCGACGGCCGCTCGCTGGTGGCGGCGCTGGCGCTGGGCGCCGAGGGCATGAACATGGGCACGCGCTTCATCGCCACCAAGGAAGCGCCGGTGCACGAGAACGTGAAACTGGCCATCGTGGCTGCCAGCGAGCTCGACACCCGCCTGGTGATGCGTCCGTTGCGCAACACCGAGCGCGTGCTGCGCAATGCCGCCGTCGACCGTCTGCTCGAGAAGGAGAAAGCCCTGGGCGCCAACCTCAAGTTCGAGGACATCATCGACGAGGTGGCCGGCGTCTACCCCAAGATCATGATCGAGGGCACGATGGAGGCCGGCGCCTGGTCGTGCGGCATGGTGGCTGGGCTGATCCACGACATCCCGAGTGTCAAGGAGCTGATCGACCGCATCATGGCGGAGGCCGACGGCATCATCCGCCAGCGTCTGGCCGGCATGGCGGGCTCTTGAGTGCGACTTATCGAATCTTTTTGGCACTAGCCCACCGTCAAATGGACTTTGTATGCTATTGATTCGGGAGTCTTCGGAGCTTGAGGTACGGGCTGAGTGCGCGTCATGAACGCCGCCGAAAGCGCCCGCCACGGCGTTGAATCCGCCTACGCCTGGACCCGGCTCATGGTGTCGCTGGCGCTGATGACCATCGGCGGCGTGGGCATGTACAGCGCGGCGGTCGTGCTGCCTGCGGTGCAGCGCGATTTCGGGGCCGTGCGCGCTGACGCCTCATTCCCCTACACCGTGACACTGATCGGCTTTGGCATCGGTGGCATCCTGATGGGCCGGCTGGCCGACCGCTTCGGCGTGATGGTGGTTGCGCTGATCGGCTCGGTCGGGTTGGGGCTGGGTTTTGCGGCCGCCGGCGCGTCCACCAGCCTGTGGCAGTTCACGCTGGCCCATGGACTGCTGATTGGTTTGCTGGGCGTCTCCGCCACCTTTGCGCCGCTGGTGGCCGACACCTCGCTGTGGTTCACGCGCCGACGGGGCATCGCGGTGGCGATCTGCATGAGCGGCAACTATCTGGCCGGCGCGGTGTGGCCGCCGGTGATGCAGTCTTTCATCGACAGCGCCGGCTGGCGCAGCACCTACTTCGGACTGGCGATCTTCTGCGTGCTGACCATGGCGCCGCTGGCGCTGTTCCTGCGCCGGCCCGCGCCGGTCACCGCCGTGCAGGCGGCGGCTGGTGCGGCGGTCATGAAATCCGCGCGCTTCCTGGGCCGCTCGGACCCCGGGCAGCCCTTGGGCCAGACGCCGTTGCGCCTGCAGATGCTGCTGTGCGTCGCGGGCGTGAGCTGCTGCGTGGCGATGTCGATGCCGCAAGTGCACATCGTCGCCTACTGCACCGACCTGGGCTTTGGCGCTGCGCAAGGCGCCCAGATGCTGTCGCTGATGATGGCGGCGGGCATCGCCAGCCGGCTGCTGTCGGGCTGGGTGTCGGACCACATCGGCGGGCTGCGCACGCTGATGCTGGGCTCGGTGTTGCAGGGTGTGGCGCTGCTGCTGTTCCTGCCGTTCGATGGCCTGGTGCCGCTGTATGTGGTGTCGGGCCTGTTCGGCCTGTTCCAGGGCGGCATCGTGCCCAGCTATGCGCTGATCGTGCGCGAGTACTTCACCCCCAAGGAGGCCGGCGCGCGCGTTGGCACCGTATTGATGGCCACCCTGCTGGGCATGGCGCTGGGCGGCTGGCTCTCGGGCGCGATCTTCGACTGGACGGGCTCCTACCGCGCCGCCTTCGTGAACGGGATCGCCTGGAACCTGGTCAACGTCGGCATCGTCGGTTTCTGCTGTACCGGGTGCGACAGAGCCAGTTGAAAGCCAGGTGAACCTCGCTATGAAAGCTTGCGGTTGTTCCACAGGCCCCCGGGTGTCTTGACAAACCTGCGCACCGCCAGATACTTCGCCTTGGCCCTTCGACCCAACGCCTTGTTCCATTCCACCAGAAAGAGAGTGCACCATGAAGACCGGAATCCTTGCCCTGTCCACGACGTTGGCTGTTTTCGCTACTGCCATGACCAGCGTGGGCGTCCAGGCCCAGCAGGCGCCCTTTACGCTTTCCAGCCCTGATCTGGCCAGCGGCACGTTTGACAATAAATTTGTCCTCAACGGATTCGGCTGCAAAGGCGGGAACATCTCGCCCGCGCTGGAGTGGCGAAATGTGCCTGTTGGCACCAAGTCGCTCGCCTTGCAGGTCTACGACCCCGATGCGCCGACGGGCAGCGGCTTCTGGCACTGGGCGGTCTACAACATGCCGCCGACAACCGCTGCACTGGCGCAGGGGGCCGGCAACGACGCGGCCCGGCTGCCTGCAGGCGCGTTTGGTGGCAACACCGATTTCATGGACACCGGGGCCACCAACGTCAACGGCAACTATGGCGGCCCCTGCCCGCCGCAGGGCGACAAGCCGCATCGCTACATCTTCACGCTGTACGCGTTAGGGGTCGACAAGGTCGAGGTGGCCGGTGGCGTGCCGAAAACCGGCAGTGCCGGGCTCTACGGTTTTGTGCTGAACAAGGGCGTGGGCAATGCCTTGCTTGGCAAGGCGTCGTTCACCGCCACTTACGGCCGGTAGGTCGCCGATGCCATTGGTGGCGCTCGACAGGGTGATGGATGTCGAGCTGACGCCGCGGCGCGGTCACATCCTGATGGGCACCGATGCCGTGGAGTCCATGGGCTTCATCATGACACCCGGCAACAACGTGCACATCAACCTGGCGCCGGACTCACGCGCCGAGGCGGACCGCCTTTTCAACGCCCTGGCCGCGGGTGACACGGTGGACATGCCGCTGCAGGGCATGTTCTGGAGCGCCTACTTCGGCAGCCTGAAAGACCGGTTCGGTATTCACTGGAGGGTGAACTGCACGGGCACGACTTGACCGTACACGCCGGCGTTTGCAGCAGGGCATAAATTTTCCTAGGACCCATGCTCGTCACACGCTGGCTCACACGGACGCAGCTTACCGTGGTGGCTCCAATTCACTTCAAAGGAAACTGCCATGCCGAAATTCGTCATTGAACGCGCCATTCCCGGAATCGGGGCTTCGAAGGCCGCCGAGCTGCAAGCTATCTCGCAGAAGTCGTGCAGCGTGCTGCATGAGCTAGGCCCGGATGTTCAATGGGTGCACAGCTACGTGACCGGGGACAAGATCTACTGCGTCTACAACGCGGCCAGCGAGGAACTCGTCAGGGAGCACGCCCGCCTGGGCGGTTTTCCCGCGAACAGCGTCGCGCGGGTTCTGTCGGTCATCGACCCGACGACGGCCGAGGCCTGATGCAGACCGTGCCCGACGGAAGGGCCTGAGGGAACATTGCCACATGGGCCTTGCCATTCATCTTCTGGGTGCGCCGCGGGTCGAGCAGGATGGTCGGGTCTTGCCGGTGCCGCGCGGCCACAAGGTCTGGGGACTGCTGGCCTACCTGATTCGAAGCGAGGTTCCGGCAAGTCGAAAGCACCTGGCCGGTCTGATGTTCGAAGATGCCGAAGATCCGTTGGCCGCGCTGCGATGGAACCTCAGCGAACTTCGGCGCCTGCTCGGCAACACTGCGTTGCGCGGCGAGGTCCTGGCGCTTGCGCTGGAGCCAACCACTTATGTCGACATTCAGGTCGTGCGTTGCGGAACCTGGTCTGAAGCCTTGTGCGTGCCGGGCCTCGACCACGAACTGCTGGCGGGCATGGATTTTTCGAGAAGTCCGGCATTCGAAGTCTGGCTCGCCACCGAGCGCCGCCACCTTCGGGCAACGGCAGAAGCGGTCCTGCGCGAAGCCGCGCTAGCCCGTCTGGCGGCCGGCGCGGTAAGCGAGGCGGCCGATCTGGCCGGGCGTCTCGTGCAACAGAACCCGCTGGATGAGAACTTCCAGGCGCTGCTTGTCCGCTGCCTTGCTGCGGGCGGCGACGGCATCGGGGCAGCACGCCAGGTTGCCGCGTGCCGCGAACTTTTCAAACGCGAACTCGGCGTGCAGCCCGGCGCGGCACTCGAAGCTGCGATGCGCACTGTCACCGCCAGGCCGACGGAGCGGCCCGCGACGGGGCGCGCGGCGGCGGTCGCGCAGATCCAGGCCGGTGAGGCGGCCATCGGCGCCGGCGCACTCGATGCCGGACTGCAATGCCTTAGGCGCGCGATCGTTGAGGCTGACGCCACTGGCGAGGCCGTGTTGCGGGCCCATGCGCGAGTGGCTTTGGGTGGCGCGCTCGTGCATGCTGCGCGGGGCCGTGACGAGGAGGGCGCCACGGCCTTGCACGAAGCCCTTGTCGTCGGGCAGGATGCCTCGTCGGCGCTGGCGGCGGCAGCCTGCCGCGAACTGGGCTACGTCGAGTTTCTTCGTGGTCGTTACGAACGCGCGCTGGTATGGCTGAGGCGGGCCGCGCCGCTGGCTGGCGAAGATCTTGCAGAGCAGGCGCGAATTGCCATCGTGCACGGATCGGTGCTTAGCGACACGTCGCACTACGCTGCAGCCGTTGCCATGCTGGATGACGCAAAGGGGCTGGCCGGCCGGGTCGGGGACGTGAAACAGGTTGCCTACGCGGGGTCGATGCTGGGACGCGCCTTGCTGCTGCAAGGCGATCTTCAGGCAGCCGCCGACGTGCTCGATCACTCGGTTGAGCTGGCGCAGCAACACTGGACAGCCTTCGTGCCGTGGCCGCAATCCCTGCGTGCCGAGATCGATCTGATACGTGGCGAAGTTGGCGCCGCCGAAGACCGCTTCGAGTATGCCTTCGCGCTCGGGTGCCAGCTGGGTGACCCCTGCTGGGAAGGCATCGCCGGCCGTGGCCTTGGCCGCGTCGCCATCGCACGGAGTGAGCCGCAACGCGCCCTCGCGATTCTGGTCGATGCCATCGCGCGTTCCGTTCGCCTGCCCGACGCTTACCTCTGGGGAAAGGGGTATGCGCTCGACGCGTTGTGCGGCCTGGCGGTCACGCACGCCAGGCACCAGGCGTCAACCTGGATCGACGAGATGCAGAGCCTGGCCTCGCGAACCGGCATGCGTGAGTTCACTGTCCGCTCGCATCTGCACCGCTCGGCGCTGGGCGACAGCGCCAGTACGGCGGTGGCACAGCTCCTTGCGCGCGAAATAGACAGCCCCGTTCTGAGCGCGCTCGTCGGCCACTGAAACGGTCCCGCTAGGGTGGGGGGGTTAGAGGGACTTCGGGTTGATCCTGTGGCGGCGACCGTTAACCAGTGAAACAATCGCCAGCATGAAACCCTTTCGCATCGGCTCCGGCGCGGGCTACTCCGGCGACCGGATCGATCCGGCGCAGGATCTGGCCGAGCGCGGCGAACTGGATGTACTGGTGTTTGAATGCCTGGCTGAGCGGACGATTGCCCTGGCGCAATTGCGGCGCAGCCTCGATTCCCGGGCGGGATATGACCCCTTGCTGAGGCAGCGCATGCGTGCCGTTCTGGCGGCCTGCGTGCAGCGGGGCGTCACGATCATCACCAACATGGGCGCGGCGAACCCGCAGGCGGCCGGAGAGGCCGTGCTGGAGGTCGCGCGTGAGTTGGGCTTGCCCCGCCTGCGCGTGGCCGTGGTCACGGGCGACGATGTGCTGCCCTGGATGCTGGCGCACGACGTGCCCTTGATGGATTCCGATGCGACGGTGCGCAGCCTGGATGGGCGGCTGATCTCGGCGAACGCCTACCTCGGCGCGGACGCGCTGCTGCCCGCGCTGCAGGCGGGCGCCGACGTCGTGATCACTGGCCGCGTGGCCGATCCGGCGCTGTTTCTTGCGCCGTTGATGCACCGCTTTGGCTGGGCTGCGGACGATTGGCCGCGCCTGGGGCAGGGCATCGTGGTCGGTCATCTGCTCGAATGCGCGGCCCAGGTCAGCGGCGGCTACATTGCCGACCCGGGCTTTGTGGATGTGCCCCGGCTGGAGGAGGTGGGGTTCCCGCTGGCAGAGGTGCAGGCCGATGGCACTTGCGTGATCACCAAGCTGGCGGGCACTGGCGGTCGGGTGGATCGCCTCACTTGCACGGCACAGTTGCTCTACGAGCTGGAAGACCCGGGCCGCTACCTGCAGCCCGATGTGACGGCTGACTTTTCCGACGTGCATCTGACGGAATTGGGCGCGGACCGCGTCCAGGTCGGGGGCGCCAGCGGCCAACCCCGGCCGGACCAGTTGAAGACGACGCTGGGCTATCGCGAGGGCTTCATCGGTGAGGGGCAGATCTCCTATGCCGGGCCTGGCGCGCGCGCGCGTGGCGAACTGGCGCTGGCCGTGCTGGAGCGACGCCTGGAGCGCCTGGGTCTGGCTGCACTGGAACATCGCGCCGAGCTGATCGGGGTCAACGCCATGCACGGCCCCGGCCTGGGCGCGGATCGTGAACCCTACGAGGTCCGCGTGCGACTGGCAGCGCGCACGCCTACCCGCGCGCTGGCCGAGCAGGTGGGCCAGGAGGTCGAAGCGCTGTACCTCAACGGCCCGGCCGGCGGCGGCGGCGTGACAATGTCGGTGCGCGAGGTGGTCGCGGTGGCCTCCGCGCTGATCCCGCGCGATGCGGTCCGTTGCGAATGCCAGATCCTGGAGCTGTGACATGAAGATCCGCGATATCGCACTGGCCCGATCGGGCGACAAGGGCAACCGGGCCACGCTGAGCGTGATTGCCTTTGACCTTGCGGACTACGCGCGGCTGGAACGTGCACTGACGGCATTGCGCGTGCAGGCGCACTACCAGGGCGTCGTGCACGGGCCGGTCCAGCGCTTCCCGCTGCCCCATCTGGGCGCGGTGCACTTTGTGATGAATGACGCATTGGGCGGCGGCGTGACGCGTTCGCTGGCGCTGGATGCGCATGGCAAGACCTTGAGCGCCGCCATCCTCGATCTTTCGCTCGATGCGGGCGAGAACTGAACAGCCTCTAAACTCGATTCTCAAACTAACTGAAGGAGACCCTATGCGTTTTTCTGTCCGCTGGCTCACGGCCATTTCAGGTGCCATGCTTTTCACCTCGGTGGCTTTGGCCCAGCCTTTTCCGAACAAGCCCATCAAGGCTATCGTTCCGTTTGCCGCGGGCAGTGCCACCGACCAGATCGGGCGTGCCTTTGCGGCCAAGATGTCGGAGACCCTGGGGCAGCCCATCGTGGTGGACAACAAGCCTGGCGTGAACGGCATGCTGGGCGCCGACGCGGTAGCCAAGGCCGCGCCTGACGGCTACACCATACTGATTGGGACCAACAGCACCAATGCAGCGCTGAAGTACCTGATGAAGAAGCTGCCCTACGACCAGGACACGGCCTTTGTCCCAGTGGGTTTCCTCGGCTCGGTGCCTCTCATGATCGCGGTGAACCCCGACGTGCCGGCCAAGACGCTGAAGGAGTTCGTCGATCTGGCCAAGGCCAAGCCCGGCCAGGTGACGTTTGCCTATGCCAGCACCTCCCAGCAGGTGTCGTCGGAAATGCTTGCCAGCATGGCCGGCATCCAGATGAACCCGATTCCCTACAAGAGCGGTCCGGCGGCGATGACCGACCTCATTGGCGGGCAGGTCAACATGTTCTCGGCCGACTTTGGCGTGACAGTCTCGCAGCACAAGGCGGGCAAGATCCGCGGTCTGGCCGTGACGTCGACCAAGCGGTCCGCAGCAGTGCCCGAATTGCCCACGGTCAACGAGGCGCTTGGCCTGAAGGACTATGAACTGATTGCCTACTTTGCCGTCTTCGCGCCGGCCGGCACGCCCCCGGACGTCATCGCGAAGCTGAACCAGGCCATCAACACCGCAGCCGCTTCCAAGGATCTGCAGGAAAAGTTTGCCGCTACCGGCTTTGCGATCGACCCCGGCACGCCGGAGGCGCTGGCCCAGCGCAACAAGGCTGAGACCGTCAAGTGGGCCAAGGCCATTCGCGACGCCAAGATCGAGCCGCAATAAGGTGCCAACCCCTCACGTCGGCGTCGTGCTGCCGCCCAGGCTGGCGCAGGCGCGGCGCAGGCGTTGCTCGGCCTGGTCGGCCGCCGCCTTGACCTCGGGCCGGCCCACCAGGCTCACCATGAGCTGCGGGTCCAGAAACCCGACCACCACGCGCTCAGGCGCTTCCTCGCGAACGATCACGTTGCATGGCAGCAGCAGCCCGATGTCTGGCACGGCCTGCAGCGCCTGGTGCGCCAGCGGTGGGTTGCAAGCGCCCAGGATGCGGTAGGGCCGCATCTCGGCGCCCAGCTTCTCCTTCATCGCGTGCTGCACGTCGATGTCGCTCAGCACGCCGAAGCCTTCGGCCTTCAGGGCCGCGAGGGTCTGCGCAAGCGCCTGGTCGAACGTGACGCCGGTGAGGGTGGTGGTAAATCCGTACATGGGGAACCTCCTTGGGTGCACTGAAAACGGGATGGTAAGCCCTGCGTTCAACGCCACAGGCCGACCGGCCAAGCGCTCGGAGTCGTTCACTGCGACATCGTCCCGAGGCGCCGTGTGGCGAAGGTAGTCGCATGGCAGCGTCTGATCTGTACGGAAGCGCACGAATTGTCACGACCTTGACCGCCCGGTCGTGACTGTGCGCCAAAGAGTCATCTGGCTAATGATTTCTTGCCAATTTCAGCCATTTCCCAGCGTCGAATGGTCGCTAGATGCTATCAACAATGAAGCAATTGTTACGAAGACAGGCGCGCCTTTTAGAAACGGTCGTTCGATTTTCGCCGCTGCCGTGGGCAAAGACCGCTGTTGAGTAGCCGGATTGCAGCGTTTGCGGTCTTTCTGGTTGCTTGGTAGAGAACTGATTGCCGTTCATCAAACGCAACGCCCCGTGCGAGGCGGGGCTTGGTGGCGGCGTCAAACAGAATCAGTAATAGGCTCGGCAGTCTTCCCGACGGGTGTTAAGTGCCGGGCGCTTCTTGATCGCACTGATCCTGAGGGGCTTGGCCTTGGGACAGAATTTTGTCAGCGCCATTCCGTATTCCGCCTCGAAGACTGGTTTGTCGAGCGCCAGGAAATGATCGAAGTACTGGCACTCCTTGTACTGGAAGCACTGCTCACTCACGACGAAATCAAAGGCCATATAGATTCTGGAGTCACGCGCCTGGTTGATGTTGTTCTTCAGCCCGACATACATTCCCCGCGAATGGACTTCGTCTGCCACCCAGAGGTTGAAGAGGATCTGGTCCTCGTAGGTCAGCGGGAAACCGCTCGCCTCGTGGGCTGTGCTGTCGTACCCGTCCATGTTGTCCGGCTCAATAGCGTCGCAACCCATGGCTTTAGCCCGATCGAAGCGCGCCTTCAGGATGTACGCGAGTTTCGTTCCAGTTGTTGACTTGAGCGGATTCACATCGCGGATATCCAGCCATCGCTCGTCGGGGAATCCTGAGTAGGTGGTGCCGAGAATGCTGGCCGGGAATTGGGAAGCATCATCACGCCAATTCTCCCAAGAGCCGACATCAACGTAACAGATCACCTTTTTCCCATTGGCGTGCAGCATCTGCACGGTTGTGTTCTTCTCGTTCTCGAACATCTCGATGTCGTAGATCTTGATCGTGGCATCGGCATTCAGCTTGACCGGCACGGCGAGTTGCCAATCCCATTTGGGCGGCATGACGTTCGGGTCCGGGCTCATTTTGAGCCAGTCGGGGTATGGCGCGGGGGCTGCCCCCATGGCCGTAAAGGATGAGAGCGCCAAGACCAAGCCACACAAGCCTGCCCTAGCGTACTTCCTTACTGTCCTCGCATTTGTGCGCATGGCCGCTACTCCTTTTAAGTTACTCTGTAACCAAAAGTTTCTGCCAATGCCGCAGCTGCATCTTGATTTTTCGCAACAAAGGTTCAGCTATTTGGAGTGTCCGGAGTCAGTTGATCCAGCCCTTCGAAGGTAAAGAAACGATTGGAAACGATGCATCATTTCAAGCGCCACAGTAGGTTTCCAGTCGCGCGCGTTTTCTCCCCCTACATCGACAACGACCCCTCGCGGAACTCCGTCTTTTCGAGCCAGACGTTCACCAGCACGGGTTTGCCGCTGTGGGCCAGGGCGCGGGCGCGGGCCAGGGCGGCGGGGACCTCGGCCATGGTCCTGACCATGATGCCTTCGGCGCCGAAGCCGGCCACGACTTCGTGGTAATTGCTGCGGGCCAGCACGGTGGCCACGTCGTCGTGCAGCATCTTGACCTGCTCGCGCGCGATCTGGGTCCAGCCGGCGTCGTTGCCGACCAGCGCGATCACCGGGATGCCGTGGCGCACGAAGGTGTCGAACTCCACCAGGCCGTAGCCGCAGGCGCCGTCGCCGAAGATGATCCAGACCTCGCTGCCCGGGCGCGCCAGCGCGGCGCCCAGCGCAAAGCCCGAGCCCACGCCCAGCGTGCCGAAGGCGCCGGGGTCCAGCCAGGTCAGCGGTGCGCGCGGGTGCATCACGTACGAGGCGGTGGCCACGAAGTCGCCGCCGTCGGCGACCAGCACGGCGTTGTCGCCAGCCTCTTTTTCCAGCGCACGGAACAGCGCGATGGGGTTGACGTGCTCGCCTCTGGCCTGCGCCTGCTGGTCGATCTCGATCTCGCGCCCGGCGTCGCGGCCGCGCAGCGTGGCGATCCAGCCGGCCAGGCGCGCATTGGCACGTCGCCGGCGGGCTGGGCCTGCGCCAGCGCCTGCAGGAACAGGCCGGCGTCGCCGATGGCGGCGATGTCGGGCTTGCGGTTCAGGCGCGCGTCTTTCGCGCTGCGGTTGGCGGCGATCAGCGTGGCGCTGCGGCGCACGTGTTTGCCGTAGTCGAGACGGAAGTCGCAGGGCACGCCGGCCAGCAGTACGCAGTCGGCCTCGCGCAGGGCATTTCGGCGCTGGTGGCGCATCTGCAGCGGGTGGTCGCGCCCCAGAAGGCCGCGCGCCATGCCGGACAGGTACACGGGGATGCCGAGTTTCGCGACGGCCTCGGCCAGGTGATTCGCTTCCCGGGACATCACCAGCGCCTGGCTGCCGATGACCATCAGCGGGCGCTCGGCCTTGGCCAGCGCGGCCAGCGCCGCCTTCAGGCTGGCGTCGCTCGCGCGCGGCGGGGCAACCGGGCGCACCTGTGGGGCGATCACGTCGGCGCTTCCGTCGAACATCTTGCGGACGTGGCGGTTCAAATAGAAGCGCAGCGCCCGGTCGCCGAGGGATGTGCCTTTGCCCGCAGCGTCGGCATACCACTGGCGAATGGACGCCTCGTCATAGAGCAGATCGACCGGGCATTCGATGAACACCGGACCGGGCACACCGGCCTGTGCTACTTCAAAGGCTTCGTCCACGGCGGGTCCGAGGTCGCGCACCCGGGTGATCTTGCGGAACAGCTTGACGTGCGGCGCCACAAGCGGGCGCTGATCGATGTCCTGCAGCGCGCCGCGGCCCTGCAGCGCGGTGGGCGCGGCGCCGCCGATCAGGATCACGGGGGACTGCGCCAGCTGCGCGTTCTTCAGCGCGGTGATGGTGTTGCTGATCCCCGGCCCCGCCGTGACGGCCGCCACGCCGGGCAGGCCGGTGAGGCGCGCCGTGGCGTCGGCGGCGAACACGGCGGTGGCCTCATCGCGCACGTCGATGATGCGGATGCCGCGCGCCTTGGCGGCGCTGAGGATGGGCGAGATGTGGCCGCCGCACAGGGTGAAGATGGATGGCACGCCGTGGGCCAGCAGCGCGTCGGCCACGCGGTCGCCGCCGTGGCGGATGGAGGAGGGGGATGGGGTGTTCGTTGGCATGGAGAGGTAGCTTGGGTCAGGCCCAGTGGACTACGCCAGGGTGGGCATACCACGACTCTACCTGAGGTGCGACGGCCGCCTCGATGCGGCTGCGCTTGATCTTCATGGTCGGGGTGAGGCAACCGTTCTCGATGGACCAGGGCTCGCCGGCGATCACGATCATGCGCAGGTGCTCGTACTCGGGGCGTTGTCGGTTCACATTCAGCAGCAACTGGCCCAGTTCGCCCTCGACGCGCGCCCTCACCGCCGGATCCTTGGCCTGGGGCCGGATGTCTTCGGCCAGCACCACCATCGCATAGGCCGACGGCTGGCCCACGCCCGAGACGAGGGACAACTCGACCATCGGGTGCACATTGAGCAGGTTCTCGATCGGCGCGGGCGCGACGTATTTTCCCTTGGCGGTCTTGAAAAGCTCCTTGGCGCGACCGGTGATCTTCAACAATCCGTCGTTGCGGCGTTCACCGAGGTCGCCGGTGCGGAAAAAGCCGTCGGCGGTAAAGCTCTCGGCGGTCAGGTCCGGACGCTTGTAGTAGCCCGCCATCTGGCCGGGGGACTTGATGAGGATCTCGCCTTCCTCGCTGAGACGGATCTGCACGCCAGGCATTGGCACGCCGACATAACCGGGCTCGTTGAACTTTTCGTTCGAGCTGTGCGAATACGAATTGTCCTCGGTCATCGCGTAGCCCTCGTACAGGTTCAGGCCCAGGCGCCGGTACCAGCGGATGAGATCGGCCGGGATGGGCGCCGAGCCGCTGCCGGCCTGCACCACCTGGTCCAGCCCCAGGCCCTTGAGCACCTTGCGCGCGACGATCTTCCCCAGGATCGGGATGCCGAGCAGCCGGTCCAGCTTCTTCGGCGGCATCTTGGCGAACACGCCCTGCTGGAACTTGAGCCACAGGCGCGGCACCGAAATGAACATCGTGGGGCGCGCGCGCTGAAGGTCCTGCAGGAAAGTGTTCAGGGATTCGGCAAAGTAGATCTGCGTGCCACCGTCCACCAGTGAAGCGGCCTCGACCCACGAACGCTCGAAACTGTGCGCCAGCGGCAGGTAGGACAGCATGCGGCCCTCAGTGCCTGCGTCCATGCGGGAACGCGTGTCGGCGGCGATGCCTTCGGCAGCCCGGGTGATGGCCTTGAAGCTGATCATTACGCCCTTGGGTTGCCCGGTGGAGCCCGAGGTGTACATGATCATCGCCAGGTCGTCGGGCGCACGCGCGGGGCGCCCGGCCAGCGGCTCGGTGCGGGCGATGACGGCATCCCAGGCCTCATAGTCGTTGGGCGGCGCCAGCGGGAAGGCAATGCGCGGCAGGCCGGCTGGCACACCCGGCTCCTGCTGCTCCCAGGTGTCGAGCTTGCCGACGAACAGCAGGCTGGCCTCGCTGTGCTCCAGCACGTAGCGCACGGTTTCGGCGGTCTCGGTAGGAAAGATGGCCACGGTGGTGTAACCGGCCATCCAGATCGCCAGCTCGGCCAGGATGAAGTGCGCGCAGTTCTTCGAGAGGATGGCGATGCGCGAACCCGGCGGGAAGTCATGACTCTGCAGGTGCGCGGCCATGCGCCGTGACTGGTCCAGCGCCTGTGCCCACGAATAGTCGATAACCTTGCCATGGCCGATCGGCTGGGTCAGGTAGACCTTGTCAGGTTGCGCTTTTTCGTGGTCGTAGACGAAGTCGAGGATCAGCTTCTGGGGAGGCATTCGAGGTCCTTGGTTGGTGCAGGCACGGCGCGCAGGACTTGACTGTGCCGACCCGCAGGCGCGGCGTCATGCGGAAATACCCGTGGACCGCTGCCCTGGCGCCGTGTTTGAGGCTTTTCAGGCCGTTTCCCACCGCGAAATGGACATGGTTTGCTATCAAAAGTGAATGACGAAGCAGGGCGCCTTTGCCGGCACCCCGCGGCGTCAATAATCGGCGCTGGACAAGACCGTGAAACCTGGCCTGACAGGCCGCCGCCCCGGATGGGGGCCCGCGCGGTCATCGGCCTATCAAGGAGAAGCCATGGGCATCCGAATCGTCAGACTGGGCAGCGAACGCAACGCCAGCGAGGGCCCGCGCATCGGGACCGTGCGCCGTCCGCCACGCGGCGTGCCGAAGACGGAATTCGCGCGGCAGAACTGGTATGACGTCTGGTACCCCAATCTGGCACCATCCGCCGAAACCATGAAGCTGGGCCAGCAGGCCGACGACGATGCCGGATGGACCGCCTTCACCAAACAGTTCCGTAAGGAAATGGCCGAGCCCGACGCGGCTCGCACGTTGGATCTGCTGGCGGCGCTGTCGCACGGCAGCCAGTTTGCCATCGGTTGCTACTGCGCCGACGAACGCCGCTGCCATCGCGCCATCCTGCGTGCCCTGCTGGTTGAGCGGGGCGCGGCATTGGTTCCTGAGACCGGCGCTTGAGCGCTTCACGGTGTGTTTTGAAGACTTTTCTGCCACGCCCCAGCGTCGAATTGTCTTTTCCAGCTATCAAAAAAGGAAAAGACGGTTGGTTCCGGCGGTCCACTGGATGAACCGTTCAGCCGGTCCCGGTGGCTGCTGCGTCAAGACGCCTCGTGGGCCGGTACGGCTGGCGCGCCGACCGCAGCGGGCGCGCTTCGCCGCAGCCCCACCCGGGTGCGCCCGATCAGGTTCTTGAAGTCGTCGATGTAGGTGAACACCGCAGGCACCACCAACAGGCTGAGCAACGTCGAGGTCATCAGCCCGCCGATCACGGCGATCGCCATGGGTGAGCGAAAGCTCGGGTCGGCGCCCCAGCCAAGGGCCAGCGGCAGCATGCCGGCGCCCATGGCAATGGACGTCATGACGATCGGGCGGCTGCGCTTGTGGCATGCGTCCACCAGCGCGTCAAAGCGCGCCATGGGCGGCGCGGTGGGCCGGCCGTCGGGCCCCAGGTGGCCTTCGCGCGCCAGGATCGCGTAGTCCACCAGCAGGATAGAGTTCTTGGTGACGATGCCCATCAACATGATCAGGCCGATCATTGACGGCATCGACAGCGCCCGTCCGGTGACCAGCAGGGCCACGAAGGCGCCGCCCGCGCTCAGGGGCAGGGCGGCCAGAATGGTGATCGGCTGCGTGAAGTCATGGAACAGCAGAACCAGCACGCCGTAGATGCACAGCACGCCGATCAGCATGGCGATGCCGAAACTGGCGAACAGCGCCTGCATCTCCTGGGCGTCGCCGAGCTCGGCAATGGTCACGCCCGGGGGGAGGTTCTTCAGGCTGGGCAGGGCACGGGCTTCCTCGTTGAGGTCGCCGAGCTGGCGACTGCCCAGCTCCACGTCCAGCGTGACGTTACGGCTGCGGTTGAGGCGGTCGATCTGCGCCGGGCCGCTTTCCATGCTCAGCGTGGCCACGTTGCCCAGCATCACCGGGCCATTCTTGCCCGGCACCGTCAGGCGCTCCAGCGCGGCCAGGTCGGCGCGCACGGCATCAGGCAGCTTGACGCGGATCGGCACCTGGCGCTCGGACAGGTTGAGCTTGGGCAGGCTGGTGTCGTAGTCGCCGGCCGTGGCTACGCGCACGGTCTCGCCGATGCTGGCGGCCGTCACGCCGAGGTCGGCCGCGCGCGCGCTGTCGGGGCGCACGATGATCTCCGGGCGCACCAGCGAGGCACTGGAGTTGACGTTGCCGATGCCCTTCAGGGTGCGCAGTTCGCGCTCCACCTTCTGCGCGCTGGCCAGCAGTGCCACCGGGTCGTCACTCTTGAGCACCAGTTGCATCTTCACGCCGGAGTCCGGCGGGCCGACCGTGAAGCGGGCTCCCGGGATGTCTGACATTCTTTGCCGCAGCTGCGACTCGATGTCGGCCATCGACGCGGTCCGGTCGTCCCGGTGGCTGGTGGTGAGCGTCAGCACGGCGCGGCGCGCTTCGGCCGAGGCGCCGGGAGCGAAGGCGTCGCCGCTGGAGCCGCCGCCAATCGAGCTGAACACGCCCTTGATTTCGGGAATGGTCATGGCCGCCACGCGCGCCTGTTCGGCCACGGCGCGGGTCTCGGCCAGTGTGCTGCCGGGCGGCAGTTCGATGTTGATCTGCGTCTGGCCGCGGTCCGCAGCGGGCACAAAGCCGGTGGGCAGCAGCGGCACCAGTGCGATGGAGCCGACGAAGAACAGGGCGGCCCCGGTCATGGTGATGGCGCGGTGGCGAAGGCACCAGCGCATGGTGGCCATGTAGCGCGCCATGAGCCAGCCGTCGGGGGCCTCGTGGTAGGCCGCCTTGGGGTCGGCGTGTGCCGCGTTCTTGTGAGGCTTCAGGATGTAGGCCGCCATCATGGGGGTGAGCAGCCGCGCCACCAGCAGCGAGGCCAGGATCGCCAGCACGGCAGTCCAGCCGAACTGCTTGAAGAACAGCCCCGGCACGCCGCCCATGAAGGCGGTCGGCAAAAACACCGCCACCAGCGCGAAGGTGGTGGCGATCACCGCCATGCCGATCTCGTCGGCGGCTTCCATCGCCGCCTGGTAGGGCGATTTGCCCATGCGCAGGTGGCGTTCGATGTTTTCGATCTCCACGATCGCGTCGTCCACCAGCACGCCGACCACCAGCGCCAGCGACAACAGCGTCACGGTATTGAGCGTGTAGCCGAAGTACTTAAGGCCCAGGAAGGTAGGAATGACCGACAGCGGCAAGGCGGCGGCGGCCACCAGCGTGGCACGCCAGTCGCGCAGGAACCACCACACCACAAGGATCGCCAGCAGTGCGCCTTCGTAGAGCAATTCCATCGAGCCCTGGAAGTTCTCTCCCACCGGCTGGGCGTTGTCGATGACCTGCTTGAGCGTGACGGTGGGGTGCGCGGCCTGCAGCTCCGCGACGGCCGCACGCACCCCCCGGGCCACATCCATCTCGCCGGCCCCCTTGGTGCGGAAGACTTCGAAGCCGACCACGGCCCGGCCATCCTGCGTGGCGACGGCGCGTGGTTCGGCCACGGTGTCGAGCACAGTGGCAACCTGGTCCAGCCGGATATGACGGCCGTCGGCCAGCGGGATGTCCAGGCGCGCGAGTTCGGCGGCGGTCTTCACGGTGGCAATGGTGCGCACGGACTGTTCAGCGCCGCTCACGTCGCCGCGTCCCCCCGGGGCCTCCTGCTGCACCAGCTTCAGGCGTCGCGACACGTCGATGGCGGCCACGTTGAGGGCCGCCATCTTGTCCGCAATGAGCTCGACCCGCACTTCGCGGTTCACCCCGCCCATGCGCTTGACGGCGCCCACGCCCGGCACGCTGAGCAGGCGCTTCGCCACGGTGTTGTCGACGAACCAGCTCAGCGCCTGGTCGTCCAGCGGCGTCGACGTGCCGCTGGTTGGCGGCGCGGCCGCCGCCGTGAACGTCAGCACCACGCGCCCCGAGGTGGAGGCCTTGGTGACCGAGGGGTCGCGCACGTCGGCCGGCAGGTCGGCGCGAACCCGGGCCACGGCGTCACGCACGTCGTTGACGGCTTCGGCAATCGGCTTTTCCAGGATGAATTCGACCGTGACCGTCACCTCGCCGTCGAGAACCTTGGTGTAGATGTTCTTCACGCCCTGCAGCGTGGCCACCGAGTCCTCGATCTTGCGGGCGACTTCAGTTTCCAGCTGCGCCGGGGCCGCGCCCGAAAGCGCAGCGCTGACGGTGACGATGGGCAGCTCGATGTCGGGGAAGTCCTGCACCACGCTGGCGCGAAACGACAGGATGCCGGCCAGTGAAAGCAGTGCGAACAGCATGATCGCCGGGACCGGGTGCTTGATGGAGAGCGATGAAAAGTTCACGCGCGATCCTTATTTCGAAGCGGCGGCAGCGGCCTGGGCCGGGACGGTCGGCGCTGCCGGGGCGACCTTGACCAGGTCGCCGTCGTTCAAGAAGCCCGCGCCGCTGGCGATCAGCACCGCATCCGCACCGATGCCGTCCAGCACCTCCACCCGCTCGCCCACGCGCCGCCCCAGCTGCACCTTGATCTGGCTGACGCGCTGGTCCGCATTCAGTCGGAACACGTAGCTGAAACCGTCACGCACCACCACCGCCTGTTGCGGCACGGTCAGGGCCTTCGATTCACCCAGTTCAAACTCGCCGCGGGCGAACATGCCAGGTTTGGCCCCCACGCTTGTCGCTTCGCGTACTGCGCTGCCCCCCGAGGGGGCCGTGCCTTGCTTGGGGCGGCCCGGCGCTGCGGCGCTGTCTCTGTCTATTTGCATCGGCGGCAGGTCCACGTACACCAGCCCGGATCGGGTTTGCGGGTCCACTGTGGGCGCCACGGTGCGCACCCGGCCCTTGAGCTGTGCGCCGTTGGCGGCGGTCACGGTCACGCCAGTCCCGGGCAGCATGCGGCCCAGTTCGGCGGCAGTCACCTCGGCGCGCCACTCCAGGCGCCCCTGGCGGATCAGGCGAAACAGCTCCGTGCCGCTGGGCACCACCGCCCCCACGGTGGCGCTGCGCGCCGAGATGATGCCCGCGTCAGGTGCCAGCACCTGGGTGTTCTTCAGGCGCAGCATCTGCGCCGCCAGCACAGCCTTGGCCGATTCCACGCGGGCCAGGGCCGTCTGCTCGGCAGCCAGGTACTGGCTGATCTGCTGGCCGCTGAAGGTGCCGGTGTTGAGCAGGGTGCGCACGCGATTGGCGTTGGCGGTGGCCTCGCCGGCCTGCGCGCTGGTTTCGGCCACGCCGGCGCGGGCCTGTGCCACGTCGGCCTGCACGCTGTCGTCGGCAAAGCGGGCCAGAAGCTGGCCGCGCTGGACGATGTCACCCACGTTGACCAGCACTTCGGCCATGCGCAGCCCGTTGCTCTCGGTGCCGACGCTGGCTTCCTGCCAGGCGGCGATGTTGCCATTGGCGCTGAGCTTGATGGGCAGGGCGCTGGACTGGGCCTGGGTGGTGGTGACGGTGAGTGCGGGTCGGGCGGTGCCGGACGCGGATGGGTTGGCGGCGGGCTTCTCCGCGACCTTGTCAGACGCCGGCGCTTTTGAGCCGACCAGGGCATAGGCTGCGGCTGCGATGGCGCAGGCAACGAGAACGACGATGGCGACGGGTTTGAGTTTGAAGGCGGTCATTGTGATTCTGGGCTCGATGTTCTTGATTCTGGTAGGGCCGGGGCGGTCAGGCGGTCTGGCGCCGTTGGGCTTCGCCGTGCACCATGGCCAGCGCGTAATCCACCAGGCGTTCGGTGTATCGGTCGACGGCCTGCGGCGTGCCGGCCAGGCCGGGCGCAATGGCCCGCATCACATCGTGGCCGACAAACAGGTGCACGCCGAGGCCCGACGATGGAGAACGCCAGGCGTTGCAGGTCGTCATCGGCGCGGGGCAGGCCCAGGTGGCGGCACAGCACGCGCAGCAGGGCTTCGTGCGCGGGCCTGATTGTGGCGTCGATCTTCTGGTCCCACAGGCCGGTGGGCTCCAGCATTTCCCGGAAGTGCAGGCGCATGCAGTGCTGCGCCAGTTCGCCCTGCTTGAGGGGTTCGGTGAAGCCGGCCAGCAGCCCTTGCAGGGCCTGCTGCAGGCTGAGGCCGGGCTGCTCGAACAGCGCGGGGTCGGCATCCGGCCCGCCCGTCGGGTCGGTCAGGACGGCGCGGTACAGGCCGGCCTTGTCGCCGAAGTAATAGCTGATGGCGGCGATATTGGCCTGGGCCGCGAGCGCGATCTCCCGGGTCGAGGTCTTGGCAAAGCCCGTTTTCGGCGAACAGCCTGAGCGCGGCCTGCAGCAGCCGCGCCACGGGATTCAATGCCGTCGCTGCGGGTGACGGCGGTTTTTTCTGGTGGTGAGTCATGGGCCCTGATTAAACCATCTAAATCAAACGATTGATTTAGATGGCGTCATGACCCCAGGTTTCGGCAGGGTTGGCCTAGCGCGCCAATCGGCGCTGGCCCCCGCAGCGCTCAGACCCAGTGAACGGCGCCTTTCTTTCCGTACCAGGCGTCGAGCTGGGGTTCCACCGCGGATTCGATGCGGGTGCGGCGGATTTTCATGGTCGGGGTCAGGTAGCCGTTCTCGACGGTCCAGGGCTCGGGCGCCACCACGATCATCTGGAGCTTCTCGTAGTCTGCGAGCTGCTTGTTGACGTCCTTGAGCAACTGGGTGAGCTCGGCCTGCACCTTGGCTTTGACCGCAGGGTCCTTGACCTTGGGGCGCAGGTCTTCGGCCAGCACCACCATCGCATAGGCCGAAACCTGGCCGACACCGGAGACCAGCGTCAACTCCACCATGGGGTGGGCGTTGATCAGGTTCTCGATCGGTGCGGGCGCCACGTACTTGCCCTTGGCCGTCTTGAAAAGTTCCTTGACACGCCCGGTGATCTTGAGCAGGCCGTCCTTGCGCCGCTCGCCGCGGTCACCGGTGCGGAAGTAGCCGTCTTCGGTGAAGGCTTCGGCCGTCAGGTCGGGACGCTTGAAGTAGCCGGTCATCGCGCCGGGGGACTTGATCAGGATTTCGCCCTCGTCGCTGATGCGCACCTTGACGCCGGCCAGCGGCACGCCCACGCAGCCGGGCTCGTTGATCGCCTCGGTGGAGTTGTGCGAGTAGGCGAAATCCTCGGTCATCGCGTAGCCTTCGATCAGGTTCAGGCCCAGGCGGCGGTACCAGGCGATCAGGTCGGCCGGAATCGGTGCGGAGCCGCTGCCGGCCAGCAATGCCTGGTCCAGACCCAGGCCCTTGAGCACCTTGCGGCCCACGATACGGCCCAGGATGGGGATGCTGAGCAGGCGGTCGAGCTTCTTGGGCGGCATCTTGGTGAACACGCCCTGCTGGAACTTGAGCCACAGTCTCGGCACCGAGATGAAGGTGGTGGGGCGCGCGCGGTTCAGGTCCGCCAGGAAGGTGTCCAGCGTCTCGGCGAAATACACATGCGTGTTGCCGTCGATCATGGAGGCGCACTCGACCCACGCCCGCTCGAAGACGTGCGCCAGCGGCAGGTAGGACATGATCCGGTTTTCCGGCAGTTTGCCGATGCGCGACACGATGTCCGCGGAAATGCCTTCACTGGCCCGGGTAATGTTCTCGAAGCAGTGCATCACACCCTTGGGCTGGCCGGTGGAGCCCGAGGTGTAGATCATCATCGCGGTGTCCTTCGGGCCGCGGGCCGGTCGCCCGGCCATGGGCTCGGTGCGCGCGGTGATCGAGTCCCAGGTGTCGTAGTCGGTTCTTGGCGCCAGCGGGAAGGCGACGCGCGGCAGGCCTTCGGGCACGCCGGGCAGTTGCTGCTCCCAGGTGTCGAGCTTGCCCACGAACAGGAAGCTGGCGTCGCTGTGCTCCAGTACGAACTTCACGGTCTCCGCCGTTTCTGTCGGGAAGATCGCCACGGTGGTGTAGCCGGCCATCCAGATCGCCAGTTCGGCCATGAAGAAGTGGGCGCAGTTTTTGGAAAGGATGGCGATGCGGGCGCCGGGCTCGAAATTGCGGCTCTTCAGGTAAGTCGCCATGCGGCGCGACTGGTCCAGCGTCTGCTTCCAGGTGTAGTCGGTGACCTTGCCGCCACCGAGGGGCTGGGTCAGGTACACCTTGTCGGGCTGGGAGGCTTCGAAGTCGTAAACGTAGTCGAGGATGAGTTTGCTTTTTGCCATGAGAGATCCTGTTTAGATGAGCGTCGTTCTGACGCGTCGCGGTCAAATGTGCCGCAGAACCCCCGGGTTTTCCTAGGGGGGTTTCCCGGGGTTCTGGTTTCGGTGTCCGTGCGGTGAACATGGCGGGTCGGTGCTGGCCATTCAAAAGCATTTCTGGCACTTCCCCAGTGTGAAATAGTCGCTGACCGCTATCGAAACAGGACTCAATCCGCGCGCCAGCCGGCTTGATCCGATCCCGACCGAGCGTTCGCCTAGACCGTCCGGTTGCGCGCCAGCGGCGGATTGCGGGCGAAATAGGCCTGTATGCCCTTCATCAACGAATCGGCCAGGGCTACCTGGTAGGCCTCGCTCCTGAGTTTGGCCTCTTCCTCGGGGTTGCTGATGAAGGCAGTTTCCACCAGCACGCTGGGGATGTCAGGGGCTTTCAGAACGGCAAAGCCAGCCTGTTCCACGCCGGACTTGTGCAGCCTGCCGACCTGGCCGATCTCGCGCAGCATGGCGCCACCCAGCTTGAGGCTGTCGTTGATCTGCGCGGTGGTGCTCATGTCGAACAACGCGCGCTTGAGGTGCGGGTCGCTGGCCTGGATGTTCACGCCGCCGATCAGGTCGGCCTTGTTCTCCTGGCTGGCCATCCATCGCGCCGCCGCGCTGGAGGCCGCGCCCTGGCTCAGGGCAAACACACTGGCGCCGCGCGCCTGCGGCGTGAGGAAGGCATCCGCATGAATGCTGATGAACAGGTCGGCCTGCACGCGCTGGGCTTTTTGCACGCGCACATGCAGTGGCACGAAAAAATCGGCGTCGCGCGTGAGGTAGGCGCGCATAGGGTTGCCCTTGAGCGTGGTAGCGTTGATGCGTTCGCGCAGGCGGTGGGCGATCTGCAACACCACGTCTTTCTCCCGCGTGCCACCGCGGCCTATGGCGCCTGGGTCTTCGCCGCCGTGGCCTGGGTCGAGCGCGACAATGATCAGGCGCTCGGTGGCGCTTTCCAGCACTGATTTCGAGCTTCTTGAGCTTTTACCCAGCACAGAATGGTCGCTGCCTGCTATCAAACCAGAAGCGTCCGGTTCGGGGGACGAAAGCTCCGGGTAGCGTCGCGTGCTGGGCGTTGCGATGGGTGGCGTGGGCGGTGCCGTAGCAACCGGCAGTCCTGGCCGGCTGGATTGGCGGGCAATCAGATCGCCCAGCGGATCGACAGCCGGGACGCCAGAAGCCACTGAGGCCGGCGCCGGGACCGGGGCAGCGGCGGCTGCTCTGGCATCGGCCTGCTTGTCCTGCAGGCGCTCAGCGATCAGTGCCTCCAGCGGGTCGGTCACTTGCGCCGGGTAAAGATCAAAAACCAGCCGGTCGCCATAGGCCGCCACCGGGGGCAGGTTGAAGACCTGCGGCAGCATGGGTCGCTTCAGGTCCATCACCAGGCGCACCACGCCGGGGGCATACTGCCCGACGCGGATGCCGGCAATATTGGGATCGTCCGGTCGCACCTTGGCGACCAGTTCGCGCAATGCCGGGTTCAACTCCAGCGCTTCGATGTCCACCACCAGGCGCGGCGGAGACGCGACAAAGGCGTGTTTCGTCTTCAAGGGCCCGCTGGATTCAATCGTCACGCGTGAGTAGTCCGGCGCCGGCCATACCCGCACCGCCAGAATGCTGGCCCCGCGCGCCAGGTGCTGAACACCGAGCAGGAGCACCAGGGCGCCGCCCTTCAGCAGGTTGCGGCGCCGAGTCGGCTGTTTTGCTTTCAGGTTCACGTCAAGGCATCCTTCAGCAGTGCCTGACCGACGCTCGTGGGCGTGGAGCAGGTCACCACGCGGCTCTCGTCGGGCTGGCTCTCGATGCACAGAACCAGGTCGGCCACAGGCAACATCCCGGCGGCTTTTTCGGGCCATTCCGCGAGTTTCAGGCCCGGGCTGGCAAAGAGGTCACGAAATCCGGCTTCTTCCCATTCACGTGGGTCGTTGAAACGGAAGAAGTCGAAATGCCAGATCGCCAGGCCCGCCACCTCGTGGGGCTCAACGACGGCATAGGTCGGGCTCTTGATGCGGCCGTTCACTCCCAAGGCTCGAAGCAGGTGGCGCACCAGCGTGGTCTTGCCTGCGCCGAGGTCGCCTTGCAGTTCGATGAAGGCATTGCGCACCGCCGCACTGGCTGCCAGGCGGCGGGCGAAGCGTCCCGTTTCGGCTTCCGTGCGCCACACCAGCCGGACGCTTTCGGACGGCATGGAGGGGGTTCCTACAATCGGCAGGTGACGTTCAACGGTGCTCAGATCGATCCTCATCAGTTGCTGGCCCAGATCCGCAAATGGGCTGGGGAGTCGGGATTTTCCCAAATTGGCGTGGCCGGCGTCGATTTGTCCTCGGCGGAGCCCGGTTTGACCCAGTGGCTGGCCCAGGGGTTCCACGGCAGCATGGACTATATGGCGGCGCACGGCCTCAAGCGCGCACGCCCGGCCGAACTGGTGCCCGGCACGGTGAGTGTCATTACGGCGCGCATGGATTACCTGCCTCGAATCCAGGGGGCCCGGACCGATGCGGCAGGGTCGTCTGATTGGCAGCGCGTGGAATTCGACCGGCTGAATTGCCCCACTGAAGGCATCGTGTCGGTGTACGCCAGGGGGCGGGACTACCACAAGGTGCTGCGATCCCGGCTGCAGCAGTTGCAGACGCGCATGGCCCACGCCATCGGCCCGTTCGGCCACCGCGTGTTCACGGATTCGGCCCCGGTGCTGGAGTCGGAACTCGCGGTGCGCAGCGGCCAGGGCTGGCGGGGCAAGCACACCCTGGTGTTGAGTCGCGAGGGTGGATCGATGTTTTTCCTGGGCGAAATCTATGTGGACCTGGCCTTGCCCGAGAGCGAGCCTGTCGCAGCGCACTGCGGCACCTGCCAGGCCTGCATCGACATCTGCCCCACGCAGGCGATCATCGGTCCGTACAAGCTGGATGCGCGTCGTTGCATTTCCTACCTGACCATCGAACACGCCGGGCCGATTCCGCTGGAATTTCGGCCCCTGATCGGCAACCGCATCTATGGCTGTGACGACTGCCAGCTGATCTGTCCCTGGAACAAGTTCGCCCGACGCAGCACATTGCCCGACTTCGACGAGCGCGGCGGCGTCAGCGGTCGGCAACTGACGAGCTTGCTGGCCTTGAGCGAGGAGGATTTCTTGCGCATCACCGAGGGCGGCCCGATCCGTCGCATCGGCCATGCACGCTGGCTGCGCAATGTGGCGCTGGCCCTGGGCAACGCGTTGCGTGCCCTGACGCCGGACCCAGCCAACGGCGAATCCGCCGGGGCGCTGCGGTCCTCGCTGGCAGGGCGGCTGGATCACCCGGATCCGGTGGTGCGTGAACAGGTGGTCTGGGCGTTGGCGCAAGGCGCCTGCGGCGTTGCTGCCGCCCCGCTATCATGAAGCCATGGATCCCGTGACATCACTGCAGGATTGGTCCGGCGCGGTGCATCGAAGGTTGCAAATGGCCGGGCGCATATTGCATACATCTGCCCTCGTCCTCGCATTGGTTTTGTCGCCATCGAGCTACGGCCGGGCGAACCGCGCGAATCTGGCCAGCCATGTTTATCTGGGCACGGCGCCGCTGTTGCCGTGGTTCACTGTGCTGGTGGCAATTGCCAGCCTGGTGGTTATCCGCATTGTCGTGGTCACCGCGGCCAGTTACGGACTGTCGCAGTACGCGCTGGAAACGGTGGTGCGGGTGCTGGTGTTGGAACTGATTCCGCTGACCGCCGCACTGTTCGTCGCGGTGCGCCTCACCCTGCCGGCGGGTGTCGAGCTCGCCGGGATGCGGGCACGGGGCGAACTCGAGGCGCAGCGCGCGCGAGGCGTCGATCCTCTGGTGACCGAAGTGGTGCCACGCGTATGTGCAGGGATGTTTTCCGTGGTGACGCTGGCCGTCGTCAGTTGCGTCATCTCGCTGGTGCTGACCTACCTGGTCGTGCACGGACTTACGCACACCGCGTTCGACGCGTACACACGCAAGGTCGGTCAGGTGTTCAACCCCTCTGTGGCACTGATTTTCGCCCTGAAAACGCTGTTTTTCAGTCTGGCCGTGTCGCTGATCCCGATGGTGTCTGGTGTCCAGGAGCCATCGTCGGGAGAGGTGCACGCCATGCCCGAGTTGCAGGGGCTGGTACGCATGTTCCTGCTGATCCTGTTGATCGAGGTTGCCTCGCTCGTCGGAAACTATTATTGAGCTGTAAAGATGCAGAGTCCCCCCGAGTCCGTCCCGATCAATCCCCGCATGGAGTTCAAGGCCGCAGTTCTGCTGGTTCTGGTGACGCTGCTGGTCAGTGCCTCCGTGGCGTACCTCATGTATGCACGCGGCGTGTTCGAGCGCACCCAGAAGCTGGTGCTTCTGGCCGATGACTCCGAGGGCGTGGTTGTTGGCATGGACATGACTTTTTCGGGCTTTGCGCTGGGGCGCATCAGTGCAATCGAACTGGCGCCGGACGGTAACGCCCGTATCCTGGTGGACGTACCGAAAAAGGACGCACACTGGCTGCGCACATCGAGCATTTTCACCATGGAACGTGGCCTCGTCGGCGGGACACGCATCCGGGCCTATTCCGGCATCCTGACGGACCCGCCGCTCCCCGACGGCGCTGAGCGCAAGGTACTGCGCGGTGACGCAACGGCTGAAATTCCGCGTCTGGTGAATGCAGCGCGCGACCTTTTGTCCAACCTGCAGGCGATGACGGCAAGCGACTCGGCGCTGAACAACAGTCTGGCCAATGTGCAGGGGGTGACCGACAGACTCAAGGGCCCTCAGGGCGCGATGGGCCTGCTGCTCGGCAACGAGGCCGACGCCCGCAAGCTGATCACGACGCTGGACCGCACCAACGTGCTGCTGGGGCGGCTCGATGGCCTGGCCGTGAAAGCCGACACCCAGGTGTTTGGCGACAAGGGCGTGATGCCCGAGACCCGTGCCACGGTCGCGCAACTCAATGGCTTGCTGGCCGATGCCCGTGGGAGCCTGAAAAAGGTGGACGCGGTGCTGCAGGAAGCGCAAGCCATTGCGGCGAACACGCGGGAGGGCACTTCGGACCTGGCCGCCCTGCGCGCCGAGGCCGAAAGCAGCCTGCGCAAAGTGGAGCATCTGGTCAATGAGATCAACCGGAAATGGCCGTTTGCCCGCGAAACGGAAATCAAGCTGCCATGAAACGCCAGAAGACCTTTCTTGACGGTATCGGCAGGATGCTTCTCGCGGGCAGCCTGATTGCGGCGCTGGGCGCCTGCACCGTCAACCCGCCGCCTCTCGACTGGCAGATGAACGCACAGTCCGCGGCCGAGCGTGCGGTGGCGGCCTATCTGGCTGGCAATAACCGGGTCGAGTCCCTGGAGTTCGAGCGCATGCGGCGGGAAACCGCGCGAACGGGAGACGCCACCTTGATGGCGCGCGCCGAGTTGCTTCGATGCGCCACGCGGGTGGCCAGCCTGGTGTTCGAGCCCTGCGACCGTTTCGAGGCGTTGCGGCCCGACGCAGCTTTGCCCGAGCGCGCCTATGCCGATTACTTGGGTGGACGGGTGACGGCGCAAAGCATCGCCTTGTTGCCTGCCCAGCACCAGGCGCCTGCGAGTCGCTTGCTGCCCGGCAGGGCGGCTTCGGATGGCGACGTGGCCGTGCTCGTGGGCATCGCCGACCCGCTGGCGCGACTGGTGGCGGCCGGTGTGTGGCTGCAGGCCGGGCAGGGGCATCCGGCCGTCATGGTGGTGGCGGTGGACACGGCGTCGACCCAGGGCTGGAGCCGACCGCTGCTGGCCTGGCTGCAGGTGCAGGCACGCCATGCGGAATTGGGCGGGGACACCGCCGAAGTGCAGCGCCTGCGCCGGCGCATGGAACTGGTGCTGTCGGCCGGGGCGCCGGTCGTCATCAAGCCGTGAGTGATAAGGGGTTCAAAGGCCGCGCAACAGGCCCAGGGCAAACGGCAGGCTGACCATGCCGAGCAGCGTGGACAGCGTGACCAGTCCGGCCACGTAGGCGCCGTTGTAGCCCATTCGCGCGGCCAGTACGTAGGCGCTTGACGCCGTGGGCAGGGCTGAGAACGCCAGCAGCACGGTGGTCTGGACTGCAGACAGTCCGAAAGCCCCGGACACGGCCCAGCCGATCAGCGGCAGCAGGAAATGGCGGATCGAGAGCACGGACGCGGCCAACGTCTTGGCGCTGCCGAGCGAACCAAACTGCATGCCGGCGCCCGCCGCCATCAGACCCAGTGCCAGTGAGGCCGCACCAATGCGCGTGACCGTGGGCTCAAGCCAAACCGGCATGGAAAAGCCGAGCAGGTTGGCCGCCAGGCCCGAGGCGGTGGCAATGATCAGCGGATTGCGCACCAGCTCGCGCAGGAGTCCCCGCTGCGCGTGCCGCGCCATGGGCCAGACCGCGGCCACATTGAAAAGCGGTACGCACACGCCGATCAGCACGGCGATCAGTTGCAGGCCCTGCGCGCCGGCCAGTCGCTCGGCCAGTGCCAGGCCGATGAAAGAGTTGAAGCGGAAAGCCACCTGTGCACTCGCGGCGTGGTCACGCCGGTCGATATGCGGGCCGAGCCAGGGCAGATGAGGCAAGGCGTAGGCCAGTGCGATGCCTGCGACGCCCATCGTCAGGCCCGCGCCAATGAGGCTCGCCGCAGCGCCCAGGTCCAGAGGACTTTTGACGATGGAGTGAAACAACAGCACAGGGAACAGGAAGAAATAGACCAGGCTTTCCACGGGCTCCCAGACCGTGCGGTTGAGCGCGGTAAAGCGGCAGACCAGATAGCCACACAGGATCAGGGAAAAATCGGGGAAAAGCAGTTGGGCGTAGTTCACCCGGCGAGAATACCCCGTAATCGACGGTGAACTAGGGTTAGACCCTAGGGGGCATCCACAGCAGCTTGTGGGCGCCGGACGGTTTAGGATCACCCCTTTGTTCCCAGCACTTCAGGAGTCTGTCAATGCATCGTCGTCAATGGATCACGCTCACGGTGGCAGTTGCCGCCACAGGCGCCGTGTTTGCGCAAGGCTATCCGACCAAGGTCGTCAAGTTGGTGGTTCCGTTTGCACCCGGCGGGACCACCGACATCGTGGCCCGCGTGATTGCCGACCCGCTGGGCAAGGCTATCGGGCAAAACGTGATCGTGGAAAACAAGGCCGGTGGCGGCGGCGTAATTGGCGCCAACGAAACCGCCAAGGCCACGCCCGACGGCTATGCGCTGGGCATGGCGACGGTGTCCACCACGGCGGCCAACCCCGCGATCAACCCGAAAATTCCTTACAACCCCGTCACCGACTTCACGCCCATCATCAACGTCGCGGCGACGCCGAACGTGATTGCCGTGCATCCCAGCTTCCCGGCCCGCGACTACAAGGGATTCATTGCCGAGCTCAAGAAGAACCCGGGCAAGTACTCCTATGCGTCTTCCGGCACTGGGGGTATCGGTCACTTGCAGACCGAACTGTTCAAGAACCTGGCCGGTGTCTTCATCACGCACATCCCCTACCGCGGCGCCGGGCCGGCGTTGAACGATACGGTTGCCGGGCAGGTGCCGATCATCTTTGACAACATGCCTTCGGCGCTGCCCTTCATCAACACCGGCAAGCTGATCCCCATCGTGGTCGCCGCGCCCCAGCGCCTGACCCAGTTGCCCAATGTGCCGACGTTCAAGGAAGTCGGCCTGGAGCCGGTGAACCGCATGGCCTACTACGGCATCTACGGCCCCAAGGGCCTGCCCAAGGAGGTGGTCGACAAGATCAACAGCGGCGTGAAGAAGGCGCTGGAAGATCCGGCGGTGCGCAAGCGCATCGAGGACACGGGCTCACTGGTCGTTGCCAATACACCGGATCAGTTTGGCGCCCAGATCAAGGCCGAGTACGACGTCTACAAGAAGGTGGTCGAGCAGTCGAAACTCAAACTCGACTGAGTCCTGAGGCCGCCTGCCGCCCGAGTTCGGGCCGGTGCCGGAGCCACTGCGTGTCCGTTGGGGCGCGGGTGGCTTTTTGTTTGGTATCTTTACCCCATGCACCCTGACAGCGCCCCTGGCATCGACCGCTTCATTGACGCACTCTGGCTCGAGGACGGCTTGTCGCCCAACACCCTTGCGGCGTACCGGCGCGATCTGACGCAGTACGCCCAGTGGCTCGGCGACCAGGGCGCGGCACTCGATGCCACCACCGAGCACCACCTGCAGCAATATTTCGTGGCGCGTCATGGAGCGAGCCGAGCCACATCTGCCAACCGGCGGCTCACTGTGTTCAAGCGCTATTTCCGTTGGGCGCTGCGTGAACACCTTATCAGCGCCGACCCTACCCTGAAGCTGTTGTCCGCGAAGCAGGCGCTGCGAGTGCCCAAGACCTTGACCGAGCCGCAGGTCGAGGCGCTACTGGCCGCGCCTGATACGAGCACCGCGCTCGGCCAGCGCGACCGCGCCATGCTCGAGCTGATGTATGCCAGTGGCTTCGGGTGAGTGAACTGGTCACGCTCACGACCCTCAACGTGGGCCTGAACGAAGGTGTGTTGCGGGTGCTTGGCAAGGGGCGCAAGGAGCGGCTGGTGCCGTTTGGGGAGATTGCGCGGGAGTGGCTGGTGCGTTACCTGGCCGATGCGCGGCCTGCGCTATTGGGCGGCAGGCAGACCGAGGACCTGTTCGTCACGTCCAGCGGGCCCAGGCCCGGAACCGGCATGTCGCGCGTGATGTTCTGGTTGCTGGTCAAGCGCTATGCGGTGCAAGCCGGTATCACGGCCCAGTTGTCGCCGCACACCCTGCGCCATGCCTTCGCCACCCACCTTCTCAACCACGGCGCGGATCTGCGTGCAGTGCAGTTGCTGCTGGGCCATGCTGACATATCGACCACCACGATCTACACGCATGTGGCGCGCGAAAGACTCAAGAGCCTTCATGCGCAACATCACCCTCGCGGGTGATGTTGCCGCCCCATTGCTTCAGTCGCAGCTATAGCGGAGGGATCCGTCGAGGGACAGCGGCAACACCAGCGTGCGGATGTTGGCTGCCTTGCTGGAGGCACACAGGCTTGCGCGGGCTGTGGCGTCGGTTTTCCAGATGGATTTGTATTCGGCGTTGAAGACGGGCTTGCCCTTGCTTGTGAAGACGCTGTAGCCACCGCACTCGCTGTATTGGTTGCACTGCTCGTTGATCGCAAAGTCGAAGTCCGGTTCCAGTTGGCTCAGGAGGTCGACGGCGTTCTTAAGTGCAATGGCCAAGCCGCGGCTGTGCGCTTCGGTGGCGAGAAAGCGGTTGTAATCCACCTGGGTCGCAGAGGTGAGCGGAAAACCCGGGCTGTTGGTGTAGCCGTCCACGTTGTCAGGTTCGACGCCGTCGCAGCCGCGTGATACGGCCAGGTCGAGTCGGCTTTTCATGATCGCGCGCACGTTGGCGGAGCGGGTATCGAGCCAGCGTTCGCCAGCCCAGCCATCCAGTGAGTTGCCCATGTCGGCCGCTGCGAAACGGGAAAAGTCGCTGCGCCAGTTCTCGGAGCTTCCCGCGGAGAAGTAGCAGACCACGCGGCGGCCGGCGGCCTTGAGCGCGCTGATCGTGGCCGCAGGTGTATCAAACAGGTCAATGTCGTATACCTTGGCGTCGACGCTGGTGTCGATCGTGCCGCTGAGCTGCCATTGCCACGTATCGCTGAGCTGAGGTGCCCAACGTCCCGATGGGGTCGGCGTCGGCGCGGGAGTTGGCGTGGGGGCTGTAGTGGTTGTTGCGGTCCTTCGTTTTGCTCTTGCCCGGGCGGCAGATGGAGACAGGGCGTGAGTATCTTCAGCCGTTGCCGACGAGTCGGCTACCGATGTGCTCGCTTGCATTGTGGTGCTCAACGGCGCCGGATCGTCTGCACCGCCACCCCCACACGCGCCGAGCGCCACTGTTGCGATCAGCAGTGCCGGCAGCCACGGGTGAAGGCCCGTCGAAGGGCGGCGAAGGCGCGGGCTCAATGCGTTGTCGTGAACGGATTTCATGGAATAGGGTCTTTCGGACAGAGTTGAGTTCAGGCTGGTTGATCGAGTCTGACCCAGTCAGCGGGACGCCTGTCGCCAATCGTTTCTCAAAACCCGGTTCTGTATCAACTGCTTACGTCGGAGACGGGTTGGATGCAAATCTGGCGGGACTCTTGAAGTGTCCCGGCGACAGTGCGTCGACCCGCCAGCCTTTTGAGGTCGGACTATCGATCCCCGTCAATGGGCCGCAAATCCAGCGGCGCGCGCGAACCCAGCCGATGCCAATGACGACTTCTGTATCTGTTGATGTCTGCGTCGCCAGGCCCGTTCACAACGGCCATCGACGAGGCGCCCGGTGGCGATGAGCGCCGGTGCGTCAGTCGCAGCTGTAGCGGAACGAACCGTCCAAGGCCAATGGCAGCACCAGCGTGCGGATGTTTGCAGCACGGTTGGCGGCGCACAGACTGGCGCGGGCCGTGGCGTCGGTCTTCCACTTCGAGGCGTACTCCGCGTTGAAGACGGGCTTGCCCTTGCTGGTAAAGACGCTGTAGCCGCCGCACTCGTTGTACTCGTTGCACTGTTCGTTGACGGCAAAGTCGAAGTACGGCTCCAGTTGCGTCAGCAGGTCGACTGTGTTCTTCAGGGCCACGGCCAGGCCGCGGCTGCGGGCTTCGGTGGCCAGGAAACGGTTGTAGTCCAGCTGCGTGGCCGAGGTCAGTGGGAAGCCGGGCTTGTTGGTGTAGCCATCCACGTTGTCCGGCTCGACGCCGTCGCAGCCGCGCGAAACAGCCAGGTCCAGGCGGCTCTTCATGATCTCGCGCACGTTTGCGGAGCGGGTATCGAGCCAGTTCTCACCCGCCCAGCCGGACACCGAGCTGCCCTTGTCGGCCGCTGCGAACCGGGAATAGTCGCTGCGCCAGTTTTCTGATGTGCCTGCGGAGAAGTAGCAGACGACGCGACGGCCAGCGGCTTTGAGCGCGCTGATGGTGGCGGCCGGCGTGTCGTAGAGATCAATGTCATAGACCTTCGCATCGACACTCGTGCTGACCGTGCCGCTGAGCTGCCATTGCCAGGTGTCGCTGACCTGGGGAATCCAACGACCGGTCGTGGTGGGTGGGGGTGTGGGTGTCGCGGTTGCCGCGGTTGCTGCTGGTGCCGGTGTCGTTGTCGTTGTCGGTGTCGTGGGTGTTGTTGTCGTTGCCGTTCTGGTCTTTGTCGTGGTTTCGGCGGCGGTTGTTGTGGACGTGGACGACGTCGGCGCTGGCAAAGGCGAGACAACCACGCTGGCAACGGGCGCTGTTGATTCCGATATCGTAGAGGACGCTTCCGGTACAGGGCTTGTCGGAGCCGGATCACCACCACCTCCACAAGCGCCGAGCGCCGCCGTGGCGATCAAGAGGGCGGGGACCCATGGCCGAAGGGTGAAGGGGGGCTGGAGGCTGAGAAGCCCCGATGTCTCGTTTTGCAAGCTGGGCATGACGGCGTATCTTTCCGGAGTGGCTGTGGCGCAAGGCCGATCGGCCAAGTCTGACATTCCCTGCGGGGATGGCTGTCGCCAATCGTTTCTCAGGCGCCGGTTTTGCAACAGCTGCTTACAAAGTGCGGCCTCAATTCGATCTTGCCGAATCCTTGTGCGGCTTGTCGCGCGGGGGGATTCAAACGAAAGTTCTAGCCCTGCAGTCGGTGCCATCTGCATGGGCGCGCAGGCCCCTGTCTTTCAGGCCGTCAGGGCCCGTGTGGCCACAATCACCTGGAAGTTGCCAAAGAACACCGTGCGGCGCTCGCAGGTGAAACCCTTCATGGCCTCGAGCTGCTTGACCGGGTCGTGCGTGTCCCACAACGCCAGGCCGAGGGGTTCGAAGACCTTGAAGTAGGTCCAGCTCAGGGCGCGCAGTACCCAGGGTTCAGGTTTGTGGAATTCCGCCAGGTAGAGCTTGCCGCCTGGGGCCAGAACCCTGCAGGCTTCGCTCAGGGCCACGCCTTTGAGGTGGTGCGGCAGTTCGTGCAGCAGGAAGAAGATCACGTTGGCGTCGACCGAGCGGTCCGCCAGGCTCATCGCCGTTGCGTTTTCTTCAAGGTACTCGACCCTGCCGGCGAAGGCCGGCAACTTGGTCTGAGCGTGCTTGAGCTCATTCAGGATGATGTCGGCAATCAGCACCCGCGAAGCGCCAGATTCGGTGGCGGCCGTGACGACCCTCGGAATGACATTGCCAAACGCGCAGGAAGTGATGAGGACCTTCTTGCCGCTCAGGTCCATGTGGTGCAAGCCCTGCGTGATGGCCTTCACCAGCCGGTCGTACTGAAACAGAAGGATCGCGGCAATGATGGGCTGGAAATCGATCAGCCTGATCAGCCTCATGTTCGAGTAGATCGGGTACACGTGGGAGGCATCATCTCCGGCACGTCCCATCGCGCTTCGCAGGATCAGGGCGCCTCGCGTCAGTGTGAAGAAAAAGAGGGCGGTGCAGGTGAGAGCAACAATCACCGCGGCAGCGGTGTACAGGAACCAGGTCGGCAGCATTGCTTTCCTCAGAGGCTCAAGACGGCACGACCAACAGCACGCGCTGGTGTTTTGTTTCCGCGCATCTCAAGATGCAGCATTGTTTTCCGGCATGCCTGCCCCGTAATTGACGCTCATCAAGCCCCGGTCAGATAGTCCAGTTCCTGCTGGCTGAATCCCGCCTGGCGCCTCGCAGTTTGATTGAAAGGCGGTCGCAGGCGTGGCGCACGGTGGCGCTCCACCAGCACGCCGTAATGGACTACCGGGTCCAGTCCATTCCGTTCGCAAAGCCAGCGGTACCAGTGATTGCCAATGGCCACATGGCCGATTTCATCGCGCAGGATGATGTCGAGCAGGTCGCAGGCCACCAGCGCATCGGGCGCACCCACCTTGCGCAACCGGGCCTGGATCAAGGGTGTGGCGTCCAGGCCGCGCGCTTCGAGCGTGCGCGGCACCAGTGCCATGCGGGCAACGATGTCCTCCTTCGTCCTTTCGCACATCTCCCACAGACCGTCGTGCGCCGGGAAGTCGCCGTAGCGGTGGCCCAGGGTCTGCAGATGGTCATGCAGCAGGGTGAAGTGCTGCGCCTCCTCGAACGCCACGCGCACCCAGTCTCTGTAGAAATCGTCCGGCATGGCGGCAAAGCGCCAGACCGCGTCGAGAGCAAGGTTGATGGCGTTGAATTCGATGTGACAGATCGCGTGGATCAGTGCGGCGCGTCCTTCCATCGTGAACGGCGAGCGGTGGGGGACCCCCGAGGGCGCAACCAGTTCGGGCCGGCTGGGGCGCCCGGGCAGGCCGGCCGGTTCCGCAAGGATTTCTTGTGCTATCGAAAGAGAAGCTAACTCTGACCAAAGCGCGCTGGCGAGTGCCACTTTTTCCATTGGATCGGGGCTTTGCAGGGCGGCCAGCGCACGTTGACGAAGTTCCATCCCTACAATTCTAGGTTTTGCGCGACGCGCGACAGGACAACCGATGGCTTTATATGAACTGGATGGCATTGTCCCCCGCCTGGGCGCGAATGCCTGGGTGGCCGACAGCGCGCAGGTCATGGGCAATGTGAGCCTGGGCGCCGACACCAGCGTCTGGTTCGGCACGGTCATACGCGGAGATACCGAGTCGATCACGATCGGCCGCGGCTCGAATATCCAGGACGGCAGCGTCATGCACGCGGACATCGGCATGCCGATCGTGCTGGGCGAGAACGTGACCGTGGGGCACAAGGTGATGCTGCATGGCTGCACCGTTGGGGACGACACGCTGATCGGAATTGGCGCCATCGTGCTCAATGGCGCGAGAATCGGCAAGAACTGCCTGGTGGGTGCGGGTGCGCTGGTCACCGAAGGCAAGGAGTTCCCCGACGGCTCCATGATCATCGGCAGCCCCGCCAAGGCGGTACGCCCTTTGACGTCGGAGCAGATCGCGAGCGTGCGCCAGAGCGCCCGTCACTATGTCGAGAATGCGCGTCGCTTCCAGGCCGGGCTCAGGAAGCTTGTCTAGGCAATGCCATTGTGGCGATGGCCCTGGGTCCAGTCCGGTGCCGGTTGCGCCGCAGCGCACCTCTGGCGCGGCCAGCCGAACAATCTGCGGAAATGCCCGTAACAAAGGCGCGCTCTCTCCCTAACGGGTCGATATCCATGTCTGAACTTCACAAATTCATTTTCGACGGCCTTCCGGTGCGCGGCATGATCGTGCGCCTGACCGACGCCTGGCAGGAGATTCTCCGGCGCCGGGCGGGCAACACCGGCACGGGCGCTTACCCCGAGCCGGTCCGTGAACTGATCGGGGAGATGTCCGCCGCTGCCGTGCTGATGCAGGGCAACATCAAGTTCAACGGTGCGCTGGTGCTGCAGATTTTTGGCGACGGGCCGGTCAAGGTCGCCGTCGCCGAGGTGCAGCCCGATTTCAGCCTGCGCGCCACCGCCACCCTGGTGGGTGAACTGCCGGCTGACGCCTCGCTCAGCCAGATGGTGAACGTCAACAACCAGGGCCGCTGTGCCATCACGCTCGACCCGAAAGACCGCCTGCCCGGCCAGCAACCGTACCAGGGTGTGGTGCCCTTGTTCGGCGACCAGCGCGAAAAGCTCGAGCGGCTCAGCGAGGTGCTCGAGCATTACATGCTTCAGTCCGAGCAACTTGACACGGTCCTGGTGCTGGCCGCCGACGACCAGGTGGCGGCCGGCCTGCTGATTCAACGCCTGCCGGTGCTGGGAGCCAACAACCTGCCCGGGCAGGCCAATGAAGACGAGATCGGCCTGAACGAGCACTACAACCGCATTGCGATTCTGGCCAGGAGTCTGAAGCGTGAGGAATTGCTGACGCTGGACGTGGACACCATCCTGCGTCGCCTGTTCTGGGAAGAGCAGGTACTGCGTTTCGAACCGTTTGCAGGCGCCACCGCGCCACGCTTTGCCTGCAGTTGCAGCCGTGAGCGCGTGGGTCGCATGATTCGCAGCCTGGGCGTGGAAGAGGCGGACAGCATCATTGCCGAGCGCGGCCATATCGAGGTGGGATGCGACTTCTGCGGGCAGCAGTACCACTTCGATCCGGTGGATGCGGCGCAGATCTTCACATCACCGGACGCTCAGCCGCCGGTCGAACCCATCGTGCATTGAGCCGGCAGGCAATCAGGGGCTCAGAAGTCCGGTGAACAGGCGATGTTCACAGTCTGGATCGCTGCATTTGTCGCAGGGCCAGCTCCAGGCACCGGATTTCAAGGCTTTTTGGCCATTCTCCAGCGTCGAAAGGTCACGGTTAGCTATTGAATAGATAGCATTCATGGCTTTTTCCAGGCGCGCTGCGCCATGGCCATAAATCACCTGCCAGGTCACACCGGAACGCGACAGCGCCGCACGCAGCAGCGCATCGACCGGCTCGCGCACGTGGGGGCCGTCGCGCTGCAGGCCATCGGCCTGCCAGGGCAGGTCCAGCCCGGTGACCAGGGTGACGTCATACATCCGCTGGTGCGCCAGCGCGAAGTCATACAGCGATTCGTCGCCGAACAGCAGGTGGCTGTAGAGGGCGGTCATCAGCGGTGTGGTGTCGGCGATGATGATTTCAACGGTGTCCATTGCCAGCACGCGGCGGGCCTGTTCCTGCGCTATGGCGGGCTGCTCGTGCGCCATGGGTGTGCGACCCTCGCGTGCGCACCACTCGCGCAGCACCTCGGGCACCATGGCCGTGCTGCGGTCCGGCGCGCGCAGCGCCACCACGAGTTGCCTGGCCAGCTGCGTCTTGCCCGTGCTCTCGGCCCCCAGCAGGGCAATGCGCTTCGGTCGCCTTGTCGCGGGCACAGACGTCATCGGCTCAAAGCTGGCGCCGCCAGGCGCGCCAGCCCACCACGCTCAGGGCAATGAATACAGCGTAGAGCAAGGTGGTGAGCCACAGCCCCTTGTAGGCGAACAGGCCGACGCTGACCACGTTCACCACGATCCACACGGCCCAGTTTTCGATGAACTTTCGCCCCAGCAGGATCTGGCCGACAACGCTGGTGGCCGTGGGAAAGGCGTCCCACCACGGCACATCGGTGTCGGTGAAGTGCTTCAGGAACAGCCCGGTGGCCGGCCAGAGCAGGGCGCAGGCCGCGACCGTCCTGAGCAGCCCCCGCCGGGTGAGGCGGCTCACCGTGAGCGCGCTGCCATCGCCGCGCCGGCCACGCAGCCACTGGAACCATCCCCACAGGGCGACCACAGCGAAGAACACCTGCAGTGCGGCATCGCCATAAAGCTTGCTGCGCCAGAAGAGCGCGAAATACAGGGCCGAACTGATCGCGGCCAACGGCCAGCCCCAATGAATCTCGCGGATGTTGCAACCCACCATGGCGAGGGCCAGGGCAAAGGCGACGCACTCCAGCCAGGTCGTGGCGGCACCCCAGAGGGTAAAGGCATCGGCGAACATGAACTCGGTCATTGAACTGGCTGTGGAACGTGGCAGAGCAAGGGAACAAGGACACCCTGGTTGCGAGAAGCCGGTCAACGCCGCGGCCGTTGCGGGCGCGCTGGGCAGCGCTGGCGCCTAGCGACCCACCTGCACGAAGATTTCGTTGGGCTTGACCATGCCCAGCTCCAGGCGCGCCTTTTCCTCGACCATTTCAAGCCCCTCCTGCAGGTCGCGCACCTCGGCTGCCAGACGTTCGTTGGTCTGGCGTGCCAACAAGTTGGCCGCCTTTTGTGCATCCAGCTTCTGCTGCAATTCGTTGACGTTGGGAATGCTGCCGCGCCCCAGCCACAGCTGTCCGTGGAACAGCAAGAGCAGCGCGATCAGGATGACCGGAATGATGCGTGAGCCCACAGCTACCCTTCGCGGAGAATGTTTCGCCGCCGGGCCGCCCCAAGGCGAAACGCGGCCTCCCCGGGGAGCAGGGAGCCACACGCAGTGGGCGACCGTGGGGGCCATTACTTCAGGTTGTAGAACGCGGCGCGGCCCGGGTAGCTGGCCACGTCGCCAAGGTCTTCCTCGATGCGCAGCAGCTGGTTGTACTTGGCCATGCGGTCGCTGCGGCTGAGGGAGCCGGTCTTGATCTGGCCGGCATTGGTGCCCACGGCAATGTCGGCGATGGTCGAGTCCTCGGTTTCACCCGAGCGGTGGCTGATCACAGCGGTGTAGCCGGCGCGCTTGGCCATCTCGATGCAGGCGAAGGTCTCGGTGAGCGTGCCGATCTGGTTGATCTTGATCAGGATCGAGTTGGCAATGCCCTTGTCGATGCCTTCCTTGAAGATCTTGGTGTTGGTGACGAACAGGTCATCGCCCACGATCTGCACGGCCTTGCCCAGGCGGTCGGTCAGCACTTTCCAGCCGTCCCAGTCGCCCTCGGCCATGCCGTCCTCGATGCTGATGATGGGGTACTTGTCGACCCAGGTGGCCAGGATGTTGGTCCATTCTTCGGCGGAGAGCGTCAGTCCCTCGCCTGCCAGATGGTATTTGCCGTCCTTGTAGAACTCGCTGGCGGCGCAGTCCAGGCCGATGGCAATCTGATCGCCGGCCGTGAAGCCGGCCTTGTCGATGGCTTCCAGAATCATCTGGATCGCCGCTTCATGGCTGGCCACGCTCGGTGTGAAGCCGCCTTCGTCACCGACTGCCGTGCTCATGCCCTTGTCATGGATGATCTTCTTCAGCGCATGGAACACTTCCGCGCCATAGCGCAGGGCTTCGCGAAAACTTGGCGCACCCACCGGGATGATCATGAATTCCTGCAGGTCCAGGTTGTTGTTGGCGTGCGCGCCGCCGTTGATGACGTTCATCATCGGCACCGGCAACTGCATGCCGCCCATGCCGCCGAAATAGCGGTACAGCGGCAGTCCGGATTCTTCCGCTGCCGCGCGGGCCACGGCCATCGACACGGCCAGCATGGCGTTGGCACCCAGGCGGCTTTTGTTCTCTGTGCCGTCGAGGTCGATCATGGTCTTGTCCAGGAAAGCCTGTTCCGAGGCGTCCAGGCCCAGCACGGCCTCGGATATCTCGGTGTTGATGTGCTCGACGGCTTTCAGCACGCCCTTGCCCAGGTAGCGGCTCTTGTCGCCGTCGCGCAGTTCGATGGCTTCACGCGAGCCGGTGGATGCGCCGGAGGGAACCGCCGCGCGGCCCATCACGCCGGACTCCAGCAACACGTCGCATTCGACAGTGGGATTGCCGCGGCTGTCCAGGATTTCACGACCGACGATGTCAACAATTGCACTCATTTGATGTCCTCCAAGTCAAAAAACAGAACTCTTGCGGATTCGGGGCTACACGCCCTCGACCAGCACCATATTGAAAAATTCGGTGGCGCCCAGGCGCTTGGTGCGCGCGGCGCGGTACATCTCGTCATCGTAGAAGGCCCGTGCCTTCTCATAGCTGGGAAAGCGCAGCATCGCGATGCGCGCCGGCTTCCAGTCACCTTCCATCGTCTCGAAACGGCCGCCACGCACCAGGTATTCGCCGCCTGCCGCAGCGACCGCGGCGGGGGCGGCGGCCATGTATTGCTTGTACTGTTCCATGTCGGTGATCTTCATGTCGACAATGATGTAGGCGGCGGGCATGGCATGGACTCCGGTTTACTCAGTTGAAGTTGTTTTCCAGGAAGCCGTTTTTCTTGGTCACCGCATCCAGCGCCAGCAGCGTTTCCAGCAGCGCCCTCATGTGCTTGAGCGGCACGGCATTCGGTCCGTCGCTCATGGCCTTGGCGGGGTCGGGGTGGGTTTCCATGAACAGGCCCGCCACGCCCACGGCCACGGCCGCACGCGCCAGCACCGGCACCATCTCGCGCTGGCCACCGCTGCTCGTGCCCTGGCCGCCCGGCAATTGCACCGAGTGCGTGGCATCGAACACCACGGGGGCGCCGGTCTCGCGCATGATCGCCAGACTGCGCATGTCGGAGACCAGGTTGTTGTAGCCGAAGCTCGCACCGCGTTCGCAGGCCATGAAGCTGTCTTCAGGCAGGCCCGCTTCCCGGGCGGCGGCGCGCGCCTTGTCGATCACGTTCTTCATGTCGTGCGGCGCGAGGAACTGGCCCTTCTTGATGTTGACCGGCTTGCCTGACTGCGCCACGGCGCGGATGAAATCGGTCTGGCGGCACAGGAAGGCGGGGGTCTGCAGCACGTCGACCACGGTGGCGACCTGCGCGATCTGTGATTCGTCGTGAATGTCGGTCAGCACCGGCACGCCCAATTCCCGCTTGACCTTGGCCAGGATCTCCAGCCCCATGTCGATGCCCGGGCCGCGAAAGGTGCTGCCGCTGGACCGGTTGGCCTTGTCGAAACTGCTCTTGAAGATGAACGGAATGCCCAGGCTGGCGGTGATTTCCTTCAGCGCGCCGGCGGTGTCCATCTGCAATTGCTCGGATTCGATGACGCAAGGGCCGGCGATCAGGAAAAACGGCCGCTCCAGCCCGATGTCGAAGCCGCACAAGTTCATGGAGCCCCCACGCTTGCCACTTCGTGTGCCGCGCTGCATTCCGAGGAGAATCGGCCTGGCTTGGGGCGACCCGGCGCGGCGGCCATCATGCAACCGCCTTCAGGTTCCTGCCCGCGGCCTGATGGTCCAGCGCGGCCTTGACGAAAGCGTTGAACAGGGGATGACCGTCCCAGGGTGTGGACTTGAACTCGGGGTGGAACTGCACGCCGACAAACCAGGGATGCACGCTCTGCGCAAGCTCGACGATTTCTGTCAGATGCTCCCGCTGGGTCAGCGCCGAGATGACCAGGCCGGCCTTGCGCAAGGTGTCCAGGTAGTTCACGTTGGCCTCGTAGCGGTGGCGATGACGTTCGGTCACCACGTCGCCGTAAATCTGGTGGGCCAGCGTGCCGGTGGTGACGTCGGAGCTCTGCGCGCCCAGGCGCATCGTGCCACCGAGGTCCGAGTGGGCGTCGCGCACCTGAATGCTGCCGTCGGCATCTTTCCATTCGTTGATCAGCGCAATCACCGGGTGGGGCGTCGCGGGTTCAAACTCCGTGCTGTTGGCGCCGGCGAGACCCGCCACGTGGCGGGCGAACTCGATGGTGGCAACCTGCATGCCCAGGCAGATGCCCAGGTAGGGCACCTGGTTCTCGCGGGCAAAGCGGGCGGTGCAGATCTTGCCTTCGATGCCGCGTTTGCCAAAGCCGCCGGGCACCAGGATGGCGTCGTACTTGGCCAGGCGCGCCACGGTCTCGGGCGTGATGGTTTCCGAGTCGACATGCTCGATTTTCACGCGGGCGTGGTTTTTCATGCCAGCGTGGCGCAGCGCTTCGTTCACCGACTTGTAGCTGTCAGAGAGGTCCACATACTTGCCGACCATGGCGATGGTCACTTCGCTTTGCGGGTGCTCGGTCTCATAGACCAGATCGTCCCATCGCTTGAGGTTGGCGGGTGGCGTGTTCAGGCGCAACTTGTCGCAGATCAGGCCGTCGAGGCCCTGCTCGTGCAGCATGCGCGGCACCTTGTAGATGGTGTCGACATCCCACATGCTGATGACGCCCCACTCGGGCACGTTGGAGAACAGACTGATCTTTGCGCGTTCCTCGTCGGGGATCGGCCTGTCGGCTCGGCACAGCAACGCGTCGGCCTGGATGCCAATGGCGCGCAGTTCCTTGGCAGTGTGCTGTGTCGGTTTGGTCTTGAGTTCGCCCGCGGCCGCGATCCACGGCACGTAGGACAGGTGCACGAAGGCGGCGTTGTTGGGGCCGAGCTTCAGGCTCATCTGGCGCGCGGCTTCCAGGAAAGGCAGTGACTCGATGTCGCCCACCGTACCGCCGATTTCCACGATGGCCACATCGACATCCGATGCACCGCGCTTGACGAACTCCTGGATCTCGTTGGTGATATGCGGAATGACCTGCACGGTCTTGCCGAGATAGTCGCCACGGCGCTCTTTTTCCAGCACGCTCTTGTAGATCTGGCCGGTGGTGAAGTTGTTGGCGCGCTTCATGCGCGTGGTGATGAAGCGCTCGTAGTGGCCCAGGTCCAGATCGGTCTCGGCGCCGTCATCGGTGACGAAGACCTCGCCGTGCTGGAAGGGCGACATGGTGCCCGGATCGACGTTGATGTAGGGATCCAGCTTGATCAGGGTGACTTTGAGACCCCGCGATTCGAGGATCGCAGCTAAGGAGGCTGAGGCGATTCCCTTGCCCAGGGAGGACACCACACCGCCTGTGACGAAGACAAATTTGGTCATGTCAGGGTCGGGCGCTGGGTCCCGAGGGAGGTGGTAAACGGAGATTATAAGTGTCGGCTACGCCGGCAACGCCAGTTCATTGTCATGGGCCCGCGCCCGATCGCCAGCATCCGGTCGGTGCCGTCGCGCCGGGTGTGGCGACTGCTGTCGCCACCCATCCACCGCGCCAACCTGGTCCTTTGCAGGGTATATTGCGCGCCATGAAGGATCTGGCGGGCAAACATATCGTATTGGGCCTCACCGGCGGCATCGCCTGTTTCAAGGCGGCCGAATTGTGCCGCGCGCTGGTCAAGGAGGGCGCCACCGTGCAGGTGGTCATGACCGAGGCCGCAGAACATTTCATCACCCCGGTGACGATGCAGGCGCTCAGCAACCGGCCGGTGCATGGCTCGCAGTGGGATCCGCGCGAGCCCAACAACATGCCGCACATCAACCTGAGTCGCGAGGCCGATGCGATCCTGATTGCGCCGGCCAGCGCCGATTTCATGGCGAAATTGCTGCACGGTCGCGCCGACGACCTGCTCAGCCTGATGTGCCTGGCGCGCCCCGCGGCGTCTGTGCCGCTGATCGTCGCGCCGGCCATGAACCGGGAGATGTGGGCCCATCCGGCCACGCAGCGCAACGTGGCGCAACTCAAGGCCGATGGGGTCGAGGTGCTCGAAGTGGGGCAGGGCGAGCAGGCCTGCGGGGAGACTGGCGACGGCCGCATGCTGGAGGCCGACGAGATCCTGGCCGACCTGATCGCCTTTTTCACGCCGAAAGTGCTGGCGGGCCAGCATGTTCTGGTGACGGCCGGGCCGACCTATGAAGCCATCGACCCAGTGCGCGGCATCACCAACCTGTCCAGCGGCAAGATGGGCTTTGCCATCGCGCGTGCCGCCCGGGAAGCCGGAGCCGATGTCACGCTGGTGGCCGGGCCGGTGAGTCTGCCGACACCTCGCGCAGTGGAGCGGGTCAACGTGAAATCCGCCCGCGACATGCTGACTGCTGTTCAGGCCCATATCGAACAGGCCACGGTTTTTGTTGCCACCGCCGCCGTCGCCGACTGGCGACCCGCGACCGCCGCCGACCAGAAAATCAAGAAAGACAGCTCCGGCGCCACCCCGGAGCTGCGCTTCGTCGAGAACCCGGACATCCTGGCCACGGTGGCGCAGTCGCCGCGCGGCCAGCGTGGCTTCAAAGGCGAACCGGGTGGTCTGTTCTGCGTTGGATTTGCCGCCGAAAGCCACGATCTGCTGTCGCACGCCTCCGCCAAACGCACGCGCAAAGGCGTGCCGCTGCTGGTGGGCAACATCGGCCCGGCCACGTTCGGGCAGGATGACAACGCGCTGTTGCTGGTGGATGCGCAGGGCGCCACCGAGGTGCCGCGCGCGTCCAAGCTTGAACTCGCCCGGAAATTGATAGCAGACATTGCCCGGCGGACGCCGGGAATGAGTCAAAAATGATGAAAATTGACGTCAAGATCATCGATCCGCGCATGGCGGATCAGCTTCCCGCCTACGCCACGCCTGGCAGCGCCGGCCTGGACCTGCGCGCCTGCCTGAGTGAACCGCTCACGTTGGCGCCCAACGCCTGGCAACTCGTGCCCACCGGCATTGCCATCCATCTCGCCGACCCCGGTTATGCGGCCATGATCCTGCCGCGCTCGGGCCTGGGCCACAAGCATGGCATCGTGCTGGGCAACCTGGTCGGACTGATCGACAGCGACTACCAAGGCCAGCTCATGGTCAGCGCCTGGAATCGCAGCGACGTGGCCTTCACCCTGCAGCCCATGGAGCGTCTGGCCCAACTGGTCATCGTGCCGGTGGTGCAGGCGCAGTTCAATGTCGTGACGGAATTCGCTGCTTCCAGCGAACGCGGCGAAGGGGGCTACGGGTCCACCGGCAAGCATTGAAATCGCCGGTTCCGCTTTTGCTCCCTTTTTCTAAGGAGCTCGTTGTTACCATCTGGCGCTGGACTACACCCGTTTTGGCTTGAAATTCAATGCAGCGTGGCGTCTGGCGGCAGTCCGTCGGTACCCACGTCGATCCTGAAGAAGCCCGTGCCACAGGTGCCGCGCCCGATTTCCTCCTCGGTGGCTTCGCGCACCGCTTCCACCTTCAGGCTGAGTCGAATCGCGATGCCCGCCAGCGGGTGGTTGCCGTCCAGCACGATGTGCTCGGGGTAGATCTCGGTCACGGTGTAGAGCGCATTTTTCGGCGCGTCGGGGTTCGTGCCCTCAGGCAGGGCCAAGCCTTCAAGGGTCATGCCTTCCTCGATCCCGGCCGGGAACAGCCCGCGCGGCTCCAGGAACAGCAGCTGGTCGTTGAAGTCGCCGAAGGCTTCCTCGGGCTCGATGTGCAAGTCGAGCTTCGCACCGGGCCCGTGGCCCTGAAGCGCCTCCTGGATCCGGGGCAGCAGATCATCGCCGCCGACCAGGAACTCGACCGGATCGTCGAGCACGTCGAGAACTTCGCCCAAAGTGTCCTTGAGCGTCCAGGTCAGAGCGACCACGCATTGTTCAGTGATTTCCATAGTGCAGAATTGTCCCATGGACACCCAACAACCCCTGCAGCTGCTTGGCGGCCTCTCGCCCCGGCAATTCATGAAGCGCCACTGGCAGAAGAAACCCTTGCTTGTGCGTCAGGCGATTCCCGGCTTCAAGCCCCTGCTGGACCGCGCGGCGCTGTTCGCGCTGGCGGCCCGCGATGAGGTCGAGTCGCGGCTGCTCAGCCAGGGCAAAAAAGGCTGGCAGTTCAAGCGGGGGCCGTTCGAGCGGCGGGCTTTCCCCAGCCTCAAGACGCCCGACTGGACGATGCTGGTGCAGGGCGTGGACCTGCACGACGACGCGCGTGCACGCGCTGATGCAGCAGTTCCGCTTCGTGCCCGACGCCCGGCTGGACGACGTGATGATCAGCTACGCCACCGACGGCGGCGGCGTCGGCCCGCATTTCGACAGCTATGACGTGTTCCTGCTGCAGGCCCACGGCCAGCGGCGCTGGCGCATCGGCCGCCAGAAGGACCTGAGCCTGGTCGACGGGCTGCCGCTGAAGATCCTGGCGAATTTCCAGCCCGAGGAGGAGTACGTGCTCGATCCCGGCGACATGCTCTACCTGCCCCCGCGCTGGGCGCACGATGGCGTGGCCGTGGGCGAATGCATGACCTATTCCATCGGTTTCCGTCAGCCCGGGCGCGGCGAACTGGCGCGCGAGCTGCTGCAGCGCCTGGCCGAGGACGCCGAGGATGCGGCGGGCACCGCGGTCTACCGCGATCCGGGGCAGGCGGCCGTGGATTCGCCAGGCGGCATTCCGCCGGAGATGATGGCCTTCGCCCGTGACGCGTTGCAGGCCGTGCTCGACGACCCGGTTGAACTGCAGTGCCTGCTGGGCGAATACCTGTCCGAGCCCAAAGCGAGTGTATGGTTTGATTCCGTAGCGGCCCGGTCGGCGTCCATTGCGGCGTGCGGCGTGACACTGGACAGGCGCACGCGCATGATGTTCGATGATCTGCACATTTACATTAACGGGGAGAGCTACCGGGCATCCGGCCGTGATGCGGCACTGATGCACCGCCTGGCTGACCAGCGCCGGTTGGGCGCCTCCGAGGTGGCTCGCGCCAGCCAGGGCGCGCGCCAGCTGATGAACAACTGGCTTGAAGCGGGGTGGCTGCATGACGACAGATGAGACAACCGATAGTGAGCCGGCGGCCCCGGCATTGCCGCATGGGCGTTTTGAAGGTCGTGAGGCCTTTCGCCAACGGGTGCGCGATGCCCTCGCCAGTGCCGCGCGCGAGGGTTGGCGCGAGATTGTCATGAGCGATGCGGACTTTCATGACTGGCCGCTGGGTGAGCGCGCGGTCATTGAGTCCCTGAACGACTGGGCCAGGAGCGGCCGCAAGCTGGTGATGATGGCCAAGACCTACGACGAACTCATCCGGACCCATCCGCGCTTTGTGACCTGGCGGAGAACCTGGGCCCACATCATTGACTGTCGCCGCTGCGCAACAGCGGACCCGCTTGTTCTTCCCAGCGCCTTGTGGACTTCCGGATGGATCCTGCATCGGATTGATCCGGAGCGAAGCAACGGGGTCTGCACGCAGCTTCCCGAGCGGCGACTGGCACTGCGGGAGTCGCTGGAGGAATGGCTGCGCCAGAGTTCGGCAGGGTTCCCGGCCACGACGCTGGGTCTGTAATCGGCATGTGGGCTCCAAAACCATGTCAGGGTTTGTAAGTATTGCAGTTTTGTCAGGCTATAATCGACGGCTGAGCGGAAAGAGCTCGAGTGCTTTCTCTCAGTCATGGCGGTTCCCGAAGTCGCCCTGACAATTTCCGGAAATTGTTTTTGTCTAATCCTCTAAGGAACTTTGAAATGAAAAACTCCCTCATTCTGGCGACCGTGATTGCTGCCGCTGCCCTGGCCGCTTGTGGCAAAAAAGAAGAAGCCAAGCCCGTTGCCGCACCGGCGCCTGCCGCTGCACCGGCTGCCCCTGCGGCTGCCCCGGCTGCTGAAGCCGCCAAGGACGCTGCATCCGGCGCTGCCGCTGCTGCATCCGGCGCTGCTGCTGCCGCTTCCGGCGCTGCTGCTGCCGCGACGGGCGCTGCGGATGCTGCTGGCGAAGCTGCCAAGGCTGCTGCCGCTGCTGCCTCTGCGATGAAGAAGTAATCGCTGCGCGCGATTGCCGAAAAGAGCCACCGCAAGGTGGCTTTTTTCATGGGTGAACGCTTTTCAGACCGTCACCCAATCGGTGCCCAGCACGGCATCTGCCACGAAGATGTCCTCATCGGCCCGGTCGAGCGCAGCGGCCAGCGCGGCGCGTGCCAGTGCCGGACGGTTGTTCCTGGCACTGAGATGCGCAGCCACGACGTGGTTCAGGCGGTCATGCCGCACGGCTTGCAGGATGGCGGCGGCCTGTGAATTGGCAAGATGACCGTGCGAACCGCCGACACGGCGCTTGAGAAAAGGCGGATAGGTTGACGCGGCCAGCAGATCCGGGTCATGGTTGCTCTCCAGAAGCAGGGCGTTGCAATTCGCCAGGACTTGCAGGACATCCATAGGTGCGTGGCCGAGGTCCGTGAGCACGCCCAGGCGGGTCGCACCGTCAGTGCAGGTCAGTTGCAGCGGCTCGCGCGCATCATGGGGCACGGCGAAGGGGTGCACTTGCAGGTCGCCGATCTCGATGGGCTGTGCATGTCGGGCGGTGTTGAGTAGCCCATCGAAATCCGGCGCACCATGGCCCAGCCAGGTGCCGTGGCTCATCCAGACCGGGATGCGTTCGCGCAAGGCAAGCGCCCTTGCGCAACCCACGTGGTCACTGTGTTCGTGCGTGATGAATATGGCGTCGATATCGCCGGCGCCCAGGCTGGCGTGGGCAAGGCGGCGTTCCAGTGCCCGGATACCCAGTCCGCAATCCACCAGCAGCCGCGTGACGCGGCTTGCGCGATGCGCCTCCACGACCGTGGCGTTGCCCGAGCTGCCGCTGCCCAGACTTCGGAAACGCAACATGCGAGCGTGGCGCTTACTTCAGATCGTCGACGATCACCTGCAGGATGCGCTTGGCGTTGTCCGATGCGTCCGGCTCGTTGGCGGCCGTGAGCACCGAGACCGACGTCGTATCCCCCACGCCCCGCACCGCAATCCGGTACTTGAGCGGTGGTGCTTCCTTGGCTGTTGCGCCAAACAGCTTGCCGATGAAGCCGGGCTCCTTGGCGGTGTTCGGCTCGACATAGCGGACAAAGTAGATGCCCTGGGCGCGATCACGGTCCTCCACGGTGAAGCCGGTCCGGTCCATCGCGAGCCCCACACGACGCCACGCCCGGTCGAAACTGTCATCGATCTGCACAACAGGGAAGCTGTTGACCGTGGTCAGGCGGGCCGTCGGCTTGCTCGCGCCGGCCGCAACCAGGGTCTTGGCCTGCTCCTGCGAGACGCCCAGCTTGATCATCAGGCGGCGCAGGAACTCGGCCTCGAGCTCGGGATCGGCGGCTTTGGGCTGCCAGACTGTGCGCTCCTTGGTCGCCGAGTCATACACCTCGATCATCGCGCGGTGGCTGATGAAAATTTCGGTCGAACCCGAGGGCAGCCGCTCCATGCGGATGCGGAACTTGTCGCGTTCCGCGGTGGAGAACGCCCCCTCCATCACCTTTCCGAGTGTGCTTCGGATGATGTCCTGAGGGATCTTGGCGCGGTTTTCTGCCCAGTCGGTTTCCATGATGCCGATGTCCGGCTTGTCAATCGTCAGCAGGAACCCGCTTTCCAGCCAGAAATCGCGCACCGGGTCCCACAGCTTCTCGGGGGGCCGGTCGACGACGAGCCAGCGCTGGTTTCCGGTTCGCTCGATGCGAATGTCACCCACCGCCGCCGGCGCCACCACGTTGGTTGGTGCGGCTGCCTGCGCCCCCGCATAGCCGCTGGCCGTGACGGGGCCGCCTGATGCCTTGTAGCGCGATTCAGTCGACAGTTTGGTCAGGTCTGGCGGAACTTCCAGTGTCGGCGCCGTACCGGCACTCTTGTAGTCGACCTTGTCGCTTTCCAGCATGGAGCAGGCCGAAAGTGCCGCCAGCACACCCGTCCAGGCGAGCCGGCGGCCCAGTTTTGCAAATTGCTTCACGGAAGTAGTCCTCGGTGTTCTCAAGGGATTCATAGCAGGCCGCTGGCGCGCAGCGCCGCTTCGACCACAGGCTCAAACTGGGAGGAGAGCGGCGTCATTGGCAGGCGCAACGTTCCGCCGCACAGGCCCAGGCGAGCCATCGCCCATTTCACGGGGATCGGGTTGGCCTCGACGAACAGGTGCTTGTGCACCGGCATCAGCCTGAACTGGATCTCCATGGCCCGGCGCACGTCGCCGGCCATCGCAGCCACGCAAAGCTCGTGCATCAGGCGCGGCGCCAGGTTGGCGGTCACACTGATGTTGCCCTGTCCACCGCACAGCATCAGGGCGACGGCGGTGGGGTCATCGCCCGAATACACCGAGAAGCCCTTGGGCACCTCGCGGATCAGCCACTGCGCGCGCTCGATGTTGCCCGTGGCTTCCTTGATGCCGACGATGCCGTTCACCTGCGCCAGGCGCAGCACCGTGTCGTGCGCCATATCGGCGACCGATCGGCCGGGCACGTTGTACAGGATGACGGGCAGGTCGCCCGTAGCTTCGGCAATGGCCTTGAAGTGCTGGTACTGGCCCTCTTGCGTGGGCTTGTTGTAATAGGGCACGACCTGCAACTGGCAGTCGGCGCCGACCTTTTTGGCGAACTTCGCCAGTTCGATCGCTTCGGCCGTGGAATTGGCGCCGCAGCCGGCCATGATGGGTACGCGGCCTCGAGCCTGCTCGACCGACACGCGGATGATTTCGCAATGCTCCTCGACATTGACCGTGGGCGACTCGCCGGTGGTGCCCACCACGCCGATGGCGTCGGTGCCTTCGGCGATATGCCAGTCGATCAGCTTGCGCAGGGTCGGGTAATCCACGCTGCCGTCTTCGAGCATCGGCGTGACCAGGGCTGGCGTGCTTCCCGCGATGGGGCGATAGGAGGATGTCATGTCCGTGTGTGGTGACGGTAAACTGGCATTCTAACGAGTGCCGCCTGCCCGTCGCTGTCAGAGCGGGTGGCGCTGCAGTCCTGCAGCGGGATTGGCGCGCATCGCAGCGATGCGCTGAACGAAGCGCGGCGGGTGGTCCAGAAAACCGTCCTCATAGGCCAGCACCCGCAATCCGGCGCAGGCGCGACAGCAATTCGCCCGGCTGCAGCAGGAAATCAGGACGTGAGGGCTTGCCGACGGTTTCGTTGCCGGCGGCGAAGGTCTCGTAGATCAGCACGCCGCCCGGAGCCACGCTCTGCACCATCACCGGCAGCAACGGCCGCCACAGGTAGTTCGTCACCACCACGGCGTCGAACGTCCGCCCGGCAAACGGCCAGGGACCGTTTTCGATGTCCGCCAGCACCGCTTGCACGCGGCCCGGCGTCATCATGGATGCCATGAAGTCGATGCGTCTTCCGGGGACCGGTCCACGCTGGAAACGGGATGATTTCGCTGCTGAAAACCAGCGCGTATGCCGCCCCAGGCCACAGGCGACGTCCAGCACCGGGCCGCCTGCAGGGACCAGGTGCGACCAGCGCACCACCCAAGGCGAAGGCGGCTCGCTGCCGTGACCGGATGGCGTGGAAGGACGTGGGGCGGCTGTGCCCACGTGGGTCGGCGGCCGGTTGACGCTCACTTCGGCTTGACCTCGTCCTTGAGCGCGGCCAGCGCCATGTTTTCGACCATGCCCGGCGCCAGCAGCTTGATGAAGCGCCCGAGCTTGCCCTTGCCTGTCATCACCACCTCGCGCTGGCGGCGCTCCATGCCTTCGCGGATCAGCCGCGCGCATTCCTCGACGCTCATCGCATCGTCTTCCTTCAGGCCGCTGGCGCCGGCCGCCTGGCCGGCCGCGTTGTAGCCGCGATAGCGGATCTGCGTGGCCACCACGCCGGGGTAGGCGGTGGTGACGCTCACCCCCGCGCCCTTGAGCTCGGCGCGCAGGGCCTCGAAGAAGCCGGTCATGGCGAACTTGGTGGCGCTGTAGGCGGTGCGCCCCGGCACGCCGATCAGCCCGGCCAGCGATGAGACTGCGACGATGCGGCCTTTCGAGGCTTTCAGGGGCGCCAGTGCGGCGTGGGTGCACCAGACGCTGCCCCAGAGGTTCACGCGCATCAGGTCTTCGTACCAGCCGAGGTCCTGTCACGTCCTCGAACAGCGCCTGCGCCGACAGCCCGGCGTTGTTGACCAGCGCGTCGATGCCGCCAAAGCGCTGCACCGCCGCGTCGATCAGTGCGCGGCACTGCGCCTGCACGCCGACGTCGGTGGGCACGACGAGGGTCTGCGCCCCGAAGGCCTGGCACTGCGCTGCCACGGCGTCCAGCGCGTCGCGGCTGCGCGCGGCCAGCACCAGTGCGCAGTTGGCGCCGTCGCGCCGGGCCAGCTGGCGCGCCAGTTCGGCGCCAATGCCGTCGGAGGCCCCGGTAATCACAATGGTTTTCATAGCGGTATGTGGCCGTCCCACGCTGGGATGGGACCAAAAAGGTTGGAAAAAGGTCTCAGAAACAGCTCCAGAGCTGATCCGCCAGGTTCATCAGGAACTCCGGCCGGGTGTAGAGCGCGAAAACGCCAAGCAGCGCGGCAAGCGCCATCGCGTACGCCAGGAGTTTGTATCGAGGCGCCATGGTCACGCTGCACCGGCGACGCCATGATGGCCGCCACGGGGATGCCGCACGATGGCGGTTTCTTTTACCGGCAGGTTGATCAGCGCCGCGAAGACGCCCAGCGCGATGGCGATATACCAGACGATGTCGTAGCTGCCGGTCCTGTCGTACAGCACGCCGCCCAGCCACACGCCCATGAAGCTGCCGATCTGGTGGCTGAAGAACACGAAGCCGCCGAGCATTGAGAAATGCGCCACGCCAAAGATCTGCGCCACGGCCGCGTTGGTCGGCGGCACGGTGGACAGCCACAGCAACCCCATGACGCTGGAGAAGATGTACACGCTCATGGGGGTGAGCGGCGCCAGCAGGAAGGCCGTAATGGCCACCGCGCGCGACAGGTAAATGAAGGCCAGGATCTTGCGTTTGGCCAGTTTCTGGCCCAGCACGCCGGCCGCGTAGGTGCCGAACACGTTGAACAGGCCGATCAGCGCCAGCGCGTAGCTGGCCACCTGCGGCGACAGGCCCTTGTCCTTCAGGTAGCTGGGCATGTGCACGCCGATGAACACCACCTGGAAGCCGCAGACGAAGTAGCCGGCCATCAGCAACTGGAAGCTCGGGTATTTGAAGGCTTCACGCAGCGCCTGCAGGATGGATTGGTCGCGGTGGACCACGCCGCCGTCGGCAAACGCCGGTTCGCGCAGGCCCCAGGCCAGGGGCGCCATCATCAGTGCGCCAAGACTCAGGATCACCAGCGCCTGCTGCCAGCCGAAGCTGCTGATCAGCCAGCCTTCGGTGGGCACCATCAGGAACTGCCCGAACGAGCCGGCCGCCGCCGTGATGCCCATGGCCCAGGAGCGCCGCTCCGCCGTCACGTTGCGGCCGATCACCCCGTAGACCACCGCGTAGGTGGTGCCGGCCTGCGCGATGCCGATCAGCACCCCCGTGGTCAGCGCGAAGCTCAGCGGCGTGGACGCGTGTGCCATGCCGAACAGGCCGGCCGCATAAAACAGGGCGCCGGCAATGATGACCCGGAAGGCGCCGAAGCGGTCGGCCACCATGCCGGCAAAGATGCCGGACACCCCCCAGGCGATGTTCTGGATGGCAATGGCCAGGGCGAAGGTCTCGCGCGTCCAGCCCTGCGCCTGCGTGACAGGCTGCAGCCACAGGCCGAAGCCGTGGCGGATGCCCATGGACAGGGTGACGATGGCGGCGCCGCAGGCCAGCACCTGCGTGATCGAGAGGGTTTTCGAAGCGGAAGACATCCGGGAAATGTAGCCAATCCGCGCGTTTCCCGCTGTCGCCTCCGGCGAGAACGCGGCCTGAAGCTGTGATTGCATACAGCATTTCCTGGCGGGCGAACTACAATCCGCCTCCATGGCAACGAATCCCGCCCTCAAATCTCCCGCCGAATACTCCGAAGCGTCCATCCGTGTGCTCAAGGGCCTGGAGCCCGTCAAGCAGCGCCCGGGCATGTACACCCGCACCGACAACCCGCTGCACGTGATCCAGGAGGTGCTGGACAACGCAGCCGACGAATCGCTGGCCGGCCACGGCAAGAAGATCAAGGTCACGCTGCACGCCGACAGCTCGGTCAGCATCGAGGACGACGGCCGCGGCATCCCGTTCGGCATGCACCCCGAGGAAAAGGCGCCGGTCATCGAGCTGGTGTTCACGCGCCTGCACGCCGGCGGCAAGTTCGACAAGGGCAAGGGCGGCGCCTACAGCTTCTCGGGCGGCCTGCACGGCGTGGGCGTCTCGGTGACCAACGCCCTGAGCAAACGGCTGGAGGCCACCAGCTACCGCGAGGGCAAGGTCGCGCGACTGGTGTTTTCGGGCGGCGACGTGATCGAACCCCTGGTCATCACTGAGGCCGGTCCCGGCGAACGGCGCAGCGGCACCGCGGTGCGCGTCTGGCCGGACCCGAAGTATTTCGAATCGGCCGTCCTGCCGACTGGGCGAGCTGACCCACCTGCTGCGCAGCAAGGCCGTGCTGATGCCCGGCGTGAGCGTGACGCTGACCCTTGAGAAGACCAAAGAGGTCCAGACCTGGCTCTACAAGGGCGGCTTGCGGGACTACCTGATGCAGACGCTGGCGGGCGATCCGGTGATCCCGCTGTTCGAAGGCGAAGGCTTCGCTGACGGCCAGCACGACAGTTTTGCCGAAGGCGAGGGCGCGGCCTGGTGCCTGGCCTTCACCGAAGACGGCGCTCCGGTGCGCGAAAGCTACGTCAACCTGATTCCCACCAGTGCGGGCGGCACCCACGAGTCGGGCCTGCGCGATGGCGTGTTCAACGCGGTCAAGAGCTTCATCGAGCTGCATTCGCTGCTGCCCAAGGGCGTCAAGCTGCTGCCCGAAGACGTGTTTGCCCGGGCCAGCTATGTGCTGAGCGCCAAGGTGCTCGACCCGCAGTTCCAGGGCCAGATCAAGGAGCGCCTGAATTCGCGCGACGCGGTGCGGCTCGTGTCCAGTTTCGTGCGCCCGGCGCTCGAACTCTGGCTCAACGAGCACGTCGAGTACGGCAAGAAGCTCGCGGAGCTGGCCATCAAGGCCGCGCAGACGCGCCAGAAGGCCGGGCAGAAGGTCGAAAAGCGCAAGGGCTCCGGCGTGGCCGTGCTGCCGGGCAAGCTGACCGACTGCGAGAGCAAGGACATCGCGCACAACGAGGTGTTCCTGGTCGAGGGCGACTCGGCCGGCGGCAGCGCCAAGATGGGCCGCGACAAGGAAAGCCAGGCCATCCTGCCGCTGCGCGGCAAGGTGCTCAACACCTGGGAAGTCGAGCGCGACCGCCTGTTTGCCAACAACGAGATCCACGACATCGCCGTGGCCATCGGGGTCGATCCCCACGGGCCCGACGACACGCCCGACCTGTCCGGCCTGCGCTACGGCAAGGTCTGCATCCTGAGCGACGCCGACGTGGACGGCTCGCACATCCAGGTGCTGCTGCTGACCCTGTTCTTCCGGCACTTTCCCAAGCTGATCGAGGCCGGCCATGTGTTTGTCGCGCGCCCGCCGCTGTTTCGCGTCGATGCACCCGCGCGCGGGAAAAAACCCGCCTCCAAGGCCTATGCCCTTGACGAAGGCGAATTGACCGCCATATTGGACAAGCTGCGCAAGGAAAATGTGCGCGAGGGCGCGTGGAGCATCAGCCGGTTCAAGGGCCTGGGCGAGATGAACGCGGAACAACTGTGGGACACCACGCTCAACCCCGACACGCGCCGCCTGTTGCCGGTGCAACTGGGTACGATGGACTTCATGCAGACCGAAAGCCTGATCACCAAGCTCATGGGCAAGGGCGAGGCTGCGGCCCGCCGCGAGCTGATGGAACTGCATGGCGACAGCGTGGAAGTCGATGTCTGAGCACAGCCGCATGCCGCATTTCGCCCGTTTTGCCCGTTTTCTGCGTTGTTTTGGCCTCCACCCAGCGTGGATGGGTATTTTGTTGCTATCAAGTTTGAGTCTCTCCGCGCGCGCCGACGTCTGGGGTTACATCGACGAAAAAGGCGTGTCCCACTTTGCCGCCGAGCAGGTCGATGCCCGCTACGAGCTTTTTTTCCGCGGCAACACCACGCTGCAGATCCGCGACGGGGCGCTCGCACCCGCGGTGCCCGCCCGCGGCACGGCCCGGCCCGTGAGCGTGCCCACTGACCAGCCCAGACTGGTCGCGTACTTTGAGGTCGCACCGGGCTTTCGCACGGTCAAGCATGTCTTGCGTGAAGCTTCCGTCACCCACAACATTGATTACGAACTTCTCAAGGCGCTGATCGCCACCGAGTCCGGCTTTGACGCCAGCGCCGTCTCGCCCAAGGGCGCGGTGGGCCTGATGCAGGTGATGCCGGCCACGGCCGGACGCTTTGGCGTGGTGGCCGACAAAAGGGCCACGGTCGAACAGAAGCTGGCCGATCCCGCCACCAACATCCGCACCGGGGCGCGCTACCTGAGTTACCTGATCCAGTTGTTCCCCGGCCAGCTCGAGCTCGCGCTGGCCGCCTACAACGCGGGCGAAGGCGCGGTGCAGCGCGCTGGAAACCGCATCCCCAACTACAAGGAGACGCAGAACTACGTCAGCACCGTGATGCAGCTCTACGCCTTGCTCAAGCCGCCGGCAAGCCTGGCGCCGCAGCCTGCCGGGGGACGGATTCGTGTGACCCTGCCGGTCGCCGTTGCCGGTGGCGCCATCGGGCGCGCCGGCGTGGTTTCTTCTTCCACCGCGGTGGTGACGCCTGTCGCTGCCGCTCCGCGTGACACCTTTTATCGATGAACGACCAACCCACGCTCGACTTCACCCCGCCCGAGTCCGATGACTCGCTCAACCTCGCCACCTACGCGCAGCGCGCTTACCTCGAATACGCCCTGAGCGTGGTCAAGGGCCGCGCGCTGCCGGACGTGTGCGACGGCCAGAAGCCGGTGCAGCGGCGCATCCTGTACAGCATGTCGCGCATGGGCCTGGGCTTTGGCGGGGCCAATGGCAACACCGGCGCCAAGCCGGTCAAATGCGCCCGCGTGGTCGGCGATGTGCTCGGGCGCTTTCACCCGCACGGCGACCAGGCCGCCTACGACGCGCTGGTGCGCATGGCACAGGACTTCTCGCAGCGCTACCCGTTGATCGACGGCCAGGGCAACTTCGGCAGCCGCGATGGCGACGGTGCGGCCGCCATGCGTTACACCGAGGCGCGCCTGGCCAAGATCACCAGCCTGCTGCTCGACGAGATCGACGAAGGTACGGTCGATTTCCAGCCCAACTACGACGGCTCCACTGAAGAGCCGAAGCAGTTGCCGGCGCGCCTGCCGTTCGCGTTGCTCAACGGTGCGAGCGGCATCGCCGTGGGCCTGGCCACGGAGATTCCCAGCCACAACCTGCGCGAGATCGCCGACGCCTGTGTGGCGCTGATCCGCAACCCGAAACTGGCGGACGACGAGCTGTTGACCCTGGTGCCCGGTCCGGACTACCCCGGCGGCGGCCAGATCATCAGCACCGCCGGCGACATTGCGGACGCCTATCGCACCGGCCGAGGCTCGCTGAAATGCCGTGCGCGCTGGAAGATCGAGGACCTGGCGCGTGGCCAGTGGCAGCTGGTCATCACCGAACTGCCGCCGGGCGTCAGCACCCAGCGCGTGCTCGAAGAGATCGAGGAGCTGACCAACCCCAAGGTCAAGGCCGGCAAGAAGGCGCTGTCGCAGGAGCAGACCCAGCTCAAGGCCAGCGTGCTGGCGGTGCTGGACGGGGTGCGCGACGAGTCCAGCAAGGACGCCGCGGTGCGCCTGGTGTGCGAGCCCAAGACCAGCCGCATCGAACAGCAGGAGCTCATCACCGCGCTGCTGGCCCACACCAGCCTGGAAACCTCCGCGCCGATCAACCTCACGATGATCGGGCTCGACGGCCGGCCGGTGCTGAAGTCCCTGCGCCAGATGCTGGCGGAGTGGATCGAATTCCGCCAGGGCACGATCATCCGCCGATCGCAGCACCGGCTGGACAAGGTGCGCGAGCGCATCCACATCCTCGAAGGGCGGCAGATCGTGCTGCTCAACATCGACGAGGTGATTGCCATCATCCGCCAGAGCGACGAGCCCAAGGCGGCGCTGATCGCGCGCTTCAACCTCAGCGATCGACAGGCCGAAGACATCCTCGAGATCCGCCTGCGCCAGCTCGCGCGGCTGGAAGCCATCAAGATCGAGCAGGAGCTGTCGAACCTGCGCGAGGAGGGGGCGAAGCTCGAAGAAATCCTGGGCAACCCGTCCAGCCTGCGCCGCCTCATGATCAAGGAGATCGAGGCCGACGCCAAGACCTTCGCCGATGCGCGCCGCACCCTGATCCAGGCCGAGAAGAAAGCCGTGCTCGAAGTCCGCGTGGTGGACGAACCGGTGACGGTGGTGATCTCGCAAAAGGGCTGGGCCCGCGCGCAGAAAGGCTGGGCGCGCGACCGGACTGCAGGCAACGGCGCGGCAACGGGCGCGGGCAACGGCGCGACGATGCCGGAATACACCTTCAAGGCTGGCGACGCGCTCTATGGCGCGTTCGAGTGCCGCTCGGTCGATACCTTGCTGGCTTTTGGCTCCAACGGGCGCCTCTATTCGGTGCCTGTAGCGTCTCTTCCTGGTGCGCGGGGGGATGGACAGCCCGTTACGACGCTCATTGAGCTTGAATCGGGCACTCAACTGGTGCATTTTTTCGCCGGTCCTGCCGCGGCCTTGCTGCTGCTGGCGAACTCGGGCGGATATGGCTTTCTGGCCACGGTGGAGCACATGATTTCTCGCCAGAAAGCGGGCAAGGCTTTCATGTCGCTGGGGGAGGGCGAAACTGTCTGCGCGCCCTCACTGGTCAGCCTGCCGGCCAACGGGGCAGGTTCGCCGGCGATGCCGCCCGCCACCCACGTCGCCTGCGCCTCGACGGGCGGGCGCATCCTGACCTTCGAGATTGGCGACCTGCGCGCCATGGCCAATGGTGGACGCGGCCTGATGCTGATCGACCTGGATGCAAAAGACACCCTGGCCGGCGCCGCGGCCTACACCCGCAGCATCCGCATCGAGGGCGTTGGACGCGGGGGCAAGGCGCGCGAGGAAACGCTGGAGATCCGCAGCCTCAACAACGCACGCGCCGCCCGCGCGCGCAAGGGCAAGGCCGCAGACTTGGGCTTCAAGCCGGCGAGTGTTGCCCGAATTGAATGAAATGCGGCTTTTCCTTCGTCAGCAGGTGATCGGCAGCGCTAAGATTCGAAATGGGCCGGTCCGCAAGAAGCGGTCGTGACGGACCGGTAGACTCCGCAGCATGCTGCTTTCTTCAACCGGGATGTTTTTGGCCCGGGCGCTGCTTTCCTTGGCCGATCCCCACCCGCAGGTTCGCTGATGATCGACCGTGATGCGCACCGTGTCGCTGTTCAGATCGCGCTCGTCTCGCTGGCGTCGTATCTGATCGGCCAATCCATCACTGGCTATTTTCACGGCGCCTCCGCGAAAACCGGGGGCATGTGGGCCGTGATGTCAGGCATCGTGGTGCTGCAGCAGACACGCAGCCAGCCCGTCACATCCGGCTGGCGCCAGATCGCGGCCACGCTCGTCGGCGCGGTATTTGGCGCGGCGTATCTCAGCACGCTGCCTTTCAGCGCGATGGGCATGGGCGCCTGCATCTTCATGGCGGTTCTGTTATGCCACGCGCTGCGAATTCCCGAACAGGTCAGCCTCGCGGCATTGGCCGTCGGTGTGGTGATGGTGGTCTCGAGCCTGCATCCGACACTGCACCCTGTGCTGAGCGCCGTGCTGCGCTTCATCGAGGCGTGCATTGGCACGGTAGCGGCCTCGCTGGTCATCATGCTCTGGCCGGGGCCGCCGGCGGGTCGTCCCGGGCCCTGTGAACCGGGGTCGTGCGAGGGCCACGCGCGTCAGACAAACGGAAGTGGACAAAGTGGCGCGGGTGACGATCCCTTGGGCTGAGGAGATGACCTCTGCCGTGACCGGGATGTGCAAGAATTGAAACAGCCTGGAAATGACCGGGTATGGAATCGAAATGAACAGAACTACATCAGTCTGGATGCGTGCAGGGGTGATTCTCGGAGCGCTGCTGGTTTCGGCCTGCGCCGGTGTCAATGGCAGCAATCTGGCGCCGGGTGTATCAACGCGCTCCGAGGTGATCACCTCGATGGGGCAGCCCGCGATGGTCTGGAAGAATCCGGATGGAAGCGAGCAACTGGCGTATCCGCGCGGGCCGGCCGGCACGCAAACCTACATGGCCTATGTCGGCGCGGACGGAAAGCTGCAGCGCATCGTCGGCGTGCTGAACGAGGCCAATTTTCAGCTCGTGGAGCCGGGAATGACCCAGGCGCAGGTGCTGCGCATCGTGGGGCCGTCAGGCGCATTCTGGACCCAGAGCTTCCCGCGGACCAACACGCTGGCCTGGACCTGGCTGTACTGCGCCAGCGGCGATTTCCAGAATTATTTTGATGTCTATTTCGACGCGACCACCCTGCTCGTGCGCTCGACCGGCAGGTCTCAGGTCATTGTGGGGCGTCTGGGAGGAACGCCCGGTTGTACGCAAGACAACGTGGATCGCCCCTGACCAGCCTCCGCGTGGTCTGTGCCGCGCGTGTGCAAGAGGGGCACTGCCCGCGCAAGGCAGCATAGTCGGAGAATCGGAATCAGGACCCGTAGGGCTGGTCTTCGCACATGAAGGACCATTTGGTGCGCATGCCCGATTCCGTGAGGCCAAAGTCTTCTATGTAGGCGGTCTTGTCCACCAGGTTTCCGTTTTCGTCAAAGGCCCGGACATCGCCGCCCGTGACGTTGTTGCCGCTCTGGTCGAAGATATCGACGGTTCCGAAGGCGTTGAATTCACCCATCACGACGGCGCCCGGTGGAACACTGATGGCGCCCCTCGCCAGAACGAATCCGGACGAAGTGCTGATGACGAAGCACCTGTTGTTGGCCTGTGCGATCACGCCTTTGTCCGCATGCACGAGGCCGCTCGTCAGCGAACCCAGCAGCGCGACGATTGCTGTCATGGATGCCGGCTGCGACGCCTTCTTTAGGATCATGTCTTTTCCTTAAAAAACGAGAGGGACATCCCCGGCCGATGTGAGTTCCGAGCCGACGGGGTGGGCTCAGTGGAACGGCCTTGGGCGGTTTTTCCTGCGGAATTCAGCCCAGTTCCGCGATCAGTTCAATCTCCACGCAGGCCCCCAGGGGAATCTGCGCCACGCCGAAAGCGCTGCGCGCATGGGCGCCCTTTTCGCCGAACACCTGCGCCAGCAATTCGGAGCAGCCGTTGGTCACCAGGTGCTGCTCGGTGAAGTCAGCGGTGGAGTTCACCAGGCTCATGACCTTCACGATGCGCTTGACGCTGTTGAGGTCGCCGCCGGCGGCCTGGCAGGCCGCCTGCAAGGTGCCCATGAGGTCGATGGCCACGGCGCGCGCGGCGGCCTGGCCTTCCGCCGTTGTCACGTTCTTGCCGAGCTGGCCCACCCAAGGCTTGCCGTCTTTGCGGGCGATATGGCCGGACAGGAAGACCAGCTTGCCGGTCTGCACGAAGGGCACATAGGCCGCGGCCGGCACGGACACGGGGGGCAGGGTGATGTTAAAAGCCTTGAGTTTGTCGTTGATGTTCATCGGGAAGCTCCGCGAGGGGTTTCAGGGGTGGCAGGGGTGCCATTGACGGCAATGGCGTCATGCCGGAAGCCTCTGTCTCCAGGGGCCGGCTCTGGGAATCATCGGCCGCTGCAAGCCGTGCAAGGGCTTCTTCGAGTGGCTCCACCGTCACCGCGACGCTGAGTGTATGCCGGGCGCCGCCGTGAATCACGCCGCGCATCGGTGAGATGTCGGAATAGTCGCGGCCCAGTGCCAGGGTCACGTAGTCCTCGCCCGGCGTGCCCCAGCCGCAGCGGTCGTTGGTGGGGTCGAGGTCGTACCAGCCGCGGCCCTCCTGCGCGCCCGGCAGGTCGGGCAGGTACACGGACACCCAGGCGTGGGAGGCGTCGCTGCCGACCAGGCGGGGCTGGCCCGGCGGCGGCTGGGTCAGCAGGTAGCCGCTGACGTAGCGCGCCGGCAGGCCCATCGCGCGCAGGCAGGCGATCATGATGTGAGCGAAGTCCTGGCACACGCCCTTGCGCTGGGCCAGCGCCTCGAGTGCCGGGGTGTTGACTTCAGTGCTTTCCGACTCGTAGATGAAGTCGGTGTGGATGCGCGTCATCAGGTCGCGTGCCGCGTCGATCAGCCGGCGCCCGGGCGTGAAACTGGGCCGCGCATAGGCGGCGAATTGCTCGTCGCGTGGCACATGGTGCGAGGCAAACACGAATTCGGCCGCGGCGTCCCAGGCCGCGCCGGCGTGAAAGCGGAAGCGCTCGCGCAACCGCCTCCCAGGCTCAGCCGGCTGTCGGCGGCAACGGGCCGGCGGGTGCGCACCTCGCTGACGGCCACCACGCGCAGTGTCGTGTGCGGCGCCTGCAGCGAGAAGAAGGTGCGCTGGTTGCCGTACACATCGGGCGTCTGGCTGCGTTGCGCCGGCGGCGGAAAGATGTCCAGCTGGTGGCCGAGCAATTGCTGATAGGGTGTGTCCATCGGCTGCAGGTGCACCATGTGCTGTGCGGTTTCCACGGCCGGCGTGTAGTCGTAGCGGGTCTCGTGGGTGATGCGAAGCTCCATCAGGCCCCCAGGCTCTGGCCGGTCTCGCCGGTATGGGTGAAGTACTTCAGGCTGATGTCGTCCGAGAGTTGCCAGGCCGCGCGCTGGCACTGTTCCAGCAATTGCGCCAGCGCCGGATACCGGCCTTGCGCGTCCGGCGTGCACAGCGCGGCCAGCTCCCATTCGCCCGGGGTCGGGCAGCTGGCGCGCCAGCGGGTCGAGGTCGTCGGCTGCACTGCCCGCCAGCTTGGCCAGCCGTCCCCGCACGGTCTGCACCACCCAGCCCAGCGAGCGCGGGTTGTCGCGGTCCAGCACCAGCAGGTCGAGCAGCGCGGCCACTTCGCGGCTCTGCTGGTACTGGGCGTGGAAGGTGATGGTGCTGTCGAACAGCGCGACCATCGCCTCGAAGCCGCCCGTGTCATGCACGGCGCCGGTCTCGAAACCGCTGGACAGCGCCGGGATCAGCACGCACAGGCGCTCGATCAGGCGGCCGATCGACAGCAGCCGCCAGCCGTCGTCGCGCGTCATGCGGTCGGTCTGCGCGCCGGTGATGGCCGCCATGTGGCCGCTGGCCGTGTCCAGCACGCGCAGCGCGCTGACAGCCGACCAGTCGCCGTGGGCGGCGTGGGCGGCGCAGCGGCGCGTGAACTCCGACTCGGCGCGCATGATCACGCTCCAGTGCTCCTGCGACAGGCGCTCGCGCACGCTCGAGGCGGTGAGCTTGAGCGCGCGCAGCTGGTAGCCCACGCTGGTGGCGCCTTCGCTGCCGCCCAGGCTGGCGATCAGCGAGCGCTCGAACACCCGGCGCGCCTGCGCGGCCGTGGGCACGCCGGGCAGCACCAGGGTGTTCTTCAACGCCATCTCGCTGAGCCAGGCCAGCAGCGGCGGCGAAGACGGGTCTTCGCCGTTCAGGCTGTTGAGCGTCAGGCGCGCCAGGCGGATGCTGTGTTCAGTGCGTTCGGTGTAGCGGCCCAGCCAGAACAGGTTTTCGGCTGCGCGGCTGGTGACCATGCGCTTGCGCTGCGTCAGCGAGGCCGGCGTGTGGTTGGGCCGCAGCAGGGTGGTGCGGTCCACGGTCTCGCCTTTTTCGACATCGGTCAGCACCCAGGCATCGGCGCTGCTGCCGCCGCGCTGCATGGTGGCGATGCCCTCGCTGGCGCTGGCCAGGCGCGCCAGGCCGCCAGGCAGCACGCGCCAGGATTGCGGGCCGTCGGCCACGGCGAAGACGCGCAGCATCATGGAGCGCGGCTCGATCTGGTCGCCGCCGGCGCGCGGCTCCCAGGTCGGCATCTGCGACAGCGGCAGCCAGGTCTGCGCGGTGTAGGTGTCGCCCTCGCGCAGGATGCGGCCCGCCCATTCGTCGAGTTCGCGGCGCGACATCGAGCGGCCCAGCGCGGCCTCGAAGCTGCCGTGGCTCGCCGAGCCCGGGTAGGTGGGCTTGATCACGCACTTGTCGAGTTGCGGCAACACCGCTTCCAGCGAGGCCCGCTCGCCGCACCACCAGGTCGGCAGCGCGGGCAGTTGCAGTTCCTCGCCGAGCAGGTGCCTTGAGAGCGCCGGCAGAAAGCCCAGCAGCGCGCTGGACTCCAGAAAGGCCGAGCCCGGCGCGTTGGCCACCAGCACGTTGCCGGCGCGAATCGCCTGCAGCAGCCCCGGCACGCCCAGCGTGGAGTCGGGGCGCAGCTCCAGCGGGTCGAGGAATTCATCGTCCAGGCGCTTGAGCAGGCCGTGCACCGGCTCCAGCCCGCGCAGGGTCTTGAGGTAGACGCGCTGGTCACGCACGGTCAGGTCGCTGCCCTCGACCAGCGTCAGGCCCAGGTAGCGCGCGAGGTAGGCGTGCTCGAAATAGGTCTCGTTGTACGGGCCAGGCGTGAGCAGCGCAATGTGCGAATCGGCGCCGGCCGGGCTCATTGGCTTTCAGTCCCTCGATCATGGCGCGGTAGGTGGCGGCCAGGCGCTGCACGTGCATGGCCTCGAAAGCTTTCGGGAACAGGCGCGAGATCGATACCCGGTTCTCCAGCAGGTAGCCCAGGCCCGAGGGCGCCTGGGTGCGCTGCGACACCACCCACCAGTTGCCGTCCGGCCCGCGAGCCAGGTCGAAGGCCGCGATATGCAGGTAGGTGCCGCCCACCGGCGCCACGCCGTGCATGGCGCGCAGGTAGCCAGGGTGCCCGCGCACCAGCGCGGGCGGCAGGAGCCCGGCCTTGAGCAGTTCGCGCGGGCCATACACGTCGGCCATCACCCGGTCGAGCACGCGCACGCGCTGCAGCACACCGGCCTCGATCTGGCGCCAGCTCTCGGGCGACACGATCAGGGGGAACAGGTCAAGTTCCCAGGGGCGTTGCGGGCCGGTGGTGTCTGCGTAGACGTTGTAGCTGACGCCGTTGTCACGGATCTGGCGCTGCAGCGTCTCGGTGCGGTGATTCAGGTCGGCGAATCCGTCGGTGCCCAGTGCGTCAAAGAACTGGACCCATTTGTCGGACAGTTCTTGTGTATAGGTCTCGTCATCCCGGGCAGTGCGTCCCCGCAGTTCGTCAAAGTGACCTTCTTCCGCCGCCGACGCCAAGGCAGCGGCCATGGCCGCTGGCGAGAGGTCTTCGGGAGCGTCGGTCGAGGGGGTTGGGGCGGGATTTTCCACAGCGGTCGATTGTCGCATCCAGCGGGCTGGGGCTTACCCGGATTGCCAGCGGTTCTGTAGCCCGCGGCGAACCGCTTCACGGTCTCTGCCAGCGCTTGAAATACTATAAAAAGAAGAGCGAACTACGGCCATTTGACGCTGGGAATCGCCGGAAATAATCTGGAAATACGTCAAATGACCGGGGTGGGCGATTTTCTACAGCTGCCGGCGCAGGTCCAGCGTGAACGGGAACTCCCGGCTGCCCGGCACATTGATGCTCGCCGGCGGCACGTCCATCCGGCCCGGCGTGTGGCCCATGCGCACGAAGCGCGACAGGCGCCGGCTCTCGGCCTCGAACGAGTTGACCGGGAAGCTCTCGTAGCTCAGGCCGCCCGGATGCGCCACGTGGTACTGGCAGCCACCCAGCGAATGCTTCATCCAGGTGTCCACGATGTCGAAGGTCAGCGGCGCATGCACGGCAATGGAAGGGTGCAGCGCCGACGGCGGGTTCCACGCCTTGTAGCGCACGCCGGCCACGAACTCGCCGGTGGTGCCGGTGGACTGCAGCGGCAACGGTTCGCCGTTGCAGGTGATCACGTAGCGGCTCTGGTTCAGGCCGGTGACGCGCACCTCGATGCGCTCCAGCGATGAATCGACATAGCGCACGGTGCCGCCGGCCGAGCCTTCCTCGCCCATCACGTGCCAGGGCTCCAGCGCGTTGCGCAACGTGAGCTCGATGCCCATGCTCTTGACCTCGCCGACCAGCGGGAAGCGGAACTCGAAGTGCGGCGCGAACCAGGCGTCGTCAAAGCCGAACCCGGCATCGCGCATCTCGGTCATGATGTCCGCGAAGTCCATCTTGATGAAGGTCGGCAGCAGGAAACGGTCGTGCAGCTCGGTGCCCCAGCGCGTGACCGGCGCGTGGTACGGGTCGCGCCAGAAACGCGCCACCAACGCGCGCAGCAGCAATTGCTGAGCAATGCTCATGCGGGCGTGCGGCGGCATCTCGAAGGCGCGCAGCTCCAGCAGGCCCAGCCGGCCGGTCGATGAGTCGGGCGAATACAGCTTGTCGATGCAGAACTCGCTGCGGTGGGTGTTGCCGGTCACGTCGACCAGGATGTTGCGCAGCGTGCGGTCCACCAGCCACGGGGGCATGTCCTCGCCGTATTTTTCGCGGTTGGCGTGGATCTCCTGCAGTGCGATTTCCAGCTCGTAGAGCTGGTCGTTGCGGGCTTCGTCGACGCGCGGGGCCTGGCTGGTCGGGCCGACGAACATGCCACTGAACAGATAGCTCAGGCTGGGATGGTTGTGCCAGTAAAGGATCAGGCTGGCCAGCAACTCGGGCTTGCGCAGGAACGGGCTGTCCGAGGGCGTGGCGCCGCCCATCACGAAATGGTTGCCGCCGCCGGTGCCGGTGTGGCGGCCGTCGGTCATGAATTTTTCGGCCGACAGGCGGGTCTCGAACGCGGCGTTGTAGAGGAACTCGGTGTGCTCCACCAGTTCGCCCCAGTTCTTCGCGGGGTGGATGTTGACCTCGATCACGCCGGGGTCGGGCGTCACGGCCAGCACCTTAAGGCGCGGGTCGCGCGGGGGCGGGTAGCCTTCCAGCACGATTTTCACTTTGAGCTGCTCTGCCGTGGCTTCAATGGCGGCGAGCAGGTCGAGGTAGTCCTCCAGCAGCGCCACCGGCGGCATGAAGACATACAAGACACCGCTCTTCGTGCCCACGGCTTCAGCCTTGGGACCGTTGGAGCGGCGTGGGTCGCGCACTTCGACGCACAGCGCACTGCGGTTGATCCAGTGGGCGGATTCGCCCGGCTTCGGCACGCGGTTGGCATCGACCGTGGTGCTGGCATGCGAAGGCTGCGCCTGGCCCAGCAGGTTGGCGCGGGCCGCGCTCAGGCGACTGGCGGCGCTGCCCGTGCCATGACCCTGGCCTTGCACCGCGACCACACCGCCTTCGGCAAAGCCGCCGCCCGTGGTGTGGGCGGTGTAGTCGGTCGGGCCGTCCTGCAGCGCGTTGTACTGGGCGCGCAGTGTGGCGGCGTGCGGCAAAGCCGTGCGCACGGCGTAGGGGTCCTGCTCGATCAGGTAGGGGTAGTCGGACTTGCTGACCCAGGGCAGGGAGTCCAGCGGCAGCCGGTAGCCCATTGGCGAGTCGCCGGGCATCAGGTACATGCGCTCGTCGCGCAGGAACCATGGGCCGGTGCGCCAGCGTGAGCCGCTGACCACGGCGCCGGCCTCGGGCGCCTGCAGGGGCAGCACGTAGCCGATCACGGCGTCGAGCTTCTGCTCGAACACGCGGCGCAACCGGCTGCGTTCCATCTCGTCGTCGAGCTTCGAATCGAACGGGTCCACGTTGACCGGCAGGCGGCGCTCGCGCCACAGGTAGTACCAGACGTCTTCATGGCCAGCCTCGATGTGCTTGCCGGTGACGCCGAGTTTCTCGGCCAGCAGGTGCGTGAAGCGGCGTGCGTCTTCGCTGGTGTAGTGGCTGGGGGCGCGCTCGTCGGCGAACAGGGCCGGATCGCGCCAGCAGGGCTGGCCGTCCTCGCGCCAGTAGATGCCCAGGGCCCAGCGTGGCAGTTGCTCGCCCGGGTACCACTTGCCCTGGCCAAAGTGCAGGAAGCCGCCCTGGCCGTATTCGGCGCGCAGCTTGTGCACCAGTGCCGTGGCCAGGCCGCGCTTGGTCGGGCCCAGCGCATCGGTGTTCCATTCGGCGGCGTCGCGGTCTTCCACGGCCACGAAGGTCGGTTCGCCGCCCATGGTCAGGCGCACGTCGCCACTGCGAAGTTCCTCGTCCACCTCGGCGCCCAGGGCCATCACTGCCGCCCACTGGTCGTCGGTGTAGGGCAGGGTGACCCGGGGCGATTCGTAGATGCGCGTGACCTGCATGTGGTGGGCGAACTCGACCTCGCATTCGTCGACGCCGCCTTCGATGGGCGCGGCGCTTGACGGGGTGGGCGTGCAGGCCAGCGGAATGTGGCCCTCACCGGCCAGAAGGCCCGAGGTGGCATCCAGCCCGACCCAGCCCGCGCCGGGCAGGTAGACCTCGCACCAGGCGTGGAGGTCGGTGAAATCGACTTCGGTGCCGCTGGGGCCGTCCAGCGCCTTCACGTCGGACTTGAGCTGGATCAGGTAGCCGGACACAAAGCGCGCGGCCAGCCCGCAGTTGCGCAGCAGCTGCACCATCAGCCAGGCCGAGTCGCGGCAGGAGCCGCTGGCTTTTTCCAGGGTTTCCTCGGGCGTCTGCACGCCGGGTTCCATGCGGATGGTGTAGTTGACGGACTTCTGCACCATCTGGTTCAGGTCCACCAGGAAGATCACGCTGCGGCGCTTGGTGCGGTCGATCTTGTCCAGGTAGGCCTGCACCAGCGGCGTGACCGGGTCGGCGATCAGGTAGGGTGCGAGCTCCTGCTTGAGGCTGGCCTCGTAGGTGAAGGGGAATTCCTCGGCCTCGGGTTCGAGGAAAAAGTCGAAGGGGTTGTAGACCGCCATCTCGACCACCAGGTCCACCGTGACCTTGAACTCGGTGGCCTTCTCGGGGAACACCAGGCGCGCCTGGTAGTTGGCGAACGGGTCCTGCTGCCAGTTGACGAAATGGCCCGTCGGCTCGATCTTCAGCGAATACGAAATGATGTTGCTGCGGCAGTGCGGCGCGGGCCGCAGGCGAACCACCTGGGGCCCCAGCGTGACCGGGCGGTCGTATTTGTAGTGGGTGACGTGGTTCAGGGCGGCGTGGATGGACATTCGCTTCTCGGGTTGACTCGGTTCGATTCAGTGCGCCTTCATGCGGCGCTGGGTCTGGCAGCGTGTTTCGGCGCCTGCCTTGATCCTAGCAAGACCTGAGCCAGTCGGCAGGACTTTCGGCATGTCCGTTTAGCATGGCGTGATGCAAGACGCCTTGATGCCGGATGAAAGCAGCCCGAGGGGCGGCCTTTGGACGGGTTCGGTGGTGCTGGCGGGCTTTGTGGCGGGCAGCGCGATGCAATTGCAGCAGCGGGAGCTGTGGTTCTGGCTGAATTATGCCGCCGTTATAGCCGTTCCCTTTGCCCTATGGACATTGCTTGCTATTATAAAAATATCAAGCTGGCGACCGCTGCGTGGCGCTCGCATTCTGCGCGGGCTGATCTGGGGTGTCGGTGCGCTGGCACTGGGCTTCGCGCTCTGCGGCCTGAGAGCGGGCGCCTTTCTGGAACACGGCCTGAATCCGGCACTGGAAGGGCGTGACCTGGCTGTCGTGGGGGTGGTGGCTGCCATGCCACAACGCAACGAGGGCGGCGTGCGTTTCCGGCTGAATGTCGAAGCGGCGGCGCTGGACGGCGTGCCGGTGGCCGTGCCGCCGCAGGTGCTGCTGGGCTGGTACGGCGGCGCATCCATGGGAATGGATGGCGCCACGCTGGAACTGCAGCGCCAGCCAGCCGACCTGCGCCCTGGCGAACGCTGGCAGATGACGGTGCGCCTGAAGGCACCGCACGGCAACCTCAATCCGCACGGCTTCGATTACGAACTCTGGCTGTGGGAGCAGGGCGTGCAGGCCACGGGCTATGTGCGCTCCGGGCTGAAAGACCCGGTGCCGCAGCGGCGGGCCGTGACGGCCTGGCACCCGGTGGAGCGTGCACGCCATTCGGTGCGCGACGCGATCCTGGCGCGCGTGGCCGACGGCACGCCGGAGCGCGCGCGCAGCGCCGGCATCCTGGCCGCGCTTGTCACTGGCGACCAGGCCGCCATCGAGCGCGCTGACTGGGACATCTTTCGCGCCACCGGTGTGGCGCACCTGATGAGCATCTCCGGACTGCACATCACGCTCTTCGCCTGGGTGGCCGCGGCACTGATCGGCGCGCTGTGGCGGCGCACCGCGCTGTGGGGCTGGCGGCTGTGCCTGTGGCTGCCTGCGCCCAGCGCTGCGCTGATCGGCGGCGTGGCGCTCGCAGCGGCCTATGCGCTGTTCAGCGGCTGGGGCGTGCCGGCACAGCGCACGATCTGGATGCTGGCCACTGTGGGCGCGCTGCGCCTGAGCGGCCGGCAGTGGCCGTGGCCCACCGTCTGGCTGCTGGCCTGCGCCGTGGTGGTCGCGCTGGACCCATGGGCGCTGATGCAGGCCGGCTTCTGGCTGAGCTTTGTCGCTGTTGGCGTGTTGTTTGCTACGGATTCGGGAGCTTATGAGGACCGTCCGACAATGGGGTGGCGCCATTTCGTTCATAAATCCCGTCAGTTGCTGGGCGAGCAGTGGGTGGTGACGCTTGCGCTGACGCCCTTGAGCCTGCTGCTGTTCGGACAGGTGTCGGTGGTGGGGCTCGTGGCCAACCTGCTGGCGATTCCCTGGGTCACGCTGGTGGTCACGCCGCTGGCGCTGGGCGGCGTCATGGTGCCCATGCTGTGGGACGCGGCGGCCTGGGCGCTGCAACCCTTGGCAGGCGGACTCGGTTTTCTGGCGGGCCTGCCTTTCGCGACCGTTTCGGTCGCGGCTGCGCCGGTCTGGGCCGGGGCGGCCGGCGTGCTCGGCGGCGTGCTGCTGGCGGCACGCCTGCCCTGGGGGATGCGGGTGCTGGGCTTGCCGCTGCTGCTTCCCGTGCTGCTTTGGCAGGCACCGCGGCCGCCGGCGGGAGAGTTCGAGCTGCTGGCAGCCGACATCGGGCAGGGCAACGCCGTCGTCGTGCGCACCACTGGCCACACGCTGGTTTACGACGCCGGACCGCGCTTTTCCGCCGAGAGCGACGCCGGGCACCGCGTGCTGGTGCCGCTGCTGCGCGCGCTGGACGAGCGCGTGGACACCCTTGTGCTGAGCCACCGCGACACCGACCACACCGGCGGCGCCCGCGCCGTGCTGGCCATGCAGCCGCAGGCCGGATTGCTGAGCTCCATCGAGGACGGTCACGAGTTGCAGGCACCGCGTGCGGCGATCCGCTGTGTGGCCGGGCAACGCTGGAACTGGGACGGCGTGGCCTTCGAAATCCTGCATCCCCTGGCCGCCGACTACGACAGCGGGGCCCGGTCGAACGCCATGAGCTGCGTGCTGCGCATCGGCAACGGCCAGCGCACGGCCCTGCTGGTGGGCGACATCGAGGCCCCGCAGGAGGCGCGGCTGGTGGAGTCGGGCGAGGTTTCAAGGGTCGATGTGCTGCTCATGCCGCACCACGGCAGCAAGACTTCGTCCACCCCGGCCTTTCTGGACGCCGTGTTGCCCAAGGTAGCGCTGGCCCAGGCCGGCTACCGCAACCGCTTCGGCCACCCGGCGCCGACGGTGCTGGAGCGCTACCGCGAACGCGGCATCCGGGTGGTCGATTCCGCCCGCTGCGGCGCGGCGATGTGGTCATCAGATGGCCCTGAAGTGCGTTGCCAGCGGGACGTGGCGAAGCGCTACTGGCATCACGTCGTACCCTGATCGCACCTTTTCAGCTGAAATTGACGATGATCAAGGGGGGCGACGAAACCTTATTTCCCCTTGAATCAACCGGCAGGCTGTGCACCAAGCTGGCGCGCAACTTGCTATCCTGTCGGCAGGAGAAGCGCAATGCTGAAATTCGATGAAATGTATGAGAAGCTGATCCCTGCAAAAGCGGGTCAGGCCAGAGCCAGTCGCAGAGCCAGGGGCAGGTGCCGGGCGAAGGCGTTCGGGCGCACTACGAGGCGTACGCCCAATGGCTGGCCCGCCAGCCTGACGATGTCATGCGCTCGCGCCGCGAAGAGGCCGAGATGATCTTCCGTCGGGTCGGCATCACTTTTGCCGTCTATGGCGCCAAGGACGAGGACGGCTCGGGCACCGAGCGCCTGATTCCCTTTGATCTGATCCCGCGCATCATCCCGGCCCACGAATGGGCCAGCATGGAGCAGGGCCTGGTGCAGCGCGTCACGGCGCTCAACCGGTTCATCCATGACGTCTACCACGACCAGGAAATCCTCAAGGCCGGCGTGGTGCCGCGTGAGCAGATCGAGGGCAATGCGCAGTTCCGCCCCGAGATGATGGGGGTGGACGTGCCGAACAACGTCTATTCGCACATCAGCGGCATCGACATCGTGCGTGCGCCCGATGCCCAGGGCAAGGGCGAGTACTACGTGCTGGAGGACAACCTGCGCGTGCCCAGCGGCGTGAGCTACATGCTGGAAAACCGCAAGATGATGATGCGGCTGTTCCCCGACCTTTTTGCCCGCAATCGCGTGGCCCCGGTGGCGCATTACCCCGACCTGCTTCTGGAAACCCTGCGCGCCAGCTCCCCGGCCACGACGGCCGAACCCACCGTGGTGGTGCTGACGCCCGGCATGTACAACAGCGCCTATTTCGAGCACGCCTTCCTGGCCCAGCAGATGGGCATCGAGCTGGTCGAGGGGCAGGACCTGTTCGTCAAGGACAACTTTGTCTACATGCGCACCACGCGCGGGCCGAAGCGCGTGGACGTGATCTACCGCCGCGTGGACGACGATTTCCTGGACCCGCTGGCGTTCCGCCCGACCTCCACCCTGGGCTGCGAAGGCCTGATGGGGGCCTACCGCGCGGGCAACGTCGCCATTTGCAATGCCGTGGGCACTGGCGTGGCCGACGACAAGTCGATCTACCCCTACGTGCCGAAGATGATCGAGTTCTACCTCGGCGAAAAGCCCATCCTGAACAACGTGCCCACCTACATGTGCCGCAACGCGGACGACCTGAAGTACGTCATGGCGAACATGAAGGATCTGGTGGTCAAGGAGGTGCACGGCGCGGGAGGCTACGGCATGCTGGTAGGGCCGGCCGCCACCAAGGCCGAGATCGAGGACTTCAGCAAGGCGGTTCTCGCCAACCCGTCGGGCTATATCGCCCAGCCCACGCTGAGCCTGTCGAGCTGCCCGACCTATGTGGATTCTGGCATTGCGCCGCGCCACATCGATCTGCGGCCGTTCGTGTTGTCGGCCAAGACGGTGCAGATGGTGCCCGGCGGCCTGACGCGCGTCGCACTGAAGGACGGCTCGCTGGTGGTGAACTCGTCACAGGGCGGTGGCACCAAGGACACCTGGATTCTTGAAGCCTGACGAATTTTCATCCCGGGCCCGGCCCGGGATCCATGGCTCCCCCGGAGAAAAAAATGCTTTCACGTACCGCCGATCACCTGTTCTGGATGTCCCGCTACACCGAGCGCGCTGAAAACACTTCCCGCATGCTCAATGTGAACTACGAGACCTCGCTGCTGCCGCAGTCGGCTGCCGCGGCGCAGGTGGGCTGGCAGGGGCTGCTGTCCATCAGCGAGCTGCTGCCGTCCTACACTGAGAAACATGGCGAAGTCACGCCCCGTAGCGTGATGGAGTTCATGGTGAGGGACGAGGACAACCCTTCATCGATCATCTCCTGCCTGCGCGCTGCCCGTGAAAATGCCCGGGCTGTGCGCGGCGCCCTGACCACCGAGGTCTGGGAGACCCAGAACACGACCTGGCTGGAGGTCAACCGCATGCTGAAGAGTGGCGCCTTCGAAGCCGATCCAGGCAAGTTCTTCGAGTGGGTGAAGTTCCGCTCGCACCTGTCGCGCGGCGTCACCGTGGGCACGATGCTGATGGACGAGGCGCTGTACTTCATGCGACTTGGCACGTTCCTGGAGCGGGCTGACAACACGGCCCGCCTGGTGGATGTGAAGTTCCACGCGATGGAAACCGACTTTCTCGGCAACGGCGGCGAGGCGGAGCAGGAGTATGACTTCTACCACTGGAGCGCTATCCTGCGCAGCGTCAGCGGCTTCGAGATCTACCGCAAGGTGTACCGTGACGTGATCAAGCCGGCGCGCGTGGCCGAACTGCTGATCTTGCGCTCCGACATGCCGCGCTCGCTGCACGCCAGCCTCAACGAAGTGGTGAGCAACTTGCGGCTGGTGGCCAGCGACCCGAACAGCGAGACCTTGCGCCATGCTGGCCGCCTGCGTGCTGACCTGGAGTTCAGCCGCATTGATGAAATCCTGGCCACCGGCCTGCACGCCTACCTTACACAGTTCCTGGACCGGGTCAACACGCTGGGCGGGCGCATCAGCCGCGATTTCCTGGTGCCCTCGGCGGCCTGACCCCCCTGCTGCTGCGGTGCGCGGCCATGGCCTGAGACAATCCGGGCCATGACCGACGCCACCTCTGCCGCAACTGTTCCCGAAGCCGCTCCTAAAACCGTCCCCGAAACGCCCCAGGCCGACAGCCTGCCCCCCGGCTGGCTGCGCGTCGAATCGCTCGACATCGAAGCCCAGGGCATCGCCCACAAGCCCGACGGCAAGGTCGTCTTCATCGAAGGCGCGCTGCCCTTCGAGGTGGTCAGCATGAACGTGCACCGCAAGAAGGGCAGCTGGGAGGCCGGCACGATGACGGCCATCCACCAGGAATCGTCGCAACGCGTGCGCCCCGGCTGCCCGCACTTCGGCCTGCACACCGGCGCCTGCGGCGGCTGCAAGATGCAGCACCTTCACGCGGCCGCCCAGGTGGCGGTCAAGCAGCGCGTCCTGGAAGACAACCTCTGGCACCTTGGCAAGGTGAAATCGGAAACTCTGCTGCGCCCGATCGAGGGGCCGACCTGGGGCTACCGATACCGGGCGCGCCTGTCGGTGCGCTATGTGCACAAGAAGGGCGAGGTGCTGGTGGGCTTTCACGAGCGCAAGAGCCGCTACGTGGCAGACATCCGCGAATGCCATGTGCTGCCGCCCCACGTCAATGCCATGCTGCTGCCGCTGCGCACGCTGATTTTCAGCATGGACGCACGCGAGACCCTGCCGCAGATCGAACTCGCCGGCGGCGATGACGTCACCGCGCTGGTGCTGCGCCATTTGGAGCCACTGTCCGACGATGACCTGACCCGCCTGCGCACCTTTGCGGTGCAATATGACGTGCAATGGTGGCTGCAGCCCAAAGGCCCCGAAACGGTGCATCTGCTCGATGAAGGTGGCACCGAACTGGCCTATGCCTTGCCCGATTTCGGCATCACCATGCCCTTCAAGCCGACCGATTTCACCCAGGTCAACCCGCACATCAACCGTGTGCTGGTGTCGCGCGCGTTGCGCCTGCTGGCCGTCGAGAAGACCGAGCGCGTGATCGACTGGTTCTGCGGCTTGGGCAACTTCACGCTGCCACTGGCCACCCAGGCGCGCGAAGTGCTGGGCATCGAGGGCAGCGAGACCCTGGTCGCCCGCTCCCGGGAAAATTATGAGAAAAACAGGGCCGATCCCAGCGCGCTGCGGTCACTCTGCGCTACGGAGTTTGTAGCGAGAAACCTTTTCGAGATGACGCCTGCCATGCTGGTGGCCGACGGCAGCGCCGACAAATGGCTGGTCGATCCACCACGCGAAGGCGCCTTCGCGCTGGCCAAGGCCGTCGCCGACCTGCACCAGGCGCACATCGGTGCCGAAGATGCGCCGCCGCTGCCGCCCGGCGCGCAGCACTGGACGCCGCCGAAGCGCATCGTCTACGTCAGCTGCAACCCCGCCACCCTGGCGCGCGATGCCGGCCTGCTGGTGCACCTGGGCGGCTACCGCTGCGTGCTGGCCGGCGTGGTCAACATGTTCCCGCACACGGCGCACGTGGAGAGCATGGCGGTGTTTGAGCTGGCGTGACGGGGGGCATCGGCTGACCATCCCCCGTGCTACCCGATCTTCACCGTCTTGCCCGCCTGCTCATAAACTTTCTCGCCGCGTTGCCCCTCGGGCAGCGCCACGCCCACGCGCGCGCGGCTGAAGCGGCCACCGGCTGGCAGATGGTCAAGCAGCACCGCGGCCACATCGTCATACGACACGATCAGCTCCGGCGCGTGACTCTTGAACGCCAGCGAAGTCGCAATGCGTGGCAGCCAGCGGGTGTAGCCCGGCCGGGGGAAGGGCCATACATCTTTGGAGATGCGCAGGTCGGGGCGCGGGCGCCCGTTGGCGGAGGGCACCATCGGCCCCGGGCACATCAGCGACCAGTCCAGCTTTGATGCCGCCACACGCCTGTAATTGGTCTGGTGCGCCCGGTAGATCGCCGGCACGCCCGGCAGGTCCACACCCATGATGTCCGTGCCCGGCACGTCCAGCGCGGCCGCGCCACCGAACAGCCACAAGCGCCCACCCGGCCCCAACGCCGCCTCGGCTTGCGTGACCACCCGGTCCACCAGTTCGATGAACGCCGCGCCGTCGGCCACGTAGCCCGCGCAGTTGATCACCCCGTCCTGCCCCGTCATGGCGGCGCGCAGTGCGGTGGCGTCGTTCACGTCGCCCTCGAAGATCGACAGGCCGGGCGGCATGGCCGTGCCCAGTTGCTGTGCCAGCTTGGCGCGGTTGCGCACGAACGCGGTGATGGCGTGGCCGCGCGCCAGCCCCTGGGCGAGCAGCCGCTGGCCCATGTTGCCGGTGGCGCCGAGGATGAGCAACTTCATGAATTTCCCTGGGTAGTGTTGAAGGAACGGGAGGTGGCCGCCGTTGGTCGAAGGAAAGAATCAGTCTATCCGACCAGACCTGATGTGGGGCCGAACGGCGCTGGGCGAATGGCAGGCGTCACGTCGGTTGCATGTTGGAGGGTATCCCGCCTTTTCGACCACCGCCAAAGCCGGCTTTAATGCTCGCTGGCCATGTCGCCCCCTTCACGGATCCCACTGCAATGCACACCCACCCCCGCTACCCCCACCTCTTCGCCCCCCTCGACCTCGGCTTCACCCGCCTGAAAAACCGGGTGCTGATGGGCTCGATGCACACGGGGCTGGAAGAGGCGGAGGGCGGTTTTGCGCGGCTGGCGGCCTACTATGCGGAGCGGGTGCGCGGCGGGGTGGGGATGATCATCACCGGGGGCATTCCGCCCAACGAGGAGGGCGGCTTTGGCGCCAAGCTGTCCACGCCCGAAGAGGCCGGCCAGCACCGGCTGATCACCGACGCGGTGCACGCGGCCGATGCGGACGTGAAGATCTGCATGCAGATCCTGCACATGGGCGCGCTGGCGCCCAACCCGGCGTGCGTGGCGCCCTCGGCGGTGAAGTCGCGCATCGCGCCCTTCACGCCGCAGGCGCTGGACGAGGCCGGCATTGAGAAACAGCTGGCCGACTTTGCCAACTGCGCCGCGCTCGCCCGCCAGGCGGGGTACGACGGGGTGGAGATCATCGGCTCGGCGGGCTACCTGCTGTCCACCTTTCTGGTCGAAAAGACCAACCAGCGCACCGACGCCTGGGGCGGCCCGTTCGAGCACCGCATGCGCTTCCCTGTGGAGGTGGTGCGCCGGGTGCGCGCGGCCGTGGGGCCGGATTTCATCCTGATCTTCCGCATTTCCGCGATGGACATGCTCGAAGGCGGGCTGGCCTGGGACGAGATCGTGACGCTGGCGCGCGCGGTGGAAGCGGCCGGCGCCAACATCCTCAGCACGCATTTCTGCTGGCACGAGGCCCCGGTGCCCACCATCGCCACCATGGTGCCGCGCGCGGCCTTTGCGTCGGTCACCGGGCGGCTGCGCCAGGTGGTGACGGTGCCGGTGATCACCAGCAACCGCATCAACATGCCCGAGGTGGCCGAATCCGTGCTGGCGCGCGGCGATGCGGACCTGGTGTCGATGGCGCGGCCCATGCTGGCCGACCCGGAGTGGGTGAACAAGGCGCGCGAAGGCCGCGAGGACGAAATCAACACCTGCATCGCCTGCAACCAGGCCTGCCTGGACCACACCTTTGGCGGCTACAAGCAGGTGAGCTGCCTGGTCAACCCGCGCGCCTGCAACGAGACGCTGCTGAACTACGCGCCGACGCCCGCGCCCAAGCGGCTGGCCGTGGTGGGCGCCGGGCCGGCCGGGCTGGCCTACGCCACGGTGGCGGCGCAGCGCGGGCACACGGTGACGCTGTTCGACAGCGCCCCGGAGATCGGCGGGCAGTTCAACCTGGCCAAGCGCATTCCCGGCAAGGAAGAGTTTTTCGAGACGCTGCGCTACTACCGCCGGATGATCGACGTGCACGGCATCGAGCTGCGCCTGGGCACGCGGGTGGACGCGGCGGCGCTGCAGGCCGGCGGCTTCGACGAGGTGATCGTGGCCACCGGCATTGCGCCGCGCCGGCCCGAGATCGAGGGGATCGGGCACCCCAAGGTGGTGAGCTACATCGACGTGATCCTTGGCCGCCAGCCGGTGGGCCAGCGCGTGGCGATCATGGGGGCGGGCGGCATCGGCTTTGACGTGGCGGAACTCATCACGCACGCCGGGCCGTCGGGCGCGACCGACATCGACGTGTTCGCGCGCGAGTGGGGCATCGACTTTGCCAACCACCCGCGCGGAGGCGTGACCGGCGTGATGCCGCAGGTGGCCTCCAGCGGGCGCAGCGTGACGCTGCTGCAGCGCAAGACGGACCCCGTGGGCAAGACGCTGGGCCGCACGACCGGCTGGACGCACCGCGCCACGCTGGCGCGCCGGGGTGTGCGTTTGGTCAATGGCGTGGAATACCTGAAGGTGGACGACGCCGGCCTGCATGTGCGCGTGCACGGCGAGCCGCAACTGCTGGAGGTGGACACGGTGATCGTCTGCGCCGGCCAGCTGCCGCTGCGCGACCTGTACGACGAACTGGTGGCGGCGGGCGTGAAGGCCACGCTGGTAGGCGGCGCCTTCGAGGCGTCGGAGCTGGACGCCAAGCGCGCCATTGACCAGGCCAGCCGGCTGGCGGCGGTGGTGTGAAAAGGGCAGGTATCCGGGCATTCAAGCTTTTTGGGCACCAACCCAGCGTGGAATGGTGATAGTCTGCTATTGAATCAGGATCATCAAACGCAGTCACAACAGGTCCGAGGGCGCGCGACGCCCCGGCGCAGCTTGCCGGATGCCGTCAGTGCGCCCACGGCCCCAACGGGTGATGGGCCACGGCCACCGCCACCATGAAGCCGACGGTGACCAGCGCCAGCCCGAAAAACACGGCCCTGGCGGCCCGGCCCCGCGCGCGCTTGAGCGCGATAGGAACCCAGCACCACGTATACCGGCAACAGCAGGAGCTTGACGCCGAGCCAGGCCTGGCCCGTCAGGGGCGTGCCCAGCAACCCCCACAGGCTGACGCCGGCCAGCAGCAGGGCGGTGTCGATGGCCACGCTGGTCCAGCGCACGCCCGGGTTCATCGGCCAGCGCGCGTCCGCGAGCGTGGCCACGCCGCGCAGCACGAACAGCAGCACGCTGGCCCCGACCAGGGCCATGTGGGCTGATTTCAGCAAGGGGTAGGCGGCGAGGAGCATCGGGCGGGAAGGGGCAGGAGCGGACGGGTCCGATAGCCTATTCTGCCCGCCCGTCGATCGTCGAACGAACCCGTTCGAACAGAAATTGAGTTTCCCCAGGCCGGATCATCAATCTGTTTCCATGTTGATATACGTCAAAGCGCCTGCCGGTCACAGGTAGACACTTTCGACATCCCGCAAGGGACGTTGCGGGCGGTGGGTTGGCGAAGCTCGGGAATTGCCGGAACACGTCGTCTGACTCGGCTGGCTGAACATGAAAGTGACTGCTATGTCCAACTTTGAGATCGTGGCGCGAGAGGATTTCTCGGACGTGACGTACTTGCTTGAGGTGCGCCATCCCCTGATGGCCAAGGCCGCCAAGCCAGGGCAATTCGTGATTGTCATGCTGAACGAACATGGCGAGCGCATTCCGCTGACCATTGCGGACTTCGACAGCGTGAAGGGAACCATCACCCTGGTGATTCAGGCGGTCGGCAAGACGACGCGGGAAATGCAGAAGGAATGCCGGGTCGGCACTTCGCTGTACGCGATGGTCGGCCCCATGGGCGTACCGAGCCCGGTCAGCCATGCGAAAAAAGTGCTGTGCGTGGGCGGCGGTCTGGGTGTCGCCCCGATCTTCCCCCAGGCGCGCGGGTGCAAGCAGAACGGCGCGTACGTGATCGCGGTCCTCGGTTTTCGCAGCAAGGCGCTTGTTTTCTGGGAGGACAAGTTCCGGGCCGCCTGCGATGAACTCATTCTGTGCACCAACGACGGCTCGGCCGGCATGAAGGGGATGATCACGGACGGCATCGCGGTCGCGCTGGCGCAGCATCCTGACATTGACGAGGTCATTGCGATCGGCCCCCCCGTGATGATGAAGGCGTGTGCCGACGCGACGCGGCCCTACAAGATCAAGACCATGGTGAGTGTCAACCCGATCATGGTGGACGGCACCGGGATGTGCGGTGGCTGCCGGGTGAAGGTGGGCGATCAGGTGAAGTTCGCCTGTGTGGACGGCCCGGACTTTGACGGCCATCTGGTTGATTTCGACGACCTGATGCTGCGCCTGAAGCGCTACACCGAGGTCGAGAAGTCGGCCCACGAGCGATGGTCCGAGAGCTGTCGCATGACGATGCAAGGGGACGCCAGCGCGCTGGAGCAATAGACCGGCTTCGAAGACCAGATTCACGGCATTGGGGCGCTGCCTTGACGCGCCAGACGTCCGGACAGTCACTTGAGGACAAGGTGATGGCCAAGAAGAAGACGATACGAACGATTCCGCAGGAGCGCACGCCCATGCGTGAGCAGGATGCGCAGGTGCGGGCCCGGAACTTCGAGGAGGTGGCCTGCGGCTACAGCCTCGAAGAGGCGTTGCGCGAATCAGAACGCTGCCTGATGTGCCCGGACGAACCTTGCATCTCGGGTTGCCCGGTGGGCATCAATATCCCCGGGTTCATCCAGAAGATCGGGGAGAAAAACTTTCGCGGCGCCTACGACATCCTGACCAGCACCAATCTCCTGCCGTCCGTCTGCGGGCGGGTGTGTCCCCAGGAGAACCAGTGCGAAGGCGTTTGTACCGTCGGCGAATCCCTGGAGGCGGTCGCGATCGGCCGGCTGGAGCGGTTTGTCGGCGACACCGCCATCCGGGAAGGCTGGGTCAACATTCCGTATATCGAGCCGAACCGGTTTCGGGTCGGCATCGTGGGCTCCGGGCCGGCCGGCATGGCCTGCGCGGCCGACATGGCGAAGGCCGGTTGCGACGTGACCGTCTATGAAGCCTTCCATGAGGCGGGCGGCGTGCTGAAGTACGGCATTCCTGATTTCCGCCTGCCGAACGCCGTGATCGACGCAGAGATCAACAACCTGAAGAAATTGGGCGTCAAGTTCGAATGCAACACACTCGTCGGCCGCCTTTTCACCATCGAGCAGATGATCGACGAGATGGGCTTTCACGCGGTGTTCATCGGCGTTGGCGCCGGCTATCCGACGATGCTCAATATTCCTGGCGATTCGCTGAACGGCGTGCTCTCGGCCAACGAGCTGCTGACGCGCTGCAACCTGATGCGGGCCCGGGACTTCCCCAACTTTGACACGCCGCTTCCGATCGGCAGGCGGGTCGCCGTGGTCGGGGCGGGCAACACCGCGATGGATGCGATGCGCGTTTCCTTGCGCCTGGGCGCGGAGAAGGTGTATTGCATTTACCGCCGCTCGCGCACCGAGGCACCGGCCCGGGCCGAAGAGGTCCATCACGCCGAGCAGGAGGGCGTGGAGTACCACTGGCTCACCAATCCGGTCGCCGTCCTGGACGATGGCAAGGGCAGCGTGCGCGGCCTGCGTTGCGTGCGCATGGAACTGGGGGAACCCGATGATTCCGGCCGGCGCCGTCCGGTGCCGGTGGCCGGCAGCGAGTTTGATTTCGAGGCCGATCTGATCGTGTACGCGATCGGCACCAATGCGAATCCGATCATGGGCCAGACGTCCAAGCTCAAGCTGAACCAATGGGGCTACATCGGCACCGACGAAACCCTGGCAACGTCGGTGGCGGGCGTGTTCGCCGGCGGCGACATCGTCACCGGCGCGGCGACCGTGATCGAGGCCATGGGCGCCGGGCGCAAGGCCGCGCGCAGCATGAAGGCCTATCTCGGGATCCGCGACACCGCCCGTGCCTGCGGCAGCGGGGACGCAGCCGGCGCGGGAACCCTGTTCGGGATCGATACCCGGGAACGCAATTTCGCCCGCGTGCGGGTTGCGGATCGTTGACTCCCCCCAACGCGCGGACCGAACGCTCAATAGAGGCTACGCAATGAACATGAACGCGACCACCATGTCCCTGTCGGTTGAAATGCCCGAGGAGATGACCAAAACGCCGGACCGCAAGAAATCAGTGGTGAAGCTCAAGGAGCACATCATCGAGATCATCAGTGATTCCGGCGAGGGCGCCCAGAAGTGCGGCCAATCCCTTGGCGCGATTGCCGCGCAGATGGGCAATGGCATCTGGACCACCGAGATCATCCCCGCCGAGATTCGCCCGCCAGCCCGCAGCGTCGCGGGGGCCAGCGGCAACCGGATTCGCATCGGCTCCGGCTACATCACCAACGGGGGTGACGAGACCGATTTCGTGGTCGCCTTCAACGAGCAGGTGCTGCTGGGAAGGGTGCAGGCGAAGGAACTGAAGCCGGGCTGCACGATCCTGCTGGAAAGCCTATGGCGCACGCATTCGGACCCGAAGATCGCGGCGTCCTACATCGGGACCTACGAACGCGTCGTGGCCGCAGGCTATCGCGTGTATGAAATCCCGATGGAGCAGGAGTGCCGCAAGATCGTCGCCGATGCCAAGCGCGGCAAGAACATGTTCGCGCTGGGCATGCTGTGCCAGATTTACAGCCTGGAGCTGAAACTGGCGGTGAACCAGATCCTGCTGGCCTTCGGCAAGAAAAACCAGGCCGTGGTCGATGCGAACATCAGCCTGCTCGAAGCCGGCTACCAATGGGCGCAGGCCAATCTGGACTTCTGCTACAGCATCCCGGCGGTGCGCGCGACCGAGCCGCAGGTCGTGGTCAACGGCAACACGGCGATTGCGCTGGGCGTGCTGGCCTCGGGCATGGAAATTTGCGCCATGTACCCGATCACACCGGCGACGTCGGCGTCGCACTACCTGTCGGAAGTGTTCGAGAACGTCGGCGGACTGGTGCATCAGGCCGAGGACGAGATCGCCGCCTGCGCGTTTGCCATCGGGGCGTCCTACGCCAGCAAGTGCACGGTCACGATCACCTCCGGCCCGGGCTATTCGCTGAAGCAGGAGGCGATCGGGCTCGCGGTCATGGGCGAGATTCCGCTGGTCGTGGTGAACGTGCAGCGCGGGGGGCCCAGCACAGGCCAGCCGACCAAGATGGAGCAGGGCGATCTCATGACGGCGATCTTTGGCAGCCATGGCGATGCGCCGAAGGTCGTCATGGCGCCGGGCACGATCGAGGAATGCTTCTACTCGATCATCACCGCGCGCAAGATCGCGGAAACCTTCAACATGGTCGTGGTGGTCCTGTCCGATGCCGGCCTTGCGACGTCTCAGCAGCCGTTTGCGCGCCCGAATTTCAACCCGTCGTGGATGGCGCCACCGGTGGACCAGAGCCCGATTCCGGCCGGCGCCAAGCCCTACGACTGGGACGACACCACGGGCCTTGCCCGCCGCTTCATTCCGGGCCAGCCCGGTGGCATGCACACCCTGACCGGACTGGCGCATGACCGCGACAGCCACGTGGCCTACGATGCCGAGACCAACGCGCAGACGCTGCGCTTTCGCAGCCTGAAGCTCGCTGCCCTGCAGAAGACGCTAAAGCCTCCGCGGGTGTTTGGCGACGCGCAGGGCGATCTGCTGGTCGTCGGCTGGGGCAGCACGAAGGGCGCGATCGAGGAGGCCGTGGAGGCTTTGCGCGGGGAAGGCCGCAAGGTGTCGGCTATGCACCTGCAGTTCCTGCAACCCCTGGCGCCAGGCATCAAGGAAATCATGCAGGGCTTCAAGAAGGTCATGACCATCGAAAGCAACTGGAGCGACAACCCCGAAGACGCGATCATCGACGAGACCAATCGCCGTTACTCCGCCGCGGCGATCCTGTTGCGCTCGCGCTACCTCGTCGACGTGGACTGCTGGAGCGAGGTCAAGGGCCGGCCGATCAAGCCGGGCACCATTCGTCGCGTGATCCTGGAACGGCTGGAAAAGCCATAGTCAAGAAAGGCAGCAAAAGCCATGAACATGATGACCGCCACGGAGTGCCTTCTGCAAATGTGCGACGAGCACTTCGAACTCGAAGACTATCAGAGCGGCGTGCCGCGCTGGTGCACCGGTTGCGGCGACAACGCCATTCTTGCCGCAGTGCAAAGGCTGTGCCGGGATGAAGGCTTGCTGCCGGAAAAGACCGTGTTCGTGTCGGGGATCGGGTGTTCGAGCCGTTTCCCACATTACATGAAGACCTATGGTTTCCACGGCATCCACGGGCGTGCGCTGCCGATCGCCGAAGGCGTGAAGATGGCCCGACCCGACCTCACGGTGTTCGTCAACACCGGTGACGGGGACTGTTGCAGCATTGGCGCGGCGCACTGGATTCACGCCATCCGCTACAACATGAACATCACGGTGTTCCTGCACGACAACCAGATTTATGGCCTGACCAAGAAGCAGGCCTCACCGACATCCCCCATCGGCACCAAGAGCAATACCACGCCGCGCGGCAGCTACCTGGAAGCCTTGAACCCCGTGATGGTGACGCTGGGTGTCCAGAACGTCTCTTTCGTCGCGCAGGCCGTTGACTGGATTCCTGAGGTCCTGTTCGATATCGTCAAGGCGGCCTATCACCACAAGGGCTTGTCCTTTGTGCGCATCGTGCAGCGCTGCCCTGAATGGTTGCCAGAATCGCTCGACCCGTGGATGCATGACCCCAACCGGGTTCAATTGCTCCATCACGAGGATGGCCTGCAGCCCAGTGCCGGGGCGTCCAGGATCTACAAGAATCAGCTGGAGCACGACCCTTCGAACATCGATCGGGCCCGCGAAATTGCTTCCGGCCAGCATTCCATTCCCGTCGGAATCCTGTATCGCAATCCTGAAGTTCCCTGTTACGAAGACCTGAGGCTTTCAGACAAGTTGCGCACGCCCGAGCTGACGCGGGCAGGCCTCAATGCCGAACTGGACAAGTACACAGTCTGGCCCGACGAAATGGAACAAAAGGCAGCATGAAGCGTCGGCGCGCCCCAGGCGCCGCGCACGAAACCGGCAAACACCACCAGCAAGGCAGGTCAATACCGTCATGGACGCAGATACACAAGCACACATTGCCTTTTTCCTGACCGGCAGACGCCCGGCCGAGCACTTGGATGCGGTCGATGGCTTGGGCTTGCGCCCGGCTCTGTTTGCCGGATACCGGGATCTTGACCAGCTTCGCTATGACTTTCCGCTGGTCCTGGTTGATGGCCGCAACGGGGGGCCATTCATCGAGTCGCTGTCGGGCATTGTCGACAGCGCCCTGGAGAGCGTCGCGCGAGGCAGCGACGGCGAGCGCATCAGGAAGCATGTGCTGCGGCTGGAGCAGGAGATTCGCAGGCTCTGCGCGGGTGGAGCCGAAGGGTCTTTTTCCGCGCTGTGGGACATGGCCTCCGGCCGGTGTGCCCGGGGCTCGGATGGGTTGTTCGACGACAGCGTGCGGCGCACCCGCGCGGCCGTCAAGCTGGACGGCGCGGTGCTTGACTGTGACGCGGCTTTGCCAGCGCGCCTGCTGCAACATGCCTGGACGGCGGCGCAAAAGCAGAAGGCCGAGGTGTTCCGCAAGGAGCTCGATCGCCTGGTGCTGAAGCTGTCAGACATCCTGCGTGCCGACCATGAACGTTCCGCCGAGGGGCGCAGCGCCGAGCACCTGCAGGCAGCCGTGGGGACCGGCTTTGGCGACGCGTTCGATTTCTCCGTCATGTCGCACATGCTTTCCACTGCTTTGCCCAAGGCCGAGTTTCCCGAGAGCCGGAAAAAGCGCATACGCGACCTGCTCGATACCTTGCGCGCGCAGCAGTTTGTGGGTGCTTCCGCGATGTCTTCGACCGAAGTCCCCGCCGTGGATCGCTACGGTTTCCTTTTTGAAAGCTGCACGGATGCGCTGGCTGCGTTTCAAGCACGCATGCCCAGGCTGATCGAGCTTGCGCGGGCCATCGCTGTCGCGACGCTCGAGATTGACGGCCACTACAGCGAATCCAGGCACGATGCATTGTTCGAGCAGTTCGGTGCCAATGGACTGGACCCGCAGGATCTGGAGCAGTTTCCTGACTATCTGGTCTGTATCAACGCCGAGAAGATGCAGGCTGTCGAGCAGGCCTGCTTGATGGAGATTCTTTCCTCGGGCCTGCCGATCAAGGTGTTGCTCCAGATCGATGACATTCTCGAAGAGTCGTCGGATGGCGGGAACAGCCTTACTGCTGGAATGCGCAGCCGGCAGATCGCCAGCATGGCCATGGGACTCAATGAAGTCTACGTGCTGCAGTCGAGCAGTTCCAACCTGTTCCGGTTCCGTGATCGGGTGCTGCGCGGGCTGACCTTTAGCGGCCCGGCCCTGTTCAGCGTGTTTTCCGGCGCGAGCCCAGGGATGTCCGGCCTGCCGTCCTACCTGGTATCGGCGGCGGCGATGGAGTCGCGCGCCTTCCCGGCCTTCACCTATGACCCTTCGGCGGGGCCCAATTGGGCATCCCGCTTTTTCCTCGAGGCGAATTCGCAGGTGGATCTGGACTGGCCGATTCAGCCTTTTGCCTACGAGGACGAGCAGCACCAGAGGGTGTCTCAGGACCTTGCCTTCACGCTGGTCGATTTCGTGGCCAGCGATCACCGCTTCGCCAGGCACTTTGCGCGGGTTCCGAGGGCGAAATGGAACGGCAACATGATCCCGGTCGATGAGTCCCTCACCCGGGTGCGCAAGGGCCTGCCGGAAAAGGTACCCAGTCTGCTCATGCTCGACACGAAGGACGAGCTGCAGAAAGTGATCGTCGACGAGCGACTGATCCGGGAAGCGCGCCGCTGCCGCGAAATGTGGCACAGCCTTCAGGAACTGGGCGGCGTTCACAATTCGCACGCCGAAAAACTGCTCGCCCGGGAGAAAAAGGCCTGGGAGGAGCGCCAGCAGCACGAGGCCGGGGTCCCTGCGGCCAGCGTGCCGGGTGCCGCGGCAGCGGCAGCGGTATTCCGGCGCGCCGGTTGTGGCCATCGCCCCTGTGGCGCAGGAGCCTGAAAGATCACCCGACGAAGCCTATATCGAGACCGCGCGCTGCTCGACCTGCAACGAATGCACGACGATCAACAACAAGATGTTCGCCTACGACGCCAATCAGCAGGCCTACATCGCCGACGTCAACGCCGGAACCTACGCGCAGTTGGTTGAGGCCGCAGAAAGCTGCCAGGTGTCGGTGATCCACCCCGGCAAGCCGCGCAACCCGAAGGAGCCGGGCCTGGAGGAACTGCTCAAGCGTGCGGAGCCGTTCCTGTAAAGGCGGGCCCGCGAGTGCGGGCGGCGATTCGGGGGGGTATGGGTGGTGGCGGTAGCCTGCCAGGCCGCACCTCAAGGCCGCCAGACGCCGGGATTGTCCCGGGCCTTGAAAGACGACCTGGTTTTCGAGAGACGCGAAAGGCGGCGCTGGCACACGGCCATTTCAGGCATCTGTCGAAGACCGAAGCCAGGCCGATCCGGAAATCGGCCCGGATCGCTCCAAAGGTCAAGCCATCGCGTCGTTCACCTGATCGTTGAATTCCGCCAGGCTCACCGCGTCGCCAATTTCGCGCGGCAACGCGTCACGCACCGAGAACACCCCCAGAATTTTGGACGTGGAAGAGATGACGGGGAGGTGTCCAACACCGTGTTCAATCATGAGGAGTACCGCTTCCGCCGCCTTCAGTTCAGGCTCCACGCTGAGCGGGGTATGGGTCATCACCGCGGACACGGGGGTCGTCTTGGGATCCATTGTCTTGGCGAGCACACGCGTCAACAAATCGTGTTCGGTGAGTATGCCAACCATGGCACCGGCCTTGTCGATGATGAGCACACAGCTGCAGTGGGCCCCGGTCATTGCCCATACCGCTTCCAGGACGCTGGCCTGCGGCGGCACGCTGACGAGCTGACGGTGGGATATGGACTCAAATACAGTGCGTTCAGGCATGGCGAGGATCCTTTCCAAGGTACAGGTTGGGGGTTGGCGTAGACAGCATGGGCTGAGGAACACGGATGGATCTCAAGATGTCGAATGGCCGCCGGGCGAATCGACAGTTCAAGATTCCGGCTCCAGCAACGAACTTGCAACCAATGGTGCAGATTGAACTTCAAAAGAAAGACGATCTTTGATGTACCGCAAGGAATGACCAGTCAGTCGCACCGGATGCCGGAAATCATGGAAGGGTGAAGCCCGATGACGAGGATCGGGCTTTGATGACGCGGTCACGCTTCTTTGACGCACGTCAATCCCCGACCAGCTGGCGGAGCGATGCCGCCTCGGTGCTCCCGTCCTCAAGGGTGTGCCTTGGCATGGAGATGGCCCGCAACCGGCAGCACTCGTTTCGCCCCGGCCAAGGTCTGACGTGAAAAGCTCCCGTTGACGAGGTCGCCAGGCGCCACCACGGAACAAGAAAATGGGCCCGAGAGGGCCCATTTTCTTTGAGGGTGGCAGCAGGCTCAGTCGCGCTCGCCGCCCATGATGCCCAGCAGCGCCAGCAGGCTCTGGAATACGTTGATGATGTCCAGGTACAGGGCCAGGGTGGCGCTGATGTAGTTGGTCTCGCCGCCATCGACGATCTGCTTCAGGTCGTACAGCATGTAGGCGCTGAAGATGCCGATGGCCATGACCGAGATCACCATCATGCCGGCGGTGGAGCCGACGAAGACGTTGATGATGCCGCCGACCAGGATGGCCAGCGCGCCGACGAACAGCCACTTGCCCATGCCCGACAGGTCACGCTTGATGACGCTGGACAGGCTGGCCATGACGAAGAACACGCCGGCCGTGCCGCCGAAGGCCGTCATGATCAGGTCCGGGCCGTTCTTGAAGCCCAGCACCATGGCGATCATGCGCGAGAGCATCAGGCCCATGAAGAAGGTGAAGCCCAGCAACACCGGCACGCCAGCGGCAGAATTCTTGGTCTTTTCGATGGCGAACATGAAGCCGAACGCGCCGCCCAGGAAGACGATCAGTCCGAGCCCGCCGGTCAGCGACTGGGTGATGCCGGTGGCCACGCCCAGCCAGGCGCCCAGCACGGTGGGCAGCAGGCTCAGTGCCAGCAGCCAGTAGGTGTTGCGCAGGACACGGTTGCGTTCGCCCTGTGAGACGACTGGACCGTAACCGGCTTGTTGGTCCATGGTTTGCACGCGATCGTTCATGAATCAGACTCCTTGTTGGGCTGCAACTTGCAGCCGTCGTAGTGTAGTGGAGCCGCAAATCGCCCCAAGGTTCCCCCGGGAGATTCCTTCAGGCCGTGTGGATTTGCGGGTTAAGACCGTTTTACCCTGGATGAAGGTAACGACGGCGGTCAGAAAAGCTATGCTCGCTCTATTCAAACAACCTGCCCCGGGAAACACCACCATGAAAAATACACATGCCCTCGAATCCGCCGATATCAAGGCCATCGCTGCAGCCGCCGAGGCCGAGGCGCTCAGGAACAAATGGGCGGTGACCATCGCCATCGTGGACGGCGGCGGGCACCTCCTGTACCTGCAGCGCCTGGACGGCGCCGCGCCGATTTCCGCGCACATCGCACCCGCCAAGGCCCATACCGCCGCCATGGGACAGCGCGAGAGCAAGGTCTACGAGGACATGATCAACGGCGGGCGCGTGTCCTTCCTGAGCGCACCCGACCTCAAGGGCTTGCTCGAAGGTGGCGCGCCGATCATGAAGGACGGCCAGTGCCTGGGCGCGGTCGGCGTGAGCGGTGTGAAATCGACCGAAGATGCACAGGTTGCCCGTGCCGGCATTGCCGCCATCGGTCTTTGATCGCTGCAAACTGCCCGCTGAAGGGGGCTGCCTTCGGCAGGTGCTGGTGAGGCTCGGTCCGCGGCAGGGACAGGCCTTCGCGCGCGGCCGCCAGCCTCTCACGCCACGGTCGGGGCCGCGCGGGAGGGCACCGGAAGGTGCAGGACGACCTTTTTCGGGTCGAGCTTGTCGAGCGTGCGGTTCAGGCGAGACAGCAGCAGCGAGACGTCTTTCTCCTCCTCGGGTGGAAAATCCATCGTAGCGTTCGGCAATGCCACTGACACGATCCGGAAGCGTCGGGAGAGGTGGGGCGGTAGCGGGGCGACACCCGCGAGTCCCTTGGCGATGATGTGCTGCACGAACACCTGAAGCATGGCGGGGCGGTACGGGGCCTCCAGCAAGATGGCGAACCGGGTGTTGGCCACGCGGCAGACCGTGTCGACATCGCGCACCAGCTTGGATAGTTGCGAGGCGGCTACGACCAGCGCGCGGTCACCCATCTCCCGCCCCTCGGTGGCCACGATGTCGGCGTGGTTGGAGAGGTCCACCAGGACCAGCGCGCACTCCTGGCCGTTTCGTCGCGCCCGGCGCAGGGCATCTGCCAGGCGCAGCAGCAACACCGGCAGCACGGTCAGTCCAGTCAGGGGGTCGGTACTGTCGATCACGCGCATGCGGGCCCTGTTCTCATTGAATTCCTTCGCCCGGCGATGCAGGATAAACAGCAGCAACGGAATTTCAATTGCGGAGCCAATCAGCACCGCGTACTGCGTGGCCCAACTGTCGGGCAGCATGCCTGCGCTGCGAAGCGCCGGGAAGGGGTAGGCAAGGTGAAGCGGCAGGAATCCCAGCGCGGTCCAGCCCGCATGGACCTCGCCTTTTCGCCAGGCCCAGACGCAGACGGCCATGCTCAGCAGCACCGAGAGCAACCCATAAAGGTTCAGCAGTTTGAAAGCGGCGGGACTGAGGAAAAGGAAATAGAGTGCCGGGTAGAGAAAGCCGGCCAGCGACCACGCCGTGACAAAACGGTACAGGCCCCGGCTATGCCGCGAGAGTGCGCTGACTTCGCGCACGAACCAGATCCCCGAGGCGGTCAACCAGAGCATGAAAAGCGCTGGCGCCATGTCGTTCCATCGCGCCATGCCCGGCCACAGGAGCAGGCCACCCAGGCCAGTGAAGGACACCTGGAAGCCCAGCATGCAGGTCACGTAGGTGACGTAGGCAATGAAGACGCGGTCGCCGTACAGGCGCACATGCACCCAGCCCAGAAACAGAACCAGCAGGCCAAAACCGAGGTAGCCGCCCAGCAGCAGCAAGGACAGGTCACGCTGAGCCTGCAGGTTCCTTGCATCCACAAGCCGCAGGCTGGCACTCACCGGTGATGGGTGGTTCTCCAGGCGCAGCCAGACCGGGCCGTCCGATGCGACATCGAGCGAGAACACCGGCATGCGGTCCGGGTGTGACCAGGACTTCACTGGCAGGTGATCGCCGGCCTGCTGAATTTTCCATTGGCCGTCCGGGCCCATCTGGTACATCGTCGCCAGATTGGTGAATGCTGCGCCTTCGAGCACCAGGTACCACGTTTGCGACGCATCGAGCGTCGGAGGTTCGTAGCGCAGCCACAGCGCACCGCGGTCAATCTCGAACGAGCGGGGGCGTTGCAGGGCCTGAACCGCCTCGGCGGGCAGGCGGGCGACGTCCTCCAGGGTCGCGCGGCCTGTTACGTCGACCCAGTACCGGGTATCCGCGGTGACGAAATCGCCGGAGTTGGCGGCCCAGGCGGGCGAAATGGTCAGACCGAGCGCCAGCAGCACGCCGGTGAGCCAGCACCATGCCCAAGACCACCTGGAACGCTCCCGCATGTCAACCTCCTGAACGACTGTTATTCCTGCCCGCGCGGCCGGCGCCGTCGGCTGGGCCGCGCGGGGGCCCGGGATTTCAGGCGCCAGGATCGGTTTTGCCAGAATGGGTGCCATCACGGCTTAGGTTCGGTGATGAACCCGATCTTTCGGATGCCCGCTTGCTGGGCGGCGGCCAGAGCCTGGGCCACGCGTTCGTAGCGCACTGCCTTGTCACCGCGGATGTGCAGGTCCGGCTGAGGGTTCTTGGCGGCCTCGGTCTGCAGCCGCGCCGGCAGCGCCTCGTCCGTCACTTTCGACTCGTTCCAGTAGTAGCTGCCGTCGGCCTGCACCGTCAGGCGCACGGTTTCGGGCTTGACGAGCTCGCGCTCGCTGCTGGCGCGCGGCAGGTCCACGTTGACTGCGTGTTTCATCACCGGCACGGTGATGATGAAGATGATCAAGAGCACCAGCATGACGTCCACGAAAGGCGTCATGTTGATTTCGTTCATCACTTCGTCGGTTTCGTCCTGGGTTCCAAAAGCCATGGGGTGTCCTTGCTTGCGGGGCTGGTTCAGGCTTTCTTCATCGGCACGACTTTGCCGTCACTGCCGTTGCCGCTGCGCACGCGCGCGCCGGTCACCAGGTAGGCGTGCAGGTCATGGGCGAAGCGGTTGAGCCTGGCCAGGATGTGCTTGTTGCCGCGCACCAGCGCGTTGTAGCCCAGCACGGCAGGGATGGCCACCGCCAGGCCTAGCGCCGTCATGATCAGCGCCTCGCCGATCGGTCCGGCCACCTTGTCGATGGTTGCCTGGCCGGCGGCACCGATGCTCATCAGCGCGTGGTAAATGCCCCAGACGGTGCCGAACAGGCCCACGAACGGGGCAGTGGAGCCCACGGAGGCCAGCACTGCCAGGCCGGCCTGCAGCCGGGCCGTGGTGTCGTCGATGGAGTTGCGCAGGCAGCGGGTGACCCAGTCGCTCACGTCCAGGGCGTCGTGCAGCTCGGTGCGTGCGGTGCCCTCGCGGTGGCGCACATGGGCGGCGGCTTCGCGGCCTTCGACGGCCAGTTGGCGAAACGGGTTGTCCGCCTGGGTGCCGAGCTTGGCCAGGCCCTCGGCGAAATCGGCGCTGTGCCAGAACGGCTCGGCGCCGTTGGCCAGCTTCCTGTATTTCAGGATGTCCAGCCCCTTGAGCAGGATAACGATCCACGAGGCGAGTGACATGCCCAGCAGCAGCAGGGCGACTCCACGGGTGACCCAGTCCCCTTGAAGCCAGACGTTGACGAGGCCGAATTTCGAGTCCATGACTTGATTACTCCAGAACAAAATTGATGGGGACGTTGAACCACATGGCTTCCGGCACGCCGGCGCGCTTGCCGGGCACGTAGCGCCACTTCATGACCGTGGCCAGCGCGGCCTGGTCCAGCCGCTCGTAGCTGCTTGAGGTGCGGATTTCCGCTTTCTGCGGCAGGCCGTCGGCGCCGATCAGCACCCGCACCACCACTTTGCCCTGTTCACCCATGCGTTTGCTCATGGGCGGGTAGGCGGGCCGGGGGTTGTTCAGGTAGTCGGCGTCGGTGGAGGGCAACTCGACCCGGGCTGGCGCCGGCGGGCCGGATGGCGAGGCGGGTGTGACGGCCACGGGAGCGCCGATGGGCGGGGCCGGAGGCTGGGGCATGAGCACGCCGACGGGCGCGCTGGGCGTCGTGGTCTGATCGGCAATGGCCAGTGGCTGTGGGGCGGGTTGGGCCGCCGGGCGCGGCGCGACCTGTCTCGGCTGCGGGGCAGGGATCTTTGGCGTGGGTGGACTTGGGAGGTCGACCTTGGGCGCGGGTGGGGTGATGAGGTCGCTGAGGATTTCGACCGGCACCACGACCTCCGCCACGCGGCGCAGCAAACCTGACTGCAACGCCCAAAGCGCCGCGATGTGGAAGACCACGACGCTGCTGGCGATCACGAGAATACGGTTCATGTCCGTTTGAACGGAGGAGGGCGGGGCGAGAATCATAGTGCAGGGCCCCGGGACCCGTGCCGCGGAAGGTATCGCGGCGGCCTGGGCGCGGGAATTGAACCTGAATGGATGAACAGAACCGGTCTTATCCAGCGTCGAATATTCTTTGTTTGCTATAGAAACAGGATTATTCAGTAGGTCAACCGCTCCGGCCGGATCTCCTGCAGGATGGTGGTGGCAATCTCTTCGATCGACTTGGTCGTGGTGCTGAGCCAGCGAATGCCTGAGCGGCGCATCATCGCTTCGGCTTCCGACACCTCCATGCGGCAGTTCTCCAGGCTGGCGTAGCGCGACTTGGGGCGGCGCTCATTGCGGATTTCCGAGAGGCGCTCGGGCAGGATGGTGAGTCCGAAAATCTTGCCCCGAAACGGCATGAGTGCGGGTGGTAGCTGCCGACGCTCGAAATCCTCAGGAATCAGTGGGTAGTTGGCAGCCTTGAGTCCGTGCTGCATCGCCAGGTAGAGGCTTGTCGGTGTCTTGCCGCTACGACTGACGCCCACCAGGATCACGTCTGCGCCCTGCAGGTCGCGGTTGGACTGGCCGTCATCGTGGGCCAGTGAGAAATTGATCGCGTCGATTCGGTCGTGGTATTCCTTGCTCTTGCTGGCGTCGCTGAACCGGCCGACTCGGTGGTGGGACTTGATCCCAAGTTCCACCTCCAGCGGCGCCACGAAGGTGCCCACCATGTCGAGCAGCATGCCCTTGCAGTGGTCCTGAATGACTTTGAGAACTTCCATGTTGACCACCGTGGTGAACACGATGGGTTTACACCCTTCAAGTTCGCCGGTGTGGTTGATTTGCCGCACCGCCTGGTGGGCCTTGTCTGCGGTGTCGGTGAAAGGCAGCCGTACATGGCGTGCTCTCATGTCGAACTGGGCCAGAACGGCATTGCCAAAGGTTTCGGCGGTAATGCCGGTGCCGTCGGAAATGAAGAAGACGGTGCGGTTGGGCATGGGCGAGTTTGGTGGTCAGGACACTGCAAATGTAATATGACCGGTGAGGCCTAGAATGACAGAAGTGAGCCCGTTCGGCCAGTCAGGCCGGCCAAAGTCTCACCAGATTTTTGAATGTTCCGCCTTTCCATGCGCTGCACCGACCGATTCGAACAACACCAAAGTCATCGGGTCTCCGACGGAGACCTGCGCAGCCGTGTCCGGTTTTTTACTTCTGGAGCCTTCCCATGTCTGCACTTTTCAGCCCGACCGCCCTGGTCGTACCGTTTGAGAACCTGAGAATGACCGATGTCGAGGCGGTGGGCGGCAAGAACGCCAGCCTCGGCGAAATGATTTCCCAGTTGCCATCGGGGGTTCGCGTGCCCACGGGGTTTGCCACCACCGCGCATGCCTTCCGCCAGTTCCTTCAGCATGACGGCCTGACGGCCCGTATCAACGCACGTCTGGACGCGCTTGACACGGACGATGTGCGCGCGCTGGCCGAGGCGGGTGCAGAGATTCGCGCCATGGTCGAATCCCAACCTTTTCCCGCCGATCTTGAGGCGGCGATTCGCGACGCCTTCACGCTGCTGAGCAGCGGCAATGCGGCGGCGACCTTTGCCGTGCGGTCCTCGGCCACGGCCGAGGATCTGCCGGACGCTTCGTTCGCGGGCCAGCAGGAAACTTTCCTGAATGTGCACGGCATCGAGGATGTGCTGCACAAGATGAAGGAGGTGTTTGCCTCGCTCTATAACGATCGCGCCATCAGTTACCGCGTGCACAAGGGCTTTGCCCACGCCGATGTCGCGTTGTCCGCCGGCGTGCAGCGCATGGTGCGCTCGGACCTGGGCGCGGCGGGCGTGATGTTCACCATCGATACCGAATCCGGTTTTGAAGACGTTGTGTTCATCACGTCCAGCTACGGGCTCGGCGAGACCGTGGTGCAGGGCGCGGTCAACCCGGACGAGTTTTATGTCCACAAGCCCGTGTTGCGTGATGGCAAGCGGGCGGTGATCCGCAGAAGCCTGGGCTCCAAACTGATCGAGATGGTGTTCACGTCGCCTGAAGAGAAAGCGGCGAGCGGCAAACTGGTCAAGACGGTCGAGGTGCCCACCGAGCAGCGCAACCGCTACTCGCTGTCCGACGCAGACGTCGAGCAGTTGGCCCGCTACGCGCTGGTGATCGAGCAGCACTATGGCCGCCCCATGGACATCGAGTGGGGCAAGGACGGTGCCGACGGCCTGCTCTACATCCTGCAGGCGCGACCCGAAACGGTGAAGAGCCAGGCGCAGGGCAAGGCCGAGATGCGCTACAAGCTCAAGGGACGCGGCGCCGTGCTCGCCGAGGGGCGTGCGATCGGGCAGAAGATCGGGACCGGCCCGGTGCGTCTGGTGCACAACCTGTCCGAGATGGACAAGGTGCAGGCGGGCGACGTGCTCGTCACCGACATGACCGATCCGAACTGGGAGCCGGTGATGAAACGCGCCAGCGCCATCGTCACGAACCGGGGTGGGCGTACCTGCCATGCGGCCATCATCGCCCGCGAACTGGGCATTCCTGCGGTCGTCGGCTGTGGCGACGCCACTGAAAGGCTGAACGACGGCACGCTGGTGACGGTCAGTTGTTCCGAGGGTGATACCGGTTTCGTCTACGACGGCCTGCTTGAAACCGAGGTGACCGAAGTCGCGCGCGGCGCAATGCCCGAAATCGGCCCCAAGATCATGATGAACGTGGGCAATCCGCAGCTCGCGTTCGACTTCTGCCAGTTGCCCAATGCCGGCGTCGGTCTGGCGCGCCTTGAGTTCATCATCAACAACAACATTGGGGTGCACCCCAAGGCGATCCTGGACTACCCGAACATCGATGCCGACCTGAAAAAGGCGGTTGAATCGGTCGCGCGTGGCCACGCCTCACCGCGCGCCTTCTACGTGGACAAGGTAGCCGAGGGGGTGGCGACGATCGCTGCAGCGTTCTGGCCCAAACCGGTGATCGTGCGCCTTTCTGACTTCAAGAGCAATGAGTACCGCAAGCTGATCGGCGGTAGCCGCTACGAGCCGGAAGAAGAGAACCCCATGCTCGGATTCCGCGGGGCGGCCCGCTACATCAGCGCAGAGTTCCGGGAGGCTTTCGCCATGGAGTGCGAGGCAATACGGCGAGTGCGCAACGACATGGGCTTGACCAATGTGCAGGTGATGGTGCCGTTTGTCCGCACCCTCGGTCAGGCAGATCGCGTGACCCAGTTGCTGGGTCAGCAGGGACTGCAACGCGGGGAGAACGGGCTGAAGCTCATCATGATGTGCGAGGTGCCGAGCAATGCCATCCTCGCGGAGCGATTTCTGCAGTACTTTGACGGGTTTTCAATCGGATCGAATGACCTGACGCAACTCACGCTGGGGCTGGACCGCGACTCCGGGCTGGAACTGCTGGCCGCTGATTTTGATGAGCGAGATCCTGCCGTTACGGCATTGATTTCTCAGGCGATCCGGGCCTGTCTGGCCCAGGGCAAGTACATCGGGATCTGCGGTCAGGGGCCCAGCGATCATCCGGACTTTGCCCTGTGGTTGCGAGACCAGGGCATCAGTTCCATTTCCCTGAACCCCGACTCGGTGATCGACACCTGGAAGCAACTGGCCGGGTGAGCGGGCAAGGGCGCCCGGAAAAGCTGTGTCCGTCCGGCAGGCCCCAGCACATCAGACCCGCGTTTCGTGGAAATGAGGGATCATTGAAAACAATTGAACCGGCCTGAAGGGTCTTGACGATGCCACAGGGAGACACTGCGCAAGGGCAATCACGTCGTCGGTACTGGCGCAGCAACCTTCGCCTGACGGCTGGTTTGCTGTCGATCTGGTTTGTCGCGACCTTTGTCGTAAGTTACTACGCGCGTGACTTGAATTTCAGCTTTTTTGGCTGGCCATTCAGCTTCTGGATGGGCGCGCAGGGCTCACTGGCCGTCTACTGTTTCATCGTGTGGTTTTATGGGTGGTACATGGGGCGGCTCGATATCCGGCACGGCTTCGAGGAGCGCGAGGAATGAAGCATGTCCGGAGCGTCTGAAGGCAGCCCCGGCCCGGCGGAGTCCCTGAGCGCCCGGCGGGCGTTCCGCAGGAACCTCGACAAGGTGTACGGGTGGTACACCGCCGGTTTCTTGGTTTTCGTGCTGGCGCTGGCCCTTTTTGAGCAGATGGGGCTTTCCCGGCGCTGGATTGGCATCATTTTCCTGCTCGCCACCCTATTGCTGTACGCGGGGATCGGCATCATGAGCCGGACCACCGACGCGGTAGAGTATTACGTCGCCGGGACGTCGGGTACCGGCGGTCTACAACGGCATGGCGACGGGCGCCGACTGGATGTCGGCGGCATCGTTCATCAGTCTGGCGGGGACTCTCTACCTCACCGGGTACAGCGGCCTGGCCTTCATCATGGGCTGGACCGGTGGTTACTGCCTGGTGGCCCTGTTTCTTGCGCCCTATCTGCGAAAGTTCGGACAGTTCACGATTCCCGATTTTTTGGGCGCGCGCTACGGTGGCAACCTGCCGCGCTTTCTTGGGATCCTGGCGGCGATCCTCTGCTCGTTCACTTATGTGGTGGCGCAGATTTATGGCGTGGGTCTGATTACATCGCGCCTGACCGGCGTGGCCTTCGAACTAGGTATCTTCCTCGGGCTCGGCGGCATTCTGGTGTGTTCGTTTCTGGGCGGAATGCGCGCTGTGACCTGGACGCAGGTGACGCAGTACATCGTGCTGATCACGGCCTACCTGTTGCCGGTGATATGGCTCTCGGTCAAGCAGACGGGCGTGCCGGTGCCCCAGGCGATCTACGGTTTCCAGCTGGAAAAGGTCACTGCGCTGGAGAAGCGCCTGACGGCCGATCCTGGAGAGGTTGAAGTCCGCGAGATTTTCAGAAAGCGCTCCGCGGAGCTGGCCGAGAAGCTGAAGGATCCTCGCGCCGCGCTGCGCTCAGACAAGGCAGACGCCATGAAGAAATCCGCCGAACTCAAGGCGGCGCATGCGCCAGACTCGGATATTGTGGCGGCGGAAAAAGCGCTCTATGGCCTGCCCAAGGATGAGGCTGCTGCGCTCAAGACATGGACGGCTGCCCGGGCGGTGGCTGACGCCAAGGCCAAACCCCTGAACGGGATGCCGCTGCACGGGCAGCAGTTTTCCGGGGATCCAAAAGGAACACCGGCCGAGCAATTGGAATTTGAGGTGTCACGGCGGAACTTTCTGGCCCTGATCTTCTGTCTGATGCTTGGCACGGCCGCCTTGCCGCATATCCTCATGCGCTACTACACAACGCCGAGCGTCAAGGAGGCCCGGGAGTCCGTTTCGTGGTCACTTTTTTTCATATTTCTGCTGTACTTCACTGCGCCGGCACTGGCGGTGCTCGTGAAATACGAGGTTTTTCAAGTGCTTGTGGGCACGCCTTTTGACCAGCTCCCCCAATGGATGCTGGCCTGGAGCAAGGTTGACCCGAACCTGCTCTCGGTTGTCGACGTGAATCATGACAACATCCTGCAGCTCAATGAGCTCTCCATCGACGGCGACATCATCGTGCTGGCAACGCCGGAGATCGGGGGCTTGCCCTACGTGGTCTCGGGGCTGGTGGCGGCCGGCGGGCTGGCGGCAGCCCTGTCCACGGCCGACGGCCTTTTGCTCACCATTGCCAGCGCGTTGAGCCACGACCTCTACTACAAGATGATCGACCCCAACGCGTCAACCGCGCGCCGTGTGACGATCTCCAAGGTGTTGCTGCTGATCGTGGCACTGAGCGCCGCTTATCTGGCCGCCCAGAAACCCGCCGATATCCTGTTTCTGGTGTCTGCCGCCTTTTCGTTTGCGGCCGCTGCGTTTTTTCCGGCGTTGACACTGGGCATCTTCTGGAAGCGTGCGACGGGGCTTGCCGCGTCGCTGGGTATGGTTTTCGGCCTGGGCATCACCTTCTTTTACATGTTGACGACACAACCCTGGTTGCGCCACATCTTCGGAGTCACTTCACCGGTGGTGCTGTGGTGGGATATCCAGCCCATCTCGGCGGGTGTATTTGGCGTGGTGCTGGGTTTTATCGTCATTGTTGTGGTCAGCCTGCTGACCCCAGCGCCGGGGAAGGCGGTTGAGGATCTGGTCGATTTCGTGCGCTATCCTCGACTCGACGACCAGTAGGGTAAATCAGCTCGCTGGGCTTGTGGCCCACCGCACCCTTGGGCAGGCTATAATTCGAAATTCCGCCTTGCTGCACTCCGATTCGACGCCGGGGGCAGCTCACATCAAGCCCTCTTCGGGTTATCCACAAGGAGTCTCAATGCGTCATTATGAAATCATCTTGCTGATCCATCCAGATCAGAGCGAACAGGTTCCGGCCATGCTGGAGCGCTACAAGGGCATGATCACCGCCGGCGGTGGCAAAGTGCACCGCGTGGAGGACTGGGGTCGCCGTCAGCTGGCCTACCAGATCAACAAACTTGGCAAGGCCCATTATCTGTGCGTCAACATCGAGGCCGATCAGGCCGTGATGGCTGAACTCGAGCATGCCTTCAAATTCAATGACGCGGTGCTTCGTCACCTGACTGTCCAGAAGAAGCAGGCCGAAACAGGCCCTTCTTCGATGATGAAGACGGTCGAGCGCGAGGAAGCCCGCAAGTCCAACCAAGCCGAGTACGCAGCCTGATACAGCCTGTCAGCGCGGTGTGAACCACGTTGTCCTGACAGCATGTATCAGCGAGGCCAAGGCCTTGCGGTACACGCCGGCTGGTCTGCCTGCCCTTGATCTGCGGCTCGAACATGAGTCCAGTGTCGAGGAAGCCGGTCAGACCAGGCAAGTCAAGACAGCGATCAAGGCCGTTGCCCTGGGGGCCCTCGCCGAAAGACTCGGCGTTCAACCCATCGGCAGCCTCTGGAGGTTCAGTGGCTTTCTGGCCACCCCGCGCAATGGCAAGCTCGTCGTGCTTCATATTCAAGAGTTTCAGCAAGATTAATTTTTCAGGAGTCCATCATGGCCGGACCAAAACGTTTCACCAAAGACAAGCGCCCGAAGCGCCCCGCACAAAACCTGCTGTTCAAGCGCAAGCGCTTCTGCCGCTTCACCGTGACCGGTGTCGTCGAAATCGACTACAAGGACATGGACACCTTGCGTGATTTCATCGCCGAAAACGGCAAGATCATCCCGGCGCGCCTGACCGGCACCCGCGCAATTTTCCAGCGTCAGCTCAACACGGCCATCAAGCGTGCGCGTTTCCTCGCCATGTTGCCGTACAGCGACCAGCACCGCATCTAAGGAGCACGACCATGCAAATCATTCTGCTCGAAAAAGTAGTGAACCTCGGCGACCTCGGCGAGATCGTCAAGGTCAAGGACGGCTACGCCCGAAACTTTCTGATCCCCGGTGGGCGCGCCCGTCGTGCCACAGAAGCCAACAAGGCCGCTTTCGAGGCCCGCCGTGTTGAGCTGGAGAAGGTCGCCGCCGCCAAATTGCAGGAAGCCCAGGCTCAAGGCGAGAAGCTGGCTGGCAGCACCATCAAGCTGACCCAGAAGGCCGGCGTCGATGGACGCCTTTTCGGTTCTGTCACCAATCACGACATCGCTGAAGAACTCAACAAGCAAGGCTATAAAGTGGCCAAGGCGCAAGTTCGCATGCCCAATGGCCCGATCAAGCTGGTCGGCGACAGCACTGTGAGCGTGTCCCTGCACACCGACGTGCTGGTGGACATCACCGTGACGGTGTACGGCGAATCTGCCTGATCCGCTGCATCCCGGTAAAAGCCGTCGGGTTTGCGCCCGGCGGCTTTTTTCATGGAATCGGCATCGTTTGTCCACAGTCTTGCCCGATAAATCCAAGGCGATTCCACATCTTGTCCACAGGCTTGTCCGGTGACGACTGACGCCAAGCGGCGTAGCATGCGAGTGTTGAAGGATTCCACCATGTCGGCAGTATTCCCCACGGATTTTTCCGGTGACGTTGACGATTTTCCACGTGACCGGCAAGTTGCGCAGTTGCGCATTCCTCCGCATTCGATCGAGGCGGAATCGAGCGTCCTGGGCGGGTTGCTGCTTGACAACGGCGCCTGGGATCGCGTGGGCGACCTGCTCGTGGACAGCGATTTTTACCGCTACGAGCACCGCCTCATCTATGGCGCCACCGGGGCGCTTATCAACGCATCCAAGCCGGCGGATGTCATCACGGTATTTGAGCACCTGCAGAACCAGGGCAAGGCGGATGAGGCGGGTGGCTTGGCCTATCTGAATTCTCTCGCGCAGTATGTTCCGAGCGCGAGCAACATCAGGCGCTATGCGGAGATCGTGCGCGAGCGTTCCATCCTGCGCAAGCTGGTGAGCGCCAGCGACGAAATTGCCACCAACGCCTTTAACCCCCAAGGCAGGGCGGTCGACAGGATTCTCGACGAGGCCGAGCAGAAGATATTCAATATCGGCGAGGAAGGCTCGCGCATGAAGCAGGGCTTTCAGTCGATGGATTCGCTGGTAGTCAAACTGCTCGACCGTGTTCAGGAAATGGCAGACAACCCGAATGACATCACGGGTGTGCCTACCGGGTTTTATGACCTGGACCGGATGACCTCTGGGCTGCAAGCCGGCGATATGGTGGTGCTGGCGGCCCGCCCGTCCATGGGTAAAACAGCCTTTGCGATCAACATTGCCGAACATGTTGCGCTCAATGAAGGGCTGCCGGTTGCCGTCTTTTCGATGGAGATGGGGGCCTCCCAGCTTGCAGTGCGTATCGTCGGCTCGATTGGGCGCATTGACCAGGGCCACCTGCGCACCGGAAAGCTCAGTGACGACGAGTGGCCCCGCCTCACCGAGGCGATCGAGCGGCTGCGCACGGTGTCTCTGCACATTGATGAAACGCCGGGTCTCACAACCAGTGAATTGCGCGCCAATGCCCGTCGCCTGGCGCGCCAGTGTGGCAAGCTCGGCTTGATTGTGGTGGACTACCTGCAGCTGATGAGTGGCTCCAGCTCGGCGGGCGACAACCGGGCGACCGAACTGGGCGAGATCTCCCGCGGCCTGAAAATGTTGGCCAAGGAACTGCAGTGCCCGGTGATCGCACTGTCACAGCTCAACCGCAGCGTGGAAACCCGCACCGACAAGCGCCCGATGATGAGCGATCTGCGTGAATCCGGCGCGATCGAGCAGGATGCGGACATCATCATGTTCATCTACCGAGATGACTACTACAACAAGGACTCCCGGGAGCCTGGCGTTGCCGAAATCATCATCGGCAAGCAGCGAAATGGTCCGACTGGCACGGTCAAGCTGGCGTTCCTGAAGCCGTTGACACGCTTTGAGAGTCTGGCCTCGGGCGGCAGCGACGATTTCTGAGGGTGGCTTTTCAGGCGCAGGTGGGCTCGTCCTGGCCGCTTCTTTCGGAGGGGGACTTTTTTGCGGGACGCGGATCGGGCGACCAGGACGGCCGCTCGGCCCGCTCGGTCTGAAGCACAACCAGGTAGCGCCCGGACCAGGGTGTCGGCATGCGCTGCGGATGCAGGGCCCATGGCGCCTTGCCTTGCGCAGGCGCTTGTTCGTAGGCAGCGTCCAGCAAGCCGTACCGGTCGATCAACTTGTTCAGGGATGCTGGAATGCGGATGCACCCTTTGGATTGAGCGCTGCCAAGCCGTGGTTCAAGTAGATCCGGATCGGTCGCGTGGACTTGCAGGCGCATGACCGACGCCGCTCGATCACCCCAGGTCTTGCGTGCCGGTTGCCAGCCAAAGTCAAAGACCCGCAGTCCCTTGCTGCCATAGCCACGAATGCCGTGTTCATTGCGGATGCCCTCGGCGCGGAAATCCGGGTTGGCGGTGCTGTGTTCGAAGACGCCCAGAGGCGTCAGAAAGTGCTCGAAGCCACCCGCACGGCCGGTTGACACCGGCGATGCACCGATGAGGACCGGCGCGCCCTGCACTGGGAGCCAGTACATCAACAACGCCTGAACGCGGGGATGGCGATCGACAAGGATGACGACCTGGTCCCGGGTGATTTCGAGTCCTGCCTCGCCCAGACGGGCTTGAAGCATCTGGCCGTAGCGCTGTGCCTCATCGGCTGGCAATTCCAGGCGCTTGTCGACGGAGCGTGCGTAGATGTCTGCCAGCTGGGCGGGCGCCTGCAACGCCTGGGCGTGGCCAGTGCCTGGCAGCACTGCCAGCAATGTGCATGCAACAGCGAGTTTCGCGAGGCCGGTTTTCATGGTGATGCGCAGCCAATCCCGCAAAACCAGAAAAAAGACGCGGCTCGCCGCGACCTGCTAGAGCACCTCGCTGGCGAAATCCGCCAGTCGAGAGCGCTCGCCGCGCGCCAGCGTGATGTGACCGCTGTGCGGCCAGCCCTTGAACTTGTCGACGGCAAAGGTCAGGCCCGACGAGCCTTCGGTAAGGTAGGGGGTGTCGATCTGTGCCAGATTGCCCATGCAGATGATCTTGGTGCCAGGGCCCGCGCGCGTGATGAGGGTCTTCATCTGCTTCGGTGTCAGGTTCTGCGCCTCATCGATGATCACGTACTTGTTCAGAAAGGTGCGCCCGCGCATGAAACTCATGCTCTTGATCTTGATCCGGCTTCGAATCAGTTCGTTGGTGGCCGCGCGACCCCATTCCCCGGCGTTGCCGCCGTCGCCCTTGGCCAGGAACTCCAGGTTGTCGTCAAGCGCACCCATCCACGGCCCCATCTTTTCTTCCTCGTTGCCTGGCAGGAAACCGATGTCCTCGCCCACGCTGACGGTGGCCCGTGTCATGATGATTTCGGTGTAACGGCGGTCATCAAGCACCTGGCTCAGGCCCGAGGCCAGGGCCATCAGCGTCTTGCCTGAACCGGCGGTACCTGTCAGCGTCACGAAGTCCACCTCCGGGTCCATCAGCAGGTTCATCGCGAAGTTTTGCTCCCGGTTGCGGGCGGTCACGCCCCAGATGGCGTTCTTGAGGTGGTTGAAGTCCTTGAGCGTGCGAAACACGGCCGTCTTGCCTCGAATCTCGGTGACTCGGGCATACAGGCTGGGCTCACCCGGGGCCTCGAAATACACAAACTGGTTGATCAGCAGGCTGGGCACGACGGGGCCGGAGACCCGGTAAAAGGTGTACGGCCCTTGTTGCCAGCTCTCAACCGTCTTCCCATGCTTGCTCCAGAAATCGGCTGGCAATGCCAGCGAGCCTGCGTACAGCATGTCGCCGTCTTCCAGCGTCTTGTCGTTCTGGTAATCCTCCGCGGCCAGACCGAGCGCGCGCGCCTTGACCCGCATGTTGATGTCTTTCGACACCAGCACCACCTCACGTGGACTTTGCTGCCGGCGCAGTGCCTCGACCACGCCGAGAATCTGATTGTCCGCCTTGCCCTGCGGCAGGCTCGCGGGCAGTGTATAGGTCAGGGATTGGGTCTGGAAAAACAGCTTTCCGCCCGCCTCGCGGTGCCCGGTGGTGTCGAGTTTGAGGCCCGTCGCGATGTCGGCGCCCTGGGCACCAGCCAGGCCGTCCAGTGTGCGACTGGCCTGGCGCGCATTGCGGGCCACTTCGGTCATGCCCTTCTTGTGCCCGTCAAGTTCTTCCAGAACGATCATCGGCAGAAAGATGTCGTGCTCCTCAAAGCGGAACAGGCACATCGGGTCATGCATCAACACATTGGTGTCGATCACGAACAATTTGGCCGGCCCTTTCGGGCGTGCCTTGCGGGCGGTCTCATCCAGCGCCGAAACCGCTGCGGCGGTAGCGGCCTGTGCGGCAGGCTCGCTGCGTCGGCGGGCGCCACCTGCTGATCGAGCGACTGGAGAGTCGGCGGGCAGGTCCAGATCAAATTCGGGCTCGGCGATGGGCCTGGCAGGCGCAGCCTTGCTGGTGGGGTCACGGGGTTCCCGTCCTTGTGGCCGCGCGGCCTGACTATGGCCGACCTGTGCCGGTGCCGGTTTGCGGGTGGTCCGAGCGGCAGGCACGGCGACGGCATGGTCATGGGCCTCCGGAGTCAGCAGGGCGGCGCGCTTTGCGGGGGCTGGTGGCAGTGGCATGGGGATTCAAATTCCTGGAATGGAGACGCGGACGGGCGCGGGAATGGGAAAAGAAATTGGTGCCCGGCAAAGAAAAAGCCGCCTGGTAACCGAGGCGGCTTCTTCTCCATGGGGATCTGCTGGGTTCAACGGCATGCAATCATTATGCATGAGGCCCTTGGGCCGCTCGGGACCCGGTTTTCAGGGTTTCAAGCGGCTTTCTTCAGGGCCTTGACGGCCTTCAGAACGTCTTCCACATGGCCCGGAACTTTGAGCCCGCGCCATTCCTCCTTGAGCAAGCCGTCAGGACCAATCAGAAAAGTGCTGCGCTCGATGCCCTTGACCTTCTTGCCGTACATGATCTTGTTCTTGACGACGCCAAACATATGGCACATTTTTTCCTCGGTATCGGCGATCAGTTCAAACGGCAACTCCAGCTTGGCCTTGAAATCGTCGTGAGACTTCATGTTGTCGCGCGAAACGCCAAAGACCGTGGCACCGGCTTTCACGAAGTCCTTGTACTTGTCGCGGAACTGCATGGCCTCGGTCGTGCAGCCAGGCGTGTTGTCCTTCGGGTAGAAGAACATCACCACCGTGTGGCCGACGTGGGATGAATTGGAGACCTTGACGCCGCTCGTGGCGTTGGCTTCGAACTCGGGGATGGGCTTGTTGACAACGATCGCCATATAGCTTCAATCTCGTGTGACAGGATGAGGTCGTTGGGATGGGCCGGGAAGCTACTTGTGGTCTGAGCCAGATTCAGCGCCGTGGACCCGGCAACCTTTAATTTTACCCTGAAACGAGAAACGTCAGGCAGTTTGTTCGACAAGCAGGGCCACAATCACATTGCGACCCTCGCCAGCCAGTATGTTGTAGGTCCGGCAGGCGGCCTGGGTGTCCATGGCCTCCAGGCCGATGCGCCGTGCAAGCAATGCGCCTAGCCACTCGGGTCTCGGGAAGCGCAGGCGCTCCCCGCTGCCGAAAATGACGAGCTCGGCGCCCATCTGGGCGAGTTGATCAAAGTGTTGGCTGCCCAGAGCGGCGAAATCGTCGCAGTTCCAGTCCAGCCGCTGCCCGCGAGCACCGATCACCACACTGCAGCTGATTTTTTCGCCGTTCACGGCCACCCAGCCGGGGCCATAGCCGCTGATGACTTGACCTTCGAAAGTGTCTGGCTGGATTTTCATGCGCTCACCTGTTGTTGCACCGCACTAATGCTGGGCGGAACTGTGGTCAAATTATAGGTTTCGCCTCTGAATACCTGTTCCCGGAGGGACTTTGAAAACCGTTCTCAAATCTGCCAAGCTCGCCAACGTCTGCTACGACATCCGGGGCCCCATCATGGACGCCGCCCGGCAGATGGAAGAAGAGGGCCACAAGATCATCAAGCTCAACATCGGCAATCTCGCCGTGTTTGGCTTCGACAGCCCCGAGGAAATCCAGCAGGACATGATCCGCAACCTGCCCAATTCGGCGGGCTATTCCGACAGCAAGGGCATCTTCGCCGCGCGCAAGGCGGTGATGCATTACACCCAGCAGCAGGGCATCAAAGGGGTTACGCTCGATGACATCTACCTGGGCAACGGCGCCAGCGAACTGATCGTGATGGCAACCAATGCGTTGCTGGACAACGGCGACGAGTTGCTCCTGCCTTCGCCCGATTACCCGTTGTGGACAGCAGCGGCCAGTCTGTCGGGCGGCACGCCGGTGCACTACCGCTGCGACGAGGCCAACGGCTGGATGCCCGACCTGGACGATATCCGGGCCCGAGATCACGCCGCGCACCAAGGGCATCGTGGTCATCAACCCCAACAACCCGACCGGTGCCCTGTATTCAGACGAATTGCTCAAGGCCATCGTGCTGATCGCGCGCGAGCACGGACTCGTGATTTTTGCCGACGAGGTCTACGACAAGGTCTTGTACGACGATGCCCGCCACACGGCGATCGGCAGTCTCAGCGACGACGTGCTCACGCTGACCTTCAATTCGCTCTCCAAAAGCTACCGCTCCTGCGGCTATCGTGCGGGCTGGATGGTGGTCTCGGGCGACAAGAAACCTGCGAAGGACTACATCGAGGGCCTCAACATGCTCTCGAACATGCGCCTGTGTTCCAACGTGCCGGGGCAGTATGCGATCCAGACGGCACTGGGCGGCTACCAGAGCATCAACGACCTGGTCTGCGAAGGCGGCCGCCTGCGCCGCCAGCGCGACCTGGCCTACGAACTGATCACCGCGATCCCCGGCGTGAGCTGCGTCAAGCCGACCGCCGCGCTCTACATGTTTCCGAAACTCGACCCGAAGATGTACCCGATCCAGGATGACCAGCAGTTCTTCCTGGAGTTGCTGCAGGAGACCCGGGTCATGCTGGTGCAGGGCACCGGCTTCAACTGGCCGGAACCGGATCATTTCCGCATCGTGTTTCTGCCGCATGAGGACGACCTGCGCGAAGCCATTGGCCGCGTGGCGAGGTTTCTGGCGCTTTACCGAAAGCGTCACGGAACCTGATCTGCTTCAATAAGCGGAGCAAGTAACTGCCGCTTGACGCGGGCTTTCCATTGTTTTAATCGAGTATTTTCATGAAACCGATTCAAGTAGGCCTTCTGGGCATAGGCACCGTGGGCAGCGGCACCTTCAACGTGCTCAAACGCAACCAGCAAGAGATCAAGCGCCGCGCCGGTCGTGGCATCGAGATCACCATGGTGGCGGACCTGGACATGGCCCGAGCCCGAGCCATTGTGGGACCAGACGTCACAGTCGTGAACGACGCCCGCGCCGTGCTCGCCAACCCTGACATCGACATCGTGATCGAGCTGATCGGTGGCTACGGCATTGCAAAGGATCTGGTGCTCGAAGCCATTGCGGCTGGCAAGCATGTGGTCACGGCCAACAAGGCGTTGCTGGCGGTGCATGGCACCGAGATTTTTGCCGCAGCGTCGGCCAAGGGCGTGATGGTGGCGTTCGAGGCGGCGGTCGCCGGCGGTATCCCGATCATCAAGGCCTTGCGCGAGGGTCTCACGGCCAACAGCATTCAGTGGGTGGCCGGCATCATCAATGGCACCACCAATTTCATCCTTTCGGAGATGCGCGACAAGGGACTGGACTTCGACGCGGTGCTGAAAGAGGCGCAGCGTCTGGGTTACGCCGAGGCCGACCCGACCTTCGACATCGAGGGGGTGGACGCCGCGCACAAGGCCACCCTGATGTCGGCCATCGCCTTCGGCATTCCGGTGCAGTTCGACAAAGCCTACGTCGAGGGCATCACCAAGCTGGGTGCCGCCGATATCCGGTACGCGGAGCAGCTCGGCTACCGCATCAAGCTGCTCGGCATCACCAAGCGCACGCCCAGGGGCGTGGAGTTGCGTGTGCACCCCTGCCTGGTGCCGGCCAAGCGGCTGATCGCCAACGTCGAAGGTGCGATGAATGCCGTGATGGTGCAGGGCGACGCCGTCGGCACCACGCTGTACTACGGCAAGGGCGCCGGTTCCGAGCCCACGGCCAGTGCCGTGATCGCCGACCTGGTCGACATCACGCGCCTGCACACCGTCGATCCGCTGAACCGCGTGCCCCACCTGGCCTTCCAGCCGCACACGCTGGACCAAGCCATGACCGACCTGCCGGTGTTGCCGATGGAAGAGGTCGTGACGAGCTATTACCTGCGCTTGCGCGTGGCCGACGAGGCCGGCGTGCTGGCGCGCGTCACGGGGATCGTCGCCAATGCCGGTATCAGCATCGACGCGGTGCTGCAGCGCGAAGCCGACGAAGTGGGCGGCGAGGGCGCCACGTCCACCGACCTGATCATCCTGACGCACGACACGCTGGAAGGCACGATGAACGCCGTCCTGGCCGAGCTGCAGGCGCTGCCCACGGTGCTGGCGCCGATCACGCGCATCCGCAAGGAAGAATTGAATTGATGTTGTATCTTTCCACGCGAGGCGACCCCAGCCGCAAGCACTTCTGCGAGATCCTGCTGGAAGGTCTGGCGCCCGATGGCGGCCTGTACCTGCCCGAGCATTACCCGCAGGTGGACGAAGCGACACTCTCGAAGTGGCGCGCCATCTACCAGGATCAGGGCTATGCCGCCCTGGCCTTCGAGGTGCTGTCGCTGTACATCGACGACATCCCGGCGGCTGACCTGAAGGCGATCTGCGAGAAGACCTACACCGAAGCGGTGTTCGGCACGCAAGGACATCGTGCCGCTGAAGGAACTGGAAGACCATTTCTACCTTGAAGCCCTGTCCAACGGCCCCACGCTGGCTTTCAAGGACATGGCGATGCAGCTGCTGGGCAACCTGTTCGAGTACGAACTGGCGCGACGCGGCGAGCAACTCAACATCCTGGGCGCGACCAGCGGCGACACCGGCAGCGCGGCCGAATACGCCATGCGTGGCAAGCAGGGCGTGCGCGTCTTCATGACCAGCCCGCACGGCCGGATGAGCGCGTTCCAGCAGGCGCAGATGTTCAGCCTGATGGATGACAACATCCACAACATCGCAATCGTTGGCGTGTTCGATGACTGCCAGGACATCGTCAAGGCGGTGTCGAACGACCTGGAATTCAAGCGCAAGTACCGGATCGGCACGGTCAACTCGATCAACTGGGCACGGCTGCTGGCGCAGGTGGTGTACTACTTCGCCGGCTATTTCCAGGCCACGCGCACGAACTCGGAGAAGGTCAGCTTCACCGTGCCCTCGGGCAACTTCGGCAACATCTGCGCCGGCCATGTGGCGCGCATGATGGGCCTGCCGGTCCAGAAATTGGTGGCGGCGACCAACGAGAACGATGTGCTCGACGAGTTCTTCCGAACGGGTATCTACCGCGTGCGCAGCAGTGCCGACACGCACGAGACCTCCAGCCCTTCGATGGACATCTCCAAAGCCAGCAATTTCGAACGCTTCGTGTTCGACCTCCTTGGCCGCGACGGTGCACGAGTGAAAGCCTTGTTCGGCGAGGCCTTGAGCCAGAACGGGCGCTTCGACCTCAGCGCCGACCCCTTGTTCAAGGACGCCGCCGCCCGCTACGGCTTCGTCAGTGGGAAAAGCACGCACGCGGACCGTCTCGCCACGATCCGCGACACCTGGACGCGCTTCGCCCTGATGATCGACACCCACACCGCCGACGGTGTGAAAGTGGCGCGCGAGCATCTGGCGCCCGGCGTGCCGATGATCGTGCTGGAGACCGCGCTGCCGATCAAGTTCGCCGAAACCATCGTCGAGGCGCTGGGCTGCGAACCCGACCGCCCCGCGAAATTCGACGGCATCGAGGCCTTGCCGAAGCGGGTGAGGGTCATGGCCGCCGACGCAGAGGCCATCAAACGCCTGATCGTTGAAAATTGTGAATAAATTGGCACTATTCCATCGTCAAATGGTCATTGCCAGCTATCAATACAGTAGTGAGCCTGGGGTGCCGCAATGAACGTGGTCGGCTTTGCCGGCTATTCCGGCTCGGGCAAGACCACGCTGGTGGAGCAGTTGATCCCGGCGCTGCGCCTGCGCGGCCTTCGAGTGTCGGTCGTCAAGCACGCCCACCACAGCTTCGACATCGACCATCCCGCCAAGGACACCTTCCGCCATCGCGAGGCGGGGGCTTTCGAGGTGGTCGTGGCTTCAGGCAAGCGGCTGGCGCTGATGCGCGAGTTCGAGCGCGACGCGACACTCACGGTACACCAGCTGATCGCCGAACTGTATGACGGCGTGGACTGGGTGCTGGTCGAAGGTTTCAAGGACAGCGACCTGCTCAAGATCGAGGTCTGGCGCGCCGCGTCCGGCCAGTTGGTGCGCTACATGGCCGATGATTTCATCGTGGCCGTGGCCACCGATTCGCCCGGTCAATTGCCCGAGCCGACCCAACTCCCGGTGCTGGATTTGAACGACGCCGATGCGGTCGCCACCTGGCTGGTCGACAATCAGGCCCGGTTTGACTACAACAACGAGTTATTCGGATGACTGCACCTGACAAAGCGCCTGCACGGACGCCGTTGATCTCGCTCGACGATGCGCTGGCCAGCCTGCTGGCGCAGGTCGAGCCGCTTTCCGGCACGGAGACGGTCTCCACCTTCGAGGCCGATGGGCGTGTGCTCGCGGCTGATCTGGTGTCGGACCTGCAGGTGCCGCCGCAGGACAACTCATCGATGGACGGGTATGCGGTGCGCAGTGCCGACGTGACGCATGCGGGCGCCGTCTTGCGGGTGTCGCAGCGCATTCCCGCCGGTGGTGTGGCCCATGCGCTGGAAGCCGGCACGGCCGCGCGCATCTTCACCGGGGCCCAGATTCCTGCGGGCGCTGACACCGTGGTGATGCAGGAAGAGACCGATGCGGTGGGCGGCGACGTCCATGCCGTGCGTTTTCATGCCATGCCGCCGTCTGGCCAATGGATTCGCCGAGCCGGCGAAGACGTGACGCGCGGCGCCGTGGTGCTGGCCCGGGGCGAGCGCCTGACACCGGCCAGCCTGGGGCTGGCCGCCAGCATCGGACTGGCGCGCCTGCGCGTGATGGCGCGTCCGCGCGTGGCGCTGTTCTCCACTGGGGATGAGCTCGTGATGCCGGGTGAAGTGGCGCCCGACGCGATGCCGCCCGGCGCGATCTACAACTCCAACCGCTTCTTCCTGCGTGCCTTGCTGCATCGCCTGGGCTGCGAAGTCAGCGACCTGGGCATCGTGCCCGACCGGCGCGAGGCCACTGTGGCCGCGCTCAAGTCCGCCGCCGACCACCATGACCTGATCCTGACCAGCGGCGGCGTGTCGGTGGGCGAGGAAGACCACATCAAGCCCGCCGTGCAGCAGCTGGGCTCGCTGGACCTCTGGCAGATCGCCATGAAGCCCGGCAAGCCGTTTGCACACGGGCGGGTGCGCCGGGATGCCGGCGCCGGGGCGGATGCGGGCAGCGCCTGCCACTTCATCGGCCTTCCGGGCAATCCGGTCTCGAGCTACATCACCTTCCTGCTGCTGGTACGTCCCTTCCTGCTCAAGCTCCAGGGTACGCGCGTGGAAGCTACAAGAACAATAGCGCTTCCCGCCCATTTCACGCTGGGGAAGGCCGATAAACGCCGTGAATTCCTGCGTGCAAGGCGCAACCCGGCCGGTGGACTCGATCTGTTTCCCAACCAGAGCTCGGGCGTGCTGACCTCGGCGGTCTGGGGCGATGGCGTGGTGGACAATCCCGCCGGTACGACCATTGCGCACGGCGATCTGGTGCAGTTCGTGTCCTTTTCGGAGCTGCTCGCATGAAAGTGAACATCCGGTATTTCGCCTCGATCCGCGAAACCGTGGGGCAGGCTGCGAAACAGTCGAGACCCCAGCGCCGACACTGGCGGCGCTGCGGGACGAACTCATTGGCCGCGGCGGCGCTTATGCGGAAGGTCTGGCCCGCGGCAAGGCCGTGCGTGTGGCGCTGAACCAGGTCATGGCCGACGAAGCGATGGCCATGACCGAGGGTGCCGAGATCGGCTTCTTCCCGCCGGTGACCGGCGGCTGACCGGCGCAGGCCAGGCATGAGCGAACGCGTGAGCATCCAGACGCAGGATTTCAACCTGTCGGACGAAATCGCCCGGCTGCGGCTGAAAGACCCCCGCGTCGGCGCAGTCTGCAGCTTTGTCGGCACCGTGCGCGACCGCAACGACGGCCAGTCCATCAGCACGATGGAACTGGAACATTACCCCGGCATGACCGAGAAATCCATCGAGGCCATGATCGACGCGGCGCACCAGTCGCTTCGATATCTTTGGCGCCCGGGTGATCCACCGCGTGGGCCTGTTGCAGCCGCTGGACCAGATCGTCATGGTGGCGGTGACCTCGGCGCACCGGGGCGAGAGCTTCCAGGCCTGCGAGTTCCTGATGGACTACCTGAAGACCCAGGCCCCTTTCTGGAAAAAAGAGCAGACGCCGGACGGCGCGCGCTGGGTCGATGCGCGGGTGAGCGACGACGCCGCCCTGGCCCGCTGGGGTATTGACGTCGCGAACCTCCCTTGAAAAGCGGGGGAATACCCCTAGATTTCAGGCAACCGGAGGATTTTCATGCGTCACGACAAACTCACCACCAAATTTCAGGAAGCACTGGCCGATGCGCAATCGCTCGCGCTGGGGGCCGACAATGCCTATATCGAGCCCGCCCACCTGCTGGTGGCCATGCTCAAACAGGAAGACGGGCCGAAAGCCCTGCTGCAGCGCGCCGGCGTGAATGTGCCCGGCCTGCTGGCCGCCGGCGAGGCGGCCATCAAGCGGCTGCCCGAAGTGCAGGGCCAGGACCAGGTGCAGGTTGGCCCCGAGCTGGCCAAGCTGCTGCAGGCCACCGAGAAGGAATCGATCAAGCGCGGCGACCAGTTCATCGCGGGCGAGTTGTTCTTGCTCGCCTTGACCGACAGCAAGGCCGAGATCGGCAATATCGCCCGGGCCAACGGCCTGACGCGCAAGAGCCTGGAGACCGCCATTGATGCCGTGCGCGGCGGGCAGGGCGTCGATTCCGCCGACGCCGAGGGCCAGCGCGAGGCGCTCACCAAGTACACCATCGACCTGACCGAGCGCGCGCGCATGGGCAAGCTCGACCCGGTGATCGGCCGCGACGACGAAATCCGCCGTGCCATCCAGGTGCTGCAACGCCGCACCAAGAACAACCCGGTGCTGATCGGCGAGCCCGGTGTCGGCAAGACCGCCATCGTCGAGGGCCTGGCGCAGCGCATCGTCGCCGGCGAGGTGCCGGATTCGCTCAAGGGCAAGCGGGTGCTGAGCCTGGACATGGCCGCGCTGCTGGCCGGCGCCAAGTTCCGCGGCGAGTTCGAGGAGCGGCTGAAAAACGTGCTCAAGGAACTCGCCAAGGACGAAGGCCAGACCATCGTCTTCATCGACGAGCTGCACACCATGGTCGGCGCCGGCAAGGCCGAGGGCGCGATGGACGCCGGCAACATGCTCAAGCCCGCGCTGGCGCGTGGCGAGCTGCACTGCGTGGGCGCCACGACGCTGGACGAATACCGCAAGTACATCGAAAAAGATGCCGCGCTGGAGCGCCGCTTCCAGAAGATCCTGGTGGGCGAACCCACCGTGGAGGCGACGATTGCCATCCTGCGTGGCCTGAAAGAGCGCTACGAGGTGCACCACGGCGTGGACATCACCGACCCGGCCATCGTGGCCGCGGCCGAACTGTCCAACCGCTACATCACCGACCGTTTCCTGCCCGACAAGGCGATCGACCTGATCGACGAGGCGGCCTCGAAGATCAAGATCGAGCTCGACTCCAAGCCCGAGGTCATGGACAAGCTCGACCGGCGCCTGATCCAGCTGCAGATCGAGCGCGAGGCTGTGAAGAAGGAAAAGGACGAAGCCTCGCAGAAACGATTCGAACTGATCAACGAGGAGATCGGCACGCTGCAGAAGGAGATTGCCGACCTCGACGAACTCTGGAAGGCCGAGAAAGCCAGCGCCCAGGGCAGCGCCCAGGTGCGCGAGGACATCGACAAGCTCAATTTCCAGATCAAGGAACTCACCCGCAAGGGCGACTTCGCAAGGTGGCGGAGTTGCAGTACGGCCAGTTGCCCGAGCTGGAAAAGCGCCTGAAGGAAGCGCAGGCCGCGGAGGCGACGCGTGGCGAAGGGTCGGCACCGCGCCTGTTGCGCACGCAGGTCGGCGCTGAAGAGATTGCCGAGGTGGTGTCCCGCGCCACCGGCATTCCCGTGGCCAAGATGATGCAGGGCGAAAAGGACAAGCTGCTGCAGATGGAAGACAAGCTGCACCAGCGCGTGGTGGGGCAGGACGAGGCCATTGCCGCCGTGGCCAACGCCATCCGCCGCTCGCGCTCGGGCCTGTCCGACCCGAACCGTCCCACCGGCTCCTTCCTGTTCCTGGGCCCGACCGGCGTGGGCAAGACCGAGCTGTGCAAGGCGCTGGCGGGCTTCCTGTTCGACAGCGAAGACCACCTGGTGCGCATCGACATGAGCGAGTTCATGGAGAAACACTCCGTGGCCCGCCTGATCGGCGCGCCCCCGGGCTATGTGGGCTACGAGGAGGGCGGCTACCTGACCGAGGCCGTGCGCCGCAAGCCCTACGCCGTGCTGCTGCTCGACGAGGTCGAGAAGGCGCACCCCGACGTGTTCAACGTGCTGCTTGCAGGTGCTCGACGATGGCCGCCTGACCGACGGCCAGGGCCGCACCGTGGACTTCAAGAACACCGTGATCGTGATGACCAGCAACATCGGCTCGCCGGTGATCCAGCAGATGGTGGGCCAGCCCTATGAGGACATCAAGGACGCGGTGACGGACGAGCTGAAGAACTATTTCCGCCCCGAGTTCCTGAACCGTATCGACGAGACCGTGGTCTTCCACCCGCTGGACGCGAAGAACATCGAGTCCATCGCGCGCATCCAGCTCAAGGTGCTCGAAGCCCGTCTGGAGAAGATGGAGCTGACGCTGCAGGTGTCCGAGGCGGCCACGGCCGAACTGGCCAAGGTGGGCTTCGACCCGGTGTTCGGCGCGCGGCCCCTGAAGCGCGCGATCCAGCAACGCATCGAGAACCCGCTGTCCAAGCTGCTGCTCGAAGGCCGTTTCCTGCCCAAGGCGGTGATCACGGTGGACGTGGATACGGTGCGCGCGCCGGGCGTCTTCACGTTCGGCGGGACGACGGCGGCGGCCTGAGCTGGAAAGGGCCTCCAGCGGGCCAGATTTCGCTGGGGGCCTTGCTCTAAACGGCGGGTAATGCGGGTTCTATCATGGCTTCCATGACACACAACACGCTTCCCATGCACGCCCTCTTTGACGCCCAGTACCAGGCCAGCCGCGCCCAGATCGACGTGCCGCTGGCCTTGCGGCGCGACCGCCTGCGGCGCCTGCGCCGGCTCATCGACGGCAACAGCCAGGCCCTGTGCGACGCGGTGGAGGCGGACTTTGGCGTGCGCTCGCGCAATCTCACCGAGGTCGCCGACCTGTTCCTGCTGCGCAGCCTCATCAGCCACCTGAACAAGCACCTGCCGCGCTGGATCAAGCCGATCAAGGTGGCCACACCGGTCTACCTCAAGCCCGCCACCGCCTACATCCAGCGGCAGCCGCTGGGCGTTGTGGGCGTCATCTCGCCGTGGAACTATCCGGTGCAGCTGGCCCTGGCGCCGGCGGCCACCGCGCTGGCGGCAGGCAACCGCGTCATGCTCAAGCCCAGCGAACTCACGCCGCGCACCGCGGAATTGATGGCGAGTCTGGTGCACGAAGCCTTCGATGCCGACGAGTTCTGCGTGATCCAGGGCGACGCCGCGCTGGCCGCCAGGTTCGCCGGCCTGCCGTTCGACCACCTGTTCTTCACCGGCTCCACCGCCATCGGGCGCAAGGTCGCTGCCGAAGCCGCCGCCAACCTGACGCCGATGACGCTGGAGCTCGGCGGCAAGTCGCCCTGCATCATCGACAAGTCCTGCGACCTCGATGACGCCGCTGTCAAGATCGCCCACGGCAAGCTGCTCAACGCCGGCCAGACCTGCATTGCGCCCGATTACGTGCTGCTGCCGCGCGGCCAGGAAGCGAAGTTCGAAAAAGCCTTTGCCGCCGCGGTCAAGCGCCTGTTCCCGCGCATCGCCGGCAACCCCGACTACGCCAGCCTGCAGAACGAGCGCCATTTCGCCCGCATGCAGGCCATGCTGGCCGATGCCCAGGCCCAGGGCGCGCGGCTGAAGGTCATCGATCCCCAGGGCGAGGGTCCGGCGTCCGCGGATCCTGTCAGCCGGCAGATGGCACCGGTGCTGGTGTTCGACACCGCCAGCGGCATGCGCGTGATGGAGGAAGAGATCTTCGGGCCGATCCTGCCCGTGCTGTCCTACGGCACGCTGGACGAGGCCATCGGCATCATCAACGCGCGGCCGCGCCCGCTGGCGCTGTACTGGTTCGGCACCAGCACCGCGGCGCGCGACAAGGTGCTGAACCGGACGGTGAGCGGTGGGGTCACCGTGAACGACACGCTGATGCACATCGCCCACGAGAACCTGCCCTTTGGCGGCATCGGCGAAAGCGGCTGGGGGGCCTACCACGGCCACACCGGCTTCCTGCGCCTGACCCATGAGAAGGGCGTCCTGGTGCAGTCCCGCCTGGGCGCGGGCTCGCTGTTCTATCCCCCCTATGGCGTGCGCTTCGAGCAGGTCATCGCCATGCTCAAGCGGGTGCTCTGAGGGAAACAGGCACTCTCCCAGCGTCAAACGGTCGCTGTTTGCTCTGAATTCGGGAGTGACTCAGGGCAGCGTTTCGACGCCATACCGGGTCTGCGCCCCCTCCAGCGGCTGTGCATCGGCGATCCAGCGCGGGATGCCGTCCTCGATGCGGCGCGCCTCGTAGCCGGCCGCGCGCAATCGGGCCACAGCTTCAAACGACAGCACGCAGTAGCGGCCCCGGCAGTAGGCCACCACCTCGCGACCGGTCGGCAGTTCACCCAGTCGCTGCGCCAGTTCACCCAGCGGCAGGTTGATGGCGCCGGGCAGGTGGGCTGCGGCGAATTCGTGCGGCGGGCGCACGTCGATGATGGTCACCAGCCCGTCCTGGGCGCGCTGCATCACTTCCGCCAGCGGCACGGGCTGCAGCGCGTCCTGCGGCGCCAGGCAGTCTTGCACCAGCGCGTCCACCTCGCCCAGGGTCTCGGCCGCCACCGCCTGCATCTGGGTCAGCAAATCGACCACGCGGGCGCTGGCCAGGCGGTAAATGATCGAGCGGCCCTCACGCCGCGCCTGCACCAGCCCGGCCTGCTTGAGCTGCTGCAGATGCTGCGACACATTGGCGATGGGCAGCATCATGGTGCGCGCCAGTGCGTCGACGGGGCTCTCGGCCTGGGCCAGCAGTTCCAGCAACTCCAGCCGCTGGCCGTGCGACATGGCCCGCCCGATGCGTGCGAACTGCTCGAACAAGCGCCGGTTTGACGCCTGCGGGTTGCACCGGGGTAGACAGTTTGTCTTGCATATTCAATAATATCGTTGAATATTGATTCAATGAAAGGTTTGACTATCATGCCCCGTTTTCAGACGAACCGCCGGCTCGCCACGGCCTTTGCCGGCCTGTTGCTGGCGGCCTCGACCGTCACCCACGCGGCGCCCGAGGATGCGGCCGTCAAGGCCATGGAAGATTATCTGGAGTTCGTGGACTATGGCGGCGCCACCATCTTCCCCGAGCAGATTCCGGCGGCCGACTGGAAGCGCTTCATGGTGATCGATGCACGCGACAAGGCGCAGTTCGACAAGGAGCACATTGCCGGCGCCGTCAACATCGAGTGGCGCCGCGTGCTGGCCGAGCGCAAGCAGATCCCGAAAGACAAGCCGGTGCTGCTGTACTGCAACACCGGCACGCTGTCGGCGCAGGCCGGCTTCGCGCTGCGCGTGGCCGGCTACGAGAACGTGCGCATCCTGCAGGGCGGCTATGCCGAGTGGAAAGCCAAGGGCGGCTTCGAGGCCAACGCCCGCGCGGCGGGCCAGAGCCCCGCGCACTGAACGGGACCAGGAGGCCACCTCATGAATCAGCACCCTGAAAAGCGACAGCGCGCATTGGGACGCGGTCTACCAGCAGCACGGCAACGCCTCGGGCAAGCCCGCCGGCGTGAGCTGGTACCGCCCGCATCTGGAGCGCTCATTGCACTGGATCACGCAGATGACGGCGGGTGACACCGCCGCGCGCATCGTCGACGTGGGCACCGGCGAATCGACGCTGGCCGACGACCTGCTGGCGCGCGGCTATCACGCCCTGACGCTGCTTGACCTCTCGGCCACGGCGCTGGCACACCTGCGCACCCGCCTGCAGGCGCGCTTTGGCGACGAGGCCTGCGCCGGCGTGCAATGGCTGGCCGGCGACGTGACGCAACTGGCACTGCCCGAATCAGGCTTCGACGTCTGGCACGACCGCGCCGTGCTGCATTTCCTGACCGACCCCGCCCAGCGCGCCGCCTATGTGGCGCAGGCCACGCGCTGCGTGCGGCCCGGTGGCGCCCTGGTCGTGGCCACCTTTGCCAGCCGACGGCCCGCAGCAGTGCAGCCAGCTCGACGTGATGCGCTACAGCGCGGCGGATCTGGCGGCTCTGTTCAACGCCGGTTTCGAGGCGGTCGCCAGCGAGCGCGAAATCCACACCACGCCGAGCGGTGCGCAGCAGGCGTTCCAGTACCTGATCGCGCGCCGGCGCTGAGTCACGCCGCCGCAGTCTTCAACCACCTGTTTGTGCGAGCCATCGCACAGCGGGCGCATGGCGCTGGCCTTGCAGCCCAGAATGCACCGTGGTGCTTTCGGCAGCGGTGTATTTACCGGCGTGATACCGCCGCGGCCTTGTGCGAGCCGTCGCAGAACGGCTGGCTCTTGCTCTGGCCACAACTGCACCACCAGTAGTCTTTGCCTTGCTCCACGGAGACAGCAAAAGGGGTATCGGACGCGCGGACGGGTGTGGTCATGGGGGAATCCTTGAAGTGAAAGTGTGCGGGTAGTCGCGCTGCGAGTGTGGCCCGGACACGGGGTGGGTGCAAGCACCTCAACCCTCATGCCCATGCAGGTGATGCCTGTCGTCATGCGTGTGGGCGTGCTCGTGGTCCAGCGCCGCTGCGGGGCGGGGCGGGTGGCGGGCAAGCCGGGTGCCTGGATCATTTGCGAACGGCGTGCTGGCGCAGCCAGGCGGCGAAATCGTCCTCGCTCAGGTCGCCTGCGGCAACGGCCAGCATGGTGAGTACGCAGTCGGCGTCGGTTGCTGGCAGGCGATAGCCGTTGAGGCGCAGGAACATCTCGGCTGCCACATAACCGGTGCGTTTGTTGCCGTCGATGAAGGGGTGGTTACGTGAAATGCCGTACCCGTAGGCGGCCGCCAATGCAGGAGCGTCGCGGCTCGCCATCGGCCACAAGGTTCAGCGGTCGGGCCAGGGCAGAGTCCAGCAGTCCCGCATCACGCACGCCTGCACCGCCGCCGTGCTCGGCCAGTTGAATGTCGTGGACGGCAAGTACTACTGCGCGGTTCAGCCAGATCCAGCCGCTCATTTGGCCAGCTCGTGCAGAACGTCGCGGCGCTCCTTCATGATCTCGCGGGCGATACGCATCTGTTCCTCGAAGTCGGGGTCGTGTGTCGTGATGCGCAGGCCATCCGGCGTTTCGGTCACGTAAAACTCATCACCTTTTTCCAGATTCATCCGGGCCAGTAGTTCCTTGGGAAAAATGGCACCAACCGAATTGCCGATCTGGGTGAGTTTGAGCGTGTGCATGGCGTGCCTCCTGAGATGTAATAACGTTTGTAATACTAAATCACTAGCGGTCAAGCGTCAATGCAGTCTCACCCCCGCCAGCCATCCCCGCCACCTCTCTGGCGCCGCGCACCTGCTCGGGCAGGGTTAACGGAAACGGGGGGGCGCTGGCCGGGACGACTGAAGGGGTGCGGGCTCCGATTCTGGACTTTTTATAGCTAAATCGGCCTTCTCCCAGCGTGGATAGGTCATAGTCTGCTCTTGATCAAGGAGCAATTTCGCCCCGTCATGGGCATCGGTTTTGCCTGAGACTGCGCAATGCTTCAGTAAAGAGCCGAGAACTTCTCGATCATGGGCGTCGGCCCCGCAAGAATGAGGTGGTCGCCGGGCTTGATCTCGGTCTCGGGCTTGGCGTAAATGAAATCCTGATGCCGACGCTTGATGCCGACGACCGTCACGCCATGTTTCTTCCGCACATTCGAGACCGCCAGGGTCTTGTTATGCGTTTCCATCGGTGCGCGGGTCTTGGCGATCGCAAAGCCGTCGTCGAACTCGATGAAATCCATCATCTTGCCCGTCACCAGATGCGCCACCCGTTCGCCCATGTCGGCTTCGGGATAGATCACATGGTGCGCGCCCACCCGCTCGGCGATGCGCCCGTGCTGCGGGCTGTTGGCCTTGGCCCAGATATCCTTCACACCCATCTGCGCCAGGTTCAGCACCGTCAGCACGCTCGCCTCCAGGTTGGCGCCGATGCTGACCACCGCGTGCGAAAAGTCGGTCACCGACAGCTGCTGCAGCGCCACCAGGTCGGTCGAATCGGCCTTGACCACATGGGGCAGCTCGTGCGCCAGATCCTGCACCACCTCCTCGCTGGCGTCCATGGCCAGCACCTCGTGGCCTGCCGCCACCAGCGACGCGCCACGCTGGCGCCAAAGCGCCCCAAGCCAATGACGACCACGCTGTCGCCCTGCCTGGAATTGGAAAAGGATTTAGCCAACAATCGGTTTCTCCTCGGGATAACGGTACGCCCTGGGTACCTGGTTGATCGCCAGCGCGAGTGCCAGCGTGCCGCGCCCACACGCCCGGCTACATCAGGGCAATGATGACACCCTGCGCGCCGGCTGGCAGATCGGCCGTGATGCCGGCGGACAGGCCCACCGTGCAAAGGCCGACACCACCTCGAACATCAGCCTGTCCAGCGGCAGCTGGTCCGCCAGCGGAATGATGGCCAGCAGCCCCAGCGACACCGCAGCGCCGCTGAGCACCAGGATCGACAGCGCCTGGCGCTGCACCTGGGTGCCAATACGCCGGCCGCGCACTCCACGTGGCCCGGCCGCGGTCTCGCTCCAGCGACAGCGCAACAGGAACACCGTGGTCACCTTCACGCCCCCGGCCGTGCCGGCGCTGCCGCCACCAATGAACATCAGCACACAGTGCAGCACCAGAGATTCCAGCTGCAGCGCGCCGATGTCCACGGCGTTGAAGCCCGCCGTGCGCGCCGACACCGAGGTGAACAACGCCGCCAGCCACTGGTCGCCAGACCCAGGGGCCCCAGCGTCTTGGGGTTGTTGTGCTCGATCAGCCACAGCGCCAGCGTGCCCAGCACCACCAGCGTCGCCGAGCCCCAGACCTCAGCGTGGTGTGATCGACCAGCGCGTGTGGCGCTTGCGCCGGTTGCCCACAGCTCCGTGATGACTGGAAAACCCAGCCCGCCCACGACGATCGCCAGCATCAGCGGACCCAGCACCCAGCCGTCCGTCACGTGGCGCATCACGCTGTCGGGCCAGGTGGAAAAACCCGCCTTGTTGTAGGCAGACACCGCGTGAAACGCGCCCTGCCACAGCGCCTCGCCCCAGCCGATGTCCATGGTGGTCGCAAAGCGGATCGCCAGCCACAGCGCCACCACGCCCTCGACCAGAACCGTCACCACCAGCACCATGCGGGCCACCGAGCGCACATCGCCCAGCGAGAGCGCATGCGTTTCGGACTGCAGCAGCAGCCGGGTGCGCAGCTTCATGTGGCCGCCGATCAGCAGCCCCATCAGCGTGGCCGACGTCATCATCCCGGCCGCCCAGCTGGAACAGCGCCATCACCAGACCCTGGCCGAGCGGGCTCCAGTACGTGCCGGTCTCCACCACCACCAGGCCCGTCACGCAGACCGCCGAGGTGGCGGTGAACAAGGCCGTGAGCCACGGTGCGCTCTGGCCGCTGGCACTGGCCCATGGCAGCATCAGCAGCGCCGTGCCCAGCCCTGGTGGCCAGAAACGCCAGGGCCAGCACGGCGGCCGGGTGGTGGGCAGGTGGTTCTTCATGCGGGCGACCGGAAAGTCAGCGAGTCTAGCCGGTCGCAAACGCCGCTCAGCCGCGCCAGCCACCGCCCTCTTGACGCGCGCTGCCCAGGGCTTCGAGGGTTTCCAGGATGCGGGGCAGGCCCTTTTTCCAGGCGCCCTTGCCTTTGAAAGCCGAGCGTTCGCAGACTGGCGGGCAGCTCGGCAACCCCGTACCCAGGCGGATGCTGTGGCTTCGGGGTCAGGAAACGGCGTGCAGTGACGCCGAACGGGTGAACACCGCCGCCAGCTCGACGTGGCCCACGTCCACCACCGCCGCGCAGTGCGGGCGGCCCTCGGTGGCGGGCAGGGCCCTGGCGTAGTTCTCGGCTGGGCGCGGGCGCGCAGGAGCGCGTCGTCGAAGGCACGGGTGGGCGCGGCGCCGCTGGCCTGCGACTGGATGCCGGCTTTCAGCTTCTTGCTTTCCCACACGAAATGGCCGCGGCGGTAACAGTCCACCCGGCCGGCGCTGGTGCTGCCGTCGCCGTGCTGGAAGGTGATGGGCCGCTCGAACATGTAGCTCTGCTCGGGCGTGGGGTGCGGCGGCTCGACGCCGAGCAGGTCGCAGAGCTGGATGACGAAGCTCTGCGCGGTGGTCAGCTCCGAAGCGTGTGACGCGGCGCCAGCGGCGACCCAGGCGGCTGCTCTGGCGGCCGGGCCGAGTGTGTCGCCGGTGGCCGAGTGGGTGGTGTCTGGTCAGTGGCTTCCATCGGCGCCCACAGAATGAGCGGTGCAGGGCGCCTCGGCAACCGTTCCTGAATCCATAGCATTTCATGACCATTTGACGCTGGGGAAGTGCATTATTGATTCAAATCCTGGGCAAAAGCGACTTGGACCCCACCGCCGGCCTTTCTGCACGCCGGCGCCAGACCGTGACGCGACGCGCCATCCAGAGCCACACGCCGGTCACGGTGAGCATGACGGCTGCGGCGGCAAGGCCGGTGGCGTCGGGCGCGGCAAAACCCATGACCTTGCGCAGCCAGGGCACGGTGGTCACGGCGACCAGCAGCAGCACGACGGCCGCCTGCCATGCGCACCAGCCAGGGGTTGGTTTGCCTGGGCTCACCTGATCGGGCGCGGCGCGGGCTGCGGTTGGCCAGCACCAGCAGGAAAACGCCGCGTCACCAGCGCCATGAAGACCACGGCGCGGGCGGCGGCTTCCTCAGGCCCAGACCCGCGCGAGCTCCAGCCCCCAGGCCGGCGGCGCGGCCACCAGCCCGGTCAGCACGCCGTAGCCCAACAGCAGGATGGCGGCCAGACCGGTGCCCTGAACCAGGCCCATGCCCAGGTTGTCCAGTGCAAAGGGTGAGGCATGGCGCGGGCGCGGCGGGCGGGTCATGAGGCCGGGCGCCTCCCGTTCCGCCTCGAAGACGATGGAGCAGGCCGGGTCGATCAACAATTGCAGCATGGCGACATGCACTGGCAGCAGCAGGGCGGGCCAGCGCAGCAGCACGGGCAGCAGTGTCAGCAGAATCATCGGTACATGCACGGCAAATACGAAGCGCATCGCAAGCGTGATGTTGTCGTAGATGCGCCGCCCCTGGCGGATGGCGGCGACGATGCTGGCGAAGCTGTCGTCCAGCAGCACCAGCGCCGCGGCCTCGCGCGCCACGTCGGTGCCGCGCTGGCCCATGGCGACGCCCACGTCGGCGGCTTTCAGGGCCGGGGCGTCGTTGACGCCGTCGCCGGTCATGGCGACGACTTCGCCGTCCTGCTGCAGCAGCTGCACCAGGCGCAGTTTCTGCTCGGGCTGCAGGCGCGCGCACAGGTCGACCGCACGCAGGCGAATGCGCAGCGCGTCGTCGCCCAGCGCTGCGATTTCGGGGCCGGTCAGCACGGCGGGGCGTTCGCTCAGGCCCACCTGCTGCGCGATGGCGCTGGCCGTGGCCGGGTGGTCGCCGGTCATCATGATCACGCGCACGCCGGCGGCGCGGCATTCGGCCAGCGCGGCGGGCACTTCGGCGCGCGGCGGGTCCATGAAGGCGACCAGGCCAAGGAAACTGAATGTGAAGTCGTGCTGGCTGGCCGGCCAGTCGGCGACGGCCAGGCCTGCTGGCCTTCGCGCGTTCCCGCTCGCCGCGGCCCAGCCATGTCCCCGCGCGCCACGCCGAGCACGCGCAGGCCGCGCTCGGCCATGCCAGCACCTCGGCGGCGATGGCGTCGCGCTCGGCCTGGGGCAGATGGCACAGGTCCATCACGGCTTCGGGCGCGCCCTTGGTGGCCAGCAGGTGCTCGGGCCGGCGCCTCGCTGGAGAACACCAGCGTCATGGCCAGGATGTCCGGCGAGAGCGGATATTGCCATCGCGGGCGCCCAGTCGGCGTGGACGTGCTCGGTGCCGTCCAGCCACTGCCGGCCGAACTGCCGGAGGGCCTTCTCCATCGGGATCGAACGGGTCGGCGGGCGTGGCCAGCATGGCGAATTCGGCCAGCGCGTGGAACGGCTCGGGCAGGCCGGTGGCGCCTTCGGGGCTGAATCTGGCGCCGCCAGCCCGCAGTTCGGCCACGCGCATGACGTTCTGCGTCAGCGTGCCGGTCTTGTCGGTGGCCAGCACGGTGATGGCGCCCAGCGCCTCGACCGCCGACATGCGGCGCGTCAGCACCTTGCTGTGCGAGATGCGCCACGCGCCCAGCGCCAGGAACACGGTGAGGATCACCGGGATTTCCTCCGGCAGGATGGCCATGGCCAGCGCGATGCCCGAGAGCACGCTGGCCAGCAGGGAATGGCCGTCCCAGAGCCAGCCGAGCAGGACCTGCGCAGTGGCCAGCATCAGCCCGGCCACGGTGAGCTGCACGATCAGGCGGCGCGACGATTGCTGCAGCCCCGAGGGCGGTTCCACCGTGGCGGCGAGCGCCTGGCCAATGCGCCCCACGGCCGTGGCGGTGCCCGTGGCGCTGACCCGTGCCAGCCCGACACCCTTGGTGACCACGGTGCTGGCAAACAGGTGCGGCGTGCCGTCGCCGCCGGCGTGGCCGGGCTTCGCGCCGCTCGGGTGGGGCGACGATGCGGCCAGTTCGGGCCGGGAGGGCGGCGCTCAGCGGCGGCGCATCGTCGGACTCGGGCACAGGCAGCTTGTCCACCGGCACGGCCTCGCCCGTCAGCAGGGACTCGTCCACCGTCAGCAGCCCCTGGACCAGCACGGCGTCAGCGGCCACGCGGTCGCCTTCGTGCAGTACCAGCAGGTCGCCGCGCACCACGTCGCGCCCGGCGATTCGCTGTTCCTGGCCGTCACGGATGACCAGCGCGCGCGGCGCCGAGAGGTCGCGCAGGGATTCCAGCGCGCGCTGCGTCTTGCGCTCCTGCGCCAGCGTGATGCCGATCACGACGAACACGAAGGCCAGCAGCAGGGACGCCTCCGCGCGGTCGCCCAGCAGCAGGTAGATGCCGCCGGCCACCAGCAGCATCAGGAACATCGGCTCGGTGAAGACGCCTCGCACCATGCGCCACAGGGTGCGGGGTTCGCTGCCGGGCAGCAGGTTGGGGCCATGGCGCGCCAGGCGGGTGGCGGCGTCTTCGGCGCTCAGGCCGCCGGCCTGCGTCGCTGTCCCATGGGTCTGTGGGGCCCTGGACGTGACGGCCGGATCAGGCATCGAGTCCGGCCGCGCGCAGACGCTGACGCAGGCGGTCCACCTCCTCGATCAGGTCGGCCGTCAGCGCGGCGATCTCGGGGCCCGCCTCGAAGGTGGTCTCCAGATTGCAAAGGCGACGCGCGCGCACGAGGCTGGCGCTGGCAAAGCGCCATTCACCCGGGGCCGTGGAGGTCGGCTCTAGAAACCCGGATTCGACGCGCTCGATGACCCAGCCAGGCGGTACACGGCAGGCGCGGGCCAGCTCTTCCAGGCTCAAGGCAATTTCTTCGAGCAGTTCGCCGACCAGTGCATCCTGAACGGTGATGGCGTTAGGGGAGTTCATGGTTGAGCCTCACAGTCCGGCGCGCGGGTCGAAAGGCAGATCGCGCGCCATGGTTTCATAGAGTTCGCGCGCCCTGGGCGTGTCGGCCGGGGGCAGCACGAGTTCGAGTTCCAGGTACATGTCGCCGGCCGGGTCGGTGGCACCGCGGCCGGGGATGCCGTGGCCCTTCAGGCGCAACTTGCGGCCTTTCTTCCAGCCGGCGGGCACGGTGACCTGCACCCGGCTGGTGGGCGTGGGCACTTCGATCTGCGCGCCCAGCGCGGCTTCCCAGGGCGCCAGCGGCAGGCTGGCGGTCACGTCGCGGCCCTGCACGCGGTAGCGGGTATCGGGCTTGAAAAACACTTCAAGGAACAGGTCGCCGGGCGGGCCGCCGGCATGGCCCGGGCCGCCCTGGCCGCCCAGACGGATCTGCTGGCCTTCGATCACGCCCTTGGGGATCTTGACATTGAGCGTACGTTCCTCGGCCACCACATGGCCGCTGGCGTCGAGTTTGGCGCCGCGCAGGCTGATGTTGCGCTCGGCGCCGTTGTAGGCATCGAGCAGGTCGAGCTCGATCTTGGCGTGGTGATCGGTGCCGCGTTCGGGCTGCGGTTCTCGGTGGCGGCCTCGTGCACTGCCTGGCCCGCCCGCATGGCGAGCACGCCCGAACAGTTGCTCGAAGAAGTCGCTGTAGTCCCCGCCGGCGCCGCCGGCGCCATCGGAGAACTCGAAACCCGCGTCCCAGTTGGGTGGCGGGCGGAAGTCACGCTGGCCGGCGGGCTGGCTGCCCAGCGCGTCGTAGGCGACGCGTTTCTCGGGGTCGGACAGCACGGCCTGCGCTTCATTGATTTCGGCCATGCGGGCCTGCGCGTCGGGCTCCTTGCTGACGTCGGGGTGGTATTTGCGCGCCAGCTTGCGGAAAGCCTTCTTGATTTCGTCTGCGGTGGCGGTCTTTTCTACGCCGAGAATCTTGTAGTAATCCTTGAATTCCATAACGGTTTCCTGAGGTTGAGCGCGTTTGTGTCTATTCTGGCGCAACCCGCGCGCCGCAACCATGCGCTGTCGCACATCCGACCGGGTGAGTGTCATTGCTGGCGGTAGGATGTTGCCAACTTGACTCCCTGGTGAATTGCGTGACCGATTTTTCAACCGAACAGGCGCCGGCGGACCCGGCACTGGAGCTTCCCGAAGGTTTTCGCGCGGTGTCCGTTGGAGGGCCCTTCATGGCCCATACCGGTCCGCTGTATGCGCGCTGGACTGGCGAGCGGCTGCAGCTGGGGTTTCGAGTGGAACACCGGCACACCAACCCTCTCAATATCTGCCACGGCGGCATGATGGCCAGCTTTGCCGACATGCTGCTGCCCTGCGCGTCGATGTACCAGGGCACGGGTGAGCGCCGTTTTCTGCCCACCATCAGCCTGCAGGTGGACTATCTGGGTGCCAGTGCGCTGGGCGCCTGGGTGCAGGGCGAGGGCGACATCCTGCGGACCACGCGCAACATGCTGTTCGCGCAGGGGCTGGTCACGGCCGATGGTGTGCCCGTGCTGCGTGTGAGCGGCATCTTCAAGATGGGTGCGCTGATCGGCGACGGCACCGACCGCGACCCGTTGCGGCTGCACCGCTGAGCCTCTGGCGCCCGGCGTGGTGCGCCGGGGCACTACACTGGTGCATTCCAGGCCCGCCTGCGGGATCTCCCAGCCTTTCGCCACCCAGCCACCATGAACCCACCGGACGCGCTTCATCCGCCCGCCGCCCAGTCCGCAGCCTCGCGCCCCTGGCTGGCCCGCCTGCATCCCAGCCTGTTCGGCATGGTGCTGGGCCTGCTGGGACTTTCGGGCGCCTGGCACCGGCTCGCTCGCATGGATGTCGGTGGTGCAGCGCAGGTGTCGATGGTTTTGCTGGTGCTGGCGGTGGGTCTGCTCGCACTGTTGCTCGGCTTGTGGGTCGTCAAGGCCGCACGCTTTCCCGGCGTGGTGCGCCAGGAGTGGAGCCACCCGGTGCAGGGCGCCTTGCTGGCGCTGCTGCCGGTGAGCACCTTGATGGCCGTGGCGCTGCTGGTGCCTCGCTACCCGGAGATCGCCGGCGTGGCGTTTCCGGTGGCCTTGCTGGCGCTGGCGTTTCAGGGAACGATGGCCTGGCATGTGGTGGCGGCCTTGTCCACCGGCCAGACGCCGCCCGAACTGGTGACACCGGCGCTGTACCTGCCGACGGTGCCCGGCGGCTTTGTCGGCGCCATGGCGCTCGATGCGCTGGGCTGGCACGGCTGGGCCACGCTGCTGGTCGGCATGGGGCTGGGCGCCTGGGCACTGCTGGAGATGCGCATTCTCAACCGCCTGTTTTCCGGCCCCTTGCCGCCCGCATTGCGACCCACGCTGGGCATCGAGATGGCGCCTGCAGCGGTCGGCGCACTGACTGCGGCCACCTTGTGGCCAGGCTTGCCGGCTGACGTGCTGATGGTGATGCTGGGCGTGGCCAGCGGCCCGGTGCTGGCGGTGCTGACGCGTTGGCGCTACTGGGCGGCGGTGCCGTTCAACGTCGGTTTCTGGTCGTTTTCGTTCCCGCTCGCGGCGCTTTCGGGCGCTGCGGTGGAGGCGGTGCGCCATGGCCAGTGGCCGGTGGAAGTGGCCATGAGCGCCGTGGGGCTGGCTTCGGCCGTGGTTGCGTTTCTGGCGTTCAAGACGCTGGTGCTGGCGGCGCGCGGCAAGCTGTTGCCGCCAGTTTGATAATTGCTATATTATTAGTAGCAAATAGTGACCATTCAACGCTGGGATGAGGTCAATTTGGCTTGAAATTATGGGGGCGTGCCGCCTTAGGGCTGTCGTGAGCTTCTGGCGGGCCCGACCGACGGCGGCGCCCGATCGGGATGGCGACGCAGCCTGGATGCAGGCGCGTTGCATGGGGCGAGCAGAGCATCGTCCCGATGCGCCGACGCCGGGCTTAGCCGCCCTTTTTCGAGCGCTTGCCGGGGTTCTTCTTGCTGCGCGTGGCGGTGCCGCGCTCGAGGCTGCGCTTCTGGCCCTTGCCGGTGGTGGTGGTCTGGCCCGCCACGGGGATGGGGCGAGGCGTGGCTTTGCGGTCGGCTTCGGTTCTGATTTTTTTGGGCATGGTGACTCCGTCAAGTAGGTGAAATAACCCTCAATTAAGCCACAGAGAACGGGCCCGCCGAAGCGGGCCCGTTTTTCAGGCCAAGGGTGGCACACCGCTCGGGGCGGCGTCGATACCTGTCTCAGGCAAACGAGTCGGCCATCAGGGTCTTGAACCAGGTGCCCATCTCGGCAAAGTTGTCGCCGTTCCAGCCGGTCGAGGCGGCAGAACTGGCGGCCACCGGCACCATGGCCGGTCCCGTGGTTCCCGTCGCTGGGTTGGTCCACGCCGGGTTGTACTGGAACACCGCCGTCAGCCACGAGGCCTGCGTCATCGTGATGGTCGAGAAGCAGGCCGAGTTGGTCACGGGCGCCGGGTCGGGCGAGCCGCCGGACAGGATGCGGCTGATCGCATCGGCGCAGACCTTGGCTTCCTGGTTGGCGATGTGGCCGGCCTTGGGCTGCGTGGTGGCGCTGGCGTCACCGATGATGTGGACCTTGCCGGCGCCGGAGACCGTGCTGGCGTAGCTCAGCACATTGACGCCGGCAAAGCGGCCTTCGGTGGCGTTGTTCAGGCCTGCCGTGGTGACCAGGGCGCCGGCGCGCTGGCGCGGAATCATGTTGATGACGTCGCCGTGGAACACCGCGCCTGCGGTGGTTTTGAGGGACATCGTGTCGGTATAGACCTCGGCGATTTCGGCGTTGGGGTGGTACTCGACCACGGCGCCGTGCAGATCGACGAACGCACGGGTGAAGTTGTCCACCTCGGTCACGATGCCCGGGTTGGCATCGAGCACGAGCAGCTTGGAGCCGGGTTTGTTGACCTTGAGCCAGTCGGCAATCAGGCAGGCGCGCTCGTACGGTCCGGGCGGGCAGCGGTAGGGCGTCTTGGGAATGGTCAATACGACGTTGTGATTCAACCCCGCTGTCATGGCCTTCAGCTGGCTGGCGAGCAACGCGGTCTGCGGGCCGGCCTGCCAGGCGTGGGGCATCTTGTCGGAGCTGCCCAGGCCCGGCACGGTGTCGAAGCTGATGCCGGGCGCCATGACGATGCGATCGGCCTTGAGGACGGTTCCGTCTGCGAGCGTGACGGCGACATTCACCGGGTCGATCGCGACGACTTCGCCAAAGACGGTGGTGATGCCGTACTTGCTGCGCAGGGTGTCGTAGTTGTAGGACAGGCTGCTCAGTGTGCGCTGGCCGCTCAGCACCAGGCTGCTCATGATGTTCGAGGTGTAGGTGGGCATGCGCTCGACCAGCGTCACGCTGATCGCGTCACCCCACAGGCGCAGGTACTTGGCCACGGTGGCGCCGCCCATGCCGCCGCCAATCACGATGACGCGCGACTTGGCGGTGGCGCTCGCGGTGACCGCCGTGGTCGTGGTGGTCCTGCTGCGCTCCATTGAGGCCGCCGGATCGAGTCCGGGGTCGCTGCCGCCACCGCCACAGGCGGTCAGGGTAGCGCCCACGGCGCTGGCGACGGCCGAGCCGAGAAAAATTCTTCTGTCCATGATGTTCTCCGAAAAAGGTTTGTCCGAGGGGCCGGGGTTCAACGCTGGGTCGACAGCCATTTGTCGAGGGCCACCATTTGTGCGTCGGTGTAGCCCAGGGCATGTTTGGCCATGATGCCGTTGCCCTCCTTGCCGGCCTGGAACTCCTTGAGCTTCGTGTAGATCTCGCCGACCGATTTGCCGTTGATGGCGTCGAAACCCCCTTTGCCATTCGTGCCGTGGCACTGGAAGCAGTTGGATGCCAGCAGCCGGCCGGCCTGGCCGACTTGTGCCTGGGCCGACCCGGCGGCAGCCAGTGCGGCCAGCACAAGGGGTGCGATGACATGGATTCTGGTTTTCATGTGGTTCTCCTTCTCCGTTAGGGTGGGGATGTGGACTGATGCAGATCAGTCGACGAATTCATTCTTAAGTAAAGATGGATCAAATTTGTTGCGGGGCGTGCAGGACGTAACGAGTTGTAAGACCAATACCCCTGCAAAGGATGCGGATTCCCAGTGGTGTCGCTTGGCATGGACTTTTCGATTGCTTACATGATTAAGCTGGCCGCTTGTCCGATACCGGGTGTGGTATCCGGTCACGCCAGCGCGCACGCTTGTTTCAGGCGACGTCAACCGCGCAGGGTGGCAGTTCTTTCAGAAACGATCGCAAGCGAGTTGCAGGACAACGTTATGGCGGCAATTCAGGCCTGAAATGCACTCGGAGGATGGCCCATGGCGGCCTTGAACATGGCCGTGAAGGCGCTGTCGCTGGCGTAGCCGCTGGCACAGGCCACCTGGCTGACAGGCGCGCCGCGCGCCAGCATCGGCAAGGCGTGGGCCAGCACCACCTGCTGGCGCCATTGCGGGTAGCTGAGGCCCAGTTGTTCACGGAACAGCCGGGCCATGGTGCGTTCACTGGCGCCCGTGTCGCGCGCCCATTCGCCCAGCGTGGCGCGCGCGCCCGGCGCCCGCAGCACGGCTTCGCACAGGGTGCGCAGGCGTTTGTCGCCGGTCACGGGGTCGGGCAGGGGCACGCCCAGTGCCTGCGTATCGGCACGCGTGATTTCGTCGAGCAGCACGGTGGTGAGGGCCTGTTCGCGCGATGTGGTGGCAGGCAGGCCGCGTCTGGGTGGGTGTTCCCTGTGCTTCGTCGATGGCGCCAATCAGCTCGCGCAGCAGCGGACTCACACGGATCACGCGGCTGGCGGTCCAGCCTTGCGGGGCTGCGCTGGCACAAACGTAGAGCGAGCGCAGCTGCGCGGCTTCGATCACGGTGACCGAATGCAGCGCGCCCGGCGGCACCCAGACTGCGCGCGACGGGGGCACGATGCAGGTGACTTCATTGGGCGCGCGCGAGGTGACCTGCATGATGCCAGTGTCGCAATAGGTGAGCTGACCCCAGTCATGGCAGTGTGGCTCCAGGTGGGCATCGGCTGGCAGGCTGCGGGCCCGCACGCGCACGGGACGCGCCGGCGTCGGCATGAAGGCGTCGGTGTCGCCGAAAGCAGTGGGTCTGAGCGTTGGGCGGGACGGCATGGCGGTTTTTCGCTAATGATTGGCAGTTTAGCGATTTACAGCAAGGCGCAGGGTGTTTAGCATCGACTCATGAGTTCCGCCACGACCGCTGCCATCCCCGCCCACGTCCATCGCCCCGTGCCGCTGCGCCAGGACGCCACCGTGATCGGCCTGGTGGGCCTGGCGCATGCCAGTTCCCACTTCTCGCACCTGCTGCTGCCACTGCTGTTCCCGGTATTCATGAAGGAGTTCGGCCTGAGCTTTTCGGAGCTCGGGTTCCTGATGACCGTTTTCTTCGTCGTCTCGGGTACCGGGCAGGCCACGGCGGGCTTTGTGGTGGACCGGCTGGGTGCGCGTCCTGCGCTGTTCGGCGCTTTCTTTTTCTTCATCGCCGCATGCATGCTGGCGGGCATGGCGAACGGCTACGCCTCGCTGATGGTGGTGGCGGTGCTGGCGGGTCTGGGCAACTGCACCTTTCATCCCGGTGGACTTCACCATCCTGAACCAGCGCGTCTCCACGCCGCGCCTGGGGCATGCCTTCAGCGCCCACGGTCTCACGGGCAATCTGGGCTGGGCGCTTGCGCCGGTGTTTTTCGCGAGTATCAGCGCGCTGTCGAACTGGCGCGTGGCCTATTTCTGTGCCGCCGCGATGTACGCCTTGATTCTTGTCGTGTTACTGATGAATCGCGAGAAGCTGCGCACCGAGGCCGTGGTGCGTCATGTCGACGCCAAGCCGGGCAGCGATCTGGCTTTCATGAAGCTGCCGGTGGTGTGGTGGTGCTTTGGGTTTTTCCTCCTTTCGACCATGACGCTGGCGGTGGTGCAGAGCTTTTCGGTCTCGATCCTCAAGGCTCTGCATGGTGTGAGTTTCGAGGCCGCGACCCTGACGCTGACCGCCTACATGTTGTGCGGTGCACTGGGCATGTTCATCGGTGGCTTTGTGGCGGCGCGTCTGCCCCGGCACAGTGATCGTGTGGTGGCCATCTGCATGACGTTGGCGGCGATTTGCCTTGCCCTGTGCGCGACCGGCCTGTTTGGCGCAATCGGCACCATGATCGTGCTGGCGGCCACCGGCCTGGCCGTCGGCATCGGCGGTCCGAGCCGCGACATGATGATCAAGAGAGCCACGCCCAAGGGCGCCACCGGGCGTGTCTACGGCATGGTGTATTCGGGGCTGGATGTGGGTTTTGCCATTTCGCCGCTGATCTTTGGTGTCTTCATGGACCGCGGCTGGTATGCCGCCACGCTGGCGGGGGCGGCACTGGTGCTGCTGCTGAGCGTGGGTGCGGCGCTGGGCGTGGGGCGACGTACGACGCCGGCCTGAATTCGGGCACTCAATCACCCGCTTTTTTCGGACCCCTTCGCGGGTCATTGCCGCTGTCATTTTCCGGCGGCGGCGTCTTCCGCGGGTCACTGCTTTGCGGGGTGTCTTTTTTCGGCCCGATCCTGTTGTCAGGCTGCTTGCCGGGTTCCGTGCGAATGCCGTCATCCCGGGGTGGTTGTGACGATGGCACAGCCGGCTTGACCGTGCGTGCATCGCTCGCCGCGTCAGGCCGCTGGTTGCGGGGCTGTTGGCCGTTGGGGACGCTCACCCGGCTTCCCGGCGATTCCGGCTCGGTCACCGGAATTCGCTGCCGGGGGGCCGGCTGGGATGACAGACCGGGCTCGCTTCGGATCACTGGCGCGGGCTGGCGGCTCTGAGGAGCGGGGGCTACCGGCTGCTGCTGTGGCACGGGCATGGCAGCGGGTCCGGGGACGGGTGCGGCAGGCCTTCCGTAAGACGGCGGAGAAATCACGGGCGCCGGTGCCGGTGCAGGAGGCGGCGCAGAGGCCGGTGCAGGCGACGTGATGTCGCGAACCGGTTGCGGTGGCGGAAGGCGGGTTGGCCCCTGGCCCGGTACATAGGCCGGCAGGGGTTGTGCAGTCGATGGCACCGGCGCCACCGCACGCACCACGGCCGGTTGTGCCGCGGCGAGATGCGGCTGATTCGGTGCGGTGCCTTCGAAAGGTCGACCATTGACCGTGGTGCCGGGCGGCGCCACGATTTGCACACGCGGGGGACGACCGGGGCTGGCGCCCTCGGGCTGCGGGTTGACGCGCATGCCCGGTTGGTTCACAGGCGGCGCACCCACGACCACCGCCGGTGCGGTCCCAACAGGTGCTGGCACGATCACGCCGGGGCGGGACCCCGGCGGCGGCGGGACAAAGACACCGGGGGGTCCGATGGGGCGCGGACCGGGCCGCACGCCAGGTGAGGCCGGTGCGATTGGGATGCGGAGATTGAGTGGTGGGGGCTCGAACCGCCGACCGGGTGGAGACCAGAATCCGGTGATGAAAACCACCTGGCCGCCGCGATGTTCATAGTAGGGGTTCACCCAGGTGTAGTGCGGCATGGGAGGCGCGACCCAGCGTCCGGCAGCCCAGACCCATGTGCCTGCCCAGGCCCAATAACCGCCGATCCAGATGGCGTCGTAGAACGGCATGGGCGGTGGATATTCCACCAGCATAGGCGGAGGCGCCCAGTCAACCATGATCGGTGGCGGCTGCATCAGCGGTGGCTCGACATACACACTGACGGCTGCCAGCGGGGCGGAATCGGGGTAGGCCACGGCGCCATAAGGCGGTCCATAGCCGACTGAAGCAGGCGGCGCGGTTTCATAATAGGCGCAACCGGCTGCCGTCGCACATAGAACAATAGCCAGCGGTCGCATGGCTGGGCGGAAAAGGGTTTTAGATGTCACTGATTTGCCTCCTTGTCCCTTAACGTCTGAGCAGCCGTTCTGTCGACCCACTGGCCGGGAAATTTGTAAGCAGAACCTCATGCAGGGGTGGGGCATGGACCTCGCAGCTGGAAATGGCAAGGCAAAATCACGGCATGACTCAAAAAAATGCGGGCCACCTCCTTGTCGAATGCCTCGTTGCTCAGGGCGTGACCCATGCGTTCGGTGTGCCGGGGGAAAGCTATCTTGCGGTGCTGGACGGCTTTCACGCCCACGCCGACCAGATCAGCTTTGTGACCTGCCGACAGGAGGGCGGCGCGGCCTTCATGGCCGACGCGCAGGGCAGGCTCACCGGGCGCCCGGGCGTGTGCTTCGTGACCCGCGGGCCGGGTGCGACCAATGCGTCGATCGGCGTGCATACGGCGTTTCAGGACTCCACGCCGATGGTGCTGTTCATCGGCGACGTGGCCAGCGACACGCGCGACCGCGAAGCGTTTCAGGAGGTGGACTTCTGCAGCTTCTTCGGCCCCAGCACCAAGGGCATGGCGAAACGCGTGGAGCGCATCGATGACGCCCGGCGCATTCCCGAGTACGTGGCGCGGGCGTTTCGCCACCGCCATGAACGGCCGCCCCGGCCCGGTGGTGCTGGTGCTGCCCGAGGACATGCTGACGCAGACGGTGGACACCGAAGCCCTGCCGAAGGTCGAGCCGGTCGAGGCCTGGAGCGACCCGGGTTCCCTGCGCCGCCTGCGCGAACTGCTGCTGAGGTCCGAGCGCCCGTTCGTCATCGCTGGCGGCGGGGGCTGGACGCCACAGGCCGCGCAGGCGCTGCAGCGCTTTGCGGAAAACTGGCAACTGCCGGTGGGCAATGCGTTCCGGTTTCAGGACACGTTCGACAACTTTCACCCGCTGTACGCCGGCGACGTGGGCATCGGAATCAACCCGAAGACTGGCCGCGCGGATCAAGGCCAGCGACCTGATCCTGGCCATCGGGCCGCGCCTGGGCGAGATGACGACCAGCGGCTACACGCTTCTCGACGTTCCACGGCCGAAGCAGACGCTGGTGCACATCCATGCCAGCGCGGAGGAGCTGAACCGGGTCTACCAGGCGGACCTGGCGATCAACGCGACCATGAATGCCGCGGCCCGCAGCCTGGAAGTCCTCACCGCGCCGCCGAACCTGCCGTGGGCGGACTGGACCGCCGCCGCCCATGCCGACTACGAGGCGAACTTCGTGCCCCAGGCGCTGCCCGGCGACATCGACATGCCGGCCATCGTCGCCACGCTGCAGAGGCACCTGCCGGCCGACGCCGTGCTGACCAACGGCGCTGGCAACTTCGCCAGCTGGGTGCACCGCTTCTTCCGCCACCATGGCCTGGGCAAGGGCCACAAGACCCAGCTTGCGCCGACGGTGGGCTCGATGGGTTACGGCGTGCCCGCGGGCATCGCCGCCAACCTGTTGACCGGGCGCACCGTTTTCACGATCGCCGGGGACGGCGACTTCCTGATGAACGGGCAGGAACTGGCCACTGCCGTGCAGCACGGCGGCAAGAGCGTCATCGTGCTGCTGAACAACGGCATGTACGGCACCATCCGCATGCACCAGGAGCGCGAATATCCGACCCATGTGAGCGGCTCGGCGCTGCAGAACCCGGACTTCGCCGCGCTGGCGCGTGCCTACGGCTATGCGGGCGTGCGCATCACGCGCACAGCGGAATTCGAGCCAGAACTGGTCGCGGCGCTGGCCCGGGCGCAGGGCACGCTGATCGAGGTGATGCTTGACCCGGAGGTGATCACCACGCGCGGGACGCTGTCGGCCATCACGCGGAATTCGCTACACAAAACGTAGCAAACTATGACCATTTGACGCTGGGGAAAGGTCGAAAAAACTTGAAAAATAAAAAAAGCCGGTGAAAACCGGCTTTTTTCTGAGCAAATCAGCTCACTTCAGGTGCTTGCCGATCAGGCCGGCCATTTCGAACATGGACACCTGGGCTTTGCCGAAGATTTCCTTCAGCTTGGCGTCGGCGTTGATCAGGCGCTTGTTGATCGCGTCCTGCAGCTTGTTCTTCTTGATGTAGGCCCACAGCTTGCTGACCACTTCCGTGCGGGGCAGCGCGGCGGATCCGACGACCGCAGCCAGGGCGGCGCTGGGGGTCAGGGCCTTCATGAAAGCGGCGTTGGGGGTGCGCTTGACGGCAGGCTTCTTGGCAGCGGCCTTCTTGGCGGGTGCTGCCTTCTTGGCAGCGGCCTTCTTGGCGGGTGCTGCCTTCTTGGCCGGAGCCTTCGCGGCTACTTTCTTGGCCGGTGCTGCCGCTTTTTTCGCGGGAGCAGCTTTTTTTGCCGGAGCGGCTTTTTTCGCAGGAGCTTTTTTCGCAGTTGCCATGATGATTTGTCCTCTTCTGGTAGTTGGTTGAGCACCAGTGAAAACTGCTTCTCGACTGGCAGAACGGATGCTACTGGAGAAAACCTGCGCTTCCAAGCGGAAAAGCGCCTTTTTACCTCTGAAATGTTGCAGATTTACCTCTGAATGAGAGCTTTATGTGCGCTCGACCTGATTTCGCAGGCGCAACACGTCTTGAATGGGCGGCGCATTGCATGGATCTCCTGTGCTCATGTGACGGTTTCGGGCGTCTTGAATTTAGGTATTCTTGATGCCTTGGCATCGACCTGACTTAAGGAGTCCCCGCCCATGACGACCACTCCCGGCTTACCCGGCACTCAAGCGGCATTTGCCACCTGCGACCTTTGCGACGCGTTCGAGACCGACACCACGGGCAGCTTTCGGGTGTTGCCGCCGGTGTTTCAGGACTTTGGCTCGACACAGAGGTTCTGCGGCCCGGTGGCAACCTTGCGTTGTCCGGAAGACAACTCAAGAGTGCGCGAAGCGGTCAACGCTCCGGGCTATGTAGAAACACCCAGTGGGCGCGTGGGGCGCGTGCTGGTGGTCGATGGCGCGGGGTCGCTGCGCAGGGCCCTCGTTGGTGGCAATCTTGCGGCTGCAGCGGCAAAGAACGGCTGGGCCGGCATTGTCGTGAATGGCGCGGTGCGTGACCTCGCGGAATTGCGCCAGTCCATGATCGGCATTCGCGCACTGGCGCTGATGCCGCTGCGCACCGCCAAGCGCGACGAAGGGCAGGCCGACGAGCCGGTGCAGATTCAGGGCGTGTGGGTGCGTCCCGGCGACTGGCTCTATGCCGACGAAGACGGCATCGTCGTGAGCGCCCATCCGGTGCATCGCTGAAAACCCGTCGGGATCATCGCGGTTGGCGTCGGGGCAGGGTGGCCAGCAGCACGCCCGCCAGCGCAATGCCCAGCGCCAGCCATTGCGGTCCGCCCAGTGATTCGCCGAGCACAAAAACGCCCACCAGAGCCGCGCTGATTGGCAGCATCACGGTAAATACACCGCCCTGGGCGGCTGGAACCACCTTCAGTCCGGTCATCCACAGCCACACGGTCCAGATGCAGGCGGCCAGAGCGTAGAAGATCAGCAGCAACCAGATGTTCCAGGGGACTGCGGTGAACTCGAAATGCCAGGCGACATAGAGTCCCATCGGCGTGGACAGCGCAAACCCCCACAGGTTGATCAGGGAGGTGATCCGCTTGGGACCCAGTGTCTGGGTCAGTTGCTTGCCGATGATCGAGTAGGCGGCTTCACAGAGGACGGCGCCGAAAAGCAGCAGGTGGCCAAGCAGGGCCTTGCCCGATACGGGAAGGGGATCCTGCGCGCTGGACGCTGCGGCGGGCTGGGCCGGGCCCGACAGTGCCAGCAAGGCAATGCCGAATGCTGCGAAGGCGATGGCACCCCAGATTCGCAATCCGATGCGTTCGCGCAGGAAGGCCCAACTCATCAGCGCAACCACGGCCGGGATCGACGCCATGATCACGCCGGCCGATACCGCACTGGTCAGGCTCACGCCATAAATCATGCACAGGGTGAACAGAAAATTTCCCAGAAACGATTCCAGGAACAGCAAGCGCCGCGTCTTAGGGGTCAGGGGCGGCTCGTTGGCGGGTTTCTTCAGCCAGTGCAACATGGCCAGCCCCCCGATGCCAAAACGCATCCAGGCCAGCAGAAAAACGGGCAACGCAGCGGCCAGGGGTTTGGACAGCGCCACATAGCTCCCCACCAGCGACATGCTGAGCGCCAGGCAGGCATAGGCCATGAGACGGCTGGGGGCGGTGTTCACTAGACTGGAGGGCTTGCGATCAAACTGTCCTGAATCATGCCCGAAGCTGCCGCCTTGCCCGACCCTTCGATCGAAGCGCCGATTTATGTGTTTGTGTACGGCACGCTGCGCCGCGGAGACGACAACGACATCACCCGGCTCAGGCCGGCGCCTCTTTGGCTGGGCGACGCCGTCATTGAGGGCACCATGCACCACCTCGGGGCCTACCCCGGCGTGGTGCTGGGTGGTCCCGGAAAGGTGCTCGGGGAGGTGTACGCGATCACCCCGGCGCTGGAGAGCAAGCTCGACGAGATCGAGGAGTTGTACCCGCAGCAACGCGATGAATACTTCAAACGCCGTATTCCTGTCGAGGTTAGCGGCAGGGTGCTCACGTGCCTTGTTTACGAGATCAATCCGCGCTATGTCGAAGTCGTTGGCGTGCGCACCATCTTGAGCGGCGATTGGGTTCGCGATCGGTACGCCTGATGGCAGTGTGAACTGTTGATTTCACTAAATGAGCTTTCTTTTTTGCATTGTAAAAAATAGACATGCTGCATTGCCACAATTTTTCTCAATATGGAAGATGTCATTTTGTATTGAGAAATAGAGATCCTAAGTCATTGATTTTATTAAAATAAAAAAATGTCTTCTATAAGACATAAGAGCGTCAACATGTCTTATAGAAGAGTTAAAGTACGTCATCGGCATCGCTCTTGCATTCTGTCGAAACAGTCGTCCTTTTCACTCACTCTCTGGAGGTTCTCATGCCACAACACCTGAACGAACAACTCAGCCGCGAGCAGCAAATTTCCGCTCTGGAAAAAGACTGGGCCACCAACCCGCGATGGAAGGGCATCAAGCGCGGCTACACCGCCGCCGACGTGGTGCGCCTGCGCGGATCCTTCCCTGTCGAGTACACGCTGGCCCGCCGCGGTGCCGAGAAGCTTTGGGACCTGGTCAACAACGAGCCCTATGTCAACTGCCTCGGCGCTCTGACCGGTGGTCAGGCCATGCAGCAGGTCAAGGCCGGCATCAAGGCCATCTACCTGTCCGGCTGGCAAGTCGCTGCTGACAACAACGAGTACTCGGCCATGTACCCGGACCAGTCGCTGTATCCCGTTGACTCGGTGCCAAAAGTTGTCGAGCGCATCAACAACTCGTTCACGCGCGCCGATGAAATCCAGTGGTCCAAAGGCGTTGGCCCTGGCGACAAGGGTTACATCGACTACCACGCGCCCATCGTGGCTGATGCGGAAGCGGGTTTTGGTGGTGTTTTGAATGCGTACGAGCTGATGAAGGCCATGATCCGCGCGGGTGCGGGCGGCGTGCACTTCGAAGACCAGCTTGCTTCCGTGAAGAAGTGCGGCCACATGGGCGGCAAGGTGCTGGTGCCCACCACCGAAGCCTGCCAGAAGCTCATCGCTGCCCGCATGGCCGCTGACGTCTACGGCGTGCCTACGCTGGTGATCGCCCGCACGGATGCTGAAGCCGCCGATCTGTTGACCAGCGACTACGATGAGAACGACAAACCGTTCCTCACCGGCGAGCGCACGGCCGAAGGCTTCTACAAGACCCGCAAGGGCATGGATCAGGCCATCAGCCGTGCGGTGGCATACGCCGAGTACGCCGACCTGGTGTGGTGCGAAACCGGCACGCCTGACCTCGACTTCGCCCGCAAGTTCGCCGAAGCCGTGCATGCCAAGCACCCGGGCAAGATGCTGGCCTACAACTGCTCGCCTTCCTTCAACTGGAAGAAGAACCTTGACGACGCTACGATTGCCAAGTTCCAGAAGGAACTCGGCGCGATGGGCTACAAGTACCAGTTCATCACACTGGCCGGTATCCACAACATGTGGTACCACATGTTCGACCTGGCGCAAGACTACGTCAAGCGCGGCATGTCGGCCTACGTCGAGAAGGTGCAAGAGCCAGAATTCGCGGCGCGCGACCGTGGCTACAGCTTCGTGTCGCACCAGCAGGAAGTGGGCACGGGCTACTTCGACGAAGTGACCACCGTGATCCAGGGTGGCAAATCCAGCGTGACGGCGCTGACGGGTTCCACCGAAGAAGAGCAGTTCCACTGACCTTCGGCGTCGCCTGACAGGGGCCGTGCTTCCGTGAGGGAGCCGGCCCTTTTTGCTGTGCGGGTGAGTGCCGCAAGTCGAGGTAAAATCTTGCCTCAAACTTGTATAAGAGCGAGAAAGGCAATCTGGTTATGACACCGCGAACTACGCCGGCGACATTCACAAGCGAATAAGGCCGTAGTCCGCGCGCCTTGTGCGCAGGTAGCTACTAAATTCATATCAGGCGCGGACATGTCCGCGCTTTTTACTTTCTAAGAACTCGTTTCCACACGCAACATGATTCAAATTACGCTCCCAGACGGCTCCCAACGTGACTTTCCTGGTCCGGTGACCGTGGCTGAAGTGGCTGCCTCCATTGGAGCTGGCCTGGCCAAGGCGGCCTTGGCCGGCAAGGTCGACGGCGAGGTGGTCGACACGAGCTACCCGATCAAGGCCAGCAGTGCGCTGTCCATCATCACCGCCAAGGATGCCGAGGGTCTGGAGGTCATTCGCCATTCCACTGCACACTTGCTGGCCTACGCGGTGAAGGAGTTGTTTCCTGATGCCCAGGTCACGATCGGCCCGGTCATTGAGAATGGATTTTTCTACGATTTTTCATACAAGCGTCCGTTCACGCCCGAGGATCTGGTGGCGATCGAAAAGCGCATGAGCGATCTTGCCGCGAAAGACGAGCCGGTCGTGCGCCGCGTCTTGCCGCGCGACGCGGCGGTGGCTTACTTCAAGGGGCTGGGCGAGCACTACAAAGCCGAGATCATCGCCAGCATTCCGAGCGACGAAGATGTCAGCCTTTATCGCGAAGGCGGATTTGAGGACCTGTGCCGGGGCCCGCACGTGCCCAGCACGGGAAAGCTCAAGCACTTCAAGCTCATGAAGGTGGCTGGGGCCTACTGGCGCGGTGATCACCGCAACGAGATGCTGCAGCGTATTTATGGCACTGCCTGGGCCACCAAGGACGAACTGCAGCAACACCTCACGATGCTGGAAGAAGCGGAAAAGCGCGACCATCGCAAGCTCGGGCGTGAACTCGATCTCTTCCATATCGATGATCATGCACCGGGTCTGGTGTTCTGGCATCCCAAGGGCTGGACGGTATGGCAGGGCGTGGAGCAGTACATGCGGCGCGTTTACCGCGACAACGGCTACCAGGAAGTCAAAGGCCCGCAGCTGCTGGACAAGAGCCTGTGGGAAAAGACGGGACATTGGGACAAGTACCGCGAAAACATGTTCACCACGGAGAGCGAAAAGCGCGAATACGCGCTCAAGCCGATGAACTGCCCAGGCCATATCCTGATCTTCAAGCAAGGCATCAAAAGCTACCGCGATTTGCCACTGCGCTATGGCGAATTTGGCCAATGCCATCGCAATGAACCGACCGGTGGGCTTCACGGCATCATGCGGGTGCGTGGATTTACACAAGACGATGGCCATATCTTCTGCACCGAAGGGCAGATCCTTCCCGAGTGCACGGCCTACACGACGTTGCTGCAGAAGGTCTACGCCGATTTTGGCTTCCGTAACATCATCTACAAAGTCGCGACGCGCCCCGAGCAGCGTATTGGCTCCGATGAAAGTTGGGACAGGGCAGAAAAGGCCTTGATCGAAAGCTTGCAGGCATCTGGTTGTGAGTTCGAGTTATCCCCGGGTGAAGGTGCCTTTTATGGGCCCAAAATCGAGTACACGCTGAAGGATGCTATCGGGCGTCAATGGCAATGCGGCACCATTCAGGTGGACTTCTCGATGCCGGAACGGCTGGACGCAGAATATGTCGGCGAAGACGGTGCCCGTTACCGACCTGTCATGCTGCACCGCGCGATCGTCGGTAGCCTGGAGCGTTTCATCGGCATTCTCATCGAGGAGCATGCGGGTGCGCTACCGACGTGGCTGGCGCCCCTCCAGGTGGGCGTGCTCAACATCACCGATTCTCAGGCTGAATACTGTCGCGAAATCGCCCAAACGCTGGAAAATCAAGGGCTTAGGGTGGATCTTGATCTGCGTAACGAGAAAATTACGTATAAAATACGCGAGCATTCGTTGCAAAAGCTGCCGTATATCCTGGTCGTAGGCGACAAGGAGAAGGCAGCCGGCGCCGTGGCAGTGCGCGCCCGGGGTAACAAAGATCTCGGTGTCATGTCCTTGGATGGGTTTCAGCAACTCATTAAATCGGACATTGCTTCTAAAGTCTGATTTTTATTAAAAACATGCTTTAGTCCGCGTGTATTGGCGGTATCTAGCTACAAAGTTTGTAGTAAATTGTTGAAGGATCTGAGTCATCGCTACTGAATTTCGTGATCGTCGTCACCGCGAAGAGCGCAAGCACCGCCTGAACCGTGAAATCATGGCCCCGGAAGTCCGTCTTTCCGGTCCCGAAAATGAACCACTGGGTGTGGTGAGTTTGATGGAGGCTCTGCGCATGGCGGGTGAGCTGGATGTAGATCTGGTTGAAATTGCTGCCACGGCGAATCCGCCCGTCTGTCGTTTGATGGACTACGGCAAGTTCAAGTACCAGGAGCAGAAACGGGCGGCCGAGGCAAAGGCCAAGCAGACGGTCATCGAGATCAAGGAGGTCAAGTTCCGTCCTGGTACCGATGACGGCGACTACAACATCAAGATGCGCAATATCAAGCGCTTTCTTGCGGACGGTGACAAGTGCAAGATTACATTGCGGTTTCGCGGGCGTGAAATCACGCACCAGGAAATTGGCATGGCTTTGCTCAACCGCATTCGCGATGAATTGGCCGATCTGATCGTGGTTGAGCAGTATCCGAAGCTTGAAGGCCGGCAGATGATCATGATGATTGCACCGGGCAAGCGAAAAGTAGCAACCAAGCCGGTTGCTGAAGCGGCGCCTGTAGCGCCGGTCTGAATTTTCAGGGTGATCGCAAGGTCACCCTGTTAGAACGGCAGGTTTGTCGACCTGTCGTGGAGTGCCGGGGAGTTTCCCCGGTATACGCAGAGAGGTTGAACTCTCTACACAAGTGGCTCGGGGCCATCAAGGCTGCAAACAGTTTGCAGACGCCTCACGAGCACAGATAAACAGGAGCATTCAAATGCCCAAAATGAAGACCAAAAGCAGCGCCAAAAAGCGCTTCCGTGTTCGTCCGGGTGGAACCGTCAAGCGCGGACAAGCCTTCAAGCGTCACATCCTGACCAAGAAGACCACCAAGAATAAACGCCATCTGCGCGGTGCCATCACGGTACATGAAACCAATATGGTTTCGATGGCCCAGATGTTGCCCGGTCGCGGCATTTAATTAACGACGAACAAGGAGTAATCACATGCCTCGCGTCAAACGTGGTGTAACGGCTCGCGCCCGCCACAAAAAAGTTCTGGCCCTTGCAAAAGGTTTCCGTGGTCGCCGCGGCAATGTCTTCCGTATCGCCAAGGAAGCGGTAATGAAGGCTGGGCAATATGCCTACCGCGACCGTCGTACCAAGAAACGGGTGTTCCGTCAGTTGTGGATCGCACGTATCAATGCCGCTGCGCGTCAGTGCGGCATGACCTACAGCCAGTTTGCCAATGGCCTGAAGAAAGCCAACATCGAGATCGACCGCAAGGTTCTGTCGGATATTGCTGTTCATGACATGGCCGCTTTTGCTGGCATCGTGGAGCAGGTGAAGGCCAAACTGGCTGCTTGAGTCCGCGGCGGAGCGCTACTATCTGATCAGTAGCGTTCCGCGCACCAGAAACAAGGGCTAGGGCTTGAAAAAGCACTAGCCCTTTTTCAATGAAACAAAGATTCCAGAAGAGTTTATGACTGAGTTGAACGCGATTGTCGATACCGCCAAGGCGGCATTCTCCGAGGCTTCTACGCCCGCAGATCTTGAAAATGCCAAGGCGCAATTTCTGGGCAAATCTGGCCGCATTACCGAGTTGATGAAGGGCATGGCAGCCCTGAGCGTGGAGGAAAAGAAGTCACTCGGCGCGGCAATCAACTTGGCAAAGCAGGCGATCGAAGTGGCCTTGAGCGACCGGCGCCAGGCATTGGCCGAAATTGAGTTGCTTGCGCAGTTGCAGGCTGAGGCGCTCGATGTCAGCTTGCCGGGCCGCCAGCGCGGGCAGGGTGGTTTGCATCCTGTGACACTCACCACCGAACGTATCGAAGCGATCTTCGGTTCGATGGGGTTTGATGTGGCTCAGGGGCCGGAGATCGAGGCCGACTGGTTCAACTTCACCGCGCTCAATACCCCGGAAGATCACCCGGCGCGCTCCATGCATGACACCTTCTATGTTGAAGGCGGCAGCGATACTGCGCCCAATCTTTTGCGTACGCACACCAGCCCGGTTCAGATACGCCATGCGCTGCAGCACGTCAAGCAGCACAAGGCGGCGATGGATGCCGGCCTGCCAATGCCCGAAATCCGTGTCATCTGCCCTGGCCGCACCTACCGCGTGGACAGTGATGCCACCCACTCTCCGATGTTTCATCAGTGTGAAGGCCTGTGGATTGGCGAAAACGTGAGCTTCAAGGATCTCAAGTTTGTTTTCACGGATTTGTGCCGTACCTTCTTCGAACGTGACGACCTGGTGCTGCGCTTCCGGCCAAGTTTCTTCCCTTTCACCGAGCCAAGTGCCGAAATCGACATCCAGTTCCAGAATGGTCCGTTGGCGGGGCGCTGGCTGGAGGTGGCGGGATCTGGTCAGGTCCATCCGAACGTGGTGCGCAACATGGGTCTGGATCCGGAGAAGTACATCGGCTTTGCCTTCGGCATGGGCTTGGACCGGTTCACCATGCTGCGCTATGGGGTCAACGACCTGCGTCTCTTTTTTGACGGCGATATCCGGTTCTTGTCGCAATTCCAATAAAAACAACACTCCTGACTGATCATGCAATTTCCAGAATCCTGGCTGCGCACTTTCTGCGATCCATCTGTCTCCACACAGGAACTGGCCGATATCCTGACCATGGCTGGTCTGGAGGTCGAAGAACTCAAACCCGTGGCGCCCCCGTTTACCCGCATCGTCGTGGGTGAAATCAGGGAAGCGGCGCAGCACCCCAACGCAGACCGCCTGCGCGTGTGCAAGGTTGACATCGGGCAGCCGGATTTGCTCAATATTGTCTGTGGAGCACCGAACGCCCGCGTCGGAATTCGTGTGCCCTGTGCTTTGGTCGGGGCCGAGTTGCCGCCCGGCGAAGATGGAGCACCCTTTCAGATAAAGGTCGGCAAGCTCCGTGGTGTGGAAAGCCAGGGCATGCTTTGCTCTGCTCGTGAACTCAGAACTCTCAGAGGACCACGGCGGCCTCCTGGAACTAGGGCAGGATGCACCGCTGGGGCAGGACATTCGCACCTATTTGAATCTTGATGACACACTTTTCACGCTGAAGCTCACCCCCAACCTGGCGCATTGTCTCAGCGTCTATGGGGTTGCCCGCGAAGTTGCGGCACTGACTGGCGCTCCCTTGGTTAGGCCGTCCATTGAGGCAGTTCCAGCAGGAAACAAGGACACTTTGCCGGTCAAGATAAGCGCGCCCGATCTCTGCGGACGTTTCTCGGGCCGTGTCATCCGCAACGTCAATACCAAGGCGGCGACGCCCCAATGGATGATCGATAGGTTGGCGCGTTGTGGGCAGCGCAGTGTCACAGCGCTTGTGGATATTTCAAACTACGTCATGTTCGAGTTGGGTCGCCCGTCACACATCTTTGATCTGGACAAGATTCATGGCGGCCTGGATGTGCGTTGGGGACGGCCTGGCGAACAGCTCAAGTTGCTCAATGGAAATGCCATTACCGTGGATGAAAAAGTGGGCGTAATTGCCGATGATGTTCAGGTCGAGTCACTGGCGGGCATCATGGGCGGTGACGCCACGGCAGTGTCTGATGGCACGCAACACGTCTATGTCGAAGCAGCCTTCTGGTGGCCCAAGGCTGTGGCCGGTCGCTCGCGCCGTTTCAACTTTTCAACGGACGCAGGGCACCGATTCGAGCGTGGGGTTGATCCCGGTCAAACCGTCGAGCATATTGAGCGCATTACTCGATTGATACTTGATATTTGTGGAACAGGTCAGACAAGCTGCGGACCGATCGACGATCTGCAGCCAGGCAAGGTAGAAGCAAAGCCTGTGCAGTTGCGGGTGGCCCGTGCTGCCAAGGTAATTGGCATGCCGTTGACGCAGGCGCAGTGTGCCAACGCACTGGAGCGGTTGGGCTTGCCTTTGAAACAGCATGACGGGGTGATCAGTGTGACGCCACCGTCCTACCGTTTTGATCTGCAGATCGAGGAAGATTTGATTGAGGAAGTCGCACGCATGGTGGGCTACAACCAGTTGCCGCACACCCCCCCGCTGGCTCCCATCACGGCCAGTCTCCGTCCGGAGTCACAACGTAGTCCGTATGCCGTGCGCAGGACGCTTGCCTCCCTTGGCTACCAGGAAACCATCAATTTCAGTTTTGTCGACGAGCGATGGGAGCGGGAGCTTTGCGCAAATCCGACCCCTGTCAAGCTATTGAATCCGATCGCCAGCCAGATGAGTGTCATGCGCTCGTCGTTGCTGGGTTCGTTGCTGGCGGTGGCCAAGTTCAACCAGGCACGCCGCGCGCCTCGCGTGCGGGTGTTTGAAGTCGGCCGTGTCTTCCTGCGCGATGCGACTGTCAAAAGTTCCGACACTACTGTGGAAGGTTTTGCCCAGCCCGTGCGGCTGGCCGGCTTGGCCAGTGGACCATCGGATGCCCTTCAGTGGGGTCGCAAAGAGCAGGGTGTTGATTTCTTCGATGTGAAAGGGGATGTGGAAGCCTTGCTGGCACCTTTGGAAGCCGAGTTCACCCCGGCCAGTCATCCTGCTATGCACCCAGGCCGCTGCGCCAAGGTCTGCATTGCTGGACGCATGATCGGCTATGTGGGCGAACTCCATCCCAAATGGCGCCAAGGGTACGAGTTGGCCAACGCCCCCGTTTTATTTGAGCTGGAACTCGAGGCTGTGTTGATGCGCAGGGTGCCCTTGCCGCAGCCGGTATCCAAGTTCCAGGACGTCCAGCGGGATATCGCGGTTGTGGTCGCGGACAATGTCACCCATGCCGCACTCATGGCTGCCGTGTGGGCCGCGCCCACGAATGGAGTCCTGCGTGACGCCCAACTGTTCGACGTGTACCGACCCAAGTCGGTCAAGGACTTGGTGGCAACAGACGGACCCGCCGACCGCAGCCTGGCCGTGCGCCTGACACTCAACAGCGATGAGGCGACGCTGGCAGAAGAGCAAATCGATGCTGTGGTGGTGGCAGTGGTCAATCAGCTGACAACCACATTGGGTGCGCGACAGCGTACTTGACGCCGGTAAGAAAACAGGGATAACGACCATGGATTTTTCTGTTGAGAGCCTGGAAACACCAGCGCTCACCAAGGCCCAGCTGGCTGACCTTCTGTTTGAACAGATCGGTTTGAACAAGCGCGAGTCAAAGGACATGATTGACGCTTTCTTCGACCTCATCGCAGACAGTCTCGTGGAAGGGCAGGACGTTCGAATCTCGGGATTCGGGAATTTCCAGATACGTACCAAGGCGCCGCGCCCAGGTCGAAATCCGCGAACCGGCGAGGCAATTCCCATCGAGGCACGCCGTGTGGCGACCTTTCACGCGAGCCATAAACTGAAAGACCAGATCCAGGCTGGGGTCGATCCTTCGTGATGAATTCCATCGCGTTTGAGGTCAGCCTTTAACATTTTCTGGCACTGCGCAGCGAGTTGGAGTAATCTCGCATGTTTACCGCGCAGTATATTGATTTAAATGGAAAAACCACTTCCATCCATCCCCGCAAAACGCTATTTCACCATTGGTGAAGTGGGGGAGCTCTGTGGCGTCAAGCCCCATGTGCTGCGCTATTGGGAGCAAGAGTTCACCCAACTTCGACCCATGAAACGGCGTGGCAACCGGCGCTACTATCAGCACCATGAGGTACTGATGATTCGCCGGATCCGTGAGTTGCTGTATGAACAGGGCTTCACCATCAGTGGCGCTCGCAACAAGTTGCAGGAGTTGAATCAGATCGAACGGGACCGACGCCGGGACGGGGAAGTGGCCCTGGAGGGGCTCGATGTGATTGAGTCCGCGAGCGACGAGTTTGATGATTTTGAGGAATCAGGTCTGCAAGACGACGATGCTACAAACGGCCAAAAGATTCATTTGATCAGACTTGAATTGTTCGAAATTCGTGAGCTTCTATCCGTTTCGCGCTAGTGAACCCGTTATAATTGAAGGCTTGTCGGCGTGTAGCGCAGCCTGGTAGCGCACTTGCATGGGGTGCAAGGGGTCGAAGGTTCGAATCCTTTCACGCCGACCATCAATCTGGAAAAATGCGGGTTACAGCTTTTTGCTGTAACCCGTTTTTGCTTGAAGGGGCGCGCCATGCTGGCCATCCCCTCCTCAATGCTACTGGTGCAAGGTATCTCGATGTCCCCCATCCATCCTGACCAATTGAAATGCGATGTCGCCGCACTTCCGGCACTGCCAGGTGTCTATCGCTATTTCGACGCCGAGGGGCAACTTCTCTACGTTGGCAAAGCGGGAAATCTCAAGAAACGGGTCTCGAGCTACTTTCAAAAAGCGCCTGCCGGAACACGCATTGCGACCATGGTCAGCAGGATCGTGCGCATGGAGACAACAGTGGTTCGGTCGGAAGCCGAGGCCTTGTTGCTCGAAAACAATCTGATCAAGACGCTGAGCCCCAAGTTCAATATACTTTTTCGGGACGACAAGAGCTACCCGTATCTCAAGATTTCCGGCCATATTGACAAATCGGGAATGGCTGAAGTCTTTCCGAAGGCAGGGCAATTCCCTCGTGTGGCTTACTACAGAGGCTCTGTGGACAGGCGCCACCAGTACTTCGGCCCGTATCCGAGTGGCTGGGCGGTGAAGGACTCGATTCAGTTGCTGCAGAAAGTCTTTCGCCTGCGTACCTGCGAAGACACGGTGTTTGCCAATCGCACGCGTCCGTGCCTGCTGTATCAGATAAAGCGCTGTTCGGGACCCTGTGTGAACCACATCAGTGTCGAGGCCTACGCGCATGATGTGGAGAGCGCTGGGGCATTTCTGCGTGGCGAGACCCAGGACGTCCTCGTCGCACTGGAGTCACGCATGCTGGCTTGTGCCGAAAGACTTGAGTTCGAAGAGGCTGCTGAAATCCGCAATCAGATGAGCGCCTTGTCCAGGGTTTTGCACCAGCAGGCCATTGACACGACCTCTGACCGGGATGTTGATATCCTGGTGGCCAAAGTGCAGGGGGGACGGGCTTGTGTCAACTTGGCCATGGTTCGCGGTGGCAGGCATCTCGGTGACCGGCCCTATTTTCCGGCACATGTCGACGATGCAGTGGCCATGCGGCTCCTGGATGAGTCCGTCGAGGCCCATGACGAATCTGGAGGTTTTTCGCAGGCATCGACTTCTGTGGAAGTCCAAGTGCTGGAGGCTTTTATTGCACAACACTACATCAGTGCGCCGGTGCCACCAGCCCTGATTACAAGCCATGCCGTCGCGAAGGGATTGATCGATGCATTGTCGCTGGCAAGCGGGTTGAAGGTCAGCGCAGTCCACAACCCTCGCGAGCAACGGCGCGTCTGGCTCGAGATGGCGCAGCAGAATGCAGACATTCAGCTTGCTCGACTGCTAGCCGAGGAGGGATCACAGCAGGCACGCACGCGCGCGCTGATTGACGCGCTGGATTTGACGCCCGACAGTCTGGATTCGTTTCGCATCGAATGCTTCGACATATCCCACACCGCGGGTGAGGCAGCCCAAGCCTCTTGCGTGGTTTTCCAGCACCACAAGATGCAAGGCAGTGAATACCGGCGCTTTGGTATCGAGGGCATCACGGCGGGCGACGATTATGCGGCCATGCGTCAGGTGCTGACCCGTCGGTACGGAAAAGTCGCAGCATCGATCAAAGCCCTTGAAGTAGGGGCATCAACGCGATCTGCATTGCTGCCCGACCTCGTACTGGTAGATGGTGGAAAAGGGCAGGTTTCTGTTGCGCGAGAGGTTTTTGAGTCTCTCGGGCTGAACCTGTCAGTGATAGTTGGCGTAGAAAAGGGAGAAGGGCGCAAGGTAGGACTTGAAGAACTGGTCTTTGCAGATGGGCGTGAAAAAGTCTACTTGGGCCGGGATTCAGCGGCGCTGATGTTGGTGGCGCAGATCCGCGACGAGGCACACCGATTCGCGATCACCGGCATGCGTGCGCAGCGGGCCAAAGTACGTGTGGGCGGGAGCAAAATCGAGGAAATACCAGGAATCGGACCGAAGAAGCGCGCCAGCCTGTTGCGGCGGTTCGGCGGTATTCGTGGTGTGACCGACGCGAGCGTCGATGATCTGGCGACAGTGGACGGTATCTCGCGCGATTTGGCAGAGGTGATTTATCGGGCCTTGCGGTAAAACCGACGCAACGTGCCCCGCAGGCATGCCACAATCCAGCGATGTTTTTGACTATCCCCACCATCATGACGTGGACGCGAATCGTCGCGATTCCGTTGATCGTGGGTATTTTTTATCTGCCTGAGAGCGTTGCGACCCTCGCCAACAAGAATCTGATTGCCACTGTGATGTTTGTCCTTTTTGCGGCGACAGACTGGCTGGATGGTTTTCTGGCGCGAAAGCTCAATCAGACGTCTTCTTTTGGTGCATTCCTGGACCCGGTTGCAGACAAGTTCCTGGTGTGTGCCTCATTGCTGGTATTGGTTCACCTGAATCGGGCCGACGTCTTTGTCGGGCTGATCATCATCGGCCGGGAAATCGCAATTTCTGCGCTTCGCGAATGGATGGCGCAAATCGGCGCATCAAAGAGTGTTGCAGTTCACATGATTGGAAAGCTCAAGACGGTCGCTCAAATGGTGGCCATTCCATTCTTGTTGTTCGACGGACTGCTTTTTGGCGTGATCGACACTCACGTGTGGGGTGTTTGGCTGATCTGGATAGCCGCCGTCTTGACCGTGTGGTCCATGGTTTACTACTTGCAGAAGGCATTGCCAGAGATTCGGGCGCGGGTCAAATGACTGGGCACCGAATTGATGTCGCCCTGGTCAGGGCGATGCCTGTGGTGTTTGTCCTGATCTGGAGTACCGGCTTCATCGTCGCGCGTTATGGCATGCCGTATGCGCCGCCCTTCAAATTCCTGCTCGTTCGCTACGCGCTTTCGATCCTTTGCTTTCTGCCATGGATCATTCTGGCGCGCGTCAGGTGGCCCCAAACGGGGGCGCAATGGCTGCACCTGGCGGTGACCGGGATGCTCATGCATGCCGGGTATCTCGGGGGCGTCTGGGCTGCGGTCAAGGCTGGGATGGGGTCAGGCTTGTCTTCGCTCATTGTTGGCCTGCAGCCTGTCTTGACTGCCGTTTGGCTTTCCTCAGTCAGTGCTGGTATGCCGGGTCAGAGCAATCAGGTCACTCGACGCCAGTGGGCCGGCTTGCTACTAGGCTTTACCGGTTTGGTATTGGTCGTTTCCCGCAAATTCGTTCAGGTCACGCCTGGAGATATGGTGAATGGACGCAACCTGAGCTTTGCCCTGGCGGCGCTGCTGTGCATCACGATCGGCACGCTGTATCAGAAGCGTTTCGTCGCGCCATGCGATGTGCGATCAGCCAATACAGTGCAACTTGGTGCCGCTGCCATCGTGACCTTGCCTTTGGCTTTCATCGAACTGGAGCCAATCCGATGGACTGGTGAACTGATCGGTGCAATGACATGGTCTGTTCTGGGGTTGACGCTGGGCGGAAGCTCATTGCTTTACCTCCTGATCCAGCGTGGCGCCGCAACATCCGTCACCAGTCTGATGTATTTGGTACCGCCAACGACGGCAGCGGTCGCTTGGCTTTTGTTCGATGAACCCATCACGGTCGCCACCATTGGGGGGACGCTGTTGACAGCATTGGGCGTGAGCTTGGTCGTACGTCCTGCCAAGGCTTGACCGGGCTCGGGGATTCCATCTTCTTGGAGTCGGACGCTATTTCTGCCTTGGACGGGTGGGGCGGTGAAATGTCTGACATCCGTTGCCGAAATTCCCCTGAAAACGTCTAGAATTCCTGTTCGGATCTTCACCGAGAGGTTGTATGTATTGACACCGCCAGCACTGGTGGCTTTAATCGAAGCAGCAGCGTTCGCTGCCTCTTGGGCTGAATCTGGAAGGTCTTTGCGGCGGAAGGCACGGCGGACTCATCCAGACTTTTGAGACAACACGATTAACACTTTTTTGTACGAGGGGCTCCTTGTGAATAAGACTGAACTGATTGAGCACATTGCAAAGCATGCTGACATTTCCAAGGCGGCCGCGACGCGAGCTCTGGACTCCATGGTGGGCGCTGTGAAGACGACCCTTAAGAAAGGCGGCTCGGTTTCGCTGGTCGGATTTGGTACATTCGCGGTCGGCAAGCGAGCCGCGCGCAGTGGGCGCAATCCCCGTACTGGCGCAACGATTAAAATCAAGGCTGCCAAGGTTCCAAAGTTTCGCCCGGGCAAAGCCTTGAAAGATGCTTTGAACTGAAACACGTTTGAGGTGGGGTGCTTAGCTCAGTCGGTAGAGCGGCGCCCTTACAAGGCGTAGGTCGGCGGTTCGAACCCGTCAGCACCCACCACCACTGCAAAGGCGAACACAACGTTCGCCTTTTCTGTTTTTGATATTGAGAGTCTGCGCATGTTTGATTTCGTTCGGAAGCACACCAAGATCATGATGGGGCTGATGTTCCTGCTCATCATTCCGTCGTTTGTGCTGTTTGGTCTGGAGGGGTACAACCGTTCACAGAACCAGAATGTTGCGGTGGCCCGGGTCGCCGGGCAGGACATTACGCAGGCCGAGTGGGATTTTGCCCACAAGAACGAAATTGACAGGGTGCGCGAGTCGATGCCAACGATCGACGTCAAGCTTCTGGACAGTCCTGAAGCCCGGTATGCAACCTTGGAGCGTCTGGTCCGTGACCGTGTTCTGGTCGCTGCATCGGGTAAGCTGAAATTGGTGACCAGTGACGCGCGGCTTGCGCGCGACCTGCAACAAAATCCGACCATTGCCGGACTCAAGCGACCTGACGGTACCCTGGACATGGAGCGTTATCGGCAGCTTGTGGGAAGCCAGGGAATGACGCCCGACATGTTCGAGGCTCAGGTTCGCGCCGATTTGTCCGCGCGTCAGGTTCTGGCGGGAATTTCAGGCACTGGTTTCAGTTCAGCGGCCGAGGCCAATGTGTCTTTGAAAGCGTTTTTTGAGAAACGGGAAGTGCAGGTTGCCCGTTTCACCGCAGCTGATTTCACGGGACGGGTGGTATTGACCGATGATGATCTCGAGGCGTTCTACAAGCGCAATGAGGCTCTGTTCCAGGCGCCCGAACTTGCCACGGTCGAGTACATCGTGCTGGACCTGGAAACCATCAAGAAATCATTGAAGATCAACGAAGCGGACTTGAAGACTTACTATGAACAGAATGCGGCTCGCCTTGGTGGAAAGGAAGAGCGTCGTGCCAGCCACATTCTGATTTCTTCACCAAAGACAGCTAGCGCAGATGACCGGAAAAAGGCGCGCTCGAAAGCGGATGAATTGCTGGCGGCTGCACGCAAGGCTCCGGAAAGTTTTGGCGACCTTGCGCGCAAGAACTCGCAGGACCCGGGGTCTGCCCCAAATGGCGGAGACCTTGATTTTTTTGCCCGCGGCACGATGGTCAAGGCCTTCGAGGATTCTGCCTTTTCGTTGAAGAAGGGTGAAATCAGTGATGTCGTCGAGTCGGAGTTTGGCTTCCACATCATTCGATTGACAGACATCAAGGCCGCAAAGGTGAGTAGTTTCGAGGAAATGCGCGGGCAGATTGAAAACGACCTGAAAAAGCAACAGGCGCAGCGCAAATTTGCGGAGGTGGCTGATGCGTTCACCAACGGTGTCTACGAGCAGTCTGACAGCCTGAAGCCCGTGGCAGAGCGGTTGCAGTTCGATATCCGGACGGCTTCAAATTTGATGCGAACGCCCGTACCAGGGGCTACCGGTGTTCTGGCCCACCCCAAGTTGCTGAGTGCCATTTTTTCGCCCGACGCGGTCGAGAAGAAGCGGAACACGGAAGCCGTCGAAACTGCGCCCAATCAACTGGTCTCGGCCCGAATAGTTCAGTACTCCCCCGCGCGAACCAGGCCATTTGCCGAGGTCAAGGATGCGGTCCGGGCACGGCTGCTTGCCGAGCGTGGTGCGGAACTGGCCCGCAAAGAGGGTGCGATCAAATTGGCCGCGTGGCGCGCGAGTCCCACTTCGGCAGAGTTGCCGGCAGCTGTGGTTGTATCGCGGGAGCAGACGCAGCAGTTGCCCCCAAAGCTGATTGACGCAGTGCTTCGCACGGATCCCGCTTCATTGCCAGCATTTGTGGGCGTAGATCTCGGGGCTCAAGGGTTTGCGATCGTACGGGTCAACAAGATCATCGCTTTCGAACCTGCAACGGAGGCAGCAAGAAGGCAGAATTTGAACCAGTACAACCAGCTCTGGACGGCTGCAGAAAGCCAAGCTTATTACGACGATCTGAAGGAGCGTTTCAAGGCGAAGATACTCGCTGCCAAGCCGCAAGAAGGTGAAAAGGCCGCACTTCGCGCGGCGGGCCAATAGGTGGATGCAGCTATAATTACTTGGTTACGGTGGCTGTAGCTCAGTTGGTAGAGTCCCAGATTGTGATTCTGGTTGTCGTGGGTTCGAGCCCCATCAGTCACCCCAGCTAAAACAAGCGCCAGCCTTCGTGCTGGCGTCTTTGTTTCCGTTGTCAATTGGTACGTGACACGGGCGCACGGCAACTTGGACAGCTTCACTGGCCCTATTGCCACGAAGGGGCAGCGCCCGTGTCAGCGAGGCGTTTGGGAGACGCCGCAAAATCCTTTCGCATGAGCAAACAGGTATTGATCGCAGGCGCGGGTATCGGCGGGCTCGCGGCGGCGCTTGCCTGCTCGCGGGCGGGCTGGAAGGTTCGGGTTTTCGAGCGTGCCGCCGAGTTCAACGAGGTGGGGGCCGGTATCCAGATCGGGCCCAATGTGGTCCGGGTCCTTCGCGGGTTTGGACTGGAGCCGGCCGTGGCCCGGGTGGCGGCGTTTCCCGGGCGCCTGCAGGTGCGTAATGCTGTTTCCGGTGCTGAGCTGGCGGTGCTGCCGCTCGGCGAACGGGCGCGGCGGCTTTACGGCGCGCCCTATGCCACGATTCACCGCGCCGATCTGCACAAACTGCTGCTCGAGGCGCTTCAGCAACGCAACGACGTGCGGCTCGGGTTGGGAAGCTGGTTGGCCAGTTACCGTGAAACACCCCATGCGGTTGCGTTGACGACGACCGAGGGCCTGGAAGTTGAGGCAGACGTGCTGGTGGGCGCTGACGGCCTGTGGAGCCGTGTGCGCGAGCTGATGCTGGGCGACGGGGCGCCCCGGGTCCCGGGGCATCTGGCCTATCGCACGATGGTGCCGCAGAGCGCTCTGCCGGAACACCTGCGCAGCCAGCAGGTCACGGCCTGGCTGGGCCCGAAGCTGCATGTGGTCCAGTACCCGGTGCGCGGGGGCGAGTGGCTCAATGTCGTGGCGATCGTGCAGGGCCGCGTGCAAAGCGACCTGCAAAGCTGGGATCACGGCGCCAACGCGGCGGACCTGCGCACGGCCATGGGGCACACCTGCGCGCCCTTGCAGGACCTGATTGCAGCCATTCCCGACTGGCGCCTGTGGGCGCTGTGCGATCGCCCGCCCATGAAGGGCGCCTGGCAACAGGCCCAGGGCAGGGTGGCGCTGCTCGGCGATGCCGCGCACCCGATGCGGCCGTACCTGGCACAAGGCGCCGGCATGGCCATCGAGGATGCGGACGAACTGGGTCGATCGCTGGCACTCGATACGCTGCCCGTGGGCGAGCGCCTGCAGCGCTATGCGCTGAACCGGTGGCAACGCTGCGCCCGGGTCCAGGCGCGGTCCATCCGCAATGGCCAGATCTTCCACGCGGACGGACTGGTCCGCTGGGGCCGGGATGCCACGCTCAAGCTGCTGGGCGAGCGGGTGCTGGATGTCCCGTGGCTGTACGGCGGCCCCTGAGCCTGAACCTCTCAGTGTTGATTGCTATATATTAGATAGCCAACTATGACCATTCCACGCTGGGAAATGGCATATTTTGTTCATAAACTGGTTCTGAGGCTCCAGATTTCCGGAAACAGCACCACGTCCAGCATCTTGCGCAGATAGCTCACGCCGCCGGTGCCGCCGGTGCCGCGCTTGAAGCCGATGACGCGCTCAACGGTGGTGACGTGGCGGAAGCGCCAGAGACGAAAGGCGTCTTCGAGGTCGGTGAGTTCTTCGCCGAGCTGGTAGAGGTCCCAGTGCTGCTTCGGGTTGCGGTACACGGTCAGCCAGGCCTCTTCAACGCCGGGGCTGGCGACGTAGGGCTGGGTCCAGTCGCGCCGGGTGTGGCTGGCGGGCAGTGTCAGGCCGCGCCGGGCCAGCAGCATCAGCGCTTCGTCGTAGAGCGACGGGGCTTCATAGGCAGCGCGCACCTGCTCCAGCAGGTCCGGCCGGTGTTCATGGGGCTTGAGCATGGCGGCGTTCTTGTTGCCCAGCGAGAATTCGATGCAGCGGTACTGGTAACTCTGGAACCCGCTGGAACTCGCCAGGTGCGGCCGGATCGCGCTGTATTCGGGCGGCGTCATAGTGGCAAGCACGTCCCAGGCGTGCACCAGCTGCTCCATGATCTTGCTCACGCGCGCTAGCATCTTGAAGGCGGTGGGCAGTTCATCGGCCGCCACGTTTGCCACCGCCGCGCGCAGCTCATGCAGCATGAGCTTCATCCACAGCTCGCTGGTCTGGTGCTGCACGATGAACAGCATCTCGTTGTGGTCGGGCGAACGCGGGTGCTGCGCGTTCAGGATGGCGTCGAGCTGCAGGTAGTCGCCGTAGCTCATGCTCTGGCTGAAGTCGAGCTGGGCTTTTTCGTCGTGGACGATGTGCTCGGGGGACGGGGGCGTGTTTGCGTGGGGGCACATGATCAGGTCACCGCGTTTTTCTGGTTGAATTCCGGCTTTTGCCATTCGCTGGTGTCGAGCACCTGTTTGAGGTGCTCGACGGCGTGCCAGACGTCTTCGAAGCCGATGTACAGGGGCGTGAAGCCGAAGCGCAGGATGTCCGGATGGACGGCACCGTCGCCGGCCCGGAAGTCGCCGATGACGCCGCGGGCAATCAGCGCCTGCACGATGGCGTAGGCGCCGGCGCTCCTGGCCAGACAGACCTGCGAGCCGCGCTGCGCGTGCTCACGCGGTGTCGCAAGTGTCAGGCCGTGGCCGGCACAGCGCGTCTCCACGAGTTCGATGAAAAGTTCGGTCAAGGCCAGCGACTTGGCGCGCAGGGCCGCCATGCCACCGAGCGGCTCGGCGGCCAGCAGGGTGTCGAGCCCGCAGTCCAGCGCCGCCATGCTGATGATGGGCTGGGTGCCGCACAGGTAGCGCGTGATGCCGGGGGCGGGCTGGTAGTCGGGGGTGAACTCGAACGGCGCGGCGTGGCCCCACCAGCCGGCCAGCGGTTGCCAGAAGCGCTCCGCGAGCCGGGGATGAACCCATACAAAAGCCGGCGCGCCGGGGCCGCCGTTGAGGTATTTGTAGCCGCAACCCACGGCGAAATCGGCCTGAGAGCCGGTCAGGTCCACGGGCACGGCACCCGCACTGTGCGCTAGATCCCAGACTGCGAGGATGCCGGCGGCATGGGCGGCGGCCGTCACTGCGGGCATGTCGTGCATAGCTCCGGTGCGGTAGTTCACATGGGTCAGCATCAGCACGGCGACATCGGGCGTCAGCGATTCTGCGATTTCTTCGGGCTCCACCAGCTTCAAGGTGCAGCCGCGCTCGCGGCACAGCGCCTCGGCGATGTACAGGTCGGTCGGGAAATTGCTGCGCTCGCTGACCAGGGTTTTGCGCTGCGGCGCGTCCTCGCGGGCCATGTTCAGCGCGGCGCTCAGCACCTTGAACAGGTTGATGGAGGTGCTGTCCGTGGCCACCACCTCATTCGGGCCGGCGCCAATCAGACGGGCGATCTTGTCGCCGGCAAGCCGGGGTGCGTCGAACCAGCCCGCGCTGTTCCAGCTGCGGATCAGGCCCTGGCCCCATTCCTGCGTCACCACTTCGGCCACGCGCGCAGCCGTGGCCCTGGGCAGGACGCCCAAGGAATTGCCGTCGAGGTAAATCACCCCCGGTGGCAGGTCAAATTGATGGCGCAGGTCGCGCAACGGGTCTCGCGCGTCGAGCTGGCGGCAGTGCTCGAGGTTTTTGGGGGGCATCGTAGGGGTCATGGGTGGGTTTTTCAGCGTTTCATCGGCAGGGCGTTGTCAGTCAAGTTCGCGCAGCACGGCGCGAACGGGGCTGGCGTCGGCGGTCATGAGCTTGAGGGGCAGGGCGATCAGTTCGTAGTCGCCCTCGGGCACGTCGTCGAGCACCAGGTTTTCCAGCACGCGCAGGTTGAGGCGGCGGATCACCTGGTGGCTGTCGAGGGTCTTGCTGTCTGCGGGGTCGATGCTGGCAGTGTCGATGCCGACCAGCAGCACGCCCAGCGCGGCCAAGCGCTCGATGGTCTGCGGCGCAAAGGCCGCCAGGTCAGGGTCCCAGCGGTCCACCGGCATGCGCGCGTACGTCCGGACCAGCACACGCGGCGGCAGTTGGCCGATGGCGTGGGCCAGGTGCGACCACTCGATCAGCGGCCCCACGCCGATGGCATCGATCACCCGGCAGGGGCCAAGGTAGGGGGTGAGGTCGAGTTCGCCCACGCTGGCGCCTTGCGGGTCGTAGTGGAGCGGGGCGTCGGCGTGCGCGCCGACATGGGGCGAGAGTGTCAGCGTGCTGACGTTGACCGGGCACCCCGGTCCCAGCGTGGCAGCCCACTGCTGCTGATAGGGCGTGTCGCCCGGGAAAACCGGTGAGCCGGGCCGGACGGGTGGGGAGATGTCCCAGAGCTTTTTCATGCCTGTGGAAGTTAGCGGCGTTGGGGATTCGTGGTGTCGGTTATTTCCAACATTCGCAGAAAAACAGTCACGGGCACCAAGGAGTAAAATGAGAATCGTTATCATTTAAGTCAATATGCTTGCCGACCTTCAAAATCCTGCCGAGTTGAACCGCTTGCCTGATATGGGGCTCGACGAACTTCCGCGCCTTGTGGAGGCACGGGTTGTCCGCCTGACCGATCCCGCCGATGCTGATGAGCGGGAACTCATGCTGCGCCTGCTGGAGATCGGGTTTTTGCCCGGTGAGCGTGTTCGCGTGATTGCCCAGGGTTTCCCCGACCGTGATCCGCTCGCCGTACGCATCGGACACACCACCTTCGCCCTGCGCCGGTATGAGGCGGCGCTGATTCGCGTGGCGCCCGAACCATCGCTGGCAAGGAGCCACCCATGAGCCCAACGCCGAGTGCTTTGGCACCGCCCTTGCGCATTGCCTTGCTGGGCAATCCCAACTGCGGCAAGACGGCACTGTTCAACCTGCTGACGGGCAGCCGCCAGAAGGTCGCCAACTACGCGGGCGTGACGGTGGAGCGCAAGGAGGGGCATTTGCAGACGGCCTCCGGGCGTCGCGTGCTGGTGCTGGACCTGCCCGGCGCCTACAGCCTGAACCCGCTGAGCGCGGACGAATCCGTGACCCGTGACGTCGTGACCGGCCGGCGCGCCGATGAGCCGCTGCCGGACCTGCTGGTGTGCGTCGTCGATGCCACCAACCTCAAACTCAACTTGCGCCTGGTGCTGGAGGCGCGTGCACTGGGCCTGCCGATGGTCCTGACGCTCAACATGAGCGATATGGCGTTGCGGGAAGGCATCATGATTGACCGGCGCCTTCTGTCGCTGGAATTGGCAATGCCTGTGCTGGAGACCGTCGGAGTCCGGCACGATGGGGCACATGAACTCTTGGCGTTTCTGGACCAGGCCGATCCGGCAGGCGCGACCCGCGGTCTGACCACTGCTTCGACGCTGCCACCCTGGCATGCTTCGGATGTGGCGCAGGTGATCGCGACGCAGCAGGAGGTTCGCCGCATTCTGGCACTGGCCCTGAGCGAGCCGCCGGACAGCCTGCACACCGATGACGCCATTGATCGCGTGGTCTTGCATCCGTTGTGGGGCATGTTGCTGCTGGCCGTGACCCTGTTCCTGATGTTTCAGGCTGTGTTCAGCCTGGCCACGGTACCCATGGAGTGGATCAAGGCGGGCGTGGATGCGCTGGGCAACCTCATCCGGTCCGGCCTGCCGCCGGGCGTGCTGCAGAGCCTGCTGGTGGACGGCATCCTGGCCGGCACCGGCGGCGTGCTGGTTTTCCTGCCCCAGATCCTGATTCTGTTTTTCTTCATCATTGCGCTGGAAGACTCGGGCTATCTGCCGCGCGCCGCGTTCCTGCTGGACCGGGTCATGGGGACGGTCGGTCTGTCGGGGCGATCGTTCATTCCGCTGCTGTCCAGCTTTGCCTGCGCCATCCCCGGCGTCATGGCCACCCGGACCATCAGCCACTGGCGCGACCGGCTGGTCACCATCATGATTGCGCCGCTGATGACCTGCTCGGCACGGCTGCCGGTCTATGCATTGCTGATCGGCGCCTTCATCCCTGTGCGCACGGTCTGGGGGCTGTTCAATCTGCAGGGGCTGGTGCTGTTCGGCCTGTACCTGGCGGGGATTCTGGGCGCGATGGCCGTGGCGGCGGCCTTCATGCGCCTGCGCGCCGACACGCGGCCCACCCCGCTGTTGATGGAACTGCCGTCGTACCGCTGGCCGAGCCCGCGCAACCTGGCGCTGGGCTTGTACGAGCGCGCGGTCATCTTTCTGAAGCGGGTCGGCGGCATCATTCTGGCGTTGATGGTGCTGCTGTGGTTTCTCTCGACGTTTCCGGGGCCGCCGGCTGGCGCGACCGGGCCGGCGATCCAGTACAGCCTGGCGGGGCAGATCGGGCGCGGCCTGGAGGTCGTCTTTGCGCCGATCGGCTTCAACTGGCAGATCGCCATTGCGCTGGTGCCGGGCATGGCGGCGCGCGAGGTGGCGGTGGGCGCGCTGGGGACGGTGTATGCGCTGTCGGCGACGGGTACCGACGTTGCCTCTCAGCTGGGGGTGCTGATCGGCCAGAGCTGGTCACTCGCCACGGCGCTGTCACTGCTGGCCTGGTACGTGTTTGCACCGCAATGCATTTCGACGCTGGTGGCCGTGCGGCGCGAAACCAACAGCTGGAAATATCCGATGATCATGGCCGGCTACCTGTTCGCGCTGGCGTACGGCGCCAGCTTCATCACCTTCCGATTGGCCCTGATGTGGGGAGGCGGCTGAAATGACACAGGAGTGGACCGTGGGTGTGATCGTGCTGGCCGCAGCGGCCTACGCGCTGTGGTACTGGCTGCCAGCGGGCTTGCGGCGCCGCCTGGCCGGGTTCATCCGGCGCTGGGTAATAAACGCGACTGTGGCGCGTGCAACACCTGCGGTGGCCTGTGATGACCTGCCAGCCGCCAAGGCCGCTGAGGTCCAGCACGTTCGCTGGCTGCCAGGATCAACCGACCGCCATCACCCGGACTGAGCGTTCCAGGGTTGCAGGCCGTGTCGTGCGCGCGCCTTGTCGCATGCGGCGCCACCTTCGCTGAATTCCCGGCAGGGCGACGGCCGCCATTCATAGATGCCGCAGGCCACGGAGGCGCCGATCTGGCCCGTCAGCGCGGCGCAGCGGCAGGGCAGGTGGTCGGTGCCACGCATGCGGCACAGCGTGCTGTTGACTTCGTCTGCCAGCCCTGAAGGGACGCTGCCGCCTCTTTCGTCGAGCTCCTGCAAGGCGAAGTCCACGCGAAAGCTCGCGCAACAGGCGCCGCAGGACGTGCAGGCCGGCATCAGAGCTTGCCGAGCAGCAGGTACTCCATCAACGCTTTTTGCGCATGCATGCGGTTCTCAGCCTCGTCCCACACGACGGACTGGGGCCCGTCGATCACGTCGGCTTCGACCTCTTCGCCGCGATGCGCGGGCAGGCAGTGCATGAACAGGGCATCGGGTTTGGCCGCGCGCATCATGTCGGTGTCGACGCACCAGTCGGCAAAGGCTTTTTTCCGAGCCTCGTTTTCTGCCTCATAACCCATGCTGGTCCAGACGTCGGTGGTGACCAGGTCCGCATCGCTACAGGCATCCATCGGGTTCTTGAAGACCTTGTAGCTCGCGCCGCTGCGGATGCCGGCCACGGCCTGGTCGACTTCATAGCCGCCGGGCGTGCTGACATGCACCTTGAAGTCCAGCAGTTCGGCGGCTTGCAGCCAGGTGTTGGCCATGTTGTTGCCGTCGCCGACCCAGGCCACCGTCTTGCCGGCGATGCTGCCGCGGTGCTCGATGTACGTAAAGATGTCCGCCAGGATCTGGCAGGGGTGGAATTCGTTGGTCAGGCCGTTGATCACCGGCACGCGCGAATGCCGGGCAAACTGCTCGATCTTGTCCTGACCGTAGGTGCGGATCATCACCAGGTCCACCATGCGGCTGATGACCTTGGCGCTGTCATCGATCGGCTCGGCGCGGCCCAGCTGGCTGTCGCCGGTGGTCAGGTGGACCACGGATCCGCCTAACTGGTACATGCCGGCCTCGAAACTCACGCGGGTGCGGGTCGATGCTTTTTCGAAGATCATGGCCAAGGTGCGGTCGGCCAGCGTGTGGTGCTTCTCGTAGGCCTTGAACTTGCGCTTGATCAGCGCTGCGCGCTCGAAGAGGTAGGCATATTCCCCGGCGCTGAGGTCGGCGAACTGCAGATAGTGTTTCAGTTCCATGTCACTTCACTCCGCGAGGAATTGCTGGATCAGCGGCACCAGAATGGCCACCACCTCGTCGGCCTCGACGGTGGTCATGATCAGCGGCGGCACCAGGCGGATCACGGTGTCGGCGGTCACGCTGATGAGCAGGCCCTTGTCGGCTGCGCGTTGTGTGAGCGCGCCGCAGGCCTTGGCGAGCTCCACGCCGATCATCAGGCCCTGGCCGCGAATTTCCTTCAGGCCGGGGTTCCCCGCCAGCGCCCGCTCCAGCGCGCCCTTGAGATGCGCGCCCACCCGGGCGGCGTTTTCCATCAGGCCATCTTCCTCCATGATACGGATGGTTTCCACCCCGGCGCGCATGGCCAGCGGGTTGCCGCCGAAGGTGGTGCCGTGGTTGCCCGGCTGGAAGATGTTGGCGGCCTTGGGCCCGGCCACCACGGCGCCGATCGGCACGCCGGAGCCCAGGCCCTTGGCCAGCGGCATCACGTCGGGCATGATGCCGGCCCACTGGTGGGCGAACCACTTTGCCGGTGCGGCCCATGCCGCACTGCACTTCGTCGATCATCAGCAGCCAGTCGCGCTCATCGCACAGCTTGCGGACCTGCTGCAGGTACTCGATGCGCATCGGGTTCACGCCGCCTTCGCCCTGGATGGTTTCCATGAACACGGCCACCACGTTGGGGTTTCCCTCGGTGGCTTTCTTCAGGCCTTCGACGTCGTTGAGCGGCACCCGGATGAAGCCCTCGACCAGGGGGCCGAAACCCTTTTGCACTTTTTCATTGCCGGTGGCGCTCAGGGTGGCAATGCTGCGGCCATGAAAGGCCTTCTCGTACACCACGATTTCAGGTTTCTCGATGCCCTTGTCGTGGCCGAACTTGCGCGCGAGCTTCAGGGCGGCTTCATTGGCTTCCAGGCCGGTGCTGCAGAAGAACACGTTGGTCAGGCCCGACAGTTCCACCAGTTTGGCAGCCAGTTTCTCCTGATTCGGCACATGGTAGTAGTTGCAGCTGTGGATGATCTTGCTGATCTGGTCCTGCAGCGCGGGCACCAGCTTGGGATGGTTGTGGCCCAGGGTGTTGACGGCGATGCCCCCCAGTGCGTCCAGGTACTGCTTGCCGTTGACGTCCCAGACGCGGCAACCCTGGCCATGGCTGAGCGCAATCGGCAGGCGCCCATAGGTATTCATGGTGTGGGGCGAAGCGGCTTCAATGAACGCGGGCATGGGAACTCCTGAAAAACAAAGCGGCCCGATGGAAGAAGGGCCGTTGGAGGGTGATTTTAGGCGCAGAGTCTGCGGACCACTGCTGACAAACACGCATCACTGCAATGCGCTCCACGAAGTACATCAAGTCTTATATAAGATACAATTATTGTGCAGCGCAGCATGGGGCGATCCTCCAGGCGACAGGCGCGTTATCAAAGCCTCCATCCGATGGTCCAGAACACCGCAAAAGAAGTCTTCATCCAGGGCGTCACCCATGAGGGCAAGACTTTTCGTCCCAGCGACTGGGCCGAGCGTCTTGCCGGTGTGATGAGCCAGTTTCGCCCCGGTGGCGCTCGCCCCGGGAGTCACCTCAGCTACTCGCCCTGGTGCATTCCCAGCGCCGTGGGGGGCATCAAATGCGTGGTGGTTCATCCTGACCTGCGCGACGCGGAGCCGCTGGCCTGGGAGTTCTGCATGAATTTTGCGAAAGACAACGAACTGCAGGTGTTTGAGGCCTGGATGAAGCCCGACGACTCTGACATCTGAGCCGCGGGGCAGGGCGTTTGCCATCCTGGCGTTCGGGCGCCGTCCGACGCGGCATTCAATGGATCTTCTCGAACCCGAGCGAACACAAAAAAACCGCCCTGAGGCGGTTTTTTTGCTTTGCTGACAGCGCACCCGTTTAGAACGGCAGACCGCTTGCGGCGGTCCGGGCTGGTTGCCTGATCGGGATCAGGCGGCGCTGCTTGCGACAGCGAGGGCCAGGGTTCTTACCTTGGCCGACAGGCGGCTCTTGTCGCGAGCGGCCTTGTTTTTGTGGAAGATGCCCTTGTCGGCCACGGTATCCACCACGGCCTGCATCTTGCCGAAAGCCTCGGCGGCTTTGACTTTGTCGCCAGCGGCAACCGCTTTTTCGACGTTCTTCACCGCAGTGCGGTATTTTGAGCGCAGGGACGTGTTGGCTGCATTGAGCTTGACGTCCTGGCGAGCGCGCTTACGGCCCGACGCCAGGCGCGGGTTCTTTTTCTTGGGTTTGGTAGAAGCCATTTAGATATTCCTTGGTGTCTGAGGATGTTGCCAGCAAAGCTTTTAATTATATCAGTCTGTATGCCTGATATCGCAGGTGGCTGGGTTGCCGGCCTCGGGGCACTACACTTGGGCGGGTGAGTCTCTTCAAATCCGCCTCGACTGTGTCGGCCCTGACCCTGGTTTCGCGCATCACCGGACTGGTGCGCGAACTGCTGATCGCATCCACTTTTGGCGCCAGTGCGCTGACCGATGCCTTCAATGTGGCATTCCGCATTCCGAACCTGTTCCGGCGTCTGTTCGCGGAGGGGGCCTTCAGCCAGGCCTTCGTCCCTGTGCTGGCTTCAACCCGGTCGCAGCACGGTGAAGAGGCTACCAGGCAGACGATCGACCACGTCGCCACACTGTTGACATGGGTGCTCTTGCTGACCTGCATCGTGGGCGTGGCCGCTGCACCAGTGCTGGTCTGGGCCATGGCCAGCGGGCTGAAGCAGGATCCGCGAGGTTTCGAGGCGGCCGTGTTCATGACACGCTGGATGTTTCCATATATTGCCTTCATGTCACTTGTCGCCATGTCGGCGGGAGTGCTAAATACATGGAAGCGGTTTGCTGTCCCTGCCGCTACGCCGGTGCTGCTGAATCTCGCCATGATCGGCGCGGCTTGGTGGGGGGCACCATTTTTCGCGCGACAGGGTATCGAGCCGGTCTATGCCCTCGCGGCGGGGGTGATGATCGGCGGCGTCCTGCAACTGGGCTTGCAGATACCGGCTCTCCTCAGGCTTGGACTGTTGCCCGAGATTGGCCTGGGCCGGTCCAGCATCGTTGCAGCTTGGGCTGATCCGGCGACCCAGAAAATTGCCCGTCTGATGGCGCCGGCGATGCTGGGCGTCAGCGTGGCGCAGATCTCACTGCTGATCAATACGCAGATAGCCTCCCATCTTGTTCCTGGCAGTGTCAGCTGGCTCACGTATGCAGATCGGCTGATGGAGTTTCCCACTGCATTGCTGGGTGTGGCGCTGGGCGTGGTGCTCACGCCGCAACTCGCCGCGGCCAAGGCTGCCAACGACAATGATAAGTACTCGAACATGCTGGACTGGGGATTGCGCCTGGTGGTTTTGCTCGCGGTGCCCTGTGCCGTGGCGCTGCTGACTTTCTCCAGACCGCTCGTGGCAGTGCTCTATCACTATGGCGCGTTCACTGATCATGATGTCCAGCAGACAACTACAGCGCTGATGGGATACGGTGCGGGCCTCATTGGCCTGATCGCCATCAAGGTGCTCGCACCGGGCTTTTATGCGAGCCAGGATATCCGTACGCCAGTGAAGATTGCGGTCGTCGTGCTGATCATCACCCAGTTGCTCAACTTGGCGCTGGTTCCGTTTTTAAAGCATGCCGGCTTGGCGTTGGCCATTGGCATCGGCGCGCTGATCAACGCGCTGTGGTTATTGATTGGCCTGCGGCGCAAAGGCAGCTACACGCCGGCACCGGGATGGGGTGTGTATTCGCTGCAGGTGCTGGCTGCCAGCGCCTTGCTGGCGGTATTCCTGATGTGGGCCTCCAGTGCCTTTCATTGGACTCAGCTCCAGGCGCAGGGTCTGACTCGCGTTGGCCTGCTGGTTCTTCTTCTTGCAGGCTCCGCAGCCATTTACTTTGGCGCGCTGTGGGCGGCCGGCCTCAAGTTGCGCCATTTGATCCACCGCTAGCCCAGTTGAGCACATCGACAACTGGGGTGAAGACCGAATTGTCTGACGTCGGGAACACCGTGACACAAGAACCTCCATGCGTCTGAACTTGCGTAAACCGACAGCCCTGGCGTACTTTGACAGCCTGGTAGGGAGCGACGATCATTTCCCCCTGTTGGAGGCTGCTGCCAGCATCGCACAGGACGAATACCCTGAGCTTGACGTTCAGCAGGTCCTTTGTGACGTGGACCGATTGATGGCGCGACTGGGGCGGCGCCTGACCACCGACGGCGAGCCTTTGCAACGGTTGCGTGCGCTCAATCAGTTCTTTTTTCGTGACCTGGGTTTTGGCGCCAACCTCAATCATTTCCACGACCCGGACAACAGCTACTTGAATGCGCTACTGCGGACCCGCCGCGGCATTCCCATCTCGCTCGGCGTTCTCTGGATGGCGTTGGCCCAAGGCATGGATCTAAATGTTCAAGGGATAGGGTTTCCTGGCCATTTCATGCTGAAAGTCCACCTGCCAAAAGGCACGGTCGTGCTGGATCCCCTTACCGGTCAATCGCTGACTACGGAAGACCTGTCAGAGCGCCTGGCGCCGCACCATCCCCCCGGTACTTTGACGGACGACTTTGAAGCCCCGCTCGGCCTTTATCTCCAGCCGGCAGAGCCTCGTGCCATCATTGCGCGAATGCTTCGCAACCTGAAGGAAATCCACCGAACCCAGGAAGATTGGCCAAGGATGCTGGCAGTCCAGAATCGGCTGGTCATTCTGTTACCGGAGGACTGGATTGAGTACCGTGACCGGGGCCTGGTCCACGCCGAACTTGGCAACCTAACGCGGGCCGTGCAGGATCTGGACACGTACCTCGCGCGCGCCCCGGAGCAGCTTGATCACCGCGCGATTGAGCTTCGCCTGTCAAGCCTGCGCGGCGATCGCCGCGGTTGAATGCCTGTGTCGCCAGTTTGAGCGCCGCTTGACCGATCTGGCTCGTTCCCAATCATCACTTTTCGATGGGAATGTGCTTTATCCTGCGGATAGTCGACATTTTTTGCTGCAATAAACGTAGCAATTTGGTGATCAGGCAACAATGACCGACGCGTTGTCGCCCCGCGCCGCAATCGCACCAATCTCGAACACCTGTTCTCCTGCCGAACGAAGGGTGGCCGCGCAGGCGGGGGCGCTGGCTGCATCGATCACCAGTACCATGCCGATGCCGTTATTGAAAGTGCGGTTCATCTCGAAATCATCAATGCCGGCTGTTTCCTGCAGCCAGGCAAAGAGTTCAGTCTTTGGCCAACTTCCCTTGCGCAAGTGGGCCGCCAGCCCATCGGGCAAAACGCGTGGTATGTTCTCCAGCAAGCCGCCGCCGGTGATATGGGCAAGCGCCTTGATGGGATGTTCGGCCAGGGCAGCCAGCACGTTTTTTACATAAAGACGGGTCGGCTCCATAAGTGCCTGCCGGAAGGGTTTTCCGTCAAGCGTGTCTGGCGCGGAGCGACCGGCTCGCTCAATGCATTTGCGGACCAGGCTGAACCCGTTGGAATGCACCCCACTGGAGGCCAGCCCAAGCACAACGTCGCCGCGTGCCACGTTGGCGCCATTGAGAATCTTCGATTTTTCAACTGCGCCGACGGCGAACCCGGCCAGGTCGTATTCGCCCGCCGGGTACATGCCAGGCATTTCAGCCGTTTCCCCACCGATCAGGGCACAGCCGGACAACTCGCAGCCTCGGGCGATGCCACTCACGACCGCCACAGCGGTTTCCACTTCAAGTTTGCCGCAGGCAAAGTAATCAAGGAAGAAGAGCGGTTCGGCACCTTGAACCAGGACATCGTTCACGCTCATGGCCACAAGGTCTATGCCCACCGTGTCATGCATGTTCCATTCAAACGCCAGTTTGAGCTTGGTGCCGACGCCATCCGTGCCACTGACGAGCACTGGCTCGCGGTAGCGCTTGGGAACCTCGAAAAGTGCGCCAAAACCGCCAATGCCCGCCAATACGCCTTCGCGCATGGTTTTTCTTGCCAGTGGCTTGATGCGTTCGACCAGTGCATCGCCAGCGTCAATGTCCACGCCGGCATCTTTGTAGCTTAATGGAGGAGGGGGAGGCGTTGGCGTCATCGGGCAGACCAGTTCGGGCGAAATTGTGGGGAAGCAAGGCCCATTCGGGCAAGCGGACTAAAATTTGTGCCTGATTTTAAGGGTTCACCCCTCTTTCCCTTTCTTCCTTCTTGAATGCTGCCTGCTTCCTCCACCAATCGCGATGTCACTTCCCATGTCGCACCGGCAATGGCCGAACTGGCCAATCGATCTCGGGTCGTGGATATTCCACGGGTGTCTGTTCCGGGTAGAGGCACGTCCTGGCAGGGAATTGATGGGGACTGCCACTTCAAATGAAACAGATAGCCTTGGATCTCGGACTGGCTACCGGGCCGACTCTGGCAAGTTTCTTTGCCGGTCCGAACGAGCCCGCATTGCGTCATCTCCAGATGAGCGCCGCAAGCCCCACGCGATCGCCAGTTCCCACTTACCTTTGGGGCAGTGGCGGCAGCGGCAAGACGCATCTTCTCAAGAGCGTGCGTGAGGCGCTGCGCGAGCAGGGCGCGACCGCTGGCTGGATGGATGCCTCGGTGCATGCGCCCCCCGATTTCAATGACGCCTGGGCCGCTGTTCTGATGGATGATGTGCATCTATACACAGCGGTTCAGCAGCAAGCCGCGTTCAACTGGTTTGTCAACGCCTTGGCGTCCAGATCAGGTCAACCGCGCTGGGTACTCGCTGCGGGCGATCGAGCCCCCGCAGAACTTAAACTGCGCGAGGACCTCCGCACCCGTCTGGGTTGGGGGCATCTTTTCGGTTTGCAGGTCTTGAGCGAGCCCGAACGGCGTGGGGTACTGCGGCAGCATGCTGACGCGCGGGGAATCTTCCTGCGCGATGAGGTGGTGGACTTCATCCTGACCAGATTTTCACGTGACCTGGGAAGCCTGGTTCAGTTGCTCGATCATCTCGATGGCTATGCACTTCAGACGCAACGGGCCATCACTATTCCTTTGATAAAAGCCATGCTGGAGGACCAATGACGTCAGGAAAATTCAGACTGGCGTTGTTCGATCTGGACCACACGCTACTGCCTATCGATTCCGACTATGCGTGGGGCGTCTTCACCGCAGACATTGGCTGGACCGATCCCCACGCGTTCCGCAAAAAGAACGACGAATTTTTCTCCCATTACCAGGCTGGAACGCTTGATATTCACGAATATGTGCGGTTCGCGACTGCAGCAGTCAGGGAGCAGGGGGCTGCCCGCGCTGCGGCAGCGCATGCCCGTTTCATGCGCGAAGTGATTCAGCCCAATCTGAAACCCGACGCACTGGCACTTGTGCGCCGGCATCAGGTGGCTGGCGACACGACTGTCATCGTCACGGCCACCAACGAATTCGTGACCCGACCAATCGCTCAGGCTTTTGGGGTAACTGAATTGATCGCCGTTGGCCTCGCACGCGGCCCTGACGGCTGGATAAACGGAGAGATCCGGGGTGTACCATCGTTTCGAGAGGGCAAGGTCACGCGGGTGTCCGAATGGCTGAACGAGCGAAATCTGGACTGGGACAGCGTCGACATCACTTTCTACTCAGATTCCGCGAACGATCTCCCGCTGCTCGAAAAAGCAAATCACCCCGTCGCCACCAACCCCGATCCGCGACTTCGCGCCCTGGCCAGCCAGCGTGATTGGCGCATACTGGACCTGTTTCCTTCCACTACCTGAGGACAGTTCAAGTTGCAACGCAACCTCTGTCCCTCAAGCAATCTTCACGAATGATCAAGAAATTCATTGACAAACTGCTGGGTAAAACTTCATCCCACAGCAGCAAGCCCAGGTTTGGCAAGCGCGAGGAAGTGGGTGTTGCCGTCCACGGGATTGACCCTGCGCTGGTGGACGACCGTGCTCTCAATGTGGTGCGAACCCTCAAGCAGGCCGGGTACGAGGCCTACGTCGTCGGCGGCGCCGTGCGCGATCTGCTGGTCGGGCTGCGCCCCAAGGACTTCGACGTTGCCACCAATGCAACGCCCGAACAGGTCAAGGGGCTCTTTCGTCGTGCCTTCATCATCGGACGGCGTTTTCGCATCGTGCACGTGGTCTATGGGCGTGGGCGTGAGCACGAAGTCATTGAAGTGTCGACTTTCCGTGCCTACATGGACAATGCTGCGGCCGAACAGGTGGCGGGCAATGAAAAAACCAGTCGTAGTGAACTGGCCGGCATGAAGCACGCTGTGGATTCCACCGGACGAGTGCTCAGGGACAACGTCTGGGGCCCGCAGGACGAGGACGCAGTGCGTCGTGACTTCACCATCAACGCGATGTACTACGACCCCGAAACGCAGATCGTCGTTGACTATCACAAGGGGCTGCAGGATGCGAAAAAGCGAATCCTTCGCATGATCGGCGACGCGGCGACGCGGTACCGCGAGGATCCGGTACGGATCATTCGTGCCGTGCGGTTTGCCGCCAAGTTGAGCCCACTCGGGTTCACTCTCGATGCCAAAACCGCCAAACCCCTTGCTGAATCCCAGGCCCTGCTGGCTGACGTGCCGCAGAGCCGCCTTTTTGACGAGATGCTCAAGTTGCTTCAGACAGGGCACTCGCTGGCCAGCATCGAGCAACTCAGAAAGCTCGGGATGGCACGTGGCATTTATCCGCTACTGGATGTTGTGGTTGAACGGGCCGACACGCCATTCGTCAACGCCGCGCTGCAGGACACCGACCGGCGTGTTTCCGAGGAAAAGCCCGTTGCGCCGAGTTTCCTGCTTGCATGCGTGCTTTGGGCCGATGTACGCGATGGTTGGGCTCGACGTCTCGCGCGGCGAGAACACTCGCACCCGGCGCTGCAGGAGGCTATTGACGAGGTGTTCAATGCGCGCATCGGTGATGTGTCGGGACGCGGCAAACTGGCAGGGGACATGCGCGAAATCTGGATGATGCAGCCGCGCTTTGAAAAGAGGGTGGGCAGTATGGCCTTCGGTCTCGTCGATCAACCCCGCTTTCGTGCCGCCTTTGATTTCATGCGGTTACGCGCTGATATTGGCGAGGTGGACGTGGTGTTGGCAGACTGGTGGCAGGAGTTCAGCATGGCCGACGACGCCACGCGTGAAGATCTGGTCTATCAAGTCAAGCTTGAGCAGCAGAAGCCGGCGCGGGCAGCGCGCGTGCACCGTGAATCTCCTGAAAGTGACCCAAAAGGGTCTGAGCCCGGCCGCGCATTGCCGGGGGGTAAGACCTCCAGTAATGCGGAAGGCGTTGATGCTACTGTTGGGGATCCTACCGCTGACGCGCCGAGGAAACGACGCCGCCGGCGGCGCAAGCCGACGGGTGGCTCAGATGGGGGCAACGGTTCATCCGCAACAGGCGTGTAGGCAAAGGCATTGAGAGAAGACCCTGTTACGGCCTATATCGGCATTGGCGCCAACCTCGGCGACGCTGCTCGTTCCGTGCGCGAGGCCATGGAATCCCTTGAACATCTGGCTGGCACCCGCGTTACGGCAAGGTCCCGCCTTTACCGATCTGCACCCCACATGGCGTCGGGTCCCGAGTTCATCAATGCGGTGGTGCAGGTCACGACCCGACTTGGCGCGATCGATCTCTTGGCGACGCTGCAGCAACTCGAGCGGGTTGCGGGCCGTGAGCGCCCATACCCCAATGCACCGCGAACGCTTGATCTGGACCTTCTCCTTTACGGTAGTGCCCGGATCGAAAGCCCACACCTGACTTTGCCGCATCCTCGAATGGCAGGGCGTGCGTTCGTACTGCAACCCCTGGCCGAAATCGCACCGGATCGCGTGGATCCCGGGCAATTGAGAGCAACCGCAGGGCAGGATGTCTCAGTTTATTCTTGTCCATAGTGGGCGATCGCAACCAGCGATTCCCATAGAGGGGCAGGAGGGGGCGGTTACACTCGCCGCTGTCACAAAACGGTCATATTTTTGACTTTGCACCCCTTTGAGGAGCCCGCCATGTTTTTTGGCAAGCTGTTGCCACGCGAAGGCAATTATTTCGAAATGTTCAACCAACATGCGGAGCGAATTGTCGAGGCGGCGCGGGCGTTTTCAATGCTGGTGGCCAATTACAACGATCCGCATCTCCGCGAAAAGTACAACCAGGATGTTGACAACGCCGAGCGCGCGGCCGACCGCGTGACGCACGATGTCAACAAGGCCATCCACAGAACCTTCATCACGCCGATTGATCGGGAGCAGATCCACACCTTGATCAACACCATGGACGATGTGGCGGACCTGATCCAGGACTCAGCAGAGACCATGGCTCTCTATGATGTTCGTCACATGACCGAGGAGATTACCCGCCTCACAGATCTCAGCGTCAAGTGTTGTGAGCGTTTGCGCGATGCGGTCATGCTGCTTGACAAGATAGCAGACCCGCGCACCGCCGAGGCGGCACTCAAGACCTGTGAAGAGATCGACCGGCTGGAAAGTGACGCCGATCGTGTGATGCGCAGCGCCATGAGCAAACTTTTTCGCGAGGAGCCTGATGTCCGCGAGGTCATCAAGCTCAAGGCGATTTACGAACTGCTTGAGACGATCACCGACAAGTGCGAGGACGTCGCCAACGTGATCGAGGGCATCATCCTCGAAAACTCCTGACCTGAGACGGGGCTCGCACGATGGAAACCGTTCAAACGGCGCTCTGGGTGGTGGTATTGCTGGTAGTGCTGGCCATTTTGTTCGATTTCATGAATGGGTTTCATGATGCGGCGAACTCAATTGCGACGGTGGTGTCCACCGGCGTCCTGAAGCCCGGGCAGGCCGTGTTGTTTGCCGCGTTTTTCAACGTGGTTGCGATCTTTGTCTTTCATCTGAGCGTCGCGGCCACGGTGGGCAAGGGTATCGTCCAACCCGGCGTGGTGGACACCCATGTTGTTTTCGGAGCGCTGCTGGGCGCCATTGCCTGGAATGTCCTGACCTGGTACTACGGGATTCCGAGCAGTTCGTCGCATGCGCTGATTGGCGGCATTGTGGGGGCGGTGATCGCAAAAGCCGGCGCCGGCGCGCTCCTCTCAGCCGGGATTTTCAAGACCGTCGCATTCATCTTTGTGTCGCCCCTGCTCGGTTTTCTGCTCGGCTCGACGATGATGGTGATCGTGGCTTGGATATTCCGTCGCAGCCGACCGTCTCGCGTGGACAAGTGGTTTCGACGTCTTCAGCTGGTCTCGGCGGGGGCTTACAGCCTGGGTCATGGCGGGAACGATGCGCAGAAGACCATTGGCATCATCTGGATGCTTTTGATTGCAACGGGTTACTCGGCGGCAGCAGACAAGGCGCCACCGACCTGGGTCATCGTCAGCTGCTACGCAGCCATTGGCGCAGGGACCATGTTCGGCGGCTGGCGCATCGTCAAGACCATGGGCCAGAAGATCACCAAACTCAAACCCGTGGGAGGATTCTGTGCCGAAACCGGTGGCGCACTGACGCTGTTTCTTGCTACGGCGCTTGGCGTTCCAGTGTCGACCACCCATACCATTACAGGCGCCATCGTCGGAGTGGGGTCGGTCCGTCGCGCCAGTGCGGTGCGCTGGGGGGTGGCGGGCAACATCATCTGGGCATGGGTCTTGACCATTCCTGCGAGCGCTTTCGTCGCTGCGATTGCCTATTGGGTCAGTTTGCAGATCTTCTGAAGCGATCTGCCAATGCCATCGTCTTCTGGCAACCAGCCTCGCGGATACTGGTCCATGCGAAACGGTGCCGATCCGGATTACTGTGAAATTTTTCGAGCCTCTTCAATCTGGTGCTCAAAGTACCTCTGGAAGCTGAAGACAATGCTGGCCATCAGGATGGTCGTGCCAATCAGCAGCGAGAGCGCGATGGCGCCGATGGTCAACCAGCGAGTCTGGCCCGGCGCTGCGTCCAGAGCAGCTCGGGGGTTGAATTGTGCATTCCACTTTTCAGTAGGCGTCAGGCCATACACAATGGCTTGCAAGGCGCACCCGGCAATGGTGAAGCCGAGCAGGGGCACCAGAAGCCAGCTCAACGGGTCGTCTTGGCCGAACTCCTGCACGCGCTGGATGCCATAGAGTCCCAACGCAGTGGGAATTGGAAGCAGCCAGCCCACCCAGTCCCACAGTCCATACAGATAAAAGCGGTGCAGGCCCAATGGGCCACCGATGAAGGACAACCAGGCCGCAAGAGTCTTGTTTTTCATGGGCGCCATTATTGCGGCGAAGTCATATCGCCTTGCCCCAGTGACTTCTCCATCAGGACGACGTCCAACCATTTGTCAAATTTCCAGCCACATGAGGCGAGGACGCCTGCAGGCTCAAAGCCGACCGAGCGATGCACACCGATGGAACCTGTATTGGCCGAATCTCCGATGACGGCGATGAGTTTGCGCACGCCTGCGCGCTCAGCCTGGACTGACAGTTCCGCCAGAAGTGCGCGGCCAAGTCCCTGGCCGCTGGTGTGTGGTGCAAGGTAAATTGAGTCTTCGGCCGAAAAACGGTAGGCGGGCCGCGGTTTGAACCAGTTGCAGTAGGCAAAGCCAGTCAATTGCCCGTCGTCTTCGGCAACGAGCCACGGCAGGCCTCTCGCCAGAACTTCGGCGCGACGCGCGGTCATATCGACGATCGAAGGAGGATCGATCTCGAAGGTCCCTGTTCCATGAAGAACGTGATGGGTGTAAATGGCCGTGATGGCGGCGATATCTTCGTCTCGACTTGGGCGGATGATCAACATAATGGGTAAGCGGATATAATAGAAAGCTTTTCAGTGTGTCGCTGGCCGGGTGGCCATGTCGCGTGTCTCAACGCTGAAAACACATTAACCACCCACAGGATAAATCATGGTTGTGATTCGACTCTCTCGCGGCGGCTCCAAAGGCCGTCCTTTTTTCAATATCGTCGTAACTGACAAACGCGAACGCCGTGATGGCCGTTTCATCGAGCGCATCGGCTTCTACAACCCCATCGCCAAGGGTGGCGAAGAGGGTCTGCGCATCGCGCAGGACCGACTGACCTACTGGAAGGGCGTTGGCGCGCAGGCGTCCCCCACCGTGGAGCGGTTGATCAACCAGGCGGCCGCCAAAGCCGTCTGACCGGCTTGTCCGCCATGCCGCCCGGCCTGGAGCCTGCAGAACTTCCGGCAGATGCTGTTGAAGTCGGGCGCATCGCGGATGCCTGGGGTGTGAAGGGCTGGTTCAAAGTCTTGCCGCACAGCGCCTCGCCCGAGGCGCTTTTTTCTTCCAGGCGTTGGTATCTGCAGCCCTCCGAACGGGGGGCGAAAACTTTCAATGGCACGGTCCAGCTTTCGATCAAGGAATCCAAGGCGCACTCGAATTCCGTGGTTGCAGCAGCGCACGAGATCGTCGATCGCGGCGCGGCCGAATCGCTGAGAGGCGCACGGATCTTCGTCGCGCGATCGAGCTTTCCCGCTGCCGGCAAAGACGAGTACTACTGGGTTGACTTGATTGGCCTGAGTGTCGTTAACCGCGAAGGCGTGGCACTTGGGGTCGTCAAGGAACTGCTTTCTGCGGGCCCGCAGACTGTGCTGCTACTGGAATATTCTGAGACCGATGAAGCGGGTGTAAGCAAGTCACTCGAACGTTTGATTCCTTTCGTCGCCGCGTTTGTGGACGATGTTGACTTGAAAGCGCGTCGAATCACCGTGGATTGGCAGACCGACTATTGAATGGCCAGGAGAGGCGAGTCGGCGAACCCGTATTGCATATGCGCTTTGACGTCATCACCCTGTTTTCTGAGCTATTTCCGCCTTTCTTGACCCATGGCGTGACACGTCGGGCCTTTGATGCGGGTCAGGTGGACGTACGGCTTTGGAACCTGCGTGATTTTTCCGAGGGAAAATACAGGCGAGTCGATGATCGACCTTTTGGCGGTGGGCCTGGAATGGTCATGATGGCCGAACCCTTGCTCAAATGTCTCGACGCCATACGTGCCAACCGCGTTGAGGCTGCCCCCGTGGTTCTGTTTTCGCCGATCGGCAAGAAGCTCGACCATGCTGAGGTTTCAAGATGGTCTGCAAGCCGCGGTGCGATTCTGGTCTGTGGTCGCTACGAAGGCGTCGATCAGCGTTTTATCGACGCGCACGTCGATGCTCAGATCAGTCTGGGGGATTTTGTCCTGTCCGGCGGGGAAATCGCGGCACTGGCCTTGCTGGATGCAGTCGCGCGTCTTCAGCCCGGTGTGCTCAATGACGAAGGCAGTCACCAGATGGACAGTTTCAATCCGGCGCTGGACGGGTTGCTGGATTGCCCGCATTTCACCCGGCCGGAGGATTGGCATGGCGTGCCGGTTCCTGCGGCGCTGATGTCGGGGCATCACGCCAACATCGAGCGCTGGCGCAGGGACCGCCGGCTTGAGATTACTGCCCGGCATCGGCCTGACCTGATCCAGGCGGCACGGGCAGCAGGGCACCTGGATCATGCCGATGAAGCCGCGCTTGTGACGCCAATTGTGGGTCGGCCTCTGGATGAAAAAAATTAGTATAATCGTAAACTTTTCGATCCTCTGCCCGGCCGCGGAATACAAGAAATCAGCGCAATCAATGCGTTCTTGCCGCCTTTTGTGTAGCGTGGGCACGATCCAAAGAGGTAATCATGAATCTGATCCAGACTCTCGAACAGGAAGAAATTGCCCGTCTCGGCAAGAAAATTCCGGAATTTTCCCCTGGCGACACGGTGATCGTGAGCGTCAATGTGGTTGAAGGTGCGCGCAAGCGGCTTCAGGCCTACGAAGGTGTTGTCATCGCAAAACGCAATCGTGGCCTCAACAGCGGCTTCACGGTGCGCAAGATTTCCAGTGGCGAAGGTGTGGAACGTACCTTCCAGACCTACAGCCCGCTCATCGCAAGCATTGAAGTCAAGCGCCGTGGTGATGTCCGTCGCGCCAAGCTTTACTATCTGCGTGACCGCAGCGGAAAGTCCGCCCGCATCAAGGAAAAGCTGCCGAACCGTGCCAAAGTTGCTGCTGCGAAGGCTGCAGCCAAGGTTGCCGCAGCGTAAACTGCCCTTCCTCGTCTCAAGCCGCCTGAAGCGTTTGCGCCAGGCGGCTTTCTTTTTCCCGGCGACCCGTCGTGTCACACCATCCCCTGTCCAAGCTGCCGCAATTTGATCCGCGATTGATACCTGTAACGGGCGTTGATGCGCATCTGCCGCGTGTCGAATCCTCGGCGTTGACGCCCGCGGCTTTGCTGAGTCGGTTTGCGATGCCTCCGGTCTGGGAGCCCGAAGTGGTGCTGGAGAAGAGATTCGCCGATCGCTTGCCGGCGCGCGCGGCCGTCTTGATCCCTATCGTGATGCGCGGTCGTGACGCCAGTCGGCCCACCGTCCTTCTGACCGAGCGCACGGCCCACCTGTCAACGCACTCAGGACAGATCGCATTTCCGGGGGGACGTGTCGATGATTCGGATATCGACGTCACTGCGGCGGCACTGCGCGAAGCCCATGAGGAGGTCGGGCTTGACGCCAAATTTGTACAGGTCTTGGGTACTTTGCCGACATACACCACAGGAACTTCGTTCATCGTCACGCCGGTCGTCGCTCTCGTGCAGCCGGACTTTGAATTGCGTCCGAACGCGTTTGAGGTGGCCGATGCATTCGAAGTCCCGCTTGATTTCCTCATGAATCCGGCGAACCACCACCGACATGCATTTGAGTGGGAGGGCGTGCGACGGGAGTGGTTCTCCATGCCGTACAACGAGTCAGCGCCAGATAGCGCCACCGAGCGCTACATCTGGGGTGCGACCGCTGGCATGCTGCGTAATTTTTACCGTTTTTTATCGGCTTGAAGCTGATCGGCGTGCGCTGCGACGGCTTTTCGGGTCGTTATGATGCGCCCATGAGTTTTTTTGCAATTCTGTTTGCCTTGCTGTTGGAGCAGGTTCGCCCGCTGGCGCCGAGCAATCCGATTTATGCCGGCATGCGGGCCTGGGCGCGTTGGGTCAGCCAGAATTTTGACGCAGGCAGATCTCATCACGGATGGGTTGCCTGGTGTCTTGCGGTTGGTGTGCCCACGCTGGGGGCTCTTGCCATTCACTGGTCGCTGGGCAACCTGCTCGGTTGGCCTTTTGCCGTCCTGTGGAATGCCGCTCTGCTTTATGTGACATTGGGATTTCGACAGTTCAGCCATCATTTCACTGACCTTCGTGATGCGCTGGATGCGGGCGAGGAAAGCCGTGCGCGCGATTTGCTGGCGCGGTGGCAGCAGGTGGATGCCAGCGAACTGCCGCGCAGCGAGATCGTGCGCCATGTGATCGAGCACTCTGTGTTGGCGGCACACCGTCACGTGTTCGGTGTGTTGGCTTGGTTTTCGGTTCTGGCTGCCTTTGGACTCGGGCCTGCCGGCGCCGTTCTGTATCGGAGCAGCGAATTTGTCGCACGCTACTGGCGTCACCAGACCAGCGTATCCCGACATCCGGCAAGTGAGGCCCTGCAGACCGCAGCGTCAGATGCCTGGAATGTCATTGATTGGTTGCCTGCCCGTGTCACCGCACTGGGATTCGCCGTTGTTGGCAGTTTCGAGGAGGCCATCGACAGCTGGCGCAACTATGCGCAACGCTTCCCGGATGGCAACGACGGCCTTATCGTCGCGGCCACAGCGGGCGCGATCAATGTTCGGCTCGGTGGCGAAGCGCTCAAGACCGTGGTCACATCGCCGGATGGCGAATCCGAAGGCGACATCGGGCAGCGTACTTCAGGCCCCGCCGGCGCCGCATCCGGTCGAGAACCCGAGCCCGCACACCTGGCGCAGGTCGTCGGCTTGGTCTGGCGCTCGGTGGTGATGTGGGTGGTTTTGCTCGCGCTGCTGACGCTCGCGCGCCTGCTCGGTTGAAAGGCGCGGCACGATTTTGCCAGCCAGACGCTGGGCTTAGACGCGCGAAAACTGTGGCGTCAGTACCGGGTTTGCGACAACTCGGCGAAGAGGTCCGCGTAGATCCGGTGGCGTCTGGGGCTGATTTTTCCGGCTGATCCGTTGCCGTTTACAGCGGCAAGGACGCCGCAGCCCGGTTCATGCAAGTGCGTGCAGTTATAGAACTTGCAGCGGGCTACATGCGGCTTGAGGTCTGGCATGTAGGCGGCCAGCTGCATCGGGTCGACGTGGTGCAGGCCGAATTCCTGAAACCCCGGCGAATCAATCAAGGCCGTTCGCTGCTCCCGGTCCACCCAATACCAGGTCGTGCTGGTGGTGGTGTGCTTGCCTGAATTGAGTGCCTGGGAGATCTCATTGGTCACCACCCCAGCACCAGGCACCAGGCGGTTGATCAGTGTGCTCTTGCCCGCGCCGGACGGCCCCAACACCAAGGTTGTCTTTCCTTCCAGCAATTCCAGAATCGGCTGCATCTGTAACGTATGCCCGGTTTTCAGCGAAACTGGCAGCATGGTGTATCCCATGTCGCGATACGGCGCCAGCCGGTCCCAGGCCAACGAGAATGGACTGGGTAGATCGCTCTTGTTGAGCATGATCAGGGGTGTGATGTGTTCGGCCTCCGCAGCAATCAGGGCTCGCGAGAGCTGGCTCTCCGAGAACTCGGGCTCGGCGGCGATCAGGATCAGGATCTGGTCGAGGTTGGCGGCAAACAACTTGGTCCGGATTTCATCCTGGCGGTAGAAAAGGTTCCGCCGCTCCTCCACTTTCTCGATCGTGCCTTCATCCTGTGAGGGCTGCCACAAGACGCGGTCGCCCACCACCGACTGGCTTTTTTTGCCCCGTGGGTGACAGATCACTCGCCGGCCATCTGGCGTCTCTACCAGGCAGTGGCGGCCATGCCCCGCGACCACCAGTCCAGGCTCCATCGTTGACCTCGGGGCATTCAAGCGGGCGCTTTCATTGGGCACATGCCGCAAGTAATGCGTCGATCCGCGCGGCACAGTCCAGATCCGCGCGGGAGATGCCGCCGATGTCGTGGGTGCGCCAAGCCACTGTGCATTGGTCGTAGCCGACGAGCAGATCCGGGTGGTGGTTTTGCGCGTGTGCCACAAAGGCGACGGCGTTCACGAAGGCCATTGTCTCGTGGAAATTATTAAAAAGGTAGGTCTTTTCAATGGCCACCGCGGCTCCATCTCCACTGAGTCGCCAGCCCTCCAGTCGGGCCAGTGAAGCCACTATTTCTGTAGCAGACAACGGCCTTTTGACGATGGAATGAGGCTCTTTTTCTTTCAATCTGACCATGGCGAGCCGTTCTTCAGGCCATCATCCGAGTCAGACGTTCTGATGCTGGCGGATGGGAGTAATAGAACTTCACGTACAGCGGATCCGGCGTCACGGTGGAGGCGTTGTCCTGGTAAAGCTTGAGCAGCGCATGAGCCAGGCTCGGGCCGCTGGTTTGCGCGACCGCGTAGGCATCAGCCTCGAACTCATGCTTGCGCGACAGCTGGGCCAGAAGCGGCGCAATGAAAAAAGTAAACACGGGCACCGCCAGCAGGAACAGCAGCAGCGCGAGTGCATCGTTCGGCGCATTCAGCTTCGGCCCCAGGTTGGGGATCACGCCAAGACCGGTATAGAACCATGCCTGGCTCGACAGCCAACCCAGCAGTGCGAAGCCCGCCAGGCTCAGGGCAAACAGGCTTCCGATGCGTTTGAGGATGTGTTTGTGTTTGAAATGCCCGAGCTCATGCGCCAGTACGGCCTCGACCTCACCTGGATCGAGTTGCCGCAGCAGCGTGTCATAAAAAACCACGCGCTTGGCCGCCCCAAATCCGGTGAAGTAGGCATTGGCATGCGCGCTACGCTTGCTGCCGTCCATGACGAAGAGTCCCTTCGCAGCAAAGCCGCAGCGTTGCATCAGTGCCGTCACGCGGGCCTTCAGCGATTCGTCTTCCAGTGGCTTGAATTTGTTGAACATGGGTGCAATAAACGTTGGATAGATCAACAAGAGCAGCAGGTTGAAGCCCATCCAGGCGCACCAGGCCCAAAGCCACCAGAATCGTCCGGCAGACCCCATGAGCCACAGGATCAGCGCTGCGATGGGCAGCCCGATCAACGCGCCCATCAGTGTCGACTTGAGCAGATCGGCCAGCCAGAGTTTCGGTGTGATTTTGTTGAAGCCAAATCGCTCCTCGATCACGAACGTCTGGTACAGCGCCAACGGCAGGTCAATCAATCCGCTGATCAGCGCGAAGCCGGCAATCAGGACCAGTTGCTGAAGCAGTCCGCCGCCCAGCCAGGCCATCAGGGCCTGGTTCAGGGCATCGAGTCCGCCCAGCAGCGTCCAGCCCAGCAACACGGCGGCGCCGAGCGCCAGTTCGAGCAGGCCGAAACGCGTCTTTGTGATGGTGTAGTCGGCAGCCTTCTGGTGGGCATCAAGGCTGATCTTTTCCGCGAATGCAGCGGGAACGGTGTTGCGGTGATGGGCGACATGGCGAATCTGGCGTGACGCGAGCCAGAAACGAATCATCAATGTCGCCACCAGCGTGCCGGCAAACACCAGCGTCAGTGCCAAGGAGGGAGAGAGGGAAGAGGGCATAGGGCGGGAGTTTAGGCGCAATCCGTACTTTTGCATGGGCATGGGCGACAATCCCGGCCATGACAGAAGCTATTGAAACCTCTCCCGCCGCCTTGGGCAAATCAGATCAGAACCTGGTCTGGATCGACTGCGAAATGACCGGTCTTGACCCGCAGGCCGAGCGCCTGATCGAAATTGCAGTGATTGTGACCGGGCCCCACCTGGTGCCGAGAGTTGAAGGCCCGGTGCTGGTGATCCATCAGAGCGACGAGCAGTTGAACAAGATGGACGCCTGGAACAAGGGCACACATGGCCGTAGCGGCCTGATCGACAAAGTCAAGGCCTCAACACTGACCGAAAGCCAGGCTGAGGCACAGATTCTGGAGTTTCTGGCCCGCTACGTCCCCAAGGGCACCACCCCCATGTGCGGAAACACCATCAGCCAGGATCGTCGCTTTCTGGTGAATTACATGCCGGCACTTGAATCGTTCTTCCACTATCGGAACCTTGATGTCAGCACCCTCAAGGAATTGGCCAAGCGATGGCGCCCCGATGTGTACAACGCATTCAAGAAACAGCAGAAACACACCGCGCTGGCGGATGTCCATGAGTCCATCGACGAGTTGGCGCACTATCGGGAGCACTTCCTGAAAGTTGGGATCTAGGGGAAACCCGCATGAACTTCATTTCTGTGCCATAATTCCCGGCTGTGCTGCAAGTCGCAACACATATTTGTACATCTCCCTTCACGCACCTGGCTCGCCAATAAGAGTCTATCCAGTGAGCAGTCACCATGCTGCCAGGCCGTAGCCTCCGCGCTGCACTGAAACTGGGCTTCGTTTGATGGTTGATGTTTTTTAACCATTGACGAAGCGCGTCGCAGTCTTTGCGGCGCCTTCGTGTGAGAAAAAAATGACCGACGCTTTTGAAGTGCTGGGCGACCTTTCGCCTGTTGAATCCGTTTCCGCTGATTCCTCTAACGTAAACCCCAACCCGGCGTTCAATCAGCCGTTGGCGGAATTTTCCGAACCCGCCGAGGTCTTTCTGGCCGACGAGGCCGAGCCGACCGAGGCCGAAGAAGTTGTGCCCAACGGCTTCGTGCTGCTGGGCCTGGCACCCGAACTGATCCAGGCCGTGGCCGATCTGGGCTACACCCAGCCTACGATGGTCCAGCTACAGACCATTCCGAAGGCGTTGCCTGACCAAGCGCGCACCGCTGAGGGGCAGCGCTTCATTGATCTGATGGTTTCGAGCCAGACCGGCAGCGGCAAGACCGCTGCCTTCTTGCTGCCTGTGCTGCACACCTTGCTCAAGACCCAGGCAGATGCCGATGCCAAGGAGCGCGCTGACTTCGAGCGTGCCGTGGCCGAAGCTGCCGCCAAGGGTGAGCCTGCCCCCAAGCGTCCCAAGCGCAAGGACCCGACCAATGCCCGCAACTTCAAGGCGCCAACGCCCGGCGCTCTTGTGGTGTGCCCCACCCGCGAGCTTGCGCAACAGGTAGCGCACGACGCGATTGAACTGGTCAAGCATTGCCGCGGCCTGCGGGTCGCGAACGTCGTGGGCGGCATGCCGTACCAGCTCCAGATCGCCAAGCTGCAGAACGCTGATCTGGTCGTGGCGACGCCTGGCCGTTTGTTGGACCTGCAGCGCTCGATGCAGATCAAGCTCGACCAGGTCAAGTTCCTGGTCGTCGACGAAGCTGACCGAATGCTCGACCTGGGCTTCTCCGACGACCTGGCGGAAATCAACCAACTCACCAGCCAGCGCCAGCAGACCATGATGTTCAGCGCCACCTTTGCGCCGCGCATCCAGCAACTGGCCATGCGCGTGATGCATGACAACGGCGCATCCGTGCAAAAGATCCAGATTGACTCTCCGCAGGAAAAGCACGCGAACATCAAGCAGGTGCTGTTCTGGTCTGATAACGCGGCCCACAAGCGCAAGTTGCTTGATCACTGGCTGCGCGACACGACGATCGATCAGGCCATCGTGTTTGCCAGCACCCAGATCGAATGCGATGGCCTGGCCAATGACCTGCAACAGGACGGCTTCAGCGCTGTGGCGCTGCATGGCGCGCTCAGCCAGGGCTTGCGCAATCGCCGCCTGATGGCGCTGCGCCAAGGGCAGGTTCAGATCCTGGTGGCCACCGACGTCGCTGCGCGCGGCCTCGATGTGCCGACGGTCACCCACGTCTTCAACTTCGGCCTGCCAATGAAGGCCGAGGATTACACCCACCGCATCGGACGCACCGGTCGCGCCGGCCGCGACGGTATCGCGGTGACCTTCGCCGAGTTCCGTGATCGTCGCAAGATTTTCGATATCGAGTCCTACAGCCATCAACATTTCAAGGCTGAGACCATTCCAGGTCTTGAGCCGACACAGCGTTTCCCGGCATCAGCGCCGGTCAAGTTCGGCAAGTCCGGGTTTGGCGACCGCGGCCCTCGTGACACCCCGTCGCGCGACCGGAATTTTGGCGGCGGTGGTGCCCGCGGCGGCTTCGGTGGTGGAAATGCCGACCGGCATGTGCGCGGCGGTCCGCGTCAGTTCGGTGCCAATGATGGCGGTTTCGGCCAGCGTGACGAGCGCAGCTACGATCGTCGCAGCGGCTTCAATGAAGGCTTCGGTGGCGGCAATCGCAATGAAGGCTCTGCGCCACGCAATGGCGGTTTTGCACCTCGTAACGAGAGCTTTGCGCCCCGTAATGAGAGCTTTGCGCCCCGCAACGAAGGTTTCGCGCCGCGCAAGGACGGCTTCGCTCCTCGGAATGAAGGGTTTGCACCACGTGGCGGCGATTTCGCTGCCCGCAAGCCTGCCTTCTCCAAGCCCGGTTTTGCGAAACCGGTTCGCAGCGGCAAGCCCTTTACACCGCATGGCGATGCGCCCAAGCGCAGCGGAGGCACCAAGGTGCTCAAGATCACGCGCGGCTAGCCGGCAGCAGCGATCCTTGGTCAAGCCCACAGACTGTCCGGTCTGCGGGCTTTTCTTTTTTCTGTGGGAATGCAAGCCAATTTCCGGGCCGTCCATGCCTCCAGCTGCAATTCGTGGAGTCCTGCCTCGGCCGCGACGCGCTACACTGGTTATTTGGGAAGCGTTTGCTGGAGGAGGGTGCCGTGCGAATAGGCTTGAAGCGCATGTCTATCACCTGTGGCCTGTTTCTAGCTTGGGGCGTCTCGGCTCAGACGGTTTATGAGTCGACGGGCGGGCAGGGCAAGGTGTATTCCGACCGCCCTCTGCCCGGCGGCAAGCCGGCTGATCTGCAGCCGCTTAACGTGATTGCAGCACCGCCGGCCCAGACCGCAGTTCGGCCTCGGTCGGACGCCCAGGAAGCTGTCAAGGCGGCGCCTCCAGCACCGACCTACCGCAAGTTGTCGGTGGTTTTTCCTGAGGCTTCAGGAAGCGTGGCAGCAAACTATGCGACTTTCGATGTCCGTGTCAGCATCGAGCCACCATTGCGCATTGACATGGGCCATGCGTTGGTGTTTCGGATGGATGGTCGCAACGTACCCGGACGGTATACGGCGACCGAAATCATGATTCCTCCGGAATTTTTTGGTGATGTCGCGCCTGCGGGTGTGCAGCAGCATGTTCTGCAAGCCTTCGTCGTTGACGGGCAGGGAAGCACGATCCTCGCAGCGACACCGGTGAGTTTTCAGACGCGCTTTGTGAACGTCCTGCAGCGACCTCATCCGCTATCCCAAAAGCCATTGCCACTTCCACTGCCCAGACCTTTGCCTCAGACAAAGCCAGGCGAGCCTCTGCCGTATCCGCGTCCAGCAAGCGAAGCCCTGCGACGGCAATGACATCGGCGCTTTCCTGCCATACTTGACTTGGGAGTTTCAGGGTGCGCGTTCGGCCTTTACCCAAGGTTTCTCTTTGGGAAATTTGTCATTTCAGTTGAAGGGGGTCAGATGATGGAAAGAGGCGCTGCAACAAGGGGCAAGGTCGCCCGATCGATCGAGGGTGCTGCGGCAATCGAAATCAAGGCAACGATTCCGGATCATCAGATCGACGGTGCGCTGGCGCGTTTCGGTCTCACAGCCAGGAATGACGAAGAGCGCTACATCTACTTCTTCGATACACCCGGGCTCGAACTCCTGGGGGCTGGAATTATCGCGCGTGCTCGCCGGATTGTCGGAGACGATCACGACAGTACAGTGAAGTTTCGACCTGTCAATCCAGCCGAGGTGGGGGAGGAATGGCGGAAGTTCGGTGACTTCAAAATCGAGGCGGACGCAAGCGAGACAAGTCTGGTCAAGTCGGCTTCGTTCTCGATGAAAGTCACCCCCGGGCTGATCAAGCGCGTTGCAGTGGGAAAAAAGCCCATCGCTGCAGTCTTTACCCGCGAGCAGGAAGACTTCATCGTGGCCATGGCTGGCAGACGTATCGAATTCAGCAGCCTCGCCGTCCTTGGGCCTTTGATGGCCCAGCGTTGGAGATTTGAAGATCCCGCCTGCCCCTGGCCAATCACAGCCGAGTTATGGCGGCGCGAGGATGGCGCGCGCCTCCTGGAGGTTTCGATCAAGGCGCCAGCGGCGCAAGCCGCAGTCGCGGTCGGCGGTTTCATGGCCTACCTGGCGGAGGTAGGCGCCGAGCGCGACAAGAGCCAGCAGACCAAAACCCGTTGGGCGCTGGATCACTATGTTGCCAAATTCTCAAGTGACCCGGCTCCCGGAGCAGCCCCCAGCAAGCCCGTAAGCGAACGCAAGCGGCGTTCGCCTTCTAGCTCGGCGCCATAGCGCAAAGGCAGAGGGGGCTGCTTGTGCTGGCCTGGTTCGCGAGATTCAAGAGCCCTATCGTGATGTGATGGCCGCTTGGCTCGACCCCTGCAGTCCCCGTTAGATAATAAAAAAGACCGCGCATCCCGACATTTTTGCGTTAGCCTTCGCTGATGGAATTTGGCGATTTTCTTGCTTCGGCGGCGGTGGCTGCGCTTGTTGCCGGATTGGTTTCCTTCCGAAGTCACGAGCGCAAGACGCAGTTGAAGAGCATCAACCGAGAGCGCGCGAAGTGGCGCGAAACGATCATGGCCAACGCATTGCTTGTTCAGCATGCAGTCGTTGCTCAAGACCCCACAAAAATTGATGAGCTTCATCTCGCATTTCGGCTGTTGCTGGATCCTCATGACGAAGAGGATCAGCTTATCCTGATCGCCATCGAAAACTTGAAGGGTGTAGGCAAGCGCAAGCTGAGAATGGCGGAATTCTCCAGCCGGGTGGCTTTGTTGCTGAAGCACGATCGGGATCGTTCCCGGCATGAAGCAAAGCCGTGGTTTCTGCGCTTTCCTGTCCCAAAGCGTCGGCCTTATGCAGAAATGGCCGAGAGGCGTGCTTTATGGAGCGACACTGACCCGGCTGGTGCGTGGGACGACCGCAGGGAAAGCCGAAAGCCATGAAGCACGTCAGGTGCCACGCTTCTATTGGCCGTGAGGGGGGTATTCTTGCAACTGGATTTTTCGAGGGCCGAGAGTTGTAA
>CAVSCI010000005.1:0-150928 GCA_963726365.1 uncultured beta proteobacterium | reverse complement strand
TGGCAATCGTCCTCGCCCGAAGGCTCCCACCGTGGGCTGGGGCGGCAACATCGGCGGCCTGGCCCTGGGTGGCAACGGCAACTCGCTGTTCACCTGCATCTCGGTCACCGGCAACGCGGTGTTCCTGTCGGGGGACTCGGCGCTGCAGTACCAGGTCAGCACCGGCGGGGCCGTCGCGATCAACAGCGTGAAGAACAAGGTGTATGGACTCGGCGGCGGTCAAGTCGGCCATGACCACGCTGATTCAGCAAAGCCGCAGCAACCTGCTGGAGAACGAATACAACCGCGTCACCACCCGGGCCCTGGGCGCGGAATCGCAGATCACCTCGGCCCATCGCCGCCTACCCCGCCGCCAATGCGCCGTTCAGCACCTTCCCCACCGGCAATTCGCTGGCGACCAGCTGCAGATGGTGGCCCGGATATCGGGGCGCGCAGCGCCCTGGGGGCCACGCGGCAGGTGTTCTTTCTCTCGCTGGGCGGCTTCAACCACGACTTCCTGGTCCCCCAGCATCAGCTGCTGGCTCGCGTGACTGAGGCCCTGACCGCTTCCACGCTGCCATGGCGTGCTGGGCGTGGGGGAGCAGGTCACGGCCTTCACCGCCATCGACTTCGGCCGCACGCTCACCTCCAACGGCGACGGCACCGACCACGGCTGGGGCAGCCACCACCTGATGGTGGGCGGCGCGGTGAAGGGCGCCGCCTTCTATGGCACGCCGCCGCCGGTCAGCGTGGGCAACACCGCCGCGCCCGAAGACCAGTGGCATGTCGGCCAGGGCCGCCTGCTGCCCACACCTCGGTGGACCAGTTCGCCGCGACGCTGGCGAAATGGTTCGGCGTGGCCGACAGCGAACTCGCCGGCATCCTGCCCAACCTGGGCCACTTCGGCGCCGCCGCCGGCCGCCCAGACTATCCGACGGACCTGGGTTTCATGCTGTAGCGAAGGCGTGGCTTGTGCAGCTTCGCCGCGGGCGAACTGGCGCGTCCCTGGCTGGGTCTGGCGGCCGGTGGTTTTCGGGGCACAGGAAGGTTGGGGGCAAATAAGCGCGGCCCGATCCGGTTTCCCCGGGCTGCTTCGCCTGCGGCGATTCACGGGGCCGATGTTGCACGGCCCGCCCGTGACCCTGAACGCTTCGTTTTCAGGAGCTGAAAATGACCCTGCGACGCTGGAAAAAACCACTTTTCTTTCATATTTTTCGTCCACGGCGCCGCCAGGCATCCCACGCGCCACCCGTGCTCACTTCCACGGTACGGGCGCCTGCTTGAGGGCCTTCAGCACCGCCGGCAGATGCGCGGCGGACTCGACCAGCTGGGCACCCAGCACCGCCTGCAGCCGGTCGGCGCCGGCCCTGGGGGCGGTCGCCAGCAGCCTTTGCGCGGTGACGAGGTCGTTCATCGCGCCCAGCAGGTCCTGCGCCTGCGCGAGCGCTTCGCTGCACGGGGCCATCTGTTCGGGCGGCCACAGGCTGGCCAGGAAATCCAGCGCGTAGCGCAGCTTCTTGGCCTCGATGCGCACCTGGTGGCGTTCTATCGGATCGAACAGGTCCGCTTTCCTGATTTGTTGCAGCAACTTTCGGTGGCGCTGGCGCAGGCGCTTGCTCGCCCACGGGGTGAGCCGGTACGCTGGGGATGTCGGTTCGTCAAGCTTGAGGCTCAACAGATCCCTTGTGAAAGCGAGCAGGTGTTCGCTGTAGTCGCGGCTGGCCAGGCTGTTCCGGGCGAACGTGGTGGCGGTCGCGCCTTCTCTGCGCGCCCAGGCTTGCAAACGGACAGCGTCGCGCGGGGGCAGCAGCGCGGCCAGGCCTGGGAGCAGCGTGGTGCGGAACACGTCGTGGTCTCGCGCGTCGCCCAGACTCTGCGCCAGGGCTTGCCATGCACTGCTCCAGCGCGTTACAAATTTTCTGGGCAGCACCGGCGCGAACACGCGCAGCGCGGCGCGCACGCGGCGAATCGCGACCCGCGCCTGGTGCAGGAACTCGATATCGTCGCCGGTCAGCACGCCGGCCTCGTTGGCCTGCAGGTGCGCCAGACAGGCCAGCGCCACGGTGCGAAACGCATCGACCGGATGTCGCGCTGGTTGCAGCGCGACCGGGTCGGCTTTCACCGGTTTGACGCGGCGGCCCTGGAAAAGCCTATAGCCGCGCTCGGCCTTGCTGGCCGCGAGCGGGTGCAGCCGCACGGCCTTTGCGAGCTTGCGCGCCAGGCTGAACAGCGCGTCGGGCGGGCCCTCTTTCAGTTCGAGCTCCAGTTCCAGCAGTGGCACGCCGCACGGCCCGCCGGGCGCGACAGACGTGATGCGCCCGCGGTCCAGCGCCACTTCGATCAGCGCCTTCCGATAGGTGATCAGCCAGCTGCGGCGCGTGAAGTCGGTGGTGAACACCGGCAGGAGGGCGCTGGCAAGCGCCTGCAATTCGGCCGCCAGCGCGGTGTCGTCCACCAGCGCCACGAAGTCGAACCGGCCGGGTGGGGTGGGCGCTTCCCATTCGCCGCGACGTGCCAGGCCACCGATCACCGTGCCGGCGGTCTTGACCGTCAGCAGCGTCTGCCGCCCGACGCGGCGCTGGCGCACCGCCACACGCCGCCCGAGCAGGGCGCGCTGGGGCGTGTCGTAGTAAGTGCTGACCAGCCGCTGCCGCTGGGAGGGCTCGGCCGCCAGCAGCGGATGCACCAGCAGGGCCGGCACATCCTTCGCGGCAATCGCCAGCTTCAGTTCGGTTTCCAGGGCCATGGCCGGATGGGTGAGGCAAGAAAGACCCCAGTCTGCCAGCAAGCGGCGCCGGACGCCAGAGCAACGTCAGTGAGTCTTGGGTGGGTCGATTTCGGAACGGAATTGGCACTATCCCAGCGCCAGTCGGACGCAGATAGCTATCAAAAACGCAGCGTCGGGACGCTCGGCCTCTCAGGCCGACGGAAGTATCCGCGCCAGATAGCGCCCGGTGAAGCTCTCAGGGTTCGCCGCCAGTTCCTCCGGGGTGCCTGTGCCCACCACGGTGCCGCCGCCCGCGCCGCCCTCGGGGCCCATGTCGATGAGCCAGTCGGCGGTCTTGATGACGTCCAGGTTGTGCTCGATGATGACGATGGTGTTGCCGGCGTCGCGCAGTTGATGCAACACCCTGAGAAGCAGATCGATGTCGGCGAAGTGCAGGCCGGTGGTCGGTTCGTCCAGGATGTAGAGCGTGCGGCCGGTGTCGCGCTTGGAGAGTTCCAGCGCCAGCTTCACGCGCTGCGCCTCGCCGCCTGATAGCGTGGTCGCGGCCTGGCCCAGGCGGATGTACGAGAGTCCCACGTCCAACAGGGTGTGCAGCTTGCGCGCGATGGTCGGCACGTCCTTGAAGAAGGCGTGGGCGGCCTCCACCGTCATGTCCAGGACCTGGGCGATGTTCCGGCCCTTCCACAGAACTTCCAGCGTTTCGCGGTTGTAGCGCAGGCCGCGGCAGGTGTCGCAGGGCACATAGACGTCGGGCAGGAAGTGCATCTCCACCTTCACCATGCCGTCACCCTGGCAGGCCTCGCAGCGTCCGCCGGCGACGTTGAAGCTGAAGCGGCCGGCGCCGTAGCCACGCTCGCGCGCCGTGGGCACCTCGGCCATCAGTTCGCGGATGGGCGTGAACAGACCGGTGTAGGTGGCCGGGTTGCTGCGGGGCGTGCGGCCGATCGGCGACTGGTCCACGTTGATGACCTTGTCGAAGTGCTCCAGGCCCTGGATCTCTTCGTGCGCGGCGGGTTCGTCGTGCGCGCGGTGGATCTTCTGCGCCGCGGCCGTGTACAGCGTGTCGTTGACCAGCGTGGACTTGCCCGAGCCGGAGACGCCGGTCACGCAGGTCAGCAGGCCGACGGGCACATCGACGCTGACGCCCTTGAGGTTGTTGCCGGTGGCGCCCACCACGCGCAGTACCTGGGGCTCCTTCTGGTCTCTGAGTGCGTGGCGCTTTGCCGGCACGGCGATGCTTCTGACGCCAGACATGTATTGCCCGGTGACCGAGTCTGGCGTGGCCTCGATTTCAGCCGCCGTGCCCTGCGCCATCACGCGCCCGCCGTGCACGCCCGCGCCGGGCCCCATGTCGATGACGTGGTCGGCCGCGCGGATCATGTCTTCGTCATGCTCGACCACCAGCACGCTGTTGCCGATGTCGCGCAGGTGTTTCAGCGTGCCGATCAGGCGGTCGTTGTCGCGCTGGTGCAGGCCGATGCTGGGCTCGTCGAGCACGTACATCACGCCGGTCAGGCCCGAGCCGATCTGGGACGCGAGGCGGATGCGTTGCGCCTCGCCGCCACTCAGGGACTCCGCGCTACGGTCCAGGCTCAGGTAGTTCAGGCCGACGTCGTTGAGGAACTTCAGGCGCGAGCCGATCTCGCGCACCACCTTGTCGGCGATCTCGGCCTTGGCGCCGGTGAGCCGCAGGGCGCTGAAGTAGTCGTGCGCCTCGCGCAGCGTGGCGTGGCTGATCTGGTAGATCGCCCGGGCCTGCGGGCCTTCACCGATCTTGACGTTGCGCGCCTCGCGCCGCAATCGGGTACCGCCGCAATCGGTGCAGGGCTGCGTGCTGCGGTAGCGCGAGAGTTCCTCGCGGACCACCACCGAATCGGTCTCGCGGAAGCGTCGCGCCATGTTGGGGATGATGCCCTCGAACGGGTGCTTTTTGGTCACGCGCTTGCCCTGGGAGGCACCCGAGTCCATCACGTAGCTGAACTTGATGTCCTCCTCGTCCGAGCCGTGCAGGATGGCGTGCTGCACCGGCTCCGGCAGCGATTCGAACGGCGCATCGATGTCGAAGGCGTAGTGCTTGGCCAGGCTTTCGAGCAGGGCAAAGTAATAGCCGTTGCGCCGGTCCCAGCCCTTGATCGCACCGCTGGCCAGGCTCAATGTCGGAAACGCCACGACGCGCGCCGGGTCGAAGAAGTCCATGGTGCCCAGGCCATCGCAGGTCGGACAGGCGCCGACGGGCGAGTTGAACGAAAACAGGCGCGGCTCCAGTTCGCTGATCGAATAGCTGCAGACCGGGCAGGCAAACTTGGCGTTGAACAGGTGCTCCACGCCGCTGTCCATCTCCAGCGCGATGGCGCGGCCCTCGGCCAGGCGCAGCGCGGCCTCGAAACTCTCGGCCAGGCGCTGGCGGATCTGGTCGAAGGCGGTGCGCGTGGCCAGGGCCGCTGCCTGGGTCGCATTGCCGGATCCTTCGGCCGGCACGGTGTCCGCCGGCCGGGCGCGGGTCTTGACCCGGTCGATCACCACGTCGATATCGTGTTTTTCGGTCTTCTTGAGTTTGGGCAGGTTGTCGAACTCATAGGTCGTGCCGCCGACGCGGAAACGCACGTAGCCCTGGGCCTGCATGTCGGCAAAAAGCTCAAGGAACTCGCCTTTTTTCTCACGCGCCACCGGCGCCAGGATCATCAGCTTCGTGTCCTCGGGCAGCGCCAGCGCGGCGTCGACCATCTGGCTCACGGTCTGGGCCTGCAGCGGCAGATTGTGGTCGGGGCAGTAGGGCGTACCGGCGCGGGCGAACAGCAGGCGCAGATAGTCGTGGATCTCGGTCACCGTGCCCACGGTGGAGCGCGGGTTGTGGGAGGTGGCCTTCTGCTCGATCGAGATCGCGGGGCTCAGGCCCTCGATCAGGTCCACGTCCGGCTTGTCCATCAGCTGCAGGAACTGCCGGGCGTAGGCGCTCAGGCTTTCCACGTAGCGGCGCTGGCCTTCGGCGTAAAGGGTGTCGAACGCCAGGCTTGACTTTCCCGAGCCCGACAGACCGGTGATCACCACAAGCTGGTTGCGCGGGATGTCCAGGTCGATGTTCTTGAGGTTGTGCGTGCGGGCGCCGCGCACGCTGATGCGCTGCTGGCGCAGCACCGCAGCCAGGTACCGGTCTTCCGGGCCTCTCGCTGCCAATGGTGCAACGGCGTCAAGGGGGTGGAGGTTGTCGGTGGAGGCGTTCAAGGTGGATGGGTCCGGGAAAACCCTCCATTATCCGTGCTGGCGTGTTTTCCGGCTTGGGTCAGGATGGCGCGTGAACCGGGGCCCTGACGCGGCTGCCCGTGCCGATCAGGGAGAATGACAGCTTTTCTACCTGCCCTGCGGATCGGTCTCCAGCGTGTCTGAGTCTTCTGTTTCCCCGTCGTCCACGTCACCCGCTTCCACCGCGATGACGCCCGTGGAGCGGCGCGCCAGCCTGTCGCTGGCTTCCATTTTTGCCCTGCGCATGCTGGGGCTGTTTGTCGTGCTGCCGGTGTTTGCGCTGGAAGCGCGGCGCTATCCCGGTGGCGACGATCCGGCCCAGATCGGCCTGGCGATGGGGATTTACGGCCTGACGCAGGCGGTCTTGCAACTGCCCTTCGGTATGGCGTCGGACCGCCTGGGGCGCAAGCGCGTGATCGTTTTCGGACTGATGCTGTTTGCGGCAGGCAGCCTGCTGGCGGCAGCTGCGACCAGTCTGAACGGGCTGATCCTTGGGCGCAGCCTGCAGGGCGCAGGCGCCGTTTCGGCCGCCGTGACGGCCTTGCTGGCGGACCTGACGCGCGATGAAGTCCGCACCAAGGCCATGGCGTTGGTGGGCGGCAGCATCGGGTTGATGTTTGCACTGTCGCTGGTGCTCGCGCCCGTGCTGGTAGCCGCCATTGGGTTGCCGGGGCTGTTCGTGCTGACCGCCGGGCTGGCGCTGGGCGGTGTGGCCATGGTGGTCTGGGGCGTGCCGCCCGAGCCGGCGGTGCACAAGAATCAGCCTCGCGGCAAGTTGTCGGAGGTGTTGCGCCATCCCGGCCTGCTGCGGCTGAATTTTGGCGTTTTCATGCTCCATTCCGTGCAACTGGCCATGTGGATGGCCGTGCCGGCCCTGCTGGAGCAGGCCGGGCTGTCGAAAGACCATCACTGGTGGGTGTACCTGCCGGCGGTGCTGGCGTCGTTCTTCGTCATGGGCGGCACGCTGTTCCCGCTGGAGCGCCGTGGCTACCTGCGCGCTGTGTTCCTGGCGGCCATCGGCCTGATCGCGCTGGTGCAGCTGGGCCTGCTGGCGACAGCTTGGGCCACGCCGACGGTCACTTCACTGGGGCTGCTGATGTTTGTCTTCTTCTGCGGCTTCAACATCCTCGAGGCCAGCCAGCCCAGCATGGCTTCGCGTATTGCGCCGCCGCAGGCGCGCGGCGCGGCGCTGGGGGTCTACAACACGCTGCAGTCGCTCGGCCTGTTTGCCGGCGGCCTGGCCGGCGGCTTGCTGGTCAAGGGCTATGGCGTGCAGGGCCTGTTTGCGGTCTGTACCGCGGCCACTCTGCTGTGGCTGGTGATCGCCTGGCCGATGCAGCCCCCGGGCAAAACCGCCGGCCCGGCCGTTTCCGTGGCCCCATAATCAGGGCATTTTCTGAGGAGTTTTCATGGCATCGGTCAATAAAGTCATCATCGTCGGCAACCTCGGCCGTGATCCCGAAGTGCGCTCCTTCCCCAGCGGCGACCGGGTGGCCAACGTCACGGTGGCGACCACGGACAAATGGAAAGACAAGCAGACCGGTGAAATGCGTGAGGCCACCGAATGGCATCGCGTGGTGTTCAACGGGCGGCTTGCCGAGATTGCGGAGCAGTACCTGCGCAAGGGTTCGCAGGTCTATGTCGAGGGCAGCTTGCGCACGCGCAAATGGACCGACCAGTCCGGGGTGGAGAAATACAGCACCGAGATTCGCGCCGACCAGATGCAGATGCTGGGCAGCCGCCAGGGCATGGGTCAGCCGTCTGACGACGAAGGGGGTGGTGGCGGTTACGACAGTGCCCCCCGCCGGGCCCCGCCGCCCTCGCGCGCAGCGCCTGCCGCCGCCCCGGCACAGCGTCCCCCGGCACCCGCGCCCAAGGCGTCCAGCGGCTTTGATGACATGGACGATGACATTCCCTTCTGAAGCGCTCATTGCGGGCGTGTGTTCCCATCCCCAGAAAACCTCCACGGCTTCGGTCCTGGAGGTTTTTTTAGGCCTTGACAAATACATGGGGGGGTATATATACTGTGGCAAGTATCCAAGGAGTTCTCATGCGTTTTGCTGTTCCACCTGTCCGTCGGCCGTTTCTGGTTGCTGCCCTGGGGCTGGCGCTGGGGCTCGGTGCCGCGCAGGCCGCCGCGCCGGTCGAGGTGCCCGTGGTACAGGCGCGCCCTCAGGCTGTGCCCACGGGGTTCGAGTTCGATGGGGTCGTCGAACCCGTCAAGCAAAGCACCATTTCATCGCAGGCCTCGGGCCGCGTGGCCACGCTCACGGTCAAGGCCGGGGATCCCGTCCGTGCCGGGCAGTTGCTGGCCACCATCGACGACCGTGAAACCCAGACCGGCGTGCAGCGCAGCCAGGCGCAGGTGTCCCAGGCAGACGCCGAATTGCGCAACGCCCAGGCCAACGCCGAGCGCACGCGTGAATTGCAGGCCAAGGGCTTTGTCAGCAAGGCGGCCCTGGATACTGCAGAACTTCAGCTGAAAGGCGCGCAGGCCGGTCGTGACGTGGCCAGCGCCGGCGCCCGCCAGTCGTCCCTCTCGCAAGGATTTACCCGCGTCACGGCGCCGTATGACGGCTGGGTCCTGCAGACCCTGAGCGAAGCCGGTGATCTGGCCGTGCCGGGCAAGCCGCTGATGACGCTTTACGCGCCGCTGCCGCTGCGCGCCGTCGTCCAGGTGCCCGCGTCACGTGGCGAGGCGGCCCGTTCCGCCAGCCGGATCGAGGTGCAACTGCCGGGTGCTGACGGCGCCGGGCAGTGGGTCAGCCCGAGCAGTCGCTCGGTGATGCCCGCAGCCGACCCGGTCTCCCAGACGATTGAATGGCGCCTTGAGTTGCCCACCGCTGCGGTCCGTGGCCTGGTGCCTGGTCAGCAGGTGCGTGTGCGGTTCGTGGGGGGCCAGGCGCAGCGCGTGGTCGTGCCAGCGTCCGCGGTGTTGCGTCGCGGGGAGCTCACGGCCGTCTATGTGGCGACACCCAACGGCTTTGCCTTGAAGGCGGTACGCCTCGGTCCTGACCACGGCAGCGCAGGCATTGAAGTGCTGGCTGGGCTGGGGCCGGACGATCGCGTGGCGCTCGACCCGGTGCGTGCCGGCCTGGCCGGCGCGCGGGCCGCCGGCGCAGGCGCCGCACCCCCGGCTCCCACCTCCGTGACGCCGGCCAGCGCGGCACGCTGAAGGCAGGCCATGAGCGACAACAACAAATCTCCCACGCCGCGTCTCGGCGCATCGGGCCGCATTGCGGCTGCATTTCAGTCCAATGCCATCACGCCGCTGCTGGCGCTGGTGGCCCTGCTGCTCGGCCTTTTCGCCGTGCTGGTCACGCCGCGCGAGGAAGAGCCGCAGATCAACGTGACCATGGCCAACGTGCTGATCCCGTTTCCCGGTGCCAGCAGCGAAGACGTGCAGAACATGGTGGCCCGGCCGGCCGAGCAGGTCCTCTCCCAGATCGCCGGCATCGAGCATACCTACTCCGTGGCGCGCCCCGGACTGGCGGTGCTGACGGTGCAGTTCAAGGTGGGCGTGCCGCGCACCGACGCGCTGGTGCGCCTGTATGACGTGCTCAACGCCAACCAGGACTGGGTGCCGCGCGATCTCGGCACCCTGACCCCGATCGTCAAACCCAAGGGCATCGATGACGTGCCGGTGCTGGCCGTCACGCTGTGGAGCCGGGACGGACTTGCCGGCAATGACCTGGAGCGCGTGGCGCGCACGGTCGAGTTGGAACTCAAGGGTGTGCCGGGAACGCGCGAGATCCAGACCATTGGCGGTCCTGGCCGTGCGGTTCACGTGTGGCTCGATCCGGTGCGACTGCGCGAACGCGGCATCGATGTCCTGGGCCTGAAGACGACGCTGGCGGCGGCCAACTTCGGCATGCCTTCGGGCGCCGTGCTCGACCCGGCGGGCAAGGTGCCGCAGATGTTGAGCGTGGAAACCGGCGAATTCCTGGCCAGCGCGGACGACATCGGATCGCTGGTGGTCGGCGTGAGCAATGGCAAGCCGGTGTACCTGCGCGAAGTCGCGAAGATCGAGGCCGGCGCTCAGCTGCCGCAGCGCTATGTGTGGTTCACGCCCGGCGCCGCCAGTGTGGTCGCTGGAACCGCCACGGCATCCCCCGTGGCGGCAGGCCAGGTCTATCCGGCCGTGACGCTGACCGTCACGAAGAAACCCGGTGAAAACGCCGTCGACGTGTCGCGCGCCGCAAGGGACCGCGTGGATGCGCTGCGCAACACGGTGATCCCGTCCAACATTGAAGTTACCGTAAGCCGCGACTACGGCGAGACCGCGGCCGATAAGGCCAACAAGCTGATCCAGAAGCTGGCTTTCGCCACCGGTTCGGTCATCTTGCTGGTGGGCTTCGCGCTGGGCCGACGCGAGGCAGTGATCGTGGGTTCCGCGGTGATCCTGACGCTCATGGCCACGCTGTTTGCCAGCTGGGCCTGGGGATTCACGCTGAACCGCGTGTCATTGTTCGCGCTGATCTTCTCGATCGGCATCCTGGTCGATGATGCGATCGTGGTGGTGGAGAACATCCATCGGCACCAGAACCTGTATCCTGGAAAGTCGTTGCGCGAGATCATCCCCGGTGCGGTGGACGAAGTCGGCGGGCCGACCATTCTGGCCACCCTCACAGTCATCGCGGCGTTGCTGCCGATGGCCTTTGTGAGCGGCCTGATGGGGCCGTACATGAGCCCGATCCCGATCAACGCCAGCCTGGGCATGGCGATCTCTCTGGCAATTGCTTTCACGATCACGCCCTGGCTCGCGCTCAAGTTGATGAAGTCGCACGGCCATGGGCATGCTGCGCCAGGCGCAGCGGCAGCCGCTGCCCCCCCCAAAGGTCTGGGTCCCAAATTGCAGCGATTGTTCACCCGTGTCCTTACCCCGTTTCTCGACAGCGCGCGCAAGCGCTGGCTGCTGCTGGCGGGCATTATGGTCGCACTGGCGCTGTCGGTCGGCCTGACCCTGGTGCAGTGGGTGGTGCTGAAGATGCTGCCCTTCGACAACAAGAGTGAATTCCAGGTGGTCGTGGAGATGCCCGCCGGAACACCTCTGGAAAACACGGCAGCCGCGCTGCATGAAATGGGCGGCTTCCTCGCGCAGCAGCCTGAGGTGCTCGACCTGCAGGGCTACGCCGGCACCGCCAGCCCGATCACCTTCAACGGCCTCGTGCGGCAGTATTACCTGCGCGCCGATGTCGAGCAGGGGGACCTGCAGGTGAACCTGGTGGACAAGCACCGCCGCGACGACAAGAGCCATGTTATTGCCCAGCGGCTGCGTCCCGAACTGGAGAAGATCGGCGCGCGCCACAACGCCCGCGTCAAGGTGGTCGAAGTGCCGCCCGGCCCGCCGGTGATGAGCCCGCTGGTGGCCGAGATCTACGGCCCGGATGAAGCCGGCCGCCAGGCGCTGGCGCAGCGCGTGGCCAAGGCCTTTGGCCAGACCGCCGATATCGTCGGCATCGACACTTCGCTCAAGGAAGACGCACCGCGCGCGCACCTGACGGTGCGCCGGCAACGCGCCGAGTCGCTGGGCATTCCGGTGTCAGCCATCGCGCAGACCGTGCACGCGGCACTCTCGGGTGGGGATGCGGCCTATCTGCATGACGGCCAGAGCAAATACCCCGTGCCGGTCCGCCTGCAACTTCCGCGGGACGCCCAGGTCGGGCTCGACGCGTTGCTGGCCTTGCCGATGAAGGCGCGCAATGGCCAGATGGTGCCGCTCTCCGAACTGATACAGGTAGACCGGGGCGTGATCGACAAGCCGCTGTTCACCAAGGACATGCGTCCCCTGAGCTATGTCTTCGGCGACATGGCGGGCAAGCTCGACTCGCCGCTCTACGGCCTGTTCGCGATCCGTCCGCATCTGGACGCGGCGGCGTTGACCAATACCGGCGAGCTCGGTGAATACTGGATCAAGCAGCCGACCGATGCCTGGCGCCAGTACGCGCTGAAGTGGGACGGCGAATGGCAGATCACCTATGAGACTTTCCGCGACATGGGCACGGCGTATGCCGTGGGCCTGATCCTGATCTACCTGCTGGTGGTCGTGCAGTTCAAGAGCTATATGACGCCGCTGGTGATCATGGCGCCGATTCCGCTGACCATCATCGGCGTGATGCCGGGCCATGCGCTGCTGGGCGCGCAGTTCACGGCGACCAGCATGATCGGCATGATCGCGCTGGCCGGCATCATCGTGCGCAACTCCATTCTTCTGGTGGACTTCATCGAATTGCAGGTGGCCCAGGGCATGGCCTTCAAGGACGCCGTGGTGAGCTCGGCCGCGGTGCGCGCCCAGCCGATCGCACTGACCGGGCTGGCCGCCATGATCGGCGCGTTCTTCATTCTTGACGACCCGATCTTCAATGGCCTGGCCATCTCGCTGATCTTCGGCATTCTTGTCTCCACCCTGCTCACGCTGGTGGTGATCCCGGTCCTGTATTTCGCGCTGTACCGGCAGCGCGTGGCGTCACCAGAACCGCGCGCAGAGGCGGGTGTGGCCCATGGCTGACTTTTTCAACCCACCCTTCTGAGGAGACTTCACATGGCCAATATCGTCATCATGGGCGCCGGCATCGGCGGCATGCCCGCTGCCTATGAAATGCGCGAACTTCTGCCGAAAGAGCACACCGTCACCGTGGTCAGCGCGGTGGACTACTTCCAGTTCGTGCCGTCCAACCCCTGGGTGGCCGTCGGCTGGCGCACGCGTGATGAGATCGTGCTGAAAATTGCCCCGCTGCTGGAGCGCAAGGGCATCAAGTTCATTGCCAAGCCGGTGACCACCCTCGACGCCGCCGGCAGCAAGCTGGTGCTCTGCGGCGGCCAGCCCGACGAACAGGTGCTGCCCTACGATTACCTGGTCATCGCCACCGGCCCGAAGCTGAGCTTCGCCGAAGTGCCGGGCGCCGGTCCGTCATCGTCGGGCGGGGGCGGGCACACGCATTCGATCTGCGCGGTGGACCATGCCCAGGCTTTCTGGGCGGATTACCAGGAGTTTCTGAAGAATCCCGGACCGGTGGTGATTGGCGCGATGCCGATGGCCAGTTGCTTCGGCCCGGCCTACGAATTCGCCTTCATCCTCGACACCGACCTGCGCAAACGCAAGTTGCGCAACAAGGTGCCGATTACCTTCGTCAGCAGCGAGCCCTACATCGGCCACCTGGGCCTGGGCGGCGTGGGCGACAGCAAGTCGATGCTTGAATCCGAGATGCGCAACCGCGACATGAAGTGGATCACCAACGCCAAGACCACCAAGGTCGAGGCCGGCAAGATGTTCGTGACCCAGCTCGACGACCTCGGCAACGTCTACAAGGAGCACGAGGTGCCCTTCAAGCTGTCGATGATGCTGCCCGCCTTCAAGGGCGTGGACGCGGTGGCCGCCGTGCCCGAGCTGTGCAACCCGCGCGGCTTCGTGCTGATCGACGAGTTCCAGCGCAGCAAGAAATACCGCAACATCTTCTCGGCCGGCGTCTGCGTGGCGATTCCGCCGGTGGAAGTCACGCCCGTGCCCACCGGCGCGCCCAAGACCGGCTACATGATCGAGACCATGGTCACGGCCATCGTGCACAACATCGTCGATGAACTGGCGGGCAAGCCCGTCACCGCCAAGGGCACCTGGAACGCGATCTGCCTGGCCGACATGGGCGACACCGGCGCCGCGTTCGTCGCGCTGCCGCAGATCCCGCCGCGCAACGTGAACTGGTTCAAGAAGGGCAAGTGGGTGCACCTGGCCAAGATCGCCTACGAAAAATATTTCATCAGCAAGATGAAATCCGGCAATTCCGAACCCATCTACGAAAAGTACATCCTCAAGCTGGTCGGCCTGGTTCGCGTGACCAAGTGAAGCGCGCCGCAGCTCAATTTTTCACCATCCAACCAAGGAGTTTTTTATGACCGTCGAACGCTACATCCGCATCATGGCCGGTTTCTTTGTCATGCTGTCGCTGGCCCTCGGTATCGAAGGCAGTCCCATTTTCGTCAGCCAGTGGTTCCTCGCCTTCACCGCCTTTGTCGGCTTAAACCTGTTCCAGTCCGGCTTCACTGGCTTCTGCCCGCCCGGCATCCTGCTGCGCAAGCTCGGTGTGCCGGATTCCGGCCCGTCGTGCAGCCGGTGAACCCTTGTTGGTGTTTGCATGTCCTTGAAAGGTTTCGTATGAATCGCACCGTCAGATCCTGCGCTCGTCGCGGGTTTGCCGCGATGGGTTTCGCCCTGGCCTTGTTCGGTGGCGCGCAAGCTGCCCTCCTGGACAACAGCGTTGCGCTGGACGCGGTGTACATCCCGGCCCTGTCGCTGACCAATGCCAAGCCGGGCGACACCGCCGCTGCCGACAAGGCGCGCGCGGCGATGCAGCGGCTTGACGCGGACTGGCCCGCCTTGCGCGCGGCGCTGCAGCCGGACCTGTCGGGCAAGACACCCGCCCAGGCGGCCGCGGCCCGCAAGACCCTGGCCCAGGTGGACCAAGCGTTGGCCGAAAGCCGCAAGGCCGTGGCCGCCGGCAAGTTCGAGGCGGCGCACACCGCGCTGGAGGACGTGCGCATCGACTTGATGAAACTGCGCGTGGCGTTGGGTGTGGACTACTTCATGGACCGGCTGACCGCCTTTCACGAACCCATGGAAGAGCTGGCGCAGGCTGGCATCAGCACCCCAGTGCAGGAACTGACGCCGGCCCGCCGCGCCGCGATGGAAGAAGCCTTCGCGCGGGCACGCGCCTTGTGGCGCAGCGTCGAGCAAAACCTGCCCAACCCGCAGGCTTACCACCTCAATGAAGCACGCCTGGCCCAGTTCAACAGGGGCATGGCTGAGGTGACGGCGGCACTGTCACGCCTGTCCGACGCGCTACGCGGCAACGACAATGCCGCACTGCTGAAGGCCGCTGCCGCCATCAAACCGCCCTTCGCCCGCACCTTCACCGCGTTCGGCGACTACAAATGACGCGCCAGCACCCCGCCAACCCTTGAGACGGAGGCTCCATGAGCGACACCACCATCCAGGTCACCCTGATCCAGCAGCACGACTACCGCTTTGACATTCATTTTGGCGGCGACGTGCCCGTGCTGACCGGCGACGAGCCGGCGCCGCTGGGCGCAGGCCTTGGCCCGTCGCCGGTGCAACTGCTGAGCGCCGCGGTGGGCAACTGCCTGTCGGATTCGCTGCTGTTTGCGCTGCGCAAGTTCAAGCAGGCGCCCGAGCCGATCCATTGCGAGGTGACCTCCGAGGTCGGCCGCAACCCCGAAGGCCGGATGCGCGTGCTGAGCATGAAGGCCGTGCTGACGCTGGGCGTGCCGGCCGCGTCGCTGGAGCATCTGGACCGCGTGCTCGGGTCAGTTCGAGGCGTTCTGCACCGTCACGCAGAGTGTCGGGCAGGGCATCCCGATCACCGTTGAAGTGCTCGACAGCACCGGCGCCCGCCTGAAGTAAACCGGAAATTCCCATGTCTCATCACGCCACACCGCTCAAGTTCCTCATGCCCGGCTGGTTCGCCATCGTCATGGGCCTGTGCGGCTTGGCACTGGCCTGGCACCGCGCCACACCGTTGATGGGCGAGATGGCCGGCGCCGGCGCGCTGGTAGTGGGTGCGCTGGCGGCGCTGGTGGCGGCTGTTCTGGCGGTGCTTTCGCTGCTGCGCTGGCAGCGTTATCCGCAGGCCGTGGCCGAGGACCTCAGCCACCCGGTGCGCCATGTGTTTGTCGCCGCCATGCCGATTTCTCTGCTGCTGCTGGCCACGGTGGCCACTGCGCTGGCCGGGCCGAGCCTGCCGGCAAAGGGGCTGTGGGTGGTCGGCTCGCTCTGGCAGTTCGGCGTGACGGTCTGGGCACTGTCACGCTGGCTGCGTCCCAACATCGGCGGCAAGGACGGCACGCCGTTCTGGCCGTCCATCACGCCGGCCCTGTTCATTCCCGTGGTCGGCAACGTGCTGCCGCCGCTGGCGGGTGTCACGCTGGGCTTTCCCGAATGGTCGGCGGCGCAGTTCGGCGTGGGCCTTTTCCTCTGGCCGGTGGCGCTGACGCTGCTGGCCGTGCGCGTGGGGGTGAGCGGGATGTGGCCCGAGCGACTGCTGCCCACCACCTTCATCACCATCGCGCCGCCGGCCGTGATCGGTCTGGCCGCGCTTCAACTCGGCGCGCCGGTGACCTTGGCCTGGGTGGCTTGGGGCATCGGCCTTTTCTTCCTGGCCTGGTCGGCCAGCGTGTTCAAGCGCGCGATTTCGCAGCCGTTTGCCGTGCCATTCTGGGCCATGTCCTTCCCGCTGGCGGCCTTCAGCGCGCTGACCTTGCGGCTGGCGCCGGGCACCTCGGGCGCTTTCCAGGCGCTGGCCATGCTCCTGCTGGCGCTGAGTTCGCTGGTGATCGCGGCGCTGGCCCTGGCCACGGTGAAAGGCTTGCGCGACGGTTCGCTGCTGGCCCCCGAGCCCATGGCGATGATGAATGTGGCGGGTGCAACACCCGCCGAGAAGGGAGCCCACTGATGGCTGGCGCACTGCCCTACTCGCAGGGGGACGTTTTGGACGGGATGGCTGGGCGCCGGCGCTGAGCCGCCCGAGTCCGCATCCGTGGATTGCGCGCCGGGCGGCCTGATGGAGCCCGCCGCCCGCACCGACGTCCTGAACCGGCTCAAACGGGCTGAGGGCCAGTTGCGCGGCATCCAGCGCATGGTGGAGCGCGGGGAAGATTGCCTGAAGGTGGCGCAGCAGTTCTCGGCCGTGCGCCGTGCGCTCGACAGCACCTATGTGCGCATGACCGTGTGCCTGCTGGAGCAGGAGATCGGCGCGCGCCTGCAGTCCGGAGCGGGGCTGGCGGCCGGGTTGCCCGAAATCATTGGCGAACTTGAGGCATTGCTGTCCAAGCGAGGCTGACAGCGGGTTTCGGGAGTTTTGTACCAAAAATGGCATCATCCCAGCGTCGCATGGCCTATGTTTGCTATAAAAAGTGGAGTCATTCGGGGGGTGTATTCCCTGGTTTCCAGCGCCTGATCGGGATGCAACCCGCGGCAAAATAGACCCATGAACCTCGACGCAGGCCTGCACAGTCTTACTGAACCCGCGGTCCCGGCCGCGGTGTCCGTGTTACCGCCCGACGATCCGCTACGCGCCGCCCTGCACAATGAAGTGCACGCGCGGCCTTCGGCGCGCATCCGGGTACCGGCGCTGATCGTCCATGTGTCTGTGCTCAACGAAGGTGTCACCCGCGAGATGGAGTGCGAGCATCTGCGCCGCCTGCCGGGGCAGCAAGCCTTGTCGCCTGAGCAGCTGAACGGCAACTTCCTGCGGCTGCGGTTTGGCGACCACACCGTCAAGTGGGAGCGCCACACGGAGTTCACCGGCTATGTCATCGTGCAGCCCTTGCCACAGGCGGCCCTGCTCGGCGCGGCTGTGCCGGCCTTGCTGTCGGCGCCGGCCGTCGCGCCTGAATGGCTGCGCAGCATTCCGGGGCGCACCGTGGCGGCGATCCAGCTGGCGATGGTGACGGGCGATCTGTCGGACGAGCGCGCGCTGATGCAACAGGCGCAGACCTGGTTTGGCGGGCACACCCTGGTCGCCTCGCAGCTGGGCAACGGGCATTCCTGGGCCCTGACCGAGTTCCGCATCGGGCCGGACGGCTTTGAGCGCATGCTGGTCATCGCGCCACCCGGCACCACCGATACCCGCGCCGGCCGCATCGCCCAGCGCCTGCTGGAGCTGGAGACCTACCGGCTGATGGCCTTGCGCGGCCTGCCCGTGGCCAAGGCGCTCGGTCCCATGCTGTCGCAGGCCGAGGCCGCGCTGTCGGACATCACGGCGCGGCTGGAGAACAAGTCCGCGTCTGACCAGGAGCTGCTGGACACGCTGGTGTCGCTGGCGGCCCAGGTCGAACGCGCCACGGCCGAACACAACTACCGCTTTGCCGCGACGCGCGCCTACGACACACTGGTGGGCCAGCGCATCACCGAGCTGCGCGAGAAGGCCATCCCCGGCACGCAGATGCTCGGCGAGTTCATGCAGCGCCGGCTCTCGCCCGCCATGGCGACGGTGGCCGCGACAGCCCAGCGGCTGGCGTCGTTGTCGGAGCGCATCTCGCGCGCCAGCGCGTTGCTTCGCACGCGTGTGGACATTGCCACCGAGGTGCAGAACCAGCAACTGCTGGAAAAGCTCACCCGCGGCCAGGAAATGCAGTTGCGCCTGCAGTCCACGGTGGAAGGCCTTTCAATCGCCGCCATCTCGTACTACGTGGTCAGCCTGTTGCTTTATGGCGGCAAGGCGCTCAAGGCCACGGGGTTGCCGGTCAACCCTGAGATCGCCACCGGCGCCCTTATTCCCCTGGTGATCTGGGCCGTGTGGCGCACCACGCGCCGCATCCATGAAAAAATCCACGCCCCATGAGCCCCAGGCACCAGCTTCTGGCCGTGCCGCGCCTCTCAGCTGAATCGATGACTGTTCCCATGTCTTGTTTGCGTTTTATTAATTTTTCTTCAGGAGTGCCCCATGAAAACCGCCCATGACCTCGTCGTTGCCGCCAAGGCCCGCGTCCAGGAAGTCCCCGTTGCAGAAGCCGAGCAGGCGATCCGCGATGCCGATGTGCTGGTGGACGTGCGCGAAGCCGATGAATACGCGTTGGGACACCTGCCCGGCGCGGTCCACATCTCGCGCGGTCTGCTGGAGTTCAAGTTCAGCAGCGCACCCGCGCTGCAGGCGCGCGACCTCAAGGTCGTGCTTTATTGCAAGACCAGTGGCCGCGCGGCGCTGTGCGCCGGCGCCCTGCATGACATGGGCTATCTGAACGTTCAGTCGATTGCCGGCGGCTTTGATGGATGGGCAGCCGCGGGCAAGCCGGTGGCCAAGCCCGAGGCGCCGTCGTTCGATTGAGTCAAGTCGATTTGAAGTGTTCAGGCCGCCCCGGCTGCCTTGAGTTTGCGGTAGAGCGAGCGTTCGCTGATGCCCAGTTCGGCCGCCAGCGCGGCGCGGCTGCCCCGGTGCTTCGCGGTACGTTCGCGCAAGGCGGCGTGTTCGATCTCCCGCAGGCCGCGCGGCGCTGCGGGGTGCAATTCGGCGGCGCGGGCCGCCGGGCGCCGCCCTGACAACAGCGCCTGTTCCACGTGGCCTGACTCCATCGTGTCGCCGTCGCACAGCAGCGCGGCGCGTTCCAGCAGGTTGCGCAGTTCACGCACGTTGCCCGGAAACTCCTGCGCCTGCAGCAGGGTGATCGCGGCCGGGGAGATCGCCAGGCGGCGCTGCGGGGCGACCCGCTCCAGCAGGGCTGCCGCCAGCAAGCGCAATGTCGTCTCGCCGCTCGCGCAGGGCCGGCAGATGGATCGGGAAGGTGCTGAGCCGGTAGTACAGGTCTTCGCGGAAGCCCCCGTCATGGATCATCCGGTCCAGGTCGCGGTGCGTGGCCGAGACCACGCGGATGTCGGCGTGTCGCGGCTCCGTGCTGCCGACACGCCGGTAGGTGCCGGTTTCCAGCAGCCGCAGCAGCTTGACCTGCATCGCCAGCGGGATGTCGCCCACTTCGTCCAGAAACAGCGTGCCGCCGCTGGCCGCCTCGACCAGCCCGCCCCGGGCGGCGTTGCGCGCCCGTGAACGCCCCGCGTTCATGGCCGAAAAGCTCGGACTCGAACAGGTTTTCCGGCAGGCTGGAGCAGTCCACCGCCACCAGCGCTCGGTGGGCGCGCGGGCTGGCCTCGTGCACCGCGCGGGCGACCAGTTCCTTGCCAGTGCCGGATTCGCCCTGCAGCAGCACGGTGGCCATCGATGGCGCCACACGCGCCACCAGGGCCAGCATGTGCCTGGAACACGGGCGCGCGGCCGATCAGCCCCTGTGCGGCCGGCTGGCCCTGTGCCACGCGCAAGGGCTCCATCTTCTCGATGAAATAGGCCTGTTCGCCGCTCGACATCGAGCAGCGGGGCCAGTTCGATGGCCACGTATTCCTCGCCCTTGGGGGTGTGGTGCAGGTGCAGCACGCGCTCGCGCTGCCCGGACTCGCGCGAGCGTGCCAGCGGGCACGACTCCCCGGCCTGGTCGCAGGGCACGCTGAAGTGGTGGGACACCTCGTAGCAGGTCCGGCCCACCACGCTGCGCCCGCGGGCTGAATTGCGTCCGGTAGGCCGCGTTGGCCGCCAGGATGCGGTACTGCGTGTCGAACAGGATGTGCGGCTCGGGCAGGCCTTCCAGGTAGGACGTCAGTTCGGGCAGGGGCTTCATGGAGGTGTCACGATCGGGGTAGATGGCGGATGTCAATATTGGCAGTCATTTTGTCAATTATGGCAGTTAGATCGACGGGGCTCAGGGCGTCTTAGCCGATAGTGGTTGCAAGTGGTTGAATTGATTGATGTTTTCCCCCGCGCGAATGTGGCACGGATCTTGTGAATCACAGGCCATGGCGGCGGGTTTTCCGCGCGTCGCTGGCTGAGCCCACTGAACCCTCGCAAGCAAAGGATGCTTCCATGACTCTCAACCCTGCACTTCAGCCGCTTCCTGCGCCGGCCAGTGAACACGATGCCGAGCGCCGCCAGATTCTGCTGGTCACCGCAGGTGTTGCTGGCGTAGCCGCTGCGGCCACGGCGGTGCCCTTCGTCGCCAGCTTGGCGCCCAGTGAGCGCGCCCGGGCCATGGGCGCCAGTGTCGAGGCGGACATCACGGACATCGCACCGGGCGGCATCAAGACCGTGGAGTGGCGCGGCAAGCCCGTGTGGATCATGCGTCGCACGCCGGACATGCTCGCCGGTCTGCCAACCCTCGACAGCGAACTGGCCGACCCGGCATCAAAACAGAACCAGCAGCCCGACTATGCGAAAAATCTGCACCGGTCCATCAAGCCCGATGTGTTTGTCGGCGTTGGCATCTGCACCCATCTGGGGTGTTCGCCCACCGCCGTCTCTGCAGGGAGCAACAACCCGAGTGTGGGCAGCGACTGGAAGGGCGGGTTTTTCTGTCCTTGCCACGGATCCACCTTCGATCTGGCCGGACGGGTGTTCAAGAACAAGCCGGCACCCACCAATCTGGAAGTGCCGCGCCACAAGTACCTGTCCGACGGCAGGCTGCTGATCGGCGAGGACGACGCTGGGGCGGCCTGACATGTATTTCCGCATCCTGCATGACGAGGCCAGCGGCGAACTCTGCTATTTGCTGGCCGACCTGGACGCCCGCGAGGCTGTGCTGATCGACCCGCGCGGGCGGGACCTGCCGGTCTTGCAGGCCATGCTCTCGGAGCGCGAGTTGCGCCTGCGCTGGGTGTTGCGCACCCACCATCACGACACACTGAACCCCAGGGAGCCAGGGCTTCTCGGGCACCTGGGTGCGCCGGTGATGCAGGGTGAAGGCAGTGGTGCCGCAGTCCTGGTTGCCGAGGGCGCGGTGCTGCCTTTTGGCGGCGAACTGCTGCGTGTGCTGGCCACCCCGGGTCATACCGCCGGCTGCCTGAGCTTTGCCTGGCGCGACCGGCTTTTTTGCGGCGGCCTGCTCGCAGTGGATGCCTGCCCGCACCAGCCCAGCCCGGCCCAGCCAGAAGCCCTGTGGGACAGCGTGGTGCGCCGCGTGTTCACCCAGCCCGACGAAACTCTGCTGTTTGCCGGCCATGAACGCCGGTCACGGGCCGTCAGCACGGTGCTCGAACAACGGCGCTGGCACCCCTTTTTCGCGGGCTTGTCCCGTGACGAGTTCCTGGCCCGGGTCACCGACCTGCCCAACACGCCGAACCGGGCGGCGCCCGTTCCTGCATCTGTCCTGCCGCGCCTTGCCTCATCGGGCCCGACGCTGTCCTGATCGCGAAACACCGAGGAAATTCAATGAAAACCGACGTCGGAAAAACCATCCATGAAGATCCTGCCAGCCCGCCCGAGGCCGACGCGGAACTGGTTTCCCTTTACCAGGCGCACAAGAAGATCTACCCACGCAGCGTCTCGGGCCTGTTCTCCCAGTGGCGCTGGGGCATGGTGTTCCTGACCCAGCTGGTGTTCTACGGTCTGCCGTGGCTCGAATGGGGGCAGCGCCAGATGGTGCTGTTCGACCTGGGTGCCCGGCGCTTCTACATCTTCGGACTGGTGCTCTACCCGCAGGACTTCATCTATCTCACCGGCATGCTGGTGGTCGTCGGCCCTGTCGCTGTTCCTGTTCACCGCGGTGGCCGGGCGCCTGTGGTGCGGTTACGCCTGCCCGCAGACGGTCTACACCGAGATCTTCCTGTGGATCGAGCGCAAGCTCGAAGGTGACCGCTCGGCCCAGCATGCGACGCGACGCGCAAGCCGCTGGTCGCTGGACAAGGCCTGGCGCAAGGGCGCCAAGCATCTGGCCTGGCTGGCCGTGGCCGCCGTGGACCGGCTTCACCTTTGTCGGCTACTTCACGCCGATCCGCTCGCTGGGAACTGGAGTTCGCTCCAGGGGGACGTGGGTGCCTGGGGCATCTTCTGGACCGGCTTCTACGGCTTCGCCACCTACGGCAATGCCGGCTTCATGCGCGAGCAGGTCTGCAAGTACATGTGCCCGTACGCACGCTTCCAGAGCGCCATGTTCGACAAGGACACGCTGATCGTGACCTACGACACGCAACGCGGCGAGCCGCGCGGTGCCCGTTCGCGCAAGGCCGACCCTGCCGCGCTGAACCTGGGGGCCTGCACCGACTGCAGTCTGTGCGTGCAGGTCTGCCCCACCGGCATCGACATCCGCAAGGGCCTGCAGTACGAGTGCATCGGCTGCGGCGCCTGCGCCGACGTGTGCGACACGGTGATGGACAAGATGGGCTATGCGCGGGGGCTGGTGAAGTACACCACCGAAAACGCGATGAAGAACCAATGGACCACGGCGCAGACCTGTGCGCCATGTGCTGCGTCCCCGCATCCTGATCTACACCTCGATCCTGCTCGGCATCGTGATCGCCATGGGTGTCAGCCTGGCCCTGCGCACGCCGTTCAAGGTCAACGTGGTGCGTGACCGGGGCGTCATGTCGCGCATCGTGTCCGGTGGCAAGATCGAGAACGTGTACCAGTTGCAGGTCATGAACGCCACCGAGAGCACGCAACGCTACAGGATCACGGCGGCGGGCCTGCCCGGCCTGGTGGTGGCGTCCGACAACGTCACGACGGTGGAGTCCACGCAGGCGAACCGGCTGGCGGTGCGGTGCAGGCGCCCTATGATGCAGCGCCGCCCGGATCGCATGCAATCCAGTTTGAAATCGAGTCGCTGGATTCACCGGGCCACCTGTCCGAAAAGTCGATTTTCATGGTGCCGCGCTAGAGTCGGGGATTACGGCGACCTGCCAACCTGTCTTTTACTTTCCTGGGTTCTCATGAAGCGATCGATTCCGTTGATTCCGCGCCGCGCCCTTTGCGCCGCGTCGGGCTGATTCCCCCGGGGTTGGGCGCTGTTCCTCTGGAGCCTGGTGCGGAACTTCCGGCGCTCAAACTCAGCGACCAGTTCGACAAGCCAGTGGTGATCGGCCCCGCGACACAGGTTCTGGCCTTCACGGCCGAAAAGCCCGCCAGCGATCCCGTCATCAAGGTGCTGGGTTCGAAGCCCAAGGGCGCTCTGGAGAGCTCGGGGCTTGTCTATGTGGCCGACATCAGCGCCATGCCGGCCGTGATCACGCGGATGTTTGCGCTGCCAAAGCTGCGTGAACTGTCCTTCCCGGTGGCACTGGCACGTGAGGCGACTGCGGTGGCCGACCTGCCGCGCCGTGCCGTTCGTGACCATCCTCCATCTCAAGAGCGGCCGCATCACGCAGGTTCGCTATGCCCAGACCGAGACCCAGTTGTTGCAGGCCATGGAGACCGGGCCCTGACGCTGGTCCGCCGCCCTGGTCCTGAGCGCTGCATGGTCGTGCGCGCGGGCGCCCATGCGCTCATCCTGCGCGGACTCCGCGCGCCGCGCTGGGACACCAACGATCCCCGGCGGACCTGGGGCTTGCAGCGACCGCGGTTCGCCTTTCGGGCGCCAATGGAAATCCCTGTTTGCATGGTTCGTGCCGGCTGCCGGTGTTGATGTGGCGCCCGCGGTCGTGGTCATGCATGGCTGGGGCGCCAACGCCAGCCTGATGTTGCCCGTGGTGGCGCCACTGCATGCCGCAGGGCTGGCCGTGCTCCTGATCGATGCGCGCTGCCACGGGGACAGCGACGGCGAGCCGTTCACCTCGCTCCCCCGTTTCGCCGAAGACATCGAAGCCGGTCTGGACTGGTTGCAGCAACAGCCGGGGGTGGACCGCAGCCGCCTGGCGCTGATCGGTCACTCCGTGGGTGCGGGTGCGGCGCTGCTTTGCGCGACCCGCCGCCCCGACGTGCGGGCGGTGGTGAGCCTGAGTGCGTTCGCGCATCCGCGGGAGGTCATGCGACGGTTTCTGGCCGGGGCGCGCATTCCCTACCCGGTACTCGGCTGGTACGTCTTGCGCCATGTGCAGCGCGTCATTGGCGCCCGCTTCGACGAAATCGCGCCGTTGACCAGTGTGGCCCGGGCGCGCTGTCCGGTGTTGCTGGTGCACGGCACCCATGACGAGACCGTGCCCTTCAGCGACGCCCTGCGGCTGCAGGCCGCGGGCCTGCCGGGCACGGTGCAATGCCTGGCCATGCCGGGCGGACACGACCCCACCCATGCGCTTGACGCGCACATGCCGCAAGTGCTGGGCTTCCTGCGCAGCACGCTCGTTCTCGCCGCGCCCGGTCGGGTGCACCCCGGGGGCGCGCCTGGCGCTTCAACCCACGGAGATCCCATGAAAGCCTTTCAGGACTACTACCCCGAAAACCTCTCGCACTGTTATGGCTGTGGCCGTCTGAATCTGCACGGACACCAGATCAAGACCTTCTGGGATGGTGACGAAACGGTGACCCGGTTTACCCCCTTGCCGCATCACACGGCGGTGCCGGGCTTCACCTATGGCGGCCTGATCGCCTCGCTGGTCGACTGCCACAGCACCGGCACCGCGGCGGCGGCCATGTACCGCGCCGAGGGGCGGGCCATGGACACGCTGCCCCCGTTCCGCTTCGTCACGGGCTCGCTGCATGTGGATTACCTCAAGCCCACGCCGCTGGCCGGCGAACTGGAGCTGCGCGGCCGCGTGAAGGAGATCAAGGGCCGCAAGGTGGTCGTCGAAACCACGGTGCTGGCCGGCGGCGTCGCCACGGCGCGCGGCGAAGTGGTGGCGGTGCAGATGCCCGAGAGTTTCGGGATGCCCGCCGGCTAGAACGCCTCTTTCTCGGCTTCGAGGTACGCCAGGCTGGTGTACTTGCCGATGTTGCTGTCGAAACCCTGCATCGTGGCGGCGCGGCTGGCCACGCGCGGATCCTTCATCACCATGGCCCGGGCCTCGCCCTCGGTCTTGCCGTCCTTCACGGCTTGCAGGCAGGGCTCCCAGATGCCGGCCAGGAAGGTGCCATAAGTCGTGAGCAGGTCGCGCCGGGCTTCGCCGTGGCCTGGCACCCAGAGCTGGTCACCGGCGGCGGCCTTCAGTGCCGCGTAGTACTTGAAGGTGCCAGGGTAGGAGCCGTCGTCGATATTGGCGATGCGGTTGGTCATCGCGATGTCGCCCACGGCGGTGACCTTGTCTTCGACCACCTCCACGCACAGATCCGACGGCGTGTGCGCGCGGCCGTAGTGGTGCAGCTTGAGCGTCACGTCGCCGAACTTCAGCACCTGGCCCGGCACGGCCTCCCGGTTGGGCGGCACGACCTGGGTGCCGGCCGTGGCCTGGTTCGTCCAGCGCTCCATGAGGTTGCGCCACAGGTTGCCTTCCACGCCACGGATCTGCTCGATGGTGTGGGGCAGTGCGTAAATCGGCAGCTGCTGGCCATAGGCCTGCACGAAGGCGTGGTTGCCGAGCCAATGGTCGCCGTGGTAGTGGCTGTTGAACACCGCCACCACCGGCAGCGGCGTGACCTTCCTGATCATGCGGATCGCCATCTGGCCGATCTGCAGCGAGCTGCCCGAGTCCAGCACCACCACGCCCGCGCTGGTGACCACGAAGATCACGCTGGCCATCATGCCGCGGTTCTCGGGCGTGGGGAAGCCGTCGGTCGCGTAGATCAGCCAGACGTGCTTTGACAGTTGCTGCGGCGCGATGTCGGGCATGGGCGGGCCTTCGATGAAGTCGCCCAGCTGCTGCGCGAACAGGCGGGCTTCCGGCCACAGGCCCAAACCGGCGATGCCCAGCGCGGCGCCTGCGCCCAGCAGGGTGCGTCGGGTGGTGGAGATTGGGTGGGCGGCGGATGGCGGCATGGAAAGGTCTTGTTTCAAAGTGTCGGATGCGGGTCGCTACCGGTTGGGGTGGCCGTGCGCATTGCCGCAGCGTCAGGGCGCGGGGTCAGAGGGCCTGGGCCGGTCGCTGTGCGATACCTCGTAGCCGTCGGCCACGTAGGCCGGGCCCTTCATCAGCATGACGATGACGCAGCCAATGGCCACGGTCAGCACCAGGGTACAGTGCAGAACGATCAGGGCGATGGCAAAGAAGTCGGCCAGGGTGACCAGGCGCTCGGTGGCGGCGGTCATGGGCTCGGTCGCCCAGAGCCGCACGGCCAGCATGCCCAGCAGGGGCAGGGCCGTGCCGGCGGCCAGGATGGCGGGCAGCTTGCGCCACAGCTTCCACTCCAGCCCCGGGGCCGAGCGCTGAAATCCTGGCAGTTTGCGCAACCAGTTCATGCCGATTCCTGTCGTTGAGTGGCTTTCATTGTCCGGGATTCCCGGCTCCGTCGCCGGATGCAGGAAATTGCGACAAAAATATGATCATCCCAGCGTGGAATGGTCTTCACCTGCTATTGATATTGGGGTATGGGGACGGGTCTTTTAAAGAAAAAGGCCTGCTTGGCAGGCCTTCGGCTACTTCATCACTGGCATCAGGCGTCGGCGCGGCGCACCAGCTTGATGCTCTGCCAGCCCGCCTCCTGGCGTTGAGCCGGCTTGACGACCTTGCTCGCCGCCCAGACCGCCAGCGTGATGCCCCAGTGGAGCAAAACGACCGTGCCCGCGAACCGGTTGGCGGTGCGCAGGATGTCCAGCGTGGCGGTCGTCATGGGCAGGGGGGCCAGAACGTAAAGCAGCGCCAGCATGGCCAGGGGTAGCAGGGTGCCGATGGTCCAGATCATGGCCAGCTTGCGATGGAATGCGCTACGGGCGGGGTGGCTGGGGGATGGGGCGGCGGATTGACGGATCATGGCGGTGAGGGCAGTTCGAAAAATCAAAGATTCGGCGATTCTCGGGTAAACCCTGATCGTCGGGTTTGAGAAATATCAAATCCGCTTCGAAAAATGTGGCACCGCAGGATGCGGCGCCTGCGCCAATCGATCCCCGTCAGTCCCGCGCACCGGAGATCACACCGCCGCCCAGGCAGACCTCGCCGTCGTACAGCACCGCGCTCTGCCCCGGCGTCACCGCCCATTGCGGTTGCGAAAAGCGCAAGCTGAAGGCGTCCGGCGTCTCGACGGTCAGGTGGCAGGCCGCGTCGGCCTGCCGGTAGCGCGTCTTGGCGGCGTAGTCGCCCGGCGCGGGCTGCTCACCGGCGCACCAGCTGGCATCGGCCGCATCCAGCGCGCTTGACAGCAGCCAGGGGTGGTCGTGGCCCTGCACCACCCACAACGTGTTGGTGGCCATGTCCTTGCGTGCCACGAACCAGGGCTCATGCTCGCCGACGCCGCGCAACCCCCGGGCCTGCGCGGCCTTCAGTGCCGCGCCTTTGGCCTTGAGGCCACCAATGCCCAGCCCCTGGCGCTGGCCCAGCGTGTAGAAGCTCAGGCCCACATGCTGGGCGATGGTCCGTCCGTGCTCGTCCTTGATCGGCCCGGGCTCCCTGCTTATGTAGCGGTTCAGGAACTCGCGGAACGGCCGCTCGCCGATGAAGCAGATGCCGGTGGAGTCCTTCTTCTTCGCGTTCGGCAGGCCGATCTCGCTGGCAATGCGCCGCACCTCGGACTTGTGCAGTTCGCCCACGGGGAACAGCGTCTTCGACAGCTGCGCCTGGTTCAGCCGGTGCAGGAAGTAGCTCTGGTCTTTGGTCGGGTCCAGGCCTTTGAGCAGTTCGTGGCGCCCGGTCGTCGCGTTCAGCCGCACGCGGGCGTAGTGGCCCGTGGCGATCTTCTCGGCGCCCAGGCGCATGGCGTGGTCGAGGAAAGCCTTGAACTTGATCTCGGCGTTGCACAGGATGTCCGGGTTCGGCGTGCGGCCGGCCTGGTACTCGCGCAGGAATTCGGCAAACACGCGGTCGCGGTACTCGGCGGCAAAGTTGACGTGCTCGATCTCGATGCCGATCACGTCGGCCACGGCGGCGGCGTCCACGAAGTCGATGTTGGACGAGCAGTACTCGCTGTCATCGTCGTCTTCCCAGTTCTTCATGAAGATGCCGATGACCTCGTAGCCTTGCTGCTTGAGCAGGTAGGCCGTCACGGCGGAGTCCACGCCGCCACTCAATCCCACGACGATGCGTTGTCTGGCTGTCATCGGGGGATTTTAGGAGCCTGCGGGAAATGGCTTCCGGGCGAGGTCAGCAATCACGTTGCAACATGGCCAGTCATGGCGCTTCAGCGCCTTTGTGACGCCCGGTGATGGCGGCGGCGCTGTGAGCTGGAAATACGCAGCACCTGTCGGGTTATGCGCATTCAAGTAAGGTCTTGCCGATGAAATCCGGAAAAGCACTCACTGTCGCAATCGGCTCGCTGGCGCTCTTCGTCGCGGCGAACTCGTTTTCCAGTGAAGCGCCGGACAGGCTGACGCCAGACACCCCCGGCCTTGAACCCGCCGCGGTCGAAAGCCTTGCGGTTGACGCATCGTTGTTTGCAACCCGGACCTTTGACTGGACGGACAGCACCAGAAATCGCCGTGTTCCCGCAAAACTCTATCTGCCTGCAAAGGAGGCAAGGGCGAAGTCCATGCCCCTGATCCTTTTCTCGCATGGGATCGGTGGCTCCCGCGAGGGCTACAGCTACCTGGGTGGGTACTTTGCCGCGCACGGCTATGCGAGCCTGCATGTTCAGCACGTCGGGAGCGACCGCCAGATCTGGTTTGGCAATCCGCTGGGCCTGGTGGGACGGCTTTCCGAGGCGGCCCAGGAAGGCGAGGCGCTGAGCCGGGTCCAGGACATGAAGTTTGCACTTGACCAGGTGCTGTCGGGGCAGGAAGGCGCCTTGATTGACGCCAGTCGAATCGCAGCCGCAGGGCACTCCTATGGCGCCAACACGACCATGCTGCTTGCGGGCGCCAGGATTGAGGCCAATGGAAAGGTTCTGGAGCTTCGTGATCCACGGATTTCTTCAGCCATCCTGCTTTCGGCCCCCCCGTTTTACCGACTCGGCGACCCGGCAAAGATACTCTCGGGCATTGAGGTGCCCACACTCCACATTACGGCGACGGGGGACAACATCCAGATTCCCGGGTACTTTTCCGCCTACGAGGACCGGGTGTCCTTGTACAACGCAACGGGGACTGACAAGCGCTCGCAAAAGGTGCTGGCGGTATTCAAGGACGGTTCGCACAGCATCTTTACCGACCGTGCAGGCACCGGTGGCGTCACGCTCAATCCCCGGGTGAAGATCGCGACCCGGCAGTTGGCGCTGGCCTTTCTCGACCGGGTCTATCAGCAGGATTCCACTGCGCTCGATCGCTGGCCGCTTGGCAACGCCGCGATCCTTGCACTTTATGAGACAGCCCTGCGGAACGTCATTCGTTGAACCCGACGGGGAATAGCGCCAGGAGCAGGACTGCGCCTGACGGGGCCGAGCCCCGCGCCAAAGAAAGATCGGGCAGTCGACGCGCCCCGATTCACTTCATTGCGCGCCCGCGACCGCCTGTTGCGCCGTGACAGGGCCCGAGCCGCGGCGCTCGAACCACCCGCCAAGGTAGTACACGGCCACGAGGAAGAGGACCAGCACGGCCAGTACGACCGGCTCGGCGATGCCATAAGCATCTGTGAACGTGTCCCCGTCGATGATCGCGCCCATCGCCATCATCGTGCCGATCGCGGGTCCGTACAGACCCACGAACGCCGTCGTGCCGACCAGCAAGCCAACCATGAACACCAACGCGTCGAGGCGGCCCGAGGCCAGGCCCGCCAGCGAGGTGCCAGGACAATAGCCGCCAATGGCAAAGCCCGCGCCCAACAGCACGCCACCCACGGCCGACGCCATGACCAAGGCCTGCGGCACGGCCACGGAGTCTGGCTTCAGCAGCCCGGCGACACGAAGGAGCCAGAGACCCAACGCGGCCACCACGATGGCCGTGAACATGACCTTGAAAACCGACCAGTCGGTCAGTTTGAACTGGGCGGTCAGTTTTTGCGGGCTGCCAAAACCGGCGTTCTCCAGAATGAAACCAAACAGGATGCCGCAAACCAGACCGGAAATCATGCCATTGCTATGAAGGGGGAACATCTCAGACTCCTCGCACGAAGCGGCTGACGATCAGCCCCGTCGCGAAAAACACGGCCAGAAACACAAATGCGGCGATGCCCAGCGCTGCCGCGCCAGACAGGCCCAGCCCGCTGGTGCAACCCCCGGCCACCCGCGCCCCAAACCCCGCCAGCAAACCACCCGCCAACGCCCTGACAAGACGTTGCGGTGTACCGACGCTGCGCGAACCATCGAGCTGCACACGAAAGCGTCCGGCCATGAAAGCTGCAACCAGAGCGCCGATGAACACGCCAAGGACTTCCCAGGTCATCCATGAACCGATCGGGTTGCCATCGGCCACCTTGGGGCCCAGGTAGGTGTTGGCCTTGGTCGCCTCAGGGGCCAGCGTCAAGCCCGTCCCAGCAACCACATCGGTGAAGGCACCGCTGGCGCCCAGGCCATGCCCCGATATAAGAAACGTGAGCAACAAAACGAGCCCGAGTGCAATACCGGCAGCCAGAGAGGGCCAAAACGGTTTGACGGTACGCTGGCCGTCGGTGGACGCGGTGTTCATGGTGGAAGCCTTTCCAATCATTTGATTTTTCATGCAGCCTGGACAGACCGTGAATTCAGTGTATTGGAATACCCCCGCCTGTATCTTTGACCGGCGTCAATACAAGTCCAAGGAAATGCGTGAAAACTGGCACAACGTCTTGTCAGCCGCTTCCTGGCTCGAGTTCAGGATGTTTCCTGGGTTCCCGACAGCCGCGATTTGAGGAAGCCCGTGGTGCCGTAGCGCGTCACGCGGCCGTAAAAATCGGCCGCCAGACGCCGCACCATGACCGAGTATTCGTCCAGCAGTTCGGGGGCAATGCCGAAATGGTCGTAGTTCACCACCACGTCCACGCGCTCGCCGAACGGCACGAGCAGTGTGCGCGCCGTCGCATCGATGGCCGTGATGACACTCGGGGCGTTGATCTGCAGGCCGGAGAAGTCGATGTAGAGCATGCGCCGGGCGGCGTCCAGCTCGTAGCGTTGCGCGAGCGGGCGGCTGAGCAGTTGCTCGCGCAGGCCCATCACCTCGTCCATGAACAGGCGCGCATCCATGACCTGCAGGTCAGGGCTGATGCGCGGCGCAAACGCCATGTGCGCCAGCACATCGCGTTGCAGGTCGATACCGGGCGCCAGTTCGATGAGCTCCAGTTCGCCGCGCACGGCCGCCTGGGTGCCCTCGGCCACCGGGCGGCCGGCTTCGGGCGCGGCCAGCACCAGCTGGAACACACAGCGCTCGGTCACATACAGCACGCGCTGGCCGCGCCGCAGGGCTTCCGCGCCGCTGAAAGTGCGGTGCTCCACCTCGCGCACGAACTTGCGCGCACCCCCCTCGTGCGTGATGCGCAGCTGGCCGTCCTCGCAGCGCACTTCCAGCGCACCGGCGGTGAAGGTGCCGACGAAGACCACGGTGCGCGCGTTCTGGCTGATGTTGATGAAGCCGCCCGCTCCGGCCAGGCGCGTGCCGAACTTGCTGACGTTGAGATTGCCGTGCTGGTCGGCTTGCGCCAGTCCCAGGATGGCGATGTCGAGCCCGCCGCCGTCGTAGAAGTCGAACTGGCTCGGCTGGTCGATGATGGCCTGCGGATTCACCGCCGCGCCGAAATTCAGCCCGCCCGCCGGAATACCACCCACCACACCGGGCTCGGCCGTCAGCGTGACCAGGTCGATGATGCGTTCCTCCGCCGCGACGCTGGCCACGCCCTCGGGCATGCCGATGCCCAGGTTCACCACCTGGTGCGGGCGCAGTTCCAGTGCGGCACGGCGCGCGATGATCTTGCGGTCGCCCAGACCCATCGGCAGCACGCTGTCCATCGGCACGCGGATCTCGGCCGAGAACGCCGGGTTGTAGGGCTCGGCAAAGGTCTGCTGGTGGTGCGCCGGGTCGATGGCCACCACCACCGCATCGACCAGCACGCCGGGCACCTTGACCTGGCGCGGGTGCAGCGTGCCGCGCTCGGCAATGCGCTCGACCTGCGCGATCACCACGCCGCCCGAATTGCGCGCGGCCATCGCAATCGCCAGCGCCTCCAGCGTCAGGGCTTCGCGCTCCATGGTCAGGTTGCCGTCGGCGTCGGCCGTGGTGGCGCGAATGATGCCCACCTTGATCGGGAACGCCTTGTAGAACAGGTAGTCCTCGCCGTCGATGGGCATCACGCGCACCAGGTCCTCGGTGGTGCGCGCGTTGAGCTTGCCACCGCCATGGCGCGGGTCGACGAAGGTGTCCAGCCCGACGCGCGTGAGCGTGCCGGGCTTGCCGGCGGCGATGTCGCGAAACAGATGCGTGATCACGCCCTGCGGCAGGTTCCAGGCCTCGATCAGGTTGTCCACCGCGAGCTTCTGCACCTTGGGCACCAGGCCCCAGTGGCCGCCGATCACCCGCTTCAGCAGGCCGGCGTGGCCCAGGTGGTTGAGACCTCGGTTCTTGCCGTCGCCCTGGCCGGCGGCGTAGACCAGTGTCAGGTCGCGCGGCGACGCGGTCTGCTCGAAACGCTCTTCCAGCGCCACGGCGATCGCCTCGGCAAAGCCGATGCCGACAAAGCCGCCGGTGGCCACGGTATCGCCGTCGTGGATCAGTTGCACGGCTTCAGCGGCGCTGACGATCTTGTTTTTGTAGGGGCTGGGACTGGCGGAGTGCGACTGGATCAGGGCGGGCATGGTGAGTTCTGGGAGAAGCGACGCCCCCGAGCCTACATGCGGCCGGGAAAAAGGCAATCGGGTTGAACGGAGTGGTCGGACCCGTCACGGGCCGCCAACGCCCCGGAGGGGAAGCGCGAATTACATCAATTCTTGTCACTGATCAAGAACAATTTCCCTTCTTAATCGTCGGTGGTGTATCGAATAAAGTACGGACATGGCAAATTCCCTGAATCCCGCATTGAATGGCGCCACGCCCCGCGCGGTGCTGTTCGACGCCTACGGCACGCTGTTCGATGTCTACAGCGTGGCCCAGCTGGCCGAGCAGCTTTTTCCCGGCCACGGCCAGGCGCTGAGCCTGCTCTGGCGCGACAAGCAGATCGAATACACCCGGCTGGTGACCACCAGCCGGCGTTACGGCCAGCTGGGCTCGCCCGACAGCAGCCCGCCGTTCTACCGGCCGTTTGGTGAACTGACGCGCGCGGCATTGGTCTATGCCATCAAAAGAATAGCAAACAACGACCATTTGACGATGGACAAGGCCGAATTTGATGCCAAAGTGGACCGATTGATGGCCCAGTACCGCCAGCTGGACGCCTTTGCCGATGCCCGCGAGGTGCTGGCGGCCCTGAAGGCGCGGGGCATCCCCACCGGCATCCTGAGCAACGGCGACCCCGACATGCTGGGCGCCGTGGTGCGCCACGCCGGTCTGGCCGAGCTGCTCGACCACGTCATCAGCGTGGACCGGGTGCGCCACTACAAGACCCACCCCGAGGCCTACGGGCTCGGCGTGCATGCCATCGGAGCCCCCCCGGAGAAAATCGTCTTCGTCAGCAGCAACAGCTGGGACGCGTTGGGCGCTGCCTGGTACGGCTACACCACGCTGTGGGTGAACCGCGCCGGCCTGCCTTTCGAGGAGCTCGGCACACAACCCACCCGCACGGCCGCGTCGCTGGCCGCCGTGCTTGATTTTTTCCCGGCCTGACGACGCGTCAGACTTCTTCCTTTCCATTCTTCCTGAGGTTTCACACCATGACCGAACGCACCCAAGCGCACCGCCTGCAAGTCGCCACCGAGCTGCACCAGTTCATTGAAAACCAGGTGCTGCCCGGCACCGGCGTCGACAGCGCCAGCTTCTGGAAAGGCTTCGACGCCCTCGTGGCCGACCTGGCCCCGAAGAACATCGCCCTGCTGGCCGAGCGCGACCGCCTGCAGACGGAGCTGGACGCCTGGCACAAGGCCAACCCCGGCCCCATCGCCGGTGCGCGCGGCATGAAGGCTTACCGCCAAGTTCCTGGAAAAGATCGGCTACCTGGTGCCGGTGCCCGAGAAGGTCCGGGCCACCACGAAGAACGTGGACGCCGAACTCGCCCTGCAGGCCGGCCCGCAGCTGGTGGTGCCCATCACCAATGCCCGTTATGCGCTGAACGCCGCCAACGCCCGCTGGGGCAGCCTGTACGACGCTTTGTACGGCACCGACGCCATCTCCGAGGCCGACGGCTGCGAGAAGGGCCCGGGCTACAACGAAAAGCGCGGCGACAAGGTCATCGAATACGCGCGCCATGTGCTGGACCGCTGCGTGCCGCTCAAGAAGGGCTCGCACATGGACTCGGTGGCCTACGCCGTCATCGACAACCAGCTCGCCGTGACTCTGGCCAATGGCAAGACCGAGGGCCTGAAGAACCCCGCCCAGTTCGTCGGCTTCCAGGGCGAGATGGGCGCCCCTTCGTCGGTGCTGCTGTCGCACCACGGCCTGCACATGGACATCATCATCAACAAGGCGCACCCCATCGGCAAGACCGATCCGGCCGGCGTGGCCGACCTGGTGCTGGAGTCGGCCCTGTCCACCATCCTGGACCTGGAAGACTCGGTGGCCGTGGTGGACGCGGCCGACAAGGTGCTGGCCTACAGCAACTGGCTGGGCATCCTGAAGGGCACGCTGACCGAAGACGTCACGAAATCGGACGGGAAAGGTGGCGTCAAGACCTTCAAGCGCGGCCTGAACCCTGATCGCCAGTACACCGGCCCGCGCGGCGAGGACGTGGCCCTGCACGGCCGCTCGCTGCTGTTCGTGCGCAACGTGGGCCACCTGATGACCAACCCGGCCATCCTCTGGACGGACGCGCAGGGCACCGTGCGCGAGATCCCCGAAGGCATCCTGGACGCCGTGGTCACCACCACCATCGCGCTGCACGACCTCAAGGGCAATGGCCAGAACGGCATCCGCAACACCCGCCGTGGCAGCGTCTACATCGTCAAGCCCAAGATGCACGGCCCGGCCGAGGTGGCCTTTGCCGGTGAACTGTTTGGCCGCGTGGAGCAGGTGCTGGGCCTGCCCGACAGCACCGTCAAGCTCGGCATCATGGACGAGGAGCGCCGCACCAGCGTCAACCTGAAGGCCTGCATCGCCGCCGCCAAGAGCCGCGTGGCCTTCATCAACACCGGCTTCCTGGACCGCACCGGCGACGAGATGCACACCGCCATGCATGCCGGCGCGATGATGCGCAAGGGCGACATGAAGTCCAGCGCCTGGATCCAGGCCTACGAGAAGAGCAACGTGCTGGTGGGCCTGGAGTGCGGCCTGCGCGGACGGGCCCAGATCGGCAAGGGCATGTGGGCCATGCCCGACCTGATGGCCGACATGCTGAAGCTCAAAATCGGCCACCCCAAGGCCGGCGCCAACACCGCCTGGGTGCCCAGCCCCACCGCCGCCACCCTGCACGCGCTGCACTACCACCAGGTCGACGTGTTCAAGGTGCAGAAGGAACTGGAGAAGACCAACGTGGACGCCGAGCGCGAGGCCATCCTGACCGGCCTGCTGACCATCCCCGTGGTCAAGACGCCGAAGTGGAGCGATGACGAGAAGCGCCAGGAGCTGGACAACAACGCCCAGGGCATCCTGGGCTACGTGGTGCGCTGGGTGGACCAGGGCGTGGGCTGCTCCAAGGTGCCCGACATCCACAACGTGGGCCTGATGGAAGACCGCGCCACGCTGCGCATCAGCAGCCAGCACATGGCCAACTGGATCCAGCATGGCGTGGTGACCAAGGCGCAGGTCAAGTCAACGCTCAAGCGCATGGCCAAGGTGGTGGACAAGCAGAACGCCGGCGACCCGGCCTACAAGCCGATGGCCGCCAACCCCGACGGCGCCGCCTTCCAGGCCGCCAGCGACCTGGTCTTCAAGGGCCTGGCCCAGCCCAGCGGCTACACCGAGCCGCTGCTGCATGCGTGGCGGCTGAAGGTGAAGACGGGGGCTTGATGCGCCGTTTTCCCTGAGCCTGTCGGCGGGTTGCGCGGATTGCCACTGGTTCGGCAGCTGTCCGCGTGCCCCGCAAGCGGGCTGCAGTCCTGGTGGCAGTACAGGTGCTGTCATGGTCTCTTCAAGCGTGTCTGTCGACTGGCCGGATGGTGATGGATGGGCGGGATGACCGCCCTACAATGAAAAGGAACAAAAGCCCATTCACCACCGGCTTCTCCCTACCGAAAGGAGCGAACATGATCAGAGTGCTCAGCGCTTGTTTGCTGCTCTCGCTCGCAGCGTGCGCGTCCAATCCTCCCGTCACCGGCCCATCCGATTGCGCCACGTACGGCCGTGGGTCCATGCAATGTCAGATCGAGATGTATTCGAAAGCTGGCCAATGAGGCCGGGCGGGCATGCAAATCAATCCTGAATTCATAGCGAATTATGACCGATCGACGGTGGGATCAGGCCATTTTGGCTTGAAAAGCGCAACAAAAGTCGAAACGGCGCCCGCAGGCGCCGTTTCCATGGGGCTAACAACCTCTCACCCCGCATTGCGGATCGTCAACCCGTCGCGCCTAGCGGCACCGCTGCGCACCAGTTCCGCAGTCAGCTCGTCGATCCACAGCCCAAAATCCGGCCCGGAAAGATGCCGCTGGAACATCATGTGGAAGTACGGGCGTGGCCTGCGCCCAGGCAATGAAAGCGGCATAGTTCAGGCTGCTGCACCTCGAGCAGCTTGAACTTCAGCAGCACCTTGGCCGCGTGCCGGGTGTGCTTGGCCGGGTTCGCCAGAAAGCCGTTCAGGCGCTCGCGCGCGAAGGCGATGGCCCGTCCACATCGGTGAAGACCGCGCCGTGCCCCGGGATCACGGTGGCGGGGGCCAGCGACTCGATCAGGTCCAGGGTCTCGCCCAGCTCGTCGAACGCGTCGTCGCCCTCCAGCTCGGGGAACACCACGCCGAAGCCGCGCTCCCACAGCGCGTCGGCCGAGACCAGGATGCGCTCCGGCCGGCTCGAACAGGATCACCGAATGGGTGTCGTGCCCGGGTGCCGCGTGGATCTGCCACGGCCTGTCGCCCAGCCGGATTTCGCTGCCGGGCTGCAGCAGCGCCTCGAAGCGGAACTGCGGGCAGCTCTGCCCGGTCGGCGCGTAGGTCAGCGCCACCGGGTCCCAGGCACTGACATGGGGTGCGAGGCCGGGCGGGATGGCGGTCTGCATCGCGGGCCAGGCGGCCTGCAGTGCCGCGTTGCCGCCGCAGTGGTCGCTGTGCAGGTGGGTGTTGACCAGCAGGTCGAGCGCTCGCCCGCCCAGCGCCGCATGCACCAGCGCGACGGTCTGCGCCGCATGCGAAGCGTAGCCGCTGTCGATGAGCGCCGTGGACTGTGCGCCACGCAGCAGGATGTTGTTCGACGAGAGCCAGCCGCGCTCGAAGACGGTGATGTCGGGGGGAAGCCTGGTGAGAGGGTCGTTCACCGGGCAAGTATCGCAGTCGGGGCGTCGATGACGGCGTCAGCCGAACCTAGACCTGCAGCATGTGCCCTACGCGCGGGTCGCCGCGCCCGGCCAGCACCTGCGCGTAGGCGGTCTCGACGCCCGGTTTCCCGTGATGCTGCTCCACCGTGAGCCAGGGCGCATCGGCCTGCGTCACCTTGGCCACGAAGGCCTGCCAGGCCGCCACCAGCCGCTGCGACAGGCCTTCGGCGCCCCACTCGGCGTTGCGCTTCTTGATCTGCGCGGGCGCAAAGAACAGCGTGGCGCGCGGGCCGGGCAGGTCTTTCGCAGCGCCCAGGTGTTCGACATGCGTGCCGCCGATGGAGCTGCTGTGCTTGAGGTTCACGAAGCGGGTGTGGATGGCGCGGCGCAGCTCGCTGTTGCCGGCAAAGTCCACATACACGCAGGCCGCGTCGGCGTCGATGGCGTCGAGCTGGTCGTAGGTCAGCACGCGGTCATAGCAGCCCAGGCCTTCGCAGAAGGCCACGTTGCCGGGCGAGGTCAGGCCCACCACCTCGATGCCCTCGCGCTGCGCCAGCTGGAAGGCGGTGCCGTAGGCGGTCTTGCTCGACGCGCTGGACAGCAGCATGACGCGGGCGCCGAAGAAATCGTTGTCGGCCAGGAAGTCGTCGATCAGCCAGGAGGTGATGAACAAGGGGCGCAGCAGCGCCTGCACGTCCTCGGTGTCCGCCGTGTAGAACGGGTCGGTCGCGCAGCGCGTGAGCTGGTTGTAGACCGGGTGCAGCTCGGCGCGGTGCGGCGCACCATCGAACCAGCCCTGCGGCGTCACGCGCACCGGCGTCAGCACCACGCTGGACGCCATGGGGAAATAGCCGTAGATGCGTTCGCCGACCGGCACCCCGGCATGGGTGGACTCGACCACCGTGGCAAAGCCCCAGACCGGGATGCAGCCCCAGGCGTCCTCGCCCGTGGGGTAGAAACGCCAGTAGTTCATGGCGTCACCAAAGGCGGCGTAGGTGATGTTGTTGGACGTCAGCGCGAAGCGATCGATGCGCACGCGGACTTGGCCGTCGGCCAGCGGTGCGTCGGGCAGATCGTGCCAGTGCGTTTGGGCCAGGCTGTCCTTGCGGACGTGAAAGGTGGTGGTGTTCATGGCGCCACGTTACCCAAAACCCGTCGCGACGGCAATCCGGCCCGGGCGCGCAAGTGACAGGGCAGATCCACTCGTCCGGCACGCGCGGCCGTTCGGCGGGCTGGTGAAACCCTGATTGACCGCCCGGTTACAGTCCGTCAGGATGTCCAATCAACGAAAAAGGGATGCGGGATGAAGAACAGTGTTTTTGGATGGGCGGGTCTCCTGGCCTGCATGGTCGTTGCGCCGATGGCGCAGGCTCAGGATGACTGGATTGTCGGCCAGTCCGCTCCATTGACCGGCAGCAATGCGGCATTCGGCAAGGACATTCGCGACGGTGCCCTGGCGTACTTCAAGTCGGTCAATGCACGCGGCGGCGTCGGGGGAAAAAACATCGAACTGGTCACGCTGGACGATGCCAACGACCGCAAGACCGCCGGCGCCAATACGCAAAAGCTTTTGACCACCAACAACGCGGCTGCGCTTTTCGGCTATGCCTCGGCGACGCTGAGTCTGGACGCGATGCCACAGGCCGACAAGGCCGGCGTGCTTTTTTTCGCGCCATTTTCTGGCGCCAACCCGGTGCGCACGGCGCCGCCGGTGGTGTTCACCCTGCGCGCCTCCTACGCTGACGAGCTCGAAAAAATGCTGGCGTTCTGGACGGGCGTCGGCGCGAAACAGGTGGTGGTGGTCCACTACGACGACGAAGTCGGCAAGCAGAACCTGGCGGTGGTGGTCGAATACCTCAAGAAGCAGGGCAAGACGCCGGCCGCGTTCGCGCTGCAACGCAACGCCAAGCTCGATGCGTCCAACATCGCCCAGCTATTGGCGCTCAAGCCGGACGTGATCATCAGCACCGTGCTGTCCGGGCCGGCTGCGGACATTTCGAAAGGCATCGCCGTGCGCGGCTCGTTCGTGCCGACGTCCAGCCTCTCGTTCGTCGGTGCGCAGCAGTACATCACAGCCGCCGGCGAAGCCGCGGCCGGCGTATCGATCACCCAGGTCGTGCCCAACACCAGCGCCCGGCTGCCCATCGTGACCGAATGCGCCAAGGCCATGCAGGAGGCCGGCATGACGCAGCCCATGAACAGCACCCATCTGGAGGCCTGCATCGCGGCCAAGGTGCTGACTGAGGCCATGCGCCGCAGCAAGAAACCGGCGGACGCGCGCGCCTTGCTGGCGTCGATGCAAAGCCTGGGACGCTATGACACGGGCGGCTTCGTCGTGAACTACGGGCCCGGCCAGAACCACGGGAGCAAGTTCGTCGAACTGGCCATGGTGACGCGCGACGGCAAGCTGAAAAACTGAGTCGCATCCCCATGGACCTCTCCCGCTTTCCCCGCCGCCGTTACACCCCGTTTGTCACGCCGCTGGAATTCCTCCCCAACTTCTCCCGCGCGCTGGCCGCCACCTGCCCGGACGGCGCCGGCCCGAACATCTGGATCAAGCGCGACGACATGCTGGGGCTGTTCCCTGGCGGCAACAAGACCCGCAAGCTTGAATTCCTGATGGCCGACGCGTTGGCCCAGGGCTCCGACACCGTGATCACCTGCGGCGCGCCGCAGTCCAACCACTGCCGCATCACGCTGGCCGCCGCCGTCAAGGAGGGGCTGAAATGCCGCTTCGTGATCGAGGAGCGCGTGCCTGGCAGCTTCCGTGAGGAGGCCAGCGGCAACCACTTCATGTTCCGGCTCATGGGCGTGGAAGCGCTCACCGTGGTGCCCGGCGGCTCCAACATGGTAGCCGCCATGCAGGCCGTGGCCGACGACCTGGCGGCGCAGGGCCGCAAGGGCTACATCATTCCGGGCGGCGGCTCCAACGCACTGGGCGGGCTGGGCTACGTGGCCTGCGCGCAGGAGCTGCAGCAGCAGTTCTTCGAACAAGGGGTGCAGATCGACCGGGTGGTGGTGGGCTCGGGCAGCTCGGGCACGCACGGCGGTCTGGTGGCGGGCTTCCTGGGCAACCACATCCACATTCCCATTGTCGGCATCGGTGTCAGCCGCGACCCGGCCGACCAGCAGCCGCTGGTGATGAAGGAAGCGCAGGCCGTGGCCGACTTGCTGGGGCTTGGCCTGACCGTGAAGGCCGAAGACGTGACCTGCGTCGGCGGCTACTGGCAGCCCAAATACTCGGTGCCGAACGCGAAGATGGTGGAGGCGGTGCAACTGCTGGCACGCACCGAGGCCATCCCGCTGGACCCGGTCTACACCGGCAAGATCATGGCCGGGCTGATCGGGCTGGCGCGCCAGGGCTTCTTCAAGCCGGGCGAGCGCGTGCTGTTCCTGCACACCGGCGGCCTTCCGTCGCTGCATGCCTACGAGGGCGAGGTGCTGGGCCGGACCGACGTCGCAGCCTGAGCGCGCATGTCCCCTTTAAAGCCCGCTCGACGCCCCGGAAACGCCTTCGGGGCCACTTTTTGAATAAAAATGGCCATTTCCCAGCGCAGGAAGGTCACAAGCAGCTACTGAAGCAATAGCGTTTTCCGGCCCGGCCCGGCGGCGGCGCCAGACTTCCTTTGGCGCCGCCACCGCGCCAACGGGTTTTCCCCATGGTGCTTTGCCGATAATTGTTAACAATCGCATGATTGACAATTTCAGGAGCCATCATGCACAAAGTCCGATCCGAGATCACCGGCAGCGTCTGGAAGGTGGAAGTGGCCGTCGGGCAGTCGGTCAGCGAGGGCGACACGCTGGTGATCGTCGAGTCCATGAAGATGGAAATTCCCATCAGCGCGCCTGCTTCGGGCGTGGTCATCGAGATCCTGGTTGCCGAAGGCGAACTGGTCGCCGACGACCAGGTTGTCCTGCACCTCGACTGAGCCGGCCATGAACGCCGGTGATCTTCCGCGCGATTTGTTCAGCACCTGGGAGGGCGCTGTGGCCTTCCGGCTGTTTGCCGACCAGAGCGACCCGACGCTGACCGTCTCCGAGCAGATCGCCGCCCGCCTGGGCGACCGCATCCTGTCGGGCGCGATGCTGCCCGGTGCGCGCATCGGCGAGCAGGAGCTGGCCGATGAATTCAGCGTCAGCCGTGGCCCGATCCGCGAGGCGCTGCGCATCCTGGAGCGCGAGGGGCTGGCCACGCTGCTGCCGCGCCGGGGCGCCATCGTGACCGAACTCAGCGCCGACGAGCTTCGTGAGCTGCTGGAAGTCCGCGCCGGCTTGTTCGAACTGGTGGTGCGCAAGGTCGCCGCCCGGCCCAACCCGGAACTGTTGGCCCTGCTGGAGGCCGGCGTCGCCCGGCTGGAGGCCCTGTCCACACCCGCCGACGCCGGCAACGACTACGCCGAGACCGCCTACCGCCTGATGATCCTGTGCGCGCGCCAAAGCGGCAACCGGCGCCTGCAACGCATGCTGACCGCGCTGTCACTGCAGACGCTGCGCTACAGCAAGCTGGGCCTGGCGTCCGTGGAACGCCGCCAGCGCTCGGCCCGGCTCTGGCGCGAGGCCACCACGGCGCTGGCACAGGGCGACATCGAACGCATGGTCGCCCTGACCCACCAGCGCATCGAGGAATCCGGCGAGGAAGCCATCCGGCAGCTCGGCCTCTCGACCACCCCAGGAGACACCCCATGAACGCCGCCCCCGCACCCAGCCCGCTGGCCGGGCTGAAGGTCATTGAAATCTGCACCACGATCGCCGGGCCCGCCTGCACGCGGCTGCTCGCCGATTTCGGTGCCGATGTCATCAAGATCGAACCCCCAGAGGGCGACCCAGTGCGCCAGATGGGCCGGCATGTGGGCGACGTGTCGCTGTACGCGGCCTCCATCCTGCGCAACAAGCGCTCGATCACGCTGGACCTCAAGACGCCACAGGGCCGCGAGCTGGCGGCCGAGCTGATCGCCCGCGCCGACATCCTGGTGGAAAACAACCGCCCCGGCGTGATGGAGCGCCTGGGCCTGGGCTATGAGGCGCTGTCGGCGCGCAACCCCGGCCTGGTGATGGTGCGCATCAGCGGCTACGGCCAGACCGGCCCGTACGCAGAGCGCCCCGGCTACGGCGCGATCTGCGAGGCCGTGGGCGGCGTGCGCCACATGACCGGCGACCCCGACCGGCCGCCCGCACGCGTGGCCCTGGCCACCACCGACTACCTGTCGTCGGTCTACGCCGCCTTCGGCGCGATGACCGCCATCCACGCCCGAACGAAGACCGGCAAAGGGCAGGTGGTGGACGTGGCGCTGTACGAGGCCGCCTTCACCCAGATGGAGCCGGTCGTGCCCGCCTTTGAGAAGCTGGGCCAGGTGCCGATGCGCGAGGGCGCGAACCTGCCGTCGATGGCGCCGAACAGCTCCTACCCCACGCGCGACGGCGGCTGGGTGCTGATCGCAGCCAACAGCCAGCCGACCTGGCGGCGCCTGGTGGCGCTGATGCAGCAGCCCGCGCTGCTGACCGACCCGCGCTTCGAAACCATCCAGGCGCGTGGCAAGCCCGAGAACATGAAAGCCATCGACGCCATCATCGGCGAATGGACGCGCGGCTTCGACGCCGCGCCGCTGGAGGCGCTGCTGCGCGAGGGCGAGGTGCCGACCACCCGGGTCTACACCATCGCTGACATCTACGCCGACCCGCATTTCCGCGCCCGCAACATGCTGCCCCAGGTACCGCACCCGGTGCTGGGCCACACCACGCAGTCCGGCGTGGTGCCGCGCCTGTCGGCAACGCCGGGTGCGATCCGGCACACCGGGCCCGATCTGGGCGCGGACACCCGTGCGGTTTTGGCCGAGGAGCTGGGCCTCAGCGCCGAGCGCATCGCCGAGCTGGCCGCGGTCGGTGCCGTGCATTTGCCGACAGGCCATTGACCACCCCCATCCAACCCATTTCTCAAGCAGGAGAACCCCGTGAACCCCACTTCAATCAACCGCCGTCAGTCGCTGGCTTTGCTGGGCGCCGCGCTGACCCTGCCACCCACGGCTCGGGCTCAATCGGGCTGGAAACCGACCCAGAACATCACCTACGGCATCGGTGTCGCCGCTGGCGGCTCGGTGGACCTGTACGCACGCGGCATCAAGAACGCGCTGGAAACCCTCAACCTGGTCAACGGGCAGACCATCGTGACCGACAACAAGCCCGGCGCCGGCGGCCTGATCGCGCTGCAGCAGCTGCAGCGCAGCCGCGGCAATGCGCACAACCTGGGCACCTTCCACACCGGCAGCCTGGCCGGCCAGGTGACCGGCATCCTGAAGGCCGACATGCGCGAATTCGTGCCTGTGGCCATGCTGGTGGAGGAAACCACGCTGGTGGCGGTGCGCGCCGATTCGCCGTTCAAGACCGCGAAAGACCTGCTCGACGCCCTCAAACGCGACCCGACGTCCGTCAAGATCGCGGTGGCACCCCTGAAAGGCCTGAACACCCATCTGGCGATTGCCAAGCCGCTGAAGGTGGCCGGCATCGACATCACCAAGCTCACCGTTGTGCCGTTCCGTTCCTCGGCCGACTCTATGGGCGCGCTGCTTGGTGGCCACGTGGACGTGGTTTCGGCCACCGGCCCCACCGTGGTGCCAATGGCGCAGGCAGGCAAGGTGCGCATGCTGGTCAGCGCCGCGCCCGCGCGCGGAACCGGCCCGCTGTCCGGCGTGCCCACCTGGCGCGAGCAGGGCGTGGCCGCCGACTACGTGAGCTACAACGGTGTGCTGCTGGCCCCCGGCGTGGATGCCGAGCAGATCCGCTTCTGGGAGCAGGCGCTCAAGCAGGTGGCGGCGTCGAAGGACTGGATCGGGTTGGTGGAAAAATCGGGGAACAAACCGATGTTCAAGGGTTACGTCGACTCGCACCGTTACCTGCAGGATGAGCTGAAGGCCACCCAGGCGCTGGTGGCTGAACTGGGACTGGACGCGAAATGAGCACACCCCACGCATTCGAGCCGGCAGGCGAATGGGCCGCCGAGCTGGCTGAACTGCAGCAACGTCGCGCACAGGCCCGCGCCATGGGCGGCCCCGAAGCCCTGGCCAAGTTCAAGGCCAGCGGGCGGCTCAACGCGCGCGAGCGCATCGCTGCGCTGCTGGATGATGACAGCTTCCGCGAGCTCGGCAGCCTGGCCGGCAAGGGCCACTACAGCCGCGAGGGCGTGTTCGAGAAGATCGACCCGACCAACGCCATCGTCGGCACCGGCCGAATCAAAGGGCGCAAGGTGGCGCTGCATGTCGACGACTTCACCATCCGCGCCGGCTCGTCCGAGGCCACGATCGCCGACAAATGGATCTACATCGAGCGCCTGGCCCACCAGTTGCGCATGCCGATCATCCGTCTGGTGGACTCGGCCGGCGGCAGCGTGAAGCTGTTGATGCAGATCGGCGGCACCAAGATCCCCGAGTACCCGAGTTGGCCCGCCAACGAGTTGCTGAAAACCGTGCCGGTGGTCGGCGTGGCGCTGGGCGCCTGCGCCGGCCAGGGTGCGATCAAGGTGCTGTCCTCGCACTTTTCGGTGATGGTGCGCGAGCAGGCGCAGGTGATGGCGGCGGGGCCCCATGTGGTGCGCCAGGCCTACGGGCAGGACATCGACAAGAATGCGCTGGGCGGCCACCTGGTGCACCGCAAGAGCGCGCTGGTGCACAACGAGGCGGTGGACGAGCGCGACGCGCTGGCGCAGGTGCAGCGCTTCCTGAGCTACCTGCCGCGCAGCGTGTTCCACACCGCGCCGGTGCTGCCGGCCACCGACGACCCCGAGCGCGCCGACGACTGGCTGAAAGACGCCATCCCGCGCGACCGCCGCAAGATCTACGACCCGCGCAAGATCCTCGCCAGCATCATGGACCGGGACTCGGTATTCGAGATCGGGCGCTGGCAGGGGGGCTCGGTCATCACCGCGCTGGCGCGGCTGAACGGCATCCCGGTCGGTGTGATCGCCAACGACCCCAAGGTGCAGGGCGGCGCGATGACGATCCAGGCGGCCTACAAGATGGAGCGTCACGTCAAGCTGTGCAGCCTGTTCGGTCTGCCGGTGGTCAACTTCGTGGACCAGCCCGGCAACCAGACCGGTCTGGAGGCCGAACTCGGCGGCACGCTGCTGGGCGCCACGCGCGTGGGCGAAGCACTGAACGAATGCCGTTCGCCCTGGGTCTCGATCCTGGTGCGCCGCTGCTTCGGCATGGCCGGCGCGCTGCACGCGCCCAAGTACGGCGAGGCGTTGAACCTGCGCTACGCCTGGCCGTCGGCGCGCTGGGGCTCGATCCCGATCGAGGGCGGCGTGATGGCCGCGCACAAGGCCGAGATCGAGACAGCCGCTGACCCGGCCGCCAAGCGCGCCGAGCTGGAGGCCTTCTACCTGAACATGACCTCGCCATTTCGCACGGCGGAGAAGTTCGGCATCCTGGACATCATCGACCCGCGCGAGACGCGTTCCATCCTGTGCGACTGGATCGAGGACGCGTGGGAGAGGGTCTGTACCGATCGGCCGGTGTCTCCGACGGCGTGAAAGCCGCTGCGCGTCAACGAGCACGCGCAAAAAGGTAAACCCGATTGACCGGTGTCAACCTTGACAATCCCAGGCACGGATGTAATCTGGCCTTCAGCCTCGTTGAAGGATTTGCCATGTTCGAATCCGCGGAAATCGGTCACAAGATCAGCAAGAAGGACTACAAGCAGCGCGAGCCGGTGCTCCGCGCAGCCTTGGTAGACGCCCAGTACACAGTGCTTGAACGCGCCCAGTTTCCGGTCATCATCATCGTGAATGGTGTGGGCGGCGCCGGCAATGGTGACTTCGTCAACCTGCTCAACGAATGGATGGATCCCCGCCACATCCGCACCGAGGCGTTCACCGCGATGACGGACGAGGAGCGGTTTCACCCGGAGATGTGGCGTTTCTGGCAGGTGCTGCCGCCAAAGGGACGCATCGGCATCTTTTTCGGCTCCTGGTATACCGACCCGATCCTGGCCCGTGTCATGGGCACCGAAAAAGACGAGACCTTTGTCCACCGACTGGAGCGGATCCGCCAGTTCGAGCGCATGCTGGTGGCCGAAGGGGCGCTGCTGATCAAGCTCTGGTTTCACCTGTCAAAGGCGGCCACGCGCAAACGCTACAAGACACTGGAGGCCGACCCCAAGACCGCATGGCGCGTGACGCCGGAGAACTGGAAGCAGTTCAAGTACTACGATACTTTTGTGAAGGTATGCGAACAGGCACTACGCAAGACCAGTACCGGCGAGGCTCCGTGGCGGGTGATCGACGGCAGCGATGCGGCTTATCGCTCGCTGACAGCCGGCGAACACATTCTCGATGCGCTGAACCGACGGCTGACCGGCAAGGTGGCCGAAAGCGGCATCGCTGCGCCGGTGCCGCCCCCACCGCTGGACGACCGCTCGCTGCTCGGAGCTTTCGACTACGGTCGCAAGCTGGCGCCCAGGTCCTATCTGCACCAGTTGATGGTGATGCAGAGCCGGCTGAATGCCCTGATGCGCGACCCCCGCATGGCCCGTCGCGCGCTGGTGGTGGTGTTCGAGGGCATGGACGCCGCCGGCAAGGGCAGCACGATCCGGCGTGTGACCCATGCGCTGGACGCCCGCCAGTACCGCGTGGTGCCGGTCGCCGCGCCCAGCGATGAAGAGCGGGCCCAGCCTTACCTGTGGCGCTTCTGGCGTCATGTCCCGCGCCACGGGCATGCGGTGCTGTTCGACCGTTCGTGGTACGGCCGGGTGCTGGTCGAACGGGTCGAAGGTTTCTGCACCGAGCATGACTGGATGCGGGCCTATGAAGAAATCAATGCGTTCGAAGAACAACTGGTTGCATCCGGTGCGGTGGTGGTGAAATTCTGGATGGCGATCACGCTGGACGAGCAGTTGCGGCGTTTCGAGGAGCGCGAGGCCACGCCGCACAAGAACTACAAGATCACCGGGGAAGACTGGCGCAACCGCGACAAATGGCCGCAGTATGAGCGTGCCGTTGGGGACATGATTGATCGCACGTCCACCGATGTGGCGCCCTGGCGTGTGGTGGCCTCCAACGACAAGCTTTTCGCCCGCATCCAGGTGCTCACGGGCCTGTGCGAGCAGATAGAAGCAGCACTCGAGCCCAAGAGGCGCAAGAACCGGCAGTGACATCCCGCCAGGTCAAAGCCGGATGCGTTGCGCCAGTTCGCGCAGGCGCGCCATACCGGGCTCCTTGCGCGGCCAGGTGAGTTCCACGCCGTCATTCAGGTAACGGGGCAAGACATGCAAATGGGCGTGCGGCACGGTCTGCCACCCGGCGGCGCCATTGGCCTGAAGCACCGTGATGCCGTCGGGTGCAAAGGCTTCCTGCACGCCACGCGCGATCTTCCAGGCGGCCCGCATCAGCGCGGCAGCAGTGTCCTCGTCCATGTCCAGCAGGGTTTCGAACGGCCGTTTGGTGGCGACGATCACATGGCCCTCATTGACCTGGCCGGCGTCCATGAACGCAAACACTCGATCGTCCTCATAGACCATGGCACAAGGCCATTCGCCGGACAACAACTTTTCAAACACCGTGGTCATGCGTGCTCCAACCCATTGATGACATGCCCCTATTCTGAACGTCGCGGCAACGTCCGGTGTTGGCTACACTGATCTGTCCTGGATTCCATGTTGACCCCCATAGCGAGGAGCTCCCATGCAAGTTGCCCTGCCCCCAGACCCTAGCCACTGCCCGCTTTGCGGCCAGGCCAACGAATGCGCCATGGAGATCGAGCGCGCGACCGGCGTGAAGCAGGCGCCGTGCTGGTGCAGCCAGGTCCGGTTTGAAGCCTCCCTGCTGTCGCGCATTCCCGAGCACGCCCGCGGGAAAAGCTGCCTGTGCCCATCCTGCGCGCAGGCCGAGGCGCCATGAGCTGGATCGACCGGGTGCCGCTGCCTTGGCTGGTGGTGCTGGCTGTCTGGATGGCCGTGGCGCCGATCACGCCCGAGCCGCACCTGATCGAAAAGCTCCGCATGCTGTTTGCCGGCACGCTGTCCCGTCCGCTGGACATCTTTGATCTGGCGCTGCACGCCGCGCCGCTGGGATTGCTGGCGCTCAAGTTGTGGCGAGGGTGGCGGGTCGGCGGCTGATGCGAAAGCACCGACCGCTTCGCCGCCCGACACAAAGCCCGATATGCTTGCCCGGGCCGCGCTCCGTTTTTTCGGAGCGGGGTCCTTTGCATTCATGCCGCATCCCGACCACCCGACTTCACTGACCGCCCTGCGGGCGCGCTATGGCGCGCGCTACCGCTGGCTGTTGCTGCTCGCGGTGATGGTTGGCACCATGGCCTCGATCATGTCGTCGACCATCGTCAACGTGGCCATCCCCGACATGAGCCAGCACTTCGCGCTGGGCCAGGAGCGCGCGCAATGGGTGACCAGCGGCTTCATGGTCGCGATGACGGTCTCGATGCTGACGACACCCTGGCTGCTGGCGCGTTATGGCTACCGCCACACCTATGCGGCCTGCATGTGGTTGCTGCTGGCTGGCGGTGTGGTGGGCGGCTTCTCCAGTGACTTCAACTGGGTGCTCGCCGCGCGCGTGGCCGAGGGGCTGGCCGCCGGCATCGTGCAGCCGATCCCGGCCATCATCATCCTGCGCGCGTTCGAGCCCAACGAGCAGGGTCGTGCCAGCGGTATCTTCGGCATGGGCGTGGTGCTGGCGCCGGCGATCGGACCGAGCATCGGCGGTGTACTGGTCGACTGGTTCGGCTGGCGTTCGATTTTCTTCATGGTGGTGCCGTTCTGCCTGGCGTCTTTGTGGCTGGCGCGAAAATTCGTGCCGGTGTCGGCCCCGGGTGGGGTGGCTGCCAACCGGGATGGCGCCGGACTGGACTGGCGCGGCCTGTTGCTGGCCAGCGTGGGCACCCTGTGCCTGCTCAACGGCCTGGTGCAACTGCGCAGCGGCTCGCCTCAGCTTGCCGGCGCCCTGCTCGCAGGTGCCCTGATCGCACTGGCAAGCTTCGTGGCACTTCAATGGCGACTGCTGCACCGACCCGCCAGCAGCGGGCGCGAGCCACTGATGAACCTGCATCTTTTCGGGCACCGGCAATTTGCCATGGGCAGCATCGTGGCCTTCATCTACGGCACGGCATTGTTCGGCTCCACCTATCTGCTCCCGGTCTACATGCAGATGGGGCTCAAACTTTCACCGTCCTACGTGGGCACCATCCTGCTGCCGGCAGGCTTCATTCTGGCGGGCACCATTGCCGTCGTAGGTCGTATGGCGGACCGGCACCCGACCTACCGGCTGGTCAGCATCGGCCTGGCGCTTCTGGCGGCCTCGTTCGGCCTGATGGTCACAGTCCGTCTGGACAGCACCATCTGGTGGCTGGTGGCCTGGGCGATTCTCGGGCGCATCGGGCTGGGCTTCATCCTGCCCTCGCTCAACCTGGGCTCGATGCGCGGGCTGGACACGCCGCTGATCCCCCAGGGCTCAAGCGTCATCAATTTCATCCGCATGCTTGGCGGGGCGGTCGGCGTGAGCCTGTGCGGCATCGCGCTGGAGTGGCGCCTGGCCGCGCACGGCGACGCGTTGGGCAACCCGCAGAGCAGCCCGGCGCGGCTGGCGGCGTTCAACGAAGTGTTTGTCGGCCTGGCTGTGCTGTGCGCGCTGGCCATGGTGGCGGCCTGGCAGTTGCGCGAGCGCGAACCCCGGCATCGCGACCGAAAGGAGGCCTGATCGCCATGTGCCAGCTGCTCGGCATGAACTGCAACACACCAACCGACGTGACTTTCAGCTTCACGGGCTTTGCCCAGCGCGGCGGGCGCACCGACCACCACGGCGACGGCTGGGGCATTGCCTTCTTCGAGGGGCGTGGCGTGCGCCATTTTGTCGACCATCAGAGCGCTTGCGAGTCGCCCGTGGCCGAACTGATCCGGCGCTACCCCATCAAGAGCCAGAACGTCATCGCCCACATCCGCAAGGCCACGCAGGGCGAGGTCGCGCTGGAAAATTGCCACCCGTTCGTGCGCGAGCTCTGGGGCCGCTACTGGGTCTTCGCCCACAACGGCGACCTGAAAGACTTTCATCCGCGCCTGCACGCCGGTTTTCACCCCGTGGGCAGCACCGACAGCGAGCGCGCGTTCTGCTGGCTGATGCAGGAACTGGCCAAATCGCACGCCGACGTGCCCAGTGTGGCCGAACTCACGCTGACGCTGCGCGAGCTGGTACCCCGGATTGCCCGGCATGGCACTTTCAACTTCCTGCTCTCCAACGGGCAGGCGCTGTGGGCGCACGCCTCAACCCATCTGTTTTACGTGGTGCGTCAGCACCCGTTTGCCACGGCCACCTTGAGCGACGAGGATGTGAGTGTGAACTTCGCCGATCAGACTCGGACCAGTGACCGCGTGGCCGTGGTGGTCACTGCGCCACTGACCACTAATGAAGTCTGGACGCAGCTTTCGCGCCCGGGCGAGCTCAAGGTGTTCGTGGACGGCGCGCCGGTGTGATTGAACTTCAAAATAAGTAGCAGACTGTGCCCTTTTGACGCTGGGCAAGGTGTGATTTTCCTTGAAAATAGCCTGCTAAGCAGCTTGCGGGCCCTCGGTGCCGTTTTCGATGGCCGCTGATGACGCGTCAGCCCCGGACCGCCGCCTCCAGCGCATCGATGAACAGCGCCGCCACGTCGCAGCCGGTCTGGTCGAAGATTTCCTGGAAACAGGTCGGACTGGTCACGTTGATCTCGGTCAGGCAGTCGCCGATCACGTCCAGCCCTACCAGCAGCAGGCCGCGGCCGTGCAGGATGGGGCCCAGCGCCTCGGCAATCTCCCGGTCGCGCGCCGAGATGGGCCGCGCCACGCCCTTGCCGCCGGCTGCCAGGTTGCCTCGCACTTCGCTGCCCTGCGGAATGCGCGCCAGGCAGAACGGCACCGGCTTGCCGCCGATGACCAGCACGCGCTTGTCGCCGTCGATGATCTCGGGCAGGAACTTCTGCACCATCAGGCTCTGCGCGCCGTGGCGGTTCAGCGTCTCGGTGATGCTGCCCAGATTCAGTCCATCCGGGCCGACGCGGAAGATGCCCATGCCGCCCATGCCGTCGAGTGGCTTGAGGATGATGTCGCCATGCTCGGCATGAAAGCGCTTGATGTCGGCCTCGTCGCGCGTCACCAGCGTGGGGCCGATGAACTGCGGGAACTCCATGATCGCGAGCTTTTCCGGGTGATCGCGCAGGGCGCCCGGCTTGTTGAACACCCTGGCGCCGTCGCGCTCGGCTTGTTGCAGCAGGTGCGTGGCGTAGAAATACTCGCTGTCGAAGGGCGGGTCCTTGCGCATCAGGATGGCGTCGAAGTCTTTCAGGGGAACTGCCCGGGTTCCGCGCTCCTCGAACCAGCGCGTCGCATCGCCCGTGAGCGTGATGTCGCGCACGTGCGCCGTGACCCGTGACCCGCGCTGCCACATGACGTCCTGCGGCTCGCAGGTGGCCACGGTGTGCCCGCGCCGCTGCGCCTCGCGCATCATGGCGAATGTGGTGTCCTTGTAGATCTTGAAGGACTCGAGGGGGTCGGCAATGAAAAGCAGGTTCATGCCGCCATTGTCCCTAGATTTCGATCTTGCTGCCCAGTTCGACCACCGCGTTGTTCGGCAGGTTCAGGAACGCCGCCGCGCCGCTGGCGTTGTGGTGCATCTGGGCAAACAGCTTCTCGCGCCACTGCGCCATGCCGCCGCCGATGGTGGGGATCACGATGTCGCGCGACAGGAAGTAGCTGGTCGTCATCGCGTCCAGGTTGCAGCCCCGGCCCTTGATCTGCTGCAGCGCCTTGGGCAGGTCCGGATCGTTCTTGAAGCCATAGTTCACGACGACCTGCCAGCAGTCATGGCCCAGGGATTCGATCTCGGTGCGCTTGTCCATGCCGATCCAGGGCACTTCATGGTTGCGCACCGTGACGAAGAGGTTGTTCGCGTGAAGCACCTTGTTGTGCTTGAGGTTGTGCAGCAGCGCATTGGGCACGGTGCCTGGCTCGGCTGTGAGGAACACGGCCGTGCCATCCACCCGCGTGGGCGGGCTGACGAACACCGCCTCGAGGAAACTGGGCAGGTCCAGCGCGTCTTTTCGCAACGATTCGTTGAGCAGGCCGCGCCCCTGCTTCCAGGTCATCATCAGCATGAACACAGCGCCACCGATCAACAGCGGGAACCAGCCGCCGTCGAGCAGCTTCATCAGGTTGGAGGTAAAGAACGCCAGGTCGACGACAAAGAAGAAACCCGTCGCCCCGAAGCACAGCGCCAGCGGATACTTCCAGCTGTAACGGATCACGAAGAAGGTCAACACCGTGGTGATCAGCATGTCCAGGGTCACGGCAATGCCGTAGGCGGCGGCCAGGTTGCTCGACGAGCGGAACATCACCACCGCCAGAACGATCAGCACGAACAGTCCCCAGTTCACGAACGGCATGTAGATCTGCCCGGTGTCCTTGACGCTGGTGTGCTGCACCTGCAGGCGCGGCAGGTAGCCGAGCTGGATCACCTGCTTGGTCACGCTGAAGGCGCCGGTGATCAGGGCCTGCGAGGCGATCACCGTGGCTGCCGTCGCCAGCACCACCAGCGGCACCAGTGCCCAGTCCGGCGCCATCATGAAGAAGGGGTTCTTCACGGCCTGCGGGTTGGCCAGCAGCAGCGCGCCCTGACCGAAGTAATTGAGCGTGAGTGACGGCATGACGATGGAGAACCAGGCCAGGCGGATCGGCTTCTTGCCGAAGTGCCCCATGTCGGCGTACAGCGCCTCGCCCCCGGTCACGCACAGCACGACGGCGCCGAGGATGATGAAGGTGATGCCGGGGTGTTGAAACATGAACCCCAGCGCGTAATGCGGGCTGATGGCCCACAGGATCTCGGGATGTGAAGCGATGTGGCTGAGGCCCAGCAGCGCGATGACGGCGAACCAGACCAGCGTGATCGGACCGAAGAATTTGCCAATGCCGGCCGTGCCGTGCTTCTGCACGAGGAACAGGCCGAACAGGATCACCAGCGTGAGCGGAATCACCGCTTTCTTGAAGTTCGGCGATACCACCTCCAGGCCTTCGACCGCGGACAACACGGAAATCGCCGGTGTGATGACGCCGTCGCCGTAAAACAGGCAGGTGCCGAAAATGCCGACACCCAGCAGCCAGCGGCGCAACTCGGGCTTGTCCTTGACCGACTGGGAGGCCAGTGCCAGCATGGCCACCAGACCACCTTCGCCATTGTTGTCCGCGCGAAGCACCAGCGTCACGTACTTCAGGGAAATGATGACGGTCAACGTCCAGAAAAAGATGGACAGGATGCCGTAGACGTTGTCAGGCGTGAAGGGAACGTGGCCGGAGCCGAACACTTCCTTGACCGCATACAGCACGCTGGTGCCGATATCGCCATAGACGACGCCAATGGCACCCAGCGTGAGCGCTGCGAGAGAGGATTTGGATGCTGACACAAAAAGGCCCCGCTGGACCCGCGGGGCAAGGAAACTGAGAAGCAACTATTTTGCGCCTGCCGCCGCGGCACGCAAACAGGGTGTCGCGCCTAAATGACAGTCCGTCGGAAAATGTTGCGTTGCAGCAACTTGATCCGGAGCCGCGGCTCAATCGTAGATCTCGGCGTCCGGATCAGTGGCCTCGAGTTCGTAACTTGCGGCGACCATGGCCAGGCGGCCGATCACGCCGTACATGTAGAAACGGTTCGGGGCACTGGCGCCGGGTTTGACGCCCGGTTGCGGCAGGTGGGTGCTGTTCTCGAAGGCCAGCGGCACAAAACTGGAGCCCGGCGCATTGAGGTTTTCATCGATGCCGCGTTCGGCATGCACCCGGTAAAAGCCGCCCACTACATACCGGTCCATCATGTAGACCACGGGTTCGGCCACGGCGTCGTTCATGCGCTCGTTGGTCAGCACGCCTTCCTGGATGATGACGTCGCTGACTTCCTGCCCGTCCTTGATCACGCTCATCTTGTTGCGCGTCTTGCGGTTCAGCGCGTCGAGGTCTTTCACGTCACGTACCGTCATGATGCCCATGCCGTAGGTGCCGTTGTCGGCCTTGACCACCACGAACGGCTTTTCGTTGATGCCGTATTCCTTGTACTTGCGCCGGATCTTGGTCAGCAGGGCATCGACGTTGCTCTTCAGGCAATCCATGCCGGTGCCCTCTGAAAAATTGACCTCGCCGCACTTGCCGAACATCGGATTGATCAGCCAGGGATCGACGCCCAGCAGCTTGCCGAAGCGCTTGGACACCTCTTCGTAGCTCTGGAAGTGTTTGCTCTTGCGTCGCACGCTCCAGCCTGCGTGCAGCGGCGGCAACAGATACTGTTCATGCAGGTCTTCCAGGATGCCCGGCGCACCGGCGGACAAGTCGTTGTTCAGCAGGATCGTGCACGGGTCAAAGTCCTTCAGGCCCAGGCGCTTGGCGCTGCGGATCACCGGCTCGAGCGTGATCTGCTCGCCGTTGGGCAGTTCAATGACGGTGGGTTCCTTGATCTCCGGATTGATGGAGCCGATCCGCACGTTCAACCCGGCCATGTAGAAGATGCGGCGCAACTGCGCCACATTGCTCAGGTAGAAGGTGTTGCGGGTGTGATTCTCGGGAATGATCAGCAGGTTGCGGGCCTCGGGACAGATCTTCTCGATGGCGGCCTGGGCCGCTTGCACGGCCAGCGGCAGCATTTCCTGGGTCAGGTTGTTCCAGCCGCCGGGAAACAGGTTGGTGTCCACCGGCGCCAGCTTGAAACCTGCATTTCGGATGTCCACCGAACTGTAAAACGGCGGGGTGTGCTCCATCCACTCCAAGCGGAACCAGCGCTCGATGGCGGGCATGGAGTCGAGGACGCGCTGTTCGAGTTCGTTGATCGGGCCCGTGAGCGCCGTGATGAGATGGGGAACCATGCGGCCCTCTTTTTGGAAGTTGTGATCAGGATTTTAGGACTTGGGGATGATATTGCCCCATTCAAGGTGCTCCGGGACGCCGCCCCTGTCTGAACGGCGCCGGTTGGCGGCGCGGGAGCGATTGCTACGAGCGGCGCGCCAGGGGCAAATTCAGCAGCAGATTCTGGGGCTTGAGTTTGAGCCGGTTGTGCTCATCCATGGCCATCGCCAGATACACCGGCCGCCCGGCCACCTCGGCCAGCATATCGCCCGGGTTGACGAAGTCCAGTCGAAACAGGCACAGCAGGCGGCGCATCCGGTCTTCACCGACTTCGGCACCGGTGTACAGGTCATTGAGGATGTTGCTGGCCTGGGCATCCAGCCCTGCGTGCCAGACCCAGTGCTCGTCGACGATTTCCCGATCGGTCTGGACCTTGACTTCAACGCGCAGGAAATGGGCAATCCAGCGCTCCAGCACCCTGCACAAGGCGTTCATGGCTGGCTGGCCCCGGTTCAGGCTGACGACCCAGTCAAAATGCCCGCTGCGCGGCCAGTAGGCCTCTGCATTTTCGGCGCCAAGCACGTCCAGGTCGACGCTTCGCAGTGGAACGCCGCCCTGTTTCAATAACTCGCCCACGGTGCCGAAACCGGCAGACAGCGCGTGGCGCTCCACGGTTTCGTCATCGGCCGCCATCACGGCGCCATCGTCGAGCACCGAAATCTTCTGGGTGCGAAACAGCATTTCGGCGGCTCGCGCCTGCATCGCCAGAGCGCTGTCTCCCGATTCCATCGTCGCTCTTCCCGACAAGACATGGCGCAGCAGGACCTGCGTGAGTTGCTGCACCAGAATCGGCGGCACATCCACGCCCTCCCCCTGGAACAGGGCCAGGTAGCTGGCCTCCAGAGTGGGCGCTGCCAGCAAGCGGTCTCGCCATCGCAGCCACACGGTGTAGTTTTCCGCGGCGTCGCGGTCCTGAATCGCCGTCAGGTCACCGGTTGTCACAGTAGCGCGGGGGGTGACCAGCAGCTGACCGTGCAAGGCCAGTTCGGCGGCGCAAGACTCGGGGACGGGCGCAAGCTCTGGCCGACCCAGAAGGAAACGCAGGAAGTCGTCTGTCAGGATCAGGTGACCCTGTGCATCGGTGGCCAGCAGTGTCGCCCCGCAGTCGCGCCAGGCGGCGTCCGGCCAGTCGCCGCCGGGGCGCAGACTGTCAGCCACGCACCTCCCCGTTGCCCAGAACCACATATTTGAGCGAGGTCAGCCCCTCGATGCCCACCGGCCCTCGCGCATGGAACTTGTCGGTGCTGATGCCGATTTCAGCCCCCAGGCCAAACTCGAAGCCATCGGCAAAGCGCGTGCTGGTATTGACCATGACGCTCGCCGAATCGACCTCGCGCAGGAACTGCTGGGCGTGCATGTGATCGCGCGTCATGATGGCGTCGGTGTGGTGGCTGCTGTAGTGGTTGATGTGGGAAATAGCCTCGTCCACGCCGCTCACGACCTTGATGCTGATGATGGGCGCCAGGTACTCCTCGAACCAGTCCTGCTCGGTGGCCGCATTGACACGGGCACCGGGTACGGTGGCCAGCAGCGCCAATGTTTCGGGGCAGCCGCGCATTTCCACGCCCTTGGCTGCATAAATCGCACCGATCCGCGCCAGGAATTCCGCGGCGACACCCCGCGCCACCAGAAGGCCTTCGCTGGCGTTGCAGGGGCTGTACTTCTGGGTCTTGGCGTTGTCGGCCACTTTAACGGCCATGTCGATGTCGCAGGGATCGTCGACATAGGTGTGGCAGTTGCCGTCGAGGTGCTTGATGACCGGCACTTTTGCATCCCGGCTGATGCGCTCGATCAGCCCCTTGCCGCCGCGCGGGATGATCACGTCCACATACTGCGGCATCGTGATCAGGTGACCCACGGCCTCACGGTCGGTGGTTTGGACGAGTTGCACGGCATCGGCGGGAAGGCCGGACTCCACCAAAGCCTGCTGTACCAGCCTGGCAAGCGCCTTGTTCGACTCGATGGCTTCGGAGCCACCGCGCAGGATGCAGGCATTGCCGCTCTTGATCGACAGGCTCGCGGCCTCGATCGTCACGTTCGGGCGGCTTTCAAAAATCATGCCAAATACGCCAATTGGCACCCGCATCTGGCCCACACGAATGCCGCTGGGCTGTTGCTTCATGCCGATGATCTCGCCTATCACGTCCGGCATGCCGGCCAGCTGTTCGCAGCCTTCGGCACAAGTTTCAAGCACCTTGGGCGTGAGCTTGAGCCGGTCCACCATCGGCGCGTCCAGGCCGGCAGCCACGGCGCGCTCCAAGTCGCGGGCGTTGTCGACCTGCAGGGCCTGCACATTGGCGCGCAACAGCGCAGCCAGCCTTTTTAGGGCTGAGTTCTTGACCGCCGTCGGCGCCTTCGCCATCAGGGCGGAGGCCGTTTTCGCCTGTAAACCGATGGTCTGAAGGGTGTCGGCAATGTTCAGCGCATTCATTGTTCTATTGTCGGTGGAATCAGTAAACCGGGCTTGCAGCGGTGGCTCCAGGGCCGCCAGTGCGGGCAGCGGGCGGTGCCATGCACGCCCGACAGAGCATCATGGCCAGTCGGTGCAAGGCCTGCCAGCCGCTGACCGGCCAGTCGGCTTGCTTGAGGCCCTTGACGATGCCGTCGACCTGGTGCGCGGCCTGCAGCATGTCGGACAGGTCCGCATCCGTCAGGCGTGGAAGCACCCGCTCAAAGAGTTTTTCCTTCAAGCCCCAGATCCGCTGCTCGCGCAGGGCCATGGGCAGAGGGCGGCCTGCATTCATGGCGTCTTTCACGCGCTTGAGTGCACGGATCTCCTCGGCCAGGGTGTAGTGCACCAGCACCTCGGCCTCACCTTCTGCCCGCAGGCCGTCCAGCATGCGCTGCACGCGCGCCGGCTGGCCGCCCAGCACCGCCTCAGACAGCTTGAATACGTCGTAGCGCGCGACGTTGAGCACGGCGCTCTCCACCTGATCGAACCCCAGCTCGCCTTCGGGAAACAGCAGCGCGAGTTTCTGGATTTCCTGGTGCGCGGCAAGCAGGTTGCCCTCCACGCGGTCGGCAAAGAACTGCAGGGTGCGCTGACCTTCTTCTCCGGCGGTCACGCGCTGTCCCTGACGCTGCAGGCGCTGCGCGATCCACTGGGGCAAGGCAGCGCGCTCCACGGGATCGACCTGGATCGTCACGCCGGCATTTTCCAGCGCCATGAACCAGGCGCCGGCCCGGGTCGCTTTGTCCAGTCGGGGCAGCATGACCAGTGTCAGCGTACTGTCGCTGCCAGGGGCACGCTCAGCCAGCTGCTGGATGGCGACGCTGCCGTCCTTGCCCGGCTTGCCGGAGGGGATACGGATCTCGACGATCTGCCGGTCTGCGAAAAGGCTCAGTGATCCGCCGGCAGCCAGCACCTCGCTCCAGTCGAAATGGGCGCCAGCCACCGTGTGCGAGCTGCGTTCGGAAAAACCCATGGCCCGTGCGGCGGTGCGGATGGCGTCTGCTGCCTCCTGAGCCAGCAATGGCTCATCGCCGTGCACGGTGTAGAGCGATCGCAAGCCCTTGGCCAGATGGTTCGCGAGTTGGGTCGCAACAAGTTGCATATGAAACCGATGCCTTTGCGGGGCTAGAGTTCGCGCACTGCGCCCAGTCGCAACATGATTTGCTGCACAAGGTCAGACTGCATTCCGCGGAACAACAGAGCCTTTTCTGCTTCCTTGGCCAGGGCCGCCGTTTCGTTGTAGCTGACGTCGCGCTGCTGGAGGAGTTCGGTCTCGGGAATCAGGTCCTTGCCCTGCTGGGTGCGCAGCCGGAACTTGATCCGCAGGCGCAAAGTGAACTCCTGCACCTGCCCTGAAGAGTTCTGTGCCACGACGACCTCATCCCTCAGATTGGAGAGTATGTCCAGTATCACCTCCGCGCTGGCCAGTTGCGCGGGCTCCGTCAACACCTGCACGTTTTCTGCGGAGGCAATCTTCTGGCGGAGTTCATTTGCAAGTGGCAGCCCGCCAGAGGCATCGATGTAGATGCTCCGAAAGGCGAAATTTGGCGCCTGCCGCAGCTTGAAGCCACAGGCCGAAAGGCTCAGCGTCGAAAACGCGAACAGGAGCAGGCGACGACGCCGCGACAGAACTTCGGCGCGAGTTGGTGGAACCTTCTGCGGTGCGACGCCATCTCCAGAACCTGTTTCACAGAGTGTGTTTGGCGTCATGTCAGATCACCACATTGACCAGGCGCCCTGGCACCAGGATGACGCGCTTGATCGCCGCACCTTTTGCCTGGCTCACAAAGGCTTCACTGGCCAGCGCGATCACCTCGATCTGCTCTTTCGAAGCCGTTGCTGGCACCAGGATCGCGCCACGGAGCTTTCCATTGACCTGCAGCATGAGTTCAATCTCGTCCTGCTGCAAGGCGGCGTCGTCCACCTTGGGCCAGGGCGCGTCGAGCAGTTCACCCAGCAAAACAGAGTAGCCCAGCGCCAGCCAGAGCGCATGCGAGATGTGCGGCGTGGCCGGGTACAGGCAGCGCAGCAGGATGCCAAACGCCTCGGCTGCTGCGACGCGGTCACCCTCAGTGCCATCGGACCTGAAGTCTTCCAGCGCGTTGATCATCTTCATCGCACCGGAAACCACGGTGTTGTACTGCATGCGCTGGTAGTCGTAGTCCACCTGCTTGAGGACGGTATGTATTTCCAGGCGCAAGGTCTTGGCATTTTTGCCAAATTCAATATTTTTCTGACCTTTCCCCAGCGTCGAATTTGCATAGTCAGCTATGCTTTCTGTAGCATTCAGCTTGACGCCATGGTTCCACACCCGGCGCAGGAAGCGGTAGCTGCCCTCCACCGCTGCGTCGTTCCACTCCAGCGTGGCTTCGGGTGGCGCGGTGAACATGGTGTACAGGCGTGCGGTATCAGCGCCGTACTTCTCGATCAGGTCTTGCGGATCCACGCCGTTGTTCTTGGACTTGCTCATGGTGCCCACACCCTCGTAGGTGATCGGCGTGCCGGCGGGCAGGTCGCCCTTGTCGGCCTTCAGCTTCGCACCGATGACCTTGCCGCTGTCGTCATGGATGTCTTCCACCTCGCCAGGCCAGAAGTACTCGATGCCACCCTTGTCGCTCTTGCGCGAATAGATGTGGTTCAGCACCATGCCCTGGGTCAGCAATTTCGTGAACGGCTCGTCCACCTTCACAAGCCCCAGGTCTCTCATGACCTTGGTCCAGAAGCGCGCGTAAAGCAGGTGCAGGATGGCGTGCTCGATGCCGCCGATGTACTGGTCCATCGGCATCCAGTAGCCGGCGCCTTCGGCCACCATGGCCTGGTCGTTCGTGGGGTCGCAGTAGCGCATGAAATACCACGAACTGTCCACGAAAGTGTCCATGGTGTCGGTCTCGCGCCTTGCGGATTTGCCGCAGACAGGGCAGGTCACGCCGGCGTGGAATCCATGATGGTGATTCAGCGGGTTGCCGGACCCATCCGGGATGCAATCCTGCGGCAGCACCACGGGCAAGTCTTTTTCCGGCACCGGCACTGCGCCGTGTTCGTCGCAGTGGATGATCGGGATCGGCGTGCCCCAGTAGCGCTGGCGGCTCACGCCCCAGTCGCGCAGACGCCAGGTGGTCTTCTTCTCACCCAGTCCATCCCGCGCGAGCGCGTGCGCCACGGCATGGACGGCTTCGCTGTAGGACATGCCGCTGAAGACGTCGGAATTGATGGTGATGCCGCGCTGCTTGTCAGCGTACCAGTCGTTCCAGTGGTGGTAGTCGTAATGCAGGCCGTCCACGTGCACCACCTGCACAATGCGCAGGTCGTACTTCAGGGCAAAGGCAAAGTCACGCTCGTCGTGCGCCGGCACGCCCATCACCGCGCCGTCGCCGTAACTCATCAGCACGTAGTTGCCGACCCAGACATCGATCGGCTTGCCGGTCAGCGGATGCGTCACCTGCAGGCCGGTGGCCATGCCCTTCTTTTCCTGCGTGGCGAGCTCGGCCTCGGTCGTGCCGCCTGACTTGCATTCATCGATGAAGGCAGCGAGTGCAGGTTGGGTGCCGGCCGCGTGCTGCGCCAGCGGATGCTCCGGCGCCACCGCGCAGAACGTCACGCCCATGATGGTGTCTGCGCGCGTCGTGAAGACATACATGCGACCGTCACCGATCAACTTGCCCTGGCTGTCCTTGATTTGATGGGTGAAGGCAAAGCGCACCCCTTCGGACTTGCCGATCCAGTTCTCCTGCATCAGCTTGACACGCTCGGGCCAGCCGGGCAGGCCGGTCCTGACATGCTCCAGAAGCTCTTCGGCGTAATCGGTGATCTTGAGGTAGTAGCCGGGGATCTCGCGCTTTTCCACCTGCGCACCGGTGCGCCAGCCCTTGCCGTCAATCACCTGCTCGTTGGCCAGCACGGTCTGGTCCACCGGGTCCCAGTTGACGACCTGGGTCTTGCGGTAGGCAATGCCCTTCTCCAGCATCTTCAGGAACAGCCACTGGTTCCACTTGTAGTAGCTGGGGTCGCAAGTGGCCACCTCCCGGCTCCAGTCGATGGCCAGGCCCATCGCCTGCATCTGCTGCTTCATGTAGGCGATGTTCTCGTAGGTCCATTTCGCGGGCGGAACGCCGTTTTTCAGCGCGGCGTTCTCCGCCGGCAGGCCGAAGGCGTCCCAACCCATGGGCATCAGCACGTTGTAGCCATTCATGCGCAGGTAGCGCGTTAGCATGTCGTTGATGGTGTAGTTGCGCACATGGCCCATGTGCAGCTTGCCACTGGGGTAGGGCAGCATGGAGCAGGCGTAGAACTTCTTCTTGCTGGCGTCCTCGGTCACGCGGTAGGCATCGCCGGCTGTCCAGTGGCGGTGCGCGGCGTGTTCCACCTCGATGTGGTTGTACTTGTCTTGCATGGGAAAAGTCGTGAGCCGCCCCGCGGGCGGCGTTGTGGTGGCTACTGGCAACGATTTTAGGCGCTTGCAGTGCTTTCCAGGCCTGGTGCCTCGCTTATTGGTTCGGCGAAGCCGGTTTGGCTGGATCGGTCACAAAGCCGATGCGGGACAAGCCGGCCTTTTGCGCCAGACCAATCACTTCGACGACGCGGCCGTAGGCAACGCCTTCGTCAGCGCGAAGCTGGATCTCGGTTTCCGGGTTCAGGGCGGCCGCCTGCGCCAGGCCTTGGGTGAGCTCTGCCAGCGTCGCGGGCTTGTCATCGAGAAAGATCTGCCCCGACTTGTCGACCACCAGGGTGACAAACTTCGGCGTGTCGTTGGGCTTGGCCGCTTCGGCCCTGGGCAGATCCAGCTTGATGGAGCTGGCCATCAACGGCGCCGTGATGATGAAGATCACCACCAGCACCAGCATCACGTCCACCAGCGGCGTCACGTTGATGTCACTGAAGGGCCGTGGTCCCTCGCTACGTTCAAGACGGCCAAATGCCATGAGTCAACGACTCCCCACGCTTGACACTGAGTGTTCTGCGCTGCCCCCCGAAGGGGCCTTGGCGCCATCGGGCGGCCGTACGTCGCTCAAGCCGGAATGATTGGCCAGAAGTTCGCGCAGATCGCGTGCGAAGCCTTCAAGTTCGGCTTCGATTCGACCAATCTGCCGACCAAAGACGTTGTAGGCGAGCACCGCAGGAATCGCCACGGCGAGACCCGCAGCCGTCATGATCAGGGCCTCACCCACCGGCCCGGAAACCTTGTCGATCGTGATCTGCCCAGCGCTGGCAATGCCCGTGAGGGCATGGTAGATGCCCCAGACCGTCCCGAGCAGTCCGACGAACGGTGCGGTGGAGCCGACCGTGGCGAGTAAAACCTGCCCGAATTGGAGTTTGTTCACTGCCGCGTGGAGAGCATCCCGTAGCACCCGCGTCAGCTGTTGCGCCCGGTCGCCAGTTGCCGCCAGCGTACCTGGCGCGTCGGGCTGGGTTGACGTGATCAGCGGAAGGACCAGGTTTTCACGGTCAAAGGTGGCCACTTTCTGCCGGGCGTCATCCAGCGAAGGCGCCTGCCAGAACGCCGCCACGCTGCGTGCCACGCCGCCTCCGGCACGTGGCAGAAGCCAGACTTTCCAGAGAATGATCACCCAGCTCGCCACCGACATCGCCAGCAACAGCAATACCACGACCCGGCTGATCGCGTCACCCTCGGCCAGCAACTGAAAGAAGCTCATTTCAGTCCCAGGACGTCGGCCATGTCGAACTGACCGTTCTTGCGCCCGGCCAGGAAACGCACGGCGCGCAAGCTACCCTGCGCGTAGGTCGAGCGGCTCGACGATTTGTGGGTTATCTCGATGCGCTCGCCAATGCCGGCAAAGAGAACGGTATGGTCGCCCACGATGTCGCCCCCGCGGATAGTGGCAAAGCCGATCGACGAGGGCTCACGCTCGCCGGTCACGCCTTCGCGGGCGTATACGGCGCAGTCCTTCAGGTCGCGCCCGAGTGCGTCGGCAATCACCTCGCCCATCTTCAGCGCGGTGCCGGACGGCGCATCCACCTTGTGGCGATGGTGCGCCTCGATGATTTCGATGTCGTATCCGGTGGACAAGGCTTTTGCCGCCATCTCGAGCAACTTGAGGGTCACGTTGACGCCCACGCTCATATTGGGTGCCATCACGATGGCGATGTCACGGGCCGCGTCGGCAATCGCCAGCTTTTGAGCCTCCGTGAACCCCGTCGTGCCAATCACCGCATTGACCCCCAATGCCCGGCAGATCTGCAAATGCGCCAGCGTGCCCTCGGGGCGGGTGAAGTCGATCAGCACCTGGGCGCTTTTCAGGCCCGCACTCAGATCGGCCGTGACGGCGACGCCGCCGGTCAGCCCGAGAAACGCCATGGCATCCTGACCAATCGCCGGACTGGCAGCGATGTCCAGTGCACCCGCGAGCGAGCAGTCTCCGGTGGCCTGGATCGCCTCGATCAACATGTGACCCATTCGCCCGGAGGCGCCGGCCACGGCAATTCGGTGATGAGCAGACTCGGTCATGGAGGTCTTCAGGTCTTATCGAAAAATCAGCGCGAAGGCGCTTCAAGTGGCGGGTAAGTGGCGCTGACGGGCGGGGGCGCTGCTTGCGGCGGCGTGGCGGGGGCCACCGGCGCATACTTGACGAGGCTTTCTTCTGACGCTTCCAGCATGGGAGCCGCCCGGGTCACGATGCCCGAATTGAGACGGGACACGAACTCTGCCTCTGTCGGCATCGTGTCTCCCTCAAAACGATCAAGAATGTCACCCTTGAAATAGAGCGTCAACTTGTACTCCTGGGGCTCGGCATATTGCCGGTTGATGCTGAAAACATAATCCCATCGGTCGGCGTGAAAAACACTGGTGAGCAATGGGGTGCCCAGGATTTCGCGGATCTGTTGCCGGCTCATGCCGGGCCGCAGGGCGTCGACCTGTTCCTTCGACACGAAGTTGCCTTGAACGATATCGAACTTGTACGGGTCTATCAGCTTCTTGGCACCGTCGAATGAACCGCAGCCAAACAGTGTGGCGCTAACCACGGCTAACGCCAGGATCAGGGGGGCGTTGCGTCGGGCGCTGCAGGGAAGATTGGCAGACATGAGCATGGATCAGACGATATGATCGGCCCATTGTAGCGGCTGGGCCTCGGCCTGGAACCCGTCCGTCAGCTGGAGAAAACACCCCCATGGCCAACATTGATGAACTCAAGAGCACAGGGCTCAAGGCGACGCTGCCGCGACTGAAGATCCTCGAAATTTTCCAGCAGGGCGGACTGCGCCACATGACCGCTGAGGACGTCTTCCGCGTCCTTCTGGAAGACCGCTCGGACATCGGACTGGCCACGGTGTACCGGGTCCTGACGCAGTTCGAGCAGGCCGGCATCCTGAGCCGCAGCCATTTTGAGTCGGGCAAGGCTGTTTACGAACTCAATGAAGGCCAGCACCACGACCATCTTGTCTGTCTGGACTGCGGCCGGGTCGAGGAGTTCTACGATGCCGAAATCGAGAAACGGCAGAACGATGTGGCAACAACCAAGGGCTTCATCATTGCGGACCACGCCTTGAGCCTGTACGCCCATTGCACCCGTGCAAACTGCACTCACCGTCCGAAGTCACTGCGCAGCTGAGCCGCTCCGGGCTGCTCCGTCATCCCGCGCAAGCCCGTTGCGGGAAGGTGCTCTTTCCCCTTACTAAGCGGCCGGCATTCACTGCCCTGACTGGCGCTGTTCAGCTGTTCTTCTCCATCGCGCGACGATGTCGCTCAACGAATTCCTGATAGGTATCGATGCCCCGCAACTGCAGGATGGCGCTGCGGACTGCCGCCTCGACCAGTACAGCGATGTTGCGGCCTGCCACCACCTGGATCACCACCTTGCGAACCGGCACGCCCAGTACATCCTGTGTCAGCGGTTCATAGGGCAAACGCTCGTATTCGCGCTCCATCGTCTCCCGACGCACCAGGTGCACGATGAGTTTCAGGCGCATCCTGCGTCGTACTGCGGTTTCGCCAAATATGGCGCGAATGTCGAGCAGCCCGATACCGCGGACCTCCAGGAGGTTTTGCAGCAATTCCGGGCAACGCCCTTCAATGGTGGTCTGATTGATGCGGTACAGATCAACAGCGTCATCGGCGACCAGCCCATTGCCTCGTGAGATCAGTTCCAGACCTAGTTCGCTTTTGCCAAGGCCTGACTCGCCGGTGATCATCACGCCGAGTCCAAGAATGTCCATGAACACGCCATGCACGGTGGTGCGGTCCGCGAAATGCTTGGACAGATATGCCCGCAGTACGTCGATGACAAACGCCGACGACTCCCGCGTGGAAAACATCGGAAGCTGGGCGCGCTCGCACATCGAAAGCAGCGCATCCGGTGCCGTCTGCCCGTCGGCAAGTACCAGAACCGGCGGCTCCAGCGTGACGATGCGGGAAATGCGTCGTGCGCAGTCTTCCGGCGTTGCATTCGTCAGGTACGCGATCTCGCGCACTCCCAGAATCTGCAAGCGATAGGGATGGATGTAGTTGAGATAACCCACCAGGTCCGCGCCTGATCGGGCCGCCTGAATGGCAACATCATCAAAGCGGCGCTCGGAAGCACCCAGTCCGGCCACCCATTCCCAGCGCAGGGTACCCCGATGGTCTTCGAACAGTACGTCCGCGCTGACGACAGTAGGTTTCAAGGTTTCAAGCGGGCTGAGCCGACTGCCAGGTGGCAATCATGTGGTGCAACGCTGACGCGTCGGCGCAGGCCATGATCTTTTCTCGCAGCGCGCCGTCGCTCAGCAGTTCCGCTATCTCCGACAGGATTTCCAGGTGTTTCTGCGTGGCCGCTTCAGGCACAAGCAGAAAAATCAACAGCCCCACGGGTTTTTCGTCAGGTGCATCAAAACCGATAGGCTGAGCGAGCAGAAAAACGGCGGCCATCGGAGACTTCAGCCCCTTGATCCGCCCGTGGGGGATGGCCACCCCATGCCCGAGTCCGGTCGAGCCCAGTCGTTCCCGGGCAAACAGGCTGTCCGTGACAATCGCACGGCTGAGTCCATGGAGGTTTTCAAAAAGCAAGCCCACTTCTTCAAAGGCGCGCTTCTTGCTGGAGGCATCAACGCCCACCAGAACCTGGGAGGCGGGAAGGATGGACGCGAGACGGTTCATGGTCGAATGAAACTGCATTATGCACCGGCGTCAAGGAACATTTTCGCCCCAAGAAAAAGGCCGCACGGCAATCCGGGCGGCCTTGGTCAGCAAGTTAATTCAGGGTTACATCAGTCTTTTGGCCGTCTCGTGCTTGTGTTCCTGCATTTTGTCTTTGTGCCGCACGACTTGGCGGTCGAGCTTGTCGACCAGTTCGTCAACCGCTGCATACAGGTCTTCGTGCGAACACTCGGCAAACAGGTCGCTGCCTTTGACGTGAATATTGCATTCGGCACGCTGTCGTTTTTCCTTTTCTTTCTGCTTCTCCACGGTGAGCAGCACTTTGACATCTACAACTTGGTCAAAATGCCGGGTAATTCGATCGAGCTTGGTGGTCACATAGGTACGCAATGCCGGGGTGACTTCGAGGTGGTGACCGCTGATCGTCAGGTTCATGAGGAGCCTCCTGTTGCTCTCGGGGTTAAAAAGACCGTCTTTTCTGCAAACGGACGAGGGAATCAATTGCTTCGCCCCGGAATCACTATGCCCCCGATGCCGTCGAAATGCAATCCCGCACCTGTCAAGCCACATTGCGTCTGACAATCCCGACCCCTGGCATCCCGCAAGTGCTTGATCCACATCAGAAAATATTCACTGCCTCGGTACGGCACGGGCTTTACCTTGCGCCGTGCAGGGTCAACTTGCCGGCCATCCACAAGGAGGCAAGGCTGGCGCAGCCTCCCACAACGGCCGCCATCCAGTAGTTTTGCACCATGCCTTGAGGATCGCGCTGGATGATCAAGCCGCCCACAAACGCCGCCAGCCCCATGGCTGCAGACTGAACCGACGCGTTGAGGGTCATGAAGGTCCCTCGCAACTGCGGGTCTGCAGCCGAGGTCACGATCGCCATGCCGGGAATCATGCGCCCGCTCATGCAGGTAAACAGCAGTGTCGATACCACCAGCACGGCCCAGAGCGGTGCCCTGCCCAGCAGACTGGTTGCCAGCAACGGAACGATCATGGCAATGGCCAGCAGGCGAAAGGTCTCCACCTTGCCTTTGCGGTCGGCCATGCGGCCAAAGAGGCGCGCTGTGAAAAGCGTTACGACGCCGCCGCAAAGGTAGATGTAAGGAATTTCCTCTGCGGTCAGCCCCACATTGGTCCGCATGTAGATCGTGATGTACGGAATGACGGTGAACCCGGCAAACATCATGAGGCCAGAAAAAGCAAATGCCTTGAGGTGATTGACATCCACCAGCACCCGTCGGATGCCACCGAGGACGGATCGCCCGGCCTGATCGGCGAGATGATGCCCCAGGCTGGGCAAGGTCCAAGTTGCCATCAGGCCGAGCAGGGCGCACAAGGCGGCAATGCCGAAAAATGGCGCATGCCAGCTCAAATGTGCCGCCAGGAAAAGCCCCAGCGGGACACCCGCCACCGTCGCCACCGAAAAAGAGGTCATCACTACGCCCATGGCACGCCCGCGACGGGCAAACGGAATCACATCGCCGACGATGGTTTGCGACAGGGCCGAGAGCACCCCTCCAAAGATGCCGGCCGCAACCCGCGCCGTCATCAGCAGTCCATAGGTTGAGGCCAGGCCGCAGGCCAGCGTGGCCAGCGCGAACAAGGCGTACATCGCCAGCAGCAGGCGCTTTCGGTCGAACCGGTCAATATACGTGGATGCCGCCAGGCCCGAAACACCCGCCGCCAGCGTGTAGGCCGAGACCAGCAAACCGAATTGCGCGTCCGTGATCTGAAAGATCTCGGTGAACTGAGGCCCCAGAGGCATCATGATCATGAAATCGAGAATGTGGGTTAACTGGACGCCGGCCAGCGTGAGCAGCAACCACAGTTCGCGCCGGGGCGAAAGTGCTTGGGGCATAAGGCTTGAAGAGTGAAGCCCACTCTATCACCCGTCATCGACGAACCGCCGCGGCAGGGACATTCCGACATGCGGCATCGCCTGCCTGTGCCCGGGCACTCGACGGCCTCTGCACTGCGCATGCGGTGCGATAATTCCAGCTGGATTTCTTTTGGAGCGCTTGTCGTGGAAACCTGTCCAAGTCGGTAGCTTTCGACCCCCTTTCTGGCCCGGGGTTGAAAGCGTAACTCACCATCGCCATCCCCAGACCATCCCAAGGGAGTGAGCCATGCTCAACATTTTCACGCTCGCCAACGGTCGGCTCTTCCAGGAAGAGATCGAATCGCTCGAAGAATTGTCCCGGTTCCAGCCGATCTGGGTGGACCTTGAGTCCCCCACCATTGAGGAAAAACGCTGGATCAAGCAGTATTACGGTCTGTCGATTCCTGAGGATGCGATGGCCGAAGACATCGAGGAGTCCGCCCGCTTCTACGAGGAAGACAACGGCGAACTGCACATTCGCAGTGACTTTCTCATCGCAGATGACGATGCGCCGCGCCAGGTCCGCGTCGCGTTCATCCTGAACCAGCACAACACCGATCTCAAGAGCCGGGGCGTCCTGTTCTCCATCCACGACGAGGATGTGCCGGTGTTTCGACTGCTGCGCATGCGGGCACGCCGGGCGCCAGGCCTGATTGAAGACGCCAAGGAAGTCCTGCTCAAGCTCTTTGACGCCGACGCCGAGTATTCCGCCGACACGCTTGAAGGCATCTACGATGAACTGGAAAAGGCCGGCACGCTGGTGCTGGCCGGCGACGTGACCGACGCCATGGCCGGTGAGGTGCTGGGTGCCATCGCCCGCCAGGAAGACATGAACGGCCGCATCCGACGCAACATGATGGATACGCGCCGCGCCGTCAGTTTCATGATGCGCAGCAAGATGCTCAATGCCGAACAGTTCGAGGATGCCCGGCAACTGCTGCGCGACATCGACTCGCTGGATTCGCACACGGCGTTCCTGTTCGACAAGATCAACTTCCTGATGGACGCCACGGTGGGTTTCATCAATATCAACCAGAACAAGATCATCAAGATCTTTTCGGTGGCCAGCGTGGCGTTGCTGCCGCCCACGCTGATCGCCAGCATCTACGGCATGAATTTCCGTTTCATGCCCGAACTGTCGGAATCCTGGGGTTATCCGTATGCGCTGGCGCTCATGGTGGCGAGCGCCCTGGTGCCCATGTGGTACTTCCGCCGACGCGGCTGGCTGAAGTAATCCGCCGGTCAGGCGTCGAACAGGCCGGCGATGCGGCTCCGGTCCGGTTTCCTCACGACACCCTTTTCCGTGATCAGCGCCGTGACCAGTTCGGCGGGTGTCACGTCGAAGGCAGGATTGCGCACAGCGACGCCCTTCGCGGCCCATTGGCAGTCCCGGAAGCCGGTGACTTCTTCTGCAGCGCGCTCCTCGATCGGGATCGCGGCGCCATCAGGGAGATCCCGATCGATGGTGGACAGCGGACAGGCCACATAAAACGGGATGCCGTGGCGCTGCGCCAGCACGGCCACCATGTAGGTGCCGATCTTGTTCGCCACGTCGCCGTTGGCGGCCACCCGGTCGGTCCCGACCACCACGACATCGACCTCGCCCCGGCTCATCAGGTGCCCGGCCATGTTGTCGGTGATCAGCGTCACCGGAATCTGCTCTTGCACCATCTCCCAGGCAGTCAGCCGCGCGCCCTGCAGGAAAGGCCGGGTCTCGTCGGCAATCACCGAGATCCGTTTCCCCGCCTCGACCGCCGAGCGGATGACACCCAGAGCCGTGCCATGCCCCGCAGTCGCCAGGGCGCCCGCGTTGCAGTGCGTCAGGACCCGGGCGCCGTCGGGCAACAGCGCGGCCCCATGCGCGCCCATGGCGCGGTTGATGCGGACATCCTCGGCAGAGATTTCGTGCGCCTCAAGCAGCAGGGCGGCGGCGATAACAGGGGTCGGCCGGTGCTCAAAGGCATCCCGGACGCCGCGCATGCGCGTCAACGCCCAGAACAGGTTGACCGCCGTCGGCCGGCTGCGGCGAGCAATCGCAATCCATGGTCCAGGCCCGCCGAGAACGCGTTGGGCGTGGCGTCCTGCAGCGCCAGCGCTTCCAGCGCAACGCCATAAGCGGCAGCGCAGCCAATGGCCGGCGCGCCGCGCACCACCATGGAACGAATGCCTTCGGCCACTTCAGCGGCGCGGTCGTAGCGCAGGTACTCAAACCGCTCCGGCAGCACCCGCTGATCGATCATTTCGAGATGGCCGTCGCGCCAGCGCAGCGTCTGCACGGACTGACCCTCGCCGGGCCCAGGGCTCATGGACGCTCCCCTGCCAGGCTGCAACTTCCGGGACGGCCGCGGCCCTTCATGCCCGGCCCTGACGGCCATAGCCTTTGAACTTTTCCAGGACGTCGTGCATTTGATCCTTCGACAGGAGTTGGGGCTGACCCAGTTGCAGCGCGGTCCAGTACTGCGCACACAAGGACTCCATCTCCACGGCCAAGGCCAGCGCATCGGCCAGATCTCGCCCCAGGGCGACCTGGCCATGATTGCCGAGCAGGCAGGCCTTGCGGTCTTCGAGCGCTTTCAAGGCCAGATCGGACAGTGCCTGACTGCAAGACGCGGGGTGCGCAGCGGATGTGTCGCCACCGGTCGCCGCGATGAGTAGTGAAACGGCGGGATGTCACGGTGCAGGCAGGCCAGGATGTCGCTACCGTACGCGTATGCACCACGGATGGAAATCGGCCAGCGTGGCCAGGATGTCACGGCCAATGCCCCATCGCTGGAGGGCTTGCCGCGCCAGGACCGGCACCCGAAAATCCATTTCCACGATGCCGTCTGGCGACAGGTCTTCGACCGGGACGCCGGAAGGCGTGACCAGGAACGAGGCCCCGGTTCGCAGCCCGATGTTCCCTGAAGTCCCGCGATTCAAGCCCAATGCATCCAGCCGCCGCGCAGCCGCCACGATGGCGTCACGAGCGCCTGGCGTGCTGGCCGGAACCGGGGGTTGACGGCCCGTCAAGGTGCCAGCACCGACCGGCGACCGCATCGAGCGCCTCAGCATCTCGGGGTCTCGCGCCTCGGGCGCGGTGATCAAAGCATGCTGCAGCGCGCTGCGGCATGCGCAGGCGCGCCGAACCTCTGCCGAATCCGGGGCGCCACCTGTTTCACCATGCTGCGGCCTTGTCGGCATTGGACAGCAGCACCTTGATGATCGCCTCCACGTCACCGCATCTGGTCGGGGTGCCAGCAGTCGAAATCGGTCACCATCGCCACGGTGGCGTAGCAGAGCTCGGCTTCGCGCGCCAGCTTGGCTTCGGGCATGTTGGTCATGCCGATCACGTCGCAACCCCAGCTGCGGTACAGCTTGGACTCGGCCAGGCTGGAAAACTGGGGGCCTTCCATCACCAGATAGGTGCCGCCGCGAGAGACGCTGATGCCGGATTCCCGCGCGGCGACCTCGAGGTGCGCGCCGAGCCGGCCGCACACCGGATGGGCCATGGAAACATGGGCCACCAGACCAGTGTCAAAGAAGCTCTTCTCGCGGGCAAAGGTCCGGTCGATGAACTGGTCGACAATGACGAAAGTGCCTGGCCGCAGGTCTTCGCGCAGGGAGCCCACCGCACTGACGGATACGAGGTCGGTGACGCCGCAGCGCTTCAGGGCGTCGATGTTGGCCCTGAAGTTGATGTCGGAGGGCGGAATCCTGTGCCCGCGCCCGTGCCGCGGCAGAAACACCATCGGCTGGCCGTCGAGGTCGCCGCACAGGAGTTCGTCGGACGGAGCCCCGAATGGCGAATCGACCTTTCTCCAGCGCTTGTTCTCCAGCCCGTCGATGTCGTAGACGCCGCTGCCCCCAAGGATGCCGATCACCGGCGTCTGCGTCCCCTGTGCCATGCCTACTTCTTGTCTCTGAGCTCGCGACGCAAAATCTTGCCGACAGGCGTCTTGGGCAGCTCGGTGCGGAATTCAATCATCTTGGGCTGCTTGTAGCCCGTGAGGTTGGCCTTGCAGAACTCTCGGATCTTGGCTTCGGTCAGCGCCGGGTCTTTCCTGACGATGACCAGCTTGACTGCTTCTCCCGACTTGTCGTCGGCGATGCCCACGGCCGCGCACTCCATGACGCCAGGGCAGTCGGACACGACCTCTTCCACCTCATTCGGATAGACGTTGAAGCCGCTGACCAGGATCATGTCCTTTTTGCGGTCGACGATCTTGAAGTAGCCCCGCGCATCCATCACGCCCACGTCGCCGGTCTTGAAGTAGCCATCGGGCGTCATGACTTTGGCTGTCTCATCCGGGCGCTGCCAGTAGCCCGCCATCACCTGCGGTCCCTTGATGGCGATTTCGCCGGGCTGGCCGAGTGTGGTGACTTCCACGCCGTCGTCGTCGAGCAGCTTCATGTCCGTTCCGGGCAAGGGCACGCCAATGGTGCCGGTGTACTCCGTGCTGTTGGTGGGGTTGCAACTGGCCGAAGGGCTGGTCTCGCTCAGGCCGTACCCTTCACAGATCGGACATCCGGTTTTCTCCAGCCAGAGCTTGGCCACGGCGCCCTGCACGGCGGTGCCGCCGCCCACCGAGACCTTGAGGTGCGACCAGTCGACGGTGTTGAAGTCCGGGTGATTGGCCAACCCGTTGAACAGCGTATTGACGGCCGGGAAGCTGTGGATGGTGTGCTTGGCGAGCTCCTTCAGCACGGCGCCCATGTCACGCGGGTTGGGGATCAGCACCAGCTTGCCACCCATGCGCAGGGACAGCATCATGCCCACCGTGAACGCAAAAATGTGGTACAGCGGCAGGGCACACACGCCGGTCGGTTGCTCGCCGGCCGGAATCTTGGCCATGACCGGCTGGTTCCAGACCTCGGACTGCAACACGTTGGCGATCACGTTGCGGTGCAACAGGACCGCACCCTTCGAGACCCCCGTGGTGCCACCCGTGTACTGCAGGACGGCCACGTCGTCGGCCTTGACAGCCGGGCTCTTGAAGGGGGCCTTGGTTCCCCGGGCGACGGCTTCGTTGAACCGCACGGCACCTGGAAGGTTGTAGGCTGGCACCATCTTCTTGACGTTGCGAACCATGTAGTTGACCAGCGTGCCCTTGAGCAGGCCCAGCTGGTCGCCCATCGCACACAACACCACGTGCTTGACCGGCGTGTGCGCGATGCACTGCTCCAGCGTGGTGGCGAAGTTCTCGATGATGACGATGGCCTTGGCGCCGGAATCCTTGAGCTGATGCTCCAGTTCGCGCGGTGTGTACAGAGGGTTGACGTTGACCACCACCAGGCCGGCGCGAAGGATGGCGGCCACGGCCACCGGATACTGCGGCACATTGGGCATCATGATGGCGACGCGGTCGCCCTTGTTCAGGCCCAAGCCCTGCAGATAGGCGGCGAAGGCGCGGCTCAGGCTGTCGGTCTGGGCGTAGGAGATGTCCTTGCCCATGAAGCTGTAAGCAGTGCGGCTGGCGTGCTTCTTGAAACTCTCTTCCATCAACGCCACCAGCGATGAGTACTGTGAGGTGTCGATGTCAGCCGGCACTCCCTGGGGGTAGCTGCTCAGCCAGATGCGTTCAGTCATGCGAGGGGCTCCATGCTTGTCGGTGAAACCGCTATTCTGTCTTGAAACTGACAGAAATTCCGCTGTGTTTTCCCTTACAAAGGGGCGGAACATGGAAAAACCGCCCCGGAACCTTCTTTGGGGTCCCGGGTGCGCGCGAAATCAGGTGGTGGGGTGGGCGCGGATCGTCTGTCCGCGCTGTTTCAAGCCTTCAGTGCCGTCAGCACTTCGTCAAGCATCTTCTTGGCGTCGCCAAACAGCATGCGGTTGTTCTCTTTGTAGAACAGCGGGTTGTCGACCCCGGCATAGCCCGAGGCCATGCTGCGCTTCATCACGATGGAGGTCTTGGCTTTCCAGACCTCCAGCACCGGCATGCCGGCGATGGGGCTGGTCGGGTCGTCCTGCGCGCCGGGGTTCACGATGTCGTTGGCACCGATCACCATGACCACATCGGTCTTCGGGAAATCGTCGTTCAGCTCGTCCATCTCGAACACGATGTCGTACGGTACCTTGGCCTCGGCCAGCAGCACATTCATGTGACCAGGCATGCGCCCGGCCACCGGGTGAATGCCGAAGCGAACGTTGACACCCTTTTCGCGCAGGTGCTTGGTGATCTCGAACACGGTGTGCTGCGCCTGCGCCACGGCCATGCCGTAACCCGGAACGATCACCACGCTTTTGGCTTCGCGTAGCAGTTCCGACGTCTCGATGGCGCTGATCGGCGTGACTTCGCCGGCCGGTTGCGCCGCATCACCCGCCGGCTTGGGCGCCGCGCTGGCGGTGCCAAACCCGCCCGCAATCACGCTGATGAAGCTGCGCGCCATCGCCTTGCACATGATGTAGGACAGGATCGCGCCGCTGGAGCCCACCAAGGCGCCGGTCACGATCAGCAAGTCGTTCGACAGCATGAAGCCGGTCGCCGCGGCGGCCCAGCCCGAGTAACTGTTGAGCATGGACACCACCACCGGCATGTCCGCGCCACCGATCGCCATCACCATGTGGATGCCGAACAGCAGCGCGATCACCGTCATCACGATCAGCGGCGTCATGCCGTCGGCGATGCTGTGGGCATTCATGAACTCGCGACCGAACCAGATCACCACCAGCAGGCCGGCCAGGTTCAGCCAGTGACGCCCCGGCAGCAGCACCGGGTTGCCGCTGATGCGCCCGGAAAGTTTGCCAAAAGCAATGACGGAGCCGGAAAAAGTCACGGCGCCGATCAGGATGCCGACGTAGATTTCCATCTCATGGATGGACTTGGCGGCGCCGGTGAACCCCTTGGACGCCTCCGGGTCGATGTAGGTGGCAACGCCGACCAGCATCGCGGCCAGGCCGACCATGCTGTGCATCAGCGCGACCAGCTCTGGCATCTGGGTCATCTGCACGGTACGGGCCGCATACAGGCCGACGCTCGCGCCAATCAGCATGGCGCCGATGATCCAGGGAATGCCGGCCAGGGTGACCTGCGGGCCAAAAATCGTGGCCAGCACCGCGATCGCCATGCCGACGATGCCGTAGAGGTTGCCGCGCAGGGCGGTTTCCTGGTTGGACAGGCCGCCCAGACTCAGGATGAAAAGAATGGTTGCTCCGATGTAGGCAACGGCTGCCAGTTCGATAGACATGAATCGCCTCTCTTATTTACGGAACATGGCGAGCATGCGCTGGGTCACGGCGAAACCGCCGAACATGTTGATCGCCGTGAGCACGATGCCCGCCGCGGCCACCCACTGGATCCACTCGTTGGGCCGCCCCGCCGCTCCGGCAATAGGGGAAATCTGCACCAGCGCACCGATGGCGATGATGCTGCTGATCGCGTTGGTCACGCTCATCAGCGGGGTGTGCAGGGCTGGCTTGACGTTCCACACCACCATGTAGCCGACGAAGCAGGCCAGCACGAAGACCGTGAAGTGCGACAGGAACTCGCGGGGGGCGTAGGCGCCAATCAGCCAGAACAGCGCGGCGGCCACGCCGAACAGGATGGCCATCTTGCTGCCGGCCATGGGCTCGCCGCCACCGCCATGGCCGTGCCCCTTCTTGGCCGCAGGGGCCGCAGCCGCCGGCTTGGCCGCGGCGGCGGGCGCCGCGGGCTGTTTGAGCGCAGGAGGCGGCCAGGTGATGCTGCCTTCCTTGATGACGGTCAGGCCGCGGATGGCGTCGTCTTCCATGTTGACGTCGATGATGCCGTCCTTGGTCTTGCACAGCTCTTCGGTGAGGCGAAACAGGTTGGTGCCGTACAGCGTCGACGACTGCTTGGCCAGGCGCGAATTCAGGTCGGTGTAGCCGACGATGGTCACGCCGTGTTTCACGACGGCCTGACCGGGTTCGGTCAGCTCGCAGTTGCCGCCCCGCTCGGCCGCCATGTCGACGATGACGCTGCCGGGCTTCATGCTCATCACCATCTCGGCGGTGATCAGCTTGGGCGCTGGCTTGCCGGGGATCAGCGCGGTGGTGACGATGATGTCCACTTCCCTGGCCTGCTTGGCGTACATCTCGCGCTGGGCCTTCTGGAAGCCCTCGCTCATGACCTTGGCGTAGCCGCCGCCACCGCCGCCTTCTTCCTCGAAATCGACCTTCACGAATTCGCCACCCAGTGACGTGACCTGGTCGGCCACTTCGGCACGGGTGTCGTTGGCGCGCACGATGGCACCCAGACCGGCGGCAGTACCGATGGCAGCCAGGCCGGCCACGCCGGCACCGGCGATGAAGACCTTGGCAGGCGGAACCTTGCCCGCGGCCGTGATCTGGCCGTTGAAGAAGCGGCCGAAGGCATTGGCGGCCTCGATGACGGCGCGATAGCCCGCGACGCCCGCTTGGGACGTCAGCGCGTCCATCTTCTGGGCGCGTGACAGCATGCGCGGCAGCGCGTCGATGGCCAGCACGGTCACTTTTCGGGCTGCGAGCTGTTGCATCAGGTCCGGATTCTGAGCCGGCCAGATGAAACTGATCAGCGTCTGTCCTTCGTGCATCAAGGCAACTTCGTCCGCGCCCGGTTCGCGCACCTTGAACACGATGTCGGACGCGGCCCAAAGTGCGGCGGCGCCGTCGACCACGTCAGCGCCGGCGGCGCGGTAGGTGTCGTCGGCAAAATTGGCCAGGTCGCCGGCGCCGGATTCAACCACCACCTTGAAGCCCAGCTTGATGAGCTTTTCGACCACTTCAGGCACCGTGGCAACGCGCTTTTCCCCCGGGAAAATCTCGCGCGGGACGCCGATGCGCTGAGCCGTGATGGGGGTTGTGGGGGGCATGGCGACAGGGGTGGAACCCGATGCCGTCTCAGTAGCTACGCCAGTTTGCATGAAGCGACTCCTCGACTTTGTTATTGCGGCGGTCCGACCGGCCCGTTTGCGTGGCAACCAGGGCGGACGCTCTGCGGCCGAAAGCTTAACTGAAATTGCCAGCGGATCAGGAGGGGCTAACCATGACATGGATCAACGAAACCGCATTCCCACATAATCCATCGCCATGAGCAACCGCTGGAAACCCAACGTCACCGTTGCCGCGATCGTCGAGCAGGAGGGGCGGTTCATGCTGGTCGAAGAACACACCCCGGAAGGTCTTCGACTGAACAATCCGGCCGGCCACCTGGACCACGGCGAATCCCCGGTTCAGGCCTGCGCGCGCGAGGCGCTGGAGGAAACGGCTCACGCTTTCACACCCTCGGCGCTGGTCGGGGTGTACCTCTCGCGCGTGCCTCGCGCCGCGACCGGCGAGGACATCACCTACCTGCGATTTGCCTTTTCCGGCGAGCTGGGCGCGTTCGACGCGACGCGCCCGCTGGACGAAGGCATCGTTCGCACGCTGTGGATGACGCCCGACGAAGTGCGCGCCAGCGCCGCGCGCCACCGCAGCCCGCTGGTGCTGCGCTGCATCGAGGACCATCTGGCCGGCCAGCGTTTTCCGCTGTCCATCATCCACGCCGAGGTGGAAGGCGCACCATGATTCACTACAGTATGAGTAGCAGACAATGACCATTCAACGCTGGGTAGCGGTCATTATCGATCATATTTTCCGCTGGAAAGCCACTTCAGTGCTCTGCGGCAAGGAAAGCCGCCCTCACTCATCGCCCAACTGAAGATTCGCCGGCTGCCGCTTCTCGACCGTGTGCCGCAACAAGGCCGCCGTGCGGAAGATGCCGTGCGCAAACTTGCCATAGGGCAGCGTGGCGAACAGCGCCATCACTGCGCCCAGGTGCACGGCCAGCAAGGCGGCCAGCGCTGGCGTCTGGCGCCCGAGCATCAACGCCAGCCCCGTCAGGCTGGCGAGGAACAGCAGCGCGATGAAGCCCCTGTCCATCGGCTTTTGCGCCGCGTCGCCGTGCAGGGGATGGCGCCTGAGGTTCAGCCAGAACAGCCCTGCCGTGCCGATCAGCAGGCTGATGCCGCCCGACACGCCCAGCAACTTCGGCAGGCTGGCCAGTTCGTAAGGCGCTGACCAGCCCAGGACATAGTGATACAGCGTGGCCACGCTGGTGGCGGCAAAGCACAGCATGAAGCCGTAGAACGTGGCGTGGTGAAAGCGCCGGCGCCACAGCGTCCAGGCGTCGTCGGCGTTGTTGCAGCCCTCGCCATGGCCGCCGCCGAGGTAATTGAGGCGCAGCGCGTCATCCACCGCTTCGGCCGCCGCCGCCCCGCTGACCGGCGCACCGGTGGTGGCCGGCTTCACCTCGCGCCAGAACCGGCGCACGCCCAGGGCCAGCGCCAGCACCGCAAACCCGAACACCGGCGCAAACAGGCCCACCAGCAGCTTGTGCGGGAACAGCTTGTAGAAATTTCCGTCCAGGCTGCCGCCGATCAGGGTGCCGTTGATGGCCAGCGCCATGAGCAGGAACAACGCCAGCCCCGCGGCCAGGGCCAGTGAGAGCGTCAGTCCGTTGCGTTTGTAAAGTGCGCCCAGGGCGGACGGCCAGGCAAAGTCGGCATAGGTCTGCACGCGCACTTGCGCCATGGCCTGCGGTACGTTGACGGCAAATTCGTGTGGCGGCGCGTACTGGCAGGCGTGCAGGCAGGCGCCGCAGTTGTGGCACAGGTTGGCCAGGAAATGGATGTCGGCCTTGCCGAACTCGAGCCGGCGCGTCATGGCCGGGAACACCGCGCAAAAACCCTCGCAGTACCGGCAAGCGTTGCAGATCTGCATCTGGCGCGCCACCTCGGCCTCCGGCGCGCTCAGCACCACCGCGCCGTCCGCCAGCGCACGGGCGTCGCGGGTCAGGGCTTCAAGCGCTTGCATGGGCCGCTCCCTGGCGCAAGGCCGCCTGCGCCGCCTGCGTGCCGGCAATGCGCCCGAAGGCCGTGCCGATCGACATGCCGACGCCGGCGGTGTAGCCCTTGCCCAGCACATTGCCGGCCATCATCTCGCCCGCCACGAACAGGTTGTCGCTGGGCACGCCGCCAAAGCGCACGGCGGCGGTCTCGTCGGTCTTCAGGCCCAGGTAGGTGAAGGTGATGCCGGGCTTGAGCGCATAACCATAGAACGGCGCGGTGTCGATGGGGCGGGCCCAGTGCGTCTTGGCGGGTGACAGCCCTTCGGTGCGGCAGTCGTCCAGCGTGGTGTGATCGAAGGTGCCGACCCGGCAGGCGGCGTTGTAGTCGTTCAGGGTCTGCATGAAGGCGGCCTCGTCCAGACCCAGCTTGCGCGCCAGTTCGGGCAGGCTGTCGGCCTTCACACCCGGGAACACCGGCGGCATGAAGCGGCCGATGGCCTTGGCGTCGATGATGGAGTAACCGGTCTGCCCGGGCTGCAGCGCCACCAGCCGGCCCCAGATGGCGTAGCGCTTGGGCCAGAAATCTTCGCCTTCATCGTGGAAGCGCCGGGCCTCCCGGTTGACGACGACGCCCAGCGACACGCAGTCGATGCGGGTGCAGATGCCGCCGTCGTACAACGGCGCGCGCGCGTCGATGGCCACCATGTGCGCCTGCGTCGGGTCGCCGATGCGGTCCGCGCCGTGATCGTCCAGCAGGTGGCGCAACAGCGTGCCCTGGTTGAAGCGCGTGCCGCGGATCAGGAAGTTGTCGGCCGGCCATTCACCGCGCTCGTTCTGGCCCCAGGCCTCGCGCAGCCAGTCGAGATTGGACTCGAAGCCGCCCGCGGCCAGCACGCAGGCGCGGGCCTCGATGCGCTCATGGCGGATGCGCCCGTCTGCTTGCTTGATGCTGGCGTGGGCGGCCACGAAACGGCCGTCTTCGAGCTCGAGCCGCTCCACCGGCGCGTTGTAGCGGATCTGCACCCCGAGCTTGCCGGCGCTGCGGTAGAACGCATTGACCAGCGCCTTGCCGCCGCCCATGAAGAAGGCGTTGGTGCGCGCCGTGTGCAGCGCGCCTGAGAGCGACGGCTGGAAGTGCACGCCGTGGCTGCGCATCCAGGGCCGGCAGGTGCTCGATGCGCGAATCACCAGCCGGGCCAGTTTTTCGTCGGTCAGGCCGCCGGTGACCTTGAGCAGGTCCTGCCAGTACTCCTCTTCGGGGTAGGCTTCGACCAGCACGTCCTGCGGTGCGTCGTGCATGCAGCGCAGGTTGCGCGTGTGCATCGAATTGCCACCGCGCCATTCGGGCGGGGCGGCTTCGAGCAGCATCACGCTGGCGCCGGCCTCGCGCGCCATCAGCGCGGCGCACAGGGCGGCGTTGCCGCCACCGATCACCAATACATCCACTTTCACAGCTTCTCCAGATACAGCCGGGTCGCCCCCGCCTTGTGGGAGTGACGGTGACAAAAGCAGAAAATCTCAGTCCGCCTTGATGCCCGCGCGCTTGACGATGTCGCTCCAGATCGTCTGCTCGCGCTTGATGAACGCCGCGAAGTCGGCCGATGGCCCGCCGCCACCGATGGCGTTATCGGTAGCAAAGCGCTCGGTCACGGCGCTGGACCTGAGCGCCTTGTAGGACTCTTCCTGGATCTTCTTCACCACCTCGGGCGGCGTGCCGGCCGGCACCAGGATGCCGTACCACTGCGAGGTCTCGAAATCCTTGAAGCCCATTTCGGCCACCGTCGGCACATCGGGCAGGCCGGAGATGCGCTGCTGCGTGCCCACCGCGATGGCGCGCAGCTTGCCGGCGCGGATGTGCGCGCCCAGTGCGGGCAGTCCGGCCGAGGAAGCCTGGGTGCGCCCGGCCAGCAGGTCGGTGAGCTGCGGACCTGTGCCGCGGTAGGGGATGTGCGTGATGTACATGCCCGTGACCAGCTTCAGGTACTCCATCGCCAGATGGCCGGCGCTGGCGTTGCCGGCCGAGCCGTAGTTCAGCTCGCCGGGGTGCTTCTTGACGTAGTCCACGAACTCGCGGAAGTTTTTGGCCGGCACGTCCGGGTGAATCACGAAGACATTGGGCACCTTGGCCAGCAGCGTGACGGGGATGAAGTCCCGGTTCACGTCATAGGGCTGGTTCTTCAGCATGAAGGGGTTCACCGCCAGCGTGCCCACATGACCCAGGATCATGGTGTGGCCGTCGGGTGCAGCCTTGGCCACCTCGCTCATTGCCGTCACACCCGCACCGCCCGGCTTGTTTTCGACGTACACGCTCTGCCCGAGCTGCTTGGTGAGTTCTGCGGCGACCGAACGTGCGACGATCTCGCTGGTGCCCCCCGGGGCAAACGGCACGACAAAGCGGACCGGCTTGGATGGCCACGCCGATTGCGCGAAAACGGAAGGCGTGCCGGCCAGCGCGGCTGCGCTGGACCATGCCAGAACCTGGCGGCGATTGAGTGTCATGCGGGTCTCCTCGTGTTGTGTTGGTTCATTGTGCCGCGTGCAATCGGTGGCCGCCGCGCCGGGCCGCCCCGACGCAGGGCAGCCTCCCTAGAACTGGTACTTGCGCAGACCCCCGTCCACCGGAATCACCGTGCCCGTGATATAGCCGGCCAGCGGCGACGCAAGGAAGGTCACCAGGTTGGCCAGGTCTTCAGGCTCGCCGTAGCGGCCCACGGGGATCTCGTTGTCGCACTGCCACTGGCGGTATTCCGGCGTGTAGTTGCGGAAAATCTGCTCGGAGTGGATGCGCCCCGGCGGAATGCAATTCACCGTGATCCCGTGCTTGCCCACCATGCGCGACAGGCCCTTGGCCCAGCTGTGGATGCCGGCCTTGGCGCAAAACGCGCCATTGATGTGCTCAGGCTCGCTCTTGCCGGTGATGTTGATGATGCGGCCCCACCGACGCGCGATCATCGGGTCGATCAGGGCGTCGCCGAGCTGGCGCGGGCGGTGAAAGTTCAGCGTGATCGCTTCCTGCCATTGTTCCTCGCTGACATGCAGGTCCTTGAACGAGCGCGATCCACCGGCGTTGTTCACCAGGATATCGACGTGCCCCAGGCCTGCGGTGGCCGCCGCCGCGAGGCTTCGCGAGGCGTCCTCGGCGTACATGTCCTGTGCGATCAGCACCGGCCGGGCACCGCCGGAGGCCTCGATCTCGGCGGCCAGTTCTTCGAGCTTTTCGACACGGCGCGCGGTGATGGCCAGCTTCACCCCTTCGGCCGCCAGCGCCAGGGCAATGCCCCGGCCGATGCCGACGCTGGCCCCGGTGACCAGTGCGGTTTTGTTCCTGAGTTGCAGATCCATGGCGTCTCCTTGTTGTGCAGATGTCGTGTGGCGACTTTAGACCCGCGCCCGGCCGGACGGAATCCGGGCTGCGGCATGGGGGCATCACGAATCGTGATGGGTCAAGCCGTCAGACGGGCGCCCACCCATTGCCCGGACTGCACCCGCTCGCGCGCGCAGTCGGCCAGCACCACGCGCGCCGCCAGCGCCGCCGGTGACAGTTCGTCGTCCGACAGGCTGCACAGCACGTTGGGCCGACGGGCCATCAGGTCGCTGATTTCCGCGAGATGAAAGCGGCGGTCGGCGTCTGGGAAGCGCCCCACCGCAGCCCAGGGTTGCAGCGTGGCGCCAAGACCCGCATCCACGGCGTCCATCAGCAGCGCCAGCGAGTCGATCTCGGCCGCCAGAACGGGGCGGATTCCTGCGCGGGCAAAGGCCGCGTCCAGGGTGCTGCGCAGGCCATGTGGGCCGGTCGGCAGGATCAGCGGCACATCGGCCAGTTCAGCGATCGAGACCAAAGTGCGTGTCTTTGCCGCCAGTCCCTGGCGTGAACGGATCAGGAACAGCTTCTCTTCCAGCAGCGGCGTCACGCTCCAGCGCCGCGCGGCATCGGTGTCGAAAAGAACGGCCAGGTCCAACTGGCGGGCGTTGAGCATGTGCGTCAGGTGGCCAGACAGGCTCTCGACCATGTGCAGGCGCACGTCCGGGTAACGCTCGAGCATCGCGCGCATCAGCGGCAGCCCCAGCACCGCGGCTGTGGTGGGCGCAAGGCCCACGCTCACCGTGCCGGTCAGCCGCGCCTCACGCGCCGCGCGCGCCGCCTGTTCGGCGTGCCGCAGCGCCAGCTGGGCCTCGCGAAAGAACGCCATGCCGGCTTCGGTGGGGGTGACGCCCTTGCGGGTGCGCTGCAACAGCCGGGTGGAAAGCTCGCCTTCAAGCCGGCTGATCTGCTGGCTCAGCGCGGACTGCACCAGGTCCAGATCCAGCGCCGCACGGCTGATGCTGCCAAGTTCGACCACCCGCACAAAATACCGCAGTTGCCTCAGTTCCATGGCTGCTCCACCGGTTCAGGGCGGCCATCATGGCACACAATACGGACATCTTTTTACCGGAAAAACAGCCATGAAGATCAGCGCCAATACCGTCGTGACACTGGACTATGAGGTCAAGGACCCGCAGCACGAAATGGTCGATCCCGGAGAGCGTCCCCTGGTGTACCTGCATGGCAGCGGCGGCATTTTCCCGAAGCTCGAGGCCGCGCTGACCGGCAAGGCCGTGGGCGACACGCTCGAGGTCCATCTGGAGCCCGAGGACGCCTTCGGCGAGTACGACGACGAACTGGTGACCACGGAACTGCTGGAAAACCTGCCCGAAGGCGTGGTCGTTGGCATGCAGCTGGAAGGCACGGGCGAGCACGGCACGCACATCATGAGCATCACGGAAATCGATGAAGGCAAGGCCGTGCTCGACGGCAACCATCCACTGGCCGGTCTGGCCCTGGTGTTTGCCTGCACCGTCAGCGCAGTCCGCACGGCCACGCCCGAGGAACTGGAACACGGCCACGCGCATGGAGACGGTGGACACCCTCACTGATCGGTGAGAAAAGATACGGATTCTCGACCGCTTGCAAGGCCTTTGCGGGAACGAACAGGCGGTGCGGCTCCAGAACAATGGAGACGAAGCCCCGCAAGCAGTCCCAGCCGAAATACTTAGACTTTTTGTAGACTGTCCAGCGTCAAATGGACATTGTTAGCTACAGAAAATAGAGCAGTCTACTCAGTCGCCCAAGACGATGCCCAGGTCCCGCGCAGTCTGAAGGGTGTCGCAGTCCAGCGGCACGCCCTTCATTCGCCCGGCGACCTCTTCCAGCGCCACGTAGTTCACGTTGGGGAAGGCCAGCGCCACCATGATGCCGGATTCTCCCTCGCCCAGCGCCCGCACGGCAGCGGTTCCGAAGCGCATGGCGGCGAGCCGGTCGAACGAGGTCGGGCTGCCGCCGCGCAGCAGGTGGCCGAGCACCACCACGCGCGTGTCCTTGCCGGTGCGGTCCTGGATGGCTTTGCCGATGCGCTCGCCAATGCCGCCCAGGCGCTCGGCGTGGCCGATCTCCGCCGCCTCCACAACCTCGCGCTGGCCGTGTACCGGCTCGGCACCCTCGGCGACCATGACGATGGTGTAGGGATGCCCCTCCACGTCGCGGCTGACGATCTTGGCCGCCACCTTGTCGATGTCGAAGGGAACCTCCGGAATCAGCACCACATGGGCGCTGCCGGCAATGCCGGTGTGCAGCGCGATCCAGCCGGCGTAGCGCCCCATCACCTCCACGACCATCACGCGCTGGTGGCTTTCCGCCGTGCTGTGCAGGCGGTCCAGGCACTCGGTGGCAAAGGCCACGGCGGTGTCGAAGCCGAAGGTGGTGAAGGTCTTGTCCAGGTCGTTGTCGATGGTCTTGGGCACGCCCACCACGCGCAGGCCTTTCTGGTGCAGCGCGTGGGCGATGGTGAGCGAGCCGTCGCCCCCGATGGACACCAGCGCATCGAGCTCCTTCATCGCGAAGTAGTCGATGATTTCACCCGAGCGATCCACGTCTTTCGTGGTGCCGTCGGGCATCTTCATCGGGAAATGCAGTGGATTGCCCTTGTTGGTGGTGCCCAGGATGGTGCCGCCCAGGTGGGCGATGCCGTGCACCCGTTCCTTGGTGAGGCGGAAAACCCCGCCGTTCGGATAGCGTTCGGGGAACAGGATGCCGTTGAAGCCGTCACGGATGCCGTAGCACTCCCAGCCCCGATTGACCGCCGCGACGACGACCGAGTGGATCACGGCATTGAGACCCGGAGCATCGCCCCCGCCGGTACACACCGCAATGCGTCGAATGTTGCTGGACATGAAAGCTCTCCTCGGGAATCTGTGGTGCGAAATCGGAAACCGGCCTCAACTGGACTTGTGCAGTACCTTGGCCACCGGGTTGTGGCGCAGCCTGAAAGCATCAGGCATGCCAGAGCCGAGCAGGGGGCGCAGGTACATGCGGAAAGCGTCGGTGACATCGGTGCCGCTGGGCGTGATGAACTCGTCTTCCATCACCCGCGTCTTGCCGGCCACGGCCTCCAGTGGCAGCAGTTCGTAGTCCACCGAGTAGAAGCCGGTGCGCTTGATGGCGACCGAGCCGTCGCGCCCGCCCCACAGCGCGAACTGCACGGCTTTCTCGCCGACCTCGCGCGCCTCGCGCTGGTCCACGTCCGACACGCAGCCAATGAATGAGCGCTGCAGGTAGCCGAAGGTGTCGCCGCGCACGCGCTTGATGTTGAGCTTGGCCTTGATCTCCTCGCACAGCAGGTCGGCCAGCGCGCCGTTGCCCGAGAGCTGCACGTTGCCGTGCGCATCGTGCTCCAGGTCCTTGGCCAGCAGGGCGGCAATCGGCGCGCCACTGGCGTCGTGGATGCCCTCTGACACGGCAATCACGCACCGCCCATGACGCTCGTACATGCTTTTCACGTCGGCCAGGAATTTCTCCAGCACGAAGGTGCGCTCAGGCAGGTAGATCAGGTGCGGGCCGTCATCGGGGAACTTCTTGCCGAGCGCGGAGGCGGCCGTCAGGAAGCCGGCATGGCGGCCCATCACCACGCCGACATACACGCCGGGCAGGGCCGCGTTGTCCAGATTGGCGCCGGCAAAGGCCTGCGCCACGAAGCGCGCGGCCGACGGGAAGCCCGGCGTGTGGTCGTTGCCGACCAGGTCGTTGTCGATGGTCTTGGGGATGTGGATGCTGCGCAGCGGGTAACCGGCCTTCTGCGCCTCCAGGCTCACGATGCGCACTGTGTCCGACGAGTCGTTGCCGCCGATGTAGAAGAAGTGCTCGATCTCGTGCGCCTGCAACACCTTGAAGATCTCCTGGCAATAGGCCAGGTCGGGCTTGTCGCGGGTGGAGCCCAGTGCCGATGAGGGTGTGCCGGCCACCAGTTCCAGGTTGTGGTGGGTTTCCTGCGTCAGGTCGACAAAATCTTCATTGACGATGCCGCGCACGCCGTGGCGCGCGCCATAGATGCGCTCGATGTTGCCAAAGCGTCGCGCCTCCAGCGCCACGCCGACCAGCGACTGGTTGATGACGGCGGTAGGGCCGCCACCTTGGGCGACAAGTATTTTTCCGGAGGCCACGATGGTTTTTCCTTCAATCTGGGAGGTGGGAACGTTCGATGGAGACATTGTGCCTTTGCTTTGAAGTGGCGCTACGTCGTCGAGGTCGTCGAGGGTCTGCTGAAGGTAGGTAGTCCGTCGGTGGAATAAGCGCAATGAATGCCTTGAGTTTTGACTTTTATACGCATAATCTGTTTCCATGGACAAACTCAAGGCCTTTGAATCCTTTGTCTCCGTCGCTACCAAGGGCAGCCTGACCGCGGCGGCCAAGGCCGAGGGCGTGGCACCGGCCATCATGGGGCGACGGCTGGATGCGCTGGAGGAGCATCTGGGCGTGAAGCTGCTGGTGCGCACCACGCGGCGCATCACGCTCACGCACGAGGGCAGCGCTTTTCTCGAGGACTGCCAGCGCCTGCTGGCCGATGTGGCCAACGCCGAGGCCAGCGTGTCCGAGGGCGGGGTCAAGGCCAGCGGCCACCTGCGCATCACCGCGCCGGCCGGCTTTGGCCGACGTCACGTGGCGCCGCTGGTGCCGCGCTTTCGGGAGCTGCACCCGGAGGTGACGATCTCGCTGAATCTGAGCGACCGCGTGGTGGACCTTGCCGGCGAAGGCTTCGACTGCGCGGTGCGGGTGGGCGACATGCCGGATTCGTCGCTGGTCAGCATGCGGCTCGCCGACAACCGGCGCCTGTGCGTGGCCACGCCGCGCTACCTGCAACAGCATGGCACGCCGCAGCATCCCGCCGAGCTGGCGCGGTTCGACTGCCTGACGCTGTCCAGTGACGCCTCGCAGACGCGCGGCTGGGCGTTTAGTGTGTCCAAGGGTGCGGGGCGCGAAGTGGTGCACTTCAAGCCGGGCGGGCCGCTGGACTGCTCGGACGGCCAGGTGCTGCACGACTGGTGCCTGGCCGGCTACGGCATTGCCTGGCGCAGCACTTGGGAGGTGGAGGCCGAAATAGCGGCGGGTCAGCTGGCGCCAGTGCTGGAAGAATTCAGCGCCCCGCCCAATGGCATTTACGTGGTGTTTCCTCAGCGCAAGCACCTGCCGCTGCGGCTGCGGCTGTGGATCGATTACCTGAAGAGCCAGTACGGGCAGTCTGCTTTCTGGCAGGGCGCGGCGGCGGGCCCGGCCCCGTAAAATCGCCCGATGCTCTCTGTCAAACAAGAATTGCTCGCGGCGCTGGCCGACGGGCTGGAACGACTCTCCCCGGGTGCCGGCGACAAGGCCGCTTTTGAGTCGCCCAAGGTGGCGGCCCACGGCGACTTCGCCTGCACCGCAGCCATGCAGCTGGCCAAGCCGCTCAAGCTCAACCCGCGCCAGGTGGGCGAAGCCCTGCGCGCCGAACTGCTGGCGGCGCCGGCCTTCCAGCGCTGGGTGTCGGACATCGACATCGCCGGGCCAGGCTTCATCAACATCCGGCTCAAGCCCGAGGCCAAGCAGCAGATCGTGCTGGCGGTGCTGAAGGCCGGCGCGCAGTTCGGCTACCAGCCTGCACGCCAGGAGCGGGTGCTGGTCGAGTTCGTCTCGGCCAACCCGACCGGTCCGCTGCATGTGGGCCATGGCCGCCAGGCGGCGCTGGGCGACGCGATCTGCAACCTGTATGCCACGCAGGGCTGGAGTGTCTACCGCGAGTTCTATTACAACGACGCGGGCGTGCAGATCGCCACGCTGGCCAACAGCACGCAGCTGCGCGCCAAAGGCTTCAAGCCCGGTGATGCCGAGTGGCCCGAGGCGGCCTACAACGGCGAGTACATCCAGGACATCGCCAATGATTTCCTGGCGGGCAAGACGGTCACGTCCGACGACCGAGCGTTTACCGCCAGCGGCGATGTGGCGGATCTGGACGGCATCCGCCAGTTCGCCGTGGCCTACCTGCGCCACGAGCAGGATCTGGATCTGAAGGCCTTCCAGGTCCACTTCGACAACTACTATCTCGAATCCAGCCTGTATACCAGCGGCAAGGTCGCTGCGGCCGTGCAGAAGCTGCAGGACGCCGGCAAGACCTACGAACTCGAGGGCGCGCTGTGGCTCAAGTCCACCGACTACGGGGACGACAAGGACCGCGTCATGAAGAAGGGGGACGGCACGTTCACCTACTTTGTGCCCGACGTGGCCTACCACATCACCAAGTGGGAGCGCGGCTTCAGCAAGGTCGTCAACATCCAGGGCACCGACCACCACGGCACCATCGCGCGGGTGCGCGCCGGCCTGCAGGCGGCGGGTCTGGGTATTCCCGAGGGCTACCCCGACTACGTTCTGCACACCATGGTGCGTGTGGTCAGGGGCGGCGAGGAGGTCAAGATCAGCAAGCGCGCCGGCAGTTACGTCACGCTGCGCGACCTGATCGAATGGACCAGCACCGACGCCGTGCGCTTTTTCCTGCTCAGCCGCAAGCCCGACACCGAGTACACCTTTGACGTCGATCTGGCCGTGGCGAAGAACAACGACAACCCGGTGTATTACGTGCAGTACGCCCATGCGCGCATCTGCTCGGTGTTGGCGGCCTGGGGTGGTGATGCGGCCACGCTGGCGCAGACCGAACTGTCGCCGCTCGACAGCGCGGCCGCGCAGTCTTTGATGCTGCAACTGGCCAAATACCCCGACATGCTGACCGCCGCCGCACAGGACTGCGCGCCGCACGACGTGACCTTCTACCTGCGCGATCTCGCCGCGAACTACCACAGCTACTACGACGCCGAGCGCATCCTGGTGGAGGACGAGGCCGTCAGGCGTGCCCGCCTGGCGCTGATCGCTGCCACGGCGCAGGTGTTGCACAATGGCCTGGCAGTGCTGGGTGTATCGGCCCCCATCAGAATGTGAGAGGCAACATGAGACAACAACAACGCGGCGGTACGTTTCTGGGCATCGTCATCGGGGTCGTGGTGGGGCTGGGTGCGGCGCTGGCCGTGGCCATTTATGTCACCAAGGTCCCGGTGCCGTTCCTCAACAAGAGCCCACCTCGCAAGGCCGAACAGGACGCTGCGGAAGCACTGAAGAACAAGGACTGGGATCCCAATGCGCCTCTTTATGGGAAAAATCCCGCGCGCACGACCGCACCGACTGCCAGCGGGGTGGTTCAGCCGCCGGCCCCGGCAGTGACCCCGCCAGCCGCCGAAGCGCCGGCGCAGCGGCCGGCGCGAAGCGCGGACAATGTCCCGGCGAACAAGGCGGATGCCAAGGCCGCGCCGGGGACCGATGCGCTGGGCGATCTGGCCCGATCGAAATCGGCCGCTGCCACGGTGGACCCGTTCAGCTATTTTGTCCAGGCGGGGGCCTTCCGTACCCCGGAAGATGCCGAGGCCCAGCGCGCCAAGCTGAGCCTGATTGGCGTGGAAGCCAAGGTGACAGAACGTGAGCAGTCTGGCCGCACCGTCTTTCGGGTGCGCGCGGGGCCGTTCGACAACAAGGATGCCGCTGATCGCGTGAAAGAGCGCATCGACGGCAGCGGCATGGAATCCGCCCTCGTCCGCGTGCAGCGCTGAATGGGCGCCGGGGGCGGGAACTTAACCGGACCCCGGGGCTCCATGAAACCATACAGGAGATGATGGAATGAAACGTCGTGATTTTTCCCTGACCGCCGCCGCGCTGGTGGTGCCTGGCCTGATCGGCATGAGCCCTGCATCCGCCCAGGCCCCCAGGCCCAGGGAGGGCAAGGACTACCTGGTGCTCGAAAAGCGTGCGCCGGCCGACGCGCCAGCAGGCAAGATCGAAGTCATCGAATTCTTCTGGTACAGCTGCCCCCATTGCTACGCCTTCGAGCCGGCGCTGGAAGCTTGGATCAAGGCCGCGCCCAAGGATGTCACCGTCAAACGGGTTCCCGTGGGATTTCGCGAGGACTTCGGGCCGCAGCAACGCATGTACTACACGCTGGAGGCATTGGGCAAGGCGGATGAGCTTCACGGCAAGTTTTTCAAGGCGATCCATGCAGAGCGCCTGCCACTCAGTACCGATGACGCCATCATTGCCTGGGCTGAGAAACAGGGGCTGGACAAGGCAAAGTTCACCGAGGTGTACCGCTCCTTCAGCGTTGCCAGCAAGGTGCGTCGGGCCATCCAGCTGCAGGATGCGTACAAGGTCGAGGGTGTGCCGGCGCTGGGGATTGCCGGGCGCTACTACACCGACGGCTCGCTCGCGGGCAGCATGGAGCGCGCCCTGTCGGTGACCGATTTTCTGATTGCTGAAGTACGCAAGAGCAAGTAGTCGCGCAACCGGCGGCACAAGGCCCGCTTTGGCGGGCTTTTTTGTGGGGCCTTGGCCAGGAATGGGCAAGCCGGCATCTACAATGGACAGCAAGATTCGTGCCTCTATGAAAATCATCACAACATCTCTTCTGCTCGTCGCATTGGCTCTGTCATGCTCTTTGGCGCTGGCTGAAAAAGCGGACCGCGACAAACCCATGACGGTGGATGCCGATGCCCTGCGCCATGACGACCAGAAGATGATCACCCTCTTCACCGGGCAGGTCACGGTCACCAAGGGGAGCATCCTCATGCGCGGTGCACGGCTTGAAGTCCGTCAGGATGCGCAGGGCAACCAGTTCGGCATCCTCACGCCCGAACCCGGCAAGCTGGCGTTTTTCCGGCAAAAGCGTGACGGTCTCGATGAGTTCATCGAGGGCGAAGGGGAGCGCATCGAATACGACAGCGCCACCGACACCGTGCGCATCCTGCGCCGGGGCGAGTTGCGCCGTCTCGTGGGGACCCAGCTGGCCGACGAGATCAGCGGGAACCTGATTGTCTACAACAACACGACCGAGGTTTTCACGGTGGACGGCGTTCCCGGGGAGCCCGGCCGCGGCGGCCGCGTGCGGGCGGTCCTGGCGCCTCGGGCCCCCGCGTCGGCCGCTTCCAGTGCAGCGGGGACAACGCCAGCGCGTGCCGGTGGCCCGCAGATCGCGCCCAGCCTTCGGGCCAGCGACTCGTTGGGCGGGGAGAAAAAGTGAACGAAGTCAGCGCCGCGGCGCCCGCCCCGGACAAGCGCCATCACCGGAGCCAGCCGGCTTGATGTCCGCAATCTGCAGAAGGCTTACGGACGAAGAAAGGTCGTCAAGGATGTGTCACTGACGGTGCTCAATGGCGAGGTGGTCGGGCTGCTTGGCCCCAACGGCGCCGGCAAGACCACCTCCTTTTACATGATCGTGGGCCTTGTGCGGGCCGATGCCGGAGCGATCAGCATTGATGGCCAGCCGGTCGAAAACATGCCGATCCACCGCCGGGCGCGCCTGGGTCTGTCCTACCTTCCCCAGGAGGCGTCGATTTTCCGCAAACTCACGGTGGCCGAGAACGTGCGCGCCGTGCTGGAGCTCCAGCATGACGGCGAGGGCAAGCCGCTTTCGAAGGCCGAGATCGAACTGCGCCTCGACGGACTGCTGCAGGACCTTCGCGTGGAGCATCTTTACGACTCTGCAGCCATGGCACTGTCCGGCGGAGAGCGCCGGCGCGTGGAGATTGCGCGCGCGCTGGCGACCCAGCCGCGCTTCATCCTGCTGGACGAACCCTTTGCCGGCATCGACCCGATCGCGGTGATCGAGATCCAGCGCATCATCGCCTTCCTGAAGTCACGGGGCATCGGCGTGCTGATCACCGATCACAACGTGCGCGAGACGCTGGGCATCTGCGATCACGCCTTCATCATCAGCGATGGCCAGGTGCTGGCCAAAGGCACGCCTTCGGAGATCGTGGACAACGCCGAGGTGCGCCGGGTGTACCTGGGTGAACATTTCCGGATGTGAGGATGGTTCTGACGATTTTCACTGCGTGTAATGCGCTGCCCTGCGCAGGGGCCCGCCCGCCGCTGGCGCAGCCCGGCGGAAGACCATGAAGCAGGGCCTCTCGCTTCGCGTCTCGCAGCATCTGGCGCTCACGCCACAGCTGCAGCAGTCGATCCGGCTCTTGCAGCTGTCCACACTGGAGCTCAGCCAGGAGGTCGAGCAGATGCTCGACGACAACCCGTTCCTGGAATTGAGCGCCGAGGAGGCGCCGCGTGAGGAATTCGGACTGCCGCAGGTCGACACCCCGGTGCGCCGCGACGACCTTGAGGCCGAAAACGCTTCCAGTTCAATAGCAAACAATGACCAGGCGACGCTGGGGAATGACTCAAACGAGTCGGAAGTTGCCGTTCCTGACAGCTGGGAAGGCGACGGCACCACCGAGGTCTCGCCCGACGACAGCGAATGGGGCGGCGACGCCCCCGCGCGCAAGAACAACCTGGGCGACGACGACGAGCGCGCCGACGCCGCCGAACTGGCGCGCAGCCAGGAGTCGCTCACGACCTTCCTGCACCGGCAGGCGCTGGCGCTGCGCCTGAGCGAGGTGGACCGCGCGGCGCTGCGCTTCCTGATCGAGTCGCTCAACGACGACGGCTATCTGGAAGACTCCCTGGCCGCGCTGGCTGCCGGCCTTGCCGGGGACGACCTGGAGCAGGCCGAGGAGCTGGAGCACCGCTTCAGCATGGCGCTGGGCCTGCTGCAATCGCTGGAGCCCACCGGCGTCGGCGCGCGCCACCTGGGCGAATGCCTGAGCCTGCAACTCAAGGCGCGCCTGGCGGAATCGCCCGGCGATACGATCGCGGCCACCGCCTTGCGCATCTGCGCCCAGCCGATGGACCTGCTGGCGCGGCGCGACATCAAGCGCCTGACACAGCTCTGCGGCGACACCGAGGCCGACGTGCGCGCCGCCATCGGGCTGATCGGGCGGCTGGAGCCCAAGCCGGGTCGGCGCTTTGTCGATGTCGAGCGCAACATCATCATCCCCGATGTCATCGTGACCCGGGCCAGCGGCGGCGGGCAACCGCGGTTCACGGTGCGGCTCAATGCCGACGTGATGCCGCGTCTGCGCGTGCATGACATCTACGCCAGCGCCCTGCGCCAGCACAAGGGCGAGGGCAGCCAGGCGTTGCAGCAGCGCCTGCAGGAGGCGCGCTGGTTCATCAAGAACATCCAGCAGCGCTTCGACACCATCCTGCGCGTGTCCAACGCCATCGTCGAGCGGCAAAAGAGCTTCTTCGTGCACGGCGAGCTGGCGATGCGCCCGCTGGTGCTGCGCGAGATCGCCGACGAACTCGGCCTGCACGAATCCACCATCAGCCGCGTGACCACCGCGAAGTACATGGCCACGCCGTTTGGCACTTTCGAGCTGAAATACTTCTTCGGTTCCGGCCTGGGCACCGAGACCGGCGGCAACGCGTCGAGCACCGCGGTACGCGCGCTGATCAGGCAGTTTGTCGCTGCCGAGAGTCCGAAGAAGCCGCTCAGCGACAACCAGATCTCCGACATGCTCAAGGAGCAGGGCATCGAGTGCGCCCGGCGCACCGTGGCCAAGTACCGCGACGCGCTGAAGATCGCGCCGGCCAATCTGCGCAAGGCGCTCTGAGCCGGCGCCTGAAAGAACCTCCATGAATCAACTGCAACTGTTCTTGCCCTGCGCCGCTGGCGTCGAGGAGCTGCTGGCCCATGAGGTCCATCACCTCACCGGCCTGCAGGGCCAGGACCTGCTGACGCACCGTGGCGGCGTGCTGGCGCGCGCATCCTGGCGTGACGTGATGGGGCTCAACTTGCATTGCCGGCTGGCGCAGCGCGTGCTGGTGCAGCTCTCGCTCACGACCTATCGCAATGAAAAGGATCTCTACGAGGCTGCCAGCGCGGTGGCCTGGGAGATCTGGTTCACCACGAAGCAGACTTTCAAGATCGAGGTCACCGCGCAGCACAGCCCGCTTACGAGCCTGAACTTTGCCGCGCTCAAGATCAAGGACGCGGTCGCCGACCGATTCCGCCAAAAGACCGGCGTGCGGCCCGATGTCAACACCCAATGGCCGGACGTGCGCATCTACGCCCACCTGACCACCGACACCGCCACGCTGTACATCGACACCTCGGGTGAGCCGCTGTTCAAGCGCGGCTGGCGCGAGGACACCGGCGAGGCGCCGCTCAAGGAAACGCTGGCCGCCGCGATGATCGCCGCCAGCGGCTGGGACGTGCTGGCCGCAGACGGTGTGCCTTTGTACGACCCCTGCTGCGGCAGCGGCACCATCGCCATCGAAGCCGCGCAGATCGCCTGCGGCATCGCCGCCGGATCGCTGCGCCGCTTCGGCTTCGAGAAGCTGCTGCCGTTCCAGCCGCACGTGTGGCAGGCGCTGAAAAACGAGGCGAAGGCCGCCGAACACGCGCCCACCGCGCCCGTCTATGGCAGCGACGTGGCGCACCGCATGGTGGACTTTGCCGAGCGCAATGCCGAACGCGCCGGCGTGGCCCACGCCGTGCAGTTCCGCGGCGGCGACGCGCTGCAGCGCATGCCGCCCTGCGAGCAACCCGGCGTGATGCTGCTGAACCCACCGTATGGCGAGCGCATTGCCGTGGCCGGTGTGGCCGGCTCTGGGGGTCGTCCGGGACGTGGCGGCTTCGAGCCCGGTGCGCTGGCGGGCGCCCGCGCGGCCCGGCCCGTGCCCGCAGCGCCCATGGTTCAGGCCAGCCGTGAAACCGCTCACACCGACGACGGCGGCGACTTTTTCCCCCAGCTGGCCAGCCACTGGAAGAAGCATTACCCTGGCTGGACTGCCTGGATGCTGACCCCCGACCTCAAGCTGCCCGGGCGCATGCGCCTGAAGGAAAGCCGCCGCGTGCCGCTGTGGAACGGCCCGATCGAATGCCGCCTGTTCCGCTTCGACCTGGTCAAGGGTTCCGCGCGTGACAAGACACAAGGCGACGATGCCGGCCCGCCTGCTCGTTCTTGACACCAATGTCGTGCTGGACGCCTTCGTGTTCAGCGATACAGCCGCGCTGCCGCTGCGCGCCGGTCTGGAAGACGGCTCGCTCCAGTGGATCGCCACGCCCGACATGCGCGTCGAGCTGGCCCGCGTGCTGGGCTACCCGCAGATCGTGCCGCGCCTGGCTTTCTACGCCCTGGACGCGGCCGTCGTGCTGGCCGCCTTCGACCGCCACGTGCAGCGGGTCGAAGCCGCCCCCAAGGCGCCGGTGACTTGCTGCGACCCCGACGACCAGAAGTTCATCGACCTGGCCGTCGCCCATCAATGCGCCTTGTTGAGCAAGGACCGGGCGGTGCTGGACATGCGCAAGCGGCTGTTGGCGCTGGGCGTGCGCGCCGCCGCCGCGCTTGAAGCGGACGCGGCCTGAACCCGCCGAATGCCGTCATGGCGGCGTACACTGGCAAAGTGTCCGGGCGGCAGATCTGAATCCGCTTTGCCAGCCGGGACCGCGCGCTTTGCGCTCCATCAGTCCGACTCAGGCCACGCCATGAACGCCACATCCAACCCAACTCCAGACTCCATCGCTGCCGGCATGAGCGGCGAAGACTTCGACGCCCTCGACGACATCCTCGACGACCTGCGCACCCGCTATGACGAGACGCCGCAGTGGGAATTCTGCGAAGGCTTCATGGCCGCGCTGATCTGCTGCCGGCGCGTGATCCCGCCCGGCGAATACCTGCCGGTGCTGCTGGCCACGGACGGTGACGAGGAAGAACCCGCCGGTGCCTTCGCCGACGAAGCCCAGTTCGCCCGCTTCATGACGTTGTGGACACGGCGCTGGAACGAAGTCGCGGCCGCCCTGAACACACCCATCGAGGCGCTGGACGACGAGCGCGCCTACGCGCCCGAGGTGATGGACGTGCGCGGCGGGGTCGCCAGCCTGCCGGAGGCCGAGCGCGCCGAAATCGAAGATGCAGAAATGCCCGCGTTTGCCCAGGTCTGGGCGCTGGGCTTCATGTTCGCTGTGGAAAGCTGGCCCGAGGAGTGGGAGCCCCCGCGCGACAAAAAGATCGCCAAGCTCCATGATGCGGCGCTGGAGGCCATCGTCGCGCTGACCGAGGACGACGAGGACGAGCCCACGCTGTCGGCCCTGAGCGAAGACGGCCCGCCCAGCGTCAGCGTGGCGCGCCTCAACACCTATGGCGAGGCGCTGTGGGCCGTGTACGACCTGCGCGAAATCTGGCGCGACATCGGCGCCCGCGTGGAAACCGTGCACGTCGTGCCCACCCCCGGACGCAATGACCCGTGTTCCTGCGGCAGCGGCAAGAAGTACAAGAAATGCTGCGGGGCTTAAGCCCTGATAAGTCCTGATTTGATAGCGATTTGTGGCCATTCGGCGCTGGATATTGACTGATTTGGCGTCAATAAAGCCTCAAAGCAGCCCCATCTGAGCTTCCTGTCACCCCATGAAGCTCCGCAGAGCGGCGGCAGTCTCCTCGGGCAGTTGCTCAGGGATGAAATGCCCGGCTGGCATGGCCCAACCGGTCACCGCGCCGGCGCATTGGGCCTGCCACAGCGCCTGCGGATCAAACAGGCGCTGCACCACGCCGCGCTCGCCCCACAGCACCAGGGTGTCGCAGGCGATCTTCTCGCCGCGCGCGCGACCTTCGCGGTCGTGCTCCAGGTCGATGCCGGCGCTGGCGCGGTAGTCCTCGCAGGCGGTATGGATCGATTCAGCACGGCAGAAGCAGCGCTCGTACTCGGCCAGCGCCTCGGGCTCGATGTGCAAGAGTCCGCCGCTGCCCCAGCCGCCGAGCTTGGCGTGCAGGTAGGCCCGAGCGTTGCCGCCGATCATCAGTTCGGGCAGCGGCGCCGGCTGGATCAGGTGGAACCAGTGATAGTAGGCGCGGGCGAAGTCGAAGTCGGTGCGTGCGTACATGTCCAGCGTTGGCGCGATATCGATCACGCAGAGCTTGTTCACGCGCGCCGGGTGGTCCAGCGCCAGCCGGTGCGCCACGCGCCCGCCGCGGTCGTGGCCACACAGGGCGAAATCGGCAACGCCCAGAGTGTCCATCATCTCGACCAGGTCTTGTGCCAGTGCGCGCTTGCTGTAGTTGCTGTGGTCAGGCAGGCCCGGTGCGTGCGATGAGTCGCCGTAGCCGCGCAGGTCGGGCAGGACCAGGAAGAAGTCGTGCTTCAGGCGCTGCGCCACGCGCTGCCACATCACATGGGTCTGGGGGAAGCCGTGCAGCAGGAGCAGCGCCGGCTTGTCGCGGTCGCCACCCAGTCGCGCGGCGATTTCCGCGCCGCTGACATTGAAGCGACGCTCCTCAAAGTGTTCGAACCAGCCTGTCATTGAAGCCTCCCCGCCATGAACTTGCGCAGGTTGTTGCTCGCCTGAAGCCTCACCTTGTTGCGCAGAAACGGTGTCCAGCCCAGCAGCAGCCCTGGCGCGCCGAGCGCCTGGCGCGACCAGGCCCAGAAGTCGAAACGGTCGCGGTGCGTGACGATCAGGCCTTGCTCGTTGAAGCTGAAGGCGGCGTCGATGCGGTTGAGCACCAGGCGCCCGGTGGCGCTGAAGCGGTAATGGGCGTCCCAGTGGGCGCGGCCGGTCCGGGCGTCGGCCTCGATGCCGCTGTACTCCAGCTTCCAGTCGTCCCTGCCCTTGGCGCGGGTGGCCTCGCACAGCATGCGCCACATGCCCACGGTCTGCGCCTTGCCGCGCAGGGAAAACACCTCGTCGTCAAAGCGCACGTCGTCGGCGTAGCACGCGGCCATGGCTTCGGGGTCGAGTTGCGCGAAGGCCGCATAGAACTTCGTGAGGGTGTCGGCGTTCGCATGCATGGGAGCCTTTCAAAGTGCCGCCGGAATGGCTTGGGCGAGGAAATCGTACACCGCGCGAATGCGAGCGCTGTTGCGGATTTCGCGGTGCACGGTCAGCCAGACCGGCAGGCTGGGCAGGGCCAGCATGGGCAGGATGCGCTGCACGGCGGGGTCGGTGCGGATCACGTAGTCGGCCGTGAAGCCCACGCCCAGGCCCGCGCGCACCGCCTCCCAGGACGCGATCAGGTCGTCGGTGCGCAGCGCGAAGTGCTCGCGGGTGACGGGAAAGCCCATGGCCGCAAAGCCGCGCAGCGTGTCGTCCTGCTGGTCGTAGCCGATCAGCTCGTGCTGCAGCAGCTCGGCGGGCTCGACAGGGGTGCCGCGCCGCGCCAGGTAGGCGGCGCTGGCGCAGGCCGACAGGCTGACATCGGCGATGCGCCGGGCCACCAGGCTGGCTCTGTTCGGGCCGCACCATGCGCACGGCGATGTCGGCCTCGCGCTGCAGCAGGTTGCTGACCTGGTTGCTCACCTCCAGTTCGATCTGGATCGCCGGCAACGCCTGGCGCAGCTGCATCAACAAGGGCGGCAGCAGGAAACAGGCCACGGGCTGGCTGGCGGTCAGGCGCACGGTGCCGGCCTGCTGGCTCTGCGCATCGACCAGGCGGTCCGCCAGCCCCAGTGCGCCGGTCTGCATGGTGCGCGCCGGGCCGGCCAGGTCCAGCGCCAGCGCCGTGGGTTTGAGGCCCCGACCGGTGCGCTCGAACAGCACTTTGCCCAGTTGCGCTTCCAGCTCGGCGATGTGCCGCCCGGCCGTCGGCTGGCTGATGCCGAGCTGCCGGGAGGCGCCCAGCAGGCTGCCGCGTTCCAGCGCCGCCAGGAAGGTGGGCAGCAGGCCCCAGTCGAACGAGGTATTCATTTTTGCAATTCTGCCTTGGATGAATGGCTAATTGTGTAATGTTTGGTGGATTCCCACAATCACGCCATGGCTGACACCAAGTTCAATCAAAGGAGAGCAATCATGGAGAAAACAGTTCTGGTTCTGGGCGCACGCGGTCGGCTCGGCGGCGCGGTGGCGCAGGCGTTTGCGGCGGCGGGATGGCGGGTGCTGGCGCAGCGGCGCGCTGGGGGCACGGTCCCAACGCCTGCGGCGGGCATCGAATGGGTGGAGGCCGAAGCCGGTGACACCCCAGCTCTGGTGCGCGCAGCAGCCGGCGCCCGAGTGGTGGTGCATGCGATGAACCCGGCTTACACGGCCGCCGCCTGGCGCGCGCAGGCGCCGGGCCTTATGCAGGCCGCCATCGACGTGGCGGCAGGGCTGGGGGCCTTGCTGCTGTTCCCGGGCAATGTCTACAACTTCGGAGCCGCCATGCCGGCGATGCTGTCGCCCGACACGCCGCAGCGCCCGAGCACGGAGAAAGGCCGCATCCGCGTCGATCTGGAGCAGCAACTGGCGCAGGCGACGCGCACGCGCGCCCTGCAGGCGGTGGTGATCCGCGCCGGGGATTTTTTCGGCGCCGGCAGCGGCTCCTGGCTGGACCAGGTGATCGTGAAGAAGCTGCCGCAGGGCCGCGTGACCTGGCCAGGCAACCTGGACGCCCCGCACGCCTGGGCCTACCTGCCCGATCTGGCGCGTGCCTTCGTCCGGGTGGCTGAGACCACCCCGGCGCAGGCCGCCGGGGGCTTCGAATGCCTGCATTTCGCCGGCCATACCGTGACGGCTCAGGACTGGCTGGCCGCACTGACCGAGGTCGCCTGGGAGCAGGGCAGGCTGCCGGCAGGTGGCGCGCTGCGCACCGGCACGCTGCCCTGGGGGATGATGCGACTGGTGTCGCCGTTCAGCGCGACGGTGGCCTCGCTGCTGGAGATGCGCTATCTGTGGGACGTGCCGCACGCGCTGGATGGTGCGTCGCTGGCGCAGCGCATCGGAGCCGAGCCGCATACGCCTTTTACCGACGCGGTGCGCGCCGCCATTGCCCAGCTGGATCTGGCCCCGCGCGGGGCGAATTCGCCCGGCCCCCGCGCCGGCCGCTCAATCACACAAGGAGTCTGAATCATGGAACGCAGAAGCTTTATTCGGGTCCTGGGCGGCGGCATGGTGCTGGCCGCTGCGCCGGCAATGGTCGCCTGCTCGTCGGCGCTGCCACCGGAGGCCGTGGCGGCCTGGCAGGCGCCCGCGCCGCCCGCCGCGGGCAGCGATGTGCGGCGCTGGATCCTGGCGCACGCCATCCTGGCGCCGCATTCGCACAACCTGCAGTCGTGGCTGGTCGATCTGCGCCAGCCGGGCGAAATCGCGCTGTACTGCGACCGCACCCGGCTGCTGCCCGAAACCGATCCGTTCTCGCGCCAGATCATGATGAGCCAGGGCACCTTCCTCGAAGTGCTGGACCTGGCCGCGCGCCAGCAGGGCCTATCGCGCCGACATCGAGCTGTTCCCCAAAGGCGAGTTCGATCCGAAGGCGGCGCCCGCCAACGGCCTGACGGCGCTGATCCGCCTGGTGCCCGACGCCAGCGTCAAGCCCGATCCGTTGTTTGCCCAGGTGTTCCGGCGGCACACCAACCGCAGCGCCTATGACATGAAGGCCCCGGACGCCGCCGCCCTGCAGGCCATCTCGGCCGCCGCGATGGGCCTGGGCGACACGCTGAAGCTGCGCGTGGGCTTCGCCGGGCCGCAGGACGCCCGCATCGCCGAGCACCGCGCCATCGCGCGCGACGCCTGGCGCATCGAACTGGTCACGCCGCGCACAGTGATGGAGTCGATGAAGGTGTTGCGCGTCGGCCCCGACGAGATTGCCCAGCACCGCGACGGCATCTCGATCAACGAGCCGATGGTGCGCGCGCTGGCCGCCGTGGGCCTGTTCGACCGCAGCAAAGCGCCGGGCCCGGACGATTCGGCCACCACCCAGCAGGTCAAGGACTTCAACGCAAAGATCGAGGCCACGCCGGCCTTTTTCTGGATGGTGACCGACGGCAACGACCGCCGCACCCAGGTCAACGCCGGCCGCGCCTATGTGCGGGCGCAGCTGGCCGCCACGGCGCAGGGCTTGTCGATGCAGCCGCTGCAGCAGGCGCTGCAGGAGTACCCGGAGCAGGCGGTGCCGTATGCGGCCATCCACCGGCTGCTGGGCGCGGAACGCCCCGGCCAGACGGTGCAGATGTGGGCCCGGCTAGGCACCGCGCCAGCGGTCGGCCCGGCGCCGCGACGGGGTGTGGAGGCGCACTTTCTCAAGGCTTGAGACGACGTCGCCCCTGGCGGAGGCGGCAGCTTCAGCCCCCTCGGGCTTTCAGATAGTCCATCAGGTCCCTGAGGGTGACCAGCTGACCGTAGTCGCTTTCCGGGATGGCGACCTTCAGGCGTTCGCTCAAGCCGATCAGGAAGTTGAGCCAGTCCATCGAATCCAGGTCCACCTGCAGGCGCAGGGGACGGCTGTCGCGCAGGAGCTCGGGCTCGACCTCGGGGGCGATGGACTGCAGCGTGGCGATGACGGTCGCGCGCAGATCGGCGTCATTCATGGGGGCGTTGGCCATGGGTTTCCGTTCCTCTCTCATAGGTCCTGCGGCTGCTGCAGCAACTCGCGCAATTCGGCCAGGAACAGCCCGCCACGGTGGCCGTCGGACACGCGGTGGTCGGCGGCCAGGCTGGCCGTCACCGTGGGCACGACGCACAAGCCGCCGGCCGCGTCCACCCAGGGCCGCACAGCGACGCGGCCGAAGCCGACAATCGCCACCTGAGGCGGATGGATCACGCCGATGACTGCTTCGACGCCCTGGTCGCCGAGATTCGTCACGGTGATCGAGGCGTCCGCCATCTCCGACTGGCGCAGCGAGCCGGCGCGCGTGCGCTTGACCAGATCGGCCAGCGCCGGCATGAGCGTGTCCAGCGGCAGCTGATCGACGTTGTGCAGCGCCGGCGCGATCAGCCCGCCCTGGCGCAGCGAGATCGCCACACCGATGTGCGCCGCTGGCGCGGGCTGGAACTGGCCGTCGATGAAGAGGCCGTTGAGCTCGGGGAAGCGCTGCAGCGCCAGCGCGACAGCCTTGAGCTGCAGCGCCGCCATCAGCAGGCGCGTCGTGATTGGCCGGCCTTCGTTGGCCTGCGTCAGCCACTGCTGCGCCCGCGCCATCGGGATGGTTTCCAGCAGGTAGTAGTGCGGAATTTCGCGCTTGGAGCGGCTCATCGCGCTGGCAATGGCGCGCCGTATCTCGGTCTGCCGGTCGGTGGCGGGAGCGGTTGCCGCCGCAGGCGTGGCTGGGGCAGACGACGGGGTAGGCTGCGCTGCCGAAGCGCGCTCCACATCGGCCAGCGTGATCGCGCCGTCGGGTCCGCTGCCGCGCAGGCTGCCCACGTCCAGGCCCAGGGTTTGTGCCTTCAGGCGCGCCGCTGGCGAAATGCGAACGCGCGCTTGCGTGCCGGGCATGACAGGTGTCGCGGACTGTGGCACGGGGGTCGTTGCTTTCCCGGCCGCTGAGGCCGGTGACGGCGCCGGTTCCTGTGGCGGGCGCGACAGGGCGGCCAATCCAGCGACCGGCCGCGTCGTGTCAGACGCCAGCGCAGCACCCGCTTGCTCACCCGGTGCCAGCAAGGTGGCCAGAACCGTGCCCACCGGCACCTTTTCCCCGGCTTGCACCTGCAGCACCAGCACGGTGCCGTCCTGCCAGATCTCGATGTCGATGGCGGCCTTGGCGGTGTCCACCACAGCAATGACCTGCCCCTTGTGCACCGTGTCGCCGGATTGCACCCGCCATTCCAGCAGCGTGCCTTCGTCCATGTCGGCGCCGAGCGAGGGCAGCCTGAACTCAAACATTGAGCACGCCCTTGACGGTGGCGACGATCTTCGGCACCTGCGGCAGGGCGGCCTCTTCCATGTGCCTGGCGTAAGGAATCGGCACTTCCTCGCTGCAGACGCGAGCCACCGGGGCGTCGAGGTCGTAGAAGCAGTGTTCCATGAGCCGCGCCATCACCTCGGCCGCCAGGCTGCCGCTTTTCCAGCCTTCATCCACGATCACGGCGCGGTGCGTCTTGCGCAGCGATGCAGCGATCGTGGCCGTGTCCAGCGGCCGCAGCACGCGCAGGTCGATGACCTCGACGTCGATGCCCTCGCTGGCCAGTGTTTCGGCCGCCTGCATCGTCTTGGGCAGGCTGCCGCCGTAGGTGATGAGGCTGAGCTGCGTGCCGGCGCGGCGCACGGCGGCGTGGGTGATGTCGCATTGCCAGTCGTCCGGCAGATCCTCTTCGAGGTTGTAGAGCAGCGCGTGCTCGAAGATCACCACCGGGTCGGGGTCGGCCAGTGCGGGGGCGAGCATGCCGCGCGCATCGGCCACCGTGGCCGGTGCCAGCACGCGGATGCCGGGCACATGTGCGTACCAGTTTTCCAGGCTGTGTGAATGCTGGGCGGCGAGTTGCCGGCCTGCGCCGGTGGCCATGCGGACTACCAGCGGCACCGAGAACTGTCCGCCCGACATGTGGCGCAGCGTGGCGGCGGTGTTGACGATCGGGTCCAGCGCCAGCAGGCTGAAGTTCACCGTCATGATTTCCACAATCGGACGCATACCGCCGAGCGCCGCCCCCACGCCCGCGCCGACAAAGCCCAGCTCGGACAGTGGCGTGTCGCGCACGCGGGCCTCGCCAAACTCCGCCAGCAGGCCCATGGTGACGGCATAGCTGCCGCCGTAACGGCCGACGTCCTCGCCCATGATGAACACGCGGGGGTCGGCCAGCAGGGCCTCGCGGTGCGCGGCGCGCAGGGCTTCGCGGTAGGTGGTTCTGGTCATGGGGCGCTCCCGGCCGCCACGGCAGGTGTGGTCACGTCGCGCAGCAGCTGGTCCACGGGCTCCCAGCTGCCGGCTTCTGCAAACGCCACAGCCACTTCGACTTCATCCTGTGCGGCCCGGTCGATGGCCTGCACTTCTGCGTCCTGAAGCAGCCCGGCGGCCTTTAGCGCGGCGGTGAAGGTGGCGATCGGATCGTGCTGCTTCCAGCGCTCGACCTCCGCCTTGTCGCGGTACAGCTCGGCGTCGTACATCGAATGCGCGCGGAAGCGGTAAGTGTGCAGCTCCAGGAAGAGTGGCGACTGCCGGTCGCGCACTTGGTCGAGCGCCTGCCGTGCGGCGTCGTGCACGGCCAGCACATGCATGCCATTCACTTGCGCGCAGGGCATGTTGTAGCCGGCGGCTTTGACGGTCAGTGCGATCTGCGCCTCGCTGCGAGAGAGCGCCGTGCCCATCGCGTACAGGTTGTTCTCGCAGACAAACAGCACTGGCAGCCTCCACAACGCGGCCAGGTTCATCGACTCATGGAACGCGCCTTCCGCCACCGCGCCTTCGCCAAAAAAGCAGACCGTGACGCGATCGCGCCGTTGGCCCAGTTGATCCGCGAGTGCCAGCCCTACCGCCAGCGGCAGCCCGCCGCCGACGATCGCGTTGCCGCCGTAAAAATGGCTCGCCCGGTCGAACAGGTGCATGGAGCCGCCGCGTCCGCGCGAGCAGCCTTCTTGCTTGCCGTACATCTCGGCCATGATGGCGTTCATCGACAGCCCGCGCAGCAACGCATGACCATGCTCCCGGTAGGTCGCGACCACGTTGTCTTCGGGGCGCAGGTTCGGCAGCACGCCCGCGGCCACCGCCTCCTCTCCGATGTAGAGGTGCAGGAAGCCGCGGATCTTCGTCTCGCCGTAGAGCTGCGCGCAGCGCTCCTCGAAGCGCCGGATGCGCAGCATGTCGCGCACACGGGCCAGGCAAAAGTCGCGCCCGTGGGTGCGCGGGTCGAGCGCGTTGGTGGCGGCGCTCACGGGGTAACCTCCGTGCTGCGCACTGCGGTGCCGTTCGCCTTGGGAGCGGCCCGGCGGCTCATTGCCCGGCCTCCAGTGTCGAGGTGTCGCCCTCGGGCAGGCCCAGTTCGCGGGCCTTCAGCAGGCGGCGCATGATCTTGCCGCTGCGCGTGCGCGGCAGCGTCGGCAGGAAGTCGATCTCCTTGGGCGCCACCGCCGCGCCGAGACGCTTGCGCGCGTGGCCCAGCAGTTCCATGCGCAGGGCCTCGCTCGGATCAAAGCCCTCTTTCAAAGAGACGAAGGCCTTGACCACTTCGCCGACCATCGGGTCGGGCTTGCCGATCACGCCGGCCTCGGCCACGCCGGGGTGCTCCATCAGCGCGCTTTCGACCTCGAAGGGTCCGATCAGGTGGCCCGCCGACTTGATGACGTCATCCGAGCGACCGACGAACCAGAAGTAGCCATCCGCATCGCGCCGCGCCAGATCGCCGGTCAGGTACCAGTCGCCGGAAAAGCATTTGCGGTAGCGTTCCTCGTTGTGCAGGTAGCCGCGCAGCATCGACGGCCAGCCGCGCTTCAAGGCCAGCTCGCCTTCCACGTCGGGCTGGTCGATCACCTCGACCGAGCCGTCGGCGCGTGGGTGCACGATGGCCGCCTCCACGCCTGGCAGCGGCAGGCCCATCGAACCGGGCTTGATGTCGAGCGCGGGCAGGTTGGCGATCATGATGCCGCCGGTCTCGGTCTGCCACCAGTTGTCGTGGATCGGCCGGCCCAGCACTTCCTGGCCCCACCAGACGGCCTCGGGGTTCAGCGGCTCGCCCACGCTGGCAATAAAGCGCAGCTTCGGGTAATCGAAGCTGCGCGCCAATTCCGCGCCGGCCTTCATGAGCATTCGGATCGCCGTGGGCGCGGTGTACCAGACGCTCACCTGCTGCTCGTGAAGGATGCGCCACCATCGCTGGGCGTCGAACTCGGCTTCATCGACGATGGAGGTTACGCCATGCAGCAGCGGCGCAATGATGCCGTAGGACGTGCCCGTGACCCAGCCCGGGTCGGCCGTGCACCAGAAGATGTCGTCGGGGTGCAGGTCGAGTGCATAGCGCCCGGTGGCCCAGTGTGTGACCGCTGCGCCATGCACATGCATCGCGCCCTTGGGCGTGCCGGTGGTGCCGCTGGTGAAGTGCAGCAGTGCGGGGTCGTCAGGCTGCGTGGCCACGGTGTCGAAGACGTCGGACGCCTGCGCCATCAAGCGGTCCAAGGCATGTGTGCCGGGGAGGTCGGTCGGTTCCCCGTCGTCAGGGACCAGCAGCACATGGCGCAGCGCGGGCAACTGGTCGCGGATCTTGGCCACCTTGCGTTCGTAGAGGCTGTGGGTGGTGACCAGCACCGCCCCCTCGCCCAACTTCAGGCGGGTGGCCAGCGGCTCCGGCCCGAAGGCGGAGAACAGCGGCGAGACCACGCAACCCGCCTTGAAGCTGCCGAGCACTGCCGTGTACAGCGCCGGGATGCGCCCGGTCAGCACGAAGACCCGCTCGCCGCGCCCGACGCCCAAGTCTTTCAGCACGTTGGCAAAGCGGTTGGTGAGGCGCGCGAGTTCTGCGTAGCTTAGGTCGCGCTGGCTTTGCGCGCCGAGAAAGCGGAAGGCGATGTGGCTGGCGCGCGCTCCCCTCGCGTGGCGGTCCACCGCCTCATGGGCGATGTTCAGGCAACCGCCCGGCAGTCCATCGAGCGCGTGTCGGGCAGCATCCCAGGTAAATGCACGGCATTCCGCTGCGTAGTCGGCCAAGTTTGGCGCAACGGCCAAGTCGGTGGCCTGCTTGCGGATCAAGGCTGGGCGGGGCATGTTTCACTCCTGGAAGCGAAACCATTCTCAAACATTCGGGAGACTGGTGCTTGATATTCCTCAACGTCGGTCAACATGCCGGGAATGTCGCGCAACCGATGCTTTTCGGTCAGCGGGCCGCGGCCGCGCGCGCTCAGGCTGGTTCGGTTGGTGCCGCCGCGTCGAGCAACTCGACAAGGCGCGTCAGTGCGAGTTGCACGGTCTGCAACCGCACGGCGGCACGGTCGCCAGCAAAGCGGTGCATTTCAGACGTGCTTGTTTCCGCCACGCACCAGCCAAACCACACCGTGCCGACCGGCTTGTCCAGGCTGCCACCGGTCGGCCCGGCCACGCCGGTGACCGCCACGCTGACCTGTGCGTGCGAGTGTCGCAGCGCACCGATGGCCATGGCGCGCGCCACCGCTTCGCTGACCGCGCCATGCGCCTCGATCAAGGCGGCGTCCACGCCGAGCATCTCGGTCTTGGCAGCGTTGGAGTAGGTCACGAAGCCGCGCTCGAACCAGTTGCTGGAGCCTGAGAGGTCGGTGCAGGCGCCAGCGATGAGTCCGCCGGTGCAACTTTCGGCCGAGGCCATCATCCAGCCCTTTTTTTGAAGAATTTCAGCCAGTTCCCAGCGTGAATCGGTCATGAGGCGCTATCAAAAAAGGAATAAAGCAGGCTTACCACGCGCGCCACATCGCGATCACCAGCAGTGTGCAGAATGCCGCCACGAAGTCGTCGAGCAGGATGCCGAAGCCGCCACGCCAGCCAAAGCCGTGGAAGGCGTTGTCGGCCCAGCGCACCGGGCCGGGCTTGACGGCGTCGAAGAAGCGAAACAGCGCAAATGCCACCAGCTGGCCCCAGAAACCGGTGGGCATGACCAGCCACAGCACCAGCCAGAAGGCGACCACCTCGTCCCAGACGATGTTGCCGGGGTCCAGCGTGCGCAGATGATCGGCGGTAACGGTGCAGGCCCACCAGCCCACCAGCGTCGCCGCCACGATCAGAAAGGCGAGTTGCACCGGGGTGAGCCACAGCCCCAGCACCAGCCAGGCCAGCCAGGCCCACAGCGTGCCAGCAGTTCCCGGTGCCACGGGAGACAGGCCAGAGCCGAAGCCCAGTGCGATGGCGTGCGCCGGGTGCGAACGCATGAAGCGCGCGCTGGGGCGCTGGGGCGCGGGGGGCGGGGCGGCTGTCGAGGACTGCGACGGCGTATCGGTCATGCCGGCATTATGGTGGCGCGCTCAGGCGAAGTGATCGAACGCGGCGAAGCGCCGGGCAATCAGTTGGCCGGCGGCATCCACCAGCCGCAGCCCTGGGGCGGCCTCGATCTGGCCGATGCGGGTGACAGCGGTCTGCGCCTGCACCGCCGCCGCCTTGACCTGGGTGCGGGCATCCGGCGGCGCGGTGAAGACGAGTTCGTAGTCGTCACCACCCGCCAGCACGCATGCCAGCGCGGTTTCTGAATCGAATTGGCCATCGCCCAGCGTCACATGGCCTTTGTTTGCTATCAAGTTAATTGCAATCGAGGTGTCGATGCGGGCGCCCACCCGGCTGGCCTTCAGGATGTGGCCCAGGTCGCCCACCAGTCCGTCGCTGATGTCCGCCGCCGCCGTGGCCACGCTGCGCAACGCCAGGCCCAGGGCCACGCGCGGCGTCGGCTGCTCCATGCGCGCGCGCGCCGCGGCGAAGGCGGCCTGCGGCAGCGATCGGGTGCCGCGGAACACCTCCAGCGCCAGTCGGGCGTCGCCCAGCGTGCCACTGACGTAGAGGTCGTCGCCGGCCTGTGCGCCGCTGCGCAGCAGCGCCTGGCCGGGCGGGACTTCACCGAACACCGTGATACAGATGGCCAGCGGACCGCGCGTGGTGTCGCCGCCGATGAGCTCGCAGTCGTGCGCGTCGGCCAGTGCGAACAGCCCGCGCGAAAAGCCGTCCAGCCAGACGTCGTCAGCACTCGGCAGGGCCAGCGCGAGATTGAAGGCCAGCGGCTTCGCGCCACAGGCGGCCAGGTCGCTCAGGTTCACCGCCAGCGCCTTGTGGCCGAGCTTGAACGGATCGACGGTCGGCAGAAAGTGCCGGCCTTCGATCAGCATGTCGCAGGAAATGGCCAACTGCATGCCGGGCGCAGGGGCCAGCAGGGCGCAGTCGTCGCCCACGCCGAGGGCCGCACGGCGTGCAGTTCGCGTGAAATAGCGCTCGATCAGTTCGAATTCGCCCATGGTGCATCAAGGGGGGGTGGGCCCCGGGGCTCCGGTGGGCGGTTCGCGGGGCGGGAACAGGAACGACGCGGGCGCCTGGCGCACACGCTGCCAGAAGGCCTGGCGGATATGCCGGCGTTCCACGGGCGGGACACTGTGCGCGGCCAAGGCCAGGCGGAACGCCAGGAAGAAGCTGACCACCAGGTTCAGCGGGCCGATCACGGCGATGCCGGCGACGGCCCACCAGAATTCCGGCGTCGCCAGCACGCCCAGCCCCAGGGTATAGGCCGCGGCCGCCATCTGTCCGGTGGACAGCGTGACGTGGCGCACTTCCAGCCCCAGCCCGAAAAAGCCGGTGAATGCCGGCACCAGGCCGAGCATCAGGCCCAGCGAAATATTGCCCGCCAGGCCCGAGATGTTGGCGCGCAGCCACTTCGACCAGCGGCGCGCGCGCTCCACGCCAAGCAGGCGGGTGGAGCGCGGGTTCCAGGCGATGGCCGATTCGAGCTGGTACAACACAAACCAGTTTTCCACCCAGCCCGCGATGATGCTCGAGGCGAACAGCAGCACCCCGGTGAAGGCCGCGTACAGGGCCGTGGGCCCGAGCAGGCTCTGGTCGTGCAGCACGTGGTGGGCGTGCTCGATGTCGACCATGGTCTCGAATCCGCCCAGCTTGAGCGCCGCGCAGATCAGCAGCACGCCGGGTATCACCAGGCCCAGGTTGCCAATGATCGCGGCGATCTGGGAACGCAGCAGGTGCGCCACCTCGTCGATGAAGTTGTCGAGCGCATGGGGCGCGCTCATGTCCTTGAGCCGGGCCGCCATGGCCGGGGCTGTGACCGCCGGCTGCTTGGTGGCGACGGTCCAGTGCAGCAACATCACGATCACGAACGAGACGGCATAGTTCATGCCGAAAGCCAGACCGCCCCAGAACGCGGACAGGCCCAGGCCGTAGATACCGAACTTGGCCCAGGTGGTGAACGCCAGCACGGCGCCGCCGCCGGCGGCGGTGCCCAGCATGTGGCGGTACTCGGCCGCGTTGCGCGTGATGTAGTGTTCGCCGCTCTCGGCGCCGCGCTCGGCCACCTTGGCGGCCGTCATGTGCGTGCTGCTGGCGACCAGCGCGCGAATGCTGCGCTTGGCCTGTCCGACTAGCGCAAGCTGGACGAGCAGGCGGGCCGTGGCTTGTGCGGGGTGCTCGCTTTGCAGGCAGTCGAGCAATTGCCGGATACGAACCATGCGCTCGCGCAGCTGGCTCAGACGGAAGACGATGCCCACCGAGATGCCGTTCTCTTCCAGATGCGCATAGACCGTGTAGGCCGCATGACGGCAGGCGTCAAGCTGGTCGCGCAGCGCCTGCGCGCTGGCCAGGGCTGGCGCGCTGTGCGCGCCGTCGGCCTTGACGACGGCCTTGAAAGCCTCGAACCGTCCGGGCAGGGCGTGAAAAGGCCGCGAGTGGAAAGGGTGGGCCTGTGACACGTTGTGCGACATGCGCGAGCGGATCTCGGACGAGAAGCCGGCCGCGCTGACCTGGCCGACGCTGTAGGTCAGTGCGTCCATCAGCACGCCAGGGCCCCAGGCGTCGTCGCTGGGCGCCTCGAACAACAGGTGCTGGATGCGGTCCAGCGTTTCGCCGTCCAGCGCCTTGAGCCAGATCGCATCGCGCGGGTCGGGCAGCAGCAGGTCGAACAGGGTGATCAGGTCATCCGTGTCGGGCGTGACGGGCAACAGCTTGCGACGCACACGCTCGCCCAGGGCGCTCATGAAGCCGGTGCGCGGTGCAAATCCAAAGTCCGCCAGCAAGGGGGCCGGGTCCACCGTGTCCTTGAACAGCCGCCACCACGCCTGCCAGCGGGCTTGCCATTCGGGCCGAGCCTGCACGGCGTCGAGCATCAGCCGCAACCGGGCCACGGCGCCGGCCGGGTCATCGCCGGACCCCATGCCGGCCCGCACCCAGGCGAGCAGGTTCACCAGCCAGAGATGGCGTTGCGCCCGCGTTGCGCCGGGGTCCAGTCCGTCAAGAAGCCCGGTCAGGTCTGCGGGGCGCTTTGGCATGTCGGGGAATGTCTAATGCAGCACGCGGCCGCCGGTCTGGCCGGTGGCGTCGAGCACGAAACGCGGGATCGGTACCTCGAAGGGTTCACCGTCTTCCTTGACGAAGAAATAGGTGCCTTCCATGCTGCCCGTGGGCGTGCGCAGGCGGCTGCCGCTGGTGTACTCGAAGGCCTCGCCCGGCTTGAGCAGCGGCTGGTGGCCGACCACGCCCAGGCCGCGGACCTCCTCCCGGTGGCCGTCGGCGTCCAGGATGATCCAGTGCCGGGAGATCAGCTGGGCCGGCTCGTCGCCCTTGTTGGCGATGGTGATGGTGTAGGCAAAGCCGTAGGCTTCCTCAAGTGGAGATGACTGCTCGGGCAGGTAGCGCGGCTGGACGCGGACTTCGATTTCAGGGGTGCTCATGGCGCGATCTTAAGCCGCCGGGGCGGACCCGTGCGGCGCTGAGGACATCGGCTTGCTGCGACAATGATTTCATGAGCACCGCCTACCGCATCGCCCCCTCGATCCTCTCTGCCGACTTTGCTCGCCTGGGCGAGGAGGTCCGTAACGTCATTGCTTCCGGCGCCGACTGGGTTCATTTCGACGTGATGGACAACCATTACGTGCCCAATCTGACCTTCGGCCCGATGGTTTGCCAGGCGCTCAAGCCGCATGCGAAGAAACCGGACGGCGCGCCGGTGCCGGTGGATGTGCACCTGATGATTCAGCCTGTCGATGCGCTGGCCGCTGCCTTTGCCGACGCCGGCGCCGACCTGATCAGCTTTCATCCCGAGGCCTCGGGTCATGTGCACCGCAGCGTGCAGGCGATCAAGGGCAAGGGCTGCCAGGCCGGCCTGGTGTTCAATCCCGGCCACGCCGCTGGACGTGCTGGACTGGGTGATCGACGACATCGACCTGATCCTGATCATGTCGGTGAACCCGGGGTTTGGCGGCCAGAGCTTCATCGAAGGCGCCTTGCGCAAGATCGAGGCGGCGCGCCGGCGCATCGAGGCCAGCGGTCGCGACATCCGGCTGGAAGTGGACGGCGGCATCAAGACCGACAACATCCGCCGCGTCGCGGACGCCGGGGCGGACACCTTTGTCGCGGGCAGCGCGATTTTCGGCAAGCCGGACTACAAGGCCGTGATTGACGCGATGCGCGCCGAGCTGGCGCGCTGAGTCCCCGGGCGCAAGGGCCTTGGCGCCGACCTCAGGGCTTGATGTAGCCGAACTTCTCGCGCGTCTGCAGCTGTCCGATACGCACCACGCCGGACGGCGTGAACTCGGCGTCCATGCTGAACTGGTCCTTCTTGAGGTTTCGGTTCTTCAAGGTGATCTCGCAGACCTCGAAGCGAACGCCGCGGGCCTTGAGCGCGCTGACCAGCGAGGCGTAGTCGATGCTGGGATTCTTCTTGTCCTTGGCCCCGTCCATCAGGAAGTCCACGCCGTCGGCATGGGTGACGACCACGATCTTGGTCTCCGGTGCCACGTCGAGGTGGTTGCGGATGTTGCGCAGCCCCTTGGTGGCCTGCGCCTCGGCGTTGTCGATGTGATAGACCACCTTGTCCTGCGCCAGGGCGGCGCCGCAGATCAGCAGCGCGCCGAGCAATGGCCATGAAAAAACGGGAAATGCGTTGCATGAGAGTCTCCTGGCAGGGAAAGTAATTGAGAGGCGCAGCATACTTCCAAAGAACCCCCCGGGTGTACCGGGCAAACCTCCATACCTACGATGAACCTGAAACCGCCTGAATTTTCTGACCTGGACGCCTGCATCGTCGACCTCGATGGCACCCTGGTCGACACCCTTGGGGACTTCGAGGTGGCGCTCAATCACATGCTGGGGACACTCGACCGGCCGCCAGTGACGCGGGCCTTGATCGAGCAACTCGTCGGCAAGGGCTCGGAGCACCTGATCCGTTCAGTGCTGGCGCATGTTGAGTTGCAGCGGGGCGTCGTGGATTTCGTGGCTTCGGACGATCTTTTCCAGCGCGCCTGGGGCGCGTACCAGCAACACTACCTGCGGATCAATGGCCGGCACAGCACGGTGTATGCCGGCGCGATCGAAGGGCTGCACGGCGCTGCAGGCCGCGGGGCTTCGGCTCGCCTGCCTGACCAACAAGCCCACCGCTTTTGCGCGGCCGCTGCTGCAGTCCAAGGGGCTGGATGGTTTTTTCAACGCAGTATTTGGCGGCGATGCTTTTGCGCGCAAGAAACCCGATCCGCTGCCACTGCTCGAGACTTGCACAGCGCTGGGCAGCACCCCGGGGCGTACGCTGATGGTCGGCGACTCCATCAATGACGCGGCAGCCGCACGCGCCGCCGGGTGTCCGGTGCTGCTGGTCAGTTATGGTTACAACCACGGGCAGCCGATCCGCTGCGTGCCTGCTGACGGGTATGTCGATTCGCTGGCTGAACTGGCCGCCGTCTGGCGGGGCCGGTCCTGATCACTTGCCCAGCAGGGCCTCCTTGAGTTTCCAGTCCGCCGGATTCGGGCCCAGCCAGATCCGCATCAAGGCGTTGAAGAACTCGGGTTCCTTGAACGGCTCGCCCTGGACCTTGCCCTTGACCGTGATCACCGTGCCGGTACCAGGAATCCATTCGATGACGAAGTTTTCACCGGTGAGCAGCTTCTTCTGGTCACTGAAGATCTGGCCCATGCGAAGCAGGCCGGGAATCAACTTGGACATTTCACTGCGGGGGCTGTTGTCCTCCACGCCGCGCGTGAAGAGCTTGCCCAACTCGGCCGAGTCGATTTCGCGCAGCATGGTGATGCTCATGCGCTTGGGGCCCGGCGCGGCCATGACCTCCTCGGGCGTGCCGGCTTTTTTGGTCAGGTAGAGGCCGGCCGCATAGACCTTGAACACCGCCTTGTAGCGTACGCCGGCGCCATTGAGTTCCAGTTTGGCACCGCGAAGTTCGGCGGTGTCTTCCATCTTGATGCCGCCCACGTCCACGGCGGCGGCGCAAGCCAGGGTGCCCAGCAAACTCAACGACACGCCCGCGATCATCGTGCGAATACTTTTCATCAGGAAACTCCAATATTAAGAACGGACGTTCGACGGACGAATTCTCAGGCTTGGCCCGCGCAAGTGCTACAGGGTTTTGCCGTAGTTTCTGGCGTGACCGGCGTCACGAATCCTTGCGCGGGTTTGCTACACTGGCGGGCATCATGTTCAATCCAAGCACGTCCCCCGCAGGTGGCACCACTGGCCTTTTTGGCCGGGGAGCCTGGCCCTGGCGCAAGCCACTCAACGTGCAAGCCTGACCGGCGCGGTCCCCGCGCCCAAGCGCCCGGCCCTCAACTGGCCGAGGCTTTGGATGAAAAAGATGTGCCAGCGCGTGGCACTGAGCTTGGAGGCTCAACCCATGATCACCGAACTTGAATTCAGAAGCCTGGCCAGCCAGGGCTTCAATCGCATTCCCCTGATGGTCGAGGCCTTTGCCGACCTCGAAACCCCGCTCTCGCTGTACCTGAAGCTGGCGCACTCGAAAGACGGCGGCAAGTACAGTTTTCTGCTCGAATCCGTGGTGGGCGGCGAGCGTTTTGGCCGCTACAGCTTCATCGGCCTGCCCGCGCGCACCCTGGTGCGCGCCAGTGGCTTCGGCCCGCAGGCCGTGACCGAGGTGGTGCGCGACGGCGTGGTGGTGGAAACCGTGCGCCATGCCGATTCCGGCTCCTGCAAGACGCCGCTGGACTTCATCGCCGACTACCAGAAGCGCTTCAAGGTGGCGCTGCGCCCTGGCCTGCCTCGCTTCTGTGGCGGTCTGGCAGGCTATTTTGGCTACGACACGGTGCGCTACATCGAGAAAAAGCTCGAAAAGACCTGTCCGTCGGACACACTGGGCTGCCCCGACATCCTGCTGCTGCAGTGCGAGGAACTGGCGGTCATCGACAACCTCTCGGGCAAGCTCTACCTGATCGTCTATGCCGACCCGGCCCAGCCCGAGGCCTACACCAACGCCAAGAAGCGCCTGCGCGACCTGAAGGAGCAGCTGAAATACTCGGTCAGCGCGCCGGTGGTCAAGCCCAGCCAGGGCTATCCGGCCGAGCGCGACTTTGCCAAGGCCGATTACCTGGCCGCCGTGGAGCGCGCCAAGGAGCTGATCGCCGGCGGCGACTTCATGCAGGTGCAGGTCGGCCAGCGCATCAAGAAGCGCTACACCGAAAGCCCGCTGTCGCTTTACCGCGCGCTGCGCTCGCTGAACCCCAGCCCCTACATGTACTACTACCACTTCGGGGACTTCCATGTGGTGGGGGCCAGCCCCGAGATCCTGGTGCGCCAGGAGCAGACCGACGAAGGCCAGAAGATCACGATCCGGCCGCTGGCGGGTACCAAGCCCCGCGGGGCGACACCCGAGAAGGACAAGGCCGCAGAAGTGGAACTGATCAACGACCCCAAGGAGCGCGCCGAGCACGTCATGCTGATCGACCTGGCGCGCAACGACATCGGGCGCATTGCGAAGATCGGCAGCGTCAAGGTCACCGAGGCCTTCACGGTCGAGCGCTACAGCCACGTGATGCACATCGTGAGCAACGTCGAGGGCCTCCTGAACGACGGCATGACCAGCATGGACGTGCTCAAGGCCACCTTCCCGGCCGGCACGCTGACCGGCGCGCCCAAGGTGCATGCGATGGAGGTGATCGACCAGCTCGAGCCCACCAAGCGCGGCCTGTACGGCGGCGCCTGCGGCTACCTGAGCTATGCCGGCGACATGGACGTGGCCATCGCCATCCGCACCGGCATCATCAAGGACGGCATGCTGTATGTGCAGGCCGCAGCCGGCGTGGTGGCCGATTCCGTGCCCGAGATGGAGTGGCGGGAAACCGAGCACAAGGCCCGCGCGCTGCTGCGGGCTGCCGAACTGGTGGAAGAGGGGCTGGAGTAAATCATGACCAAACAGATCAAGCTCCTGATGATCGACAACTACGACTCGTTCACCTACAACATCGTCCAGTACTTTGGCGAGCTGGGGGCGGCAGGTCGAGGTGTTCCGCAACGACGAGATCACCCTCGACGAGATCCAAGCGCGCCTGCAGTCCGGCCGGCTCGACCGGCTGGTGGTATCGCCCGGCCCGTGTTCTCCCGCCGAAGCTGGCATTTCGGTGGCGGCCATCCAGCACTTCGCCGGCAAGCTGCCAATCCTGGGCGTGTGCCTGGGGCATCAGTCCATCGGCGCGGCCTTTGGCGGCAAGATCGTGCGGGCGCAGCAGCTCATGCACGGCAAGACCAGCGTCATCACCACCACGCAGGAAGGTGTGTTCGCCGGGCTGCCGAAGCAATTCACTGTGAACCGCTATCACTCGCTGGCGATCGAGCGCGAAAGCTGCCCGGATTGCCTGAAAGTGACCGCCTGGACCGACGACGGCGAGATCATGGGCGTGAAGCACAAAACGCTGGACATCGAGGGCGTGCAATTTCACCCCGAGAGCATCCTGACCGAGCACGGCCATGCCATGCTACGCAACTTCCTGGTGCCGGCAGCCTGATGGTTAATCCTGAATCAATAGCAAACGACGACCCTTCGACGCTGGGATGATGCCAAAATGATTCAAAAAAGTCCGCTGGAAGTCGTGGACCTGCGCAGCGACACCGTGACGCAGCCCACCCCAGCCATGCGCGCGGCGATGCTGGCCGCGCCGCTGGGCGACGATGTGTTTGGCGACGACCCCAGCGTCAACGCCTTGCAGGACCGGATCGCCGCGCTGCTGGGTTTCGAGGCCGCGCTGTTCGTACCCACGGGCACCCAGAGCAACCTGTGCGCCATCCTGGCCCACTGCCAGCGGGGCGACGAGTACATCGTCGGCCAGATGGCGCACTGCTACCGCTGGGAAGGCGGCGGCGCGGCCGTGCTGGGCAGCGTGCAACCCCAGCCCCTGGCGCACCAGCCGGACGGAACGCTGGCCTTGGCGGACATCGAGGCCGCCATCAAGCCCGACGATGCCCACTTTGCCCGCACGCGGCTGCTGGCGCTGGAAAACACGCTGGGCGGCAAGCTGCTGCCCTTCGACTATGTGCAATCCGCGACGGCGCTGGCCGCCCGGCATGGCCTGGCGCGGCACCTGGACGGGGCGCGGCTGTTCAACGCGGCCGTGGCGCAGGCCGAAATCACGGGTTCAACACCTTTCACTGAAGCCGGGCGCATCGCCCAGTGCTTTGACAGTGTTTCGGTCTGCTTCAGCAAGGGCCTGGGCGCGCCGGTGGGCTCGGCGCTGTGCGGGTCGCGGGATTTCATTGCCCGCGCCCACCGCATCCGCAAGATGGCCGGGGGTGGCATGCGCCAGTCCGGCCTGCTGGCAGCGGCGGCCCTGTTTGCGCTGGACCACCATGTCGAGCGGCTGGCGCAGGATCACGCGCTGACTCGGCGGCTGGCCGAAGGGCTGGCTGGCATCTCGGGGCTACAGGTCGAGCCGCCGCAGACCAACATCGTGTTTGCCGACCTGACCGGCGCGGCCCGCGATCAATCGGCCGGCCTGCTGGCGCATCTGCAGGCGCAGGGCATTCTCGCCACCGGGCTGTACCGCCTGCGTTTCGTGACGCACATGGATGTGGATGCCGCCGGCGTGGACCGGGCCCTTACAGCGATCCGCGGGTTTTTTCGCGCCTGACGGGATTACTGGAGTTCCACGCACCATGCCCGACATTCACCACCTCGGCCTGTTCGTCGCCGCCGGCCTGTTGCTGAACCTGACGCCGGGGCCCGACGTGCTCTACATCGTTACACACGCGCTTCGGTCCGGCGCGCGGGCAGGCGTGGTGGCGGCGCTGGGCATCACCGCGGGCTGTCTTGTTCACATTTTTGCCGCTGCGCTCGGGGTCAGCGCCCTGCTTGCAGCCTCGGCAACGGCATTCACCGTGCTCAAGTGGGTGGGTGCGGCCTACCTCCTGTATGTGGGCGCATCCATGCTGCTGTCGCGGCGCCCGGAAACTCCTCTATTGATAGCTGATAGTGACCCTGCGACGCTGGGAAGTGCTCAAAAGAGCTTGAAAAAAGTGTTTTTGCAGGGTTTCGGGACCAATGCGCTCAATCCCAAGGTGGCGCTGTTCTTCCTGGCGTTCGTGCCCCAGTTCATTGCACCGTCCGCGCCTGACAAGACGCTGGCCTTCCTGCTGCTGGGCGCGCTGTTCAATTTCAACGGGCTGTGGGTCAACATCGGCTGGGCGTTGGCCGCAACCTGGGCCCGCCAGCGCCTGGGCGCCGTGCGGCAGCGCCTGAATACGGCAACCCGTTGGCTCGACCGCGTGGCCGGCGTGATGTTCATCGGCTTCGGGCTGAAGCTGGCACTGTCCGACAATCCGTCTACTTGAGGAGATTTCCATGCCCATGACCCCCCAGGAAGCGCTGCAGCGCACCATCGAGCACCGAGAGATTTTTCATGACGAAATGCTGCACCTCATGCGCATGATCATGAAGGGCGAGGTGTCGCCCGTCCTGATGGCCGCGCTGATCACCGGCCTGCGGGTCAAGAAGGAGACGATTGGCGAAATCACCGCGGCCGCGCAGGTGATGCGCGAGTTTTCCACCAAGGTCCATGTGACCGACAAGACCCACCTGTTGGACATCGTCGGCACCGGCGGGGACGGCTCGCACACCTTCAATATCTCCACCTGCGCGATGTTCGTGGCCGCCGCAGCGGGCGCCAAGGTCAGCAAGCATGGCGGGCGCAGCGTCAGCAGCAAGTCCGGCAGCGCCGACGTGCTGGAAAGCCTCGGTATCAACATCAACCTCTCGCCCGAGGCCATTGCCCGCTGCATCGACGAGGTCGGCATCGGCTTCATGTTCGCGCCCAACCACCACCCCGCGATGAAGAACGTGGCGCCGGTGCGCCGTGAACTCGGCATCAAGACGATCTTCAACATCCTGGGGCCGCTGACCAACCCGGCGTCGGCGCCCAACATCCTGATGGGTGTGTTTCACCCGGACCTCGTGGGGATCCAGGTGCGCGCGCTGCAGCGCCTTGGCGCGGAACATGCGGTGGTCGTCTACGGTCGCGACGGCCTGGACGAAGTGAGCCTGGGCGCGGCCACGCTGGTCGGGGAGCTTCGGGCGGGCGAGATCAGCGAATACGAGATTCACCCGGAGGACTTTGGCTTCGCCATGGCCAGCAACCGCGCGCTCAAGGTGGAAACGCCCGAACAGTCGCGCACCATGCTGCTGGGTGTCCTGGACAACCAGCACGGGGCGCCGCGCGACATCGTGATCCTCAATGCGGGCGTGGCGCTTTACGCCGCCAACGTGGTGGATTCGATGAAGGCAGGCGTCGAGCGCGCGCGCGCCGTGATCGAATCCGGCGCGGCCAAGGCGCGACTGGAGAAACTCATCGTCACGGCCCAGGCCCTGAGCGCGGCCGCCTGACATGTGGCGTGACCCCGGCGCTTGGATTGCCATCGGCGTGTCGCTGCTCTTCCTGGTGGTGGCGCTGGCGATGCACCGCATGATTGTGAAAGTACTTAAAGACGGCTCCGCCGACCCCCAGCAATGAGTGACATCCTGAACAGAATAGTGGCCGTCAAGCGCGAAGAAATTGCCGCCGGCCTGAAGAAGAAGTCGCTGGCCATGGTGCGAGCCGACGCCGAGAGCCGCGTGCTGACGCGGGACTTCGTGGGCGCCCTTCGCGCGAAGATCGCGGCTGGCCAGGCGGCGGTGATCGCCGAGATCAAGAAGGCCAGTCCGTCCAAGGGCGTGCTGCGCGCTGACTTCATTCCGGCCGACATCGCGCAGAGCTATGCCGACGGGGATGGGGTGACCAGCGCAGCTTGTCTGTCGGTGTTGACCGATCAGCAGTTCTTTCAGGGCAACGTGGACTACCTCAAGCAGGCGCGGGCTTCCTGCCCCTTGCCGGTGCTGCGCAAGGACTTCATGATCGACGCCTGGCAGATCTATGAGTCGCGCGCCATGGGGGCCGACGCCATCCTGCTGATCGCGGCCTGCCTGGATGACGCGCAGATGGCCGATCTGGAGGCGATTGCGCTCGGTCTGGACATGGCGGTGCTGGTCGAAGTGCACGACCGGGCCGAACTGGAACGCGCTTTGCGGCTCAGAACGCCGCTGATCGGGGTCAACAACCGAAACTTGCGCACCTTCGAGGTGTCGCTGGAAACCACCCTTTCCATGCGGGCCGATGTGCCGCCGGACCGACTGCTGGTCACCGAGAGCGGCATTCTGAGCCGGGCGGACGTGCAGGTGCTGCGTGACGCCCAGGTCAATGCCTTCCTGGTCGGCGAGGCCTTCATGCGCGCGCCCGACCCCGGCCTGGCCCTGGCTGAGCTGTTTGGCTGAGCCACTGCCAGACTTGCAGCGTGGTTCGACTTCTTTAAGCTGGGACAGCTCCTGAATGATGGACCAAGTGGCGTTGTGGCCGGATCCTGTCGTGTCGGCGCCTGTTGCCACGCCCCGGCTGACGGCGTGGAGTCCTACGGCCTGGCCGGTCGCCGGCGACTGGCGGGCGCTGACCACTGATTTTTTCAACAGTGACGCCGGGCGACGTCTGGGTACGTTCGTCCAGGCGCGCCTGGACGCGGGTGCCGTGGTCTATCCGTCGCAACCCTTGCGGGCCCTGGAGCTCACAGCCCTGGCCGACGTGCGGGTGGTGATCGTGGGTCAGGATCCCTATCATGGACCCGGCCAGGCCGAGGGGCTGGCCTTTTCGGTGGCCGACGGGCAAAAGATTCCGCCGAGCCTGCGCAACATCTTCAAAGAGCTGCGGCGCGATCCGGCCGTGCCCGTCGCGGGCAATGGTTCACTGGTGCGCTGGGCGCAACAGGGCGTCCTGCTGCTGAACACCAGCTTGACGGTGGAAGATGGTCACCCGGGCAGCCACGCCGAAAAGGGTTGGGAAGGGCTGACCAATGCCATCATCGACGCCGTTTCCCGGCTGGAGCGCCCGGTGGTCTTCATGCTGTGGGGCGCTCACGCACAGCGAAAGACTGCCCTGATTGACGCCTCGCCCCAACGGCAACAGCACCGCGTTCTGGTGGCCAATCATCCCTCGCCGCTCTCCGCCTCGCGCCTGCCCGTGCCATTCCTGGGCTGCGGTCATTTCCACGAGGCCAATATGTTTCTGACCGAGCAGGGCCTGGCGCCTCTGCGTTGGTAACAGTTTGGGCGCAGTGTTGCAAAAATCAGGAAAATGCTGGCATAATCGACGGTTCGCTGAGGAGGGGTGCCCGAGTGGCTAAAGGGGGCAGACTGTAAATCTGTTGGCTTACGCCTACGCTGGTTCGAATCCAGCCTCCTCCACCAGCAGTGTTTTGGCAGCGCAGACGAGCAAGAGTGTTTGGGAAAATGGTTTCCGTGCGTGGTTTGGGGCATATGCGTTCAGGCGCTGCCTTGTGATCGACGCGGGAGTAGTTCAATGGTAGAACCCTAGCCTTCCAAGCTAATGACGCGGGTTCGATTCCCGTCTCCCGCTCCAGCTCTGGCTCGTCGGTCTGCGAAGAATGGTTGGCGTATTTTGCCCTTGTGGCTCAGTGGCAGAGCACTCCCTTGGTAAGGGAGAGGTCGCGGGTCCGATTCCCGCCAAGGGCACCAGTTTTGGGTGTGCGACCGGATCGCATGCCTGATGTTTGTTGGTTTTTTTCGGAGTCGAAAAAATGGGAAAAGAGAAATTCACGCGAACCAAGCCCCACGTCAACGTGGGCACCATTGGCCACGTTGACCATGGCAAGACCACGCTGACCGCGGCCATCACGACCGTGCTGTCGGCCAAGTTCGGCGGCACCGCCAAGGCCTACGACCAGATCGATGCGGCGCCCGAAGAAAAGGCCCGCGGCATCACCATCAACACCGCGCACGTCGAGTACGAAACGGCCAACCGCCACTACGCCCACGTCGACTGCCCCGGCCACGCCGACTACATCAAGAACATGATCACCGGCGCTGCCCAGATGGACGGCGCCATCCTGGTGTGCTCGGCCGCTGACGGCCCCATGCCCCAGACCCGCGAGCACATCCTGCTGGCCCGTCAGGTCGGCGTGCCCTACATCATCGTGTTCCTGAACAAGTGCGACATGGTCGACGACGCCGAACTGCTCGAACTCGTGGAGATGGAAGTTCGCGAACTGCTCGACAAATACGACTTCCCCGGCGACAAGACCCCCATCATCCACGGCTCCGCCAAACTCGCCCTCGAAGGCGACAAGGGCCCCCTGGGTGAAGAAGCCATCATGAAGCTGGCCGACGCGCTGGACACCTACATTCCCCCGCCCGAGCGCGCTGTGGACGGCGCCTTCCTGATGCCCGTGGAAGACGTGTTCTCCATCTCCGGTCGCGGCACCGTGGTGACCGGACGCATCGAGCGCGGCATCATCAAGGTCGGCGAGGAAATCGAAATCGTCGGCATCAAGGACACCGTCAAGACCACCTGCACCGGCGTGGAAATGTTCCGCAAGCTGCTCGACCAGGGCCAGGCGGGCGACAACGTCGGCATCCTGCTGCGCGGCACCAAGCGTGAAGACGTCGAGCGCGGCCAGGTGCTGTGCAAGCCCGGCTCCATCAAGCCGCACACCCACTTCACGGGCGAAATCTACGTCCTGTCCAAGGACGAAGGCGGCCGTCACACGCCGTTCTTCAACAACTACCGTCCCCAGTTCTACTTCCGCACCACGGACGTGACGGGCGCCATCGAGCTGCCGGAGGGCAAAGAGATGGTGATGCCGGGAGACAACGTGTCGATCACGGTCAAGCTGATTGCCCCGATCGCCATGGAAGAAGGTCTGCGTTTCGCCATCCGCGAGGGCGGTCGCACCGTCGGCGCAGGTGTCGTGGCCAAGATCCTGGCGTAATTTGTTCTAGGGGTATAGCTCAATTGGCAGAGCGTCGGTCTCCAAAACCGAAGGTTGTAGGTTCGATTCCTACTGCCCCTGCCACCTGATTCGTGGCCCTCAAAGCCCGCCAGAGTCCTGGCGGGCTTCAGCGTCTAAATGGGCGCCTTGATTTAAAGCTGAAAAGCGCAGGATTTGCCGAAAATGGCTTCATCGCAACAAGTGGATACCGTGAATACCACGGCCGACAAGGCCAAGCTCGCCGCATCAGTAGTGCTGGTGATTGCGGCTCTGGTGGCCTATTACCTGCTTGGCAAACAGGGCGCAATTGCGCAGTGGGGTGGTCTGCTTGCGGGTCTGGGCGCTGCGGTCGTCGTGTTTTTTGCTTCGGAGCCCGGCAAGCAGCTGGTGGCTTTTGGCAGGGATGCCTGGCGTGAAGTCAAGAAGGTGGTCTGGCCGTCCCGCAAGGAGGCGACTCAGATGACTCTGTATGTTTTCGGCTTTGTCGTGATCATGGCGCTGTTCCTCTGGCTGACTGACAAGACGCTTGAGTGGGTGTTCTATGACCTGATTCTGGGGTGGAAAAAATAATGACTGAAATTGTCGAGAGCCTCCCATCCAGCCCGTCGGCCAACCCCGATTTGAAGTGGTATGTGGTTCATGCCTACTCGGGCATGGAAAAAGCGGTTGAGCGAAACATTCTGGAGCGAATCAACCGCGCCGGCATGCAGGGCAAATTCGGGCGCATTCTGGTGCCGACCGAGGAGGTCGTCGAGATCAAGAATGGGCAGAAGAAGACGACAGAGCGCAAGTTTTTCCCCGGATATGTGCTGGTCGAAATGGTCATGGACGACGAGACATGGCACCTGGTAAAGCACACCAACAAGGTGACCGGTTTTGTCGGCGGCGCGAAGAACCGGCCCGCTCCGATCTCCGAGGAGGATGTGCAAAAGATCGTGAGCCAGATGCAGGAGGGCACGGACAAGCCGCGCCACAAGGTTGAGTTTGAAGTGGGCGAATATGTCCGCGTCAGGGAGGGTCCTTTCACCGATTTCAACGGGACGGTGGAAGAGGTCAACTACGAAAAGAACAAGGTTCGCGTGTCCGTGACGATTTTTGGTCGCGCCACGCCGGTTGAGCTGGAATTTGGTCAGGTTGAAAAGACCTGAAGAGCGTATTTCGCGCCTTGCGACTCGGTGCGGATGGAAGTTTGTGAGTCGTTAACGTCGGGGAGCCTCTGTCAAGTCTGAGGCGTTTGCACCCGAAAGGAGAAAAGTATGGCGAAAAAAATCGTCGGCTTCGTCAAGCTGCAAGTCCCAGCTGGCAAGGCCAACCCGTCCCCCCCGATTGGCCCGGCACTGGGTCAGCGTGGCTTGAACATCATGGAGTTCTGCAAGGCGTTCAACGCGCAGACCCAGAGCATCGAGCCCGGCACGCCCCTGCCCGTCGTGATCACGGCGTTTGCGGACAAGAGCTTTACCTTCATCATCAAGACGCCTCCGGCGACGGCCATGATCAAGAAGGCCATCAAGCTCGTCAAGGGTTCTGCCAAGCCGCATACCGACAAGGTTGGCGTGATTACACGCGCCCAGCTTGAGGAAATCGCCAAGACCAAGATGAAGGACATGACGGCAGCCGATCTGGATGCCGCGGTTCGCACGATTGCTGGTTCCGCCCGTTCCATGGGTGTGAATGTGGAGGGCGTATAAATGTCCAAGCTCACCAAGAAACAGAAGTCCCAACAGGGCAAGGTAGACAGCAACAAGCTCTACCCGCTAGCCGATGCGCTGAGCATCGTCAAGGAATGTGCCAACGCTAAATTTGACGAGTCGATCGATGTCGCCGTCCAGCTCGGCATTGATGCCAAGAAATCTGACCAGGTTGTTCGTGGCGCCGTTGTGCTGCCCAACGGCACGGGCAAGACGAAGCGCGTCGCCGTGTTTGCCCAAGGCGCCAAGGCCGATGAGGCGCGAGCTGCCGGTGCTGACATTGTCGGCATGGATGACCTGGCTGCCATGGTCAAGGCGGGCGACATGCCCTTCGACGTAGTGATTGCCGCGCCGGATGCCATGCGCGTGGTCGGTACCTTGGGTCAGGTCCTCGGCCCCCGCGGCCTGATGCCCAACCCCAAAGTAGGCACCGTGACCGCCGACGTCGCAACAGCCGTGAGGAATGCCAAAGCGGGCCAGGTGCAGTTCCGGGTGGACAAGGCGGGCATCGTGCATTCGACCATCGGTCGTCGTTCGTTTGATTCCGACAAGCTTCAAGGCAACCTGGCCGCGCTCATCGATGCGCTGACCAAAGCCAAGCCGGCAACGAGCAAGGGTGTGTATTTGCGCAAAGTAGCGGTGTCGTCGACCATGGGTGTGGGTGTCCGCGTGGACACGCAATCCATCTCGGCGTAATCGTGGAAATTTCAGGAGGCGTGAAAGCGCCGCCTGATGTGGTGGGCTGCAGCGGCGTTAAAACCGGTGCAGGCCATCCAAGACCGTTGGCGCACGGGTAACCGTGCTTAATCGCAGAGCTCGATGGTTCGCCTGACGGCTCAGGGCCAACGCAGATGGCGATCCCGCTGCAGACGGAATCCGTTCCAGAACAGTTGGTCGCTGCAATGTGGCGTGCTGGGAGGCCTTTTGCCAAACAGCACATTTTGTGAAGGAGTAGACCTTGAGTCTGAATCGCAGTGAGAAACAAGCCGTCATTGAAGAAGTGACCGGCCTCGCCGCAAAAGCTCAAACGCTCGTGATCGCGGAATACCGCGGCATCACGGTTGCTGCCATGACCAAACTGCGCTCCGATGCACGCAGCAAGGGTGTGAGTCTGAGTGTGTTGAAAAACACCCTGGCCCGCCGTGCTGTTGCTGGAAGTGCGTTTGAAGTGGTCGCCGACCAGATGACCGGTCCGCTGATCTATGGCTTCTCCGAAGACGCCGTGGCCGCTGCGAAAGTAGTGGCCGATTTCGCGAAAACCAACGACAAGCTGGTGATTCGCGGTGGCGCCTTTGGTGGCAAAGCCCTGGATGTGAACGGCGTGAAGCAGTTGGCCAACATTCCTCCCAAGGAAGTTCTGTTGGCCCAGTTGCTGGGCTTGATGCAATCCCCCATTTCCCGTACGGCCCGTGTGCTGGCGGCTTTGGCGGAGAAAAAAGGCGAAGTGCAGGCCGCCTGATTGGCGTCTGCAACCTTGTAACCAATATTGTTAGGAATTGAAAATGGCATTCGATAAAGACGCATTTTTGACCGCGCTCGACAGCATGACGGTCCTGGAACTCAACGACCTGGTGAAAGCCATCGAAGAGAAATTCGGCGTGAGCGCTGCAGCCATGTCGGCCCCGGCCGCTGGTGGTGGCGCCGCCGCTGCCGTGGTTGAGGAGAAAACCGAATTCAACGTGGTGCTGCTTGAAGCAGGCGCCAACAAGGTGTCGGTCATCAAGGCCGTGCGCGAAATCACTGGTCTGGGCCTCAAGGAAGCCAAAGACGTGGTGGATGGTGCACCGAAGGCTGTCAAGGAAGGTCTTGCCAAGGCTGACGCCGAGGCGGCCAAGAAGAAGCTGGAAGAAGCTGGCGCGAAAGTCGAACTCAAGTAATTGGGTTTGTCCGCAAGGCTGGAGTGCCCTCAGGGGCCTCCAGCCTTTGGTGCTTGCAGAGTGCACCCGAAAGCAGCGCCGCTGGCGTTGTTTTTGAGTGTTTTCTGACCCCGACTGCAGAAGACGACTTGGTTCGGGTTGCGTGCAATGCGCAACCGTCCGCCAAAGGTTGGTAGAGGCCAGCCACCAAGCAGGTCGAGACGTATTGCTCGACGTTTTAGTCGCCAAAGACCCAGGACGTATGTCTTTGACCGGAGATCCCATGGCCTATTCATACACTGAACGCAAGCGCATTCGCAAGAGTTTTGGCAGCCGCGAGAGCGTGCTCGAGGTACCCTACCTCCTCCAGATGCAGAAGGACGCCTACACGGCGTTCCTGCAGGCGGATTCAAGCCCCAAAAAGCGGACACACGACGGACTGCAGGCCGCTTTCGAGGCTGCCTTCCCCATCGTCTCCCACAACGGTTTCGTGGAGATGAAGTTCGTCGAATACAACCTGGCAAAACCCGCATTTGACGTGCGCGAATGCCAGACCCGTGGCCTGACGTTCGGTTCGGCCGTGCGTGCTCGGGTGCAACTGATCATCTACGACCGGGAATCTTCGACTTCGCAGTCCAAGGTGGTCAAGGAAGTGAAGGAGCAAGAGGTCTACATGGGCGAAGTGCCGCTCATGACCGAGAAGGGCTCCTTCATCATCAACGGCACGGAGCGTGTAATCGTCTCGCAACTGCACCGTTCGCCGGGCGTATTCTTCGAGCACGACAAAGGCAAGACCCACAGCTCAGGAAAGTTGCTGTTCTCGGCGCGCATCATTCCGTACCGTGGATCATGGCTGGATTTTGAATTCGATCCGAAAGACATTCTGTATTTCCGGGTTGACCGTCGCCGGAAAATGCCGGTGACGATTTTGATGAAGGCGATTGGCCTGAATCCGGAATCGATACTCGCCAACTTCTTCGTCAACGACAACTTCCGTCTCATGGACAGCGGCGCGCAAATGGAGTTCGTCTCCGAGCGTCTGCGCGGTGAAGTTGCACGTTTCGACATTACCGACAAGTCTGGCAAGGTGGTCGTGGCCAAGGACAAGCGCGTCACCGTCCGTCACACTCGTGAACTCGAGCAGTCTGCCACGACGCATATCAGCGTACCGGAAGATTTCCTGATCGGTCGCGTGGTTGCGCGCAATATCGTCGATGCCGAGACCGGCGAGATCATCGCGAAGGCCAACGATGAGCTGACCGAGGTGCTGCTCAAGAAGTTGCGCTCCGCCGGCGTGCAGGATCTTCAGTGCATCTACACGAACGAGCTCGATCAGGGCGCCTACATGTCGCAAACCCTGCGCATTGACGAAACCGTCGACGAGTTTGCTGCACGCGTGGCGATCTACCGCATGATGCGTCCCGGCGAGCCGCCAACGGAAGACGCGGTGCAGGCTTTGTTCCAGCGCCTGTTCTACAACCCCGACACCTACGACCTGTCACGTGTCGGGCGAATGAAGTTCAATGCCAAGATGGGCCGCGAGGAGTCGACCGGGCCCATGGTTCTGACCAACGAGGACATCCTGGCTGTCGTCAAGATCCTTGTTGATCTGCGCAATGGACGCGGCGAAGTGGATGACATCGATCACCTTGGCAATCGCCGGGTGCGCTGTGTCGGCGAACTCGCCGAGAACCAATACCGCACGGGTCTCGCTCGCATTGAAAAGGCGGTCAAAGAGCGTCTGGGTCAGGCCGAGCAGGAGCCCTTGATGCCCCACGACCTGATCAACTCGAAGCCGATTTCCGCGGCCCTCAAGGAGTTTTTCGGCGCTTCGCAACTGTCCCAGTTCATGGACCAGACGAACCCTCTGGCCGAGATCACCCACAAGCGCCGAGTATCGGCCCTTGGCCCGGGCGGCCTGACACGGGAGCGTGCCGGCTTTGAGGTGCGTGACGTTCACGTGACGCACTACGGCCGTGTCTGCCCCATCGAGACGCCAGAAGGCCCGAACATCGGCCTGATCAACTCGCTGGCGCTCTACGCGCGCCTGAATGAATACGGCTTCATTGAAACCCCGTATCGGCGTGTGGCTGAAGGCAAGGTAACTCATCAGATCGATTACCTGTCGGCGATTGAAGAAGGCAAATATGTCATTGCCCAGGCCAATGCGGCGCTGGACAAGGAAGGCAGGCTGACCGGGGACCTGGTGTCTGCCCGTGAGAAGGGGGAGTCGATCCTGGTTGGTGCAGAGCGTGTCCAGTACATGGACGTGTCGCCGGCCCAGATTGTTTCCGTGGCTGCGTCGCTGGTGCCTTTCCTTGAGCATGACGACGCCAACCGTGCACTGATGGGCGCCAACATGTCGCGCCAGGCCGTGCCCGTGCTGCGCCCGGAAAAGCCGATGGTCGGAACCGGCATCGAGCGCGTTGCGGCCGTTGACTCCGGTACCGTGGTGACGGCAACCCGCGGGGGTCTGGTCGACTACGTGGATGCGACCCGCATCGTGATCCGCGTGAACGACAACGAAGCGCAGGCGGGTGAAGTTGGCGTGGACATCTACAACCTGATCAAGTACCAGCGCTCCAACCAGAACACCAACATCCACCAACGCCCGATCGTGAAGAAAGGCGACAAACTGGCCAAGGGCGACGTGATCGCCGACGGCGCATCGACCGACCTTGGCGAGATCGCCATTGGCCAGAACATGCTGATCGCGTTCATGCCGTGGAACGGCTACAACTTCGAAGACTCGATCCTGATTTCCGAACGTGTCGTTGCCGAGGACCGGTACACCTCGATCCATATCGAGGAACTGGTCGTCATGGCACGTGACACCAAACTGGGTGCGGAAGAAATCACGCGCGATATTCCGAACCTTTCCGAACAGCAACTGAACCGGCTCGATGAGTCCGGCATCATTTACGTTGGCGCCGAAGTCCAGCCTGGAGACACGCTGGTCGGCAAGGTCACGCCCAAAGGCGAGACCACGCTGACACCGGAAGAAAAGCTCTTGCGTGCCATCTTTGGTGAGAAGGCCTCCGATGTGAAGGACACCTCGCTGCGCGTGGACCAGGGCTCGCAGGGCACCGTGATCGATGTGCAGGTTTTCACCCGTGAAGGCATCCAGCGTGACAAGCGCGCCCAGCAGATCATTGACGATGAGCTCAAGCGCTTCCGTCTGGACCTGAATGACCAGTTGCGCATCGTCGAAGCGGATGCTTTCGACCGAATTGCGAAATTGCTCAATGGCCGTGTGGCCAACGGTGGTCCGCAGAAACTTGCCAAGGGCACCAAGATCGACAAGGCCTACCTGGCTTCGGTCGAAAAGTTCCACTGGTTCGACATCCGGCCGGCCGAGGACGAAGTGGCATCCCAGCTCGAGAGCATCAAGAATTCGCTCGAGCAGACCCGTCATAGCTTTGATCTGGCTTTTGAAGAGAAACGCAAGAAGCTGACGCAAGGCGACGAACTGCCTTCCGGCGTGCTGAAGATGGTCAAGGTGTATCTGGCCGTCAAGCGCCGCCTGCAGCCTGGCGACAAGATGGCTGGACGCCACGGCAACAAGGGAGTGGTTTCCAAGATCGTTCCGGTCGAAGACATGCCTTACATGGCCGACGGCACGCCGTGTGACATCGTTCTCAACCCGCTGGGCGTGCCTTCGCGGATGAACGTCGGGCAGGTGCTGGAGGTCCATCTGGGCTGGGCTGGCAAAGGTATCGGCCAGCGTATCGGAGACATGTTGCAGGCCGAGACCAAGGTCGCCGAGTTGCGCAAATTCATGGAGGAGCTCTACAACGGCACAGGACGCAAGGAAGAACTGGCCCAGTTGAGCGACGAAGAGATGCTCGAGATGGCGGGGAATCTGACCACCGGCGTGCCGTTTGCAACGCCCGTGTTTGATGGTGCTTCGGAAGAAGAGATCCGTGCCATGCTCAAGCTGGCCTACCCCGATGAGGTGGTGAAGCGCAAGGGCCTCACGGCCGCGCGCACGCAGGCCCATTTGTTTGATGGCCGTACCGGGGACGCGTTCGAGCGCCCCACCACCGTCGGCTACATGCACTTCCTGAAGCTGCATCACCTCGTGGACGACAAGATGCATGCCCGTTCGACCGGCCCCTACAGTCTGGTGACACAGCAGCCGCTCGGCGGCAAGGCGCAATTCGGCGGACAGCGTTTTGGCGAGATGGAGGTATGGGCACTCGAGGCCTACGGCGCGGCCTATGTTCTCCAGGAAATGCTGACCGTGAAGTCCGATGACGTGCAGGGCCGTACCAAGGTGTACGAGAGCATCGTCAAGGGCGAACACTCCATTGAGGCCGGCATGCCGGAATCGTTCAACGTGCTGGTCAAGGAAATCCGTTCCCTGGGCATCGACATTGAACTCGAACGTTCTTAATTGAAAAGGAAAGAGTCCCATGAAATCACTACTCGACCTGTTCAAGCAATTCACGCCTGACGAGCACTTTGATGCCATCCGGATCGGCATGGCCTCGCCCGAGAAGATCCGTTCGTGGTCCTTCGGCGAAGTGAAGAAGCCCGAAACCATCAACTACCGCACCTTCAAGCCCGAGCGTGACGGTCTTTTTTGCGCCAAGATCTTTGGCCCCATCAAGGACTATGAGTGCCTGTGCGGCAAGTACAAGCGACTCAAGCACCGCGGCGTCATCTGCGAAAAGTGCGGTGTTGAAGTCACGCAGACCAAGGTACGCCGCGAACGCATGGGCCATATCGACCTGGCTGCCCCGTGCGCCCACATCTGGTTCCTGAAGTCGCTGCCATCGCGGCTGGGCCTGGTGCTTGACATGACGCTGCGCGACATCGAGCGCGTGTTGTACTTTGAAGCCTACGTGGTCACGGACCCCGGCATGACGCCGCTGAAGAAATTCAGCATCATGTCCGAGGATGACTATGACGCGAAGCGCAAGGAGTACGGTGATGAATTCGTCGCCAAGATGGGCGCCGAAGGGATCAAGGAACTCCTGCAAGGCATCGACCTGGACCTGTCCACCGAGCGCCTGCGCGGCGACCTGACCGGCTCCGAAGTGAAGGTCAAGAAGAACGCCAAGCGCCTGAAGGTGCTTGAGGCCTTCAAGAAGTCCGGCATCAAGCCCGAGTGGATGGTTCTGGATGTGCTGCCCGTGTTGCCGCCGGACCTGCGTCCGCTGGTGCCACTGGATGGTGGTCGTTTCGCGACCTCTGACCTGAACGATCTGTACCGCCGCGTCATCAACCGCAACAGCCGCCTGCGCCGCCTGCTCGAACTCAAGGCGCCCGAGATCATTGCGCGCAACGAGAAGCGCATGCTTCAGGAAGCCGTGGACAGTTTGCTGGACAACGGCCGCCGCGGCAAGGCCATGACGGGCGCCAACAAGCGCGCCCTGAAGTCGCTGGCCGACATGATCAAGGGCAAGAGTGGCCGCTTCCGCCAGAACTTGCTGGGCAAGCGCGTGGACTACTCGGGCCGTTCCGTGATCACCGTGGGACCGACGCTCAAGCTGCACCAATGTGGCCTGCCGAAGTTGATGGCGCTGGAACTGTTCAAGCCGTTCATCTTCGCGCGGCTCGAATCCATGGGTATCGCGACCACCATCAAGGCAGCCAAGAAGGAAGTCGAATCCGGTACGCCGGTGGTCTGGGACATCCTCGAAGAGGTCATCAAGGAGCACCCGGTGATGCTCAACCGGGCACCCACGTTGCACCGTCTGGGCATTCAGGCGTTCGAGCCGATCCTGATCGAAGGCAAGGCCATCCAGTTGCACCCGCTGGTTTGCGCTGCGTTCAACGCCGACTTTGACGGCGACCAGATGGCCGTTCACGTGCCGCTCTCGGTGGAAGCACAGATGGAGGCCCGCACTTTGATGCTGGCGTCCAACAACATCCTGTTCCCCGCCAACGGCGAGCCCTCCATCGTGCCTTCACAGGACGTGGTGCTGGGCCTGTACTACACCACCCGCGATCGCATCAATGCGAAGGGCGAAGGGCTGGTCTTCTCCGATACCGGGGAAGTGCAGCGCGCCCTGGACGCCGGTGAGGTTGAACTCACTGCCAAGATCAGCGTGCGCCTGACCGAGTACACCCGCAACAAGGAAACCGGCGAATTCGATCCTTCGACCAGTCTGGTCGAGACGACCGTGGGACGGGCCTTGCTGAGTGAGATCCTGCCAAAGGGCCTTCCCTTCTCCAATATCAACAAGGCGTTGAAGAAAAAGGAGATTTCGAAGCTCATCAACGTTTCTTTCCGCAAGTGCGGCCTGAAAGAGACCGTGGTCTTCGCGGACAAGCTCCTGCAGAACGGTTTCCGACTGGCCACCAAGTCCGGCATCTCGATCTGTATCGACGACATGCTGGTGCCCCAGGAAAAGGCAGGCATCATTGCGCGCTCGGAAAAAGAGGTCAAGGAGATCGAACAGCAGTATGTCTCCGGTCTGGTTACGGCGGGGGAGCGCTATAACAAGGTTGTCGACATCTGGGGCAAATCCGGCGATGAAGTGTCGAAGGTGATGATGGCCCAGCTGGCCAAGCAGAAAACCACCGACCGGCACGGCAATGAAGTCGATCAGGAGTCCTTCAACTCGATCTACATGATGGCCGACTCTGGCGCGCGGGGTTCCGCTGCGCAGATTCGCCAGCTGGCTGGCATGCGCGGCCTGATGGCCAAGCCCGACGGCTCGATCATCGAGACCCCGATCACGGCCAACTTCCGTGAAGGCCTGAACGTGCTCCAGTACTTCATCTCCACTCACGGTGCCCGAAAGGGCCTGGCGGACACGGCGCTGAAGACGGCAAACTCCGGCTACCTCACACGTCGACTGGTCGATGTCACCCAGGACCTGGTCGTTACCGAACAGGACTGCGGGACGCACGGTGGTTATCTCATGCGTGCCATCGTCGAGGGCGGTGAAGTGATCGAGTCCCTGCGTGACCGTATCCTGGGTCGCACTGTTGCCGATGACGTCCTTCATCCGGAAAACCGCTCGGTGCTGGTTCCGGCTGGCGAGATGCTCGATGAGGACCTCATCGATGCCCTGGAAGCCGATGGCGTGGATGAGGTCAAGGTGCGTACCGCGCTGACCTGTGAAACCCGTTTTGGCATCTGCGCCAAATGCTACGGCCGTGACCTGGGTCGTGGCGGGCTGATCAACGGCGGTGAGGCGGTCGGCGTGATCGCGGCCCAGTCGATCGGCGAACCCGGCACGCAGCTGACCATGCGGACGTTCCACATCGGTGGTGCAGCGTCCCGTGCGGCGGTCGCATCCAGTGTGGATGCCAAGTCGAACGGCGTCATCGGGTTCAACGCCACGATGCGCTATGTGACCAACAGCAAGGGAGAGCTGGTGGTGATTTCCCGTTCCGGTGAAATCATCCTGCATGACGAGCATGGTCGCGAACGCGAGCGTCATAAGGTGCCCTACGGCGCAACACTGACGGTCAAGGCTGACCAGGCCATCAAGGCCGGCACGATTCTCGCCACCTGGGATCCGCTGACCCGCCCGGTCATCACCGAGTTCGCCGGCAAGGCCAAGTTCGAGAACGTCGAGGAAGGCCTGACGGTTGCACGGCAGATGGACGAAGTGACCGGCTTGTCCACGCTGGTCGTGATCGATCCCAAGCGTCGTGGCGTGGCCAAGGTGGTGCGTCCCCAGGTCAAGCTGATCGACGCCTCCGGCAATGAGGTCAAGATCCCCGGCACCGATCACTCGGTGACGATCGGCTTCCAGATCGGCTCGCTGGTTCAGGTGCGCGATGGTCAGGACGTGGGCCCCGGCGAGGTGCTGGCCCGCATTCCTGTCGAAGGCCAGAAGACCCGGGACATTACCGGCGGTCTGCCGCGGGTGGCCGAGCTGTTCGAGGCGCGCTCGCCCAAGGACAAAGGCATGCTGGCCGAGATGACCGGCACGGTGTCCTTCGGCAAGGAGACCAAGGGCAAAGTTCGCCTGCAGATCACGGATCCTGACGGCAAGGTCTGGGATGAACTGATCCCCAAGGAGAAAAACATCCTGGTGCACGAGGGGCAGGTGGTCAACAAGGGCGAATCCATCGTGGACGGTCCGGCCGACCCGCAGGACATCCTTCGCCTTCTGGGCGTGGAAGAGCTGGCGCGCTACATTGTTGACGAAGTGCAGGACGTCTACCGGCTTCAGGGCGTGAAGATCAACGACAAGCACATCGAGGTGATCGTTCGCCAGATGTTGCGTCGTGTCGTGGTCGGAAACCCAGGCGATTCGACCTACATTGCAGGCGAGCAAATCGAGCGTTCGGAAATGCTGGACACCAATGACGCACTCCGTGCCGCCGGCAAGATTCCCGTCACCTACACCAACTTGCTGCTGGGTATCACCAAAGCTTCCCTGTCCACTGACAGCTTCATCAGCGCTGCATCGTTCCAGGAGACGACGCGCGTGCTGACAGAAGCCGCCATCATGGGCAAGCGTGACGAACTGCGTGGCCTGAAAGAGAACGTCATCGTCGGGCGCCTGATTCCTGCCGGCACGGGCCTCGCGTACCACCAGGCACGCAAGGCCAAAGACCTGATGGACGACGCTGAACGCCGAGCCATTGCGGAGGCGGAAGCAGCAGAGCTGGCCGGCGCCGGTGAATCGGCGGAGACCACGATCAGCAGCGAGGGTGCTGCCGCAGATTGATCGGATAGTCTATTTTCGATAGCGCCCGAAGTCCGGTTGACGCTGGCTTTGGGCGTTTTTCATTGAAAACTGATCCATGTACGACTCGCCACCTGCCAGGGTTGCCAAATGACACCGTCACTCGCATGGGTTGCGTTGGCGGCAATCATCCTGTTCTGGGCTGTCGGCGCCTACAACCGGCTCGTGCGGTTGCGTTCTGACGTCGTCAAGGCGTTTTCTGCGCTTGACAGTGTTCTCGCCGTTCAACCGGCATTGATTCAGGCGACGCTGCCTGCCGCCCTGCCGCCGGATGTCTTGCCGGATGGATCCCTGGCGCAGTGGAGCCGCCTCAGTTCGGCCGGAGAACAATATGCGCGATCGCTGGCCAATGCGCGCTCACGGCCGCTCGATCCCGAGGCCGTCGCCGCGCTCTGTGCGGCGCAGAGTGTGCTGGATGATGTTTGGCTGATCGCGACCCAGCCGGGCAGCGACGCGGAGGCGGGTCTGATGGACGGGCTGCGGGCACGGCTCGCCCGGCTTGCCGATCAGGCTGCTGGTCTGCGCGAGGCCTTTGATGCCTCGGTATTTGCTTACAACACCGCTGTCGGCCAGTTTCCGGCCATGCTGCTGGCGCGCATATGGGGGTTCAAGCCGGCAGGCCTGATCCAACCGAGAAACACGGAATAGAACGATGAATGACCGGGAAAACCCGCAGTTGACCAAAGCGCAAATCCCTTTGTGGCGGCAGCTTCAAGCCACGGCACATGTCCTGACCGAGGTAAGGTCCGGCCATTCCCTCACGCCCGTCCTGGAGCGCGTGGATCGGGAACTGCGCCCTGGCGTTCAGGCCCTTTCTTTTCACGTCATGCGGTTTCTGGGGCGTGCGCAAGCACTTTGCCGCAAGCTGGCACGCAGGGCACCACCCGAAGCGGTGGATGCCCTGCTCTGCACCGCGCTTGCGCTGATCTGGCGGCAAGAAGACGCGCCCTACGAAGCGTTCACTCTGGTTGATCAAGCGGTTGAGGCAGCCAAGAAAAATCCCGCAACCCGGGCTCAGGCCAGCTTTGTCAATGCCTGCCTGCGTCGTTTCCTGCGTGAGAGAGATCTGCTGGTCAAGGACACCGACACCGATCCGGTTGCACGCTGGAATCATCCGCGCTGGTGGGTGGACCGGTTGAAGAAGGAGCATCCTGACCAGTGGGAGGCCATTCTTCGTGCCAACAACACCGCCGCACCCATGACGCTGCGTGCCAATGTCCGTCGTGTCACTTTGGCTGATTACCTCCAGGTGTTGCAAGCATCGGGTATCAGCGCCTCGCCGCAGGCGCCATCGGGCGTCGTGCTTGAGCACGCCATGCCGGTCCATGGCATCCCCGGGTTTTCTGACGGCATGGTTTCAGTTCAGGATGGTGGCGCACAGCTTGCTGCGCCCCTGCTCCTTCGTGGCATTGACCCCAAGGCCGCCTTGAATATCCTGGACGCGTGTGCCGCACCAGGCGGAAAGACGGCCCACTTGCTCGAGTGTTCGGCAGCACGAGTCACTGCATTGGACATCGATCCAGCGCGCTGTGACCGCATCGGGCAGAACCTGCGCCGCCTGGGATTGACGGCCAGGGTGGTGACGGCCGACGCGGCAGAGCCCGCAAGCTGGTGGGACGGCGAGTCTTTTGACGCGATCCTGCTCGACGCGCCGTGTACTGCATCGGGCATTGTCCGGCGCCATCCCGATGTGCGCTGGTTGCGGCGGGAAAGCGATATTGCGCAGTTGGCGGTAATTCAGGCCAGGCTTCTTAGGGCCTTGTGGCCCTTGCTGAAGGCGGGTGGAAGATTGCTCTACTGCACCTGTTCGGTGTTCCGTGAAGAAGGCAGCGAGCAGATCAATTCGTTTGTTGCAAACAACACCGACGCCGTCTTGCAGGCTTCGCCTGGGCACTTAATGCCCCAATTGTGGGCGTTTGAAGGATCTGTCCCGGACAATCACAGGGGTGATCACGACGGTTTTTTCTACGCACTGCTTGAGAAGCGCGCGGCATAGCCTGGCGTTCTTGCTGGTCTGCGTCCTGATTCTCTTTGGGGCGCAATCAGTCCACGCCCAAGCCAATCCGGTGGATATTGCCCAGTTGCGGGCAAGTCGCGCCGAGGACGGCCTGTTCCTCACGGCACAGATCCGGCTGGAGTTGCCGTCCATCGTCGAGGATGCACTTCAAAAAGGCGTCGCCGTGTTTTTCGTTGCCGAGGCGGAACTGCTGCGTGACCGTTGGTACTGGTACGACAGCAAGGTGTCCGCTGCGACTCGCCACATGCGACTGGCTTACCAACCCCTGACCCGACGCTGGAGGCTCAATGTCTCTCCTGAACCCATCGGAAACGTTGGCCTGGGCGTGAGTTTCAGTCAGAACTTCGATTCGCTCGAGGATGCACTTCAGGCCGTGCAGCGAATTTCCAATTGGAAGATTGCGGATGCGGTGCCGCTTGCGGCGGACGCACGTTACTACGTGGAATTCCGTTTCCGGCTCGATGTTTCGCAACTCCCGCGCCCGTTCCAGATCGGGGTGGTGGGCCAGCCTGAGTGGAATCTGGCCGCGTCCCGCAGCCTTCGATTGACGCCGGAGAACACCAAGTGACAGCGCCCGTTGCGGGTGCTGCACCAGGTCGGGTGTACCAGTCGCGTGCAGTGCGGTGGGCGTTGGTCATCGGGGCCGCGGCCATGGTGGCTCTGGGTCTTGTCCTGCTCTTCCTGCTGACGCAGGCCACTGACAATCGTGAACTGTACGAGCGCAACTATGAGCGCCTGTTTGTCCTGAACGTGGTGGTGGCCACCCTTCTTGGGGCGGTGATCTTGTGGATGGCGATCCGGTTGGGGTTGCGTTTGCGACGCGGCAAGTTTGGCAGCCGACTGCTCGTCAAGCTTGCCGCCATTTTCGCGCTGGTCGGTTTTGTGCCCGGCGTCCTGATCTATGTGGTGTCGTACCAGTTCGTCTCGCGTTCCATCGAAAGCTGGTTCGATGTCAAAGTGGAGGGCGCACTTTTTGCGGGTCTGAACCTGGGCCGCGGAACACTGGACGCGTTGAGCAACGATCTTGCGAGCAAGACGCGATCGGCGGCGAACCAGCTTTCCGGCGGAACCGATACCAGTGCAGCGCTGAGTCTCGAACGATTGAGTGAGCAACTCGATGCCAGTGATGTTGTCCTGTGGAGCGCCTCTGGCACCTTGATTGCCAGCGCCGGGAAGTCGCGCTTCCAGATCAATCCGGAGCGACCCACTTCGCAGCAGCTGCGCACCGCGCGCAGCCAGGGTGTCGTGGCCAACGTGGAGGGGCTGGACGAGCATCCTGTTGCGGGGGGGGCAAACGCCAGGATCAATGCCCTCGCGGTGGTGCCGACGTCCAGGATCGGCTTGCTGGCCGAGCCTCGGTTCCTCCAGGTCACCCAGGCCCTTCCGCCGGCGCTGGTGGCCAATGCAATAGCAGTGCAGGAGGCCAACCGGGAATACCAGGAGCGCGCGCTGGGCCGCGAGGGCTTGCGGCGTATGTACATCGGCACGCTCACGCTCAGCCTCTTCCTGGCGGTGTTTGCAGCCGTACTGCTGGCTGTGGTTCTGGGCAACCAGCTGGCGCGGCCCCTGCTGTTGTTGGCGGAAGGTGTTCGTCAGGTCGCCGCCGGTGATTTCACCCCCAAGGCCGTGCTGCAAGGGAAGGACGAACTCGGCGGCTTGACGCGTTCCTTCGCCGACATGACCCAGCAGCTTGCTGATGCGCGGGGGGCGGTGGAGAACACCATGGTGCAGCTGGACGATGCCCGAACCAACCTGCAGACCATTCTTGACAATCTGACAGCAGGCGTCATCGTGCTGGACTCCCAGGGCGTCGTCCTGTCATCCAATCCCGGGGCCACGCGGATCCTCCGGGCGCCGCTGGCCGCCTTTGAGGGGCGTGCGCTGGCCTTGATCCCCGGGTTGGGCGAATTCGCAAACAGCGTTCTTGCGCAGTTTGAATCCTTTCAGGGTGAACGCCTGCAGCACGGGCTGGATCACTGGCAGCAGTCATTCGAGCTGCATGCGTCGGCCCAGGGAATGCCGCAGGACGCCATCACCGTTGTGGCGCGGGGCGCGCTGTTGCCTGATTCGACCCGGCTGCTCGTATTCGATGACATTTCAGAGATTGTCTCGGCGCAGCGGGCCCAGGCATGGGGCGAAGTCGCCCGGCGGCTGGCGCACGAGATCAAGAATCCGCTGACCCCCATTCAGCTTTCCGCCGAGCGACTTGAAATGAAGCTGGCGGGCAAGCTTGCGCCACCGGAAAACACCCTCCTTGCCAAGTCGGTCAAGACCATCGTCGACCAGGTTGACGCCATGAAGCGACTCGTCGATGAGTTCCGCGACTACGCCCGGCTGCCCGCCGCGGACCTGAAGGCGCTCGACCTTAACGAACTCGTCGTCGATGTGCTGCACCTATATGGCACCGAGGTGGGCGATGAAAACAGCCGGATCGAGGCGCAGCTCGATCCGGCCTGTCCGCCTGTGCGCGGCGACGCCCAGCAGTTGCGGCAAGTCATCCATAACCTCTTGCAGAACGCGCTGGACGCCTCGGAGTCGAGCCATCGTGAGGGGGCCGAAGGGCGAGTGGTGGTTCGCACGCAGTGGGTTGAAGGCACACGCCGGGTGCGACTCACCATCCTGGACAGTGGCAGTGGTTTCCCCGACCATATCCTGAAGCGGGCTTTTGAACCCTATGTCACGACCAAGGCCAGAGGGACGGGATTGGGGCTGGCCGTCGTCAAGAAAATCGCCGATGAACATGGCGCCCGAATCGATATCTCCAACCGCGTGTCGGAGGGGATCGTCGTTGGCGCCCAAGTGTCGCTATCATTCGCCTTGCACACTACACCGGCAGCTTGACGACTGTCGCAGTCATACCAAGGGATTCAGCAGCAATCATGGCAAATATATTGGTGGTCGACGACGAACTGGGGATCCGTGACCTGCTGTCGGAAATCCTGAATGACGAGGGCCATAACGTGGAGCTCGCGGAGAACGCCGCACAGGCCCGCGCCGCGAGAGTGCGGGCGCGGCCCGATCTGGTGTTGCTCGATATCTGGATGCCTGACACCGATGGTGTCACCTTGCTCAAGGAATGGTCTGCCACGGGCCTGCTGAGCATGCCCGTCATCATGATGAGTGGCCATGCAACGATAGATACGGCGGTAGAAGCCACACGAATCGGTGCCCAGGCCTTCCTCGAGAAACCCATCACGCTCCAGAAACTGCTGAAGGCGGTCGAGCAGGGTCTGGCGCGGGAGAGTGCACGCAGGGTCGTATCGGGGCCTGTGGCGGCCCTGAAGGCGGTGGACCCTGGCTTGGAGACCGCCATGACCGGTGGCATGGTATTGCCAGCAGCCCATGACCTGGGGCCTGTCGGTCAGCAGAGCTTCGAACTCGACAAGCCCCTGCGCGACGCACGCGACCAATTTGAAAAGGCCTACTTCGAATTTCACCTGGCCAAGGAGGGCGGGTCCATGACGCGCGTGGCCGAGAAGACCGGCCTCGAACGAACGCACCTCTATCGCAAGTTGAAGCAGTTGGGTGTTGACCTCTCGCGGGGCAAGCGCCAGGCCGGCAACTGATCGGAAAGCCGGTTTTTCGCCTGCTATAATTTGGGCCTCGGCCCGGTAGCTCAGTTGGTAGAGCAGCGGATTGAAAATCCGCGTGTCGGTGGTTCGATTCCGCCCCAGGCCACCAGATCCCTCAGGGGTGCAAAAAGACCAGCTCTAACCCGGCTGGTTTTTTTACGTCTATAGCAGTCCAGGGGGCTGTCAGGAGCGCCTTCAGTTCGGTTGGGTTCGGTGGCGGGCTTGTCCAGGCTGGCAGCGCCGATGCCTTGTAGCGCCACCTTTACATCCCGGAGGTTGAGGTATAGCCTGAAGCGCCCAGTATCCGACCCAGTTCCTTCGTCGTCGGCTTTCTCACCCGAAAGGAGTCTCCCATGACCAGAATATTCCACCTCGTGTTTTCGTCATGTGCTCTCGTCGGCACCACACTTGCATTCGGTCAGACGCCTTCTGTCATGCGTGACTTGGATGCCCTTCGTCCAGTTACCCTGAGCAAGGATGAACTGACCAAGTTGTTGCCCGATGCGAACATGAGCAGGCTCAACGCGAAGGGTGATGCGCAACGCTGGAAAAACGACTCAAGCGGAAAGTTCATCATCTCGTCTGACAACCGTGCGATTGGCGGCGGGAATTCGTCAACCCAAGGCAAGTGGAATATTTCGGACGACGGTCGATACTGCGTCCTGATTGAATGGAGAAGCGTCCCTGCCGAAGAATGGTGCCGCTATATCGTGAAAGCCGGAGACGCCTACTACGGGACGAAATCTGATAAGTCCGGCACTGAACGTGTCTACCGACTGGAAATCTCGAAGTAGGATACGGCCGCTCCAGGCCACCAGATCCCTCAGGGGTGCAAAAAGACCAGCTCTAACCCGGCTGGTTTTTTTTCGTCCATAGCGGCCCAGGGGGCCGTCAGGAGCGCCTTCAGTTCGGTTGGGTTCGGTGGCGGGCTTGTCCGGGTTGGCAGCGCCGACGTTGGCGCTCCGCTTGAGCTAGGGGTTAGGCGTCACGTTGCTTACGCAGGTCACTTCATGCCTTTGCCACATGCCGCTTTACGGCGTCAGGACCGCCTCTGTAGGGACATCTGCCGGCTCCCGGGGAGAAGCTCCAATTGGGTGGCGATTAGGCGCTGCCGGATCACTTTTTTTAGCCAACCCCCCTGAGCCAACTGCCTCTGAACTAGCGCTTTGAACGTTTCAGGATCAGGAGCTGGGCGCATGTAGTGCCGGCGTTGATTGCACACTAGGTGAGCGGCGGCGATGTTCTCCTCGGTATCGGTACCACCATCACATCATGCATGAAGGTGTTCTGCATTCCGCTGTCACTGTCATGGCTTGTTTTTGACTTAAGGCAAGGTTGGTTGAGAAATGATCAATGGCTTCTCGCGGGATCATGGGAAGCCCGCAGTAGTGGCAAAGGCCGCACTGACGTTCATATGCGACGCGGCGAAACTTGGAAGTACTTTTCATGGATAGCTCCGGAAGAACAAGCGCAGCTATGCGCGGTTGCGGTCAGGTTCGCGTAGCGCGTAAGCCTGATGACCTTCCGGTAGCCGGTAGAGGTGGTCGCTGCCCATATTCGGTCAAGCTCCAGAGGGTGTAGCACCCCTCACTCACTTCCAATGTTAGCGGCAGTTTTGCATTCCTGCAACTCATTTTGATTTGCCTCTGGCCTGAGAGAGAATGGTGCGGTTTAACGGGAGGATTGATGAACATACAAGTGCTGGATGCCGAGCTGACAAGGCTCACGCTCACCTACCTTGCAGCGTCTTTGATCGGGTTCATGGTCTCGATGTGGGTGCTCTACATCGTGATCAAGGCTGCAATACGTGACGGGATTCAAGAGTCCGGACTTGTAGATACATGGAACAAGGCTGTCAGAGGGACGAAAGACCACGCGGAGGCGTCCGCACTTAGAAAGTAGCCGTCTACAAAACCCCAGATTTTGGACATCTTCCAAAGGGAACGGAAGTACCAGAAAAATAGGATTTGTAGATGGTGAGAGGGACAAGCGCTTTGATCTACAACGACTCCTTGGAAGATTGAAAATCCGCGTGTCGGTGGTTCGATTCCGCTCCAGGCCACCAGATCCCTCAGGGGTGCAAAAAGACCAGCTCTAACCCGGCTGGTTTTTTTACGTCTATAGCGGCCCAGGGGCCTGTCAGGAGCGCCTTCAGTTCGGTTGGGTTCGGTGGCGGGCTTGTGCAATGCAAGTCGGCAGATTTCGTGTCGAGCCTTCAGGCCAACTTCGGTTCTCCAGCCCTGCTTGGTGAGACAGGCTTGCGCTTGGTTTTAGAGGCTACACCCACTTTGCCTTGAGGCTCGATTTCAGCCTTCGCTTTCACGACCGGCTTGCGTTTGGCTTTCGGCGCTACATCAGGCTTTCCAGCGGCTGCCTTCACGGTCGCAACACGCTCGCGTTGAACCTTGGGCGCAATTTCAGTTACCTCCATGTACGACTGCACCCACGCCTTGGTGCTTTTGGGCTTGCTAGATCGAGTAAATGCCTTCTTGGTACGCTCTGCCCCTTCGATGGCGGTGTCTACGACGGCGCCATAGGCGTCAGTCAACGCCTCACCGGTCTTCTCAGCGACTTCGCCTGATTTTTTCCTGAATAAGTCAAGGAAGTCTGTAGCCATGTCGGACAATTTCTTTGTCACATCGCCAAGGGTCCGGCCGAAGACGTCAGCTGCCGCCGCGATGTAGTCCTTAAATTCCGTGATGTTCTTGGAACTCAGAACCTCTTTTGTCTTGTCAATGACGAATCGCACCACCGACAAAGACCATCGCGCCCAACCTCAAGACCTGTACTGAGTCTGTCGAGAATCTCCTCGCGTTCTTTGTCTGACAAAGCGCCCCAGCCATAGTAGATCGCGCCTACGGCTGCACAAGTCATCGCAATCGGGTTGGATAGGGTCGCCGCCGTGGCAACTTCCGCAATGGCTCCCAAAGGTTGCCGAGCAGTAGTTGACCCACGGCGATTACCACGACTGGCGTGATGTAGCCGACGCCGAAGCCGAACTTGGCCATCTCCAAAACCCTGCCCGTCCGCGACACGGTAGGGTTCTGAGACAGCTTCATTTCCTCAATGTGCTTGTCGAGATACTGATTGAATTCGTCTGCAATGCATACAGCGTCTGGATAGCCTTGGCCATTGCGCTCAAGATGCCGGGTGCTGCAACGATAGACGCCTTAGCGACGCCAGCGGCTACGGGTAGGGCTGCTGCGATCATGGGGTACTTCCTGTCATTTATTGATACTGATCCAGTGTGCTCCGAAACCAGCACCGATGCCAATCAGAACGATAACGCCATCTGTCTCCTGAAAAGCCGCCATCGCAGTATTTCAAGGACGCAGTCAAAGCGGTGACCTGTCGCTGGTCGGGTCGCGCTCGGAATGTCGTGGGGATGTGGCGAGGGTTGTTGAGGTGGGGTGACAGTGGGAGCAACCGGCCGGGTTTTCCGACGGAGTGTCAAGTTCCGGCGATCAACCGTCGTTGGGTGTTGCCGCCATTGCTGCTTTCGTTTGACGAATATCAACGCTGCGCCTTTACCCGTCGCTAGACTGGAAACGGCTCCGTGCGTTAGGCGCTGGTCTGCGATTCAGGTGCCTCTTGTACGGGATGGTTTTCCCAGAGGCGTTTGTTCTCGAACCAAGGAGTAGCAACATGAAATCCCGTCTTATGTTCAATGCTTTTGCCGTCGGCATCGGTGTGGCTGGCGCTTTGCTCGCCAGCGGATGCAGCACGACACCACCGGTGGCCGAGGGCCTGGCTGCCTCCCCCGTCGGCACGTCACGACGCTCCAACGCAAGAGTCACGGCAGTCTGGGGAATTCCTTCGGCAAAGTGGTCTGGACCCTCAGCAACAGCACCTGGCAGGGCAAGCCGGTGGTGATCTCAGCCTCACCTGAGGTTGGAGGGTGGGTTATTGACCCGAAGACATACGCGTACCTCGCCTCGCTAGACCGCGCCGGAAAGCACGTGTTTTCGTACGATCCGCCCGTGGTTACCGGTGGCCCCTAGAGGTCGGGAAGACCTGGACATCGAAGCACGTCAGGACCGTGCAGGCCAGCGGACAGTCCATGCCGATGGAGGTGAGTTGAAAGTCGAGTCCTGGGTGATGTGACCGTGCCGGCAGGCACTTTCAAGCTTACAAAGTGGTAACAACCAACAACCTTGGTGAGGTCGAGACAATCTGGACGAGTCCTAAAGACGGCGTGGTCATCGTCAAACGCAATGTCGTGCGCCCAGCGACTCACCCACAGGGGGCGGGCGGCTGGATGCCGAGTTGCTGTCCAATATTCTTCCCGCAATAGCATCAGCCTGTCCCGCCGTCTCAGCGAATGCTCGCTCCCCAAATGGGTCGATGGCTCCGACGGCGCAGTTCCACACCACGGCGACATCGATGCTGTCAGCACGCGGCTACTCACGTTCATGGCTCGGATGCCAAAGCGTGACTCGACTTCCAGTTAGTGGCAGGTGTGGTTACCGTGCACGTCACTGAGCTTTGATTTCTATCAACGCAGTATTAATTTTTGCAGTCCATAGTGATTTGATGTACACAACATTTTGTCGTGCGCATTTCCTAAAACTTGGCGATGGCAACCGTCGACCTAATACGTCGCTTCCTTATCGCGCTGTCCTACAGATGACTTTCCGCAGCCAAGCGGCGGCAAGTGGCTGATCGTTGCTCATCATTCATCTGCATGGTGCGACCTTGAGGCGTCCTCCACTCACAAATATGAGCAAACGCATACGTCAATCACGTGCTCCGGCCAGCAATGCTGCATCTTCAAAGATTAACCGTGTCTACGAGTCCATCACAGGTTAACGTTCCAGTCACAACTTGCGCGACATGCCGTTGTGGCGCGACGAGTACCTAGCCAAGCCGAGCGGAATACCTATGACCCTGAGACTTGATCAGGATTCGCATCCTCGTGTTGATCGAGTACATCCAAAGTTGCAAAGTAGAACTTCCAATCTTGAAAATCCGCGTGTCGTGTTCGATTCCCCCCAGGCCACCAGATCCCTCAGGTGCAAAAAGACCAGCTCTAACCCGGCTGGTTTTTTTACGTCCATGGCATTCCTGAAGGGCTGTCATGAACGCCTTCGGTTCGGTTGGGTTCGGTGGTGGGCTGACCGCTTTGGCTCGCTCGGGTTGACTTCGACTCAAGACTGTATATCGTGCGACTTCACATCCACTTTGAAAGTTCATGATGCTCGGTTCAATTGCGCGTATCACTGGCCTTCTATTTGCCCTGATTCTCACGGGCTGCGCCCAGATGGGCGGGGAGCTAAAGACGGTTGCCGTCTCAGGAGCGCCCAAGGCCGCTGGGCCTTACTCTCAAGGCGTCGTCGCAAATGGGTTTTTGTTCACTGCCGGGTTTACACCCAGAGATCCAGTGACCAATTTGGCCGTTCAGGGCGATATCACCGTTCAGACTAACAGGGTGTTCGACAATATTGAGGCGGTGCTGGCTGGTGCCGGTGCCACTTGGAAAGATGTCGTGAAGGTCAACGTCTACATGACCAACTTGGCCGATTTTGCAAAGATGAACGATGTGATGTCCAAGCGACTCGGGGAGAGCAAACCAGCGAGAACTACGGTGGGAGCCGGGAGTCTCCCCTCTGGTGTTCCCATTGAGATCGACGTGATCGCCCGACTTCCGCGTTAGTCCTGAGTTATGGACTCGGAGTGCGACGGGGCGAGTTCGGTCAAAAACTAACCTGTGACTTCCATCAAGAATTAGGTTAGATTGGCGAACCCGATTGGTCCCGACCTGTGTTGGGAGCGGCGCTAGCTAAAGGATGTCTCTATGCTCCCCATCCGCCGCTTGCTATGTGCAGGTACATTGTTCCTTATCGCAGCACTTGTCGGTTGTGCTGGACTCCCTGTTTCACCTAGCGACGATCAACGACAGTCATTGGCGCCGACCGGGCGTTTGCGAGTTGGTGTCACCTCTATAAGCCCGACCAAAGGAGTAACCACAGATCTTGGAAAAGCTCTGGCAGAGCGTCTTGGAGTGGAGTTCGTGCTGGTGGAAGTGAAATCGCAAGCCGAGTTGCTTGCAGGGATTGCTGCGGGAAAGATTGATTTCTCAGGTACCAATGCATCGCCTGCACGTGCGGCACAGATGGACTTCACCACCACGGTACTGGACATTGAACTTGGGTACCTGGTGGTAGCAGGTTCGACAGTTTCGAAATTCTCTGACGTGGACCGCACTGGAGTGAGAATTGGCGTGACGCAAGGTAGTACGTCGCTCATTACGCTACCCAAATTGCTCAGGAATGCAGCGGTCGTCCCGATGCCGCCTCTCAAGACCGCAAGTCAGATGTTTCTCGAAAAAGAAATTGATGTCTATGCAACCAATAAATCCATTCTCCTGAATATGTCCCGTGATATTCCAAATTCGCGGATTCTTGACGGCAAATCGGGAGTCGAGCATTGGGCTATATGCGTCCCAAAGGGCCGTGAAACAGGCCTTGCCTATCTTCAGAAGTTCATTGAATCCGCGCGGGGGAAGGAAGTAGTAATGGCGGCAGCCGACAAGGCTGGCTTGAGTGGCTCGGTTGTTCCCTGAGCTGCTGCGGTGGTGCAACCCCTCTGCTCACTTTGCCCGGATGCTAGTCACATAGCTGTCTGTCGGTCCCTGATTGCCAATGGTTGCTGTGGAGCAGGCAGATCGCAAATCTCGAAGAATGTTAACGCCGCAACTCAGCCCTTCGCCAAATTGACGATGCTGACGATGCGTTGGCGAGGCCCGATGTATGCGTGAGACGGTAGCGCCAGGATAACGGTGCCATACACGACGAAACCGCCTCACGGCCACTACACCCCTCGACACCCGCAAACGCCGCCATACGACACGATCAGTCAAGTTCGGTGACCACCACCGCTATTGCCTTGATCCACATAGAGAAAACGTATGGCGATGCACCCCGGCGGCTCGGTGAGGTTCGGGAACAGGTTCGGTATCGCCGCTCCAGATCGCACACAGGGAAAACTCCTTACGTTTCTTCCGCTTACGGCACACCGCAGACCGAGCCCGTGCCTTGTCTTGAAAATCCGCTTTTCGTGTTTCGATTCCGCCCCAGGCCACCAAGTATTGAAAGCCCCGCTATGTAAAGTGTGGGGTTTGTCTTTTGGGCATCGGCCCTTGGATGGGAGGCGGGTTCGGTAGCGGGGTTCGGTGGTGCTTATGCAGGCCGACGGTTGGTTGAGGCAGCTTTACATCCCGGAGGTTGAGGTATAGGGTGACACGCTCGGTAACCAACCCAGAAGGGCGACCCATCATGCGAATACTGTATTCCTTGCTCTTGTCGGTGTTTTTGTCAGCTTGCGCAACAGGCTCAGGTGTTGGCAGTAGTGTGGAGGCGACATCGGCCCAGACGACTGGGTCGTGGCAAGCGGCTTACAACAGTCGTGACCGGGCGCGTATTACAGCCATGTATGACACCGACGCAGTGCTATGGGGAACCACCGCGAAGACCGTCGCGCCCAACCCGGCCGCCATCGCCGAGTATTTCAAGGATCCTGCAAGACGACCGAATGCAAGGGTCACGTTTGGCGAGGAATTCCTCCGTGTGTACGGCGACATTGCAGTCAGCACGGGCTACTACACCTTCTCAGATGTTAGCGATGGCAAGACAACATCGCGCCCTGCGCGCTACAGCATGGTGTTCCGTAACCGAGGCGGCAAGTGGCTCATCGTGGCTCACCATTCATCGGTCGTGCCGTAATGGCCGTGGCTCAGCGCTTCGGGATTGTCATGCGCCAGAAACGAAAAACCCGGCATTCAGTCCGGGTTGACCAATGAATGCAGGGAACACAATGCGTGAGGCGATCGCCCAAAAAAAGACCCCAGCGGGTTAGGCTGGGGTGAGTCGCTAAGTTGGAGACAAACCTTATTAGCGCGGGTATTTCACCCACCTGAAGTGGGCCTGACCAACGATTCGTACTTATTGCGCCAAATCAAACGGTAACCGCCGACGTTACTTTGAACAAGCTCATTACTTCATCTTGTAGGTTCCTGTCTGCCGGGCACAGCCAGTAACCACCCCAGGCTTGACCAACGGGAATCTGCCCAACATTTCGGTCGTGCCGATGCGGGTCATGCCCTCGTACTTGCCGGTCCCCGTGATTCCCTCTTGTTTAGGCTTGCCCCCCTCGATTGAGTTGCGCACGACAAATTTGTCGCCATCTTTGTCGATGGCTTCGCAGAAGGACGAATTGTCGCCTTTGCCCTCAATCATGCTGTAAAGGCCAACACAGCGTGCGACCGTCATGTCGAACATGCCGCCGGTTGGAGTGGTTCGATTAGTGACAACGAACTCATAGTTGCCGAATGCGTGGGTTTTCGAAAACGGTATGTCCTTACTGGTGCCCGACCAGCAACTGATGTAGTCGTAGCTGCCTTCCTTGGGTAAGTTCTGCGAAAGGGCGACACCCATCGTCAGCGTGATTGCGACCGCAACAGTGCACCGAAGGGCGACGAGGGGCTTATTAGTAGATCGATCGGTCATGATTTCCTCCAAATAAAACGTACTCCCTTTAGTCACGCTGAACCTAAAAGGGACGCTCATGTTTGATCTATGGCAACCAATAGTAAATTTGTGGCAAGTGTTTCTGCTGACGCCAAGAAGCGGTTGCTCTCCAACGTATGGTGCAACCCAGTGCCGCCACCATCAAGAACTTCACTGGGGCTTTCAAAGCTGACGATCTGCCGCTGGTCGGGTCGTGCTCGGAATGCCGTGGGGATGTGGCGAGGGTGGTTGAGGTGGGGTGACCGACACGGCCAGCGACGCTGAAGCCGTGTCGTGACATCGATGAGAACGACTAGGCTTCCTTGACGAACCAGATTTGCGGGACGCTTGCTACCCCCGCGCCTTTCATGACTTCCTTGAGCCGTGCTGAGCCTGCGAATGCTCTGGCTTTGGTGAGGTTCGCGAAGTCGTGGTACGCGGTGATGTCATTGGGATCGTCAGCGGACCGATAGACGGCCGCACCGATCACCCCCATTGTCCCGCGTTCAGCGTCGAAGCCGTTATAGGCTTTCCTCCATACGCGGTAGTCCTTCACTTTATGTCGTACAAACATTCGCACCATGATTCATTTCTCCATTTGAAGTTGGAATTACCTTGCGACCGCTGACTCTGAGATCCAGAGCCGCGTTGAAGTTTAGACACTATCGATTCCGGCGGTGCGGAAGTTTCTTTTTGGATTGATTTTCAAGCTGTAGACCAGCGGCGCTTACGCTCCAATGCGACGCCGAAACCAGACAGAACAGTCGAACTCCCGGGCCACCCGCGAAACGCCGCCATGGGGCCAGATCGGTGAAGTTCGGTACCCAGCCCCGCCATTGCCTTGATCCACATAGAGAAAACGTATGGCGATGCAACCGGGCGGCTAGGTGGGGTTCGGGAACAGGTTCGGTAACGCCAGCACCAGACCCGACACAGAGGGCAAAACTCGTTACGTTTCTTCGACTTACGGACACCCGAAACCCGACCGCGCCTTGTCTTGAAAATCCGCGTGTCGGTGGTTCGATTCCGCCCCGGCCACCAGATCCCTCAGGGGTGCAAAAAGATCAGATCTAACCAGGCTGGCTTTTTTTACGTCTACAGCGGTCCAAGGGCCTGTTACGAACGCCTTTAGTTCGGTTGGGTTCGGTGACAGAGCTTGTACGCCAGCCAGCAAACCTGCGTTCTGGCGGGCTTTGGCTCGCTCGGGTTGTTTGCCGGATGCATGCTTTGGATTGAAACCCGACTGTGGCTTGTTGGAAATTCTCGCTCCAAAGCAGACATTGGCATTTATTCAACTAGCCTCCACGAAACCCGGGGCGATTCAGCCTCGGGCTTTAGCCTGGACGCATATTTTCAATCTCGTACAGC
>CAVSCI010000004.1:0-28100 GCA_963726365.1 uncultured beta proteobacterium | reverse complement strand
AATCAGGCGTACCGCAAGGTACCGTGGGTTCGAATCCCACCCTCTCCGCCAGTATGCACAAAGGTTTGTTGCTATTCATTTCGCAGCAAACCTTTTTTGCTTTTGCCCTCACGGGGCCACCATTCAGTCCGTAGGGCCGGGCTTGGGGTCCCTGGCCCTGCAGGCAGTACCCCTCTCAATCCCGGCATTCTTCACACCCACCAAGGAACCACCATGACCAGCCCGATGTACACCCATTCCGTCCCCGTCTTCACCCAGATGCTGACGGCCCTGCGGGCCATCCTGGCGCAGGCCGACGCGCATGTCACGGCCAGATCGATCGAGCCCGACGCCTTGCTGCAGGCACGCCTGTTTCCGGACATGTTTCCACTGGTGAAACAGGTGCAGATTGCCGCCGACTTTGCGCGCGGCATCTCGGCACGCCTGGCGGGCGTCGAAGTTCCTGCCTATGAAGGCAAGGAAGCGAGCTTTGCCGATCTCGACGCACTGTTGGCCCGGACCCTGGCGTTTCTGGACAGCGTGAGCGCCGCGCAATTCGAAGGCAGCGACAGCAAGGAAATCGTATTGCGCCCGGGCACGCCGAAAGAGAAGAAGCTGAGCGGGCAGGCCTATCTGGCCCACTACGGCTTGCCGCAATTCTTCTTTCATGTCACGACCGCCTACGACATCCTGCGCCACAACGGGCTGCCCATCGGCAAGCGCGACTACATGGGCGCCTACTAGGCTTGCCGGGTCACCTGCGCGTCGCCCGCACCGTGAAAGGCGGCGCCTTCGGGGCAACGCGTGAACAGCGCCGCAGGGCCCGTCAGCCGGGTGCTTTCGCAGCGGGCTGCGGCCCGATCAACCGGGCCGACGCCAGGGTCGCCAGCGCCGACAGGCCGATGCAGGCCCAGATCACCGGGCCGTAGCTGCCGACCCGGTCGAACACCGCGCCGGCGACGACCGGCCCCAGCAGGTTGCCCAGCGCCGCGCCGGTGTACAGCGTGCCGATGATGCTGGCCACCGCGCGGGCGCCGAACAGGTCCATGCACAGGGCCGGCAGCAGCGACACGATGCCGCCGTAGCTCAGGCCGAACCACAGCGCAAACAGCGCCAGCGCCGCATAGCCGCCAGCCCCGTACCACAGCAGATACGACGCGCCCATGGAGAGCTGCATCAGCACCAGCGTCTTGCCGCGGCCGATGCGGTCGGCCAGGGCGCCGATCACGAAACGGCCCACCAGGCTGCCGATGCCGATCAGGCCGACCAGGCCCACGGCCAGCGAATCGCCGATGCCCAGGTCGCGCGCCGCGGCGGACGCATGGGCAAACGGCACGAACATCGTCGGCGCGGCGGCCACGGCGGACAGATAAAGCCACCAGAAGCTGCTGCTGTGCAGGGCCTCGCGCAGGCTGCTGCCCGGCACTTCGCCCGAGGCCGGGCGACGGGCTGCCGGGGCGCGCCGCAGCAGCAGCGCCGCGCCCAGGCCCAGCACCAGCACGCCGAGCGCCAGCAGGCGTATGGCGTCGCGCCATTGCACCCAGGCGATGGCGCTGGTCGCCAGCAGCGGCACGACCAGGGTGCCGGCGCCGATCCCCGCGCTGGCGATGCCCGCGGCCAGGCCGCGCCGGCGCGTGAACCAGGGCTGGACGCAGGCGATGGCGGGGGTGTAGACCAGGGCAATGCCCACCCCGATGCCGACGCCATAGCTCAGGTACACGGCCGCCATCGATTGCGCCAGGCTGGTCGCGAACAGGGCGCCGGCGATGCACAGCATGCCGGCGCAACACACCGCCCGCGGGCCGAACCGGTCGGCCAGCATGCCGGCGCCCGCGCCGAGCACGAAATAGATCAGCCCGGACAGGCCGAACACCAGCGCCACGTCGGCCCGCTGCGCCGCGAACTCGGTGGCGAAAGACCCGAAGAAGGCGGCGAATGAATAGGACACCCCGAAGATGACCGCCAGGCTGAAGAAGGCGCTCCAGACCACGACCCAGGCATAAGGCGGCTCATCATTCATGTGCCTGCCAGTATAGGTTGATGTTTCCGCGGGTGACTTCCGCAGGCCGCTTCGATATGGGGTGAATTTGCCGCCGGTTCGCATCGCCGCGAAACCGTGGTCGCGCCCGCTCCTCAGTGAATCAGCAAACCGTTGACCCGGGCGTAGTGCAGGGTCTGGGTGCGGCTGTTCACGCCCAGGCGCTTGAACAGGCGCCACAGGTGGACCTTGACCGTGTGCTCGCTGATGCCCAGTTTTTCGGCGATCTCTCGGTTGCTCAGCCCCTGGTCGAGCATCACGATCAACTGCTTTTGCCGCTTGGACAGCTTGGTCTCGACACCGTCGAGCTCGTCCTGGTCCAGCTCGCTTTCGGTGGTGAGCAGCGCCTTCAGTGCGGCGCTGATTTGCGTGGCGCCCGCCGATTTTTCGATGTAGATATCGGCACCGGCCTCAATGCACGCTTCTTCGCAGTCGACCGCGAGCTCGGACGAAATGACGGCCAGCGGGGTATGCGGGTAGCGGCTACGGACTTCCCTGACGCCTGAAACGCCCAAGGTGTCGGGCAACTTCAGGTCCAGGCAGATCAGCTCGGGTTCACCGTGGTCGCGTACGGCCATGGCCAGTTGACCAAGGTGTGTCACTTCCACCACATTTGCCCCGGCACGCAACCGGCGCAGCAGCATGACCATGGCTTCGCGCATCAGGGGATGGTCGTCGATTACATAGAGGTTCATCGGAGAGATCCTTCCTAAGTCCTGGGTGAGCAAGCATAGCGGCGCGGACAACCGTATGGCAGGAATTTTCGCAAGGCCAGGCGATCATCGTAGTGCATCGGAGCCTCTGGGGGTGGTGCGGATCAGCCGGCGGCTGCCCGCTGGAGCGCCTTCAGCGCGTCGTCAATGGTCGCAGGCGACACCTGTGGCGCCGGCACAACCTGCCCCGCAAGTTCGGCCAGCGCCGCCGCAGCCTCGCCTTGAAGCCGGGCGATGGCCTGGCCAGCGTCACGCGGTGAGGCAAATCCGGTGCTTTGCAGCAGCAGTTGCCCCTTGGCGTCAACCAGCTTGAAATAGAACTGGCCGTCTTTATCGCGGTATTGCTTGAACGTGGGCAACGCGCCCATGCCTGCAGGCGAGGGTGTGGCGGATACGGCGCCGGCACCTGCGCCGGCCCCTTGTGTCCCCAGGCCGCGCAGCCCTACCGCCGCGCGCAATTCCGCCATGAACGGCGTGGCCAGTTCGCGCGCCTTGGCCGCGCCAGCAAGGAGGATCGTCTCCATGCCGGCCGGGTCGGCCATCAAGGCTTCATAGCGCTCGCGCATCGGGGCGATTTCGCGGTCGATTCGCTCGAACAGCGCTTTCTTGGCGTCACCCCAGCCAATGCCGTCGGCATAGGCCTGGCGCAAGGCGTCCGTTTCTTCGGTGCTGGCAAATGCCTGGTAGATCTGGAAAAGGGCGGAGCCTTCGACGTCCTTGGGCTCGCCGGGCGCGCGCGAGTCGGTGACGATGCCGGCAATCAGCTTGCGCAGTTGCTCGCGCGGGGCGAACAGCGGGATCGCGTTGTCGTAGCTCTTGCTCATCTTGCGCCCGTCCAGACCGGGCAAAGTGGCCACCGACGCTTCGATGGCGGCTTCCGGCAGCACGAAGTGTTCGCCGTACAGGTGATTGAAGCTCTGCGCCATGTCGCGCGCCATTTCGATGTGCTGAATCTGGTCGCGCCCGACGGGGATTCTGTGCGACTTGAACATCAGGATGTCGGCCGCCATCAGCACCGGGTACATGAAGAGTCCGGCGGTCACGTCCGCGTCGGGCTCGCTGCCTGCGGCAGTGTTCTTGTCCACGGTCGCCTTGTAGGCATGGGCCCGGTTGAGCAGGCCCTTGCCCGTGACGCAGGCAAGCAGCCAGGTCAGTTCCGGAATTTCAGGGATGTCGGACTGGCGGTAGAAGAAAACACGCGCCGGGTCCAGCCCGGCGGCCAGCCAGCTTGCGGCGATCTCCAGCGTGGAGCGCTGGATGCGGGCAGGTTCATCGCACTTGATCAGTGCGTGGTAATCGGCCAGAAAGTAAAAACTCTCGGTGCCGGCATTCAGGCTGGCCGTGACAGCCGGGCGAATCGCGCCAACGTAGTTGCCCAGATGGGGGGTGCCGGTGGTGGTGATGCCGGTGAGGACGCGCAAGGATTTCATTCGGGGAGTTCGAAAATCAGGAAGTCAGGAAATCAGGAGCGACAGGGGCGTGAGGAGGAGCTCGATCAGGCCATAGGTCAGGGTCATCAGCGGCTGCATCCACAGGGCGCTGACGACGCCGGAGACCACCAGCGCCATGACGATGAAGAAGCCCCAGGGCTCGACGCGCGAGACCAGCATCGCCTGCCTGTAGGGCAGCAGCCCGACCAGAATGCGCCCGCCGTCCAGCGGCGGCAACGGAAACAGGTTGAAGACAAACATGACGACGTTGACCAGGATGCCGCCCTGGCACATCTTGATGAAGAACGGTTCGTTCACACCGGCGCCGCGCAGCAGGTAAAAGCCGATGCCCCACAACAGGGCCTGCGCCAGGTTGGCCGCCGGGCCGGCCAGTGCCACCCAGATCATGTCGCGCTTGGGGTTGCGCAGATTGCCAAAACGTACCGGCACCGGCTTGGCGTAACCAAACAGGAACGCCCCCGAAGTGGCGAAATACAGCAGCAGTGGCATCAGGATGGTGCCCACCGGATCAATGTGTTTCAGCGGGTTCAGCGTGATGCGACCCAGCATCCATGCGGTGTTGTCGCCAAAGTGGCGTGCCGCATACCCGTGCGCGGCTTCATGCACCGTGATGGCGAAGAGCACCGGCAGGGCGTAGATCAGGACGGTTTGCAGGGTGTTGGAGAAGTCCACGGGTTTGATTGTCTCAGGCAGGGATGGTTTCAAAGGCCCAGGATGGCTACGTCGCCACGTCCCTGGCGCACCACGACGATATCGCCACCGGTCATGTCAACCACTGTGGTCGGATGGGAGGGGCAGGCGCCGGCGTCAATCACCGCCGCAATGCCGTGGGCGAAGTGCTCGAGGATCATCTCCGCGTCATTGAGCGGTTCGGTTTCTCCGGGCGGAATCAAGGTGGTGGCCAGCAACGGCGCGCCATGCAGCGCCAGCAGCTCCTGCAACACCTTGTGATCCGGGACGCGCAGGCCGATGGTCTTGCGCTGGGGGTGGCTCAATCGCCGGGGAACCTCTTTGGTGGCTTCCAGGATGAAGGTGAAAGGCCCGGGCGTGGCCTGCTTGATCAGTCGGAACTGCTTGTTGTCCACGATGGCGTAGTTGGACAACTCGCTCAGGTCGCGGCAAAGCAGGGTCAGGTGGTGCTTCTCATCCACTCCACGGATGCGACGCAACTGGTCCGCCGCCGCCTTGTCATCGAGCTGGCACGCCAGGGCGTAGCTGGAGTCGGTGGGCACGGCCACGATGCCGCCCCGCGCCAGCATGGCGACGGCCTGCTTGAGCAGCCGTGCTTGCGGGTTGACGGGGTGAACGCTGAAGTGCTGTGCCATACGGGGAGTTTAAGACCCTGCGGGCAGCACCCGGGTGCGGCCCGCGCGCGCAGTCAACCACGCCCCGGCCGCGCAGGCAAAGACGATCCCCGCCAGGATCCGGGCGGGGCGGTTCACTGGATTCGATCCGCCAGCAGTTCCCATACCGGGGTCAGGTCACCGCTCAGGTTGGGCAGGGTGCCCAGATCAATGCGGCTCTCATCGGGGCTGTGGAAGTCGCTGCCGCGGGAGGCGGCCAGTCCGAACTCCCGCGCCAGGCCGCCATAAGTCACGGCCTCTTGGGCGGAATGGCTGCCCGTCACCACTTCCACGCCCTGGCCACCATGGGCCTTGAACTCGGTGAACAGCGCGTACTCTTCATTCGGCGTGAAACCATAGCGCGCCGGGTGCGCGATCACCGCCACGCCGCCGGCGCCAGTGATCCAGGTGATGGCATCGCGCAAGCTCGCCCAGCGGTGCGGTACGAAACCGGGCTTGCCCTCGGTCAGGAATTTGCGAAACACTTCGTTGGTGTCCTTGCACACGCCCGACTCCACCAGAAAGCGCGCGAAATGGGTGCGGGAGATCAGTTCGGGATTGCCGACGAACTTGAGCGCGCCTTCATAGGCGCCCTGGATGCCCACCTTGGCGAGGCCATCCGACATTTCCATGGCGCGCTCGCCGCGCCCACCGCGTGTCCTGGCAAGGCCCTGTTTCATTGCGGCATCGTCGGCATCGAATCCCAGGCCCACGATATGGATGGTGTGCCCGGCAAAGGTGACCGAAATCTCCGTGCCCGTGAGGTATTTGATGCCTTCGGCGTGCGCTGCCGCCAGCGCCCGCTGCTGGCCACCAATCTCGTCATGGTCCGTCAGCGCCCACAAATCCACGCCGTTGGCCCGTGCGCGCGCTGCCAGGGCTTCGGGGGTCAGGGTGCCGTCGGAGACGACGGAGTGGCAGTGCAGGTCGGCGTTGAGTATGGAAGTCACCGGCTGATTTTAGGGTTTTGCCCGAGTCATCGCCTTGAACTGCGTGGCCGTCCCTGCGAGAGGTGAGGCCGTTGCGTCGCTCGCCGTGAGGTTGCCAGAGCGCCAGGCCAGGCTTCAGGCGGATGGCGGCTGTGGCCACGGACGCTGGACGTCCCGGATCAGCTCGAAGGCGCGCGCGACCTGGAGCACGCCCAGGTCGTCAAAGCGCTGGCCGGCGATCTGCAGGCCGATCGGCAAGCCGTCGGCCGTATAGCCGCAGTTGATGGACGCGGCGGGCTGCTCCGACATGTTGAAGGGCACGGTGAAGCCGATGTGCTCCAGTGGCCTCAAGGGATCGTTGGTGGGCGAGGGCAATTCGGCCGCGAAAGCGGGCATCGGCGCCGTCGGCGAGATCACGTAGTCAAAGGCCGCGCAGGCTTTGACACTGGCCACGCGCACCGCATGGAACTGGCTGGCCGCGCGGAATACGGCTTCCCCGTCCATGCCGGCCGCGCTGTCGGCCCAGGCGCGGATGTAGGGCAGCACCCTGGCCTTGTCGTCAGGCTTCAGCGCAGCCAGGTCCATGCGCGAGCGCATGCGCCAGAAATGGTCCATGCCGTCCAGCATGGCCTGCGTCATGAAGGGCTGCATTGGCTCGACGATGGCGCCGGCCGCCTCGAAGCGCCGGGCCGCCGCCTGGACCGCCGCCAGCACCTCGGGCTCCACCGGCAGGCCGCAACCGGCGTCCAGCAGCAGGCCGATGCGCAGGCCGCGCAGTTTTTCAGCGCCCTGGTCGAATGACGCCCAGTCGATGTCCTGATAAGGCAGGCTCATGCTGTCGCGCGCATCCGGCCGGCTCAGCACCTGCATCATGGCGGCCGCGTCGGCCACGGTGCGGGTCATCGGTCCGGCGGCGCGGCCGGTGAAGGGCGGGTCGATGGGGATGCGGCCCAGGCTGGGCTTGAGGCTGAAGATGCCGCACCAGCCCGCGGGCAGACGCAATGACCCGCCGATGTCGGTGCCGACATGCAGCGGCCCGTAGCCCGCGGCCGCGGCGGCCGCGCCGCCCGCGCTGGAGCCGCCGGGGGTCTTGCGCAGGTCCCAGGGGTTGCGGCTCAGCGGGTGAAAACTGGACAGACCTGAAGACAACATGCCGTAGTCGGGCATGGTGGTCTTGCAGACCATCACGGCGCCGGCTTCGCGCAGGCGCGCTGCCGGGGGTGCATCTTCGGCCAGCGCGACCAGGTGCGTGGCGGCAGTGCCCAGCGGCATCGGGTCGCCCCGGGTGGCGATGTTTTCCTTGAGGGTGTACGGAACGCCGTCAAGGGCGCCCAATGCCTGGCCCTTGCGCCAGCGGGCTTCGGATTCGCGCGCCAGCGCCAGCGCCCGCTCAGGACGCAACAGATAGCTGGCCTGCAGGTGGGGCTCCCATCGCTCGACATGCGCCAGCACGGCCTGGGTGACCGCCACCGGCGAGAGCTGACCGGTTCGGTAGGCGTCAGCGAGTTCGCCCGCGCCAAGGGCGTGAAGGTCGGACAAGGGTTGAACCGATTACGCCCAGGACAGCGCGCCGACGTCGTTTACAAACAAAGGCATGTCCTTCCATAGCCCTCGGATGCCCTTGTTCGCCACGGTGATCCATTGCGGCTGGAACAGGAAAGCGTGGACGGCGTCGTTGGCCAGCAGGCGCTGCGCCTCACCGAGGTACTTGGCCCGATCGGCTGCGCGCGGCGCGTTGTTGATCTTGTCATAGAGCTCGTTGAACTTGGCCGATTCGTAGTTCCAGTAGTAACCGGACTTGGCGAAGTTGCCGAGGTCGAAGGGTTCGACATGCGAAATGATCGTGAGGTCGTAATTCTTGTTGCCGTACACGCCGCTCAGCCACTGGGCCCACTCGACGTTTTGCAGCTTGGCCACGATGCCGACCTTGGCCAGCTGCGCGGCGATCACCTCGCCACCCTGGCGGGCGTAGGGGACCGGGGGCAGGATCAGGCTGAGTTCCAGCGGCGTCTTGACGCCGGCCTCGGCCAGCAGGGCACGCGCCTTGTCCGGGTTGAAAGGGTTGATTCCGGTCGTGTCAACGAAGCCGAAAGCACCGGGCACGTAGTGGCTGCCGATGGGCACACCAAACCCGTCGACGGCGCCTTCGATCACCGCCTTGCGATCGATGGCCGCGGCGATCGCGCGGCGCACCCGCACGTCGTCCAGGGGCTTTTTCTTGTTGTTGATCGCCAGGATCGTCTTGGCCCGCGAGCCGCTGATGATGACCTGAAACCGTGGATCCTGTTTGAACTGCGCCAGGCTGCGCGCGGCGCCCACCCGTACGAACACGTCCAGGTCGCCCGACAGCAGGGCGGCGACCTGGGCCGCTGGATCCCCGATGAACCGGAAGGTCGCCTTGTTCATCTTGATGGCCGCCGGATTTCGGTAGTCAGGCGATTTGGCCAGCGTCACCGATGCACCTTGTTTCCAGCTTTCCAGCTTGTAAGGCCCGGTGCCGACCGGTTTGGTGGCGTTGGTATCTGCGCTCTTGGGCTCGACCAGGATGGCGGTCGCCTGTCCCATCAGGAACAGGAAGTCGGGGTTCAGTTCCTTGTTGATCACGACCACGGTGTGCTCGTCCACCACGGCGACGCGCTCCATGGAGGCAAAGGTGCGTTTGTCCTTGTTGGTGCTCTTTTCGCCAGCGGCGCGCTCGAACGAGAACTTGACCGTGCTGGCATTGAAGGGCTCGCCGTTCTGGAATTTCACGCCTTTGCGCAGTTTGAATGTGTAAGTCTTGAGGTCGGGGGAGACTTCCCAGCTTTCCGCCAGCAGTGGTGTGACGGTTCCGTCGGAGTTGATCTTGGTGAGGGTCTCGAAGATGTTGTACAGAACGATTTCTGCAATTGCGGAGGCCGCCCCTGCGGTAGGGTCCATGCCCGGCGGCTCAAGGGTCATGCCCAGGACCACCGTGTCCTTGCGCTTCTGGGCCAGCGAGGCAAGGGGCAGGCTCGCCAAAGAGGCGGCGGCGACGGAATGAATGGCAAAGTCACGGCGTTTCATGGATGGCTTCTCCTGTTAATTGGCGCATATTAGCAATGAATTGATCCCGGGCCGCATCAGAAGGCCACGCGGGGAACCGCGTCGACCAGCTTGCGTGTATAGGGGTGAACCGGATGCGTGAACAAGGTTTGGGGCGTTCCGGCCTCCACGATCCGGCCGGCCTGCATGACCGCGACGTCGTCGCACAGATGCTGCACGACGGCCAGGTCGTGGCTGATCAGCAGATAGGTCACGCCGAACTGCTCCTGAAGGTCCATCATCAGGTTCAGCACCTGGGCCTGAACCGAGACGTCCAGTGCGCTGACGGGCTCGTCCGCGACGATCAGCTTCGGGCGCGTGATCAGCGCCCTGGCAATCGCGACCCGCTGTCGCTGTCCGCCGGAGAACTCGTGTGGATATTTGTCCAGATCCGACTGGCGAAGGCCGACGGCGTCCAGCGCATGCGCCACCCGCTCGCGCTGTTCGGCGCGCGACGGCGTATGGGGCGAGGCCAGCGCGGCCAGGGGCTCGGCCACGATGCGCGCGACCGTCTGACGTGGGTCCAGCGAACCGTAGGGATCCTGGAAAACCATCTGGAAGTCGCGCCGCGCCGCACGAAGTCCTGCGCCCTGCATTGCGTGAAGGTCCCGGCCCTCCAGCCGGACGGTGCCGCCCGTCGGAGTTTCCAGTGCCATCACGCAGCGAGCCAGCGTGGATTTGCCAGAGCCGGACTCACCGACGATGCCGAAACTGCGGCCGGTCTGCACCGTCAGGCTGACGCCGCGCAGGGCTTCGAGCATTCGAGCCGGGCCGAAGAGGCTTTCGCGCGGGAGCGCGTAGTGCTTGACGAGCTGGTCCACCACCAGCAGCGGGGCGGGGGTGTTCATCCGGCGGACTCCAGCAGCACGCAGCGCGCGCAGTGATCCTGCCCGAGCTGGATCAGGGGGGGCATTTCGCCCTGGCAGGCCGGCAGCGAAACCACGCAGCGGTCCGCAAAGGGGCATCCGGCGGGCATGTTGCGCAGTTCAGGTACGTTTCCGGGGATGGCCGCCAGGCGCGCCCGGGCGCCGCTCCCGGTGTGCGCCTGAGGACCGAGTTGCGGGCGTGAACCAAAAAGTCCCTGCGTGTAGGGGTGGGCGCGGCGGGAAAACACTTCGCGGGTAGGTCCGCTTTCAACCACCATGCCGCCATACATCACCATCATGCGGCTTGCGTTCTGGGCAATGACGCCGAGGTCATGCGAGATCAGGATCAGGCCCATGTCGCGCTCGCGCACCAGGTCGCGTATCAACTGAAGGATCTGACCGGCGATCGTGACGTCCAGCGCGGTGGTGGGCTCGTCGGCGATCAGCAGATCCGGGCTGCACGCCAGTGCCATGGCGATGGTGATGCGCTGGCGCTGGCCACCGGAGAACTGGTGCGGCCAGGCGTCGAAGCGGCGCGCGGCGTCGGCGATGCCGACACGGTCGAGCAGGGCGACGGCCTCCTTGCGGGCGGCGGCCGCTGTCAGGCCCCGATGAAGGCGCAGCGGTTCGGCCACCTGACGGCCGACGGTGTGGACCGGATTGAGCGCTGACATGGGTTCCTGGAAGACCATGCCGATGCGGTCGCCGCGCAAGGCACACCAGCGGGCCTCGCTTTGCCCGATCATTTCCTCGCCGTGAAAGCGCAGGCTGCCCGAGACGGTGGCGCCCTCGGGGTGCAGTCCCATCAGTGTCATGGCGGTGAGTGACTTGCCGCAGCCCGATTCCCCGACCAGGCCCAGGGTTTCGCCGCGGCGCAGGCTGAGGTTCACGCCGCGAACGGCGTCGACGGTGCCGGCGTGCGTGCGCAGTCGAAGACGCAGGTCGGTGACTTCGAGCAATGGCGTGGTGTTCGTCATGGCTTCAACGCTTGCGGGTCAGGCGAGGATCGAGCAGATCACGCAGCCCGTCACCCAGCAGGTTCAGGCCCAGCACGGCGACAGCGATCGCCACGCCGGGGTAGACCGCCAGCCAGGGGCTCTGGAACAGCAGCGTCTGGGCCTCGCTGAGCATGCGTCCCCACGACGGCTGCGGGGGCTGGGTGCCCAGCCCAAGATAGGACAGGGCGGCCTCGGCCAGGATCGCAATGGCGAACTGGATGGTCGCCTGCACGATCAGTACTGAGGCGATGTTGGGCAACACGTGCTCGATCGTGATGCGCCATGGGCCCTTGCCGCAGGCCCGGGCCGCGAGGATGAAGTCGCGCGAACCGATGGCGTTGGCCGAGGCCCGGGTCACCCGTGCAAAGGTGGGAATGTTGAAGATGCCGATGGCAATGATCGAGTTGACGATGCCCGCACCGAACACGGCCGTCATCATGATGGCCGACAGGATGGCCGGAAAGGCAAAGGTGAAGTCGGCCAGGCGCATGATCAGTTCCTCGATCCAGCCGCGGCGCGCCGCCGCCAGCAGCCCCAGCGCGCCGCCGATGCCCAGGCCGATGCCTACCGCGATGACCCCGACCAGGATGGAATTGCGCGCGCCCACCAGCAGCAGCGAGGCGACGTCGCGCCCGAAGGGGTCGGTCCCCAACCAGTGCGAGGCGGACGGGGGCTGCAGTTTGCCCGGGAGGTTCATCTCATAGGGTGACCAGGGCGTCCAGACCAGCGACAGGGCAGCCGCACCGACCAGCAGCAGGGTCAGCACGCCACCGATGACGAAGCTCGGATGTCGCAACGCGCGGCGCATGAAGCCTCCCCACGGGCTGGTGGGTGGAGACAGGGCTGACACGGCGCTCAAAAAGAGGACTCCCGGTTCATATGTCGCTGGCCTTCACGCGCGGGTCGATCACCGCGTAAAGCAGATCGACGACGAAATTGACGATGACCACCATCGCCGCCAGCAACATCACGCAGTTGCGCACGACGATCAGGTCCCGGTTCGAGATCGACTGGAAGATCAGGCGCCCCAGGCCCGGTAGGTAAAAGACGTTTTCCACCACGATGGTGCCGGCCAGCAGGTTGGCGAACTGCAAGCCCATCACGGTGACCACCGGAATCAGGGCGTTGCGCAGCACATGGCGCCACAGGGTTGCGCGCCGCGACAGGCCCTTGGCTCGCGCGGTGCGTACATAGTCCTCGCGCATGACTTCCAGCACGGCCGAGCGCGTGATCCGCGCCAGGATGGCAGCCTGGACAACGGCCAGCGAAATCGCCGGCAGCAACAAGGCCTTGATACCGCCCAGCACGCCCTCATCCTCCCAGCCAGGGAAGCCCCCGGCCGCGAACCAGCGCAGATGGACCGAAAACAGCAGGATCAGCAGGATGGCGAACCAGAAGTTGGGTATGGCGACGCCGACCTGGGTGGCGGCCATCAAACCGACGTCGCCGGCGCGATTGTGATGGGATGCGGCATAAACGCCAACGGCCAGCGCCAGCACTGTGGTCAAGACCATCGCCATCACGGCCAGTGGGACGGTCAGCGTCAGGCGCTCCAGAACCAGCTCCAGCACCGGTGTGCTGTAGACGTAACTGTTGCCGAGTTCGCCCGTCAGCAGGCCGCTGATCCACGACCCATAGCGTTGCAACGGAGGGTGGTCCAGCCCGAGTTGGCGCGCCAGTGCCAGCACGGCCTCCGGAGAGGCGTCGGGCCCCATCAGCATCTGGGCTGCATTGCCAGGCAAGACTTCCAGCACCCAGAAAATAACCACTGAAGCGGCCAGCAAGGTGGCAATCAGGGTGAACAGGCGCTTGAGCAGAAACAGTGACATGGCCAGAAAGTGTCGTTCAGGCAGCGTTGCAGGATCGACGCTGTGGTGTTGCCGTGGATTATCAGCGGATACCGGGCGGCCGTCGCGCCGTCAAGGGCCTTCATGGGGTGGGGCTGTTGCACGAAAGGGCGTCGGGGCGTCGATAATTGCCGGCATGAATATCCGAGCCAGCCGCCTCAGGGTGGCACCTTCTGAATGGAGACGGGCCGTCGGGCTCCACCGGAGCGTGCCATGGCCTTGCTGATAACAGATGAGTGCATCAACTGTGACGTGTGCGAGCCGGAGTGCCCGAACGAGGCGATCTATCTGGGGGTAGAAATTTACGAGATCGACCCGGCGAAGTGCACCGAGTGTGTGGGACATTTTGATGAGCCGCAGTGTGTGCAGGTTTGTCCCGTGGCCTGCATCCCGGTACATCCGGGTCATGTGGAAAGCCGGGAGACACTCTGGCAGAAATTCCAGCGTTTGCAGGCCGCCAGCACTTCCGGCGACGCCTGAAGCCAGGTTCTATAGTATTTTTGTGCTCTATCCAGCGTCGAATGGTCACTGATAGCTATAAAAATAATAGCTAACTGGAGGGCTCATCCGGCACCGGCCGGGGTGGCTTCGGGCGCGGAGGTTTGGCGGTATGGATCAGTAGCATGGCCTTTTCCATTTCCCCGGCCATCATGGCGGGGACGCCCCGGATCGCCCGCTCAAGGCATTCGTCGATTGCTTCGCGCTGTTCCGGGAGCGGTTTCTTGAGGACCCAGTTGATCACCTCTGCCTTGACGCCCGGGTGCCCGATGCCCAGGCGCAGGCGCCAATAATCTGCAGAACCCAGCTGCGCGTGGATGTCGCGCAAGCCGTTGTGTCCGGCATGGCTGCCACCCAGCTTCAGCTTGACCTGACCCGGCACGATATCGAGCTCGTCATGCGCCACCAGGATTTCCTCGGGCAGGATCTTGAAGAAACGGGCCAGCGCCGCGACGGACTTGCCGGAAAGATTCATGAAGGTCTGGGGCTGCAGCAACCAGACGGTATGCCCGTGAACCACGGCACGCGCGACGCGCCCATGGTAGGCCTTGTCCGGGATCAGGGCGACCTTGAACTCACGCGCGAGCGCGTCAATCCACCAGAAACCTGCGTTGTGGCGCGTGGCTTCATATTCCGGACCCGGATTGCCGAGCCCCACAAACAGTTTGATCATGGGTGTAATTATCCGGGCTCCAAAACAGAATGGCCCACCGAGGTGGGCCATTCTCCTTGACGGGCTAAGCTGCGCTTACTTCTTCGCAGGCTTCTTGGCGGCGGGCGTTGCCGCAGCAGGCGCTGCAGGCGCTGCTGCAGCATCGGCGGCCGGTGCTTCAGCTGCCGCCGAGACCACCACGACGGACACCAGAACCGGGTTGTTCTTGCCGTGGGTGACTGCCGTCACGCCCTTGGGCATGGTGATGTCGGCCAGATGCAGCGAAGTGCCTTTCTTCAGGCCACTGAGGTCAACGGCGATGAATTCCGGCAGATCGGCCGGCAGGCACAGCACTTCAATCTCGGTCACCACGTGGTTGGCGATGCAACCTTCGGTCTTGACGGCCGGGGAATTCTCATCGCCGCTGTAGTGCAGCGGCACTTTCATGTGCAGTTTGGTGGTGGCATCCACACGCTGGAAATCGACGTGCAGGATCATTTGCTTGAAGGGGTGCATCTGCACGTCGCGCAGCAAGACCTTGTTGTCCTTGCCATTCAGTTCCATATCAAGAACGGTGGAATGGAAGACTTCCTTCTTCAGGGCATGCCACAGGGCGTTGTGATCGAGCTCGATCAGCTGGGGCTCGCCGGCGCCCCCATAGACGATACCGGGCGTACGACCGGTGATGCGGAGACGGCGGCTCGCACCCGTACCCTGCTTGGCGCGCTCAAAAGCGACGAATTTCATAATCAACTCCAAAAAAGAGTCCACCGCGACCAGTGTGACTCCGTCTAAAAAAGGGCCGCAGCACCATGACGGTGCGCTGGCCCGCTCTTTGCCCTGATCAGAACAGATTGTCCTGATCCGAGAACAAACTCATGACCGACTCGCCCTTGGCAATGCGCTGAATGGTTTCGGCAATCAACGGAGCCACCGAGAGCTGGCGGATCTTCGTGCAGTTGCGCGCGGAGTCGGTCAGCGGAATGGTGTCGGTGACGACCACTCCGTCCAGTGCCGAGCCGTTTGCGATGCGATCGACGGCAGGGCCCGAAAAAATCGGATGCGTGCAATAGGCGTACACTTTTTTCGCACCCCGCGCCTTGAGCACTTCGGCCGCCTTGACCAGCGTGCCGGCGGTATCGATCATGTCGTCCATGATGACGCAATTGCGGCCGTCAATTTCGCCGATCACATGCATGACTTCGCTGACATTGGCTTTCGGGCGGCGCTTGTCGATGATCGCCAGGTCGCAGCCGAGCTGCTTGGCCAGCGCGCGAGCACGTACCACGCCGCCGACATCAGGCGACACGACGATCAGGTTTTCGTAGTCCTTCTGGCGCAGATCTCCGAGCAACAAGGGCGAGGCGTAGATGTTGTCGACCGGGATGTCAAAAAATCCCTGGATCTGGTCGGCGTGCAGATCCATGGTCAGGACCCGGGCCACGCCCACGGTTTGCAGCAGGTTGGCCACGACCTTGGCCGAAATCGGCACGCGTGTCGAGCGCGGACGGCGGTCCTGCCGGGCATAGCCAAAATAGGGAATCACGGCGCTGATCCGCTCTGCCGACGCGCGTTTGAGCGCGTCAACCATGATCAGCAGTTCCATGAGGTTTTCGTTGGTTGGCGCGCAGGTGGACTGCACCACGAAGACATCGCGGGCACGCACGTTCTGCTTGATTTCCACCGTGACTTCGCCATCGGAGAAGCGGCCTACATCTGCCGCACCCAGGGAGGTGCCCAGATGCCGGGCAATCTCCGAGGCGAGAGCCGGGTTGGCGTTGCCGGTGAAAACCATGAAGTCGGGTTGGTTGGCTTGCATGAGCATCCCAGCGATCAAAAAAATATGCCTCTACGTACGACGTATTTGGCAGGGGAGGAAGGACTCGAACCCTCGCATGCTGGAATCAAAATCCAGTGCCTTTACCAACTTGGCGACTCCCCTACACAGGTTGACAGCGCATTGCTGCCCACCATTCAACTGTCGCTGGACGCCCAACCCCGCAGGGGATGAGCAGCCAAATTGCTGCATGATCTGACTTGCCATGTGCCCGGCGCACTGCGGAGGTCCATATCATCCAGCGTTTGCGCAAACACCGCGCTACCCGAGCCGGTCATCCGGCCATTCAGGCCGAGCGATCCAAGCCAATCAAGGGCTTGGGCGATCTGGGGACATTGCCTCAGTGCAACAGGCTGCAAGTCGTTACGGCCGAAGCCGTAAGGGTGCTCTGCAAAGCCTAAGATTGTAGCAGGATTTGTATCCCTTTTCAGATCAGGACTTGCGAAAATCGACGCGGTTTCCACGCCCGATCGGGGGTTTTGCGACAACAAAACGTGCTGGCGGCAGCTCCAGCGGCGCAAGGCTGTCGCCGATACCTTCAACCCAGGCGTTGTCGCCTCCAAGGAAGAACGGCACATCCGCGCCGAGCTGAATGCCCATTTTCGCGAGTTGACTCAGCGGGAGATTCAGCTTCCACAGGCGGTTCAGCGCCAGCAGGCTGGAGGCCGCGTCCGAGGAGCCTCCGCCCATTCCGGCCTGGGCGGGAATTCGCTTTTCGACACTGACATCGGCACCCAGACGGCATTGGGTCAGCGTCTGCAGGGCGCGTGCCGCCCGGACGATGAGATCGTCTTGCGGCAAGTTGTCGGTCAGGTCCTGGCGGGTGATCCGGCCGTCAGGGCGGACTTCAAAATGCAGCGTGTCGCACCAGTCGATCAGCATGAAAACAGACTGGAGAAGGTGGTATCCATCGGCCCTTCGTCCCGTAATGTGCAGGAACAGGTTGAGCTTGGCCGGTGCCGGCACGTCATACAGCGACTTCATTTCCGCATTATCACCACCGGTATATGGGCAGGCAGGCTTACCGGTCGAGGATCAGCTTCAGCTCGGCAGCGGGTGCGGGTTCGGTCCGCGTGGCTGCCAGGCGCCCCTGGTCCAATAGAGACAGATCAGCCCGCCACCCGGCGCCGCTGGTATTCACGCCAACAAGCCAGTCAAACAGTGCGCGAACTGGCAGCGATGCGCCGGTCACGTGGCCGGTCAGGGACTCCATGGAATCAAACATTTGCGTCTCCTGCCCGACGCGCAGACTGGCTTCACCGGGGGCCCAGCGCATGGCGGCGAGGACACTGCCCAGAGGGCTTGCCAGGGTCAGTTCACCCTCGCTGGCGTTTCCCTTGAGCTCAAATGCTGCAAAGAAGGACCGGGGGGGCTCGGATGCCAGGTTCAGGGACAACCGACCGCTCCAGACCTGAAGATTTTGCTGCTTTGGTCCTTTGTCTGCCTTCGGCGCTGCACATCCAGATATCAAATAAGTAGCAAATGGCAGCAAGCTGCAGGCCACCCAGGCCCGCCGTCTCACGGCTTCACCTGTAGCCGCTTCAGTGTTTCGTTGAGGGTGTCGCTGTCGGAACTCAACAGCAGGCCCTGTCGCCAGACGCTCAGGGCTTGCTCCCGCTGTCCGGCAATCCACAGCACCTCGCCCAGGTGCGCGGCAATGTCGGCGTCCGGGCGCGCCCTGAACGCGCCTTGCAGGAGGCGCAGCGCCTCCGCCGTGTTGCCACTTCGAAATTCGACCCAACCCAGGCTGTCCTGGATCATCGGATCGTCGGGGGCGAACTCAAGGGCCTTGTTGATCAGTTGTCGGGCTTCGACCAGGCGCACATTGCGTTCTGCAAAAGAATACCCCAGCGCGTTGTAGGCGTGGTGATAGTCTGGCTTGGCAGCGATCAACTGGCGCAACAGGCGCTCCATCGCTTCGTAGTTGCCCAACTTTTCAGCAATCAGGGCCTGGTCGTAGAGCAGGTCGATGTCGCCCGGTTGCCGCTGGATGGCGTCAGTGAGCAATTCATAGGCGGCGCCAAGCTGGCCGTTTTCCCGGAGCAACTGCACCTCGGTGACAAGTTTGGTCCGTGCATCCGCCGGTGTCTGCTCCGGCCACGCGCGAATCAGCGCCCGCGCCTGATCAATTTGACCTTGCCGCGCCAGGATGGAGGCGCGCCGAGCCGTCACCGTGATCCGGTCCTGCTGGTCTTCAATGCGGTCGATCCAGCCGTTGGCGGCGACGAAGTCTTTGCGTCGCTCTGCCACTGCGGCCAATGCGAGGAGGGCTTCTGTCCTGCCGCGCCGGCCGGCCTCGTCCTGTGCGGCTGGCGCAAGCTCCAGGAAGCGACGAAGGGACTTGTCTGCGCCCTCCAACTGGTTGTCCTGCATTTGCAGCAACCCAAGGGTCAGCCATGCGGGCGCATAGGCGGGACGTTCGACGGTCACCAATTGAAGCTGTTTGAGGGCGTCAGCAAGGCGTTGGGAGTCCAGCAAGGCACGTGCATAAGCCATCCGGATTTCCGGCTCTGGATTTCTTTCAAGGTACTTGCGCACGATGGGCTCGGCCAGCGGCTGGCCGGGCCCCATCATTTCGAGTACCAGCAGTACAGCGCCCGTAGAGCGGGGATCAATTACCAGTGCCCTACGGGCGGCGTCGAGAGCACCTTCCGGGTCGCCTGCGAGCATCCTCATGCGCCCCGAAGCAATCCACGCTGCTGCAGCGGTTTCCGGTCGAAGCAGATGTTCTGCCAGGGCCTTTTCGACGACGCGCGCGGCCTCTTTCTTGTCAGAAGCCCGGGAAAATCCACGCGGGATCGCCGAAATTGCGGTGGAGCGTTCGTTCATTGGCAAAGCGGCGAGCTCGGCCGCCAGAAGATCGCCAGTTTCGCCAATGCGGTTCAAGGCAATCAGGATTTGCAGCGTGATTTGCCGGGCCTCGCGCGATGACGGTTGGGCTTGACTCCAGCTACGCGCCGCCTGAAGTGCGGCCTCACCGGCACGGGATTGCAGGGCAACATCGATCGCGCGCTGGAAAAGGCTGGCATCGTTCGTTTTACGGGCTGCATCGAGCAGCAGGGAATAACCGGTGCCGGGTTCGCCTTCCTGCACGTTGAGTTCACCGAGCAGGAGTTGGTAAAAGAGCGCTGCATCCATCGGCGAGGTGGATGTCGGGGAATCTTGGGCGGCGGTCGGCGTCGACGACTGCGCAATCACCCCCATCGGCAGACAAAGTACCGCTACAAGACAGAATACAAGCTTCATCGACCCATAATAATCCAAGGCCGCCAGCCCTATCTCCGATGCCAGAATTGCCCGAAGTTGAAGTGACCCGTCTGAGCTTCGCGCACCGCATCGCGGGCGCACGCATTCTGAGCGTACATACGGGAAAACCACTGCGTTGGCCACTCGGCGCTGACGCTGGCGCTTTGCCAGGAATGAGCGTTGTCGCTGTGCGCCGAAGGGGGAAATATCTGCTTCTGGACCTGAGCGAAGGCTGGTTGCTGCTGATTCACCTCGGGATGTCTGGCAGCCTGCTGTTCGCTGCAGCCATGCCTCCAGCTGGCGCGCACGACCATTTCGACCTCGTTACCACCCAGGGAACATTGCGTTTGCACGATCCGCGCCGGTTCGGTGCCGTGGTGCTTTCCCGGGGCGAGACGTCTGACATGGCGGTCAAACTTCTTGGGCGGCTGGGTGTGGAACCCCTCGGCGAGGGGTTTGGCCTGGCGGCGTTCCTCGCAGGCCTGAAAAGGCGCGATTCGCCCATCAAGCAGGTACTGCTGGCGGGCGAAGTCGTGGTCGGTGTGGGCAATATCTACGCATCCGAGGCACTTTTCGAAGCGGGTATCCGGCCCACGACGCGGGCCTCGCGAATCAGCGCGCGACGCGCCGAGCGGCTATGGTCGGCAATACGCGACGTGCTCGCCCGCGCGGTTGAGCGCGGAGGAAGCACGCTGCGAGATTTTTCCAGCGCGCAAGGCCAGGCCGGGCATTTTCAGCTCGAGGCCATGGTCTATGCGAGGGCCGGTGAGCCATGCCGGCAATGCGGCAATCCGATCCGGGTGCTCAGACAGGGGCAGAGGTCCACCTTCTACTGCCGCGTGTGCCAGACCTGAGGGGCTATTCGGCGACGAAGTTTGCGGTGTTATATTGATTTGTTGCCGGAGGAAAAGTGGCTGCTTCATTCAATCAACAGTTCGACCAACATGGTGCCTGGCGACGGGAGTTCACCCAGCGCCTGAAACTGCTGGGCGACTGGATGAAGGACCACGAGTTGCTCGATGCTGCACTGCAGGAGCGGCTTCACCGGCTTGAAGTCCAGGTTCGAGCCGACAAGGTCATGGTCGCCTTCGTGGCCGAGTTTTCCCGTGGCAAGTCCGAGCTGATCAACGCGATTTTCTTTGCCGACTATGGGCGACGCATCATGCCCGCGAGTGCGGGCCGTACCACGATGTGCCCAACCGAGCTGGGCTATGACGCCGGTGTTCCCGCCTGCTTGCGGCTCCTGCCTATTCAGACACGCCTGCAACCCCAGGCGTTGATGGAATGGCGCCTGGTGCCCGAAAAGTGGACACGGGTCGATCTGGATGTCAATGACGGCGCCCAACTGGCAGGTGCCATGGAGAAGGTGGCGGAAACGCTTCGTGTGACGAAGGACGAAGCCCGGGCGCTGGGGTTCTGGCATGACGATGCGCCCGCGGACAATCCGCTGATCGATGCTGACGGCAAGGTGGAGGTGCCCCGATGGCGCCACGCCCTGATCAATATGGCACACCCGCTACTCCAGCAAGGTCTGGTGGTGTTGGACACGCCTGGGCTCAATGCCATCGGGGCCGAGCCCGAATTGACCGTGAATCTGATTCCCCAGGCCCAGGCAGCCGTGTTTATCCTGGCGGCGGACACCGGTGTGACGAAGTCCGATCTGGGTATCTGGCGGGAGTATCTTGCGACGCAGCCGGACGCGGCAACATCCCGACTCGTGGTCCTCAACAAGATCGACACCATGTGGGATGCGCTCAGCACTCCCGTTCTGGTGCAGGCGCAGATCGAGCGGCAGCGCACGACTTCTGCGGAGATATTGGGTATCCCGGTGTCGCAGGTCATTCCTGTTTCGGCACAAAAGGGATTGCTGGCCAAGGTGACCGGCGACAGGGCTCTGCTCGCGGCCAGCCAGCTGCCCCTGCTTGAGCAAGCACTGAGCGAAGGGCTGCTCGGGCAGCGTCAACGCATTCTCCAGTCGGCAGTCATGGGTGGCGTCGAGGACCTGCGTTCAGAGGCGGTTCGGGTCGTCAATCTGCGGCGGCGCGATCTTGCCGAACAACGGCAGGAGCTCAAGAGCCTGCAAGGCAAGAACTCGGCCGTGATCCGGCAGATGCGCCTTCGAATCGAAAAGGAGCAGGCGGAGTTTGGTGGTAGTGGGGCCAGGATCCATGCGGTCAGATCAGTGCAGGTGAAGATGCTGCACGAGGTCTTCAAGTTGCTTGGGACCAGCTCCCTCAAGCAGGAGCTTTCGACGCTCAATGCAGCGCTGCGACAGCCAGGGATCAAGTTTGGCGTCAAGAAAGCTTACGCTCAGACATTTGACCGTTTGCGTGAGGTCATGAACAAAGTCCAGTTGGTGAGCGATGAGTTGCACGCCATGCTCAATGCGACCTTTCAGCAACTCAATACCGAGTTTGGCTTCTCGCTTCAGACCCCCAGGGTAACCAGCCTCAGCGTTCATTCTCGCGATCTGGACAGTGTGGAGAGGGGACACGTCCAGTATCTGGCGGTCGGCAACATCTTCAAGCTTGCCCAGCCGGAGTTCGCGGATCGCCTGGTAAGGGCGCTGGCTACACGTGTGCGCTCAATCTTTGAAACTGTCCAGACGGACGTCGAGACGTGGACCAAGGCTGCCATGGCGCAACTCGACGTTCAGTTGCGTGAGCGTCGCCGCAATTTTGATCGCCGGATCGAAGCCATTGAACGTATCCAGCAGGCAGCCGGCGGGCTTGATGAACGCATTGCCGAGATCAATGCGCAAGAGGTCTCACTGGTTCAGCTGGATGCACGCCTCAAGGAACTGGTCGCCCAGTTCGTCAGCGAACCCGCGCCCTCGTTCCTTGCGCATATGCCCGACGTCGCGGCTGGGTGATGGGTGCGCCTGCCGATTTTTCCTCCCGGGTCGTGCAGTGGCAGCATCAGCACGGGCGCAACAGTCTGCCATGGCAGCGCACTCGGGATCCGTACCGGGTCTGGTTGTCCGAGATCATGCTGCAGCAGACTCAGGTCGGTACCGTGCAGGACTATTACGGGCGCTTTCTGGCGCGGTTTCCTGATCTGGCAACGCTGGCCGGGGCAGAGTTGGACGACGTATTAGGTCTGTGGAGCGGCCTGGGCTATTACAGCCGGGCGCGCAACCTGCATCGGTGCGCGCAGGTGATCACGGATCGGTTTGGGGGCGAGTTTCCGAAAACGGCAGCATCTTTGCTGACACTGCCGGGAATAGGCCGGTCGACGGCTGCGGCCATCGCTTCGTTCTGCTTTGCTGAACGTACTGCAATTCTGGATGGCAACGTCAAGCGGGTGCTTACGCGTGTGCTGGGCTTCGATGCCGACTTGTCGAAGGCAGCCAATGAACGGGCCTTGTGGACGTTGGCTGAAGGACTCCTTCCCCTTGATCGGCTTGATCGGAACATGCCGCGATATACACAGGGGCTGATGGACTTAGGGAGCACTGTCTGTCTTTCGCGCAAACCGCTATGTGATGTTTGCCCACTTGCCGATCAATGCGTGGCGCGGTCGGAACGCCGGCCAGAGGCCTATCCCGTCAAGACACGCAAGCTCAAACGCAGTGCCGAGTCGGTCTGGTTGCTGTGGGCGCAGAACCATGAAGGAGCCGTTTGGCTGGAAAGGCGTCCCACACCCGGGATCTGGGCGGGCCTGTTCTGCATGCCAGTGTTTCCTTGCCAGCGCTCATTGGCTGCCGTGGTGCCAATGCAGCATCACGACGCACTGAACCCGCAGGCGGTTAAAGTCCATTCGCTCACACACAAGGATCTGCATTTACATCCTGTCAAGCTCAACATGGCCGACGAACTGCTGGAAACAGGCGATGGAGGCGCGTGGTTCAGTCCCACCCGATGGCCTGAGCTGGGATTGCCGGCACCTGTCAGGAACCTGCTGGCGTCGTTGCGAGACTGATCCGGGTGGCGCATCTGATTTTGATCAGGCGATGTCGAGTTCCCGATGGCGTTTCAAGGTCGTCCAATGATGACTGAAATAGCGCGCCAGTTCTTCAACCAGGTATACCGAGCGGTGCTGTCCACCCGTGCAGCCAATGGCGACGGTGACATAACTACGATGATCCCGCGCAAGTGCGCCGAGCCAGTTGCCAAGAAACGCTTGAATTTGGCGCTTCATCTGTTCGACATCCTCGCTCTGGCGCAGATAGGTGGCCACAGGCTCGTCTCGACCGGTCAGGTCGCGCAAGCCAGTCTCGTAGTGGGGATTGGGCAGCATTCGTACGTCAAACACATAGTCTGCGTCGACCGGGATGCCCCGTTTGAACGCGAACGACTCAAACACAAGGGTGAGTTGATTCGCTGGCGCGGATATCAATGATTTGATATAGCCCTGCAACTGCGATGAGCGGATGATGCTTGTGTCTATAACGTGCGCGTTTTCACGCAAATCCGCCATCAGTTCCCGCTCAAGTTCGATGGCCTCCACAAGTGCTCGCTGCTGGTCTGCCTCGTCGCTTCGCGATAGTGGATGCCTGCGCCGAGTTTCAGAATAGCGACGCACCAGCGTGTCGGTGGTCGCGTCAAGAAAAAGCGATTTGATCGTGGCGCCCTGCATGCGCAGCATCGCCAGCTGTTTGGGAACGAGGGGCAAGGATGTCGCACTTCGAACGTCCATCGCGATGGCGACCTTGTTGTCGCGGTGATGCTGTTCGAGGGCCACGAAGGGTTGCAACAGTTCTGGCGGGAGATTGTCGACGCAGTAGTAGCCAGCGTCCTCCAAGGCGTGCAAGGCGACCGACTTGCCCGAGCCGGACATGCCAGTAATGAGTACGACCTCCAGCATCATGTGGCAACACTCGAGCGCAACGGCCTCGGGCGCCGTCCGCCTTCAAGCATCTCGCGGGCGTGTGCCAGAGTGGCGGCAGAGAGACTCTCACCACCAAGCATTCGCGCCATTTCCAGTACCCTGGCTTCTCCAAGCGCGGGTGAAACGGAACTGGCGGCGATGCCCGATTCGGAGTGTTTTTCGACCACCAGGTGATGATCGCCGCAGGCTGCAACCTGGGCCAAGTGCGTGACAGCCAGGACTTGCCGGTCTTTGCCAAGTTGCTTCATAAGGCGGCCTACGGTTTCTGCCACAGCACCACCCACCCCCGCATCGACCTCGTCGAAGATCAGTGTCCCTGCTGCTCCCAGCTGACTGGTTGTCACGGCGATGGCCAGGGCAATTCTCGACAGCTCGCCCCCAGAGGCGACTTTGCCGACCGGGCGAGGCGTGCTACCCGCGTGCCCGGCGACAAGGAAGACAACTTCTTCGAGTCCGCCGAGTGTGGGTTCGTCAATCCTGTGCAGTGAAATCTCAAACCGTCCACCGACCATTCCCAAGCCCTGCATTGCGGATGTCACCGCACGGGCCAATCTGGGCGCAGCTGCGTGACGTGCCTTTGAAAGGCGAAGGGCTTCGTTCATGTAGGCATGATGGGCCTTGATTTCCTCAGCCTCCAGGGCCCCCAGGTCCGCTGCCGCATCAAGACGCGAAGCTTCCTGCTTCCAACTCGCGAGAAGGCCTGGCAGCTCACCGGGTGACCTCCTGTAGCGCCGGGAAAGCGAGACCCAGAGCGCCATGCGTTCATCGAGTGCCGCGAGTCTCTCGGGATCAGGATTCGTCTTGCGCAGGTAGGCATGCAGGGAGTGCGCCGCATCTTCGGCCTGTACCAGGCTGGAGCGCAGGACATCTGAAAATTCGCGAAACTCCGGCTCGACGTGCGACTGACTTTCCAGGTTTGCGGTCGCGTGCGAAAGGTTGGCTATGGCGCCAATTTCGTCGTTTTCAATGGCCTCGATGGCTGTTTGCGCGGCATGTATCAGAGCTTGGGCATTCGACAGTCGGGAATGAACGGCGTTGAGTTCATCCCATTCCTCCGGGCCAGGCGCCAGCTTTTCAAGTTCTCCAATTTGCCAGCGAAGGCGCTCCTGTTCGTGCTGAAGGGTTTCCTGGGAGGCTCGTGCATCTTTGACTTCCTTCTGGGCTTTACGCCACAAGTGCCAAAGACTGGACAATGTGCTGGATTCGATGCCCGCATAGGCGTCCAACAGGGCGCGTACCGCATCTGGACGGGTGAGGCTCTGCCAGGCGTGCTGGCCGTGGATGTCAAGCAAACAGTCCCCGAGTTCCCGCAATTGGGTTGCCGTTGCAGCGCTGCCATTGATCCATGCGCGGCTTTTCCCCTGACTGTCGATGGTTCTGCGCAGAAGCAACACGTCGGACGATTCGAAACCAGCATCCCGCAGCCAGTCGCTGCAGATTTCAGGACTGTCAAACTCGACGCTGATTTCGGTGCGGGATGCGCCTTCGCGGATGACGTTGCTGTCCGCTCGAGCGCCCAGTGCCAGCTGTATTGCGTCTACCAAGATCGACTTCCCTGCGCCGGTCTCACCGGTCAAGACCGTAAAACCTTTCTGGACGTCAAGATTCATTTCGCGCACGATGACAAAGTCACGCAGACTGATGTTTCGAAGTGCCACCTTCAGGAGCCTCCTTCGTTCCAATGAAGTTTTCGTCGCAGGGTGTCAAAGTAACTCCAGCCGCGTGGATGCAGGAAGCGCACGCTGTGCTTGGACCGCCGCACCGTGATTCTGTCGCCGTGCAAGAGCGAGGCAAGCGATTGCATGTCGAAATTCGCACTGGCGTCCCGTCCGGCAACGATTTCTATGGCGACTTCAGCCTGATCCGACAATACGATCGGTCGGTTTGAAAGGGTATGTGGCGCAATCGGCACCAGGACCCAGCCTGGAATGGAGGGGTGCAAGAGGGGCCCGCCTGCTGAGAGGGAATACGCCGTCGCGCCAGTCGGCGTGGCGATGATCAGACCATCGGCCCGCTGATTGGCAACGAAGTGGCCGCTGACTTCGACTCGCAATTCAACCATTCCCGAAATAGCGCCGCGATTGACCACCACGTCATTCATCGCAAGTGCATCAAATACGCAGATCCCGTCGCGCATGACCCTGGCGTGCATCAGGCTGCGTTGATCCTCCTCATACTCGCCGCTGAGCATGGGTGTCAGCGTTGCCTGGAAATTCCCGAGTGGAATATCGGTAATGAATCCGAGGCGGCCCTGATTTATGCCGATAAGGGGCACGCCGTAGGGAGCGAGTTGGCGTCCGATTCCAAGCATTGTCCCGTCGCCGCCAACGACCAGCCCCAAGTCACAGCGGGCACCAATGCTCGGCACGTCCAGCACCTGGTAATCGCTGATACTTGCGTTCGCGGCTGTTTCCTTCTCGATCATGACCTCGCAGCCTTGGGACTGGAGAAACCGGGCCACATCTTCCAGCACATGACGCATCGAATCGGACTGGCCACGTGACACATTGGCGTGGTATTTGCCGATCAGGGCAACCTGGCGGAATATGGAACTCATTTTCAAATTACATCATTAAAATCGATTCATGCTTGATGATCGTGCCAAGTTGTTGTTGAAAGCGCTGGTCGAGCGCTACATTGCCGACGGCCAGCCCGTAGGATCGCGCACGCTGTCCAGGGCATCGGGCCTGGAACTCTCGCCTGCAACGATTCGCAACGTCATGTCCGACCTCGAGGAACTCGGCCTGATCGCCAGCCCGCACACGTCCGCCGGACGAATCCCTACGGCGCGCGGCTACCGTCTCTTCGTGGACACCATGCTGACTGTGCAGCGCGAGCGACTGGACACGCCCAGCCTTGCGCCCGACCAGCCCCAGAAGGTCATTGCCAATGCCGCCAACCTCCTTTCCAGTCTGTCCCACTTCGTCGGGGTGGTCATGGCGCCTCGGCGGACATCTGTTTTCCGGCACATCGAATTCCTGCGGCTTTCCGAAAAGCGTTTTCTTGTCATCATTGTTTCGCCCGACGGGGATGTTCAGAACCGCGTCATTTTTACGCAGGCTGATTACACCCCGTCCCAATTGATCGAGGCAGCCAATTACCTCAATGCGAATTGCTCGGGGATGGCGATTGAGCAGGTGCGTGAAAGACTGATGCTGGAGGTCGAGTCCCTGCGGGGTGAAATTGCCACCTTGATGCAGGCCGCCGTTCAGGCCGGTTCGGAGGCGTTGACGCAGGCGCAGGACGATGTCGTGATATCAGGGGAGCGTAATCTCCTTTCGGTCAGCGATTTTTCTGGCGACATGAGCCATCTCAGGCGTGCTTTTGACCTGTTCGAGCAAAAGACGCAGTTGATGCGGCTGCTCGATGTCTCCAGCCAGGCCGAAGGTGTTCGAATCTATATCGGTGGAGAGAGCCAGATCGTTCCGTTTGAAGAACTCTCCATCGTCAGTGCGCCCTATGAAGTTGATGGCGTAGTGGTGGGCACGTTGGGCGTCATCGGCCCGACCCGAATGCCCTACGACCGGATGATTCAGATTGTGGACATTACCTCTCGCCTGGTAAGCAATGCCCTCAGCCATTTCAGGTAGACCTCATACAATGGCGCCATTGACGGTAGTTGGTTTGGGGGGCGTTAGCTCAGTTGGTTAGAGCAGAGGACTCATAATCCTTTGGTCGTAGGTTCAAGTCCTACACGCCCTACCATTTTGCTGATGCTATAATTAAAAACTTAGCGGCTGTAGCTCAGTTGGATAGAGTACTTGGCTACGAACCAAGGGGTCGTGGGTTCAATTCCTGCCAGCCGCACCA
>CAVSCI010000003.1:0-621933 GCA_963726365.1 uncultured beta proteobacterium | reverse complement strand
AGCCTCCTCGCCGGTGACGAGGGTCAGGGTGTAACTCATGCCTTCATTGTGGCGCAGCGCGCCAGCGCTGGCCACCGGGAATCGCCCCGTTGGCGACATGGAAAAATACCCTTGGCATCCACAGATCCGACAAAGGGGATGATCCAATCAGGACACCCCCAAACCCGAGGCTTTCAACAGCACCCCCATGAGCACCCTTTTTGAATTTGGCGACAGGATCGACGGCTATGCCGTGCGGGTATTGAACGAGCGTGCGGTGCGCGCAAGCGCAGGCATCCTGTTCTTCCTGGCGCTGATCGCGTTCATGAACGCCTGGCTGGTGGGCAATTTCCAGCCGACGCGGGTGTTCGTGGTGCTGTTCCTGGTCGACTTCACGATCCGCATCTTCATCAACCCGCGCTTCGCGCCCAGCCTGATCGTCGGGCAATGGGTGGTGCGCAAGCAGCAGCCTGAATACGTGGGCGCGCCGCAAAAACGTTTTGCCTGGGCCTTCGGCTTTCTGCTGGCGCTGGCCATGCTGTTTCTGATGGTGATCAACCATGTGATCGGCCCGATCAATCTGATCGTCTGCGCCAGTTGCCTGCTCTTGCTGTTCTTCGAGACGGCCTTCGGCATCTGCATCGGCTGCAAGGTCTATAACCTGTTCAACCACGAGGCGGCGCAACTCTGCCCCGGCGGCGTCTGCGAGGCGCCGGCCGCTCCGGCGCGGGCGGCACCCTGGCGCAAGGGATGGTGGTGGCCCTTTTTGCAGGGCTGGCGATGGTCGTGGGGCAGTGGGTTTACCGCAGCAGCCCGCCGGACCTGCGCTCCATGCCGCAGGCCGGCCTGTCAGCCCCCGCTGCGCCCGCCACGCCGGCCTCGGCCGCCACCAACAAACCGCTCGACCCGGCCGAGGTCGCCCGGTGCACGGTGCCGGACTTTGCCAAGGCCATCGGCCACGAGGCCAAATGGAAGCTGCACAACAACTGCCCCTGAAGGCTGTTCCCCACGCGGCGCCAGCCCGGCGCTGCGCCCGGGCCTGAGCCGCTTCGAACGTCAGGCCACGCGCAGCGCCGCCTTCAGGCCGATGCCGATCTCCGGGCGTTCGGCGAAGGGATCGGGCGGGTTTTGCTGCCCCACGATCGCATTCATGCGGTCGCTCACGTTGCCCAGGGCCTTGGGGTGGCTGAAGATGTAGAACTGGTCGGCGACGATGGCGTCGAACACTTTTTGCGCCACCTGGGCCGCGGTCACCTTGCCGGAGCCGACCGCCTTGTCGCTCATGGCCTGGCCGATGAGCTGGCTCTGCGTGGGTTTCTGATCCACCATGTCCGCCGGGCGGTTGCGATGGCTCTGGCTGATGCCGGTGGGCACGAAGTACGGGCACAGCACGCTGGCGCTGACCTGGTCGCTGACCAGCTTCAGGTCCTGGTACAGGGTTTCGGTCAGACTGACCACCGCGTGCTTGCTGACGTTGTAGATGCCCATGTTGGGCGGCGTCAGCAAACCGGCCATGCTGGCGGTGTTGACGATGTGCCCCTCGTAGTTGGGGTCAGAACCAGCGGCTTCGAGCATCATCGGCGTGAACAGGCGCACGCCATGGATCACGCCCCACAGGTTGACGCCCAGCACCCATTCCCAGTCGCGGACCGAGTTTTCCCAGATCAGTCCGCCGGCGCCGACGCCGGCGTTGTTGAACACGAAATGAGGCGCGCCGAACTGCGAACGCGTCACCACGGCCAGGGCCTCCATCTGCTCGGCGCTGGACACATCCACTTTGCGGGCCAGCACCTGCGCACCAGCGGCACGCATTTCGGCCGCGGCGGCGTCCAGTGCGTCCTGCTGCACGTCAACGAGCACCAGGTTCATGCCCAGGCGGGCCCCAATGCGCGCGCACTCCAGGCCGAAGCCTGAACCAGCGCCGGTCAGAACGGCGGTCTTGCCTTTGAAGTCGGAAATCATGGATTTGCTTTCTTGAGGATGTAGCCGATGCGGGGAAAGTGAACGTGCACCGTGCCGGCGCGCTCGTCGGTGCGGCGCAGGGTGTAGTGCATGCGGGTGGCGGCGATCAGTTCGCCCTCGGTGGGCTCGACGCCGAAGCTCTCGGCGGCGATGCTGACCTGGCTGCCCAGGGGGATGCCGTGCTCGTCGAAAAATGGCTCGTTTTGAGGCATGGCCAGCGTGGAACGGGCGCAGAGCGCTATGGCTTCAGTAGCGCTGTACTTTTCCATCGCGCCGTGGCCAATCGCGGCCATGCGGTCCATCCAGGCCAGCACGGCGGGCGTGGCGTCCAGGATGCCGGCCATCGCGCTGGTCCGGGTGCGGGTGAACCAGAGCGGGTGGTAGGCGGCAAAGTCGGCAACGCTGGGCTCGGCACCGAGCAGGAAGGCCTGGCCCTCCAGCATGTCGGACAGGCGCCGCAGGTAGCTGCGGTAGGCGGCGGCCGCATCGGGCGCGGGCAGGCGTGCCATGCCCACGCGCATCTTGGCCCGGTCGTCGCCAAACACCTTGGCCTGCAGGCCCCACTGCTCCACGGGGGCGTCCGGCGAGCCCCCGAACATCTGCGCGGCGCCGCGCGGCGAGAAGTTCCAGGCCATGGCCGCCCAGAACAGCTTTTCGTCGGCCCACTGCGCCACGATGCGCGCCAGGCCCATCTGGTGCGCCGGGTACAGCGTGGGCGTGGGCTGGCGGCGTTCCAGCACGTCGCAGATCAGCGCGCTGTCGCAATAGATGTCGGCGCCGATCTGCAGGAACGGCGTCTTGCGGTAGCCACCGGTGAGCGCCACCACATCCGGCTTGGGCATGATCTGCGGAATGATCACCGACTTCCAGGCCAGCTGTTTGTAGCCCAGGATCAGCCGGATCTTTTCAGAAAACGGCGACGTGGGGTAGTGATGCAGGATGAGGTCGCTCATGAGGAATCTCCAGGCGCCAGGCCAATCAGTTGACCTTGACCAGCTGCTTGCCGAAGTTCCTGCCCTTGAGCAGGCCGAGGAAGGCTTCCGGCGCGGCTTCGATGCCCTGGGCAATGCTCTCGCGCGGCTTGAGCTTGCCGGTGGCCACCAGTTGGCCAAGTTCGGCCAGCGCCTCGGGCCAGATCTCCATGTGTTCGCTGACGATGAAGCCCTGCACCTTCAGCCGGTTCACCAGGATCAGCGCCGGGTAGGTGATGGGCAGCGGCGCGCCGTCGTAGCCGGCGATCATCCCGCACACCGCGATGCGGCCGAAGGCGTTCATGCGCGTGAGCACGGCGTCCAGGATCATGCCGCCGACGTTCTCGAAGTAGCCGTCGATGCCGTCGGGGCAAGCGTCCTTGAGGGCTTTGGAAAGTGAACCGGCATCCTTGTGCACCTTGTAGTCGATGCAGGCGTCGAAGCCGAGTTCGTCGACGGCGTACTTGCATTTGTCCGGGCCGCCGGCAATGCCGACCACGCGGCAGCCGCGCGCCTTGGCCAGGGCCGCGAAGGCGCTGCCCACCGCGCCGGTGGCGGCGCTGATCACCATGGTTTCACCGGCCTTGGGCGCGATGATCTTGACCAGGCCATACCAGGCCGTGACGCCGGGCATGCCGACCGCGCCCAGGTAGTGGCTCAGCGGCACATGGGTGGTGTCGACCTTGCGCAGCGCGCCGGGCTGGTTCGCATCGACCACGCTGTACTGCTGCCAGCCACCCATGCCGACCACCTTGTCACCGGGCTGGAAGCGGGGGTTCTTCGACTCGACCACCTCGCCGACGATGCCGCCCTGCATGACCGCACCCAGCGGTTGCGGCTGGGCGTAGCTCTTGCCGGCATTCATGCGACCGCGCATGTAGGGGTCCAGGCTCAGGAAGTGGTGCTGCACCAGCACCTGGCCGTCCTGCAGCGGCGGGGTTTCGGTGGTGACGAGCTTGAAGTTGGCCGCTGTGGCTTCGCCCTCGGGGCGGTTGTCGAGCAGGACTTGTTTGTTCTGAGGCATGGAAATTCCTTGGTTGATACGCTTTTGATAGCTGATGATGACCATTCGACGCTGGGTTAGTGCCGATTTGATCGATATTTCCGGTGTTCAGTCGGTTGAAATCTGCGGATGGACTATTCCGGCCGGGGTTTTGCTGTCTGCCGGGCGGTTCACATACTTGAAGGTACCGGTGGCGTGCGCGCAGGCCAGGCCCGCAGCGTCATAAATCGTGCCCTCGGTGAAGGCCATCGATTTGGTGCGGTGCATCAGGCGTCCCCTGGCGACCAGCGTGCCGCCGGGCGCCACCTTCGCCGGGCGCATGAAGCTGGTCTTCATCTCGATGGTGACCACACCCATCTCGTGGTTCACGCTGCGGGCGGCTGTCGCCATGACCACGTCGAGCAGCGTCATGCACGCGCCGCCATGGGTCACGTCGAACGAGTTCAGGTGTTCGGGTTTGGGCGCATAGTGAATCTCGGATTCGCCGCCCGCGAACACCTCCAGCGTGAAGCCGAGCAGCGTCACGAACGGGATGTGGGCGCCAAACGGAAAACTCATCCTCCGGTCACCACGCTCACGCCGCCGTCCACCGCCAGCCACTGGCCGGTGATGTGCTTGCCGGCGTCGGACGCGTACAGCAGCGTCAGGCCCTTGAGGTCCTCGTCGTCGCCCAGGCGGCGCAGCGGCGCGTTGGCGGCGAGCTTTTCCTCGCCCAGCGCCTTGAGCGTGCCCATGGTCATCTTGCTCGGGAAGAAGCCCGGACAGATGGCGTTGACGGTGATGTTGTAGCGGCCCCATTCGGCGGCCAGTGCGCGGGTGAAGTTGATCACCGCGCCCTTGGAGGTGTTGTAGGCGATGGTCTGCATCTCGGGCGGGTTGCCGCCCAGGCCGGCGATGGAGGCGATGTTGATGATGCGCCCTGCCCGGCGCGCAATCATGCTGTGCTTGGCAATGTGCTGGCTCAGGATGAAATAACCGCGCACGTTGAGGTTCATCACCTTGTCCCAGGCCTCCACCGGGTAGTCCTCGGCGGGCGCGCCCCAGGCGGCACCGGCGTTGTTGACCAGAATGTCCACCGGGCCCATGCGCTCCAGGGTCTCGTCGGCCAGGCGGCGGATGTCGGCCTCCACCGCGCAGTCCGCGGCAATCCAGCGCGCGTCGATGCCGGCGGCCTGCAGGTCGGCCACGGCGGTCTCCAGGTCGCCCGCCTTGCGCGAACTGAGCATGATGCGCGCGCCCGCCTCGCCGAGGGCATGGGCCATCTGCAGCCCCAGGCCGCGCGAGCCGCCGGTGACCAGGGCGGTCTTGCCCTTGAGGTCGAACAATTGTTGAACGGTGCGTGGGGTCATGGTGTCTCCGGTGGGTGTGGGTGAATCAAGGGTTCAGACGAGGTAATCCATGCACTGACGCTCCAGGCGCACCGCAGCGATGAAGGGCTTGAGCGCCACATGCCGGGGATGGTGCTGGTAGGCGTCGAGGGCTTCCTGGTCCTCGAACTCGGTGTACAGCACGAGGTCGTACGTGCACTCAAGGCCGGATTGTGCGATGGCGACCTCGAAGCGCACTGTCCCCGGGGCGATATCCGCACAGGCGTCCAGGAGAACCTTCGCCCGGCGCAGGTTGGTGGCCTTGTCGGCGCCCTCGGCATGCTCCTTGAATTTCCACATCACGATGTGCTTGAGCATCAGAAGGCCTCCTCGGCGAGTTCAGCGCAGGTCAGGTCGCGCGTCTCCACCACCTTGAGCCAGGCACCGATTTTCGGCAGTTCGTAGTGGAAGAAATAACGCGCGGCGGCCAGCCGGCCCGCATGGGCGGGGGTGGCGCGGCCTGCGGCTTCGGTGCGCGAGGCCAGGGACACGTCCAGCCAGATCCAGGCCAGCACCGTGTGGCCAAAGGCCTGCAGGTAGGGCACGGCATTGGCCAGCGCGTCGGTCGGGTTGCCGGTGGCCCATGCGGCTTTCGTGGCGCTGCCGACATGGCGCAACGCCTCGCCCAGCGCGCTGGCATGGGGGGCCAGATCCGCGATCAACCCGGCCTTTTCGATGGTGGCGTGCATGCGCGCGGCCAGCAGTTTCAGGCCCTGGCCGTCTTCCATCAACACCTTGCGGCCCAGCAGGTCCATGCCCTGGATGCCGTGCGTGCCCTCGTGGATCATGTTCAGGCGGTTGTCGCGCCAGTACTGCTCGACCGGGAAGTCGCGCGTGTAGCCGTAGCCCCCATGAACCTGAATGGCCAGGCTGTTCGCCTCCAGGCACCATTCGCTGGGCCAGCTCTTGGCGATCGGCGTGAGCACCTCCAGCAGCAGGCGGGCCTCGTCGGCGGCCGTGGCATCTGCCGTGTGCTGCTCGTCCACCAGCCGCGCGCAGTACAGCTCAAGGGCCAGCGCGCCCTCGCAGTAGGCCTTCTGCGCCAGCAGCATGCGCTTGACATCGGCGTGTTCGATGATGCGGATCTGCGGCAGGGCCGCGTCCTTGCCGCCTGGGCCCATCGGTCGTCCTTGCGGACGGTTCCTGGCGTAGTCCAGGCTGGCTTCATAGCCCGCCATGCCGAGCATGGTGGCCGCCAGGCCCACGCCGATGCGCGCCTCGTTCATCATGTGGAACATGCAGTGCAGCCCTTTGCCGGGCTGGCCGACCAGGTAGCCCACGGCGCCGGCGCCGGCGCCGTCCAGTCCCCCGCCCGCTTCGCCACGCACCGGGTATTTGCCCTCGCCGAAATTCAGCAAGGTGTTGGTGGTGCCGCGCCAGCCGCATTTGTGGTTCAGGCCGGCCAGCGCCACGTCATTGCGTTCGCCGGTGAGTTGACCATCGACGCCCACAAGCTTCTTGGGCACGATGAAGAGCGAAATGCCGCGCGTGCCGGGCACCAGCTTGCCATCCGGTCCGGGGATCTTGGCCAGCACCAGGTGGATGATGTTCTCGGTCAGCTCGTGCTCGCCGGCCGAGATCCACATCTTGTTGCCCTTGAGCCGGTAGCGCGCGCCGAGCGGATCAGCCTCGAAATCCTTTCCATCCGGCGTTGCACGCGTCACCACGTCGCTCAAGGACGAGCCCGCCTGCGGTTCGCTCAGGCACATGGTGCCCGAGAAGCGCCCCGAGAATTCGTTGAGCGCGAACACCTGCTTCTGCAGTTCGTTGCCGTGCACCATGAGCAGATTGGCGTTGCCGGTGGTCAGCATGCCGGAGCCGATGCTGACCGAGGCCATGGCAAAGAAGCCGTTGGCCGCCGCCTCCACCGTGTAGGGCAGCTGCATGCCACCGATGTCGTAGTCCTGCGCCGCGCTGAGCATGCCCGACGCGGCATAGGCCTTCTGGGCATCGTGCGTGGCCTGCGGCAGGATCACCCTTTCACCGTCGAAGTGCGGCTCCTGGGTGTCCACCAGCCGGTTGAACGGCGCGTATTTCTCCCGAGCGATGCGCTCGCAGGTATCGAGCACCGCGTCGAAGGTCTCGCGCGAGTGGTCGGCAAAGCGGGCCCTGTCGTTGAGGCTGTCTACCCGCAGCCAGTCGTAGAGCAGGAAATCAAGTGTGGTGCGCAGGGTCATGGGAGCAGTCCGGTGGGGGGCTTTTCAGGCTGGGTCAAAAGGAATGTGGTGTGGCGAAGAACGTCATGCTGCGGGAACCGGCGTGTGGGCTTGCAATCGCGGCGTCCGGCTACCACGGCAGCGGCAATGGCCGCCAGCCACCACCAAAGTACCGCCGCAGCTTGCGCCGCCATTTGGGCAGGGCATTGAATTCCTGCTTGGGAACGATGCGCTGCACTGGATCAATTTCAGGCCAGGCCTGCAGCAACTGGCTCACCGAGGCACCCTGGTAGTGTGCGAAGAAGCGCGCCAGGTCACCGCGGAACTCCTTGAAGGTGTGGTAGTGCAGGACGCCCTCCTCGCAAGTTTGCACAGCCTGCTGCCGATCCTGCAGGATGATCGATAGCGCGACCTGCTCGATGGTGTGGATGGGAACCACCGGGTACATGGTGTCGATCAGGGCCACGGTCTCGCTCAGGATCCCGCGCTGGCTGGCGCGCAGGCCGATCACACCGGAGTTCCACAGGGCCGATGCGCCACTGATGCGCCTGAGCTTTCCACGCACCGTCATCGCCTGTTTCGCACAGGCATCAGCGAGCCGACGTTGGGAGCGGGAATGGCTGCGGTTGCCGTCCACCGTGCCCTCCTGGGCATGCAGCACGACGGCCCCCTGCGCCACGGCATCGAACCACGGATTCGGGGGGCGCGTAAACGCGGTGTCCGAATCGATAAAGGCCCAGACCGGGTCACCCGTGTTGTCAAGCTGATCAATGGCCCAGGCCAACGCGCTCGGCTTCATGCGATGGACATAACCGATGCTGCCCTGCCAGGCCCGGCGCTGTTCATCGGAAAAGACCAGGTAACGAAGCTGGGGCGGATCACGCAATCAAGGCCCGCAAGGGGGCCGGGTCGTCGGTGACCACGACGATTTCAAATTCACTGCCGCCGGGCTGGCGCCACAAGGACAGCATCGAATAGGCGGCCTCCTGGTAGTAGCTGGGCGCACCATGCACCAGGTACAGCAAACGCTTGACCGGTTGCGTCACAGCCCTGCCTCTCTGACCCGGGGGCGCCAGGCCTGCGTCAAAGCACCTCGAAGATGCCGCAGGCGCCCATGCCGCCGCCAATGCACATGGTCACGGCCACACGCTTGGCGCCACGGCGCTTGCCTTCGATCAATGCGTGACCGGTGAGGCGCTGGCCGCTGACGCCGTAGGGGTGACCCACGGCGATGGCGCCGCCGTTGACGTTGAGCCGGTCGCCGGGAATGCCGAGCTTGTCGCGGCAATAGATCACCTGGACGGCGAAGGCTTCATTGAGTTCCCACAGGTCGATGTCGCTGATCTTCAGGCCCAGGCGCGCCAGGACCTTCGGAATGGCGAAGACCGGACCGATGCCCATTTCGTCCGGCTCACAACCGGCCACCGCAAAGCCCAGGAAGCGCCCCAGAGGCTGCAAGCCCTTCTTTTCGGCCAGGGTTTCGTTCATCAGGACGCAGGCGCCGCCGCCGTCGGAGAACTGGCTGGCATTGCCGGCGGTGATCAAGCCCCCCGGAACCGCCGAGCGCAGGCCGCTGATGCCTTCCTTGGTGGTGCCGTCGCGGATGCCTTCGTCGTTGCTGACGGTGACCTGCCGGGTCGTGAGGCCCATGACCTTGTCGGCCACGCCCATGGTGACCGTGATGGGAGCGATCTCCGCGGCAAACAGGCCCGCTGCCAGCGCGGCCGTGGCCTTCTGCTGGCTGGCCGCACCATATTCGTCCATGGCATCGCGGCTGATGTTGTAGCGCTTGGCCACGTTCTCGGCGGTCTGCAGCATGTTCCAGTAGATCTCGGGCTTGTTCTTCACCAGCCAGGGATCGGCCAGCATGTGCTTGTTCATTTCCTGCTGCACGCAGGAAATGCTTTCCACGCCGCCGGCCACGAACACATCGGCCTCGCCGGCGATGATGCGCTGCGCAGCCAGGGCGATGGTCTGCAGACCGGAGGAACAGAAACGGTTGACGGTGGTGCCCGAGGTGGTCACCGGGCAGCCCGCGCGCAGGGCGATCTGGCGCGCGATGTTGGCGCCGGTGGCGCCTTCAGGAGAGGCGCAGCCCATGATCACGTCATCGACCTCAGCGGCCTCGATGCCGGCGCGGGCGATGGCGTGCTGCACGGCGTGGCCGCCCAGGGTGGCGCCATGGGTCATGTTGAACGCACCCTTCCAGCTCTTGGCCAGCGGAGTGCGCGCGGTGGAAACGATAACGGCAGAAGTCATGGTGATCTTTCTAAAGTGTCGAGGACAGGGCTTGCCCGTTTCAGTTGAACGTCTTGCCTTCGGCCGCCAGGCGTGCCAGCAAGGGCGCGGGCTGCCAGAACTTGGCGTCGTCCAGGGGGTTCTTCGCAAAGCGGTTCATGGCCTGCACCACATTGAACAGCCCGACCTGGTCGGCATAGTTCATCGGCCCGCCACGGTGGGCCGGGAAGCCATAGCCAAAGATATAGACGATGTCGATGTCGCTGGCCTTGTTGGCAATGCCCTCTTCCAGAATGTGCGCCGCCTCGTTCACCAGTGCAAACACCAGGCGCTGCACGATCTCCTCGTCCGAGATCTTGCGCGGCACGATGCCTTTGGAGGCCCGGTAATCCTCGATCATCTTGACCACCTCGGCATTGGGGATGGCGTCGCGCTTGCCAGCCACATAGTCGTACCAGCCGGCACCGGTCTTTTGCCCGAAACGACCCTTCTCGCACAGCAGGTCAGCCGTCTTGCTGTACTTCATGTCGGCGCGTTCCGTCGCCCGGCGCTTGCGGATGGCCCAGCCAATGTCGTTGCCGGCCAGGTCGCCCATGCGGAACGGCCCCATGGCCATGCCGAATTTCTCCATGGCCTTGTCGACCTGCGCGGGCGTGCAGCCTTCGTCGAGCAGGAAACCGCCCTGGCGGCCGTACTGCTCGATCATGCGGTTGCCGATGAAACCGTCGCACACGCCGGAGACCACGGCAATCTTCTTGATCTTCTTGGCGACGGCCATCACGGTGGCCATCACGTCCTTGGCGGTCTTGGCGCCCCGCACCACTTCCAGCAACTTCATCACATTGGCGGGACTGAAGAAGTGCAGACCGACCACGTCTTCGGGGCGCTTCGTGAAGTTGGCTATTTTGTTGACGTCCAGCGTCGAGGTGTTGGAAGCCAGGATCGCACCCGGCTTCATTACGCGGTCCAACTCCTTGAAGACGGCTTCCTTGACGCCGATTTCCTCAAAGACGGCCTCGATCACCATGTCGGTGCCGGCGAGGTCGTCGTAGCTCAGCGTCGTGGTCAGCAGTGCCATGCGCTGGTCGTACTTGTCCTGCTTGAGCTTGCCTTTCTTGACCTGGGCTTCATAGTTCTTGCGGATGGTCGCCACGCCACGGTCCAGCGCCTCCTGCTTCATCTCCAGCATCTTGACGGGAATTCCGGCGTTCAGGAAGTTCATGGCGATGCCGCCGCCCATCGTGCCGGCGCCGATCACGGCAATGGACTTGATGTCGCGCAGCGGCGTGTCCGCCGGCACATCCGGAATCTTGGATGCGGCGCGCTCGGCCTGGAAGAGGTGGCGCAGCGAGCGGCACTCCGGGGTCCACATCAGGTTGATGAAGATCTCGCGCTCGAACGCCATGCCCTCGTCGAACTTCTTCGTCGTGGCGGCCTCGACGGCATCCACGCACTTTCCCGGCGCCGGAAAATTCTTCGACATGCCCTTGACCATGTTGCGGGCAAACTGGAAGTAGGCGTCACCCAGGGGGTGCTTGCAGGGCAGATTGCGCACCAGCGGCAGTGCGCTGCCGTCCGCATGTTTGGCGGCCATTTCCTGGGCCATGGCCAGTGCCTCGGACGGCAGCGACTCGACGGACGCTGCCATCTTGTCAAACAGCTTCTGGCCCGGCAGCGAGGCCAGCAGTTCGCTCTTGACCGGCTCGCCGCTGACGATCATGTTCAGGGCGGTCTCCACGCCCAGCACACGCGGCAGGCGCTGCGTGCCGCCGGCGCCCGGAATCAGGCCGAGCTTGACCTCAGGCAGTGCCACACTGCAGCCGGGCGCGGCGATGCGGTAGTGGCAGCCGAGTGCCAGTTCCAGTCCGCCCCCCATGCAGACCGAGTGGACGGCGGCCACGACGGGTTTGCCCGAATGCTCCAGGGCCGAGATCACGCTCAGCAGGTTGGGCTCCTGGGTCGCCTTGGGACTGCCAAACTCGCGGATGTCAGCACCGCCCGAAAAGGCCTTGCCAGCCCCGGTGAGAACGATCGATTTGACGGCCGAATCGGCGTTGGCCTGGGCCAGCGCGTCGGTGATGCCGATCCGCGTGGCATACCCCAGACCATTGACTGGCGGGTTGTTGAGTGTGATCACCGCCACGTCGCCGTGGACTTTGTATTCAGCCGTCATGCTGGGGTTCCTCGTAAAAAGAGATGAAGCGAGAAAAGAACGATCGTTCTATTTTGGATTCTAGGTGGATTGTGCTGCACTGCGGCAGGACCTTGTCACAGCCGGGACTGAGCCCGGCGCGACATCAGACCTCCAGCCATTCCTTGCGGATGTATGCATCCGCACTCAGGCTCTCCGGCGTACCCTGGAACACGATGCAGCCATGGCCCATCACCATGACCCGGTCCGAAATCGCCATGGCGATCGTCAGTTTCTGCTCGATCAGCAGCACCGAGATGCCGCGGGCCTTGAGCTTTTGCAGATACTGGCCCACCAGTTCGACGATCTTGGGCGCCAGGCCCTCGGTCGGCTCATCGATGATGATCAGGTCAGGGTCCCCCATCAGGGTGCGGCACAGCGTCAGCATTTGCTGCTCACCACCCGACAGCACGCCAGCCTGGATACGGCTGCGCTCCTTGAGTCGCGGAAACATGTCGTACATGTCGTCAAACGACCAGCGGCTGCCCTTGCCGGAACCCTTTTGCCCGAGCAGCAGGTTCTCATGCACGGTCAGTGCCGGAAAGATATCGCGGCTCTCGGGCACATAGCCCAGTCCCAGGTGTGCGATTTCATAGGCTTTTCGCCCCAGGATCTCCTTGTCCTTCCATCGCACACTGCCTTCGCAATGGACGAGGCCCATGATGGCTTTGGCCGCTGTGGAGCGCCCGGACCCGTTGCGCCCGAGCAGGGCAACGATTTCGCCAGGCCCAACGCCAAATCCCACGCCATGCAGGACATGGCTCTTGCCGTAAAAAGCGTGCAGGTTTTCAATCTTCAACATCGTCAGTGCCCTCCACCTGCCTGGGCATCGGCCACGGCAGATCCCAAATAGGCCTCCTGCACCTTCGGGTTGGCACGCACCGCCTCCGGGGTGTCGAAGTCGATCACCTCGCCATACACCACGACCGCGATCCTGTCGGCCAGGCCAAACACCACGCCCATGTCGTGTTCCACGGTCAGCAGTGTCTTTCCCACAGTGACCTCCTTGATCAGGCTGATGAATCGCGTGGTTTCGCTGCGGCTCATGCCCGCCGTGGGCTCATCGAGCAGGATGACGCCGGCACCGCCGGCAATGGTGATGCCAATCTCCAGCGCCCGCTGCTCGGCATAAGTGAGGTTCATGCCGAGCACATCGCGCTTCTTGTCGAGTTTGATCATGGTCATGAGCTGCTCCGCACGCTCGTTGGCATCGTCCAGATCGGCCAGGAACTTCAGGAAGGTGTACTTGTAGCCCAGGCTCCAGAGCACCCCGCAGCGCAAGTTTTCGAATACGCTGAGCTTGGGGAATATGTTGGTGATCTGGAAGCTGCGCGACAGGCCCAGCCGGTTGATCTCGTAGGGCTTCTTGCCGTTGATCCTCTCGCCATTGAGCAGCACGTCGCCGCTGGTGGGCTCGAATCGACCGCTGATCAGGTTGAAAAGTGTCGACTTGCCGGCGCCGTTGGGTCCGATGATGGCCACACGCTCTCCCGCAGTCACGGCCAGGTTGACGCCTCGAATGATCTCGGTCTTGCCGAAACTCTTGCGCAGGTCCCGGAGTTCCAATGCATAAGCGCCACTCATTACTCGGCCTCCCTGCGTTTGATTTCTTTCTCGATGTCAGTCTGGATCTCGCCCCACTGCAGCTTGAACTGCCGCCGGGTTACCTCGAACAGGCCAAAACCCGTCAGCAGGACAAACAGAGAGCCAAACCAGCTGTTGAGCCCACGAGCGTCCAGCGTTGCGCCGAGGAACCTGACTTCATTGCCCATGGCTGCACTCAGCTGCAAGTGATAAATCATCTCGATCATCGCGCCCGCCCCCAGGAGCACGATGAGAAAGGTGACGCCGAGTGCAAGGTAACTGACCCACAACGAGCGCAATTTGCCAAAGGATGCCACCCGCAGATTCATCATGATCAGGCTGGCAATGCCGCCCGGCGCGTACATCACCATGAACATGAAAATCAGCCCCAGGTACAACAGCCACGCCTTGGTGAACTCCGACAGCAGCACAAAGGCAATCACCATCAGAATGCCGCCGAGTATCGGACCGAAGAAGAAGGTGGCACCACCCAGAAACGTGAACAGCAGATAGGCGCCCGAGCGACCCGCGCCGACGACCTCGGCCGTGACGATCTCGAATAGCAGGCTGCCGAGCCCGCCCGCGACGCCAGCAAAAAATCCGGCGATGATGAAGGCGTGGTAGCGCACCCGCTGGGTGTTGTAGCCGACAAATTCCACGCGCTCCGGGTTGTCGCGCACGGCATTAAGCATGCGGCCCAGCGGGGTTCGCGTAAACGCGAACATCGCGGCCACCGTGACGAAGGTGTAGGCCGCGATCAGGTAATAGACCTGCAGCGGCGGACCGAAGGTGACGCCCAGAAATGGCTTGCCCGTGACACGGTTCCCCGACACACCACCCTCGCCGCCAAAAAACTCGGGGATCATGAGCGACATGGCGAACACCAGTTCCCCCAGGCCGAGCGTGATCATGGCAAAGGTCGTGCCGGACTTGCGGGTGGTCACCCAGCCGAAGAGCACGGCAAAACCCAAACCCGCAACGCCGCCCACCAGGGGCACGAGGGACACCGGCAGCGGCAGGGAACCCGCCGATATGCTGTTCAGCGCGTGCATGGCGAGGTAGGAGCCTAGCCCGGTATACACGGCATGCCCGAAGCTCAGCATGCCGCCCTGTCCCAGCAGCATGTTGTAGGAGAGGCACGCGATGATGGCGATGCCCATCTGCGACAGGATGGTGACCGACAGGCTGCTGTCGAAAACCAGCGGCGCCACGGCCATGACCAGGGCAAACAGGCTCCAGACAATCCAGCGCCCGATGTTGATGGGTTTGAATTCGTAATAGTTGCGCATCGCTCAGCCCTCCCGGGTTCCGAGAAGGCCCTTGGGCCGGAAGATCAGGATCAGCACCAGGAACAGGAACGGAAGAATCGGCGCAACTTGCGACACCGTCATTTTCACGAAGGTATTGTCGAGTGCACCGGCGCTCAGCTGCATGCCCATCTGTGCCGCCAGTGTCCCGAGCGAGTAGTCGAACGCGACCGCGAAGGTCTGGATCACACCGATCAGCACCGAGGCCAGGAAAGCCCCGGGAAGCGAGCCCATGCCGCCCACGACGACGACCACGAAGATGACCGAGCCGACTGTGGCCGCCATGCTGGGTTCGGTCAGGAAGGTGCTGCCGCCAATCACGCCGGCCAGCCCCGCCAGCGCGGCACCCGCACCGAACACCATCATGAAGACGGCTGGAACGTTGTGACCCAGGGCTTCCACCGTTTCCGGATGTGTCAACGCCGCCTGGATCACCAGGCCGATGCGCGTGCGGGTCAGCAGCATCCACACCGAAGCCAGCATGATCAGCGCGACCAGCATCATGAAGCCGCGGGTGGCCGGGAAAGGTGAACACACCAGGCGCACGGTCGTGTCGGCGGCACGGCACAGATCAGCCGGTGCGGCGCCCCACAGGAGGCTGAGCCCATTGACCGAGTGATTGATCAAGGTGAAGGCCGGCCCCTGGAGCAACTCTGGCGGACGAAATTCAACGGCGATCCGGCCCCAGACAAGCTGCACGAGTTCAAGAATGACATAAGACAGGCCAAAGGTGATCAGGAGCTCCGGCACATGCCCGAACTTGTGCACCCGGCGAAGGCAAAGGCGCTCGAACAGTGCGCCCAGGGCGCCCACCACCAGCGGTGCGATCACCAGCGCCGGCCAGAAGCCGACCAGGCGAGACACGGTATAGCCCACATAGGCTCCGACCATGTAGAAGCTGGCATGCGCGAAATTCAGGACACCCATCATGCTGAAGATGAGGGTCAGCCCTGAGCTCAACATGAACAGCAACAGGCCGTAGCTCAGCCCGTTGAGCATCGAGATGATGAAAAACTCCATTCCGACTGTCCTTCCAAACCGGCAATAAAAGAAAGAGCCCGATACGGTGTACCCGTTCGGGCTCCAGCGTCAACCCGCCTGGATCAGGAGGGGCGCTTCATCTGGCAGCTGGTTGGGGTACTTGACACGTAGTTGGGGTACTCCTTGAGCGGCACCAGGGTCATGCCGGTGTTCTCCGGGCTGTAGGGGAACTTCGGGCTGGCCTTGTCCCAGACCGTCATGTACAGCGGCTGCTGCAACTGGTGGTCCGCCTTGCGCATTTCGACTTCGCCATTGAAGCTCTGGACCCGGATGCCTTCCAGCGCGGCCGCCACCTTCACCGGATCCGTCGATTTGGCCTTGGCCATCGCGGCGCCCAGTGTCTCGAAAATTCGGATCGTGGAGCCTGTGTAGAAATCGTCGTTGTACTTCTTCTTGAACTCATCCTGCCACTTGCCCATCTGTCCACCCATGTTGTAGTGGTTGTAAGCGATCTGGTAGACCCGGCCCGCGCCGTTGGTGCCCAGGGCAGTGGGCGTGCCGGTGACGCCTGCGTAGTAGGTGAAGAACTTGCCGGTATAGCCGCCTTCATTGGCAGCCTTGACCAGCAACGAGAGGTCTGAGCCCCAGTTGCCGGTGATCACAGTGTCGGCACCCGAGGCCTTGATCTTGGCGATGTAGGGCGCGAAGTCGCGCGTCTGCGCCAGCGGATGCAGGTCTTCACCCACGATCTTGATGTCCGGACGCTTGCGCGCCAGAGTTTCCTTGGCGTACTTGGCGACCTGCACGCCATGGGAATAGTTCTGGTTCAGCAGGTAAACCTTCTGGATGTCCTTCTGATCCACCATGAAGCTCGACATGGCTTCCATCTTCATGGTGGTGTCTGCGTCGAAGCGGAAGTGCCAGTAGCTGCATTTGCTGTTGGTCAGGTCCGGGTCCACCGCCGAATCATTGAGATACAGCACTTCCTTGCCCGGATTGCGCTCGTTGTGCTTCGTGACCGCATCCGACAGCGCCAATGCCACCGAGGAGCCATTGCCCTGGATGATGTAACGCGCACCGCCGTCAATGGCGGCCTTCAGGGCATTCAGGCTCTCTGCGGGGCTGAGCTTGTTGTCAATGGGGGTGACTTCAAACTTCACGCCCGCCGGATTGCCCGCGCCACTGAACTTCTCGGCAAAGAACTGGTAGCCCTTGGCCTGACTCACGCCCACCGGACCCAGCAGACCCGTCAGGGGATCAATGCGAACCATCTTCACAACTTCGCCCTTCTGGGCGTAAGCGGTACCCAGACTGGCGGCCATGGCGGCCAGTGCAACCAATTTCACTGAAAATCTCATTCGGGTGTCTCCTGTGGATAAGAACAACACAGAGGGTACGATTTTTGTGCGCTGCAGCGCTCAGGGAATGCCCTAGGAACTATCACCCGCGCGACTGTCCGAACGGCAATACCCCCGGGAAACTGACGGATGTCAAAGCCCGGGTAGCTTGTAATCCTTCAGCATTTCACGCAACCTGGTCTTCATCATCTTGCCCGTGCCGCCCAATGGAATCGCGTCGACGAACACCACGTCGTCAGGAATCTGCCACTTGGCGGTCTTGCCTTCGTAGAACGCCAGCAGTTCCTCGCGCGTCACCTCAGCACCCGGTTTTTTCATCACCGCAATGATGGGGCGTTCGTCCCACTTGGGGTGCTTCATGCCGATACAGGCGGCCATGGCCACGGCCGGGTGGGCCATCGCGACGTTTTCCACGTCGATCGAACTGATCCATTCACCACCCGACTTGATCACGTCCTTGCTCCGGTCGGTGATCTGCATGTAGCCATCGGCGTCAATGGTTGCCACGTCGCCCGTGGGAAACCAGCCATCGACCAGTGGCGAACCGCCCTCACCCTTGAAGTAGTTGCTGATGATCCAGGGGCCCTTGACCATCAGGTCGCCATAGGCCTTGCCATCCCAGGGCAGTTCCTTGCCCTCTGGATCGACAATTTTCATGTCCACGCCGAAGATGCCGCGCCCCTGCTTGAGGCGGACCTTCATCTTTTCCCCGGATGACATGCGCAGGTGCTTGTTCTTCAGGGTGCATACCGTGCCCAGTGGCGACATCTCCGTCATGCCCCAGGCGTGCAGCACCTCGACGCTGTACTCGTCGTTGAAAGCGGTGATCATGGCCGGAGGGCAGGCGGAGCCGCCGATCACGGTGCGCTTGAGGGTCGAGAAACGCAGCTTGCCCGCCTGCATGTGGCCCAGCATCATCTGCCACACCGTCGGCACGCCAGCCGCAAAGCTGACTTTCTCCGCTTCGATCAACTCGTAGATCGACTTGCCGTCCATGGCGGGGCCCGGGAACACCAGTTTGGCGCCGGTCATGGCCGCGGAATACGGCAGGCCCCAGGCATTGACGTGGAACATGGGCACCACCGGCAACACGCAGTCACGGGCGCTCATGCTGAGGGCATCCGGCAAGGCGCCCGCCAGCGCATGCAGCATGGTGGACCGGTGACTGTAGAGCGCGGCCTTGGGATTGCCCGTGGTACCGCTGGTGTAGCACATGCTGGACGCGGAGTTCTCGTCAAAGACGGGCCACTGGTAACGGGAGGACTTCGCGCCGATCCACGCCTCGTAGCTCATCAGTCCGGGAATGCCGCTGTCTGCCGGAAGTTTGTCGGCATCGCACAGCGCCACGTAGTGCTTGATGGTCGTGGCCTTGCCTTGAATGGCCTTGACGATGGGCAGGAAGCTCATGTCAAAGCACAGCACCGTGTCTTCGGCGTGGTTGGCGATCCAGGCGATCTGGTCGGGATGCAGGCGCGGATTGAGCGTGTGCAGCACCCGGCCCGAGCCGCTGACGCCAAAATAGAGTTCCAGGTGGCGGTAGCCGTTCCAGGCCAGGGTGGCAACCCGGTCACTGAACCCGAGGTGCAGGCTGTCGAGGGCGTTGGCCACCTGGCGCGCACGCCTCGCGACGTCCTTGTAGGTGTATCGGTGCAGGTCGCCCTCGACGCGGCGAGAAACGATCTCACCTTCGCCATGGTGGCGCTCGGCGAATTCGATCAGTGAAGAAATCAGCAACGGATGGTCTTGCATCAAACCCAGCATGGCAACAACTCCTCTTTTACGGTAAACCTGCGACAAAAAAGGCGATGATAGCCCTCCGTTGCCGATGCCTGGGCGCCGGCCGTCGCGCGGCGGACAAACTCGAAAAAGCCCCCAATGCACCCAAGTTTGCTGCCGGCTTGGGACAATACCTGTATGAACACCTTGGTTGATGGACCGTTGGCCGTGGATGGCGGCCTGCGCTGGAACCACCGCTTTGCCGCGCTTGGGCCGGCCTTCTTCACACGCCTGGCACCGCAGCCTCTGCCGGCGCCCTACTGGGTCGGACGCAGCCGGGCCGTGGCGCGCGAACTCGGTCTTCCCGAAGAATGGATGGCCTCCAGCGCGGCGCTGGAAGTGTTCACCGGCAATCTTCCCCTGTCCGGCAGCGCGCCCCTGGCCAGCGTGTACAGCGGGCACCAGTTCGGCCACTGGGCCGGACAACTGGGCGACGGACGCGCCATCCTGCTCGGTGAGGTCGTCACGCCTGAGGGCGCAGGGCTCGAACTTCAACTCAAAGGCAGCGGCCTGACGCCCTACTCCCGCATGGGCGATGGGCGGGCCGTGCTGCGCTCCAGCATCCGCGAATTCCTGTGCAGCGAAGCCATGCAGGGCCTGGGCATCCCCACCAGCCGTGCCCTGTGCGTGACGGGTTCCGACGAAGAGGTCTACCGCGAGGCGCTGGAAACGGCGGCCGTGGTGACCCGGGTGGCGCCCAGCTTCATCCGTTTCGGCCACTTCGAGCATTTCTCCCACGGTGGCCGGCACGACGAGCTCAAGGCGCTGGCTGATTTCGTGATCGACGGGTTCTACCCCGAGTGTAGGCAAACGCCCCTTTATGGCGGCAACCCCTACGCCGCCCTGCTTGAAGCGGTGAGCGCGCGCACCGCCGCCATGGTGGCGCAGTGGCAGGCGGTGGGCTTTTGCCACGGCGTCATGAACACCGACAACATGAGCATCCTGGGCCTGACGATCGACTACGGTCCGTTCCAGTTCCTCGACGCCTTCGACCCGGGCCACATCTGCAACCATTCGGACCCGCAGGGCCGCTACGCCTACAACCGCCAGCCCAACATCGCCTACTGGAACCTGTTTTGCCTGGGGCAGGCCCTGCTGCCGCTGATTGGTGAGCCTGACGTGGCGATGGCCGCTCTGGAACCGTTCAAGGCGATTTTTCCCAGCGAACTCGAGGCCCGGATGCGCGCCAAACTGGGGCTGCCCGATGCCCAGCCGCAGGACCGTGAACTGATCGAAACGATTCTCAAGCTGCTGGCGCAAGACCGGGTGGACTACACCATCTTCTGGCGGCGCCTGAGCCGGCACGTCGCCGGTGACGCGGTGGCGCCGGTGCGCGACCTGTTCCTGGACCGCCCCGCCATCGACGCCTGGATGCTACAATATTCAGAGCGAATGGCGACTGTTCCACGCTGGAATGGTGCCAATCTGATGCTTAAAACCAATCCCAAGTATGTTTTGCGCAACCATCTGGGCGAAGAAGCCATCCGCGCGGCCAAAGACAAGGACTTCACGGGTGTAGCGCGGCTTCTGAGCCTGCTGGAGCGCCCGTTTGACGAACACCCCGACAGCGAAGCGCTGGCCGGCTTCCCGCCCGACTGGGCGTCCACCATCTCTATCAGTTGCTCATCATGAACAAAACCGATGCCGAATGGAAAGCCTTGCTGGCCGAAAAAGGCGCCGAACCCGTGGCCTTCGAGGTCACCCGCCACGCCGCCACCGAGCGCCCGTTCACCGGCAAGTACGAGAACGAGTGGTCGCGGGGGCGCTATGCCTGCATCTGCTGCGGCGCCAAGACTCTTCGATTCCGACACCAAGTTCGACGCCGGCTGTGGCTGGCCGAGCTTTTCAAAGGCCGCCGAACCCGGTGCGATCGAGGAGCGCGTGGACCGCAGCCACGGTTGGACGCGCACCGAAACCCTGTGCGCCCAATGCGGCGCCCACCTCGGCCACGTCTTCGACGACGGCCCCGCGCCCACCGGCCTGCGCTACTGCATGAACTCGGCTTCGCTAGACTTCAAGCCTGCGCAACCTGAGGCTGACCCCGGCGATTCATGAAAATCTTCCTCGACTTCTTTCCCATCCTGCTGTTTTTCGCCGCCTACAAGTTCTACGGCATCTACGTGGGCACGGCCGTGCTGATGGCGGCCACCGTGGTGCAAATGGCCGCGATGTACGCCATCGACCGCAAGCTGCAGACCATGCACAAAGTGACGCTGGCGCTGGTGCTGATCTTTGGCACGCTCACGCTCACCCTGCAGGACGACCGCTTCATCAAGTGGAAGCCCACGGTGCTCTATGCCGCCATGGGCCTCGCACTCGCCGTGGCCTTGTGGGTTCTGCGCAAGAACTACCTGAAGGCCCTGCTGGGGAGCCAGCTGACCCTGCCCAACCCGGTCTGGCACCGGCTGAATGTCGCCTGGGTCTGGTATTGCGCGTTCATGGCCGCCATCAACGGCTACGTGGCGGCCAACTACAGCACCGAAGACTGGGTCAACTTCAAGCTCTGGGGCTACGCCTTTCCATTGGTCTTCATCCTGGCCCAGGGCGTCTACATCTCGCGACACCTCAAGCCTGACGAACCACCCGGCACTTCCTGATTTCCTTGCCCTGCTGCAAAAAGCGCTCCCATGACCAACACCCTTGCCGAACAGATGGCACAGCGCCTGCGCGATGTGCTGCAGCCCCAGCAGCTCGAAGTGATCGATGAAAGCGCCGCCCACGCCGGGCACGCTGGCGCCAACGGCACCGGTTTTGGCACCCATTTCCGGGTGCGCATCGCATCGCCCCTGTTTGCCGGAAAGGCCCGCGTGGCCAAGCATCGCCTTGTGTATGATGCACTGCAAGATTTTATCGATCAGGGTGTCCATGCCCTGGCGATAGAGGTTCTATAAAAGCGTCTTCGGGTCGCTATTTTTTTGATAGCCTTCCGAGACCGGCTGACACTGACTCTTGAGGAAAAATCCATGAAAAAGCAACTCCTGTCCGCCGCCGTGGCGGCCGCACTTCTGGGCGCCCTGGCGAGCCCTGTGATGGCGCAGAACCTGGCCATCGTGAATGGCAAGCCGATCCCGAAAACCCGCGTGGACGCCCTGGCGCAGCAGATGGCCCGCGCCGGCCGCCCGGTGACGCCCGAGCAGCAGAACCAGCTGAAAGACGAAGTCGTCGCCCGTGAAATCTTCATGCAGGAGGCCACCAAGCTCGGCCTGGACGCCACCGACGACTTCAGGAACCAGATCGAGCTGGCGCGCCAGACCATCCTGATCCGTGAACTTTTCGCGGATTTCCAGAAGAAAAACCCGGTCAGCGATGCCGAGGTCAAGGCCGAGTACGACAAGTTCGCCGCGGCCAACGGCGGCAAGGAATACCGGGCCCGCCACATCCTGGTGGAAAAGGAAGACGAGGCCAAGGCCATCATCGTCAGCCTGAAAAAAGGCGCGAAGTTCGAGGATATCGCCAAGAAATCGTCCAAGGACCCGGGCTCCGGCGCCAATGGCGGCGATCTCGACTGGGCCAATGCCGGCAGCTACGTGCCCGAGTTCTCTGCCGCCATGGTCAAGCTCGGCAAGGGCCAGATGACCGACGTGCCCGTGAAGACCCAGTTCGGCTACCACATCATCCGCGTCGATGACGTGCGCGAAGCCCAGCTGCCCCCGTTCGAGCAGGTCAAGCCGCAGATTGCCCAGCAGATGCAGCAGCAGAAGCTGGCCAAGTACCAGGATGAACTGCGTGGCAAGGCCAAGGTGGAATAGGCGGTTCGTCCGTCACTGAAAAAGCGGCTTCGGCCGCTTTTTTTGTTGAGGGCGCAAGCCTTCTGGGTTGATCCAGAAGCTGGCATCCATCGATCCCCAAGAGCCTGGCCACTGGGATTCGCGATGGTCTGAAACGCGGCAAGTGCTGCCGTTCGCGGTCGGTCGTCGGATTTACCTTGACGGCCATCAAGAGCCGTTTACCGGCAAACCCTATCGGGCAGGTTCAGACTGAAAACTGCCTGCTGACAACTGCATACCCAGTGTCGGGGCCAAACAGATTGCTGCCGTTCAGGCGCCACTTGGTCGCACGCCTCTTGCGAGCCCTGAGCTTGTGTAGAAAGCAGCCATCAAGTAGTGGCCATCGGATACTTGGCCGACAACTTCGATCCCCGCTCAGCCAACATTGCATGGACCCATTCGGACAGAGTCTGTCCTCGGACACCAGCCTGCATCAATATTGGTTTCCATTCTGACCGGAAATGCATCGTCGATCTGTTCGGTTACCCTCCTGGCTGCGATCAGACAATCGACTACCCAGCACAGAAAGCGATGACCCCATTGCAAAATTCTCACGCCAATGAAATTGCCCAAAGAGCGGGCGTCATATTTTTCATTGCCGTGTTGGTGACCGCGTGTGCCACCCCGCAGCTCCCCATCTCCGGTGAGAAGGTTCAAATCCACGAGCTGCACTGCAATGCAGACCAGTCTGTCGTCGCGACTGCATCAATGAGAGTTCCTGGTGAGATACTGGAAACGGAAGGAGCACTTCTGCACTCGCCCGATGGAGGGTTAACCTGGTCGGTGACTACGCGCGGCGGCGATCTAAGAGGCATTACGCCCAGATTCTTCACCGATCCCCGCGACGAATCTGATCCGAAGCGGCCACTGCTGGTCACAGGTTATAAAGATGGACTCGATTGGACCTATCAGCTTGCGGGATGGAAAAAATCCACGGACTCAGGACGAACCTGGACACCAATTCCCGCACGCCTGCCTGCTGTTGGATCGAGCGACCCAATAGGCTGGCCGCCGCCTCTTGTGGTTGTCGACGGAAACGGACGTTTGGCAACAATTCGCAAAGCCCCGTCGCCCGCGCTGCTCACCTCGGATGACCAGGGAACGACCTGGACTGAGACGCGGCTACCGATAATTGACAGCCTCTCTGCCCTGAGCACTGATGGCCGCGGTCGTTTGGTCGCCGTAGGTTGGACCACCTCGCCACTGAAGGCATTTGGGGCGTACCGCACGATGGTCGTCGAGTCCGACGACAGCGGAAAGACGTGGTCCGTTGCTATGGATCAAATTGGCACGGGAAGCTGCATGCCCAAAATCATCGGCACTCCGGATGGGCCGATGCTCATAAACTACGGGTGCGCCGGAAGTGACCGGCTTTATTTTTTCTCGGCAGACGGCGGGCGCAAGTGGCAAGCCCGAAGGTTCAATCGATACGCTTACGGGGCCTTCGAGCTCGTCACCGCTCTTGACAACAAGCGCTGGGTTGCCATCTCTATAGATGGTCAGTCGCTGGTAGGGTGGACTTCCGATAATGGAGGCGATGAGTGGCGCGGTCATGCGACTGGATTCGCGGTTCTCTCGGGTAGCCGTCACCTGTACTCGCGCTCCATCGTCACCTTGGCCGGCGGGGTGCTGCTTGCCTATGTCGCCGATGGTCAGATACTACGATCCACGGATCGAGGCGAGTCTTGGGGGCTCATAGATACCGGACTTCCGCGCAACGGCAATTCTGAGTTGGATGCGAGTTGTACCGACGGACACAAGCTGGTCGTTCTGGGTGGTGGTCAAGGGTTACTCGTACGCTCGCTTGATGGGGGACTCACATGGGAGCGCGGTCGATTACCTTAAATGGGCCGGGGCTGGGGCCGTTGACGCTGCATAGCGGGCACAGTCCCAAAATCTGCGACCCTCCCTTGAGGGTCGGTCGCGTACCTTGTCGGATCGACTTCGACCAGCCGCTCGCAGTCTTTCTCGGTCGTTCTGGAGGGACTTCAACCGGCCAGGCAAGAACCACCCGCTGCCTTGGGTCCCTACCTCAGCGCCGCCAGCGCCATCAGCGCACCGATCATCACCGGCTGGTGCAGCATGTAGTAGGTCAGGCTCCAGCGCCCGAGCCCGGCCAACGGTCGGCCAATGGGCCGCAGGCTGGCCTGGAGCCAGCCCGGTCTCTCGCGCAGCGCCCAGGTCCCGGCGGCCAGCCCCCACCACATCACGCCCAGCCAGGGCAGCACGGGCACGTAATCTTGCGTCACGGGCTTGCGACTCACCAGGCCGAGCCAATTCAGGGCACGGGCATCGAAAGTTGAATAAATATCGACCCAACCCAGCGTCGAATGGACATAGTTTGCTATGGATGGAATAGCAATTGCGAGCGCGCCCAGCGGCCATAGCCAGGGCCCCCAGCCCGCCGTGAGCCGCGCGATCACCAGCATCACCGCCATGCCGTGCAGCACACCAAAGTAGATGAAGCTCTTCGGGTACATCCAGTAGGAGCTGGCGGTGACCAGCATGGCACACAACGCAACCTGGGACCAGCGTCGCCAGAACCGTGGCCAGCCCTGCCCCTGCTGCACTGCAATGGCCTGCCCCACCCCCGCCGTGAAGAGGAACAGGCTGACAATGGCGCTGCGCTGCCACGGTCCAGAACGGGTCGTTGTAGAAATCCTGCTGGATATAGCCGAAGTGCTTCAGGTCGAAGCAGAAGTGGTACGCCGTCATCCAGACCATGGCAAAGCCCCGCAACGCATCAACGGCGTCGAATCGGGTGGCGGATAGCGGTCTGGCTGCGGAGTTTCTGAGGCGACGTCACGGCAGCACGATACCGCAAGATGGCGCCAGCTGTCAAGGCGGATCGAAAGAACGGAGGCTGGGATAATCAGCACCATGTCGCTCCTGCCCCACCAGCTTGAATTGCTCTCCCCCGCGCGTGACGCCGACATCGGCATCGAGGCGGTCAACCACGGCGCTGACGCGGTGTATATCGGCGGCCCGTCGTTTGGCGCGCGCACCAGCGCGGACAACTCCGTGAAGGACATTGCGCGTCTGGCGAAGTACGCGCACCGCTTCAACAGCCGCATCTTTGTCACCCTGAACACCATCCTGCGCGACGACGAGCTGGAACCTGCGCGCAAGCTGGCCTGGCAGCTCTATGACGCCGGCGTGGACGCACTGATCATCCAGGACATGGGCCTGCTGGAGATCGACCTGCCGCCGATCCAGTTGCACGCCAGCACCCAGACCGACATCCGCACCCCGGAGAAGGCGCGCTTCCTGCAGGACGTGGGCCTGAGCCAGATCGTGCTGGCCCGTGAACTGACGCTGGAGCAGATTGCCGCCATCCGCGCAGCCACCGACGTGGAGCGCTGCACGATCGAGTTCTTCATCCATGGCGCGCTTTGCGTGGCCTACAGCGGGCAGTGCTACATCAGCCACGCCCACACCGGACGCAGCGCCAACCGCGGCGACTGCTCGCAGGCCTGCCGCCTGCCCTACCAGGTGACCGACAGCCAGGGCCGCTTCATCGCGCACGACAAGCACGTGCTGAGCATGAAGGACAACAACCAGAGCGACAACCTGCGCGCGCTGATCGATGCCGGCGTGCGCAGCTTCAAGGTCGAGGGGCGCTACAAGGACATGGGCTACGTGAAGAACATCACGGCCCACTACCGCACCTTGTTCGACGCCATCCTGGAAGAGCGCCCCGAACTGGCGCGCAGTTCCAGCGGCCGCTGCACGCTTCACCTTCACGCCGGACCCGAACCAGAACTTCAACCGCGAGTTCACCGACTACTTCGTGCAGGGCCGCAAGGACGACATTGGCGCGTTCGACTCGCCCAAGAACCCGGGCCAGGCCATCGGCTGGGTCACGAAGACCGGCCCGAACTTCGTGGAACTGGAAACCAGCAGTCCGTCCACCGTCCTGCACAACGGCGACGGCCTGTGCTACTACGACCTGCACAAGGAACTGGTGGGCGTGCAGATCAACCGCGCCGAGCCCGTTTCCCCCGGCGCCGTCGGCCAGTGGCGCGTCTTCCCGAAAGACCCGATGACGGGTTTTCGCGACCTGCGTCGCGGCACCGAGATCAACCGCAACCGCGACATGGACTGGGTGCGAGGTCTGGAGAAGAAGTCGGCCGAGCGGCGCATCGGCGTCTGGCTGCGGCTCGACCAGACCGCCGACGGCATCGCGCTGACGCTGATGGACGAAGACGGCCTCAGCGCAACGGTCGCAACCAGCCTGCCGCCGGAAGTCGCGAATGACCCCACGCAGGCGCAGGTCCGGCTGCGTGAAAACCTCACCCGCCTGGGTGAGACGATGTTCGAGCCCATGGGCGTCGCGCTGAATCTGTCGCAGCCGTGGTTCGTTCCGGCCTCGGTCTTGAACGCCTTGCGCCGTGAAGCCGTGGCCGCACTGGAGGCCGCCCGCACAGCGGCCTGGCGGCGCCTGCCCCGCGCCACGCCGGTCGAGCCGCCCGCGACCTACCCTGAAGACACACTGACCTATCTGGCCAATGTCTTCAATCACAAGGCGCGCGATTTCTACGCCCGCCATGGCGTCAAGGTCATTGCCGCGGCCTACGAGAGCCATGAGGAAGAAGGCGAGGTCAGCCTGATGATCACCAAGCACTGCGTACGATGGTCGATGAGCCTGTGCCCCAAGCAGGCCAAGGGCGTGACCGGCGTGCAAGGCACGATCCGCGCCGAACCCTTGACCCTGATCAATGGCAACGAAAAACTCAGCTTGCGTTTCGACTGCAAGCCCTGTGAAATGCATGTGGTGGGAAGGATCCGGCGTTCAGTGCTGAGTTCGACGAAAGCCGTTCCCTTGACCTTCTACAAAACCCGGCCGGATGCGACCGTCTAATCAATCAAGGATCATGTGATGAAAGTCCTCCTGCCGATCGACGGCTCAGAGCTCTCGCTGCACGAGGTGCGCTTCGCACTGCGGCTGGTCGCGCAGGGCCTGCAAGCCAGTTTCCTGCTGGTCAATGTGCAGGAACCGGCAAGCCTCTACGAGATCGTTACGGCGCCTGACCCGGTGGTGCTGGAGAGCGTGAGCCACGCGGCCGGTGAACACGCCCTGCAGGCTGCCCAGGCGCTGCTGAGCGCGGCGGGTGTCAGCTTCGAGCTGGCGGTGGTCACGGGCGATCCGGCGCACGCGGTGCTGGAGCTGATCGAGGAATACGGTTGCGAGATGGTGGTCATCGGCTCACACGGCGTGGGGCTGCTGCGCAGTGCGCTGCAGGGATCGGTGGCGCAAACGCTGATTCATGATTCTCCGGTGCCGGTGCTGCTGGTGAAACCCCCAGAACCAGCCGAAGGGGCTGATCGGGGTGACGAGGGCGACGACCCGTCCCCATGACCGACAGGACCGACTGGCACCTGCGCGACGCGAAGGAGCTGGCCAGCGAACACGGCGTGAATCCCGCCCTCGGCTTGCCCGACGCGGAAGCTGGCGAACGCATCCAACGCCACGGCCCGAACGAACTGAGCGGCAAGGCGGGCAGCAGCTGGCTGGCCCTGCTGGCAGACCAGTTCAAGGACTTCATGGTGCTGGTGCTGATCGCCGCCGCCGTGGTGTCGGGCGTGATCGGCGAGCTGGTCGACACCCTGGCCATCGTGGTGATCGTGGTTCTCAATGCCGTCATCGGCTTCGTGCAGGCCTGGCGCGCCGACAAGGCCATGGCTGCGCTCCAGCAACTGGCCGCTGCACACGCCACCGTGTTGCGCGACGGCGAGGTGCGGCAGATCCCGGCCGCCGGACTGGTGCCGGGCGATATCGTGTTGCTCGAAGCCGGCAACCAGGTCCCTGCCGACTTGCGGCTGATCGAGCTGGCCCAGTTCCGGGTGGATGAGTCGCCGCTGACGGGCGAATCCGTCACAGTGGAAAAACATGCCGCGCCAATGACCGGTGTCGTCCACGCGCTCGGCGACCGGCTCAACATGGCCTTCAAGGGCACCACCGCCACGCACGGACGCGCACGCGGCCTGGTCGTCGCCACGGGCATGGGCACCGAACTGGGCAAGGTCGCACGCCTGCTCGACCGGGACACCGATCGAAGCACGCCGCTGCAGCGCCGGCTGGCGGCCTTCGGCAAGCGGCTCTCGCTGGCTGTCATCGCCATCTGCGTCGTGATCTTCACCGTGGGTGTGCTGCGTGGGGAGTCCCCGTTGCTGATGTCCTTGACCGCCATCAGCCTGGCCGTGGCCGCCATTCCCGAGGCGCTGCCGGCGGTGGTGACCGTCCTGCTGGCGCTTGGCGCGCGCAAGATGGTGACCTTCAACGCCCTGATCCGCCGCCTGCCCTCCGTCGAGACCCTGGGCTCGGTCACCTTCATCTGTTCCGACAAGACCGGCACGCTGACACAGAACCGCATGCACGCCGAGGTCCTGGTGGCTGGCGGGGAAATCTGGAAGCCTGGTGATGCAGCGCCCGGTCCGATGCATCAGGAATTGCTACGCGCAGCAGCCCTTTGCAATGACGCGACCCACACGCTCAAGGGCGGCTGGCAGGGTGACCCGACGGAGACCGCGCTGACGCAGGTGGCGGGCGATGCCGGCCTGCACAAGCCCACGCTCGAGGAGATGGCCGAGCGCGTTCTGGAGTTTCCGTTCGACGCCGAACGCAAGCGCATGACGACATTTCACCGCACGCCCGACGGCCTGATCGCCTTTACCAAGGGCGCGCCCGAGGCTGTGGTGGCGCAATGTACCTCGCAATGGCAACCCGGCGGAGAAACCGTTCTGCGGCACGCCGATGTTCTGGACGCGGCAGAAAACCTGGCCGCCCAGGGGCTTCGCGTGCTGGCGCTGGCGCGGCGCCGCTACGAGACGCTGCCCGGCACCGGCGAACTGGAGGCCGTGGAGAGCGGCCTGTGCCTGATCGGCCTGATCGGCCTGATCGACCCGCCCCGGCCTGAGGCGGCGGCAGCCGTGCGCGACTGCATCAGTGCCGGCATCACGCCGGTCATGATCACGGGCGACCACCCGGCCACGGCGCGCGCCATTGCGCAGCGCCTGGGCATCGTTGCCAGCGCCGGCGGCGAAGTGCTCACCGGGGCAGACCTGGCCGCACTCAATGACGAAGCCCTGCGCGAGCGCGTGCGGTCCGTGCGCGTGTATGCGCGGGTCGACCCGCTGCAGAAAATCCGCATCGTCGAAGCCCTGCAGGCGCATGGCGAGTTCGTCGCCATGACGGGTGACGGGGTCAACGACGCACCGGCACTCAAGCAGGCCGACATCGGCGTGGCCATGGGCAAAGGCGGCACCGACGTGGCACGGGAAGCCTCCAGCCTGGTGCTGCTGGACGACAATTTCGCCACCATCGTGGCGGCGGTGCGCGAGGGGCGGCGGATCTATGACAACATCCGCAAGTTCGTGCGCTACGCCATGACGGGCAATTCGGGCGAGATCTGGACCATCTTCCTCGCCCCGATGGTGGGCCTGCCCATCCCCTTGCTTCCTGTCCATATCCTGTGGGTCAATCTGGTCACTGACGGACTGCCCGGCCTGGCGTTGGCCGCTGAACCGGCGGAGCGCGGCATCATGCAACGTGCACCCCGCGCGCCGCAGGAGAGCCTGTTCGCGCGCGGCATGTGGCAGCACATCATGGTGATCGGCCTGCTGCTCGGCGGACTCTGCCTCGCTGTGCAGGCCTGGGCGATCGGGTCCGGCCACGCTCACTGGCAGACCATGGTGTTTACCGTGCTCACTCTGGGGCAGATGGCGCACGTGATGGCCATCCGTTCGGAGCGAGATCCCCTCTGGCGCCTGGGCCTCGGCTCCAACAAGCCCTTGCTGGGCGCGGTTGCGCTGACCTTCGCCCTGCAGATGGCCGTGATCTACGTGCCGGCCTTCAATACGGTGTTCAAGACGGCGCCCCTGAGCGCGTTTGAACTGGCGATCTGCCTGGCCGCATCCGGCGTGGTCTACGTCGCCGTAGAAGTCGAGAAAGCCTGGCGACGTTCCAGAGCAGCCACTCTAATTCAGGCCTGAAGTTAAGTTGTCTTCTCTAGACACTGCCGGAGATACTTCGCTCTGCACGGCGGCCATGCATTGAACCATTGGCCGAATTCAACATTCAGGAAAGAAGTCCATCATGGCAACAAGCACCGCAACCAAAACTCGTCAAGTCAAAGTCTCCCGCTGAAGCGGTCAAGGCCGTCGTCGCCAAGGCCAAGGCCCAGGCCCGCACGGTGAAGGCACCGGCCAAGACCGCCGCCTCAAAGGCGAAGAAGACCGTTGCCGCGAAGTCGGCCACCCTGAAGCAGGTGGCGACCAAGGGCACGAAGAAAGTGAGCACCGTCGTGCACATGACGCGCGACGCCTCGTTCAAGCTGATCGACTCCCAGCGCTCCATCTGGCTGGCCGGCCTGGGCGCCTTGGCCAAGGTCACGACGTCCACTGGCGTCAAGGGCGAAAAAGCCTTTGAGGCGCTGGTCAAGGCCGGCGAGAAGTTCGAAGCCCAGGCGCGTGGCGCCATCGACTCGAACGCCAACCTGCTCAAGGGCCGCATCAACGATGCCACCAAGGTGGTGGACCAGGGCATCGGCACGGTCGGCGACGCCTTTGACACGCGCATCAAGCAGGCCCTGACCCGCCTGGGCTATCGCAAGAACAGCAAGACCGCCCAATAAGCGATCCGTCTTGACGCCCCCTTCCGGGGCTGCTTTTCACGCCTCCGCACCGGGAGGCGTTTTCGTTTTCATCCCACCCATTTGCGCGCATTGCGCCACAGTTGCATCCAGGGGCTGAAGCCACTGGCGTCACCGTCGATCCAGCTCATCTGGATATTGCGGAACACACGCTCGGGGTGCGGCATCATGGCGGTGAAGCGACCGTCAGCGGTGGTCACGGCGGTCAGGCCGCCCGGGCTGCCGTTCGGGTTGAACGGATAGGCCTCGGTGGCGGCGCCCGCATTGTCGGTGAAGCGCATGGCAGCGATGGCCCGCGAGGCATCGCCGCGATAGCGGAAGTTGGCAAAACCTTCGCCGTGCGACACCGCAATCGGCAATCGGCTACCGGCCATGCCCTTGAAGAACAGGCTCGGCGATTCAAGGACTTCAACCATCGACAGGCGCGCCTCGAAGCGCTCGCTCTGATTGGTGGTAAAGCGCGGCCAGTCCTGCGCGCCGGGGATTATGTCGGCCAGCTCGGCAAACATCTGACAGCCGTTGCACACGCCCAGCCCAAAGGTGTCGGTGCGCCCGAAGAAACCCTTGAACTGCTCCGCCAGCACCGGGTTGAAGGTCACACTGCGCGCCCAGCCGATGCCGGCACCCAATGTGTCGCCATAACTGAAACCGCCACAGGCGACAAGCCCTGGAAGTCCTGCAGTTTGGCCCTGCCCGTCTGCAGGTCGGTCATGTGCACGTCGTAGGCCTCGAAACCGGCCTCGGTGAAGGCGTAGGCCATCTCCACATGCGAGTTCACCCCCTGCTCGCGCAGGATGGCCACTTTGGGCTTCGACAGGTTCAGGAACGGCGCCGCCGCATCGTGCGCCGGGTCAAACGTCAGCGCCACGTGCATGCCGGGGTCGCCCGGTGCGCCCGCCGCGGCGTGCTCCGCGTCCGCACAGGCCGGGTTGTCGCGTTGCTGGCAGATCTTCCAGCTCACGCTGTCCCAGACCTGGTGCAGGTCTTCAAGACTCGCCGTGAACACCTCCTTGGTGTCGCGCCAGACACTCAGCTCCCCCTTGCCCCGATCGATCGACGACGCCTGGGGCCGGGTCTTTCCGATGAAGTGGCTGTATTTCGAGAGGCTGTGCCCGCGCAGGGTCTGCATGACCTCATTGCGCTCGGATGTGCGGACCTGCAGTACGACGCCCAGTTCCTCGCTGAACAAGGCCTTGAGCGTGAGTTCGTCACGCCGCGCACTGATCTGCCCGGCCCAGTTCTTGGCATCGCCGTAGTCAGCGCGGCTGTCGGTGATGCCGTCGCCCTCGGTGACCAGCATGTCCACGTTGAGCGCCACGCCGACATGGCCGGCAAAGGCCATCTCGGCCACGGTGGCCAGCAAGCCGCCGTCACTGCGGTCGTGGTAAGCGAGGATCCGCCCCTTGGCGCGCAATTCGTTGACCGCGCTGACCAGGTTCTTCAGGTCCTGCGGGTCGTCCAGGTCGGGAACGGTGTCACCCGCCTGGCCCAGCACCTGCCCCAGGATGCTGCCGCCCATGCGGTTGCGCCCACGCCCAAGGTCGATCAGCACCAGCGTGGTGTCTTCGGTGATGGCGTCGAGCTGCGGCGTCAGCGTGCCGCGCACATCGGCGAGCGTGGCAAAGGCGGTGACGATCAGGCTGACCGGCGAGGTGACCTTTTTCTTCTCGCTGCGGCTGCCGGAGGGGCCGCCCTGGACCGTCCATTGAGTGCGCATCGACAGCGAATCCTTGCCCACGGGGATGGATATCCCCAGCGCCGGACAGAGCTCCATGCCCTACCGCCTTGACGGTCTCGTACAGAGCTGCGTCTTCCCCCGCTTCGCCACAAGCGGCCATCCAGTTGGCCGACAGCTTCACGCGCGGCAGCTCGAAAGGTGCCGCAAGCAGGTTGGTGATCGCCTCCGCCACCGCCATTCGACCCGATGCCGGCGCATTGATCGCTGCCAAAGGCGTGCGTTCCCCAAGGCTCATGGCCTCGCCCGCAAAGCCTTTGAAGTCCGCCAGCGTGACGGCGCAGTCGGCCACCGGCACCTGCCATGGCCCCACCATCTGGTCGCGGTGGCTCAAGCCACCCACGGTGCGGTCGCCGATGGTGATCAGGAAGCGCTTGGATGCCACGGTGGGATGGCTCAGAACGTCAATCACGGCCCTTTGCAGGTCCACGCCAGTCAGTTCCATCGGCGGGAACTCCCGCGCAACCGACTTCACGTCGCGGTGCATCTTGGGTGGTTTGCCCAGCAGCACGTCCATGGGCATCTGGACAGGGGTTTCCTGGCCTTCATCCACCAGCACCAGTTCCCGCTCCTCAGTCGCCACGCCCACCACCGCGAACGGGCAGCGCTCGCGCTCGCAGAAGGCCTTGAACTGCGCCAGCGACTCGGGCGCGATGCCCAGCACGTAGCGCTCCTGGCTCTCGTTGCTCCAGATTTCCTTGGGCGCCAGGCCGGACTCCTCCAGGGGCACCGCGCGCAGGTCGAAGCGCGCACCGCGACCGGCATCGTTGGTCAACTCAGGAAAGGCGTTTGACAGCCCGCCCGCGCCCACGTCGTGGATCGCCAGGATCGGGTTGGCATCGCCCTCGGCCCAGCAGTGGTTGATGACCTCCTGCGCGCGGCGCTCGATCTCGGGATTGCCGCGCTGCACCGAGTCGAAGTCCAGTTCGGCCGCGTTGGCGCCGGTGGCCATCGAACTGGCCGCGCTGCCACCCATGCCGATGCGCATGCCGGGGCCGCCCAGCTGGATCAGCAGCGTGCCGGCGGGGAACTCGATCTTCTTCGTCTGGCCCGCGTCGATGGTGCCCAGCCCGCCGGCGATCATGATGGGCTTGTGGTAACCCCGCTCCACGCCGCCCACGGACTGCTCAAATTCGCGGAAATAGCCCAGCAGGTTGGGCCGCCCGAACTCGTTATTGAACGCGGCGCCGCCCAGCGGACCCTCGGTCATGATTTGCAGCGGGCTGGCGATATGGTCGGGTTTGCCGTCAGGCCGATCGGAGAGGCCGCCCCAGAGTTTGGACACGGTGAAGCCGGTCAGGCCCGCCTTGGGCTTTGAGCCCCGTCCCGTGGCACCTTCGTCACGGATCTCGCCGCCCGCGCCAGTCGATGCGCCTGGAAATGGCGAAATCGCCGTGGGGTGATTGTGCGTTTCCACCTTCATCAGCACATGGTTCAGGGCGCTACTTTTTTGATAGCTATTTGCGACCATTCCACGCTGGGAGGGGTCGGTTTTTGCTATGAAACGCTCCACCGCAACGCCTTCCATCACGGACGCGTTGTCGGAATAAGCCACCACGGTGTGCTGGGGCGCCAGCTGGTGGGTGTTGCGGATCATCCCGAACAGGCTCTTTTCCTGCGGCACGCCATCGATGGTGAACTGGGCGTTGAAGATCTTGTGTCGACAATGTTCGCTGTTGGCTTGAGCGAACATCATCAGTTCCACATCGGTGGGGTTGCGGCCCAGCGCGGTGAAGGCGTTCACCAGATAGTCGATCTCGTCGTCGGCCAGCGCCAGGCCGAAGCGGGTGTTGGCGGCTTCCAGCTCGGCCCGTCCGCCCCGTAGAACATCCACATGCTCCATGGGCGCAGGAGTCAGCTCGGTGAACAGGCCGAGCGCCATGGCGCGCTCGAACATCACGCTTTCGGTCATGCGGTCGTGCAAGAGCGCCGCCATGGCCTGCAACTGGTCGTGCGACAGGCTGGCGTTGCCCAGCAGGCCGGACTTCAGCGTGACGCGGTATTCGGTCACGCGCTCCACACGCTTGATGGACAGGCCGCAGTTGTGCGCAATGTCGGTCGCCTTGGAGGCCCAGGGGGAGACAGTGCCAAAACGTGGCGAAACAACGATCAGGCTCCCGCCACTCGGTCCGGTGTAGGGGTCGCCGTAGGTCAGCAGGGCCGCCAGGGTTTGGCGATCCGCGTCAGACGGCGCGGCCTCCGAGGCCACCAGATGCACAAATCGCGCGGAAATGCCTTGAACCCTGTCATGAATGGCCGCCAGGCGCGGAAGGAGCTGCTGGACGCGAAAAGCGCTGAGGGCGTTGCCGCCATCAAACTGGGTGATGTGCAGGGTCACGGTGGTGGCCTTGAATGGGTGGGGCGTTGGCAGGAAACTCGCAAGACAGCCGCTGACTGGGGCCACTCGCGAAAACACTGATTTTAGCGGGGGCAGACCCCGAGCCTGCAGGCCCATGACCCGAATGGGATAATCGCGCCCCATGACGATTACCTATAAAGACGCCGAAGGCATCGCCGGCATGCGCATCGCCGGCAGACTGGCCTCTGAAGTGCTGGACTACCTGACGCCTCACGTGAAACCGGGCGTGACCACCAACGAACTCGACCGGCTGGCCCATGACTTCATCACGCAGGTACAAGGGGCCATTCCCGCGCCCTTGAACTACCAGCCCTCCGGTTACATCCCCTACCCCAAGTCGATCTGTACCTCGATCAACCACCAGGTCTGCCACGGGATTCCAAACGACAAGCCGCTGAAGAAAGGCGACAGCCTGAACATCGACATCACCGTGATAAAGGATGGCTGGCATGGCGACACCAGCCGCATGTTCCAGCTTGGCGAAACCTCGATTGCCTCCCGGCGCCTGAGTGCCCTCACCTATGAGGCCATGTGGCACGGCATCGTCCAGGTTCGCCCCGGCGCCCGTCTGGGCGATATCGGCTGGGCCATCCAGAAATTTGCGGAGAGCAACGGTTTCAGTGTCGTTCGCGAGTTCTGTGGCCATGGTATCGGCCGTGTATTCCACGAGGAACCGCAGGTGCTGCACTACGGAAAGCCCGGCACGCTCGACGAACTGGTGCCCGGCATGACCTTCACCATCGAACCGATGATCAACGCCGGCAAGCGCGACATCAAGGAACTCGGCGACGGCTGGACCATCGTCACCAAGGACCATTCGCTTTCAGCCCAGTGGGAGCACACCGTCCTTGTCACCGGTGATGGCTATGAGGTATTGACCCTGTCGGCCGGCAGCCCGCCGCCACCCGCGTTCGTCAAGGCCTGACCCAACGGTCGCAGCCGGCAATCTGACTTCCTGAGGGTCACCATGACCGATCTACCCCACCTGCGCGAGACGTACCGCCAGAACAAGGCCGAAGCCCTGCGCATGATCACGGACTGCGGCGCTTCCACCCGGGGCGTGCGGAACACCTTGCGCGCCTTGTCCGGGCTGGCCGACCAACTGTTGTGCACGCTGTGGCGGCAGGCCGGCCTGGACGCTCCATTCGCCCTGGTGGCTGTCGGAGGATTTGGTCGGGGCGAGTTGTTCCCTCATTCGGACGTGGACGTTCTGGTGCTTCTGCCCGACGACGAGTCACCCGATACCAATGTCGAGCTCAAGACCCGGATCGAATCCTTCATCGGCGCCTGCTGGGATGCGGGGCTGGAGATCGGCTCCAGCGTGCGCACACTCGCCGACTGCCTGGCCGAAGCCGCCAAGGATGTGACCGTCCAGACCTCCCTGCTTGAGGCAAGACAGGTTGACGGGGATGCACGGCTGTTCAACCTGTTCCAGCGACGCTTTGACGCCGTGATGGATCCGCGCGCCTTCTTTGTCGCGAAAACGCTGGAACTTCGCCAGCGCCATACCAAGTTCGAGGACACGCCCTACGCTCTTGAGCCCAATTGCAAGGAATCGCCCGGGGGCCTGCGCGACCTGCAGATCATCCTTTGGGTGGCACGTGCGGCCGGCTTGGGCAGGAGCTGGGAGGAACTGGCCCGCAAGGGGCTGGCCACACCGTTCGAGGTGCGACAGATCAAGCACAACGAGGCCCTGCTCAGTCTGATTCGAGTGCGGTTGCACCTGATCGCACGGCGCCGGGAGGACCGGCTGGTGTTCGACCTGCAGACCGCCGTGGCCGAATCATTCGGCTACCGCTCCCGCACGACACCCGACGGGCGGCCGGGCGAGCTGGCCAGCGAAGCCCTGATGAAGCGCTACTACTGGGCCGCCAAGGCGGTCGCGCAGCTCAACCAGATCCTGCTGCTCAACATTGAGGAGCGCCTGCAGGCGGATCACGGCGGATCGCCGCACGCACTGCGGCCCATCAACGCGCGCTTTTTCGAGAAGGCCGGCATGATCGAGGTGGCCAGCGACGACCTGTACCAGAAAAATCCCCACGCAATTCTGGAAACCTTCCTGCTCTACCAGACCCACCTCGGCTTGCGCGGCCTGTCGGCGCGCACGCTGCGCGCGCTGTACAACGTGCGCACCATCATGGACGCGTCGTTCCGCCACGACCCGATCAATCGGGGCACCTTCCTGCGCATCCTGCAGCAGCCCGCCGGCATCACCCACGCCATGCGCCTGATGAACCAGACCTCGGTGCTCGGGCGCTACCTGTGGGTGTTCCGCCGTATCGTGGGGCAGATGCAGCACGACCTGTTCCACGTCTATACGGTCGACCAGCACATCCTGATGGTGCTGCGCAACATGCGGCGCTTCTTCATCCCCGAACACGCGCACGAGTATCCGTTCTGCTCGCAGCTCGCCGCTGGCTGGGACAAGCCCTGGGTCCTGTACGTCGCCGCGCTGTTTCACGACATTGCCAAGGGACGCGGTGGCGATCATTCGAAGCTCGGTTGCGCGGAGGTCCGTCGTTTCTGCCGAGAACACGGCATCGGGAGGGATGACTCGAAGCTGATCGAGTTCCTGGTCGGCGAACACCTCACCATGAGCCGCATCGCGCAAAAGGAAGACCTGAGCGATCCGGGCGTCATCGGCGCCTTTGCCCGGCGTGTGGGCAACGAGCGCAACCTCACGGCGCTCTACCTGCTGACGGTGGCCGACATCCGCGGCACCAGTCCCAAGGTGTGGAACGCCTGGAAGGGCAAGTTGCTGGAAGACCTGTACCGCTACACGCTGCGGGTACTCGGGGGACGCGCACCCGATGCAAGCGCCGACATCGAGGCGCGCAAGCGCGAAGCGCTGGTGGATCTGGCACTGCACGCCGAACCCTTTGAAGCCTACAAGGCCCTGTGGGACACACTGGATATGGGCTACTTCATGCGCCACGACGCCGCGGACATCGCCTGGCACACCCGCCAGCTGTCGCGCCACGTGGTGAAAAAACCTGCGGCCGGAGAATCCGTCGGCGGTGTCCCCGGCAAAACCATTGTGCGCGCTCGCCAGTCACCTGTTGGCGAAGGACTGCAGGTGGTGGTCTACACGCCCGACCAACCCGACCTCTTTGCGCGTATCTGTGGCTACTTCGACCAGGCCAGCTTCAGCATCCTGGATGCCAAGATCCACACCGCCAACAACGGCTACGCGCTCGACACCTTCCAGATCGTCACCGCCATGCTGCCCGAGCACTACCAGGAGCTGATGACCATGGTCGAGACTGAACTCGCCCAGACCCTGGAGCACCCGGGCGCGCTACCGGAACCCAGCCGGGGCCGCGTGTCCCGGCGCGTGAAGAGCTTCCCCTTTGCCCCGCGCGTGGACCTGCAGCCCGATGAAAAGGCCCAGCGCTGGCTGCTCAGCATTTCAGCCAGCGACCGCGTCGGCCTGCTCTACAGCGTGGCGCGGGTGCTGGCCAGGCACCACATCAATCTGCAACTGGCCAAAGTCACTACCTTGGGCGAACGTGTCGAGGACACCTTCCTGATCGACGGACCAGAGCTGCAGCAAAACAAGGCCCAGATCGCGATAGAGACCGAACTGCTCGACGCACTGCAGGCCTGAAAAGGCCGTTCAATCGACCAGCGTCTGGCGCTGGTAGCTGTGCAGGCGCCCCTTGTAGGCGGACCCATCGGGCAGCGTCTTGACGCGCTCCTCGGTGTGCGAATACCCCAGTGCAGCCATGTTCCGGCTGAAGCGGGGCTGGTTGCCGCGGTCAGGATCCACGATCAGCACCTCCACCGTGGTGGCGGAATGCAGGTCGATGAAGTTCGACAGCGCGCGCGGCTGGTCCCGGTCGTAGAGCAGATCGCTGCCGATGATGAGGTCAAACAAGCCCAGCGCCGGATTGCTGCGCGCCCAGTTTCCGGTTTCATACTTCATGGCGGGCAAGTCATTGAGACGCAGGTTCTCCCGCAGAAAGGCGCGGCCAAGGGGATGGCAGTCGCTGGCCGTGATGTCACCGCCGCGCCGGTGAATCACCAGACTGGCCAGGGCCAGTCCGCAGCCGACTTCCAGGATGCGCTTGCCTTCAACTTCAAACGAAAGCATCGCATGCGCCAGCACCCGGCCTGAGGGCCAGAGCAGGCCAAAAATAGGCCATGTGGCAGATGAAATGCCAGCCCGTTCGGCCTCGCCCAGCGGGTCGTGGAACTGCTGACGGTCGAGCAGAGAGCGCAACTGCAGGTCCGCGCCGCTGCCCGCAATGGTCTCGAACTTGACCTCGTAGCCGGGGTGCAGCACCGGGCTGCGTTCGGCGGGCAGGTCGTTCACCGGGTCAGTCGTCCTGCCCGGCGTCCAGGCCGGGAAACAAGACTTCGGTGAAGCCGAACTGGCGGAAATCCCGCACACGCATCGGATACAGCATGCCGATCAGGTGGTCGCACTCGTGCTGCACCACGCGGGCGTGAAAACCCTCGACCGTGCGCTCGATCGGGTCGCCATAGGGGTCAAAGCCCGTGTAGCGGATCCTCTTCCAGCGTGGCACCACTGCCGCGCAGGCCGGGCACGGACAGGCAGCCCTCCCAGCCCTCCTCCTCTTCAGCACCAACCGGCGTGAGCACCGGATTCAGCAGCACGGTGCGCGGGACCAGCGGTGCATCCGGATAACGCGGATTCACCGCGTCGGTGCCGAAAATGACCAGTTGCAGGTCCACACCGATCTGCGGTGCCGCCAGCCCGGCGCCATCGACGGCGGCCATGGTCTCGAACATGTCGCGCACCAGCAGGTGCAACTCGTCCGTATCAAAGGCTGCCACCGGCTGCGCCACGCGCAGCAGGCGGGGATCGCCCATTTTCAGAATCTCGCGGATGGTCATGAACGTTTCCCCATTCAACAGTGCCAACAGGCCGGCTTCGTCCAGCACCTTGACGCCCAACGCGTTGGCCTTGTCCAGCTTGCTGCCCGCCTCGGCGCCGGCGACGACATAGTCGGTTTTCTTGCTGACTGAGCCCGCCACCTTGGCGCCGGCGGCTTCAATCCTCTCTTTGGCCTGCTCCCGACTCAGGGTGGGTAAAGTCCCGGTGAGCACGAACGTCTTGCCGGACAGCGCCTTCGGCGGCATCACAGCCGGATCGCCCTCCTCCCAGTTCACGCCGCACGCACGCAGTTGTTCAACGACCTCGCAGTTGTGCGGCTGGTCGAAAAATGTACGGATGCTCTGCGCCACCACCGGCCCGACGTCCTCGACCTCGATCAGATCCTCCAGCGGCGCGTGCATGAGGGCATCCAGCCTGCCAAAGTGGCGCGCCAACGCCTTGGCCGTGGCTTCGCCGACATGGCGGATCCCCAGTCCGAATACGAAACGCGCCAGCGTGGTCTGCTTTGACTTCTCGAGGGCTTCGAGGATGTTCTGCCCCGACTTCTCGGCCATGCGGTCCAGGCTGGCCAGCGCCGTCAGGCCCAGCCGGTAGAGATCAGGCAGGGTTTTGACGATCCCCGCGTCCACCAGCTGGTCCACCAGTTTGTCGCCAAGCCCTTCAACTTCGACAGCGCGCCGCTGCGCATAGTGCAGGATCGCCTGCTTGCGCTGGGCGCTGCAGAACAGGCCGCCGCTGCAGCGCGTGTCCACTTCGCCTTCCTCGCGGACCGCCGCGCTGCCGCAGACCGGACAGACCTTCGGCATGGTGAAGACCGGCGCGTCCGCCGGACGCCGGTCGGGCAACACCGCGACCACCTCGGGAATCACGTCACCGGCACGGCGCACGATCACGGTATCGCCCACGCGCACGTCCTTGCGCCGCGCCTCGTCCTCGTTGTGCAGCGTGGCATTGGTCACCGTCACGCCGCCGACGAACACCGGCGCGAGCTTGGCCACCGGTGTGAGCTTGCCGGTGCGCCCGACCTGCACGTCGATGCCGAGCACTGTGGTCAGCTGCTCCTGGGCCGGGTATTTGTGCGCCACGGCCCAGCGCGGCTCGCGCGTGACGAAGCCGAGGCGGCGCTGCAGTGCGAGACTGTTGACCTTGTAGACCACGCCGTCGATGTCGAACGGCAGGCTGTCGCGCAGGGCACCGATACGCTGGTGATACGCTATCAAACCAGTAGCGCCCAGTGACCTTTCAACGCTGGACACGACCGGAAAACCCCATGATTTCAGGGTCTGGAGCAGCTCAAAGTGGGTTTCGAACGCCGGGCCGCCCTGTTCGGGCGGGGTGATGTCGCCCAGGCCATAGGCGATAAAAGCTCAAGGGGCGCTGCGCCGCGATGGCCGGATCGAGTTGCCGCACTGCACCAGCGGCCGCATTGCGCGGGTTGACGAAGGTTTTCTCGCCTTTTTCGCGCTGCTTCTCGTTGAGTGACTCAAAGTCGTCGCGGCGCATGTACACCTCACCGCGCACCTCAAGCAATGGGGGCGCCTCGGCCGGCAAGCGCAGGGGAATCTGGCGTATCGTGCGCACGTTTTGCGTCACGTCCTCTCCCACCTCGCCATCGCCGCGGGTGGCAGCCTGAACCAGCACACCGTCTTCATAGCGCAGGCTCATCGCCAGGCCATCGAACTTGAGCTCGGCCACGTACTCGACCGGGGGCGCGTTGTCGGCCAGTCCCAGTTCACGGCGCACGCGGGCATCAAAAGCCTGCGCGCCGCTGGCCTCGGTATCGGTTTCCGTGCGAATGCTGAGCATGGGCACGGCATGCCGAACACTCGCAAAGGAATCCAGCACCCTGCCGCCCACGCGCAAGGTGGGTGAGTCCGGCGTGCGCAGCGCCGGATGCGCCGCCTCCAGCGCCTGAAGCTCTCGAAACAGTCTGTCGTATTCAGCGTCAGGGATTTCGGGCGCGTCCAGCGTGTAGTAACGGTGGGCGTGGTGATGCAGCGCCCTGCGCAGGGTCTCGGCCCGCGCCGCTGGGGAAACGGACCCCTCGGCGTCAAACAGATCGGATGTAGACATCAGTGTTGCAGGCCGGCCCGGCGGGTTGGCCTTGCAGCCTCAGGAGAACAGCCGCCGCGCCTGTGGCGAACCCACCGCCAGGTCGCGCGCATCCAGGGTGTCGTACAGGAGTTCAAGGTCGGCGCCGATCGCATCGAGTGACTCAGCGCGGATGATCTGGCCGTTGTCGTCGGTAATCAGGCCGTCCATGCTTGCAGCCAGCGCCATCGCAGCCTCGCGCATGCGAACGAAAGGCTGTTCGGTGCGGTGAACCTGGGGTACGTCCAGGCTGAGCGTCACTTCGCGTATCGCCGACTGGTCTGGATCTTCGGAAAGGGCCGCCTGCGTGTCGAAGGCAAGGCCCAGAACGGGCGGCATGCCCGCCTGGCTCGCGGGCAGCACCATGCGGCCGGGAATGACCCCGGGCACAAACCCAATGCGCGCGGCATTTTGCTGCACGTAGCCCGGGCTCCAGGCCGCGCTGCGCGCGCGCAGTGTGAATCCAAGCTGGGCGTCGTGTTCACTGGCGAACTGGTCCAGTTCCCGTGCGCGCCCGACCTCCTCGATCATTTCGGGAAATTCCGGGCTGCCATTGACCGCATCCGCAAAGGCCTGCGCCTTCATGACAAATTCGGAGTACTCGATTTCATTGAGGTGGCCAGTCCGGTTGGCCAGTTGCACGCCGGCCTGGAAAACGCGGTAGCGCTGGCCGGCAACTGGCGTTTCCCATTGGCCACTGGACTCGTTCAGGCCCTCGATGGCGAAAGGCTTGCTGCCTGCACGCCGCGTTGTCGGCATCGCCGCCAGCGCCGCATCACCCGACACGACGCCCTCCAGGGCAATCGGGGCAATGACGTCAATCAGGGCGTCGAGCCCGAGCTTCTTCTCGGGGGCGGGCAAGGGCATGGACTCCAAGGGCCCGTCGAACCCGGGATCCTGGCGCTCTGTCTCCGCCAGCGGTTCGGGAGAACCCTCCGACGGGACGGATTCGGGCTGCGCCTGCCGAGGCGCGTTCTTGCGCGATGTCCAGGCGCTGTGCGCCACCACTGCGGCCAGCACCAGTCCACCTGCGACGGCGAGGCTGATTTGGAGTGAACTCATGGGGATTTCACCTGTTGGTTCAGGGGATTCATGGGACCTCGGCCAGCCCGACAGCGGACTCCATGTCCACGGCGACGATACGCGAAACGCCTTGCTCCTGCATGGTCACGCCGATCAACTGCTCCGCCATTTCCATGGCGATCTTGTTGTGGCTGATGAACAGGAACTGGGTCTCCCGGCTCATGCTGGTCACGAGTTTTGCGTAGCGCTCGGTGTTGGCGTCGTCCAGCGGGGCATCCACCTCGTCCAGCAGACAGAATGGCGCCGGGTTGAGCTGAAAGATGGCAAACACCAGCGCAATCGCTGTCAGAGCCTTCTCGCCGCCCGACAGCAGGTGAATGGTCTGGTTCTTCTTGCCCGGCGGCTGGGCCATGACCTGGACGCCGGAGTCCAGGATTTCGTCGCCGGTCATGACGAGGCGCGCATTGCCGCCACCGAACAGCTCCGGGAACATGCGTCCGAAGTGCTCGTTGACGACATTGAAGGTGCCGGAAAGAAGTTCACGGGTTTCACCGTCAATCTTCCGGATTGCATCCTCCAGTGTCGTCATCGCGTCAGTCAAGTCGGCCGTCTGTGCATCCAGGAAACCCTTGCGCTCCCGGGCCGTGGTCAGCTCTTCGAGCGCTGCCAGGTTCACGGCGCCCAGCGCACCAATCTCGCGATGCAGCCGGTCGATCTCGCCCTGCAGGCCCTGGAGACGCACATTGCCGTCAGCGATCGATTTTGCGATCACTCCCAGATCTGCCTGGGCATCCGCCAGCAACTGGGTGTATTGCTCAAGACCGAGGCGCGCCGCCTGCTCCTTGAGCTGGAAGTCCGTGATGCGCTGGCGCATCGGATCCAGCTCGCGCTCAAGCTTCAGGCGCCGTTCATCGCTGGCGCGCAGCCTGGCGGTGAGATCGTCGTAAGTGCTGCGCTGTGCGCCGAGCTGCGACTCGCGCTCGAGCTTCAGGGCCAGCGCACTTTGCAGGCCGGCCTGTGCGGCCGCTGCGGTCAGCCGTGACAACTCCTCCCGGGCGCGCTGTTCATCGACGGCCAGTTCGCGGGCCTGCTCGCCAGCAGTCTCTATCGCACGTGTCAGTTCGGCCTGGCGCGCCGCAAGGCTGCGCTGTGCGAAAGCAGCCTCCTGGGCGCGTCTTTCCAGACCTCGCTGCTGCTCCCGACACGCCGAGAGCCTGCGCTCTGCTTCGATCACATGTTCATCCAGCTGGGCATGCCGCTCCTGGTTGTCCGCCAGCTGCATGTCGAGCTCTTCAAAGCGCCCCTCCGCGTTGATCCGGCGTTCCTGCAGATCTTCGAGCTGGCCGTCGACCTCCGCCAGATCGCCAGCAATCTGCTCGCTGCGCGCGCGGGTCTGTTCGGCCAGCTGAGACAGTCTCAACGTCTCCACCTGGACTTCGTGCGCTCGACTCTGCGCCTCCGACGCTTCGCGCCGCGCCGAGACCAATCGTTGCGCGGCGTCGGCGTAGGCGGCCTCGGCTCGCACCAGCGCGGATCGCGCTTCGTCGGTGATCAGCGCCTGGGCCTTGAGCTGTTTGTCGAGATTCTCGATCTCCTGCGCCCGCGCCAGCAGCCCGGCCTGCTCGTTGTCCGGCGCATAGAAACTCACGCTATGGCGCGTCACCGCATGGCCGGACTTGACGTAGATCACCTCCCCAGGCAGCAAGTTCTCGCGGCTCGCCAGCGCTTCTTCCAGGCCTGGTGCCGTGCGGCAGCCGTGCAGCCACTCCGCGAACAACGCCTGCTGCCCCGCATCATTGAGGCGCAGCAAATCGGCCAGGCTTGGCAGCGCACTGCCCTTCCCGGCGATGGCCGCCTGCGGCGGGCTGTAAAACGCCAGCCTGGCCGGCGGCGCATCGGCGCCAAAGGCCCGCACCATGTCCAGCCGGGAGACCTCCAGGGCGCCCAGTCGTTCGCGCAAGGCGGCTTCCAGCGCGTTCTCCCATCCGGGCTCGACGTGAATCCGGCTCCACAGGCCCTGCAGGGCGTCAAGCCCGTGTTTCGCCAGCCACGGCTTCAATTTGCCGTCAGTCCGGACCTTCTCCTGCAGCGCCTTCAGGGCCTCCATGCGTGCCGAAAGTGCGGTCTGCCGGCTGCCCTCCGTGTTCACCGCCTGTTGCCTTGCCCGCCGGTCCTCATCAAGTTGCGGCACCTGTTCCTGCAGTTCGTGCAGCCGCGCGTCGGCCGTCTCCGCTGCCTCCTTTGCGGCGGCAAGCTGATTTTGCAGATTGAAGAGACGCTGTTCGTCAGGCGCGGCCAGCGCATTGCGATCGACCGTCAGGCGTTCACGCCGGACGTTGAGCTGGCGCGACTGTTCTTCGACGTTGCGCTGGTCTGCCGCCAGTACTTGAATCTGCTGCTGCACCTGCGTGACGCTGGCCCGTTGCTCGCTGGCGCGCGCCTGGGCCTGGCGCAGCGCTTCCTCCAGGTCCGGCAGGGCCTGCGCCTGTTCGTCAACCTGAGCGGACAAGGTCATCGCGGTCTCTTCCGCCTCGATCGCCTGGTCGGCGAGTGTCGCGATTTCGGCCTGGGCCGCCTCCTTGCGCCCGCCCCACTGAACCGCCTGCTCCCTGAGCTGGACCAAGCGTTGTTCCACCCGCTGGCGCCCTTCGACCACAAAGCGGATTTCGGCCTCCAGCCGACCCACTTCGGCACTGGCTTCATACAGCAGGCCCTGGGCCTGGTTCACATGGTCGCCCGCCGCGTAATGGGCCTGGCGGATGGCTTCCAGATCGGCCTCGACATGACGCAGGTCCGCCACGCGGCTTTCCAGCTCATTGACGGCTTTCTCAGCTTCAAGGCGCACCTTCAACTGGTCGGCCTCGCTCTCGCTGCGCTTGAGGAACCATTGCTGGTTCTGCTTGAGCGTCACGTCGGCCTGCAAGGCATTGAATTGCTGCGCCACCGCGGCCTGCTTCTCAAGCTTTTCCAGATTAGCGTTGAGTTCGCGCAGGATGTCTTCGACGCGGGTCAGATTTTCCCGTGTATCGGAAAGCCGATTCTCGGTTTCACGGCGACGCTCCTTGTACTTGGAAACGCCTGCGGCCTCTTCCAGAAAAAGGCGCAACTCCTCAGGACGGGATTCGATGATGCGGCTGATCGTGCCTTGCCCGATGATGGCGTAGGCGCGTGGCCCCAGTCCGGTGCCCAGAAACACATCCTGCACGTCGCGGCGACGCACTGGTTGGTTGTTGATGTAATAGCTGCTGTTGCCGTCGCGCGTAAGGATGCGCTTGACGGCGATTTCGCCGAATTGGCCCCACTGACCTCCCGCCCTGTGGTCGGCGTTGTCAAAGACCAGTTCGACACTGGCGCGGCTGGCGGGCTTGCGGTTGTTGGTGCCGTTGAAGATGACGTCCTGCATGGACTCGCCACGCAATTCACTGGCCCGGCTCTCGCCCAGCACCCAGCGCACGGCATCCATGATGTTGGACTTGCCGCAGCCGTTGGGCCCCACCACCCCCACCAGCTGACCCGGCAGCTGGAAGTTGGTCGGCTCGACGAACGACTTGAACCCTGATAACTTGATGGAATTGAGACGCACCGAGACTTGCCCGTGAATGCCAGCTTTAGGCTAAGCTGTTGAATTCAAATGAAATTCGGCTGCGAAGCAGGCAGCCGGACAAGTCCAATGATACCGTGAGCCGGCACTACCCGGGCGCCCCTTCGGCACGCTACGCAAACAATAGCAAGAAATTCCCCTTTCGTGCCGGCAGTGATCCTTTTTTGTTCGATTGCAGGTGTTTGACGCTGGCGGATCCGTCCGGTCGACGCCAGGACGGATAATCGATCCTCCATGAATCCTTTACTGTCCCGGCTCCAGCCTTATCCGTTCGAGCGGCTTCGCCAGTTGTTTGCCGCCACCACGCCCAACCCGGCCTACCCCCCCATCAGTCTGGGCATTGGCGAGCCGAAGCATGCCACCCCGGAGTTCATCAAGAGCGCTCTCGCGGCGGCCCTCGCGTCGGGTCTGGCCGCCTACCCCGCCACAGCGGGGGAACCGGCGCTTCGCCAGGCCTGCGTCGGCTGGTTGTCGCGGCGCTACGGCGTGAGTCTCGACCCGACCACCCAGGTGCTGCCGGTCAACGGATCGCGCGAGGCCCTGTTTGCCCTGGCCCAGACCGTGATTGACCCCACGCGGCGCTGGCGCCATCGTGGTCCATCCCAACCCCTTCTATCAGATCTATGAAGGCGCTGCCTTTCTGAGTGGCGCGCAGCCCTACTACGTGCCGAGCGACGCCACGCGCAACTTCGCAGTGGACTGGGACAGCGTTCCTGCCGACGTCTGGGCACGCACCCAACTGCTGTTTGTATGCTCGCCAGGCAATCCGACCGGTGCGGTCATGCCGCTGGACGAGTGGGAAAAGCTGTTCGCCTTGAGCGACCGCCACGGATTCGTGATTGCCTCCGACGAGTGCTACAGCGAGATCTACTTCCGCGATGAGCCCCCGCTGGGCGGCTTGGAAGCCGCCTGGAAACTCGGCCGTGTGGACTTCCGCAACCTGATCGCCTTCACCAGCCTGTCCAAGCGCAGCAACGTGCCGGGTCTGCGCAGTGGCTTCGTGGCGGGCGACGCAGCCCTGATCAAGCCTTTTCTTCTCTACCGCACCTACCATGGCAGCGCCATGAGCCCCGTGGTGCAAGCCGCCAGCATCGCGGCCTGGAACGACGAAGCCCATGTCGTTGAAAACCGTCGCATGTACCGCGAAAAATTCGTCGATATCACCCCACGCCTCGCCACGGTGCTTGACGTTGCACTGCCCGATGCCAGCTTCTACCTGTGGGCGGGGATCCCTGCGAGCTGGCAGGGCGACGACACCGGTTTCGCGCGGGACCTGCTGGCTCAATACAATGTCACCGTTCTGCCCGGCAGCTTTCTCGCGCGCGAGGGGCCCGGCGGCAACCCTGGCCAGGGCCGCATCCGCATGGCGCTGGTCGCCGAAGCCGCGGAATGCGCGGAGGCCGCAAGTCGCATCGTCCAGTTTGTCCAATCCAGAGGCTGAGAAGCCCGATCACCTTTCATGACCCAACAACTTCAGCAAATCATCGATGCCGCGTGGGAAGACCGCGCCAACATGTCTCCGAAATCCGCACCCGCACCCGTGATTGATGCGGTGGAACAGGTGATTGCCCAACTCAACAGCGGCGCGTTGCGCGTGGCGACGCGCCAGGGCGTAGGCCAGTGGACCGTGCACCAGTGGATCAAGAAGGCCGTGCTGCTGTCCTTCCGCCTGAAGGACAACGAGGCAGTCCGGGCCGGTGACCTGGGCTTCTATGACAAGGTGCCGACCAAATTCGGTCATCTGTCGCCGGATGAGATGGCCGCCACGGGCGTGCGCGTGGTGCCGCCCGCCGTGGCGCGCCGGGGCAGCTACATCGCCAAAGGCGCCATCCTGATGCCGTCGTATGTCAATATCGGCGCCTATGTCGACGAGGGCACCATGGTGGATACCTGGGCCGCGGTCGGATCCTGCGCGCAGATCGGCAAGAACGTGCATTTGTCCGGCGGCGTCGGTATTGGCGGCGTGCTGGAGCCCATGCAGGCCAACCCGACCATCATTGAGGACAACTGCTTCATCGGCGCGCGTTCGGAGATCGTCGAAGGCGTGATCGTCGAAGAAAATTCTGTGATCTCGATGGGTGTTTACATTGGCCAGAGCACCAAGATCTACGACCGTGCCACGGGAGAGGTCAGCTATGGCCGAATTCCCGCGGGTTCGGTCGTGGTTGCCGGCAACCTGCCCAGTGCCGATGGCAAATACAGCCTGTATTGCGCCGTGATCGTCAAACGGGTCGACGCACAGACGCGTGCCAAGACCAGCCTGAATGACTTGTTGCGCGACTAAGCACAGGCCCCGACGCTTGTCACTAACGAAAGCTGAATCATGAGCATGATGGACCGCATTCTTCGCCTGATGGCAGAGCGCAAGGCGTCGGACGTATACCTTTCAGCACATTCGCCGGCAATCATCAAGATCAACGGCCAGTGCATCGCAATGAACAGCCAGGTGCTTCCCCCGGAGGCACCGATCAACCTGCTTTCGGAGGTGGTACCCGCCCACCGCATCTCGGAGCTCAGGGAGACGGGCGAACTCAACATGGCGATTCCGCTGGCAGACGTGGGCAATTTTCGTCTCAGCGCGATGCGCCAGCGCGGCACCTATGCCGTCGTCATTCGTTACATCACACCGGACATTCCTCCACTTGCATCGCTGAATGTGCCGCCTGTGCTGAGCGAATTGGTGATGGACAAACGTGGGCTCATTCTGATCGTCGGGGCCACGGGCGCGGGCAAATCGACAACGCTTGCTTCAATGCTGGACTACCGCAACGAAAATCTGATGGGCCATATCCTGACCATCGAAGATCCGGTGGAGTTCACCTTCCGAAACAAGAAGGCCGTGATCAACCAGCGCGAAGTGGGCAGCGACACCGATTCGCTGGCTGTTGGCCTGAAGAATGCGTTGCGCCAGGCACCTGACGTCATCATGATCGGTGAGATTCGTGATCGGGAGACCATGTCGGCTGCCATCGCCTATTCGCAGTCGGGTCACCTGTGCCTTTCGACGATGCACGCCAACAACAGCTACCAGGCACTCAACCGGATCCTGAGCTTCTATCCCGCGGAAGTCCGCCCGACCATGCTCGGCGACCTGAGCACGGCCCTCAAGGCCATCGTTTCGCAGCGGCTGCTGAGGACCGTCCTCAACACACGCGTTCCCGCGGTCGAAGTGCTGCTCAACAGTCGATTGACCGCGGATCTCATCGGCCAGGGTGATTTTTCTGGTGTCAAGGACGCCATGTACAACTCGCTGGCCGAAGGTTCACAATCGTTTGAGGAAGACATCGCGCGGCTGATCACGGAAGGGCAGATTGACCGCAAAGAGGGGATTGCCCATGCGGACTCTCCCACCAACCTGATGTGGCGCCTGCAGAACGATTTCACCCGGAAAAGCGCGCAGCAACCCGTTGAAAGCAAACCTGACGAAGCGTCGTTTACTGAGATCACCCTGGATGTCCATCTTCCGGGCCACGGACCTGCCGTGCGATCCCCAGCCTGAGCGCTGGCGCGACCTCCTGACGCCGCCTTTTGATTTATGTCTGCAACACTGCGCCTTGCCGAGCAACTGATTTCGCGCCCGTCCGTGACGCCTGAGGATCAGGGATGCATGGAGATCATCATGGCCCGCCTGCAGCCGTTAGGGTTTTCGTGCGAATTGATCGAAAGTGGTCCGCCAGACTTCCGCGTGAAGAATTTGTGGGCTAACTGGCGTTGTCTCAGCGCGAAAAGGTCGCCTTACGCTACAAAAACAGTAGCGTTTGCCGGGCACACCGATGTCGTTCCCACTGGGCCACTGGAACAGTGGAGCAGTGATCCGTTCACGCCGACGCACCGTGCAGGACGACTCTATGGCCGTGGCGCCAGTGACATGAAGACTTCATTGGCCGCCATGGTGGTGGCCGTCGAGGAATTTCTGGCAGCCACCCCCGATTCAGCGCTGGACATCGGCTTTCTACTGACCAGTGACGAAGAAGGGCCGGCACTGGACGGCACGGTGGTTGTCTGTGAAGCTTTGAGGCAGCGCGGTGAAGCGCCTGACTTCTGCATCGTCGGCGAACCCACCTCGGTCGAGCGTACCGGCGACATGATCAAGAACGGGCGTCGCGGCACGCTGAGCGGCAAGCTAACCGTCAAAGGCGTGCAGGGCCACATCGCCTACCCGCATCTGGCGAAAAACCCGATTCATCTCGTCGCGCCTGCCCTGGCTGAACTGGTGGCGGTGAAGTGGGACGATGGCAACGCGTTCTTCCCGCCGACCACCTGGCAAGTCAGCAATATTCATGGCGGAACCGGCGCGAGCAACGTGATTCCGGGCCATGTCGTCATCGACTTCAACTTCCGCTTTTCCACCGAATCCACTCCCGAAGCGTTGCGGGCACGTCTGACCCAGGTGCTTGATCGCCACGCCCTGGATCATGAGCTGACCTGGACCCTGGGCGGCCTGCCTTTTCTCACCACGCCCGGCACGCTGGTGGCAGCGGTGCAGCAGGCGATCCGGGCCGAAACTGGGCTGGAAACGCAACTCTCCACCACCGGTGGCACCAGCGATGGACGCTTTATTTCACAGATCTGCCCGCAGGTCATCGAGTTTGGCCCGCCCAATGCCACCATTCACAAGATCGATGAACACGTCGCCGTCACCGAGATCGAGCCGCTGAAAGCCATCTATCGCAGGATCCTGGAAAACCTGAACGCGGGGCTGGCGGCATGAACGCTGCCGCCAGGACCTTGATCGAGCTGATTGACGAAGCCGCCGAACAGTTGACAAAGGCGGGCGTGACCTTTGGCCATGGCACCCACAACGCCTTTGACGAAGCGGCCTGGCTGGTGCTCTGGCGGCTTGGCCTGCCACTCGATAGCCCGCTCGACGGCCCGGATTCCATCGCCGACCAGACTGTCGACGTTGCCCAGCGTTCGCAAGTGCAGGATCTGCTGCGCCGGCGCATAGAGACCCGAAAGCCCGCGGCGTACCTGACGCGCGAGGCTTGGCTGCAGGGGGTGCCGTTCTACGTGGACGAGCGCGCCATCGTGCCGCGCAGCTTCATCGCCGAGTTGCTGGCGGACGGCAGCATCGATCTCTGGCTGGGTGAACACACCCAGAAGGTACTGGACCTGTGCACGGGCAACGGCAGCCTGGCGGTGCTGGCCGCCATGGTCTGGCCCGATGTCGCAGTAGATGCCGCCGACATTTCCACCGACGCTCTGGCTGTGGCCCGCATCAACGTCGAACGCCATGCATTGGGCGAGCGAATCCGGTTGATTGAATCGGATGGCCTGCACGGCGTGCCGGGGACGTATGACCTGATTCTTTGCAATCCGCCCTACGTCAGCGCACACAGCATGACCACTCTGCCCGCAGAGTACCGCGCCGAGCCCATGCTGGCGCTCGCAGGTGGCGCCGACGGCATGGATTTCGTACGGCAGTTGCTGCGCGACGCCCCGGCGCACATGACGCCCGATGCGGTACTGGTGCTGGAAATCGGCAACGAACGCAACCATTTTGAAACTGCTTTCCCGACCCTGGAAGTCGTCTGGCTGGAGACCAGCGCCGGCGAAGACCAGGTCCTGCTGCTGACCCGTGACGCACTGCAATCGTGGCGCGAAGCGCTGAACGCACACAAACCCATCCCATGATTACCCTCAAGAACGTCATCCTTCGCCGCGGAGCGAAGGTTTTGCTCGACAGCGCTTCCGTCACGCTCAATCCTGGCGAAAAAGTCGGTCTGGTCGGGCGCAATGGTGCCGGCAAGTCCACACTGTTTGCCTTGCTCAACGGGACGCTGCACGAAGATGGCGGGGAGTACTTCGTCCCGGCACAGTGGCGCATGGCGCAGGTCGCCCAGGACATGCCGGAGACAGAGCAAAGTGCCACCAGCTACGTCATGGAAGGCGACGTGGTCCTGCTGGCAGCACAGGCTGAAGTCGAGGCTTCCGAGGCCAGCGGCGATGGCGACCGCATGGCGCACGCCTACATGGAGCTGTACGACTGCGGCGCGCACGATGCGCAGGCGCGGGCGCAGGCGTTGATCCTGGGGCTGGGCTTCAAGGTCAGTGAGCTTGACAACCCGGTCAACAGCTTCTCGGGCGGGTGGCGCATGCGCCTGCAGCTCGCGCGTGCCCTGATGTGCCCGTCAGACTTGCTGCTGCTCGACGAGCCAACCAACCACCTGGACCTTGACGCCCTCGTGTGGCTGGAAGCCTGGTTGAAGCGCTACCAGGGCACGATGCTGGTGATCAGCCATGATCGCGAGTTTCTCGATGCCGTGACCGAGGTCACCGTTCACATCGAAAGCGGAAAACTGACCCGCTACGGCGGCAATTACAGCAAGTTCGAGGACCTGCGCGCGGAACAGATGGCGCTGCAGCAAACCGCGTTTTCCAAGCAACAGGAAAAAATCGCCCACCTGCAGAAGTTCATCGCCCGCTTCAAGGCCAAGGCCAGCAAGGCCAAGCAGGCCCAAAGCCGCGTCAAGGCGCTGGACCGCATGGAGAAAATCGCGCCGTTGCTGGCGGAGGCCGATTTCACCTTCGAATTCAAGGAACCGGCCAACCTGCCCAACCCCATGCTGTCGATGCAGGACGTCTGCTTCGGCTACCCCCCGCCTGAGGGAGCTCCGGAAGGCACGCCACCCACCGTCATCGTGCAAAACGTCAGCCGCTCCGTGCTGGCGGGCCAGCGCATCGGAATTCTGGGCGCCAACGGACAGGGCAAATCCACAGTGGTCAAGACCGTGGCACGGGCATTGGCCCCGATCAGCGGCGAAATGACCGAAGGCAAGGGCCTGAATATCGGTTACTTTGCCCAGCAGGAACTCGACGTGCTTCGGCCGGCGGATACCCCGCTGGAACACATGATCCGCCTGGTCAAGGAGGTCACTGCGGACGGCAAGATCAGTGGCCAAGCCACGCGCGAGCAAGACCTGCGCAGCTTTCTGGGCATGTTCAATTTCGGCGGCGACATGGTCAAGCAGGCCGTAGGGAGCATGAGCGGCGGGGAGAAGGCACGGCTCGTGCTGTGCATGATCGTGTGGCAGCGTCCGAACCTGCTTTTGCTGGACGAGCCCACCAACCACCTGGACCTGGCCACCCGCGAAGCCCTGTCGATGGCACTCAACGAATTCGAGGGCACCGTCATGCTGGTCAGCCACGACCGTGCCTTGCTGCGCGCTGTCTGCGACGAATTCTGGATGGTGTCGCGCGGCGGCGTGGCACCGTTCGATGGCGACCTCGACGACTACCAGCGCTACCTGCTCGACGAAGCAAAGCGACAGCGCGAGTCGGCGCGGGAATCTGCGCGCGAGGAGACTGCCGCACGCAAGGCGCCAGTGGCCGACGCGCCCGCCGAGATCGACAACATCGCGGCTGCGAGCAGCACCGGTCTTTCCGCGCAGGAACAGCGCAAGCAGGACGCCGTCCGGCGCCAGCAACTGACCGAGCGGACCCGTCCCATCAAACGCGCCTTGGAACAGGCCGAGGCGCGCATGGCCACGCTCACGCAGGACAAGGCCCGGCTCGAACAGCGGCTTTGCACGCCCCTGCCCGCCCCCGAAATTGCCGACACCGGTCGCCAGCTGAAAACCGTCATCGACGAGCTTGATGCCCTTGAGGGCGAGTGGCTCTCCCTGAGCGAACAGATGGAACAAACCGCTGCAGCCTGAACGACAGTGTGCCCATGACGATCCCACAGGCGCCATCGGGGTAAAGTCAAGACTTCATTCACTTCGACAGGTAGCGCCATGATGTCCATTCTCGGAACCATTTTCGTCGGTCTCATCGTGGGCTTGATAGCCCGCGCGGTGAAGCCCGGCGACGACAAGCTTGGCTGGATCATGACTGCAGTTCTCGGCGTTGGCGGCTCGTTCCTGGCGAGCTATGCGGGCGCGGCCCTGGGCTTGTATCGGCAAGGCGATGCCGCCGGCTTCATCGCAGCGGTGATCGGCTCTGTCGTGCTGTTGTTCGTCTACGGACTGATCAAGGGCAAGTCGGCCTGAACTCGACACCATGCCGACCGCTCTCGAACTGGCGTCCGGCCACGCCGGCCTCACGGCTGCCGTCCGGCGTGGCCGAAAGATTCTTCACCGCCGTGCGCTGGTCGCTGCCGCGGCCGGTGCCATGCCGATCCCCGGGCTCGACTGGGCCGTTGACGCGGCCTTGTTGTCCAGGATCATCCCGAAAATCAACGCGGAATTTGGCCTCATGCCCGATCAGCTGGACCGGCTGACGCCGCACGAACGCGAGCGAGTTCAGAAGGCTGTGGCGCTCGTTGGCACGGTGCTGATCGGCAAGTTCATCACCCGTGACCTGGTGATCAAGGCAGCGAAGGCGGTCGGCCTGCGACTTACCGCGGGCCAGGCGGCACGCTACGTGCCGATGGCCGGCCAGCTTGTGTCCGCTATGGTTGGCTACTCAGCCATCCGCTATATCGGCGAAGAACATATGAAGGACTGCGTTCGCGTCGCCCTGAAGGCAGAACTGCGCCTTCCATACCACCCGATCAGTGAGGATGTCGAATAGCCCGACTGAAGCGTCTCAGCTTTGCGGAAAGCAGAGACAGGATCAGGTCGGTACGCGCCAATGGCACGAATGAAGTTGGGTTGCACCGCTCAAGGTCGCCCAATCCCCTAGCGGGGATGAAACGACGGCTCCGGCATTTCCGCCAGGATCTGATCGTAAAGTTCCCACGAAAGTCGCGCATCCTCTTCGCTGACCTTTCGGACAGCCTGCCCGGCGCTGACCATTACATGGTCACCCACCTTCGGGATTTCGTCCCGGATCATGAATACCGATATGTCACGGCAAACTCCGCGTGCCTCGCAACGGGCGGAGAGTCCGTCGATCGCGGTGATTTGCATGGGTATCGCGAGGCACATGGCTGGTCAATTCCTTGGAGTTCAGCAGCTTTATAACCTCGTCGCGGGTGCAACTTCGCTCGTCCGAGCCGGCTTTGATCTGGATCAAAGAATCAAAAGGTGACGCCTATACATTCGCAATTGCTTAAGTCTAAACTGGCTCACCATGAAAATCCTGGTGCTCGGCATTGGAAACATACTCCTGACGGACGAAGGTGTGGGCATTCATGTGCTTGAGGCACTCCGTGCGGGCCCCGCGCTGCCGGAAAATGTTGAACTCCTGGATGGCGGCACCCTGTCATTCACCTTGGCCGGCCCCATTCAGGATGCCGATGCCCTTGTTGTTGTCGACGCCGCCAACATCAATTCGCCAGCGGGCACGTGGCGCCTGATCGAGGGCGAGGCGGTGGATACCTTCCTGCTGGGAAATCGCAAGTCCACGGTGCATGAAGTCGGGCTGACCGACCTGCGCGCCATTGCCATGTTGGCAGGTCATTGGCCCAGTAAGCGCGCCATGGTGGCCATCCAGCCACAAGTCATGGACTGGGGCGAATTGCCAACGCCTGTCGTAGCGGCGGCCATCCCTGCGGTTACCGCTGCGATTTTTGATCTTGTGGGTGCTTGGCAGCATGAAGCTTGACGCCATTCCCGTTGTCGCTGTTTCTGCCCCCGGTCCCCATGCGGCGCTGACCGGCAATGCCGGTGTCGTGTTGAGGGAAATTGCGGAAAAAGTGCGCCTGCTGGTTGACGCTGGCGAGGCGTCCACCATTGATTTGCTGGCCATGCCGCTGAGCGCGGCCGACCTTGCCTGGCTGCACGAGCGCCTGGGCGCCGGGGAAGTCCGAATCACCCTTGACGCCGAAGGTGAATCCAGCCTGAACGAAACCAGCTACCCGGGCGTCTGGTGGGTCACGCACCATAACGCGCAAGGCGGGGTGGCGTCCGCATTCATCGAAGTCGCGGTGGTGCCCGAGTTGGCGAAGGCGCCCATTGACGACGTTGCGGCGGGACTGGATCGGTTTGATCTGCTGATTTCAGATTTGAGTTGAGGCGTTCTTTTACTTCAATGTGTGACGGATCGGAAGGTGAAACAACATGCAAGGTCCATTGATCGAAACACTCGCACGGCACGGCGTGAGTCGTCGCACATTCTCCAGATACTGTGCCACGCTGGCGTCCATGATGGCGCTTCCGCCCTTTGCCGGACGCGCCATGGCATCTGCACTTGCCGCGGCACAGGCCGCCACCAGGCGCCCCTCGGTCATCTGGCTGCCGTTCCAGGAATGCACCGGCTGCACCGAGTCGATCACGCGATCGCACTCGCCCACCATCGAAGGGATGATTTTCGACATGGTTTCGCTGGACTATCAGGAGACGCTGATGGCCGCTGCGGGATTCCAGGCCGAGGAAGCCCTGCACGCCGCGATGAAAGAGAACCACGGCAAATACCTGCTGATCGTTGATGGCTCCATCCCATTGGGGCTGGATGGTGCCTACTCCTGCATCGCCGGCAGGACCAACCTGGAACTGCTGAAGGAAGCCTCCAGGGGCGCTGCGGCGATCGTTGCCATGGGTTCCTGCGCCGCGTTTGGGGGTCTTCCCAATGCCAATCCGAATCCCACTGGCGCGGTGTCCGTTTCAGACATCATCAAGGACAGGCCCATCGTCAATGTTCCCGGCTGCCCGCCCATCCCGGTGGTCATGACCGGTGTGCTGGCCCATTTCATCACCTTTGGCAGTCTGCCCGAACTCGACGACAAGGGTCGGCCCAAGGCCTTCTATGGCGAAACCATCCACGATCGCTGCTACCGTCGCCCGTTCTACGACCAGGGCAAGTTTGCAAAAACCTTCGATGACGAAGGCGCGCGCAATGGCTGGTGCCTGTTCGAGCTGGGCTGCAAGGGGCCGGTGACCTACAACTCCTGTGCCACAACCAAGTGGAACGCAGGCACGTCGTGGCCAGTAGAGTCCGGGCATGGTTGCCTGGGCTGCTCGGAACCTGATTTCTGGGATGCGGGCGGCTTCTACCGGGCGCTTTCCATGCCGGCAAGGCCCATGCAATGGGTCGGCGCCGCTGCGGCCGCTGGCGTGGCAACAGGCGCTGTCGTGAGCTTCCTGAACCGGGCCAAGAAGAGCGCCGCCAAGGCGGGCCACGAGACGACCACACTGGCCGATCTGGAGAAATGATCATGAATGAGATGCAAATGCTGACCTGGGTCCGGGGACCCGGTCTTAACCTTGCCGTGGGAATTTTCGTGCTGGGCGTGTTGTGGCGTTTGTTCGAGATCTACAGCCTCGGACGCAAGAAGGACCTCTCGGCCCCGCGTGCAGCGCCAGGCGCATCCGGATTGCGAACCATTCTTCGGCGTACCCTGCCCGCCGAGGGCATGCTGAAGAAGGCACCTGTCACCTACATTGCGGGTGGCGTTTTTCATATCGGCCTGGCCATCGTCGTGTTGCTGTTTGCGCCGCATATCAAACTGATCCAGAGCCTGATCGGCGTGTCCTGGCCGGCCCTGCCCTCGCAATTCATCGACCTCATCACCATCGTGACCCTCGTCGCCATGCTGGTGCTGCTGGCAGATCGCATCATGAATCCGGTGAAGCGCTTTCTCTCCACCTTTGAAGACTGGTTCACCTGGACGCTGACTTTCCTGCCGCTACTGACCGGCTGGCTGGCCGTGCGGCATCTTCTGCTGCCCTACACCACCATGTTGGCCTTGCACATTCTCTGCGTGGAATTGCTGCTGATTTTTCTGCCGTTTACAAAGTTGTTCCACGCCTTCACGGTGTTCGGATCACGCTGGTTCAATGGCACCGTCAACGGTCACAAAGGAGTTGCCGTATGAGCGCCTCACTTGAAAAGGGCGTGCGCGTCCTGAAGGAAGTCATCGATGCACCCATCGCCAGCTACTTCAACAGTTGCGTGCACTGTGGCCTTTGCGCTGAAGCCTGCCTGTTCTACACCGAAACCGGAAATCCCAAGTACACGCCGATCCACAAGCTGGAGCCCATGCGGCGCCTCTACGAGCAGGAATACACGCTGCTGGGTCGGATGAAGAAGGCGTTGGGGCTGTCCAGACCGGTCACCGACGCCGAACTCGGCGAATGGCAGGAACTGGTCTACAACTCCTGCACCCTGTGCGGTCGCTGCTCGGCCGTGTGCCCGGTCGGCAATGACATCGTCTACATGGTGCGCAAGTTCCGCGAGGGCATGTCCGCCTCTGGCAATGCGCCCGAAGGCATCAAGGGCGCGGCCAACCGCACGATCACCATCGGCAGCCCGATGGGTGTGAAGCTACCCGCCGTCAAGGCGCAGATGAAGCATGTGGAGAAAGATTTCGGTATCCCTATCCCGATGGATGTGGAAGGCGCCGAGTACTTGGTGATGCTGTCTTCGATGGAGATCATGAACTTTCCCGAGTACCTCGGTGCCATTGCGAAGATCATGCAGCATGTCGGCAAGACCTGGACCCTGTGCTCGACCGCATTTGAAGCCACCAACGCCGGCATGCAGATCGGCAACTCGGATCTGGCCCGGGTCATCGTTTCGCGCATTGTCGAAGGTGCTGAAAAGCTCAAGGTCAAGACGGTCATCAGCCCCGAGTGCGGACACGCCTATACCGCTCTCCGATGGGAAGGAGCCAACCTGATAGGCCGCCCGTTTACCTTCAAGGTCCAGCATATTGTCGAAGTGCTGGGCGAGTTTCAGGAGCTTGGTCTGCTCAAGACTGAAGGATTCGAGAAAGACCGACTGACCTTCCATGACCCCTGCCAACTGGCACGGCGTGGCGGCGTCATCCAGCCGCAACGCAATCTGATGAAAATGGTCGCGAAGAACTTTGTCGAGATGCCGGACGCCGGCTACATGAACTGGTGCTGCGGCGGCGGCGGCGGCGCATCCGCCATCGAAGAAGGCGAGGAACTGCGGCTGGAGGCTTTCAAAGTCAAGAAGTCCCAGTTCGAGACCGTCAAGCCGGATCGCGTGGTCACAGCCTGCGCCAATTGCCGCATCGTTCTGGAAGAGGGCCTGGAACACTACCAGATGGACCTGCCCGTGGTTGGCCTGACCGAGATGGTCGCTGACCATCTCGTTGAAAAAGGAGCCTAGTTGCCATGTCGATCACCCATGACAAGGAATTCAAGATGGCGCTGGCGGGTTTGCCCATTGAGCAGCAGCGCCAGATCGCCGTCGCGTTTTGCCGGCGGGTGCTGGACCTCTCGCACGACGTGCGGGTAAAGACTGCCGTGGAGTCAGCCGGGAGGGCCGACATCACGGAAGCCGAGTTGCTGATGGCTGCACATGCGGCCCATGCCGCGCGGGTGGACAGCTTTGCCCAGTGCGGGCGAGACGCCGGATGGACTGCGCAGGCCGGACACTTTGTGGCCAAGGCGGCGGAAGTCTGCGTGCGAATCGCTGTTCCGGGCGAAATCATTGCGTGGGAAGCAGCAATGCAGGCACGTCTGGCGAGGACCTGCCAGACGGTTGCGGAAGGCCTGGGCACCGAGAACACAGAAGCCCGGGAGCAATACCGGATTCTCGAAACCTTCCTTCAGAGCTGAGGAAACCAGATCATGACCACAGCACAACGCATCGTTGTTGATCCTGTCACGCGCATTGAAGGGCATTTGCGCATCGAGGCACAGACCGATGCCGCCGGCAAGATCACCCAGGCCTATTCCGCCGGAACCATGGTTCGCGGAATCGAAATCATCCTGCGGGGCCGCGACCCGCGCGACGCCTGGGCCTTTGCCCAGCGCATTTGCGGGGTCTGCACCCTGGTGCACGGCATCGCGTCGGTGCGTTCAGTCGAAGATGCACTGCATAGAGCCATTCCTAGTTATGCCATTCCCCGCAACGCGGAATTGATCCGCAACCTGATGATTGCGACCCAATACGTGCATGACCATGTCATGCATTTCTACCATCTGCATGCGTTCGACTGGGTGGATGTGGTTTCCTCGCTCAAGGCCGACCCCAAGGCGACGTCGGCACTGGCGCAAAGCATCTCCCGCTATTCCAAGTCCTCGCCGGGCTACTTTGCGGATGTGCAGAAGAAGATCAAGACCTTTGTCGAACAGGGGCAGCTGGGCATTTTCTCCAATGCCTATTGGGGACACCCGGCCTACAAGCTGCCGCCGGAGGCCAATCTCATGGCAGTGGCCCATTACCTGGAAGCGCTCACCTGGCAGCGTGAAGTGGTCAAACTGCACACCATCTTTGGGGGCAAGAACCCGCATCCGAATTTCGTGGTCGGCGGCGTACCTTCCGCAATCTCGGTGCAAACCAGTGCCGGCCCGCAGCGCGGCGGCGGCGGTCAGGCGGCCACCGCCGTCAACATGGTCGGCCTGCAGATCGTTCAGAACGCGATCAAGCAGATGCAGGAGTTTGTCGATCAGGTCTACGTGCCCGACTTGCTGGCTATCGCATCCTTTTACAAGGACTGGGGCAGCATAGGCAACACCGGCGGCAACTTCATGGCCTTCGGCGACCTCCCGGAGAAGTCCATCTGGGAGAAGGATTCTTTCCTCATTCCGCGCGGTGTCATTCTCAACGGCGACCTTTCCACCGTTCATCCCATCGATCTGAACAAGGACGACGAAATCCAGGAATTTGTCAGCCACTCCTGGTACAAATACGGCGCTGGAGACGCACAGGGCCTGCACCCGTTCAAGGGTGAGACCGCGCTCAATTTCACGGGCCCAAAACCCCCGTACGAGCACCTGGACGTTGAGCAAAAGTACTCCTGGATCAAATCGCCCCGCTGGAAAGGCAAGGTCATGGAGGTAGGGCCGCTGGCGCGCGTACTGCTGATGTACGCGAACGGACACAAGCAGACCCGCGAACTGGTCGACTCCACCCTGAAAATCCTTGACGTCCCGGTCACCGCGTTGTTCTCCACTCTGGGGCGCACTGCGGCGCGTGGGCTCGAATCAAAAATCATTGCGGACTCCATGCAGGGCTGGTACGACGCCTTGATCGCCAATATCAAGGCCGGCGATGTACGCACTTTCAACGACCAGTATTGGGATCCATCCACATGGCCAAGCCACATGCAGGGTGTGGGCTTGATGGAAGCTCCGCGTGGGGGCCTGTCGCATTGGATCGTGGTTGACGAAGGCAAGATCAGCAACTACCAGGCCGTGGTCCCCAGCACCTGGAATGCCGGGCCCAGAGATGCAAAGGGTCAGCCGGGACCTTACGAAGCCGCCTTGCAGCACAACCACGTCTTGCACGACCCCAAGCAACCGCTGGAGATTCTGCGCACTGTCCACAGCTTCGATCCATGCATCGCATGTGCCGTGCACGTGACCGACCCTCAAGGGGAGGAACTGGTCCAGGTAAGGGTGACTTGAGGCACGACTGATCAGTCGCTGGCTCAATGCCTCGAACAGTTCGGCATTGCGGCGCTCTTTGGCTTCGGCCAGTGTAGAGCGCGACACACGCTGGCGCAGGCCCACTTGATACAGCCTGGAGCCTCGGGAGGTAAGGCAGTCGATGCGGTCTCGCAAACCTTCGCGCCGCGTCAGTTGCGCATAGGCCATGCAGATGAAGTCGCTCCATGCGGCGAACCCCCTGCGTCCAGCGGTTGGCCTGTTGCTTGGCCACGGGGTGTTCGAAGTGTCCGAACGGCACGGTAGCCAGAAATTGCGCAACGACTGCGCGGCCCGTGTTCTTGATGCCTACATCTCGCAAATGTGGTCACGGTACGCCAGCCACGGGACCGCCATTTTCAAATCGCCGGAATCGCCCATCCTCTTGCAGCCCGCATCCCGCCATGTGCAGGTTTTCTTTCGAGCGTTGATTCAACACAATCAAGTGTTCGGTAGAGGAGCGCATACTATCCATTGAGTGAGAGCTCTCGCGCTGTTTTTGACCTCCCTCCAGCGCGATAAACCCAGCCTAACCCACTGGGTTTTTAATGGTCGCTCTGCATTTGGACAATTTGCCTACAGATTGCCTACAAGGGGCCGCAACAAAAAACCCTGCTACCGATTAGATAGCAGGGTTTCCATACTGTACTTGGTGGGACGTGCGGGGGTCGAACCCACGACAAACGGATTAAAAGTCCGCTGCTCTACCAACTGAGCTAACGTCCCGTTGAGCCTAATTCGCCGCAGTTGATTGCAACGAAGCCCAGCCTTCTAATTATAGCTTGATTTTCGACGATTCCTGGGCGCCCCGCGCAAGAAAATCAACGACCCAACCGGCGGCGCACAGACCAAAGGTTGCGGTCACACTGACCACCGAGCCGTAACCGTGGCAATTCAGGGTACCGTCGCTATCGACCGCACAGGATGGGTCGGGCGCACTCACGGACTCCCGGCTGAAAACGCACGGGACTCCCAGTCTTTTTCCCTCCCGTGGCGCGCCGTGGTGCTTTCTCAACTGGTAACGCATTTGGGACAGGAGCGGGTCGTGGGTCACCTTGGAGAGGTCATCAATATCCACTTTATGCGCCAGCCTCTTTCCGCCCGCCGCACCCACACTGATAAACGCGGCTTGAACGCGCCTTGCCCACGCCGCAAGGGCGGTCTTGGCCGCGATCTGGTCGCACGCATCGATCACGGCGTGCGGTGGTTCGCAAACCAACTGCGGCCAGTTCGAAGGATCGACGAACTCCTCGATGCAGGTCACGCGACATCCGGGATGGATCAGCGCGATGCGCTCTCGCATGGCCTGGACTTTTGCCTGCCCGACCGTGGTGGCGAGGGCATGGACCTGGCGATTGATGTTGGACTCTGCGATGTGGTCGAGGTCAATCAGTGTGAGATGGCCCACACCACTACGGGCCAGTGCCTCGGCGGCCCAGGAGCCTACTCCCCCCAAGCCCACCACCACCACGTGTGACTGCTGAATGCGCGCCGCTCCCGGGATACCGTAAAGGCGCTCAAGGCCGCCAAAGCGACGCTTCAGATCCGCCCCGTCAGACGGCAAGCGCGTCAATTGAGCCTCTCCAGACGCCAACTCTGGAACTTCAAAGCCGTCACAGCACCGACCATGATGCCTGCGACCGCGACAAAACTGGAGGCGCTCAACGTGGAGACGCCACTCAAGCCTTGCCCGACGGTGCATCCCATGGCGGTTACGCCCCCCACCCCCATCAGCGTCGCACCAACAAGGTGATTGGCCAGGTCCTCTGTACCGCCAAAGCCCTCCCAGCGAAAAGTTCGAGAGACCAGAGCGGACGCGGCCGAACCGACGATCACGCCAAGAACGGACACTACGGCCAGTGTCAGGACCTTGCTTTGGTCACTGAAAAAGATGATCCAGTCCAGGGTGTAGGCCATCGGCGCAGTGAATGTCATGGCCTCCATGCGACCGCTGTTGGTGCCCAGAAAAGCCTCTTGCAGAGTCTCCGGGTGCTCCACAACATGGCCCAGTACGCCACTGACCCACCACATCGCAACCACGGAGGCGCCGATACCCAGGCCCGCCAGCAGATTGTCAAAACGCAGGAACTCGCGGCCGAGGAATGCCCACAAGATCAGCCCCCCACCGATCATCAGGGAGAGGACAAGTCCGGCCAATGTCGCCGGTACATTGAGCGCGTTTGCCACCCACGCCGTGAGTGTGGTCCCTGATGAAAAATCAAGTGAGACTCGCTCAACTGTCGCGACACGAAGTACCGCAGTCATGCCCTTGAGCGTCGCGAATGCGGCCACCCCCATGACCAAAAATACCACCACTGATTTGAGATTGCCACTGCCGATACGAACCAGTGTCTTGCTGCCGCATCCGGAGCCGAGCACCATGCCAAAACCAAAGAACGCCCCTCCGGTCAAAGCGGAAAGCCATAACCAACGGGTGGTTGCGTAGATGCTTTTCCCGGGATTTATCCATCCGGCATAGGCCATGACGGAAAAACCGATCATGGCGACGCCGACCGCCAGACCCCATTGGCGCATGCGTGTCCAGTCACTGAAGTTGAACACGTCACTGATAGCCCCCATGGTGCAAAAGTGCGTGCGCTGCGCAATCAGCCCGAAAGCCAACGACACACCAAAAGCGGCACACAGGACCTGAAACGTGAGCACTGATAGGTCGGAAGCTTGCATCGCCCAATTCTAGTGGCGCGCCATGCAGCGCCCCGAGCAATCAACACAATGTCCCCGGGGGGCGCGCCCTCAGCGAACTTTGGTCAAGCGTTCTTTAGCCGCCTGCGCTGCTTCCGTCTCCGGATGCAGGCGAATGACATCTTCCAGTGTTCGGCGGGCGGCGCGCGTGTCCTTCAACTCAATCTGGCAGTTCGCAACGGCCAGGAGCGCTTCGGAGGCACGCGGGTGATCAGGCGCCTGCGCGAGCATTGACCGGAAGTTCGTGATGGCTTCCTTGTAATTGCGCGTGGCGTACTGTGCGTTGCCGAGCCAGAAAAGCAAGGATGTCTGGTAACCGCTCTTGGGATACCGTTTCGAAAAGTCGAGAAAAGCGGCTTGTGCCCCGGCAAAGTCACCGGACCGAAAAACAGCCATTGCAGCATCAAAATCGCGCTTTTCACCGGGACCGGCAACGAACTCCCGGCCGTCCACAGTGACTTTTTGGGGCTCCACTGAACGCAATCGGTCATCAAGTGCCTGGCCCGCCGTCGTCTGCCGGCGTTGGGCCTCCGCGAGATCCCGTGCGAATTGCTCGCCTTGCCCTCGCATCCGCGCCTGTTCGGCTCGCAGCGACTCAATCTGGTTCTGGAGGTCCAGCAAACTGCGCCGCAACTGATTGATTTCGTCCACCTGGCGCCGCTCAAGAATTTCACTTGCCGCCCGTTGCGCGTCCATTCTCTGGCGCATTTCGAGAATCGCCTTGCGCGCCTCATCGTCTTCGAACAAAGCCGCGTGGCCACTCATCGAACCGATAGCGGTCAAAGCAATCAGTGTGGCCTTGAACCACTTCATGGCATAAGGAGGGCTCACCGGTACTTCACCTCAACCCGGCGATTTTTCTCCATCGCAGCTTCGTCTGATCCGGATACCGCGGGTTTTTCCTTTCCGAAACTCACCGCCTCCACCTGGACGGCGGTCACGCCCAGCAAGGCCAACGCCTTTGCGACTGCCTCGGCACGCCGCTGCCCGAGGGCCAGGTTGTATTCACGTCCGCCCCGCTCGTCCGTGTGCCCCTCCAGCATGGCCTTTCGTTTGGAATCCGCGCGCAGGTAACGAGCCTGGTTTTCAACGACCGACTGGTATTCGGGTTTGACAACATAGCTGTCATAGTCAAAGTAAACGACGTTGGCCCCTGCCGGACCCGCTGAATCCTGCCCGGACTTGCCCAGATCCACACCAGTGACGCCAGACTTTGCCGAAGCGCCTGCCCCCCCTGCACCGCTTCCGCCTGTCATCGCAGCACCGGTTTTGTCCTCCACGGGCACATCGTCCAGTTTGACACTGGAACCGCATCCCACCAGAAAAGCCGCCAAGGCAGCTGCCAGAAAAATCCTTTTCATCGCCATGCTCCTGTAAATCATCTACTTCTGAAACGGACCCCAGCTGGGTTCACGAATATCGCCATCCTGCCCCGCAAGCCTGGCCTTGATCTTGCCGTCAAGCGTGGTCGTCATCAACGCCTCGCGACCCTGAATCTGCGTGGCGTAAACGATCAAGCGGCTGTTCGGCGCAAAACTCGGACTCTCGTCCGCCGAAGTTTCGGTAATCCCGGCAACAGCGCCTGTGGCCAACTCCATCACTTGGAGCTTGAATGCACCGCTGACCCGCGAAACATAGGCAAGCCAGCGACCGTCGGGGCTGATGGCGGGCGAAATGTTATAGACACCCGAAAAAGTCACCCTCTCCGCAGTGCCGCCGGAAGTCGGCATGCGGTAGATCTGCGGTGCCCCACCACGATCGCTGACAAAGAAAATACTTCGCCCGTCAGGCGCAAATACCGGTTCTGTGTCAATCCCTTGTGTCTGGGTCAATCGCCGAGGCTCGCCACCACCGGCATCGATCAGATAAATCTGCGAACCACCGTCACGGCTCAACGTCAGGGCCAAGGTTTTGCCGTCTGGCGCCCAGGCCGGCGCACTGTTTGAGCCACGGAAGTTCGCAAGGAGCCTCCGTCGGCCAGTACCCACGTCGTGCACATACACGACCGGTTTCCGGGCCTCGAAGGAGACATAGGCGAGTTGTTCACCCCCCGGCGACCAGGCGGGAGAAATGATCGGCTCAGGGCTGACCAGCGCGGTTTGCGCGTTTTCTCCGTCGGCATCGGCCACCCAAAGCGTGTGTTGACGCGCTGTCTTGGTGATGTAGGCAATGCGGGTGGAAAACACCCCTTTGTCCCCGGTCAATTTCTCATGAATATAGTCTGCGATCTTGTGCGCCACAAGGCGCAAGTCACCTTGGGCAACGACAAAACTCTGCCCTCCGAGATCCTGGCCACGCACCACATCCCAAAGTCGAAATTTGACGGCAAATCGGCCATCCGGCATGCGCGAGACGCTCCCCGTGGCAATCGACTCACTGCTGCGCTGGCGCCAAAGCGCAAAATCCGGCCTGCTTGCATCGTCCAGAGCCTGCCCAGTCGCATCCACCGACTTGAAACGCCCACTGCGCTCAAGATCAGCAAGGATCACGGCACTGATCTTGACGGGCGATTGCGCCTCACCCCGAAAACTCAACACCGCGATCGGCAACTGGGTCAAGCCGACACCCGATACTTCGACCCGAAACTGTGACCACGCTGGAACGGCGCTGCAGGCAACGATCGCACCAAGCAGGATGTCGCGGCGAAAGAGGGAAATTTCAGAAATTGAGGGAGCAGTCTTCATGCGGTGCGGAATGTACGTAAATGCCTTGATTCACCCCCCATGTTACACACTGCCGGCAGGCCCTCGTGACAATCTGTGAACAGCACAGCCCTCGACCGAAGGCAAACGTAGAATGCCCTCCAACGATGATTCAGAATACCCCCCAAGAAACGCCCCCTGAGCGAACACTTATCCAGCGCGTCATACGTCTGGCTGGCTATTTTGGCCATCAACGAAAAGCCTGGGGTATTGCACTGCTGGCGTCTCTGGTTGCGGCCTCCACCGAGCCGATGATTCCCGCACTGCTCAAGTACCTGCTGGACCAGGGTTTCACCAGCGGCACGCTGCCTCTATGGATGGTCCCGGTCGGCGTGATGGGGCTTTTCGGGCTGCGGGGGGTCGCCAACTTCATTGGCCAGTACGCGTTGTCGAGAATCACCAACGACGGGATGCATCTCCTGCGCGAGGGCATGTTTGCAAGACTGCTGAATGCCGACATGGCGCTATTTGCCAGGCAATCCGCCAGTTCGTTGTCCAATACGGTGGTCTATGAAGTACAGCTCGGCGCCAATCTTCTGGTTTCCGCGCTCATCGCCATGACCCGGGACGGCTTTACCCTGATCGCGCTGCTCGGCTACCTCCTTTATCTGAACTGGAAGCTGACGCTCATTGTCGCGCTGATGGGTCCCGGGGTCGCATGGATCATGAAAGCACTGTCCAGGCGACTTTACCGGCTGACCAAATCCAGCCAGACCGCCACTGACGATCTGGCCTATGTCGTGGAAGAAAACGTGCTGGCCCACCGAATGGTTCGGCTGCACAGCGCCGAGGCCAGTCAGGCGAGCCGGTTTGACGCGCTGAGCCTTCGCTTGAGGCGTCTCGCGCTCAAGTCGACAGTCGCCGCGGCGGCCATGACGCCGCTGACGCAGATGATCGCTGCGGCCTCCCTGTCGCTCGTGATCACCTTGGCCCTGTGGCAAGGGCGCACAGGGGGTGCTGGAACCGTGACCGTGGGCGACTTCGTGGCATTCATTGGCGCCATGCTCTTGCTGATCACGCCCATCCGCCGATTGGGCGAAATCGCGAACCCCGTGACACGCGCCGTGGCTGCGCTGGAGCGTGGCCTGACGATGATGGAGGACGTCCACCCGGAGGAAGGTGGCACCCTGGCGCCCGGTCGCGCTAAAGGCCGTATTGATTTGCGCGACGTCACGGTGAACTACCGTGAAGACCACGCTCCGGCACTCGAAAAGTTGAGCCTGACCGTCTCACCAGGCGAAGTTGTGGCGCTGGTCGGCCCCTCCGGCTCCGGCAAGACGACCTTGATCAATCTGCTGCTCCGGTTTGTCCTGCCGAGCCAGGGGCAGATCTTTCTGGACGGCCATGACCTCACCCATTGGCAATTGCCTGCGCTTCGCGCACAGTTCGCCATGGTGAGTCAGGACGTCATCATGTTCAACGACACTATCGCCGCCAACGTGGCACTGGGTCAGGCAGTGGACCGGGACCGCGTGGCCGCCTGCCTGGAAGCCGCCAATCTTTCGGAGCATGTTGCGGCCCTGCCCGAAGGCATGGACACCCTCGTGGGACACAACGCCACGCAGCTTTCGGGCGGCCAACGTCAGCGGCTGGCGATCGCCCGGGCGCTCTACAAGGACGCGCCCATATTGCTTCTTGACGAAGCCACATCGGCGCTGGACACGGAATCCGAACGGCTGGTGCAGCAGGCGCTGCAGCGACTGATGGCGGGTCGGACGACGCTGATCGTAGCCCACCGCCTGTCCACCATTGAACACGCTGATCGTGTGGTGGTCATGGAACACGGCCACATCATGGAACAAGGCAGCCACGCCGAACTGATGGCTGCCGATGGCCTCTACGCGCGACTGCAAAGCCACGGCGCGCTCACCGCTGAATCCAGCCCGGAGCCCGAGTCCAAATGAAGCGTCCAGCCTCAGAGCAGCACGATGTCGTAGTGCTCCTGCCCCATCGCGGTCTCGCTTTGCAGGGAAATCGGTTTGCCAATGAAATCACTCAGTCCGGCCAGGTGGGGACTTTCTTCGTCGAGCAGCAGCTCAATCACTTTGGGTGATGCGACCACGCGGAACTCGCGTGGATTGAACTGACGCGCCTCGCGCAGAATTTCGCGCAGGATGTCGTACGCCACGCTGCGCGCCGTCTTCACATGTCCACGGCCTTGGCAGGCCTCGCAGGACTCCGTGAGGATATGGGCCAGTGATTCGCGTGTGCGTTTGCGCGTCATTTCGACCAACCCGAGTTGCGAGAACCCGCCCGTCATGGTTTTGACCCGGTCGCGCGCAAGTTGCTTGCGGAATTCCGCCAGCACCGCCTCGCGGTGGTCTTCGCGAACCATGTCGATGAAATCGGCAATGATGATGCCGCCCAGATTGCGCAGTCGCAGCTGGCGGGCAATGGCCTGCGCGGCCTCCAGATTGGTCTTGAAAACGGTGTCGTCGAAATTGCGTGCGCCAACGAATCCCCCCGTGTTGACATCGACGGTGGTCAGGGCCTCCGTCTGTTCCACGATCAGGTAGCCGCCAGACTTCAGTTCCACGCGCCTGCCCAGCGCCTTGGCAATTTCTTCATCGATGGAAAACAGGTCAAAAATGGGCCGTTCGCCCTTGTAATGCTGCAACCTCGCGGCTGCAGCAGGCATGAATTCCCGACCGAAGCCCATCAAAAGGTCGAACTGCTCCTTCGAATCCAGCCGGATCGCCTGAGTGGTCTCGCCAACCATGTCGCGCAGCACGCGGTGAAGCAGGTTCAGATCCTGGTGCAGCAGGGACAGAGGCGGAAGGCGAACGGACGCCTCCTTGATCCGGGTCCAGGTCTTGCGAAGGTAGGCGACGTCGTCTGCCAGTTCAGCATCGGTCGCGTCTTCACCATTGGTGCGCAGGATGAATCCGCCGCCGGCCTCGCCCGCCAATCCCTGCAGCCGCGCACGCAAGGACTCCCGCAAGACTGTCGGGATCTTTTGGGAGACACCAATATGGTTGTCCTGCGGCAAGAACACCAGCAACCGTCCGGCAATGCTGATCTGCGTGGACAGCCTGGCCCCCTTGCTGCCAATCGGGTCCTTGATGACCTGAACCATCAGGGCCTGCCCCTCAAAAACCTGTTTTTCTATGGGCAGCGGTGTCGCAGCGGCCTTTGCCGTTCCGCTGACGTCAATTTCACTGGGACGATGCCCGCCAAATGCGGACATGAGGTCTGCCACATGCAGAAAAGCCGCTCGCTCCAGGCCAATGTCGATGAACGCCGACTGCATGCCGGGTAGCACCCGCGCTACCTTGCCAAGGTACACATTGCCTACCAGCCCGCGCTCCAGTGTGCGTTCGACATGCAACTCCTGAACCGCGCCGTTCTCCACGATCGCGACCCGGGTTTCCTGGGGCGACCAGTTGATCAAGATGTCTTGTTGCATGAATGGGGGGATCCGTTTCTGATGGGCTCAGCAATTGAAGCCAAGCTGGCGCAACAGCACCGCTGTTTCAAACACTGGCAATCCCATGATGCCAGAGTAGCTTCCGGCAATGTGTTCGATGAAAGTCGCGGCCCTCCCCTGCACCGCGTAGGCCCCAGCCTTGCCCAGCGGCTCGCCAGTGGCGACGTAGGCCCGGATTCGGGCGGGCGAGAGATCGCAGAAGCGCACCCGCGACTCACTGAGCGTCTCAAGACGCTTCTTGCCGTGTTGCACGGCCACGGCGGTCAGAACCCGGTGGGTCCGGCCTTCCAGTTCGCCCAGCATGCGCTGGGCATCGGCCGCGTTGTCCGGTTTACCGTAGATGGTGCGCCCCAGCGCCACCGTGGTGTCAGAACAAAGGACCGGCCCGGCCGCCAGGCCACGTCGCTTCAGGCGCGCAACGGCAGCGTCAAGCTTGAGCGCCGTCACGCGCTTCACGTAGGCTGCGGGAACCTCACCGGTCTGGATCACTTCGAGGGCTTCTGCGTCCTCGCTGGCGTCGGGCAGCAGCAATTCATGGCGAACGCCGATCTGTTCCAGCAACTGCCGGCGCCGTGGGCTTTGCGACGCGAGGTAAATAAACTCGGGCATATTTCAACCAGTATCAGGCACGCCGCGCCGGGCAGCCCCAAGCAAGGCGCGCCCCCTCGGGGGGCAGCTCAGCACACGAAGTGGCAAGCGTGGGGGCCATATCACTCACGATGATAGGGATGGCTGGCATTGATCGACCAGGCCCGGTACAACTGCTCGATGAGCAGCACCCGCGCAAAAGCATGCGGCAAGGTAAGGTCGGACAGGCGGATCCGCTCGTGGGCGGCCTGGCGAAACGCGGGATCCAGCCCGTCCGGCCCGCCAATCACCATGGCCACATCGTCACTTTCAAGCTGCCAGGCCTTCAGCTTTGCAGCAAGAGCCATCGTTGTCAGCGGGGTGCCCCGTTCATCGAGTGCCACGATGCGCGCACCTCTGGGTATGACCGCCTCGATGCGCTGGCGCTCGGCGGCATAAAGGGTCTCAAGCGTCTTTGAGCCTCTTGGCTCGGTCTTGACGGCCTTGAGTTCAACTTTCAGTTCGGACGGAAAACGTTTGACGTAGTCATCCCAGGCGCTCTGCGCCCAATCGGGCACGCGCTGACCCACGGCCACGATCAGCAATTTCATCGGTACGCGGCGTCAGGCCTTGCCGGGTGGGACCTTCCTGGCGGGTGCCCGCTCTGGCGCGCCAGTCTTGTCCGATGGGATCGCTTTCCTTGCAGGCGTTCTTTTCGGGGTGGCCGCGATCACGACCTTTGTGACTACGGATTTTGTAGCAGAAGGTGACCTTTTCACGCTGGGTTTTCCCGGTTTTGGTTCAAACACCGGCGTGTCGGAGCGCGGTCGGGACGGTTCACGACCGCCCGGTGCCGCTGTGCGTCGGGCAGGCGCCTTGGCGGGCAGTCGTGCGCTGGCCGGCGCGGGCGTCGGCTCGGATGAGCCTGCCTTGGAACGGGCGGACTTGGCGACGGCCTTCTTTGCCGCAGGAACTTCTGCCTTTGCCAACGGCCTGGGCGCACCAAACTTCAGCCGAACCGGCTTTTCGCCCCAGATTTCTTCGAGGTTGTAGTACTGGCGGATGGTCGGCTGCATGATGTGGACGACCACGGCACCGCAGTCGACGATGATCCATTCGCCGTTGTCCTCGCCTTCGATGCGGGGCTTGGGAAACCCCGCTTCGCGGACCTTGTCGCGCACGCTGGCTGCGAGCGCCTTGGTCTGGCGGTTGGAGGTACCGGACGCAATGATCACGCGCTCGAACAAGGCCGAAAGATGCTCGGTATCGAACACCTTGATCTCTTGCGCCTTCACATCCTCGAGCGCATCAACGACGGCGCGTTGCATTTTTTGGGTGTCTTTTTTGCCGGTTGTATCGTGATCAGTCATGGAGCAAGGTAGAGGTGGTGTTGGTCAATATAACGCGCAACGCCTGCGGGAACCAGATGGGCAATCCCGAGGCCAGCGGCAACCCGGCGGCGTACTTCGGTAGCGCTCAGGTTGATGGCAGGCATCTGAAGCGCCTGAAAACGTCCTTCATTGAGATCAAGAGGCGTGGATTCAGGCAAAAAATGCGCGCTTTCCAGCGCCGATGGGTCGCGGGAAGCTACGGAAATTATAGCAATTTTCAGAATATCCCGCCAACGATGCCAGGTTGGCAGTGCAGCGGCCTGGTCGCCCCCCAGGAGCAGAACCAGTTCCGCCCCCGGCCGTTCGACATGAATTTCGCTCAAGGTGTCGATGGTGTAGCTGGGGCCGGGCCGATGCATCTCACGCGGATCGACAGACACCTTCGGGCAATCCGAAAATGCCAGCTGTGCCATGGCAAGCCGGTCAGCAGCCGGGCTGAGGGGCCGCGCCTTGTGCCAGGCATGGCCTGTAGGAAACACGATCAGCTCATCGAGCGAAAGCCTCGAAAGTGCTGCCTGGACCAGCGCAAGATGGGCATTGTGCGGCGGATCGAAGGCGCCGCCAAACACGCCGATACGCTGCGCCCGATAGGTCAAACCCAGTCCTTGCGCACCAGGAATTTGCGGTACAGATCGTCTTCGGGCGTGCCCGGCTCGGTCGTCCGGTTGTAGGACCAGCTGACCAGGGGAGGCATGGACAGCAGGATCGATTCGCTGCGCCCGCCCGACTGCAGGCCGAAGTGCGTGCCCCGGTCCCAAACCAGGTTGAACTCCACATATCGGCCGCGCCGATACAACTGGAAGTCCCGCTCGCGCTCGCCATAGGGGCTATCGCGGCGCCGCTCGACGATGGGCAGGTAGGCATCCAGGAAGGCGTCACCGACCGAGGACATCATGGCGAAGCCATTGTCGAAGCCGCCCTCGGAAAAATCGTCAAAAAACACCCCTCCGACACCGCGCTGCTCGCTGCGGTGCTTCAGATAGAAATATTCGTCGCACCAGGTCTTGAAACGCGGGTATTTGTCAGCGCCGAAAGGCACCAGTGCCTGTCGGCAAACGGTGTGGAAATGCACCGCGTCTTCGTCGTAACCGTAGTACGGGGTGAGGTCCATGCCACCACCAAACCAGCACACGGGCGCCCGTCCGGCCGCCGTGGCGGCAATCATGCGCACGTTCATATGCACCGTGGGCACGTAGGGGTTGCGCGGGTGAAATACCAGGGACACCCCCATGGCCTCAAAGGGTGCACCCGCCAGCTCCGGGCGGTGCTGGGTCGCCGACGGTGGCAATTTCGGGCCGCTCACGTGCGAGAAACCGCAGCCGGCCCGCTCAAAGACCGGGCCCCCCTCCAGGATGCGGGTGATGCCGCTGCCCTGCAAAGCCTCGCCGGGCGCCTTGGTCCACGCGTCTTCCAGAAAGCGCGTGCCATCGATCGCCGCGATGGCGGTGGTGATGCGCGCCTGCAAGTCGAGCAGATAGCTGCGGACCGATGCAACCGTTGTCGTTGTCGTTGTCGTTGCCGCTGTCATTCGGCCCGCCCCGTCGGCTTGATCGCCCGGAATCCGATATCGTGGCGGTACTGCATGCCCTCGAAGTGAATGCCCCGGGCGGCCTCGTAGGCATGCTGTTGTGCCTGCTTCACGGAATCGGCCAACGCTGTCACGCACAACACCCGCCCACCCGCGCTCAGGATCGCCCCGCCTTTTTCGACCGTGCCGGCGTGGAACACCATCAGGTCATCGGCGTCTTTCGGCAAGCCCGTGATCAGATCGCCCTTGCGCGGGGCGTGCGGATAGCCAGCCGCCGCCATCACCACCCCGAGTGCCGGGCGCCGATCCCACTCCAGATCAATCGTGTCAAGCTGGCCTGCCGTGGCGGCCAGCATCACGTCGAGCAGGTCGGTCTTCAGGCGCATCATGATGGGCTGCGTCTCCGGGTCGCCCATGCGGCAGTTGAACTCGAGCGTCCTGGGATGGCCGCTGGCGTCAATCATCAGCCCCGCATACAGGAACCCGGTGAAGGGAATGCCATCCTTTTCCATGCCGCGAATCGTTGGCAAGATGATTTCCCGCATGGCACGAGCGTGCACCTCGGCGGTCACCACCGGTGCCGGTGAATAGGCGCCCATGCCACCGGTGTTGGGTCCGGCATCGCCGTCGAGCAGGCGCTTGTGATCCTGCGAGGTGGCCATCGCTGCGACATGTTTGCCGTCGCACATCACGATGAAGCTGGCCTCCTCACCTTGCAAAAATTCCTCGATGACCACCCGTGGCACGGCCAGTCCATCCACGCCGGCGTTGTGGCTGACACCCAGTGCGTTGTCCAGCAACATGAAGTCAATCGCCTCGTGGGCCTCAGCAAGGCTCATCGCCACGACCACACCCTTGCCTGCGGCCAGGCCGTCAGCCTTGACCACGATGGGCACGCCCATCCGGTCGACGTAGGCATGCGCCGCCCCGACGTCTGAAAACGTGTCGTACGCCGCCGTGGGTATGCCGTGGCGCTTCATGAACGCCTTGGAAAACGCCTTGGAGCTCTCCAACTGCGCCGCCGCCCTCGTCGGACCGAAGATCCGCATGTTGTGCGCCCGGAATTCGTCCACGATGCCTGCCGCCAGTGGCCCTTCGGGGCCGACCACGGTGACGGCTATTTTCTCGGCCGCCGCCCAGCGCCGCAACTCGGCAATGTCCGTGATCGGCACATTCACCAGTTCCGGGTCCAGCGCCGTGCCGCCATTGCCGGGCGCCACGTAGACCTGCTGCACTTTGGGCGACTGCGCCAGTCTCCAGGCCAGCGCGTGCTCGCGGCCTCCACCCCCGACAACCAGTACTTTCATGCGAACGCCCTCATTGCTCGATCTCTGCGTTGTGGAAGACGTCCTGCACGTCATCCAGGTCTTCCAGCACGTCGAGCAGTTTCTGCATGCGCGTGGCGTCATCACCGGTCAGTTCGACGGTATTTTCCGGGCGCATCGTGACTTCAGCGACCTCCGCCTTGAGCCCGGCGGCCTCGAGGGCGTTTTTCACGGCCTCGAATTCGCCAGGGGGGGTCAGCACCTCGATGGCGCCCTCCTCGTCGGCGATAACGTCTTCCGCACCGGCTTCCAGCGCCAAGTCCATCACCCGGTCCTCGCTTGTCCCCGGCGCAAAGATCAACTGGCCACAGTGCTTGAACTGGAACGCCACCGAACCCTCGGTGCCCATGTTGCCGCCGTATTTGCTGAAGGCGTGGCGCACTTCGGCCACTGTGCGCACGCGGTTGTCGGTCATGGTGTCCACGATGATCGCGGCGCCCCCAATGCCATAGCCCTCATAGCGGATCTCCTCGTAGTTCACACCCTCGAGGTTGCCGGTGGCCTTGTCGATGTTGCGTTTGACCGTGTCGGCCGGCATGTTGGCGGCCTTGGCCTTCTCGATGGCCAGTCTCAGGCGCGGATTGGCCGTCGGGTCGCCTCCTCCGGTACGTGCCGCCACCATGATCTCACGCACCACCCTCGTCCATATCCGTTGGCGCTTTTCGTCCTGTCTGCCCTTGCGATGCTGGATATTTGCCCATTTACTGTGGCCGGCCATCGGAAATCCTTGTCTGTTGATTTAATCTGTCGGGTGTGATTTTACTTTTCCACTTCCAGGACACCCTCCACCATGGCCGAGCCAATGCTGATTGCAAAGAATTCCACCGCTGAATGCCACCTGTTGCCGGGACTGGCCAACCGCCACGGCCTGATCACCGGCGCCACGGGCACCGGCAAGACCGTCACCCTGCAAACACTGGCGGAGAACTTCTCGAAGATCGGTGTCCCGGTCTTCATGGCCGACGTCAAAGGCGACCTGACCGGCATCAGCCAGGCTGGCCACATTGGCGACAAACTGGCCGCCGTGCTCCAGGAGCGGGGGCTTGAGCTGCCCGCATCGCGCGCCTGCCCGACCACGCTGTGGGACGTTTTTGGCGAGCAGGGCCACCCGGTGCGCGCCACCGTCTCCGACATGGGCCCCCTGCTGCTGGGCCGGATGCTGAACCTGAACGAAACCCAGGCCGGTGTGCTCAACCTGGTGTTCAAGATCGCCGACGACAACGGCCTGCTGCTGCTCGACCTGAAAGACCTGCGCGCCATGCTGCAGTACGTCGGCGACAACGCGTCCGATTTCACCACCCAATATGGCAACGTCAGCGCTGCGAGCGTCGGCGCCATCCAGCGAGGCCTGCTGCAGATCGAGAGCCAGGGTGGCGAACAGTTTTTTGGCGAGCCGATGCTCAACATCACCGATTTCATGCAGACCGACGGCGACGGGCGCGGCGTGGTCAACGTCCTGGCTGCCGACAAGCTCATGAACTCGCCGCGCCTCTATGCAACCTTCCTGCTGTGGATGCTGTCGGAGCTGTTCGAGCAACTGCCGGAGATCGGCGACCCGGAGAAGCCGAAGCTGGTGTTTTTCTTCGACGAAGCGCATTTGCTGTTCACCGACGCGCCCAAGGCGCTGGTCGAGCGCATCGAACTGGTGGTGCGCCTGGTGCGGTCCAAGGGCGTGGGCGTGTATTTCGTCACGCAGAACCCGCTGGACATCCCCGACAGTGTGCTGGCGCAACTCGGCAACCGCGTGCAGCACGCATTGCGGGCCTACACGCCGCGCGACCAGAAGGCCGTCAAGGCCACCGCCCAGACCATGCGGCAAAAACCCGGCCTCGACATCGAGACCGCCATCACCGAACTGGCCGTGGGCGAAGCGCTGGTGAGCCTGCTGGACGCCAAGGGCCGCCCTGGCATCACCGAACGCGTCTATGTGCTGCCGCCGGGCAGCCAGCTCGGCCCGATCACGCCAGCCCAGCGCCAGGCGCTGCTGCAGACTTCCCTGGTTGCCGGTGTCTACGAGAAAGCCGTGGACCGCGAATCCGCCTATGAAAAGCTCAAGGGCCGCGCCGAAGCCTCTGCCACCTCCGCGAGCCAGACCGGTAAAGGCGCGGACGGTAAAGCAGAAGCCGAAGGCGGAGGCCTGCTCGGGGGCCTGAACGACGTGCTGTTCGGCACCACCGGACCACGAGGCGCCAAGCATGACGGCCTTGCCCAGTCCATGGCCAAGTCCGCCGTGCGCACCATGGGCTCGACTGTGGGCCGCGAGATCATCCGCGGCGTGCTGGGCGGCCTTTTCGGCGGCAAGAAGCGGTAACCCTTGAAGGAACTCACCATGAACCAGGTTCACCACATCACCCACCCGCTGGTCCAGCACAAGCTCACGCTGATGCGCAAGAAGGACGCCAGCACCAACACCTTCCGCACCCTGCTCAACGAACTGAGCACGCTGATGGCCTACGAGGTCCTGCGAGACATGCCGCTGCACGCCGTGGAGATCGAAACCCCGCTGGAGACAATGACCAGTCAGGTTATCGACGGCAAGAAGCTGGTTTTCGTGCCCATCCTGCGCGCGGGCCTCGGTATCCTGGACGGCATGCTCAGCGTGGTGCCGGGTGCCCGTGTGGGCCACATCGGCCTGTACCGAGACCATGCGACGCTGCAGGCCGTGCAGTATTACTTCAAGATGCCGTCCGACATGCAGGAGCGCGACGTCATCGTGCTGGACCCGATGCTGGCCACCGGCAACTCCGCCGTGGCCGCCCTCGACAAGATCAAGGCCCTGACGCCGCGCTCGATCAAATTCGTCTGCCTGCTGACCTGCCCCGAGGGCCTCGCCACGGTGCACAAGGCCCACCCGAACGTGCCGATCTACACCGCCGCCATCGACCGCGAGCTCAATGACCACGGCTACATCCTGCCGGGCCTGGGCGATGCGGGAGACCGCATTTTCGGTACGACCTGAAACCGGACTTCTCCCTGAAATCCACCCTGCCGGCAAGCTCCCCGATACGTCTTTTCCATCTGCTGCATGCGATCAGCCCGGCTTCCTGCCTGATCGGGGCGCTCATGGCCTGTTTCAGGAACTGAGGTGGCCCAGTACCGCTACTGCAGCCACTTGCAGCCGCCGGCGCATTGGGCAACTACTGCGCCGGACGCCCCGCATCCTGAGTACCCTGCGCGCGCGCCGAGAGCCAGGCGTACAGGTCCAGGACATGGGCGTCCACGCTGGGTTCGCCTTGCCAGGCAGGCATCGTGACCGGCACGTCCTTGCGCTGCATGATCAAATCGACCGCGACTTCCCGCGCGCTGCTGTCGCTTCGGGCCTGCGGCGTCTGCTGGTACCAGTCGTAGCGCTGCAGCACCAGACTCACAAACTGGCGCGGGCCCATTTCCCGGACGATTGGCAACAAATCCGGCGCATTGGCCGTGCCGGTTGCCGCAGTCCCATGGCAGCGCGCACACTTTTCCTGGAATACGCGCCAGCCGGTATAGACGTAACCGGAGGGATTCGCGAGCTGGCCAGCTTCCCTGGCGGGCTGCAGATTCTCAAACTCCACACTGCATCCGGCCAGCAGCAGGACCGACGCAAATGCACCGACGTACAACAGGCTGCGGCGTGCCGGTGGCATGGGGTCCAAGGGCCGCTTCAGCGAAAAAATAGAAAATCTTGCCATTTGAATCACCTTCCATGAAGCCGGCAGCAATGCCGCGATTCCCGAGGATTGCGCGCACCAACGTGCCCGCGCTGCATTCCATTGTGGGCACCGGCGGATGCCGTTGACTTGCCCCAGATCAAGGCATGCCTCTGTTTGCACCGGTTCCAGCCGCAGGTGACCTGCTGCGGGGACGTTCTGGCGTGATGGGTGAAATCCGGCCTGCGCACAGCCTGCGAGAATCCAGCAACATCCCCCAACATCAAGGAAGATCCAATATGGGCGCGCAGTGGAAAGCAAAAGGCAAGGAACTGGCTGCAAATGCCAAGGGCAAACTGTTTGGCCGCCTGGCCAAGGACATCATGGTCGCGGCGCGCAACGGGGCCGACCCAGCCTCCAATTCTCGGCTGCGGCTGGTCGTGGAACAGGCGCGCAAGGTGTCCATGCCCAAGGAAACGCTGGATCGGGCGATCAAGAAGGGTGCCGGTCTCAGCGGGGAGGTGGTCCATTTCGAGCACGTGATGTACGAAGGCTTTGCCCCGCACCGGGTGGCGGTGATGGTGGAGTGCCTCACGGACAACGTGAACCGTACCGCGCCAGAAATGCGCGTGCTGTTCCGCAAGGGGCAACTGGGCACATCAGGATCAGTGGCCTGGGATTTTGACCACGTGGGCCTGATCGAGGCGGAGCCAGTGACCCAGGGCACCGACCCGGAAGTGGCCGCCATTGAGGCCGGCGCGCAAGACCTGGAGCCGGGCGACGCCGAGGGCAGCACGCTGTTCATCACCAGCGCGACGGACCTTGATCTGGTCAGCCGAGCCCTCCCGGCGCAAGGCTTTTCAGTGCTGTCTGCCAAGCTGGGCTACCGGCCCAAGAATCCGATCGACCCGGCGAGCCTGAGCGCCGCCGATCTGGAGGAAGTGGAGTCCTTTCTTGCCGCCATTGACGCGAACGATGACGTGCAGAATGTGTTTGTCAGCCTGGCCGGCTAGCTGATCGCAGGCGCGCCATGAACTACTGGCTCATGAAGTCCGAGCCCGGGGAGTGCTCGGTGGACGATGCACTGGCGGCGCCCGGCGCCACCGTGCCTTGGATCGGTGTGCGCAACTACCAGGCGCGCAACTTCATGCGCGATGCCATGCGCGTGGACGACGGCGTGCTGTTCTACCACTCCAGTTGCGCCGAGCCCGGCATCGTCGGCATCGCGCGGGTGGCCAGTGCGCCCTACCCCGACCCGACCCAGTTCGATCCGCGATCACCTTACTTCGACGCAGCCTCCAGGCCCGAGGCTGCACGCTGGCTGCTGGTCGATGTCCAGGTGTTGCGCAAAACCCGCAATCTCGGCCTGCCCGAACTCCGCGGCAACGCCGACCTGCAGGACTTACTGGTGCTGCGCAAGGGCAACCGGCTGTCCATCACGCCCATCGAGCCTCGGCACTGGCAATTGATCGTCAAACTGCTGGGCAGCACCCCGGCAAGCGCAGCATGAAACCCCGCAACCGGAAGATCATCATGAGCCTGATTGCCGTCGTGGTGCTGGCGCCTGCCCTGCTGATCGGGGCGGCACAGCTTGGCGCCCTCTCGGGCTCACAACCGGGCGACCTGGGCGTGAAAGCCGGCCGGCTCAAGCCGCCCTCGTCCACGCCCAACAGCGTCAGCAGCCAGGCCGCGCTCTGGCCGGACGCCCCGCAGGCCAACTATGCCGAGATCGAGCCGCTGCGCTATCCCGGCGACGGCCATGCCGCGATGCGCCAGCTGGCGGCGATCCTGCGTGCCATGGAACGCACCGTGCTGGTCACCGACGAGCCCGCCTATCTTTATGCGCAGTCCACCACGAAGCTGATGCGCTTCACTGACGATGTGGAGTTCTATCTGGATGAAGGGGCGGGCGTGATCCACGTTCGATCCGCCAGCCGCATCGGCCACGGTGACCGGGGCGTGAACCGGGCCCGGGTGGAGGCGATTCGCGCCTTGTTCAACGCCTCGGTGGCCGTCGCGCCCCAGACGCTGTCGAGCGGTTCGCCTACAAACTGAATCAGCTGTTTTGATAGCATAAACTGACCACTCGACGCTGGGAAAAAGCCGTTTTCATTCAATTTCTGGCGCGATGGCCGTTGCGTAGTCGTACAAGGCGCCCAATATCGCCTCGCCGCGGTCGTCCGCGGCCTCTGACAGCGTGTCGATCTCGCCGAACAGTTGCTCCACGGTGCGGGCGCCACCCGCGCCTTCGAGCAGGCGCGCAGCCCGGTGTGCATCCCAACGCTGGACTTCGTCGGGCGTGAGCGTGGCGGGAAAGTTGCGTGCGCGGTAGCGAAACACGATTTCCTCCAGCCGCGCGTCGTCAAAGCTGCTGCGCGCTGTTGACAGCTGCGCCGGCGACAAGGCGCGCAACTGATTCAACCGGCGCCGGTCGCCGTTGCCGATGAAGCCGCCATACAGGTCCTGTTCGACGTCGGGCGGCCCCGCACCTGTGTCTGCCGGCCGGCGGAACACTTCGGTCCAGATGGCACTCATGTCGGGCAGGTCACGGGCCACCGCGGCAAATTGCAGCGCCTGATCCACATCGATGCCCCAGCGCGCGGCCATCGCCGGCGACAGGGTTTTCAGGTTGCCGATCACCATCGGTGACTTGTTCAGGTGGATGGTCTTGACAGGCAGGCGCGTCAGACCCTCAGGCAGATCGGAAGCGCGGGTGAACAGGCGCTGGCGAAGGATGTCGGCATTGAGGCTGGCGAGTTCGGCCGGATCGTGCGCCAGATCCCAGGCGATCAGCTCGTTCTTGTTGGTCGGGTGGCTGGCCAGAGGCCACATCACCGCCAGGCAACCGCGTTCCGCCGGGAACATGCCCGAGATGTGCAGGAACGGCTTGGCATCTTGCGGCGTCGTCGGCAGGCCCAGCTCGGCCGCTACACGGTCCTTTTTGTGCAGGGCCAGGCAGAAGTCGAACAGTTTGGGCTGCTTGTACCGGATCAGCCGCGCCAACGCGATGGTGGCACGCACGTCCGACAAGGCGTCGTGCGCGGCCTCGTGCACCAGGCCGTTGGCGGCGCTCAGGTGTTCCAGCCTGAAGCTGGGCGAGCCGTCTTCCTTCCTAGGCCAGTGGATGCCCTCGGGCCGCAGCGCGTAGGCGGTCCGCGCCACGTCCATGATGTCCCAGCGGCCGCAGTCGTTCTGCCACTCGCGAGCGTAGGGGTCGATCAGATTGCGCCAGAACATGAAGCGTGTGATCTCGTCGTCGAAACGAATGGTGTTGTAGCCCACGCCGATGGTGCCGGGCTGCGAAAAAGCGGTTTCGATCCGGGCCGCGAATTCATGTTCAGGGACGCCAAGCTCCAGGCATTGCTGGGGTGTGATGCCGGTGATCAGGCAAGAGGCGGGATCAGGCAGGTAGTCGGGTGCGGGCTGGCAGTACAGCATCAGCGGCTCGCCGATCTCGTTCAGTTCAGCGTCGGTTCGGATGGCGGCGAACTGCGCCGGCCGGTCATGGCGGACGTTGGCGCCAAAGGTTTCATAGTCGTGCCAGAGAAAGGTGTGCGGGCCAGTGGGGGATGGGGGTCGTGCGGTCATGGACGTGGAGGTTTGCGCCGTCACTGTAGCCGCAAAACAGGCCTTCGGAAGCAAAATACCAACAAAATAGGGTCCATCCCAGCGTCGAATGGTCGTAGTTCGCTATTATTTTTGACCCAACCCGGCACGATTGGAGAGAAAAAAAGGCCAGGAGCTGAGCGCTACCGGCCTTTTTTTCCGGGGCGCCGGGGCGCCTCTTGCGCGACTCAGTCCGCCGTTGCCTGTTCCGGCTCCGCCGGCTCTGCGCGGGACGCCTTGCCCTCTTTCTTCGGCAGGGGATGGATATCGAGAAGCACCTCCTCCTTGTCGTCGATGTCCACCGTCAGGCGGCCGCCCTCGGTCAGGCGGCCAAAAAGCAGTTCGTCGGCCAGCGCACGGCGAATGGTGTCCTGGATCAGGCGCTGCATCGGGCGCGCGCCCATCAGCGGATCGAAGCCCTTTTTCGCCAGGTGCTTGCGCAGCTTGTCGGTGAAGGTGACGTCGACCTTCTTCTCGGCGAGCTGGGTCTCCAGCTGCAGCAGGAATTTGTCCACCACGCGCATGATGACGACTTCGTCGAGTGCCTTGAAGCTGACCGTGGCGTCGAGCCGATTGCGGAACTCGGGCGTGAACAGGCGCTTGATGTCGGCCATCTCGTCGCCCGCCACACGCGGGTTGGTGAAGCCGATGGTCGCCTTGTTCATGGTCTCGGCGCCCGCGTTCGTCGTCATGATGATGATGATGTTGCGGAAGTCGGCCTTGCGTCCGTTGTTGTCGGTCAGCGTGCCATGGTCCATGACCTGCAGCAGCACGTTGAAGATGTCCGGGTGCGCCTTCTCGATCTCGTCGAGCAGCAGCACGGCATGCGGCTTCTTGGTCACCGCCTCGGTCAGCAGACCACCCTGGTCGAAACCGACGTAACCGGGAGGTGCCCCGATCAGGCGGCTCACCGCATGGCGCTCCATGTACTCCGACATGTCGAAGCGCATCAGCTCGATGCCCATGATGTAGGCCAGCTGCTTGGCCGCCTCGGTCTTGCCGACGCCGGTGGGGCCGGAGAACAGGAAGGAGCCGATCGGCTTGTCAGCGCGGCCCAGGCCGGAACGCGCCATCTTCACGGCGCCGGCCAGCACTTCCAGGGCCTTGTCCTGGCCGAACACCACGCTCTTGAGGTCACGCTCCAGCGTCTGCAGTTTGCCGCGGTCGTCGTTGGACACGTTGGCCGGCGGAATCCGTGCAATCTTGGCCACGATTTCCTCGATCTCGGCCTTGCCAATTGTTTTCTTGCGCTTCGATGGCACCAGGATGCGCTGGGCGGCACCGGCTTCGTCGATCACGTCGATGGCCTTGTCAGGCAGATGGCGGTCATTGATGTACTTGGCGCTCAATTCAGCGGCCGCCTGCAAGCGCCGCATTGGCGTACTTCACGCTGTGGTGCTCCTCGAAGCGCGACTTCAGGCCCTTGAGGATCTCGATGGTCTCGGGCACGGTCGGCTCGACCACATCGACCTTCTGGAAGCGGCGCGACAGCGCGGCGTCTTTCTCGAAAATGCCGCGGTACTCGGTGAACGTCGTCGCCCCGATGCATTTGAGCGCGCCCGAACTCAAGGCTGGCTTGAGCAGATTGGACGCGTCCAGCGTGCCACCGGATGCCGCGCCGGCACCGATGAGCGTGTGGATCTCGTCGATGAAAAGGATCGCGTTGGGCTTGTCCTTGAGTGACTTGAGCACACCCTTGAGGCGTTGCTCGAAATCCCCGCGGTACTTGGTGCCCGCCAGCAGCGCACCCATGTCCAGCGAATAGACATTGGATTCGGCCAGGATTTCCGGCACATCCTTCTGGGTGATGCGCCAGGCCAGGCCCTCGGCAATCGCCGTCTTGCCGACGCCGGCCTCGCCGACCAGCAACGGATTGTTCTTGCGGCGGCGGCACAGGATCTGGATCACCCGCTCGACCTCGTACTCGCGCCCGATCAACGGGTCGATCTTGCCGTCTTTCGCGAGCTGGTTCAGGTTCTGGGTGAACTGCTCCAGCGGCGAGGCTTTCTCGTTCTTTTCGCCGCCGCCCTCTTCGCCCTCGCCGCCGGATGGGGCTTCAGCCCCCTTGGCGGGCTCGGGTGGGTCGCTCTTCTTGATGCCGTGCGCGATGAAGTTCACCACGTCGAGCCGGGTCACACCCTGCTGGTGCAGGTAGTAAACAGCGTGCGAGTCCTTCTCGCCGAAGATCGCCACCAGCACATTGGCACCGGTGACCTCCTTCTTGCCGTTGCCGGTCGACTGAACGTGCATGATGGCGCGCTGGATCACTCGCTGGAAGCCCAGCGTCGGCTGGGTGTCCACGTCATCCGTGCCCGCCACCTGCGGCGTGTTGTCCTTGATGAAGTTGGTCAGGGACTTGCGCAGATCATCGACGTTGGCCGAACAGGCCCGCAGCACCTCGGCGGCGCTGGGGTTGTCGAGCAAGGCGAGCAGCAGGTGCTCCACGGTGATGAATTCGTGGCGTTGCTGGCGCGCCTCCACGAAGGCCATGTGCAAGCTGACTTCCAATTCCTGGGCAATCATGAGATTTCCTTTTGCCTTGCTAAAAAAAGTGATGTCCTGTCATGTCGGGGGTGAATCCGTTTATTCAACAGGCTCGCTGACACATTGCAACGGATGACCGTGCTGTTTCGCCGCATCCAGCACCTGATCGACCTTGGTCGCGGCCACGTCCTTGGAATAGACGCCGCAGACGCCTTTGCCGTCCAGGTGGATCTTGAGCATGATCTGGGTGGCTGTTTCGCGGTCCTTGCTGAAAAACTCCTGGATCACCATCACCACGAACTCCATCGGGGTGAAGTCGTCGTTGAGCATCGCCACCTGGTACATCTGAGGCGGCTTGACCTTCTGGGTGCGCCGCTCCAGCACCACCGAATTGCCGCCCTCCCCCTCGCGCACGGGCATCGTCGGCGCGGTCGGAATGGAAGGTTTTTTGGTTGCCATGATTTCATTCTATCGAGCCGGACGGCCCACCACTATTTCGGGGGAATAGCAACACTTCGCAACACCTTCGAGGCATCTGCCGGTGTCGAGCGAAAACGACAAAAAGCCCGGTTTCCCGGGCTTCTTGACAATCGATCAAAGTCTGGCGCCGCTTCGATTGCCGCGGGCTGCCGCGTCAGAATCACATGTTGTCGATCATGACCTGACCAAATCCCGAGCAGCTGACCTGGGTAGCCCCGTCCATCAGGCGGGCAAAGTCGTAGGTCACTTTCTTGCTGGCGATGGATTTCTCCATCGAGCTGATGATCAGGTCGGCGGCCTCGATCCAGCCCATGTGGCGCAGCATCATTTCAGCGGACAGGATCTCCGAGCCCGGGTTCACGTAGTCCTTGCCGGCGTATTTCGGTGCCGTGCCATGCGTGGCTTCGAAACAGGCGACCGTATCCGACAGGTTGGCGCCCGGCGCAATGCCGATGCCGCCGACCTGCGCGGCCAGCGCGTCGGAAATGTAGTCGCCGTTGAGGTTCAGCGTGGCAATCACGCTGTACTCGGCCGGGCGCAACAGGATCTGCTGCAGGAAAGCGTCGGCAATGCTGTCCTTGACGATGATTTCCTTGCCCGTTTTCGGGTTCTTGAACTTGCACCATGGGCCGCCGTCGATCAATTCCGCGCCGAACTCCTTTTGCGCCAGGCCATAAGCCCAGTCGCGGAAGCCGCCTTCGGTGTATTTCATGATGTTGCCCTTGTGAACAATGGTCACGCTGGGCTTGTCGTTGTCGATGGCGTACTGGATGGCCTTGCGCACCAGGCGCTCGGTGCCTTCGATGGAGACAGGCTTGATGCCGATACCCGAGGTGTTCGGGAAGCGGATCTTCTTGACGCCCATCTCATCGATCAGGAACTTGATGAGTTTCCTGGCCTTGTCCGACTGGGCTTCAAACTCGACGCCCGCGTAAATGTCTTCGGAATTCTCGCGGAAGATCACCATATGGGTCTTTTCCGGCTCTTTCACGGGGGAAGGCACACCCTTGAAATACTGGATCGGGCGCAGGCAGACGTACAGGTCGAGTTCCTGGCGCAGGGCCACGTTCAACGAGCGGATGCCGCCGCCCACAGGCGTGGTCAGCGGACCCTTGATGGAGACCACGTACTCGCGCAGGGCCGCGAGGGTTTCTTCTGGTAGCCAGACGTCCGGACCATAGATCTTGGTGGATTTCTCGCCGGCATAGACTTCCATCCAGTGGATTTTGCGTTTCCCTGCGTACGCCTTGGCGACGGCAGCGTCCACCACCTTCAGCATCACGGGCGTGATGTCAAAACCGGTGCCGTCACCTTCGATAAAAGGAATGACCGGTTGATCCGGCACGTTGAGCGACATGTCGGCGTTGACGGTGATCTTCTGGCCCTCAGCGGGCACCTTGATGTGTTGGTACATGGAAAAAACGTCTCCGGATTGGACTGAATTGCCTAAATTAGCGCGGGCTAGGTAGAACCCACCCGAATTTTACGCGCAAGAAAATTACGGAATGCTGTCAACCAACTGCCTTTCGCCTCCGTTACGGGTGAGTCCTTCCGGAAAATGGGAGGAAAACCTAGAAATCAACTCCATTCAAGGAAACTGAAATGAACAAAGTTCTCGCCGCCCTGATCGCTGGTCTGTTCGCCGCTGGCGCTTTCGCGCAAGCCGCTGCTCCTGCTGCCGCACCTGCCGCTGCTCCTGCTGCCAAGGCTGCTCCTGCTGCCGAAGCCAAGCCTGCTGCGGATGCCAAGGCTGACAAAGCTGCTGCTCCCAAGAAGGAAAAGAAAGCCAAGAAGACCAAGTCGACCAAGTCGACCGATGCCAAGGCTGCCGCTCCCGCAGCTGACGCCAAGAAGTAATTCTTCGCTGACCTTGCGTCAAAATGCCCGCTTCGGCGGGCATTTTTTATGGGTGTCCCAAACTGGCTGAATTGATCCGGAGTCCCTGTTCATGAATGAGAACCCCCAGAATCCCAAGCGCCTGTGCGCGCCTCTGCTACAGGCCGTTGCGCTGACAGTGGCCATGTGCGGCACCGCCTGCGCGCAGGACGCGCCACAGATGAATCTCGGGCGAACACAGCTCTCGGCCGGGATGCATCTGATTGACGCGCAGGTGGCGCAGACCGCCCAGCAACGACAGATCGGACTGATGTACCGCCGTGAAATGCCCCAGCACGAAGGCATGCTGTTTGTATTTGAGCAGCCCGCCACCCAGTGTTTCTGGATGAAGAACACGCTGTTGCCGCTGACGGCGGCGTTCGTCGCCGACGATGGCACCATCGTCAATCTCGCTCGACATGAAGCCGCAGACCGAGGACTCCCACTGCTCGGTGAAGCCGGTGCGCTATGTGCTGGAAATGAACCAGGGCTGGTTCGCCAAGAAGAACCTCAAGGCTGGGGCCAAGTTGGGCGGGGCGCCGTTCGGGTCGAAATAGCCGGGCGTCTTTTCGCGCAGGCAAGCTACTCTTTCAATAGCTGCCAAAGACCATTTGACGACGGGCAGGCGCCGTTTTGGCACCAAAAAGAGAGAAAGCCGGCTCGAGGCCGGCTTTCCGGTTTGGCAGCAGAGCGGATCAGGCGAAATTCGCCTCGGCAAAGCTCCAGTTCACCAGCTTGTCGAGGAAGGTCTCGACAAACTTCGGACGCATGTTGCGGTAATCGATGTAATAGGCGTGCTCCCAGACGTCAACGGTCAGCAGGGCTTTATCAGCGGTGGTCAGCGGGGTGCCCGCAGCGCCCATGTTGACGATGTCCACCGAGCCATCGGCCTTCTTCACCAGCCAGGTCCAGCCTGAGCCGAAGTTGCCCACAGCCGACTTCACGAAAGCCTCCTTGAAGGCGGCGTAGCTGCCCCACTTGGCGTTGATGGCCGCAGCCAGCGCGCCGGAAGGCTCACCGCCGCCGTTGGGCTTCATGCAGTTCCAGAAGAAGGTGTGGTTCCAGATCTGCGCCGAGTTGTTGTAGATGCCGCCGCTGGAGGTCTTGATGATCTCTTCGAGGGACTTGTTCTCGAACTCGGTGCCCTTTTGCAAGTTGTTCAGGTTGACCACGTAGGCGTTGTGATGTTTGCCGTGGTGGAACTCCAGCGTTTCCTGGGAGTAATGCGGCGCCAGGGCGTCGATGGCGTAAGGCAGTGCGGGCAAGGTGTGTTCCATGGGGGTCCTCGTAAGTTGGGTTTGACGTGAAGGGGTTCGGCCAGAGCGCGATTGTAGGAAGTTACAGCAGGCGCCGCTGTGCCACGGTCAGATCAACCGTGCCATCGGCAAGGGTGGCCTGCAGCGCCTGCCCGGGGCGGGTCTGAGCGACGCTGGTGACGGCGCGCCCGCCAGCCTCGGTCAGCCAGGCGTAGCCGCGCTGCAAGACCAAGCGGGGGTCCAGCGACTGCAGGCGCAGGCCTGCCCTGTCAAGCCGGTCATGCCGGCGAACCATCTGTTGCTCCATTTTTTGGGGAAATTCGCCGGAAAGCCTTTGCCATTCGGTCGTGAGTCGCTCCATCTTTGAGAGCGCCGCGTAGCGCAGGCGCTGCGCCTGGCGCGCCAGTTGCATCTGCTGCCGCGCCACCAGCGCCGACGGCCGGCCCAGCCGTGACGCGGCGAGGTCGAGTCGCTGGCTTTGCGTGTCCAGCAGGCGCTGGCTGGCATCCTGCATGCGGCCATCGATCAGCGCCAGAGCGCCGAGCCAGACATCGCGCGGCTGCGAGACCAGCTCAGCGGCTGCGGTTGGCGTGGGCGCCCGCAGGTCCGCCACGAAATCCGCGATGGTGAAGTCGGTCTCGTGGCCCACGCCACAGACCACGGGCACCGGACTCTGGACCAGCACCCGGGCGACCTGCTCGTCGTTGAAGGACCAGAGGTCTTCCATGGAGCCGCCGCCGCGCACGAGCAGGATCACGTCGACCGAGGGCGTACCGCCTGGCGCCGCCGGCTCGCCAGCCCGACCTGCAGGCGTCAACCGGTACAGCGCCGAAAGCGCTCGCACCAGTTCAGCCGGCGCCGCCGCGCCCTGCACCGCCGCTGGCGCCACCACCACCGGGATGTGCGGCACCCGCCGCTGCAGGGCCGTGACGACGTCATGCAACGCAGCCGCCCCCAACGAAGTGACGACCCCGATGGCGCGAGGCATCACTGGCAACGGCCGTTTGCGGGCCGAATCGAAAAGGCCTTCGCCTTCCAGCTTTTCCTTCAGGCGCAAGAACTGCTCGAACAGCGCGCCCTGTCCAGCCCGCTGAAGACTCTCCACGATCAACTGCAGGTCGCCGCGGGCCTCATAGACACCCAGGCGGCCGCGCAATTCAACCAGATCGCCATCACGCGGCACGAAGTCCAGCAGGCTCGCAGCACGGCGGAACATGGCACACCGGATCTGGCCGGTTTCGTCCTTGATCGAAAAGTAGCAATGTCCGCTGGAAGCGCGCGAGAAGCCCGAAACCTCGCCGCGCACCGCAACCGGGTTGAATCGCGCATCCAGCGCATCAGCCACGGCGCGGCACAGCGCGCCAACTTGCCAGATTCGTGGCGCCAATGCTGGGTTTTCAGGGCTGGACATCAGTCTCCATGCGCGTGGCAGGCCATTTGACCGCGGTAACTACTCCACAGGCAGCCCGATTCGCCGGCTGCACGGACCGCATCGGTGATAACGCTGATTTTTCGGTGCAACTCATTGATTTATATGAATTTTTTTCTGCTCAATTTGTGATCAGTTGTCCGTGGTCGTGATTTCATGCGGCTTGAGACGCCATGACGCCCCGGTTTCCCACAGAGTTATCCACAGAAAATGTGAACTGCCGCTTTGCCCCCGGTTCACTTCGCGTCACCCCGCGTCACGCGATGGCACTGAGCCATAATCCGTGCATCTGGCTAGCGCCGAAAATCCCCGGAGAGACCCTTTTGCTTTCGATCATACAAGCTGCAGGCTGGCCGATCTGGCCCCTCATTGCCTGCTCCGTTCTGGCGCTGGCCCTCATCCTCGAACGTTTTGTGAGCTTGAAGACGGCCCGCGTCGCACCGCCCAGGCTGCTGGACGAAGCCCTGGCCGTCTCGCGCAGTGGTGTTCCCTCCGCCGAGGTGGTGAGCCAGCTCGAACAGAACTCGGCGCTGGGCGAGGTGTTGGCCAGCGGGTTTCGCGCGCTCATTGCCAACCCGCGCTGTACCGAGGCCGATCTTCGCGCCAGCATGGAAGGTGCCGGCCGCACGGTGGCACACAGGCTGGAACGCTATCTGTCGGCCCTGGCCACGATCGCCTCTGCGGCACCCTTGCTGGGCCTGCTGGGCACGGTGATCGGGATGATCGAGATTTTCGGTGCCCAGGCCCCCACTGGCGGGCGCCACGATGGGTGGCGCCAACCCGGTCCAGCTGGCCCACGGAATCTCGGTGGCGCTGTACAACACCGCCTTCGGGTTGATTGTGGCCATCCCTTCCCTGATTTTCTGGCGCTATTTCCGCGCCCAGGTGGACAGCTATCTGCTGACGATGGAACTGGCTTCAGACCGGTTCGCCAGGCACCTCAACAACTTGAGAAGCAAGTAGGGCTGCCCATGAATTTCCGCTCGAGAGTGAAGGAAGAACCGGAGATCAACCTGATCCCGTTCATCGACGTGCTCCTGGTGGTGCTGATCTTCGTGATGCTCACCACGACCTACAGCAAATTCACGGAAATGCAGTTGACCTTGCCGGTGGCCGACACCCAGGCGCAGCGCGATTATCCGAAGGAGGTCGTGGTGGCCGTCAGCAGTGACGGGCGCTACATGATCAACAAGGTCCCAGTGGAGGGTCGAAGTGTGGAGGTCATGGCCGCGGCGCTGGCGGACGCTGCCAGAGCCGGCAAGGACAGCGTGATCATCATCAGTGCCGACGCCAGCACCGCGCACCAGAGCGTGATCACCGTGATGGAGGCGGCCCGGCGCTCCGGGCTGTCGCAGATCACGTTCGCCACGCAGTCGACGGCGCACGCCGGCGGCAAGTAGGTCCGCGGGCGACCGCGCACCCATGCCGGGCAACTGCCAGTCTTCCTTGCGGCAAAGCCTGCAGCAGGCGTGGCTGCACCGTGGCCTGCTGGCCTGGCTGTTATGGCCACTTTCGCTGCTCCTGCGAGGCCTGGTCGCCGTCCGTCGCGCTGGCTACCGCGCAGGCATACTTCGATCCCATCACCCTGGCGTGCCAGTCATCATCGTCGGCAATGTCGTGGCTGGCGGCGCAGGCAAGACGCCCACAGTCTTGGCCGTTCTTCGGCACCTGCAGGCCCGTGGGCGGCAACCGGGGCTGATCTCCAGAGGGTATGGCCGCGACGGCAATGATTGCCTCGAGGTCCTGCCCGAAACTGATGCCCGGATCGCCGGCGATGAACCTCTGCTGGTACGTCGGGCCACGGGCGCGCCAGTCTTCGTGGCCGCGCGCCGCATAGATGCCGCACGGGCACTGCTGGCGCGCCATCCGGGCACGGACGTCATCGTGTGTGATGACGGACTGCAACATCTCGCGCTGCAACGGGATATCGAGATCTGCGTGTTTGACGAACGCGGCGCCGGCAACGGCTTGTTGCTGCCAGCGGGCCCGCTGCGCGAACCCTGGCCGCGCGACGTGGACATTGTGCTGAACACTTTTCAGCCCGTCGACGGTCGCCCTGGCGTTACCGGCTTCATGGCCCGGCGCGATCTGGCCGACCACGCCCTGCGCGCCGACGGCAGCCGGATCAGCCTGGACGGCCTTCGGGGCCGTCGCCTGCTGGCGCTGGCCGGCATCGCGCGGCCTGGGGCGTTTTTCAGGATGCTGCAGTCCCTTGGACTGACGCTGGAAGCGACCGAGGCCTTGCCAGATCACTACGATTTCCATAGCTGGAGGCGGCCGGAAGACGCTGGACTAGAGCTTGTTTGCACCGAAAAAGACGCCGCCAAACTCTGGGCGGCCCATCCGGACGCTTGGGCGGTGCCGCTGGTCCTGACGCCAGAGCCCGGCTTTTTCAAGGCACTCGATTTGCGGCTGGACGCGAAGCTATCATCACGGCATGGACACCAAACTTCTTGAACTGCTGGTTTGCCCCGTCACCAAGGGGCCGCTGGACTTCGACCGGGAAAAGCAGGAGCTGATCTCGCGCAGTGCGCGACTGGCCTACCCGGTGCGCGATGGCATTCCCGTGATGCTGGAAAGTGAAGCGCGCACACTGAGCGACCAAGAGCTCGAAGCCCTTCCCGCCCGCACACCGCTGGCCTGAACCCCGGCATGAAACCGCACGACGCGACGTCGGCTGACGCCTCCAGCGACGACGGGGCTGGCTTTACGGTATTGATCCCGGCACGCATGGCATCCACGCGCCTGCCCGACAAGCCCCTGGCCGACCTGGGCGGTGCGCCGATGGTCGTGCGCGTCGCACAGCGCGCCCTTCAAAGCGGCGCTCGCCGATGCGTAGTTGCGGCCGACTGCCCGGCCATCGTCGCTGCATGCCAGCAGCATGCGATCGAGGCGGTGCTGACCCGCACCGACCACCCCTCGGGCAGTGACCGACTGGCCGAAGCGTGCGGGTTGCTCGGCCTGCCTGAAGACGCCATCGTCGTGAACGTTCAGGGCGACGAGCCTTTGATCGAGCCGTCGTTGATCGACGCTGTAGCCCGCCTTCTGGCCGCAAGGACCGATGCCAGCATGAGCACCGCTGCGCACCGGATCGACAGCGTCGCCGATTTCACCAACCCCAACGTGGTGAAGGTCGTGCTGGACGCGCGGCAGTTCGCCCTGTACTTCAGTCGGGCTCCGATTCCGTGGTGGCGCGACGGGTTTACCCAAGGCATCAACGCCCTGCCACAGCCTGCGCCTTTGCGCCACGTGGGCATTTATGCCTACCGCGTCGGTTTCCTGAGGCGGTTTCCTGGCCTGTCCCAGGCCCCCGTGGAAGTTGGCGAGGCACTGGAGCAGTTGCGTGCCTTGTGGCATGGCCACCGCATCGCTGTCCATGTGACGGAACACGCCCCCGGCCCCGGTGTGGACACCCCCGAAGACCTGGCGCGCGTGCGCCGGGTCTTCGCCGTCTGAAACCAAAGCGGTACCCCATGGGGTTCGGGGTGCAGTAAGTCAGGATGAACCTTGTGCGTGATATTCTCTTTAGTGGAGAGACATCGTGATGCGGCCGTTGGCCGCACCAGCCATGCCGCTGAATTCCCTTTTTTTCTAGGACTTCCATGAGACTGATTCTGCTGGGCGCGCCGGGTGCTGGCAAAGGCACGCAAGCCAACTTCATCTGCCAGAAATATGGCATCCCCCAGATTTCCACGGGCGACATGCTGCGCGCCGCCGTCAAGGCCGGCACCCCGCTGGGCCTGCAGGCCAAGGCGGTGATGGAGTCCGGCGGCCTGGTCAGCGACGATCTGATCATCAACCTGGTGAAGGAGCGCATTGCCCAGGCCGACTGTGCCAACGGTTTCCTGTTTGATGGTTTTCCGCGCACCATTCCCCAGGCCGATGCCATGAAGGCGGCCGGCGTGAAGCTGGACTACGTGCTCGAGATCGACGTCCCCTTCGACGCCATCGTCGAGCGCATGAGCGGGCGGCGCTCCCACCCTGCCAGCGGCCGCATCTACCACGTCAAGTTCAACCCACCCAAGGCCGAAGGCCGCGATGACCTCACCGGCGAGCCGCTGGTGCAGCGCCCGGACGACCACGAAGAAACCGTCAAGAAGCGTCTGGAGGTCTATAGCGCCCAGACCCGCCCGCTGGTCGACTACTACAGCAGTTGGGCCAAGGCCGAACCTGCCGCCGCACCGAAATACCGAGCCATCAGTGGCACGGGCAGCGTGGAGGACATCACCACCCGGGCGTTCGCTGCTTTGGCCAGCTGAGGTATCGGGCATTGCCTTCAAAAAAAGGCCCTCACGGGCCTTTTTTTATCTCACACCGGGCTGGAGCGAAGTCCGTAAGCCTGACTGCCCACGAAAAGGTATTCGACGCGCAGGATGGGCTCTCCCTTTTCTTCCTTGAAGATAAAGCCCACCACTGAAATGGTATCCCCCACCTTGATTTCGGCCACGTTCCAGGCATTCATGCGCGTGAGCGGCGCCAGCTCGATCTCCCATTTGCGGTCCTTGCGGTTGGGCACCACGGCCCTGGCAAGGAGCGCCTTGCCGTCAACCGGGGCCGACTGCGCAGGAATGGCACGCTGAGCCAGGCCCGCCGGCACCTTCAGCCCGGCGGGCACTTCAAGTTCCAGCTCGGCATGCGGGTTTTGCCATTTGGCTTTGGTCACCCTGCCTTCGAGGTAGATCGGCCGGTCCTGGTCAAAACTGCCCCAACCGTGGTGGGCCCGCGCCAGCAAGGGCAGGCTCAGCGCAGGTGCCGCCAGCGAGGCCAGCACGATTTCACGTCGATTCATGTTGACTCCTTGTCAGACATAGGCAATCCAGCGACCCAGCGCGATGATCGCCACCCAGATCAAGCTGGACACAAGCATGAGCATGCGCGATGTCAGGTCCATCTTCTCGAACGACTGCCGGGCATGGAACATGGCCGCATTGGAACCCGCCACGAATAGCAACAGCATCTTCAGGGTAAATGCGCGGTTGGCCAGCAGGTCGCCCGGCTGGGTCGCAAACATGACGGTGCCCGATACCGCCGCCATTGAAAAGCCGATCGCCACCAGCATCAGGCTCAGGCGCGCCAGCTCAGAGACTGGCAAGGCGGAGCCGCGACCGAAAACCCGCAATTCCAGCAGAACCAGATTGCCGAGCAGCAGCGCCACACCGATCAGGTGGATCACCTCAAGGGCCGGATAGGCCCACGGCCAGGGAAGCGAAATGCCGGAAACCATCAGCTCAGGCAGCGCCCGCCGTCTGGGCACCCAGTAGCGCCAGAATCATCGCCACTCGCGCCTTGACCGGACTCAGCCCGTTTGAATCGGCAATGAGGTCACCGGGTTTGGGCAAGACCCTGCCTTGCGCACAGCGGGTCGCGCGGACCACCTTCACGCCTGCCGCCTGCGCGCGGATCAAGGCCGCTTCAAGATCTTGATGGAGACTGCCATTGCCCGTGCATGCGGCCACCAGACCCTGCACGCCATCCCTGACCAGCAGATCGACTGTTGCGCCACTGGCGCCAGCGTAGTTCATGACGATTTCAACGCGCGGCCAGGGACCTGACTTCACTATGTTTTCGATAGCATTAAGTGTCCATTTTTCGATGGAAAGGTCGTCTTTTCGAACATGATTGACCCAGCGCACCGAGTTTTCCTCCACAAAGCCCAGCGGACCCGAATCGCCCGAGCCAAACGCGTCGAGACGGTAAGGGTGGTCCTTGCGGACATCACGCGCACTGTGCACAACCCCGGCACACACCGCGACAACGCCTTGTGCGCCGGGGTCGAGCGCGACGGCAACAGCGTCAAGAATGTTTTGCGGCCCATCGGGCGCCAGCGCCGTCGCCGGACGCATCGCACAAGTGAGAACCACCGGCTTGCCCGGCTGCAACACGGACTGGAGGAACCAGGCTGTTTCCTCCAGCGTATCGGTTCCGTGAGTGATGACGATGCCTTGCACGCTGGCGTCCGCGAGCCAGTGGGCGCATCGCGCGGCCAGTCTTTGCCACAGGCCAAAGCTCATGTCCTTGCTGTCAACCTGATCGACCTGCTCGGTCAACAGGTCGCGTCCGCGCAAGGCGGCAGGCAAGGCCTCGATAGCCCCCAGCAACTGCGCCACGCCCACCTGTGCCGCGCTGTAGCCGATGTTGTCCCCCACCCTCGTCGAGGTTCCAGCAACGGTGCCGCCCGTACCCAAAATCACGATCCTCGAGTTGTCCGGTAGCGCCATGACTTGCAAACTTTCAAAAACTGTTTAAAAATACAGCTACTGTCTATCCAGCCAGTATGCCGCCCCGGCACGATCCCAAGGAGTCGCCATGATCGACATGTCACCGTTTCCCGCCAAGCTTACCGCCCGCCAGCAACAGATTCTGGATCTGATCCAGAGTGCCATTGCCCGCACCGGCGCGCCGCCCACGCGCGCAGAAATCGCCACTGAACTGGGCTTCAAGTCGGCCAATGCCGCCGAAGAGCACCTGCAAGCGCTGGCGCGCAAAGGCGTCATCGAGCTGGTCAGCGGCACTTCACGCGGCATCCGGCTGAAAAGCGATGCGTTGCGATCCATCAACGAGTCGCGCATGAAGCAGTTTTCGCTCCCACTGCCCAGCTTGGCCCAGCTGGCACTGCCCCTGATCGGGCGTGTTGCCGCCGGCTCCCCGATTCTCGCGCAGGAACACGTGGACCAGACCTATTACGTCGAAAACAGCCTGTTTCAACGCAAGCCCGACTACCTGCTCAAGGTGCGCGGCATGTCCATGCGCGACGCAGGCATCATGGACGGCGACTTGCTGGCCGTGCAGGCCACCAAGGATGCGAAGAATGGCCAGATCGTCGTCGCGCGACTGGGTGATGAAGTCACGGTCAAACGCTTCCGGCGCAACAAGCACCTGATCGAGCTGCACGCCGAGAACCCCGACTACCCCACCATCGTGGTGGAGCCTGGCGAGCCCTTTGAGATCGAGGGCCTGGCCGTCGGATTGATCCGCAACACGATGCTGATGTGACCGCCGCCAATTGATCCCGCGCGCTGCGGCAGGTGGCGGGCGTTTGGCAACCCTGCGTTGTCATAACCCTGTTGTGGCGCATCCTCTTGCAATCCTGCCTGTGTTCGACCTCCAACCCTTGAAAGGTTTCACATGGGAATCGCCCTTTTTACCCTCTCGTCACTTCTGACACCTCTGCAGGAGCTTGTAACCCGGCTGGTGCCATTCAGTCCTCGGTCCGCCGCGAAAGCACCTCCCCGTGCCGTTTGCGAGCCCGGATCGACCCCCTGCACGGTGCGGATGCCATTGAAGAAAAACAGTAGTGCGCAGCCTCGCCGCGCACTGCCGCTGCGCGTGGTGCGCATGATTGATTCAGGGATGCCGGTCGGAAGTACCGGCCGGATGATGATCTCCGGCCGGATGGCCGATGTTTGCGCTGAACTGGATCGACTCGCAGCGATGGAAGCCAGGATGTAATTCTGAACGGCGCAAAGCTGCCACCTGCATCGGGAGCAGGGCCGCGATATTTTCTTTCACGGGCCTCTTCTTGAGCCGCAAAACAGGGTGCCGCCCGGCGCGGCCCGGCTGGCAGAAGGCACAATGGCGGGATGAACATCGTGATTCTCGACGACTACCAGGACGCCGTGCGCAAACTTGACTGCGCCACACGGCTGGATGCCTTTCCCGCCAAGGTCTATACCAACACTGTCAAGGGCATCGGTCAACTGTCTGTCCGGCTGAAAGACGCCGATGTCATCGTGCTGATCCGTGAGCGTACGCACATTACCCGCCAGCTGATTGAAAAATTACCCCGCCTCAAACTGATTGTCCAGACCGGGCGGATCGGCAGCCATGTCGACGTATCGGCCTGCACCGAACGTGGCATTGCGGTGGCCGAAGGAACTGGCTCCCCGGTTGCACCGGCTGAATTGACCTGGGCGCTCATCATGGCGGCAATGCGGCGCCTTCCGCAATACATCGGCAATCTGAAACATGGCGCGTGGCAGCAGTCGGGCTTGAAGTCGGCGTCGATGCCCCCGAACTTCTCGCTAGGTACGGTTCTCAAGGGAAAGACGCTGGGCATCTGGGGCTATGGCAAGGTCGGCCAGATTGTGGCCGGGTATGGCAAGGCCTTCGGCATGCATGTGATGATCTGGGGCAGCGCGGCTTCGCGCGCGAAGGCTGCTGGCGATGGATTTGTGCCGGCAGGCACACGCGAGGCGTTTTTTGAGCAATCCGATGTGTTGTCCCTGCACCTGCGCCTGAACGAGGCAACCCAAGGCATCGTCAACCTGGACGACCTCTCGCGCATGAAGCCCACGGCACTCTTCGTCAACACTTCGCGGGCCGAACTGCTTCAGCCCGACGTCCTCATCAGCGCGCTCAACCGGGGCAATCCCGGCTTGGCGGCCGTGGACGTGTTTGAAACAGAACCCATTCTGCAGGGCCACGCCCTGTTGCGGCTGGAAAGCTGCATTTGTACCCCGCACATCGGCTATGTAGAGCGCGACAGCTACGAGATGTATTTCGGCGCGGCCTTTGACAATGTAGTGAACTTCATCAGGGGCACCCCGACCAATATCGTCAACCCGGGCGCACTGCAGGTCCGCCGCTGACATGACCCGACAGCGCCTGCCGGCGGTGTTGTGGCCCCTGATGTTTGGCAACGTGGTGATCGGCACCGGCGTCATGGTGGTTCCGGGCACGCTCAACGAAATCAGCGAATCACTGCTGATTTCACCTGCAACCGCAGGGCAGCTGATCTCGGCTGCGGCCTTGGTGATGTGCCTGGGTGCGCCCCTTTTCGCGGCGATGGTCGCAGGATGGGACCGGAGAAGGCTGTTGGCGTCCTGCCTGCTCTGGTATGGGGTGATGCACCTCGCATCCGCGATCGCTCCCGACTTCAGGGTGCTGCTGGCCTTGCGGATTCTCGCTGTCGTGTCCCCGGCGATCTTCACGCCGCAAGCCGCGGCCTGCATCGGCCTTCTGGTTCCAGCGTCGCAACGCGGCAGGGCCATCACCTTCGTTTTCCTGGGTTGGTCCGTCGCCTCGGTTCTCGGCATGCCACTCAGCGCATTGATCGGCGGCCTGTTCGGATGGCGAGCAGCCTTCGTCCTGGTCGGTGTATTGTCCTTCGCGAGCGCTGCATGGGTCTGGCGCACCCTGCCCGACGGGGTCAAGCCACCGGCCTTGTCCTGGTCGTCATGGCGCCAGACGCTTCAGTCCCGCCCGCTCATGCTGTGCATCCTGGTCACGGTGCTGTATGCGGCCGGCCAGTTCGTCCTTTTTTCCTACTTTGCCCCCTATTTCAAGCACCGCCTGGGCGTCACACCACTTGAGCTGAGCCTGCTTTTTGCCTGGTTTGGCATCTTCGGTTTTGCCGGCAACATGCTGATGTCACGCCACGTCGACCGAATCGGCGCCTCACGCGCAGTCGGCGTCGGCATCGCCAGCATGGCACTGAGCCTGGGACTGTGGCCGCTGGGAAGCACCCTTGTCTTGGCAGCTCTGGTGTCCGTCCCCTGGGCACTGGGCTGCTTTTCGTCGAATTCGGCGCAACAGGCTCGCTTGCTGGGAATCGCTCCTGCCCTTGCATCGGCCTCTATTGCGCTCAACACGTCCGCGATGTACGCCGGACAGGCCTTCGGGGCTGCCAGCGGAGGCTGGCTGATTGCCCAAGGCCAGATGGAACAGCTGAACTGGTACGGACTGGCGGGCCTGCTGGCCGCATTGTGTGTCAGCTGGCTTGCGACAACTGCAAACAGCGCCAAGCCCCCTGAAACACAGTGAACTCAGGGCTTGCGCTTTGAGGCAGCGTGCGCCTGGGTCGCCAAATCGAAGAGATCGAAATCCGGTACGGCCGGCTTGGGTCCACCCTTTTCGACAGGCGCCGAAGTCGCCGGCGCCTCATAAAACTCGCTGGGGAATTCGGACAAATCAATGTCCACCTCGACATCCCGAGACGACAAAACACCCAGGTTTGACGATCCCGAACCGTCATCAGGCATTGGGCTGACAGGTAACGGCTGCATGGACGTCGCCTGAAACCTCAGACGCTCCAGATCAGCCCATGTCGAGCCAAGCGAGTTTTCAGGCGTTGCCAAACCGGCCCGCGCGGCGTCAAATGCTGACCCGCCGCGCTGCCCTTTCACGATGTCTTTCGCGACCACGTACAGCATCAGGAGTTCGTCGTACGCTTCCAGGTCGAACGCATGATTGTCCTGCCCGGGCTTGCGGAAAATGGACTCCTCGATGAACTCAAGTACTTCTTCGGTGGGCCAGAGCGAAACAATTCGGGGCATTACCGATTCATAAGTGGTCAAGCCCTTCGTTTGCTTGCCAAAGGCGGCAAACTCCGGAACCTCAGAGTTGAATGCCTCATTGAACTCCTTGCGCACCAGCTCATAGTCCTTCCTGCGCCCCTGCATATGGAACACCTTGAGAAGATCCAGGTACGCCAATGCACTCGTTTCAACGTTGTCTGAGATATGGTTCCGCAGGGTCGCAATGGCCTGCTCGTATTGCCCCAGGGACAGGAAGAAATCCGCTTGCTGCTGGACGTCCAGAAGTTCTTCCACCTTGACCGCCCGACCGCCACCCGACAGACTGCCCTGGAAATCTGCACCCCTCGGCGGTGTCGCCACGGCACGTGCGTCAAGCTTGCGCAAACCAGGCTCCGGGACTGCATCTGGCACCGGGCTGGCGCTCAGATCGACATCCAGATCAACGCTGGACCGTCCCGTCGCCACCACCGGCTCTGGCGCCATCGCCGAAACATCGTTGAATTCTTCGTCCCCAATCCCCCACCACTGTGGCTTGGACTGCCGGCGGCCTCGGCTCCACAGATACGCTGCGGCGCCCAAGGCCAGCACCAGTGCAGCCAGCAGGCCATAAACGAGCGCGTTCTGATAGCGCTCCGCCTGCGCCGTCTGCAAACGGGCCTTGAGATCCGCGATGGCGGTTTCGTTCTTCTGGTTCTGGAGCCGCATGGCGGTGGCATCTGTCTGAAGCGCCAGCATGCGTTGTTCGTCTCTCATGACCGAGTCAGGCGTCGCGTTGAGCGCACGCCACAGCGCCGCTGCTTCCACGCGCCGGGAGCCGGTTTCCTGGGGAACCGTCAGCAGTTCTGTTGACGCCCGCAACACTGGATCGCGCGCGATCAAGATCTCAGCGGGATCGAGTTTCAGGCGAGGTTTTCCAACCGGAGTCGGTGGCTCCGGACTGCGCACGACACTTCGCGCCGGGGCTTTGGCCTCTGCCCGGCGGGACTCGGCAGGGGCTGCCGCCTTGGCTGCCACCGGGGGTTTCTCTTTTGTAGCCCTGACCCGCTCGGTTCGGCTGGCCAGCGGTACTGCAACTGAATTCACTCCACCTTCATCACCGCCTGCCGTCGCCGGATAGGGTCGGCCCGCAGGCTCAACTGTGGCACGTGCGCTGGCCGCAGGCACTTCCACGACGCTTTGACCAGGCAACTCAGAAAGCAAGACATAACGACGCGTCAAGCCTTGCTTGCAACCCGCCTTCAGTGAAACGGTGACGACCGGCTCATCCACGAGCGCCGACGACCGGATACGGACCGTCGCCTCCTCTGCGGACGTACCACGCCCCGAGGTCACTTGCACTTGACCGGCTTCCACGCGACGGTCCGCATAGAAGACTTCGGCTACGGCGCATAGCCCCTCGGCATCATCGGCGGGATCCAGCTTGACCTGGACGCTGAGGTCGAGGGGTCGGCCAATCAAGGCCACGCCCCTGGCCCGATCAAGACTCATGGCGTCGCAATTCAATGCCGACGCCAGAACAAGCCCTCCGGCCACAATATGTCTTAAGTTCACAGCTTGCTTCATTTGAATCGGGATTTTGGCACAGTTGTATCCTGCAGTAACACACTGAACCATAATCAAATCATGAAAGAAGTCACATTTTCGACAATTGCCGTCATCGGCGCCGGCGCCATGGGGCGGGGAATCGCGCAAATCGCTGCCCAGGCCGGCAGCAGAGTCAGGATTTTTGACACCCAGCCCGAGGCTCTGGCCAACGCGCGCGACGCCGTGTTTTCACAGTGGGACAGACTCGAAGAAAAAGGCCGTTTGAGCCCGGAGTCCGTCGTGGACAACAAATCCCGCCTGACGCTGGCCAATCATCTGTCCATGCTGCACGACTGCGACCTGGTCGTCGAGGCCATCGTTGAGCGCCTGGACGTCAAGAAAGCCCTGTTTGCCGAACTGGAGGCGATCGTCAGGCCGGACACGGTGCTGGTCACCAACACATCCTCGCTTTCCGTCACTGCGATCGCCGCTGGGCTGAAGCGGCCTGGCCGGTTTGCCGGCTACCACTTCTTCAACCCTGTGCCCTTGATGAAGGTCGTTGAGGTCATCGCGGGTCTCAAGACCGATCAGGCCGCTTGCGATGGACTGACGCGCTACGCCCGCCAGATGGGGCACACGCCGGTACAGGCGCAAGACACGCCCGGCTTCATTGTCAACCATGCCGGCCGTGGTTATGGCACCGAGGCATTGCGCATCGTGGGCGAAGGCATCTCCGATTTCGCCACGATCGACCGGATCCTCAAAGATCAGGCCGGCTTCAAACTAGGACCCTTTGAACTTTTCGACCTGACCGCGCTGGATGTCTCGCATCCCGTCATGGAGTCGATCTACCGGCAGTATTTTGAGGAGCCGCGCTACCGCCCCAGCGTGATCACGGCGCAGCGCCTGGCTGGCGGCATGCTGGGCAGGAAGGTTGGGGAAGGTTTCTATCTCTATGAGGACGGTGTCGCCCGGATCACCCCCGAGCCACCGGCGCCGCAGGTCACCGAAATGCCGCCCGTCTGGGTGTCGCCCCGCGCGGCACGTCGATCAGAGCTCCTCCAACTATTGAAAAATCTCGACGCCCGGATCGAAACCGGCGCCTCGCCCTCTCCTGTCGCGCTCACCCTGGTCGCGCCGCTGGGCTTTGATGTCACCACCGTGGCGGTGGTCGAACGCCTGGACCCGGCGCGAACGGTGGGCATCGACATGCTGGTGGACGACGCCACGACCCGGCGACGGGTGCTTGCGACAAACCCGGCCACCCGGATCGACATGCGTGACGCGGCACATGCGCTGTTTTCCCGGGATGGGAAGGCGGTCAGCGTGATCCGAGACAGCGGCGGTTTCGTCACCCAGCGCGTGGTGGCCAACATCGTCAATATCGCCGCCGACATGTGCCAGCAACGCGTTTGCACACCGCAGGACCTGGAAACCGCGGTCACACTCGGCCTGGGCTACCCGCTCGGCCCTCTGGCCATGGGGGATCGCTATGGCCCGACGAACATCCTCGAAGTGTTGTTCAACATGCAGACCGTCTACGGGGATCCGCGTTATCGCCCCAGCCCCTGGTTGCGTCGCCGTGGCGCCATCGGCCTGAGCCTGATGCACACCGAGGAATAGCGCCCATGACCGCAGAGCTCCGAAGCACCAGCGAGGGCCTGACGATGGTCCTGACCATCTGCAATCCTGAGCACCGCAATGCCCTGGGCCCTGAAATCTATGCCGCGGGCGTCGAGGCACTGAATGTCGCGGAGTCCAGCTCTGAGGTGCGCAGCGTCGTCATCGCCGGCGAAGGTGCGGTTTTCAGTGCAGGCGGCAACCTTCAGCGACTGCAGGCCAACCGGCAATTGCCACCAGACGTGCAGGCGCGAAGCATCGAAGGCCTGCACAACTGGATCGAAGCGATACGCACCTTCCCCAAACCGGTCATCGGCGCCGTGGAAGGTCCGGCGGCCGGCGCCGGTTTTTCTCTCGCCCTGGCCTGCGACTTCATCGTCGCGGCGCGTGACGCGGTATTCGTCATGGCCTACAGCAATATCGCGCTTTCGCCGGATGGCGGCGGTAGCTGGAGTCTTTCTCGGGCCCTCCCGCGCCAGCTGGTGACCGAACTGCTGATGTGCGGCGAGCGCATCAGCGCCGAACGGCTTCACCAGCTGGGCCTTGTCAACCGGCTGACAGAGTCGGGTAACGCCCTGCAAGGCGCCTTTGAACTGGCTGAGCGGCTCAATGCGCGGGCACCCAATGCACTGGCGAGCATCAAGGAGCTGGTCAGCGAGGCTGCGACCTCCACCCTGTCGCGTCATCTGTCGATGGAGCGTGAGCATTTCGTCAGAAACCTGCACCACGTCAATGCGGGAATCGGCATCAACGCCTTTCTGGAAAAGAAGCCGCCCCGCTTCGAATAGGCCCGGCAGGCACGCAAGTTCCAGTGCGCCGCCCCGCAGACCGCTGCGGACTTCGGACTTTTCAGACGCTCAGGTGACAACCCTGTGCACGTCGGGAGGTCCCTCACGCGACAATCCGATGAATATCAGTCACGCATAGGACAGGCCATGGACGATCCGATTCTTACCATCGACGAACGCGAGGCGATCAATACCGGTCGCTGGTTCTCATCCCTTTCACCCTCACTGCGACACGACATACTCCGATGCGCCTACGTCAAACGTTACAAGGACGGCGAGCTGATCGTGGCGCGCGGCGAACCACCGGTCGAATGGACAGCCTGCGCCCGAGGCGCGGTCCGCGTCAGTTCCACCTCGATCTCGGGCAAGCAGATCACGCTGACCTACGTGGAGCCGGGCATCTGGTTCGGCGACGTGGCGATCTTCGATGGCGACCGGCGCACGCACGATGCCTATGCGCACGGGGAAACCACCCTGCTGTGCGTGGCTCGAACCGACTTCCAGAAAATTCTGGCCCAGCATGTGGAGCTGTACGAAGCCCTGGTGCGGCTGCAGTCGCGCCGCATCCGGCAACTCTACGGTCTGGTGGAAGACCTCAATACACTGCCGCTCAGGGCAAGGCTTGCCAAACAACTGCTGCATCTGGTGCGCAGCTACGGCGTGCCGAGCCTGTCGGACGGGCGCGAAGTGCGAATCAGCCTGCAGCTGGCCCAGGAAGAACTGGCCCAGCTGCTCGGCGCCTCAAGGCAGCGGGTCAATCAGGAGCTCAAGGCGATGGAGCGGGAAAATGCCATCCGGATCGAGCCGGGTGGTCTGGTGGTACGCGATCGCGAAGCGCTGATGCGCATCGTCGATGCTGACAACTAGCAGATCAAGAAGAACAACCTTCCCCACCTGACCATGAACGACTTCGCCCATTTTGTCGGTACCCGCCCGGTGACCGGTTCGCACGCTTTCGACGTCGAGTCGCTGAGCGTCTGGCTTGATAAAAACCTGCCCGGCTTTCAGGGCCCCTTGACCGTTGAGATTTTCAAGGGCGGGCAGTCCAACCCGACCTACAAGCTCGTCACGCCAGGCCAAAGCTATGTGATGCGCGCCAAGCCCGGGCCTGTCGCCAAGCTGCTGCCCTCCGCTCATGCCGTCGAACGCGAGTTTGCCGTGATGAAAGGCTTGTATGGCACCGACGTGCCCGTGGCCCGAATGCACGTGCTTTGCGAAGACGAATCCGTCATTGGCCGCGCCTTCTATGTCATGGAATTCGTGCAGGGCCGGGTCCTGTGGGACCAGTCGCTGCCCGGCATGGACAACAGCGAGCGTGGCGCCATCTACAACGAGATGAACCGTGTGATCGCCGCGCTGCACACCGTGAAGTTCGCCGATCGCGGCCTTGCGGGCTATGGCAAGCCGGGCAACTATTTCGAGCGCCAGATAGGCCGCTGGAGCAAGCAGTACGTGGCATCCATTACCCAGCCGATCCCCGAGATGGACCAGCTGATGGCGTGGCTGCCGGCGCACATACCCGCCAAGGCTCGCGACGAGGCCATGGTCAGCATCGTGCATGGCGACTACCGGCTCGACAACCTGATGTTCCACCCGACCGAGCCGCGGGTGCTTGCCGTGCTCGACTGGGAACTCTCCACCCTGGGCCACCCGCTGGCCGACTTCAGCTACCACTGCATGGCCTGGCACATCCCGCCGGGCTCGTTTCGCGGCATCGGTGGCCTTGATGTCGCCAGCCTGGGCATTCCCACGGAAGCCGAGTACATCCGCATGTACTGCGACCGGACGGGCTTCATCACGCCTGAAGCTTTGAAGGCAGACTGGAATTTCTACCTTGCCTACAACCTGTTCCGCATTGCCGCCATCCTGCAAGGCATCGCCAAGCGGGTGGAGGCCGGCACGGCCTCCAGCCCGCAAGCCATCAGTTCGGGCGCCGGGGCTCGCCCCATGGCCGAACTGGCCTGGAGATTCGCCCAGAAGGCCTGACCCCCACTTTTTTATCCGCCACAGGAGATCACGATGGAATTCGACTACAGCCCCAAAGTCAAGGACATGCAGGCACGCCTGCTCAGTTTCATGGACGAGCACATCTACCCCAACGAGGGCCGTTTTTTCCGTGAGATCGCAGAGAACCGTGCCAAGGGCAATCCCTGGATCCCCACCACGATCATCGAGGAACTCAAGCCCAAAGCGCGCGCCGCCGGACTCTGGAACCTGTTCCTGCCAAAATCGCCGCGCGCCCCTGAGGGCCTGTCAAATCTTGAGTACGCGCCTCTGTGCGAAATCATGGGCCGCGTGCCCTTCGCTCCCGAGGTGTTCAACTGTTCTGCGCCCGACACCGGCAACATGGAAACACTGGAGCGCTATGCCAGTGAAGACCTGAAAGACCAGTGGCTCGAGCCGCTGCTCAAGGGCGAGTTCCGCTCGGCCTTCCTCATGACCGAGCCCGAGGTCGCCTCATCCGACGCGACCAACATCCGCTGCCGCATCGAACGCGACGGCGACGAATACGTGATCAACGGCCGTAAATGGTGGTCGTCCGGCGCCGGTGACCCTCGCTGTGCCGTCTACATCGTCATGGGCAAGACCAACCCTGACGCGGGCCGCCATGAGCAGCAGTCCATGATCGTGGTGCCGTCCAACGCGAAGGGGATCACGGTCGTTCGTCCGCTCTCGGTCTTCGGCTACGACGATGCGCCACACGGCCACATGGAGGTACTGCTGGAGAACGTGCGGGTACCGGTCACGAATCTGCTTCTGGGCGAAGGCCGCGGGTTCGAAATTGCCCAGGGCCGCCTCGGCCCGGGCCGCATCCACCACTGCATGCGCTCCATCGGCTGCGCGGAGCGGGCCCTGGAGCTGATGTGCAAACGACTGAACACCCGCGTGGCTTTCGGCCGCGAAATCGCGCGTCAGTCCGTCTGGCAGGAGCGCGTCGCCGAGGCGCGCTGCATGATCGAGCAGGCCCGCCTGCTGACGCTCAAGGCCGCCTACATGATGGACACGGTGGGCAACAAGGTCGCCAAGGCAGAAATCGCGATGATCAAGATCGTCGCGCCCAACATGGCCTGCCAGATCATCGACTGGGCGATTCAGGCGCACGGCGGCGGCGGCGTCTCGGACGATTTCCCCCTGGCCTACGCCTACGCGCACCAGCGCACCTTGCGCCTGGCCGACGGTCCGGACGAAGTGCACCGCGCCTCGCTGGCCAAGCTGGAATTCGCCAAGCACCTGTTGCTTCGTCGCGAAGTCGAGATGCCCATCACCCGCGGCAGCTGATCCCCGCCGCAACAACCGCTGTGCGAACGAAGCCAATCGCCTTTTCGGCGTGACGGGCTGGCGCCTTGAGCGCGCCATCCTGTTTGACAAGGAACAGCACAAAAAGCGCCGGGCACACATTCGAGAGCCCGGTAAAGGTTAGAATCCAAGGCTTGTCGGAGCGTAGCGCAGTCTGGTAGCGCATCTGGTTTGGGACCAGAGGGTCGTAGGTTCGAATCCTATCGCTCCGACCACTGAATATGAAAAGGCTCACTCGGTGAGCCTTTTATCCATCTGCCCGTAGCTCAACTGGATAGAGCAACGGCCTTCTAAGCCGTAGGTCGGGGGTTCGAGTCCCTCCGGGCAGGCCAGATTCGCATCACGCGTCGTCAAAAACCCGCCAGGTGCCCGTGCCCCGGGCTATTTGTTGCCCGGTTAGGCCTGCATTGCGCTTTCACGAACTTAGAATGCGTCTGGACCGGACCTGCCCGGACCGCTAACTTCAGGAGCCCCACCCATGCGCAAGTTGATGATCGCTGCCATCGCAGCACTGTTCGCCGCAAACCTCGCCTATGCCGCAGACACCTGCGAAGCACAGGCCACGACCAAGAAGCTCGCCGGCGCCGCAAAAACATCTTTCATGAAGAAGTGCGAAGCCGACATGGCAGCCGCCGGACCGGCGGCCGCGTGCGAAGCGCAGGCCAAAGAGAAAAAGCTTGCCGGCGCGGCCAGCACCAGTTTCATGAAGAAATGCGAAGCCGATGCCAAGGGCACCACTGCCGCTGCGGCATGTGACGCCCAGGCTGCTGAGAAGAAACTTGCTGGCGCCGCCAAGACTAGTTTCGTAAAGAAATGCGTGGAAGACGCGAAGTAATCACGCCACACTGCCAAAAGCCTGATCGGGCGCAACCGATGGGTCGCGCGGCAGGCTGGCTTCAATTTGTGCCACCGCTCGATCGGTGAGCACGTTGCTCTGCCTTGTTTGCCAGCGAACCCGTCGCCGAACCCGGAGTGCCCCCATGGAAATGAAAGAAGCCTTCGTCACCTGCATGAAAAAGTACGCCACGTTTTCCGGACGCGCCACGCGATCTGAATACTGGTGGTTCATTCTGTGCGAAGTCCTGATCATCGTCGGTGTATCTGCCGTCAGCGACAGGCTCGGCGGTCTGGCCGGACTGGTGCTGTTGTTGCCGGTCCTCGCCGCCGGTGCGCGGCGACTGCACGACATTGGACGCAGTGCCTGGTGGATGCTGATCGGTTTCATCCCCGTGATCGGCACCCTGCTCCTGATTTACTGGGCGGTCCAGCCCAGCCAGCCCGGCACCAACGAATTCGGAGAACCAGCGGCGTGAACGCGGGTTGAAGCGACTCATGGCACCGAGGCACCAGCAAGCAGTCGACCCTATCGATCGCCGCTTCGCCCTCAAGTCAGGCGTCGCCGCCATCGCCGCCCTGCTGGGTCAAGCCTGGACCGTTCAGGCTACGGAGTCCCGACTGCCGCTGGGATTTACGTCGGTAGCCCCAGCACTGCGCGACGCGGTGGTCGTGCCGCCTGAATATGAGTTCCAGGTGCTCTACCGCTGGGGCGACCCGACGGGTATCCCCGGCCACATGCCCACGTTCAGATCCGATGCCTCCAATACCGCCGCTGAACAGGCGGTGCAAGCCGGCATGCACCATGACGGCATGCATTTCTTTCCGCTGGGCAACGACGGAAAGCGCGCACTGCTGGTACTCAACCACGAGTACACCGACGAAAACCTGCTGCACGCCGACGGTCCCAGCCCACTGACGCTGGAGAAGGTTCGCAAGTCGCAACACGCCATGGGTGTGTCGGTGATCGAAATCGAGCGCACCTCCGGCGGATGGAAGCAGGTTTTGCCGTCTGCCTATGCGCGGCGCATTCACGGCAACACGCCGATGCGCCTCGCCGGACCCGCCGCAGGCAGCGCCCGAATGAAGACCGTGGCGGACCCCGCCGGGCAGCAGGTGCTTGGCACGCTGGCCAACTGCGCCATGGGTGTCACGCCCTGGGGCACCTACCTGAGCTGCGAGGAAAATTTTCACGGCTATTTTGGCGCGGACAAGGGCGCGGCACCGGCACAAGACGCTGCGAGCAGACGCTACAACATCGCGGCGGGCGGGCAGTGGGTGGACTGGTACCGCCTCGACGAACGCTTTGACATCTCGAAACACCCCCATGAGCCGAACCGTTTCGGCTGGGTGGTCGAGATTGACCCGATGGACCCCGCATCCACGCCCGTCAAGCGCACCGCGCTGGGCCGCAAGAACACCGAAAGCGCCACCTGCACGCTCACGCGCGATGGCCGCGTGGCCGTGTATATGGGGGACGACAGCCGTTTCGAATTCATCTACAAGTTCGTCAGCCGGGACCCGGTGCGCCCGGGCGGCTACACCGCCAACCGGGATCTGCTGGACCACGGAGCGCTGTACGCCGCGCGCTTTGACGCCAATGGCCATGGCGTCTGGCTCGAGCTGACTCCGGGAAAGAGCGGCCTGGCCACCTCCATTGGCGTCGCCGACGCTGCCGAGGTCGTGCTCCATGCCCGCCTGGCCGCCAGCGCGGCGGGCGCCACGCCGATGGACCGCCCCGAGTGGATCGCCGTCCACCCCCAGACTGGCGAGGTGTTCGTCACGCTTGACCAACAACAGCCAGCGCGGCGCACCGGGACGCCCCGGTCCGGACGCCGCCAACCCCCGTGCGGCCAACCTGGGCGGGCACATCATCCGCTGGAGTGAAGCCGGTGCGGACGCTGGCGCGAGCAATTTTGTGTGGCGCCACTTCGTGCTGGCCGGCGACCCGGCCCAGCCCGCCTCCGGCACGCGCTACCCGTCGTCACAGGCGGATCCCTTTGGCGCCCCCGATGGCCTGTACTTTGACCGCGCCGGTCTGTTGTGGATCCAGACCGACATGAGCGGCCAGGCGATTGGCAAGGGTGCTTATGCAAATCTTGGCAACAACGCCCTGCTCTGCGCCGACCTTGCCTCCGGGCAGATCAAGCGCTTCCTGACCGGCCCCAGCGGCTGCGAGATCACCGGCTGCGTGGTCACGCCAGACCGCTCCACGCTGTTTGTCAACATCCAGCATCCCGGCGAGGCGAGCGACGCCGGCGGCGGCATGACGACGAGCGCATGGCCCGATGGAGGCATCGCGGGATCAGCGCGCCCTCGTTCCGCAACCCTGGCCGTGTGGCGACGCGACGGTGGAGCCGTTGGAACCTGATTATTGAGTCATATTCGCCTAAGGCCACCAACTTATCGCGCTTGTCTGCTATGAACTCAGGATCGATAGCGGCGGCGATTACTTGCACTATAATGCATATTTTTTCCTTTAGCGCAGTTTAATGCACAGCACGGGAACGGAACTATGAAGCTCAAGATTCTGGTCGGCACCGTGACTGGCACAGCCGAGTCCGTGGCACAGGCGATTCAGATGGACTGTGCCGACCTCGTGGGTGACATCGAAGTCCAGCTCATGGACGGGCTGGACATCAAGGTCTTCGACGAGGAAGCCCTGTTCCTGATCTGCACCTCGACCTATGGCGCCGGCGACGTGCCCGACAACGCCCGAACGCTCTTCGATTCGCTGGACCTGGCGCCCAAATATCTGGGCACGGTTCGCTACGGCGTCATCGCGCTGGGCGACCTCGGCAGCCATGGCGCCACCTTCTGTTTCGGCGGCAAGCTGTTCGATGAGCGCCTTCAGGGCCTCGGCGCCCAGCGCATTGGCGATATCTGGTGCCACGATGCCAGCGATGGCAGTGTGCCGGAGGCCGATGGTGCCGCCTGGTGCCGCAGCTGGCTGACGCTGGCGCTGGCCGCATGAAACGCGCCATGTTCGGGTTAGCCATAAGGCCCGGCGACCCAGAGTTCCTGTAAAGTACTTTAAGCCTAAACAAAAGGAGACCCCATGTCGAATTCCCGCCGCCTTGTCCTGTCCCGCAGCGCGACCCTGATCGCTGCCGCCTCCACCGGGCTGCTGTTGCCCGAGATCGTCCGCGCCCAGGGCGCCAAAGTACGCGTCGGTCTGATGCTGCCCTATACCGGCACCTTCGCCCAGCTCGGCGTGGCGATCGAGAACGGTATGCGCATGGCCATCAATGAGCAAGGCGGCAAGCTCGGAGGCCGCGAGATCGAATGGTTCAAGGTCGATGACGAGTCCGATCCGTCCAAAGGCGTGGAGAACGCCACCAAGCTGGTGCAGCGCGACAAGGTCGATGTGCTCATCGGCACCGTGCACTCCGGCGTGCAGATGGGCATCCTCAAGGTGGCGCGCGACACCGGCGTGCTCAGCATCATTCCCAACGCCGGCGTGCATGCCGCCACGCGCGCCCTGTGCGCGCCCAATGTGTTCCGCACCAGCTTCACCAACAGCCAGCCCACGCTGGCACTGGGCAAGGTGCTGATGGACAAGGGCTTGAAGAAGGCCGTCTGGATCACCTGGAAATACGCCGCCGGCGACGAAGCCTTCGAAGGCTTCAAAGAGAGCTACACCAAGGCCGGCGGCACCATCGTCAAGGAACTCGGCCTGCCCTTCCCCAACGTCGAGTTCCAGGCCTTGCTGACCGAGATCGCCGCGCTCAAGCCCGATGTCGTGGTCTGTTTCTTCGCCGGCGGCGGCGCGGCCAAGTTCATCCGCGACTACGCAGCGGCCGGCCTGAAGGGCAAGATCCCGCTCTATGGCTCGGGCTTCCTGACCGAAGGCGTGCTCGACGCCGCCGGTCCGGCCGCCGACGGCATTGTCACGACCATGCACTACAGCGACTCGCTGGACACGCCGCGCAACAAGCAGTTCCGCCTGGCCTACGCCAAGGAGTTCAAGAGCCAGCCCGACGTGTACGCCGTGCAGGGCTACGACACCGGCCTGCTGCTGGTGCAGGGCGCCAACGCCGTGAAAGGCGATTTCAACGCCAAGCCCGCGCTCTACAAAGCCATGGAGGGCGCTGTCATCGACAGCCCGCGCGGCAAGTGGACCCTGAGCAAGGCGCACAACCCGGTGCAGGACATCTACCTGCGCGTGGTCGAGAACAAGGAAAACAAGGTGATGGGTATCGCGGCCAAGGCGCTGTCCGATTCGGGCGCCGGCTGCAAGATGGGCTGAGGCCCGCTCAGAAGGCTCTTGCGGAAATGAAGCGGCGGATTTCCTCCGCCGTTTTTCTTGTCACCCCCCGATGGACTTCGCCAATCTCCTCATCCAGATCCTGAACAGCGTGCAGTACGGCCTGCTGCTGTTCATGCTGGCCGCCGGCCTGACGCTGATCTTCGGCATCATGGGCGTGGTCAACCTGGCGCACGGCAGTTTCTATATGCTCGGCGCGTATCTGGCGTATTCGCTCTCCGGGCTGTTTGGCAGCCTGACGCTGGCCATCCTGGGCGGCGCGGCGCTGTCGGTGGTGTTCGGCCTGGCGCTCGAATGGCTGCTGTTTCGCCATTTCTACCAGCGCGACCACCTCGACCAGGTGCTGCTGACCTTCGGGCTGATCTACATCTTCGAGGAAGTGCGCTCGATGCTCTGGGGCGACGACGTGCATGGCGTGCCCATTCCGGACTTCCTCGGCGCCTCGATTCCGCTGACCGAGAACCTGTCGTACCCGGTGTACCGCCTGTTCATGTCCGGCGTGTGCATCTGTGCTGGCCATCGGCCTGTACCTGCTGATCTCCAAAACCCGCCTGGGCATGAAGATCCGCGCCGGCGCCTTCAACCGCGACATGACCGAATCGCTGGGCATCAACATCAAGCTGATCCACGCCATCGTGTTCGCGCTCGGCGTCGCCCTGGCCGCGGTGGCCGGCATGATGGCCGCACCGATCTCCAGCGTCTACCCCAACATGGGCTCGCAGGTGCTGATCATGTGCTTCGTGGTGGTGGTGATCGGCGGCATCGGCTCGGTGCGCGGCGCGCTGATCGCGGCGCTGCTGGTGGGCCTGGTCGACACCTTTGGCAAGGTGCTGCTGCCCCAGGTCTCGGGCATGCTGGTCTACATGCTGATGGCGGCCGTGCTGCTGTGGAAGCCGGAAGGCCTGTTCAAACAATAAGCCGGATCAAGATGAGCAGCCCGAAAGCCAACCTCGAAGTCCTGCCGCGCAGCATCCAGTTCGTGCTGGGGCTGGGCGCGGTCGCGCTGCTGGCCTTCCCGTTCGTGGGCACCGATTTCTACACGCAGATGGTCACGCGCATGATGATCCTGGGCATCTTCGCCATGAGCCTGGATCTGCTGCAGGGCGTGACCGGCCTGGTGTCGCTGGGCCACGCGGCCTACTTCGGGCTGGCGGGCTACGCGCTGGCTTTCCTCACGCCGCAAGGCGAGGCCGTGAGCCTGTGGTGGACCCTGCCGGTGGCCGTGCTGGCGTCCGGGCTGGCGGCGCTGGTGATCGGCTTCTTCGTGGTGCGCACCCACGGCATCTACTTCATCATGGTCACCATGGCGTTTGCCCAGATGATCTTTTTCCTGTTCTTCGACAACAAGGCGCTCGGCGGCTCCGACGGCCTCTACATCAACTTCAAGCCCGATGCCGCGCTGTTCGACCTGGAGAACAAGCGCGTGTTCTATTACTTCACGCTGGCCTGCCTGCTCGGCGTCTATGCGTTCCTGCGCCGCCTGCTCTGGAGCCCGTTCGGCCGGGCGCTGTCGGGCATCCGCGTGAACGAGCACCGCATGCGCGCCATGGGCTTCGGCACCTTCGGCTACAAGCTCACCGCCTTCACGCTGGCCGGCGCGCTGGCCGGGCTGGCCGGCTACCTGTGGGGCGCGCAGACCGGCTACGTGAACCCGGAGCTCATGGGCTTCCACATGAGCGCGCACGCCATCATGATGGTGATCCTGGGCGGCATGGGCAACTTCGCCGGCGCCATCGTCGGCGCCTTTGCCTTCGAGTACGTGCTGCACGCCCTGAAAGACCTGCCCGCCATCGGCGCCTTCAACACCGGCAAGCACTGGCAGCTGTGGATGGGCCTGTTCATCGTGGCCGTGGTGATCCTGGCGCCGCGCGGCCTGCTGGGCCTGGTCGAGCGCTTCCTGCGCCGCAAGGAGGCCGGCGATGAGTGAAGTTCTGCCGAGCGACGCCGGGCCGCCCCAAGGCGCGAGAGCCCCCTCGGGGGGCAGCGCTGCACACGAAGTGGCCAGCGTGGGGGTCCTACTCTCCGCGAAAAAGCTCACCAAGCGCTTCGGCGGCCTGGCGGCGGTCAACGAAGTCTCGGTGGACCTGTGGCGCGACCGCATCCATGCGGTGATCGGCCCCAACGGCGCCGGCAAATCCACGCTGACCAATCTGCTGTCCGGCGATCTGCCGCCCACCTCGGGCCGGATCATGCTGGCCGGCCAGGACATCACCGGCTGGTCGCCCGAGAAAATCTCGCGCCAGGGCCTGGGCCGCAGCTACCAGAAGACCAACATCTTCGCGCCCTTCACCGTCTGGGAAAACGTGCGCCTGGCCGCCCAGTCGCGCGATGCGCAGCAGCCCTGGAACCCGCTGCGCTGGCTGCAAAGCGCGGCGCAAGTCCGCCACGGCACTGGAGCGCGCCACCCGCGCCATCGAGCTCGCCGGGCTCGGCGACCGGCGCAACGTGATCGCCGGTGCCAGCAGCCATGGCGAGCAGCGCCAGCTGGAGATCGCCATGACCCTGGCCACCGAGCCGCAGGTGCTGCTGCTCGACGAGCCGCTGGCCGGCATGGGCGTGGCCGAGGCCGAACGCATGGTCGAACTGCTGCTCAAGCTGAAGAAGGACCACGCCATGCTGCTGGTCGAGCACGACATGGACGCCATCTTCGCGCTGGCCGACCACCTCACGGTGATGGTCAACGGCCAGGTCATCGCCAGCGGCACGCCGGCCGCCGTGCGCGCCGACCGTGGCGTGCAGGCGGCCTACCTGGGGGAAGACCACTGATGGCCAGCCCCGGACCTGCTGATCCGCGCCACCGGCCTCAACACCTATTACGGCGCCAGCCACATCCTGCGCGGCGTCGATTTTTCCGTCGCGCGGGCCGAGACCATCGGCCTCATGGGCCGCAACGGCATGGGCAAGAGCACGCTGCTGAAATCCATCATGGGCCTGGTCAAGCCGCGCGGTGGCACGGTGGAGATCATGGGCAAGCCCATGACCGGGCGCGCACCCTACGAGATCGCCCAGCTCGGCATCGCCTACGTGCCAGAAGGCCGCGGCATCTTCGGCAACCTCAGCGTGGTCGAGAACCTGAAGATGGCGGCCCGCGCCGGCACGCGCGGCCAGCGCGACTGGACCTACGAGCGCGTGCTGGAGACCTTTCCGCGCCTGAAAGAACGCCTGGGCCACGGCGGCCAGCAGCTCAGCGGCGGCGAGCAGCAGATGCTGACCATCGGCCGCGCGCTGATGACCAACCCCGACGTGCTGATCCTGGACGAAGCCACCGAAGGCCTGGCGCCGCTGATCGCGCGCGAGATCTGGCGCATCTGCGGCCTGATCCGCGAAAGCGGCATCAGCAGCGTCATCGTCGACAAGAACTGGAAACACGTCACCCAGATCACCGACCGCAACGTCATCCTGGTCAAGGGCGAGGTGGTTTTCGCCGGCACCTCGGACGCGCTGCTCGGACAGCCGGGCCTGCTGGAACAGCACCTGGGCGTCTGAAGTCATGCGCGGGCTTCAGAGCAGCGGCCGCAGTTCCCGCGCCGCTTCCAGCAACAGCGGCAGCAGGTCGCGCTGCATGACCTCCGGCCGCAGCCGCGCCTGCGGCGCCACCACGTTCAGCGCGGCCACCGTCTTGCCCTGCATGTTGCGCAGCGGCACGGCCAGGGCATGCACGCCCAGCTCATGCTCCTCGCTGGCCACGCAATAGTCGTCCCTGGCAGCCTCGTCAATCAGCGCGCGCAGCTTCTTCACATCGGTCGTGGTCCGGGGCGTCAATCGCGGCAGGGTGCGCCCCTTGAGCCAGGCGTTCAAGGCGGCCTTGGGCAGCGCGGACAGCAACATCCGGCCGGTGGACGTGGCGTGCGCGGGCAGCCGGGCGCCGAGATGAAGGCCATAGGCCAGCACCCGCGTGGTGCCGCCCATGCTGACACTGCGCGCCACGATCACCACCTCGTCCCCATCCAGCACCACGGCGGAAAACGATTCCTGCGTCTGCGCGGCCAGCCGGTTCAGCGTGGGCTGCAACAGGCGCGGCAGCCGCGCCGACGCCAGGTAGCTGCCCGAGAAACGCAGCACCTTGGCCGACAGCCAGAAATAGCTGCCGTCGGTCTCCAGGTAGCCCAGATAGGCCAGCGTCAGCAGATGACGCCGGGCCGCAGCGCGTGTGATGCCGGCACGCTGGGCCGCAAGCGTGGCATTGAGGCGCTGGCGTTCGGTGTCGAAACTCTCCAGCACCGCCATGCCCTTGGCCATGCCCTCGATGAAGTCTGCCTTGGCGATCATGCGGCGATTATGCGCACTGCGCGATGATCGCGCAAACGGCGCAATCACCGCGCAACCGCCGCGCGGACCCTCTGGCGTTGGCAGGAACGCCGGCCTACAGTTCGCCCACCATTCCACAGGAGACCTCCCATGCGCACCCAGGTAGCCATCATCGGCGGCGGCCCGTCCGGCCTCATGCTTTCCCAGCTCTTGCACCTCAAGGGCATCGACACCATCGTTCTGGAACGCCAGAGCCGCGAGTACGTGCTGAGCCGCATCCGTGCCGGCGTGCTCGAGCATGGCTTTGCCAAGCTGATGCGCGAAGCGCAGTGCGGCGAGCGCATGGACCGCGAAGGCGAAATCCACGACGGCTTCATCATCGCCCACGACGGCAAGCAGAGCCGCGTGGATCTGCACAAGTACAGCGGCGGCAGTTCCGTGGTGGTGTACGGCCAGACCGAACTGACCCGCGACCTGTACGAAGCGCGCGACAAGATGAACGGCGTGGTCATCCATAACGCCGAGGACGTGCAGCCGCACGACCTGAAGTCGGCCAACCCCTATGTCACCTACCGCAACGGCGACGAGATCGTGCGCATCGACTGCGACTACGTCATCGGCGCCGACGGCTTCCACGGCGTGAGCCGCAAGTCCATTCCGCGCGACGTGCTCAAGGAATACGAGAAGGTCTACCCGTTCGGCTGGCTGGGCGTGCTCTCGCGCACCAAGCCGGTGTCGCCCGAGCTGATCTACGCCAAGCACGAGCGCGGCTTTGCGCTGTGCTCGCTGCGCTCGCAGGTGCTGAGCCGCTATTACATCCAGGTGCCGCTGACCGACACCGTCGAAGACTGGTCCGACGACGCCTTCTGGGACGAGCTGAAACGCCGCCTGCCCGCGGACGTGGCCGCGCGCCTGATCACCGGCCCCTCGATCGAAAAGTCGATCGCGCCCCTGCGTTCCTTCGTGGCCGAGCCCATGCGCTACGGCAACCTGTTCCTGGCCGGCGACGCCGCGCACATCGTGCCGCCCACCGGCGCGCGCGGGCTCAACAGCGCCGCCTCCGACATCTATTACCTCTACCACGCGATGCTGGCGCACTACCAGAACGGCGACGACACCGGCCTGGACAACTATTCCGCCAAGGCGCTGGCCCGGGTCTGGAAAGCCCAGCGTTTCTCATGGTGGATGACGACGATGCTGCACAACTTTCCGGACAGCCTCGCCTACGACCAGAAGCTGCAGCAGACCGAGCTGGAGTACCTGTTCTCGTCGGAGAAGGCCCAGGGTTCGCTGGCGGAAAACTACGTCGGCCTGCCGTTCTGACCTGCGCCCGGGTGCGCCAGAGGGCGGGCGGGTGCAGCCACTGCTGGTCTGAGGCTATGCTGTCGCCCTGGCGCTGGCCTGGCGCCTCTTTTTTGAGGTAAATTCAACAGTACCCAGCGTCCGCTGGTCTGTTTCAGCTATTTATTTCATAGTAACGAGAGACTCATGGCCACCGCTTCGACCGTACCCCCAAGCCCCGCTGCTGCGGCCCCCCTCAAGCCCTTGCGCGGCGTGCGCGTGCTCAGCCTGGCGCTCAACCTGCCCGGCCCGGGCGCACTGATGCGCCTGCGCGCCATGGGCGCCACCTGCACCAAAGCCGAGCCGCCAGCGCCAAAAGGCATGCCCGCCGGCACCCCCGGCGACCCCATGGGCCAGTACAACCGAAGCGCCTACGCCACGCTGCACGCGGGCATCAAGACCATCAGCGTCGACCTCAAGACCGACAAGGGCCAAGCCGCGCTGCACAAGGCGCTGGCCACCACCGACGTGCTGCTTACCTCGTTCCGCCCCTCGGCGCTCGACAAGCTCGGCCTGGGCTGGAAGGCGCTGCACAAGCGCCACCCGGCGCTCAGCCATGTGGCCATCGTCGGCGCGCCCGGCGAGCGCGCTGAGGAACCCGGCCATGACCTGACTTACCTGGCCGACAACGGCCTGGTCACTGGCCTGGACTTGCCCCCCACCCTGTTCGCCGACATGGGCGGCGCGCTGATGGCCAGCGAGGCCGTGCTCCAGGCCGTGCTGGCGCAGCGCCTGGGCAAGACCGCCCGCGGCCGCTATCTCGAAGTCGCCCTTTCCGAGGCTGCCGCCTGGCTGGCCCTGCCGCGCCACTGGGGCCTGACCCTGCCCACGGGCGCGGTCGGCGGCGCGCATGCCGGCTACAAGGTCTACCCCTGCAAGGACGGCCGCGTCGCCGTGGCCGCGCTGGAACCACACTTCGCCGCTGCCCTGTGCGCCGCCGCAGGCGTGCCCATGCCCAGCCTGATGACCCTGTTTGCGCCCGCCACCCACGCGGCGATTGCCGCGTTCCTGCTCACGCAGACCTGCGAGCAGTTGAACCGGCTGGGGCTGGAGAAAGACATTCCGCTGCACACGCTGGCGAAATAGTCCTATTTCAATAGCAATCAATGACCAGCGGACGCTGGTAAGAAGGCGAAAAACCCAGTTCTCTCGCCTTATACCGGCTTCCTGGAGTCGACGGCTTTGCAGAACACTGCCACCCACGCCCGGTTTACTGCCTGGCACGCCACTGCGTCGGGCTGAGCCCGGCCCAGCCCCGGAAGGCCCGGGAGAACACGTTCGGGTCCTCATAGCGCAGGGCGATGGCAATCTCTGCCACAGGAAGTGCCGTGTTGGCCAGCAGCTGCTGGGCCAGCTCGAACCGCGCCGCATTCATGAGTTGCTGCAGGCCCCTGCCTTCGGCCTCCAGGCGCCGGCGCAGCGTGCGCTCGTGAACCCCGAAAAGTCGGGCGATCGCCGGGCCGGACGCCATGCCGCTCAGCAGCATTTGCGGCACCGCCCGCTCCACCTTGTCGGCAAAGCTCAAAGCGCCATGGGCCTGCACATCCTTGATCGCGCGGGCCAGATAGGCATGCAGCGTCGCATCAGCGCCTTCGACGGGCCGCGCCAGCCAGGATGCATCAAAGACGACGCCCGAGACTTCCGCCCCGAAGCTGACGCTCGGACCGAACACCCGGCGCCAGGCTGCAACGTCATCCGGCTGGCTGTGTGAAAACTGAATGCGCAGCGGCTTCCAGGCCGGGCCGCACAGATCGGCCAGGATGCGATGTGCAATCGCCACGGCGGCGTCCAGGATCAGGTCCACCCCCCGCGTGGCATGGCGGTAGATCGTATAGCCGAGAATGACGCAGGAGGCGTCGGGCGCCAGCAGCAGGGGTGCTCCTCCGGCGTCAAGCAGATGAAGGTGCAGCAACATGCTGCCTAGCGCATCACCCACCGTGGCCGAATTCTTCATCAGATAGCCCAGCGGCCCAAAGCTTTTAAGCTCAAAGCGTTCGCCGACCAGCAGCCCGAAGTGGGGGCAGTTCGTGAGCGCGGCGCAGGTCTGCACCAGATTTCCCAAGGCATCCAGCGACACCCGGTTGTCAGCATCGTCGAACAACTGAGGATCGAAACCGGCCAACGCAAACGCCTTTTGCGGATTGACACCCAGGGCGGACAGCACGTCCGGAATTGCAAGGACCGGCCCGATGCGCACGTCACCGGGCGCGCTCACGCTGATTGCAGTGCGTAACGCCCGTTTCGCCTCGCCAGCTTTCTTCAAGGTTTCGTCTCCATCGGTGATGCAGGCCTATCAACGGACAAGGCCGCTTCTTCTTCGGCGCCGCGCAGTTTGCCGGACCCGGCACGCCACCGTACTCACAGGAGTACCAGCGCTCACCCTGCGCCCATTTTGGCAGCAATTTTGTCCGAAATTGCAAGATGAAATCGGACCGCCATCGGTATAGTTCGGTTTTCTCCCATTAACTGGAAAAATCCATGATCAAGATGCAGAGCTTGGCCAGCGTAGTTCTTGTCATTTTCGGTGCCCTGTCGGCGACGAGCCCGGCAACGGCGCAGCAGGTCAACGGCACGCTGGGCTCGCCCAGCGCGACCACGACCGTCAGCAACAAGCAGCTGCCCGCACCCGACCCGAAGTTTGGCGGCGTCATCAAGAACGGTGCGCTGCAGTCCAAGCCCTGGTGGGCGCCGCGGGTCGTGCCGCCGAAGGGCGCGCCCAATGTGCTGCTGATCATCACCGACGACGCCGGCTTCGGCGTGCCCAGCACCTTCGGCGGCGTGATCCCGACACCCGCCATGGACCGCATCGCCAATGAAGGCCTGCGCTACAACCGCATGTTCTCCACCGCCCTGTGCTCGCCCACGCGCGCCGCGCTGATCACGGGACGCAACCACCACTCGGCCGGCTTCGGTGTGATCTCCGAGCAGTCCACCGGATTCCCGGGCTACAACAGCATCATCGGCAAGGACAAGGCGACGATCGGCCGCATGCTGGTGGACAACGGCTACGCCACCTCGTGGTTCGGCAAGAACCACAACGTGCCGGCCTTCGCGGCCAGCCAGGCCGGGCCCTTCGACCAATGGCCGGGCGGCATGGGCTTCGAGTATTTCTATGGCTTCATCGGCGGCGACGCCAACCAGTGGCAGCCCAACCTGTTCCGCAACACCACGCCGATCTTCCCGTTCCAGGGCAAACCCGAGGGCAGCTGGAACCTGGTCACCGCGATGGCTGACGACGCGATCGACTACATGACCCGCATGCACCAGATCCAGCCCGACAAGCCGGTCTTCATCAAGTACGCGCCCGGCGCCACCCACGCACCGCACCATCCCACCAAGGAGTGGGTGGACAAGATCAGCGCGATGAACCTGTTCGACGGCGGCTACGAAAAGCTGCGCGAACAGATTTTCGAGAACCAGAAAAAGCTCGGCGTGATCCCGAAAGATACCAAGCTCGGTCCGTGGCCCAGCCAGACGCTCAAGCCCTGGGACCAGCTCACCGCCGTCGAGAAAAAGCTGTTCATCAAGCAAGTCGAGGTGTTCGCCGCCTATGCCGCCTACAGCGATAACGAGATCGGCCGCGTGATCCAGCACTTCCAGGACCTGGGCAAGCTCGACAACACGCTGATCATCTACATCAACGGCGACAACGGCACCAGCGCCGAGGGCGGTCCGAACGGCACGCCCAACGAAGTGGCTTTCTTCAACGGTGTCAATCAGCTGCCCGCCGAGGTGCAGATGAAGTGGTACGACGTCTGGGGCACCGATCAGACCTACAACCACATGTCGGCCGGCTGGTCGTGGGCCTTCGACACGCCGTTCTCGTGGTTCAAGCAGAACGCCTCGCAGCTCGGCGGCGTGAACCAGAACATGGTGGTGTCGTGGCCGGCGCGCATCAAGGACAAGGGCGCCCTGCGCGAGCAGTTCGTGCACGTGATCGACGTGGTGCCGACCATCCTGGAGGCCGCGGGCATCAAGGCGCCGCTGATGGTGGACGGCATCAAGCAGGCGCCGATCGACGGCACCAGCTTCGCCTACACCTTCGACGCGAAAAACGCCAAGGCGCCGCAACGCCACAAGACCCAGTACTTCGAAATGATGGGCCAGTGGGCGCTGTATGACGACGGCTGGTTCCTCAGCACCAAGGTCAATCGCGCACCCTGGGAGGCGTTTGGCCCGGCCAACCCGAACCCGCTGGACAACCAGGTGCTGGAGCTGTTCAACCTCAACACCGACTTCAGCCAGACCACCGACCTGGCCGCGAAGAACCCGCAGAAGGTCAAGGAGATCAAGGCCAAGTTCGTCGCCGAGGCGAAGAAGCACCAGGTGTTCCCGATGGACGCGTCGGTGGCGGCGCGCATCGTGGCGCCACGGCCGAACATCACGGCCGGGCGCAGCGAGTTCGTCTACACCCGGCCCATGATCGGCCTGCCGCAGGGCGACTCGCCCTTCATCCTGAATTCGTCCTACACCTTTACTGCGGACATCGAGGTTCCACAAGGCGGCGGCGAAGGCATGATCGTCACCTCCGGCGGACGTTTCGGCGGCTACGGCTTCTACCTGCTCAATGGCAAGCCGACCTTCCTGTGGAACATGGTCAACCTGGAGCGCCTGAAGTGGCAAGGCACCGAGGCGCTGGCCCCCGGCCGCCACACGCTGGTGTTCGACTTCAAGTACGACGGCCTGGGCGCCGGCACGCTGGTGTTCAACGATTTCAGCGGCGTGGGCCGCCCCGGCACCGGCACGCTGAAGGTCGACGGCAAGGTGGTCGATACCAAGCCCATGCCCAAGACCCTGCCGATGATCCTGCAATGGGACGAGTACTTCGACATCGGCTCGGACACGCTGACCGGCGTGAACGACGCCGACTACAAACCGCCCTTCACGCTGACCGCCAAGCTCAACAAGCTGACGATCAATATCGACCGGCCGCAGCTGTCGCCAGCCGATATCGCCAGGCTGCAGGCAGCGATGAAGGCCAAGGACTGACCCAGCCATCAGCGCTAGAACCCGCAACCCGTTGTACAGAGTACTGCTAAATTTCCCGCATAAAGGAGCCCGCAATGATCCGTTTGATGTCCCTGATGGCGCTCAGCGCCACCTTTCTCGCAACCCCGGCCAGCGCCGTTGTGTACTGCAAGACCGTGGGCGTGCCCAAGGGTTGTGTGGCGCGCCCGGCAGCCGCGGTCACCCCCGGTGTCGGCGCTCCAGGCGTTGGCGTTGCGCCCGGTGTTGGCGTTGGAGCGCCAGGGGTCGGGGTACGTGACCCCGGCATCAACCAGCCTGGCGCTGCTGGAAATGTGGGTGCGGCGGGGGTGAGCGCAACCAACCAAAACGGGGGCGCCAACCGCGTGGGCGTTCGTCGCTGAAACAACCTGTGCCGCGCGCACGACTCACCCAGGAACCATGATGAAACGCTTTCCTTCCCGATCCCTCCTGGCCGGTGCCGCACTGGCCGGCGCCTGCTTGGCCCAGAGCGCCTCGGCCCAGCCCGCCGGCGTCGATGCGAAAGCCGACGCCGTGCTGCGCGCCATGACCACGTACATGGCCGGGCTCAAGCAGTTCAGCCTGCGCACCGAGAACAGCCTTGAAGTGGTCACCAGCGAGGGACAGAAGATCCAGTTCGTGGCCCCGGCCGCCCTCACCGCTTCGCGCCCCGACAAACTCAAGGCCGAGCGCCGGGGCGACATCGTTGACCAGTCGTTCTACTACGACGGCAAGACGCTGACGCTTTTCAACCCGGGCACCAGGCATTACGCGACGGTTCCTGCGCCCGCCACCATCGACGCGACGCTGGATTTCGCCCGGATGAAACTGGACGTGATCGCGCCCGGCGCTGACCTGATCGACACCCGCGCCTACGGCAAGCTGATGCAGGACGTGAAGTCCGGGATCTATGTCGGGGTGGAGGCTGTAGGCGGCCAGCGCTGCCATCACCTGGCGTACCGGGGCGCCGAGGTCGACTGGCAGCTTTGGGTGCGCGACGGGGCCCAACCGCTGCCCTGCCGCTACGTGATCACCTCGAAAGGCGTCGTGGGTGCGCCGCAGTTCACCCTGCAGGTGTTGGATGTGAACACCCAACCCGCCATTGAGGCCGGCATGTTCCGTTTCGTCCCGCCGGCGGGCGCCAAGGCGGTTGAGTTCCTGCCCCCCAATCCAGCGCGCTGAGCCCCCGAAGGAGACCCTCATGAAGCTATCTGCCTCGAAATTCGTTCTTGCCTCCGCCTTGCTGCTGGCCATCGTCGAGATGCTGCCGTCATCGCCGGTTCGCATCGGCCTGGTGGGCGACGCCCAGGCCATCGTCGGCCGGCCCATGACGCCGGTCAGCTACGCCGGCGTGGCCCGGCGCACGGCGTACCGGGAAACTGCGGTGGTCGCGACGGCCGCCGTGGCCACCACTGCGGCGGTTGCCACCACGGTCGCCGTCGAACAGGCGGCCGCTGCGGCACCAAATCAGGTCGTTGTCGTGCAGGCCGCGGCGCCGGCTCCCGCCACCGGGCCGCTGCCCGTCGGCATGGTGGTGACCCAATTGCCACCGGGATGTGTGTCAGCCCCCGTGAGCGGCGTCGAGTATTACCTCTGTGGCGGCAACTATTACCGGGCATCGTTCCAGGGGAACAACCTGGTCTATGTGGTGCAAAAGCCCTGAACGGGCTGGCCGCGGCCGTCGCGCAGGCCTACGGCTGGAGCGGCTACACCGCCGACATGCCCGATGAAGAAATCCTGAAGCGGCTGCTGGCACTGAATCTGCAACGTACGGCCCCCGCGGCATCAGCAGCCCAATCACCGTCACGCCCGACGCCCCCTGGGGCCTTTACACCGGGGCTTTAAAATACGCCATGCACACCAAAACCCTCATCTCCGTCGTCCTGCTCTGCGCCGCCTTCGGCGCGCAGGCCCAATCCACCCCGGCCAAGAAAGAACTGACGGCCAAAATCATCAAGCTGCAGCAGCCCGCGATCGAGAACAACGCGCGCCAGCTGGCCGAGCAGCCCGCCATTGGCATGATGGAGCAGGCAAGAATGGCCTTGCCAGCCCGCGTTGCACCTGACAGGCAAGAAGCGGTCGGCAAGGAGATTGAGGCCGACCTGAAGAAGTACGTCGACGAGGCCGTGCCGATCGTTCGTGACCGCGCCGTCAAGCTCGCCCCTTCCACCATCGGCAGCGTGCTCGAAGAGAAGTTCACCGAGGACGAACTTCGCCAGGTGATCTCAGTCATGGAAAACCCGGCCTGGCTCAAGTTCCAGCAACTGGGCCCCGAAATGATGAGGCCGCTGATGGAAAAACTCGTGACCGAGACCCGGCCGGTGATCGAACCCAAGGTCAAGGTCATGCAGCAGTCGATTGCAAAACGCCTCGGCATTACCGAACCCGCCGCCAGCGCGGGCACCCCGCCGACGGCTGTCAATCCCGCCGGTCCGTTCAAGACCACCAAGCCCGCCCCCACCAAGTAAACGTTTCACCGGTGCCAGCGTCACCGGCCACCGGAAAGCCAAAGGGCATGTCGACGACCGGCATGCCCTTTTTATTTGCCTGAAGGTCAAAGGCCTCCAGCGACATGGCACCTTCTGATAACTATCAATTTAATAGCTATCAATGACCATCCGACGCTGGAGAGTGGCCAGAAAAGCTTGGAAGCCTGACAAAAATGACGCTTAACGCCCCCGGCGCTTGCCGCCACCGACCGGACTGCCCGGACGGGTGCCGCCGGTGGCCCTGGGCGGCAGGCCGGTGTGCTGGGTCAGCAGGCGGCCTTTGGCGGGGGCAGCCTTGGGCTCGGCCACCGTCGAGTTTTTCCGTCGCGGGCTCTGGTAGGCGCCGTCGCCCAGCGGCTGGTAGGTCGGAATCAGGTGCTGCTTGCCGTTGCCGATCAGGTCGGCGCGGCCCATGGCTTTCAGCGCCTCGCGCAACAATGGCCAGTTGGCCGGGTCGTGGTAGCGCAGGAAGGCCTTGTGCAGGCGGCGGCGCTTTTCACCGCGCACGACGTCCACCTTCTCGCCGCGTTCGTCCCGGTGCACGCCTTTGAGGGTGTTCAGGCCGGTGTGGTACATCGCCGTGGCGGTGGCCATGGGGCTGGGGTAGAAGGTCTGCACCTGGTCGGCGCGAAAGCCGTTCTTCTTGAGCCAGACCGCCAGGTTCATCATGTCTTCATCGGTGGTGCCGGGGTGGGCAGCGATGAAGTACGGGATCAGGAACTGCTTCTTGCCCGCCTCAAGGCTGAACTTGTCGAACAGCGTCTTGAAGCGGTCGTAGCTGCCGATGCCGGGCTTCATCATCTTCGTCAGCGGGCCGGATTCCGTGTGCTCCGGTGCGATCTTCAGGTAGCCGCCGACGTGGTGCTGCACCAGTTCTTTCACGTACTCGGGGCTCTTCACCGCCAGGTCGTAACGCAGGCCGGAGCCGATCAGGATCTTCTTCACGCCCTTCAAGGCCCGCGCCCGGCGGTACATGTGGATCAGCGGGCCGTGGTCGGTGGTCAGGTTCTGGCAGATGCCGGGGTAGACGCAGCTGGGCTTGCGGCAGGCGGCCTCGATTTCAGGCGTGCGGCAGCCCAGCCGGTACATGTTGGCGGTGGGGCCGCCGAGGTCGGAGATGGTGCCGGTGAAGCCTTTCACCTTGTCGCGGATGTCCTCGATCTCCTGGATCACCGAGTCTTCCGAGCGGCTCTGGATGATGCGGCCTTCGTGCTCGGTGATGGAGCAGAAGGTGCAGCCGCCAAAGCAGCCGCGCATGATGTTGATCGAGAAGCGGATCATCTCCCAGGCCGGGATCTTGGTGGCGCCATCATGGCTGCCGTTCACATCCGCGTAGTCCGGGTGCGGGCTGCGCGCGTACGGCAGGCCGAACACCCAGTCCATCTCGGCGGTGGTCAGCGGGATCGGCGGCGGGTTGATCCAGACGTCGCGCGCGACTGAGCCCTCCCCGTGCGCCTGCACCAGCGCGCGGGCATTGCCGGGGTTGGTCTCCAGGTGCAGCACGCGGTTGGCATGGGCGTACAGCACCGCATCGGCGCGGACCTGCTCGTAGCTGGGCAGCCGGATCACCGAGCTGCTGCGCGGCGGGCGTTTGCTCTTGACGGCCGGGTTGGGAACGAAAGTCAGGGGTTGAACGCCATTTTCAGCATCAAATCGGCCTTCCCCCAGCGCAGAACGGCCACCAATAGCTATTGAAACAGTAGCGTCCTGGCGCTCGCAGCTGGCGCCCTTCGACGCGGCCTGCTCCGCCGTGGTCTGGTAAGGGCTGACGTGGTCTTCCACATGGCCGGGGGTGTCGACCTCGGTGGAATCGATCTCGAACCAGCCGTGACGGCTTTCGTCGTCGGTGCGGCGCACGAAGGCGGTGCCGCGCACGTCGGTGATCTGCTGCACCGGCTCTTTCGCGGCCAGCCGGTGGGCAATCTCGACCAGCGCGCGCTCGGCGTTGCCGTACAGCAGCAGGTCGCACTTGGCGTCCACCACGATCGAGCGGCGCACCTTGTCGCTCCAGTAGTCGTAATGCGCGATGCGGCGCAGGCTGCCTTCGATGCCACCCAGGATCAGCGGCACGTCGTTGTACGCCTCGCGGCAGCGCTGGCTGTAGACGATGGCCGCGCGGTCGGGCCGCTTGCCGCCGACGTCGCCGGGCGTGTAGGCGTCGTCGCTGCGGATCTTGCGGTCCGCCGTGTAGCGGTTGATCATCGAGTCCATGTTCCCGGCGGTCACGCCCCAGAACAGGTTCGGCTTGCCCAGCGCCTTGAACGGCTCGGCGCTGTGCCAGTCGGGCTGGGCGATGATGCCGACGCGAAAGCCCTGCGCCTCCAGCACGCGGCCGATCACGGCCATGCCGAAGCTGGGGTGGTCCACGTAGGCGTCGCCGGTGACGAGGATGACGTCGCAGCTGTCCCAGCCGAGCTTGTCCATCTCCGCGCGGCTCATCGGCAGGAACGGGGCCGTGCCGAAGCGCTTCGCCCAGTAAGGGCGGTAGCTGGACAGCGGCTTGGCGGCGCGCGGAAAGAAAGAGACGTCGACGGGGGCGTTCATGCGGTACGGACGCGCTGAAAACGCGATGATCCGGGAGGAAGGAGCCCCGGATTTTACGGTTTCACCCCCGCCGCACCCCTTCAAAGGTCTTTGAGCGCGGCCGCCACCTGGGCCTGGAACACACCGGGGTCGCCCAGCGCGTGCGCGTTGAGCAGGGCCAGCTTGACCAGGAACAGTTCGGATTTCCCGGGGCCGGCCTCATCAATGGCGGTGGCCAGCGCGTCATAGACCTGCTCCAGGCCAGGGACGGAAAGCGTCTTGGGTGTGCTCATGATCAGGCTCCTTGCCCGGCCAGGGCGGTGCTGAGGGCGGACTGCAGACGCCCGGCGTCCAGGCTCATCCAGCGCGCGCAGACATGCTGGTCGGGGCGCAGCAGGTAGGCCGCGCCGCCGGCCCGCACGCCGTAGCGTTGGCGAAAGTGACCGTCAGAATCGGCCAGCGTCAGGTCGGCACCCGCCACGGGGGCTGCGGTGCCCACCGCCACCACGCGCAGAGGCACGCCCCTGGCCCGTGTGTCGGCCACGACCTGTTGCAGCGCTTCGGGCATGACCACAGCGTCTGTGAAATACAGCAGGTCGAAACCGCCACCGAGGTGATCCAGCAGGTAGTCGTCGGGCCCGATCCGGATGTTCTGCGGCGGCGCGCCATGGCCGGGCCCGGCCTTGAACAGCAGGTTGTCGTCACCCGGGCTGTTCAATGGCGAATGGGTGTACTCGTGCGGCCGCGAGGTGCGCCAGTGGTACAGCGGGCCCACAAAAGGTTGGCTCAGCGACAGCGACAGCACCGCGTCGCGCAACAGGCGAAAGCCGCGCGTGGGTGGCGTCATGAAGCGGGTGCTCTTGCCGGCCTCGTCGATGATCTCCCAGGCCGCGGCGACGCGCTCGCTGCTATAGCTTTTCAGCAGCGATTCCGGCGCCAGGCCCCGCGCCACGAAGGCCAGGCGCCAGGCCAGGCCCTGGGCGTCCTGCCAGCCAGTGTTGGCGCCGCGCACGCCAAAGATCGGCAGCATGTGCGCCGCGTCGCCGGTGAACAGCACGCGGCCGTGCACATAGTCGGGCAGCGTCAGCGCGCGCGCCGAATAGACCGAGCACCAGTCCATCTCCCACGGTGTCCCGCCATGGCCAATCATGGCGAGCTGCGCGTCGATGCGCGCCTTCAGCGACTCGGGGGCCAGTGCCTGCTCGGGTGTCTCGTCGGCCGGCAGCTGGTAGTCCACGCGCCAGATGCCGTGCGGCTCGCGGTGCATCAGGATGGTGTTGCCGGGGTTCCAGTCCGGGTCGAAGAAGGCCAGGCGCTCGGTGGGCAGCGGCAGGTCGATGCGGATGTCGGCGATCACGAAGCGGCCCTCGTATGAGGCGCCTTCGAGCTTCAGGTCCATCATCGCGCGGATGCCGGAACGCGCGCCGTCGGCGGCGACCAGCCAGTCGGATTCCAGCAGGTAGGGCCCCTCGGGCGTGTCCACCTCGACGCGGGCAAAGCCGTCGTTGTGATCGACGCGGGTCACGCGGTTGCCCCAGCGCATCTCGATCAGCGGCTGGGCCAGCACAGCCTCGGTCAGGTATTGCTCCAGGTACTGTTGCTGCAGGTTGATCATCGGGAAGAAGCGGTCGTCCGGGTCGTGCGGCGCTTCCATGCGGTACACGCGCTGGCCGCGGTAGAACGAATTGCCGAAGCGCCATGGCAGGCCGCTGGCGGTGATGGGGCGGTCCACGCCGACCTGCTGCAGGATTTCCATCGAGCGGCGCGTGAACACGATGGCGCGGCTGCCTTCGGACACCTGCAGTTCGGATTCGAGCAGCACGCAGGGCACGCCCAGGCGCGCCAGCTCCAGCGCGGCCACCAGACCGATCGGGCCGGCGCCGACGATGACGACTTTTTTACGCTCCTGCGGCGGGTGCGCTGAGGGCAGCCAGGGCTTGTGGACCTGGTAGTGGTAGTAGATCGAGCGCCGGGGCTCGGCATGGGGCTGGTGCATGGTTGTCTCCGGGTTCTTTTGGACAGGGGCAGGACGACCCTGACAGTGCGGCCGAGTGTAGGAAAGGCTGCGCACCGCGCGTGTCCCCAAAAGGGAACAGGCGCCCTGCCCCCGCCGCTTCGCCGCCATCACACCGCGATGTCGCCGTCGGGCTGCATCAGCAGGCCAAGCAACTCGCGCTGCCCGGAAATGCCGAGCTTGCGGTAGACGCGCTTGAGATAGGTCTGCGCGCTGGAGACCTCGATGCCCATGCGGTCGGCAATGCCCTGCGTCGCCTGGCCGGACAGCAGGCCGCGCACCACGTCGAGGTCGCGCTTGGTCAGCGCCGGACAGCGGCGCAGCAGCCGCGCCAGCATCAGCTCGGCCAGGTCGTGGTTCAGCGCCTGTCCGCCATAGTGCAGGCGCACCGCCTGCACCACCATTGGCGCAAAGGCCTCGACCATGCTGATGGCCGCATCGTCAAACGGCCCATGCTCGATGCCCCGGTAGAAATTGACCGACAGCCAGCGCTCGCCCTCATGCAGCGCCAGAATCGCCAGCCGCTCCGCGACCTGTGGCAATTCGTAGCAGATGGCGCGGTATTCGGCGTGGGCAATGTCGGCACCCTTTTGCCGGTGCAACAGGATACGGGGGGTTGCAGGGCTGGCACCGCGCGCCGCGGCAAGTTCCGCCTGCATCACGCGCACACTGCCGTCCAGCGGGTAGAAGCGCGTCACGTAGTCCTGCGAGATCCGGGGCAGCGCCTGGGTGCGTGCCCGGTCGCCCATGGCCAGGATGCGCGGGCGACCCTGCCCTTCGAAGGAAAAAATGGTGCATTGCGCCAGCGCCACATGGCTGCCAACGATGCGCAGCAGTTCCTCAGCCACGGCGTGACGCCCGGCAAGGCCCAGTTTGCCCATCAGGCTCGTGACCTGGGTCAACGGGATGTCAATGCCCGCACCAGATCGAGGCGTCAGCGCCCAGTAGTTGCTCATCGTCGCCTGAATTTAACTTACAGTCGCTGCCCATGCATCGCACCATCTTCACCACCCCGGTGGTCAACACACTGCTTCGGGGTCTCTCGCTGGCGTTCCTGAAACTCACCGGCTGGAAGGTCGAAGGCAGCCTGCCGCCCGATTGCCCCAAGTGTGTGCTGATCGCCGCGCCCCACACCAGCAACTGGGACCTGCCCTACACCCTGATGGTGGGCTTTGCTCTACGGCTGAACCTGTACTGGATGGGCAAGGAGAGCATTTTCAGGCCACCGTTCGGCGGGGTCATGCGCTGGCTCGGCGGCATTTCGGTCGACCGCGAAAAATCGACAAATCTGGTGGCGGCATCGGTCGAGGCCCTGCGCGCGGCAGACGGAAAAGTGCAACTCACGGTGCCGCCCGAGGGCACACGCAGCAAGACACGCTACTGGAAAACCGGCTTCTATCACATCGCCCAGGGAGCCCAGGTCCCGATCGTGATGGCCTACATGGACTATTCGCGCAAGGTGTCGGGCCTGGGTCCGGTGTTTCATCCGACCGGCGACATCGAGCGCGACATGGAAACCATCAAGGCCTTCTACGCGCCGTTCAAGGGCAAGAACGCCGACCAGTCGGGCCACTGAGCCCGCGCGTCAGGGGGTGAGCGCCAGCGTGTGATTGAAGGCCGCCGGGCGCAGTTGCAAAGGCCTTTACCTGAAGGCGGCCCACTCCGGGCTCATGTCGCGGTAGCGGCTGGAAAACACCAGGCCACTCCTGTCAGGGCTGGGACCGGTGCGCCAGGGTCACTGAACCGTCCAGCAAGGTAAAGCTCACGACCGGCGCGGTGAAATCGCTGAAGGGAGCGCCCAGTGAAATATCACCATGGCCGTGCAGCACGCATTCGCCGCGGCGCAGCGCCAACTCGCTGGCTGCGCCGTCAAAACGCACCCAGGTACCAAAGCTGCTGAGGTCGGTCAGAACAAAGTTGTTGCTGGTCCAGTCGATACGCGCGTGCCGCCGCGATACGCGCGGGTCATTCACGCCGAACTCGACATCGTTCAGCCGTCCGAGGTGAATCGGCAATTCAGAGGACTGGTAGGCTGCGCTCACGTTCAACCAGGACAACTCGATCCGTCCCAGCGTGTTTCCGCCGGGAGGTTCCAGCGAGCCCAGCGGTGCTGAGATGGTCTGAAATTCTGTCGATTCGCCCGCATTCCAGCCAATCTGGCAGACCGGGCGCGGATCGGCCAGGCCACGGATGCTGATCGGCCCCAGCGCCTGAAATCGCACACCGGCCGCAGGGCGCAGCGGGGCGACGACCTCCTGGGTGGCCCAGATTTCGCCCGGCCCGGCCAGATCGCACAGGCGCGAGGCCAGGTTGACGGCTTCGCCGTAACAGTCGTCGTCCACAAGGACGATTTCACCGCTGGCCATGCCCACCTTCACATGCATCAACAATTTGCGTGGCCAGCTGGCGATGCGATGGTGATGCAGGCGTTGCAGATCCACCATGGCCTCGACCGCGTCGGCCTCGCCGTCAAAAACGGCAAGAACCCCGTCGCCGAGCGTCTTGATGACCCGCCCCCGATGCGACTCGCAAGCCTCGCCCATCAACTGCGTCAACCGCGTCACCGCGATCGTTGCCTTTTCGTTGCCCAAGGCCTCGAATACGCCGGTGCTGCCTGTGAGATCTGAAAAAATGACAGTGGCAAAAGTGCCCATGCAACAAGTGACTTTCTAATTTGTAACGCCCTAGTTTAGGGCAATCCTGATGAATTTGGCCCCTGGACAAGCTTGTTTCGGACCAACTCGACCCGCGCAGTCCCAAGCATCGCGCCAAAGGCTCCAAATGACACGCAGTGCACGCGTTTCCCCTTGCGCAGAGCCGATGAGTTGCTACAAGTTGTTGCAAATGTGCCACGCAAAGCTTGCCATGAGGACTGTCTCGCTCTAATCTGAAACACTTGTTTCGCAAGAAACACCGATTCGAACACCATGAAAACGCTCACGCGGTCCCTGAAAAACAGTCTGTTCAATCTGTTCAACCCAATTGGCGCGACGGCCGAACCACCGCGTCGGCAGCGCGTGGAGCAACTGCGAGTGGCGATGCTGGACACGCTTGGCAAAGCCGGTTGCGAGGACCACGCCAGGCTGGCAAGCAAGCTGCAGCACGAGGGTGATGTGCTTGGACTCTGGTACAGCCGCAGTGAACTCATGGCTGCCCTCGCCGACATGCACGGCGAAACGCGTGCTCGCCAGGAAATCGCCTACCTCAGCGAACGGTTCAGGGGCTTGCTTCCGCAAGCCATGCTGGCGGAAAAGCACCTCGGCACGCACTGATCGCACCGGCGAGTTCCTGCTCGCCGCTGGACCGTCTGGCGATCGCACTGGCCTATTGCCGGTGAGCTCTCAACACCCGCATTGATTCAAGGCAGCGCCAATGCAAATTGGCCGAGCGGCCGACCCTGCACAAGGGGTTCTGGCCAATTCAAAGGTGGCCCCACACCATCAGCGCGTCGTGCCCCTCGACCAGCAGATCCACTTTCGCGCCCACCGGCAGCAGCACCTTGGTTGGCACATGGCCGAACGGCAGGCCGGTGAGCACCGGCACCTTGAGCTGGCTGCGCAGCCAGGCCACCACAGTGGCCAGCTTGTAGCCCTTGTCGTGCGGGGCCAGCCGGATGCCGGTGAACTGGCCGAACACGATGGCCTTCTGCCGCGCCAGCACCCCCGCGTGCAGCAGTTGCGTGAGCATGCGCTCGATGCGGAACGGATGCTCGTTGACGTCCTCGATGAACAGCACGCCGCCCTTCACCTCGGGCCAGTACGGCGTACCGAGCAAAGAGACCAGCACCGAGAGGTTGCCACCCCACAGCACCGCATTCCTGATGGTTTTCTGGCCACTTCCCCTCGTCAAATGTCCATCACCAGCTATTGTTTCAGGAGTTTTCGACGCCTTTTCCAGCGGCAGCCGCCAGCCCGCGCCCTCCCCCTGGTCCTGCACCAGGTCGTCGAAGCAGGCTTCCATGATGTCGTCCGGTTCACCCTCGACACCGAAATCCTCCCCCAGCGCGGGGCCAGCCCAGCTGATCGCGCCGGTCTGCGCCAGCAAGGCGTTCTGCAGCGCCGTGAAGTCGCTCTGGCCGATGAACTGCGTGCCACCCTCAATGGCCTTGGCGACCTTCTTGTACGCGATGCCCGGCAGGATGCGCGTCAGGCCGTAGCCGCCGCGCGAGATCAGCGCGACGTCGGCGCCGCTGGCCGCTGCGCGGTGGATCGCGGCAATCCGGGTGGCGTCATCGCCGGCGAAGCGCATGTGCCCGGCGAGCGCGGCTTCGTCCACCTCCACCGCATGGCCCAGCGCCGTGAGCCGCTTCACGCCGCGGCGAAACGCGGCCTTGTCGCGCACCGCGCTGGAGGGGGAAAAAATGTAGATATGGGCCATAAATAGGGGTCAGATTCCAATTACCGGGTCGTGAAATGGGCCAGCGCAGCCGTTGCAATGGCTTCGCCATGCTCCTGCACGAAATGGCCCGCCTGCGGCAGCAGCATCGGTTCCGGGCAACCGCGGATCACCTGCTGCAAGCGCGCGCATCACCGGCTCGCCGAGCACCGGGTCCTGCGCGCCGATCGCCATCAGGGTCTGACCGGTCCATTCGTCGCGCCAGAAATCCCGCGCGGCGCGTGAGACGGCCGCGCCATCGGCGTCCATGCCGTCGGGCACCAACGGCGGGAACGCGCGCAGTGCGGCGCGATGGCCGCGGTCCGGGAACGGCGCGTTGTAGGCGGCGCACTCGTCGGCGCTCATCTGCGGGTTGCCGCGCCCAAACAGGCGGCCCACGTCGAACTCCGGGTTCTTCGCGCACATCTCGCGCCACGCGACGAAGCCGGGTGACAGCGGGGCATCGCCGGTCGCCAGCGTGGTGTTCATGACCAGCAGGCCCTGGTAGCGCTGCGGCGCCGCCATCGGCAGGGTCAGGCCGAGCAGGCCACCCCAATCCTGCACCACCAGGACGACGTTCTTCAGGTCGAGCCGCTCGATGAACTCCAGCAGCACCTGGCGGTGCCCGCTGAAGCTATGAAAGCTGTCTTTCTTGGGCTTGTCGCTCTTGCCGAAGCCGATCAGGTCGGGCGCCACAACCCGGTCGCCCTGGCTGAGCAGCACCGGAATCATCTTGCGGTACAGGTAGCTCCAGGCCGGATTGCCGTGCAGGCACAACCAGGTGCGCGGCGCATCGGCCGGCCCTTCATCCAGGTAATGCAGGCGCAGACCGGCCAGGCTCGGCAGGTCGCTCAGGTAGTGGGGCGGCCAGGGGTAGCCGGGCAAACCGGCAAAGGCAGACTCGGGTGTGCGCAAGGCATCATCGCGCAGGGGGTGTTGGGGCGACACGCGCTTCTCCTTGAAAAATGTGGTGAGCAAGGCGCCGCAGGCGGCGGCCAGATCGGCGTCTGCGAGCGGAACCACCCGGGTCTGGTGGTTCAGCCGCGGCTCGTCAAACAGGTTCAGCACCGAACCGGCCGCGCCGGTCTTGGGGTCGGGCACTCCATAGACCACGCGCGCCAGGCGTGCGTGCAGCATCGCGCCACCGCACATGGCGCAGGGCTCCAGCGTGACGTACAGCGTGCAGCCATCCAGGCGGTAGTTGCCCAGGTGCCGCGCCGCGGCCCGCAAGGCGACGATCTCGGCATGGGCCGTGGGGTCGTGCGCGCCGATCGGCGCGTTGCGCCCGCTGCCGATGACCACGCCGTCCTTGACCACGACCGCGCCCACGGGCACCTCGCCGGCTGTCGCGGCGGCGAGCGCCTCGGCCAGCGCCAGACGCATCCAGCGCGCGTCGGCGTCAGCGGGGCCAGATGCTGTCGTCACTATGAATACCGTAGCACATTACGACCATTTCACGCTGGCAAAAGGCAATTTTTGTCATAAACACCGGCAAAATCCGGTCATTTTTCGTCCTGCATCGGCCGCGGCTGCTGCATCAGCCCGTCCACCGCCTGCTTGTACTGTTGCTGCACCTGCTGGCTCTGTTCCCGCACGGTGGTGGCGGGCGCGGAGGCCACGCCGCCCGGCACCGCCGGCGCCAGCGCCGGCACGCGCTGCGAGGTGCTGTCGAGCTGCTTCTTGACCACCACGCCGACGATGACGAGGGCCAACAACAAGCCCACCAGGCCGAACACCCCCTTCATGTCGAACCTCCTTCGTTGGCCGGCGGCACCATGCCCAGCCGGTCCATCCAGCGCCCCAGCGCCTGTTCATCCTCGCTGCCACCCGCATAGCCCTGGCGCATGGCGGCGTGGGATTCCGGGCGGTGCTGGTTCAGCTTGAGCTTGCACTGGAGCCGGGTCACGGCCAGCTCGAAGGCCACGATGCCCGCCAGCATCTTGTGGGCAAACTCCTCGCCGAGGGCACGCCACTGCGCCGCATAGGGCGGCTCATGGTCGCCAATGAGTTTCTTCAGCAGCGCATCCTTGGCCGCCGGTTCCTCGATCAGGGTCGCCTGCACCGTGCAGTGCACAGCCAGATAGTTCCAGGTGGGCACGCGGGCCAGGTCCGGGTACACCTGGGGCGACATATAGGCATGGGGCCCGAGGAACGTGACCACGGCCTGCGGCCGCGCCTGCAGGTAGCGCCAGTGCGGATTGGGTTTGGCACAGTGCCCGAGCAACACCCGCTGCCCGCCCCGCTCCACCAGATGCAGCGGCAGATGGGTCACAAAGGGCAGGCCTTCGTCGTCCACGCTGATCAGGCTGGCAAACGGACGGGCGCGGATCAGCTCGGTGGCGATCGCTTCGTCTTTGGCCTCGAACTGGCGTGGCAGGTACATGGCGGTCAGCCCTGGAGGATGGTGAAGATGCAGAGTTTATTGCCGTCGAGGTCGCGAAAGTACGCGGCGTAGAAATTGCCTTCCCGCAGACCGGGTGCCCCTTCCTCGCGACCGCCCAGCGCCATGGCTCTGGCATGCATCGCGTTGACCGCCTCGCGGGTGCCGAAGGTCAACGCCACCATGCTGCCATTGCCCACCGTTGCGGGCTGGCCGTCGAAGGGCGTAAGCACCGCGAAACTGGGTTTGTCCCAGGACACGCCCCAGGCCATGCCCCGCTCGCCGAAATCGATCAGCCGGTGCACGCCGACTTCCTTGAAGAGTTCGTCGTAGAACGCCACCGCAACCGCCAGCTGGTTCGTTCCGACCGTGGTGTATCCGATCATGCTGCTGCTCCCGAAAAGACGTCTCACCGAACGCCGCATTCTGCCAGCCGAATCGCGATCGTCCCCATGCGGTGACCCGTGCCCGCTGGAAAGTTGAAGCACGGCGCGAGGGCCGGCGCTGCAGCCTAGGGGCCTTCGATCGATGCTTCCCCGCGCAGATGCTGCGCGAACCAGTGCGCGGCGGCCGTCGCGGCCTGCTCCAGCGTACCGGGCTCCTCGAACAGGTGCGTGGCACCCGGGATCTGCACCAGCTTGCCCGCAGGCCCGATCTGCGCCAGCGCCTTCCGGTTGAGCGCCAGGACCTCGGTATCCAGGCTCCCGACGATCAGCAGGGTCGGGCACGTCACCCGGTGCAGCGCCTGCGCGCCTGCCAGATCCGGCCGCCCGCCGCGCGACACGACAGCGTCCACCGGCGGACGCAGCGCCACTGCTGCCTGCAGCGCCGCCGCCGCGCCGGTACTTGCACCAAAGTAACCCAGCGACAGAGCAGGCGCCTGCGCGCGCAACCAGTCCGTCACGCCCAGCAAACGCTGGGTCAGCAGATCGATGTCGAAGCGGCGCTCGTAGTCCTGATCCTCTTGCTCCGTCAGCATGTCGAACAGCAGCGTGCCGATGCCGGACTCATTCAGCACCTGCGCGACGTAGCGGTTGCGCGGGCTGTGCCGGCTGCTGCCGCTGCCATGGGCGAACACCACGAGGCGCTGCCCGTCGCCGGGATGCAGTTCGCCTTCCAGCGTGACATCGGCCAGTCTCATATGGACCGCACCGCCCTTGAGACCCGTTCTGGCAGCGCGAACCTGTGCCGGCACTGAAGCCGTCCCGGGATTGTCGGCAGCGACGTGGCCAGGCTGGCTGGCGCGAAGCACGTCGATCACCTCTGCATCATCCACCTGGTCGAAATGGCGATAGAACTGCCCGACTGCCTGGAAGTCGGCCGGCGTGTGCAGGCAGACCACTTCGTCGGCATACGCGCCGATCTTGTCCAGCACATCAGGGGGCGCCACGGGAACCGCGCAGATCAGCCGGGCCGGTTTGCGGCCGCGCAGCGCGTGCAGTGCGGCAATCATGGTCGAGCCGGTGGCCAGGCCGTCGTCCACCACGATGACGATGCGCCCGGCCGGATCGACCGGCGCGCGTCCCGGCGTGTACTGGGCGCGGCGGCGGCGCAGGACGTCGAGCTGGACCCGGCTTTCGGACTCGATGTGACGCCGCACCGAAGGAGTCGTCACCGGCCCAAGGATTCCGGTACACCCAGCCGCCTTCGTCCACCGCGCCCAGGGCAAATTCGGGGTTGTAGGGCGCGCCGATCTTGCGCACCATGACCACGTCCAGCTCGCCCTGCAGCTCGTCCGCCAGCGCGCGGCCCATTGGCACCGCGCCACGCGGAATCGCCAGGATCAAAGGCGAGCGCCCCTGGTAAGCATGCAGTGCCCTGGCCAACCGGTGACCGGCCTCGATTCGATCGTGAAACAACATGGTTCATCCTCCTTGACCAGAGTTTGCGCCGGGTCGCTGCCGCGTTCAACCCTGCCTCACCCCGACGCAATTGTCGCCCTTGGCTGGCCGGAGACGTCGAAGGTCATGCCGTTGATGCCGCGCACCTCGCTATCGGTGCGGCTCGACACCCTCTTTTGCAGGACATACGACCCATCTGCCGTGAACCCCCAAGATCCTGCATGACGATAAGTACTGCCAGCGCGGCGAGGCCGGGAACCGCATCAAGGAGGCCCAGGCCGGGTTGAGGGATTCATGCGCCAAACCGATCCAATCGCATCGGCACGACCCGAATTGCACCGCCGTCGAGCAATCCGGTCTCTACGCAAAGCCGATCAGGCCTCGCCGGCCCCTGCCGTGGGGGTGGCGTGAAACATGCGTCTAACGCGGGCTTGAAGCCGCCGAGGCCGGTATGAACAGCCGCTGCACGCGGTCCTTGAAGTCCGGCGGGAATGTCCAGTAGCGTGTGCCATGCGGGTTCTCCTGCGGCTCCAGGCCGCGGCGCTGCGGCTCGGCGTTCAGCAGCAGCAGACCGAGCAAGTCGCCACTGACCCAGGGATCCTCGAACCAGAAGCCGTGCGAGCGCGGCGGCAGCTTCGGGATGGTCGTCGGGTCCACCTTGATGATGTCGAAGCCGAGTTTGCGCGAGGCGTCGACGAGGAAGCCGGTCTGTTCCTCGCTCAGCTCGGTCAGGTTGGCGCTGCCGGCGCGTGACCCGCGGTTCACGACAGCGGAAAACCGCAGCGCCGAATCGTTCAGGTTGGCGGCGATGCTCACGCGCCCGACGATGTCGATGAATTGCGCCAGTTCGTCGGCGAAGCGCCGGGTGTCGATGTCGGGCGCGGCGAAGTAGACATGCGACAGCCGCAAACGCTGGCGCATTTGTTCACGCGTTTCACCCGGGCGCGGCTTGGCCAGCTTGACCAGGCCCGGGCTGACGATCTGTGCACCCGCACTGAACGCCACCACCTCGATCGACGACGCCTTGGTGTTTTCGGCCAGCGCCTCGATCATGCGAGCAAAGGGATCGACCGAGGCCGCCGCGTTGCCGACGTCGGTGAAGTAGCGCAGTATCGACCCCGTCGATGGCCACAGGAACGACAGCATCACAACGCGCCGGCCGGTGAAGTGGCGCAACTGAGCGGCTTGCGCCGAGGCCCGCGCCACCGTGTTGTTGGCGCCGTGCACGTAGACCACCAGCTCCTTTTTCTCGCTGGCGGCCAGCGCCTTGTTGACCGAGGCGAAGAAGGCCTGGGCGTCGGCCGATCCCGCCACGTTGTCGCCCGGGCCCAGGGCGGCCATCTGTTCCAGGCCCTTGAGATGGACGATCGGGCGTTCGTCGGGGTCGTCGCTGGTCGACAGCCGGTGCAGGGTCTCCCAGTCCAGCGTGTCGTCACCGATGCGCATGTGCGCCACGCCCATGCGCAGGCGCTCACTCGGCAACAGGGTATGGATCGGTTCTGGCTTCTCGATGACGGCGCCACGGTTGGTGACGTAGAAAACGGGCAAGTCGGTGCCCTGCACCTGGTAGCCCGCCTTCTCGAACGGGTCGACATCGCCCGAGCGGAAACTCACCGGCGTGGGCATCAGCCGCACCGGCGAGTCGCAACCGGCGAGCAACATGACGACGCACAGCGCCGCCGACCAGAATGTGGCTCCGCGCCGGGGGACTGAAGGCTGTGTCAGCATGCCGCATTCTGCCGCAGTCCAGGTGTTCCCGAATGTCCGGATGCCTCGGCTCACCACGCAAGAAAATCGCAGCTGAAGCGTCCGGTCAACGCTCGACAGCCGACGAACGCATGGCGTTGACTGTTCGTACTCAGGTAACCGACCTACAATTTCCCAGCACCTGGGTGATGCCAGAAGTCGCAACTACCGGTTATTCCGGGCAATGAGTAGGGAATGAACATGAGATCCACGAACAGATCGATTGAGACGCGCGACCCTGGCAGGCGATGAACTCATCAGCACACCCATCGGCGACATCGAGCTGCGCCACAGCTACTTCGACGACGACGCCTCCCGCAGACTGTTCGACGAGATGGACTATCAGCGCGCCTGTCAGGCCTACCTGTGGAGTACGCCGATCGTCAGCATGACCGGGTGGCGCCTGCGCCAGGGCGAGGCCCACGGCGTGAAGGGGCCCACCGACTTCGTCGTACTGAATTCGCTCAAGGAGAAGCGGGGCATCGTCACGGGAAACCTGTCCACCCCCTACATCCTGCAGTTCACGAGCCTCAAGGACGGGCCGCTGGTCGTCGAGTATCCGGGCGGAATGACGGCCGGTGGCATTCATCGACCTCTGGCAGCGCCCGGTGGCGGACACGGGCCTGACCGGTCCTGATCAGGGCAAGGGTGGCACCTACGTCGTCGTCGGCCCGGAGGACGACGCCAAGGCCTACGAGAAGCCGGGAGTCTTCGTCGTCCAGAGCGCCACGAACGTCATCCTCTTCGGCGCGCGCGTCCTCGACCCCGATCCGGCCTATTACGCGCGATTCAAGTCCAGCCTGAAGATGGGCCGGCACGGAGCGCCGCTGGCGACCTGTCCGTTCATCGAGAACGTTGACGTCGAATGGAGCGCGACCGCACCGCGAGGCCTCGCGTACTGGCAGGTTCTCTGGGAGGCGATCCAGGACGAGCCGGTGCGCCCGGTCGACAAGGCCTGGATGGCGATGCTGCTGCCCCTGGGCATCGAGAAGGGCAAGCCCTTCCAGCCCGACGCGAGGCAGAAATCCATCCTGCTGAAGGGCGCAGCGATGGGCGAACTCATGGCCCGCAACCTGCAGGTCAACCCGCGCTTCGCCGAGCCGTACTGGAAGAACACTGGGTGGTACAAGTGCTTCGACTTCACCATCCCACAAGAGACGGCGACCCGCGTCGAGCTCGACGAGCGCACGACCTGGTTCTACGAGGCGGTCACCAGCAGCGAGGGCATGGTCAACCCGGTGGTGGGCAAGGGCCAGGTCTACATGACAACCAAGCGCGACGCGAAGGGCAACCTGCTCCGCGCCGACAAGACCTACAGGCTGCACGTGCCAAAAGACGTCCCGGTCGCACAGTTCTGGGCGCTGACGCTCTACAGCGAGAACACCCGCAGGCCGTACGACAACGGGGGCGCCGAGGCGCGCAGCGTGGATCTCGGCAGCAAGATGAAGGACCTGAAGCGCAACGCCGACGGCAGCGTCGACCTCTTCATCGGCGCGAAGGCGCCCGCAGGGTTCGAGAGCAACTTCATGAAGACCGTGGGCGAGGACGGCTGGTTCGTGTACTTCCGCCTGTATGCGCCGCTGGAGCCGTTCTTTGACAAGACCTTCAGTTTGGGCGATTTCGAGATGATCGACTGAAGCGCCGCGCGCCGTGAGCGCGGGAGATCAAAAACGCAGCCGGCCACGCAACCTGCCTTCACACCCCCAACCCCATCGGAACAACAATGAACACCACTGAAACTGAATCCATTCGGCACCAGGCGAAGATCGCCGCCCTTCCTTTCGTGGAGAACCGGACCACGGCGGAGTCCGCGCAGACGCTGCGCGATGAGATGCTCTACCACCGTGCCACACAGACGTACCTCTGGGCGATGCCGCTCATCAACACGCTCGGCATGAAGGCCGGATCCGAAAAGACGTTCGGCGAGGGGTACAACGTCCTGCCGGTCTGGAAGAAACGGCTCGACGCCAAAACGCTGGTGACCACGCCCAACTCGGACGTGATCTATGCGATGAGCTACGTCGATCTCGGCAAGGATGGCCCGCTCGTGTTTGATGCCCCGCCGATGCTCCAAGGCATCCTGCTCGACTTCTGGCAGCGTCCAATCCCCGTCGATGGCGGCCAGTATGCCGGCGACTTCGGATTCTTCGGCCCGGACCAGGGCAAGGGCGGCAAGTTCCTGCTCCTGCCGCCGGGTACACAGGCGACGTGCCTGAAGGGCACTTCGTTTGCCGCTCGGGGACGAACAACGTCTTCGTCTTCCTGAGGGCGTTTTATGCCGACCCGAACGACCTCAAGCCGCCTGTCGCTCTGATCGAACAGACGAAGATCTACCCGCTCAAGGGCGAAGCCAAGACGATGCAGTTCCCCGACGCCTCAGGCGTGCCGGCGAACATGCTGCCGATCAGTGACGGCTCCGCCTTCGACCATCTGAAGAAGCTGGTAGACGCCGAAGGACCGCACCTCGCCGACCCGGACTGGATGGGCATGCTCGCCGGACTCGGCATCGTGAAGGGCGAACCCTTTGAGCCGGACGAACGCACGCGGGGCATCCTCGACCGCGCGGCGAACTCGGCCTACAAGATGAGCCGGGTGGTCGGGTTCGACGAGAAGGTGAGCGGCCGCGCGTTCACCATGTACCCCGATCGGCGGTGGGTGAACCCCATGGCCGACGCGACGCCGGCGAAGCCGAGCGGGAATCTGGACCTGAGTTGGGGGCGGTCGGACCGCGGCGGGGCCCGCGATCTCGACGCCCGCCTCTGGATGTTCACCAACTACTACTCGATCAGCCCCGGCATGCTCTCGCAGATTCCCGGCAAGGGAGCGTTTTACGTCATCGCCTTCACCGACAGCGACGGCGTGCCCTTGACTGGCGGGACCAACTACAAGCTGAACTTTCCAAAGGACGTGCCGGCCGCGAACTTCTGGTCCGTGACGCTGTACGAAGCCGAGAACGCCTCGGGCCTTGCCAATGGCCAACCCTTCCCCTCGCTCGGGTCGCGCGACTTGCCGGTCCAGAAAGCCGACGGCAGCACCGACCTCTTCCTGGGGCCGAAAGCCTCGGACGGCCAGGAGAAGAACTGGCTCGCCACGGTGCCCGGAAAAGGGTACTTCGCCGTTCTGCGGCTCTACGGACCGACCGAACCGGCGCTCACAAAGACCTGGAAGCCCGGGGATATCACGAAGATCAAGTGACCGTTCCCGGTCAACGCGGAACACCGCCTGTCCCCAGGAGGAGGTTTGCTTAGGGGCATTCAATGCGCAATGGCCGTGGACTCCCTGCAGGTTGGGCCAAGCATTCGCCACGGCGGGCCGTAGCCGAAGGTCCCCGGGGCGGGATCGGCGTTCGGATCGTTCTCGAAGCCTACTCCCACTCGATCGTCGCCGGCGGCTTGCTCGACACGTCGTAGGTCACGCGGTTGATGCCGCGCACCTCGTTGATGATGCGGCTCGACACCTTCTTGAGCAGGGCATAGGGCAGCTCGGCCCAGTCGGCGGTCATGAAGTCGCTGGTCTGCACCGCGCGCAGGGCCACCACGTAGTCGTAGGTGCGGCCGTCGCCCATCACGCCCACGCTCTTGACCGGCAGGAACACGGTGAAGGCCTGGCTGGTCAGGTCGTACCAGGTCTTGCCGGAATTCGGCTCGATGGTGGAGCGCAGTTCCTCGATGAAGATGGCGTCGGCGCGGCGCAGCAGGTCGGCGTAGTCCTTCTTCACTTCGCCCAGGATGCGCACGCCCAGGCCGGGGCCGGGGAAGGGGTGGCGGTAGACCATGTCGTGCGGCAGGCCCAGCGCCACGCCGAGCTCGCGCACCTCGTCCTTGAACAGGTCGCGCAGCGGCTCCAGCAGCTTCAGGCCCAGCTGCTCGGGCAGGCCGCCCACGTTGTGGTGGCTCTTGATGGTGACGGCCTTCTTGCTCTTGGCGCCGCCGGATTCGATCACGTCCGGGTAGATCGTGCCCTGGGCCAGCCATTTCGCGCCCTTGTGGCCGCCGGTGCCGGCCTTGAGCCTGGCCGCCTCGGCCTTGAACACCTCGACGAACTCGCGGCCGATGATCTTGCGCTTGGCCTCGGGGTCGCTGACGCCGGCCAGGTGGCCGAGGAACTGGTCGGCGGCATCGACCCGGATGACCTTGGCATGCAGCTTGCCGACGAACATGTCCATCACCATGTCGCCCTCGTTCAGGCGCAGCAGGCCGTGGTCGACGAAGACGCAGGTCAGCTGGTCGCCGATGGCGCGGTGGATCAGCGCCGCCGCGACCGACGAATCGACGCCGCCGGACAGGCCCAGGATCACTTCCTCGTCGCCGACCTGGGCGCGGATCTTTTCCACCGCCTCGGCGACGTGGTCGCGCATGACCCAGTCGGGCGTGGCGGCGCAGATCTCGAGCACGAAGCGCTCCAGCAGCGCCTGGCCCTGCACCGTGTGCGTGACTTCGGGGTGGAACTGCACGGCGTAGTAACGCCGCGCCTCGTCGGCCATGCCGGCGATCGGGCAGCTGTCGGTGCTGGCCATGAGCTTGAAGCCGGGCGGCAGCTCGGTGACCTTGTCGCCATGGCTCATCCAGACCTTGAGCATGCCGTGGCCCTCGGGCGTGGTGAAGTCGGCAATGTTCTTCAGCAGCGCCGTGTGGCCGCGCGCGCGCACCTCGGCGTAGCCGAACTCGCGGGTGTGGCCGCCTTCAACCTTGCCGCCGAGCTGTTGCGCCATGGTCTGCATGCCATAGCAGATGCCCAGCACCGGCACGCCGAGTTCGAACACCGCCTGGGGCGCGCGGTCGGTGGTTTCCTCGTAGACGCTGGCGTGGCTGCCCGAGAGGATCACGCCCTTGAGCGCGCCATCGCTGGCATAGGCGCGCACCCAGTCGTCGCTGACGTCGCAGGGGTGGACTTCGCAGAACACATGGGCTTCGCGCACGCGGCGGGCGATCAGCTGGGTGACCTGGGAGCCGAAATCGAGAATGAGGATCTTGGAGTGCTGCATGGCCGAAATCAGTTGGAAAAGAAAAAAGGGCCGCCTCGCAGCAGCCCGTTGACGCGCGGGACGCTCATTCCGCCCGGTAGTTGGGCGCTTCCTTGGTGATCTGCACGTCGTGCACGTGGCTTTCGCGGATGCCGGCGGTGGTGATCTCGACGAACTCCGCCCGCTCGTGCATCTCGGCAATGGTGGCGCAGCCGCAATAGCCCATGCTGGCGCGCAGGCCGCCGGCCATCTGGTAGATGATGGCGACGACGGAGCCCTTGTAGGGCACGCGGCCTTCGATGCCCTCGGGCACCAGTTTGTCGGCGTTGGGGTTGCCGGTGCTGGACTCCTGGAAGTAGCGGTCCGCGCTGCCCTGCTGCATGGCGCCGATGGAACCCATGCCGCGGTAGCTCTTGTAGCTGCGCCCCTGGTACAGGATGACCTCGCCCGGCGCCTCTTCGGTACCGGCGAACATGCCGCCCATCATCACCGTGCCCGCGCCGGCCGCGATGGCCTTGGCGATGTCGCCGCTGTAACGGATGCCGCCATCGGCAATCAGCGGCACGCCCGTGCCCTTGAGCGCCGTGGCGACGCTGTCGATCGCCATGATCTGCGGCACGCCCACGCCCGCCACGATGCGGGTGGTGCAGATGGAACCGGGGCCGATGCCGACCTTGACCGCATCCGCGCCCGCCTCGACCAGCGCCAGCGCGGCAGCGCCGGTGGCGATGTTGCCGCCGATGACCTCGATCTCGGGATAGTTGCGCTTGACCCAGCGCACCCGCTCGATCACGCCCTTGCTGTGACCGTGCGCCGTATCGACCACGATGGCGTCCACGCCCGCCTTGACCAGCGCGGCCACGCGTTCTTCGGTGCCCTCGCCCACACCCACCGCCGCGCCCACGCGCAAACGACCCGTGGCGTCACGCGCGGCATTCGGGAAATTGAGCTGCTTGGTGATGTCCTTGACCGTGATCAGGCCCTTGAGCTCGAAAGCATCGTTGACCACCAGCAGGCGCTCCAGCTTGTGCTTGTTCAGCAGGGCCTTGGCTTCCTCGGGCGTGGTGCCGTCAGGCACAGTGACCAGGCGCTCGCGCGGCGTCATGATTTCACGCACGGGCTGGTCGTAGCGGGTCTCGAAGCGCAGGTCGCGCCCGGTGACGATACCCACCACCTTGCCGCCATCGCACACCGGAAAGCCCGAGACGCCGAGTTGCGCAGACAAGGCCATGACCTCGCGGACCGTGGTGGTCGGGGTGATGACCACAGGATCGCGCAACAGGCCGCTTTCGTAGCGCTTGACCTTGGCCACCTGGGCGGCCTGCTCGGCCGGGGTGAGGTTCTTGTGCACGATGCCGATGCCGCCCTCCTGGGCGATGGCAATGGCCAGGCGTGCTTCGGTGACGGTGTCCATGGCGGCGGACACCAGCGGCAGCTTCAGCTCGATATTGCGGGAAAACCGGGTGGCGAGAGAGGTGTCCTTGGGCAGGACCTCGGAGAATGCGGGCACCAGCAACACATCGTCGAAGGTGAGCGCTTTTCCTAGAAGGCGCATGGGAAAGCTCCAAAAAACCGATTGTACCCGTCGTACTGGTGTTTACCCTTCTCCATGCACCGCAATGCGCCCGCGTCACAGGAACAAAGCCGAAGTTTGTCCGGATCCGGTTCACTTGTGGGCGCAGCGGCGCTAAACTGGCAACATGAAACTCAAACGTACAGTAATTCTGGGGGTGCTATGCGTCGCCTCCATGGCGGCCATGGCCCAGTGGCAGTGGATTGGCCAAGACGGCCGCAAGGTCTTCAGTGACCGGCCGCCGCCGTCCGATATTCCGGAGAAGAACATCCTCAAACAGCCAGCCGGACGCCCCACTCCCGAGCGTGTCGCGGGCCCTGCCCCCAATGGCGCCCCCTCAACGCCTGGCAACGCCGCATCTGCAACGAACATGGCTCCACGCCCAGCGGGCAAGGACAAGGAGCTCGAGGAGAAGAAGAAACAGGCTGAACAGGCCGAGGTCGCGAAAAAGCAAGCCGAGGAAGAGAAGTTCCAGAAGACACGGGCTGAGAACTGCAGTCGCGCGCAGCAGGCCAAAGCGGGCTTTGATTCAGGCGCCCGCATCGCCACGACCAACAAGGCCGGCGAACGTGTCATCCTCGACGATGAGGCCCGAGCCGCTGAAGCAAAGCGCCTTCAGAGTGTCATCCAGTCAGAATGCAAATAGGCTGCGGAGCCGCTCGGGCCCTGCCGGCCTGAGGCGCGTGATCAGTAACCTGCCTTGCCCCCGTCGCGCTTGTGCGCAAACAGGCCGGAGGTGCGGGCACCCTGCTTTCGAAAGCGTTCGCGTCGCGCCACTTTAGGATCGACTTGCAAAGGCCGGTAGATTTCGATCCGGTCCCGTTCCCGCAAGACCTGGCTCGCAGAGGCCTTTCTCCCCCAGACGCCAACCATTGCGTGCCTCAGATCGAGTTCGGGAAAGGCCGTGAGCAGACTGCTGGCCTGCACGGCCTGCCGCACGGTTGCCCCGTCTTGCAGATCCAGCATTTCTTCGAAGACCTGCCGTGCGCCCGGCGAATAGACGATGCTCACCCGGATTGGCATGGCTCAGCCGTAAACCTGCTCGGCACGCTTGACAAACGCATCGACCAGACTGGCCGCAATCTTGTCGAAAACCGGCCCCACGACCGCCGCCAGCGCCCGGTTGTCAAAGCCGTAGTCCATCTTGAACTCGACACGGCAGGCTCGCTGTGATCCATCGCCCAGAGGCACAAAATGCCAGCCACCGTCGAGCCGGGAAAACGGCCCCTTGAGCAGTCGCATGTGCACCACGCGCCCCGGCACATGCTCATTGCGTGTGGTGAAAACCTGGCGGATACCGCTGAAGGTGATGCCCATCTCGGCCACCATGCCGGCATCATCCTGCTCCACCACTTTCCCGTGGTCACACCAGGGAAGAAACTCCGGATAGCGTGCCACGTCAGTGACCAGCGCATACATCTCTTCGGGGCTGTACCAGATCAGGACGGACTTGTTGACGTTTTTCATAGAATGCACGACTCGAAGCGGATTGTAAGTTTGCCTTGCACGTCTGTTGACAACTTCTGCAGACACCCCCACATTGATCCATGGCTACCAAAAAACCCGATCCCGCCAAACGCATTGCCGAAAACAAGAAAGCCGCGTTCAATTACTTCATCGAGGAGCGTTTCGAGGCGGGCATGGTGCTCGAGGGCTGGGAAATCAAGTCGCTGCGCGAGGGCAAGGTGCAACTGACCGACGGCTACGTGGTGGTTCGTAACGGCGAGCTTTTCATCATCGGTTGCCAGATCAACCCGCTGAACACGGCGTCCAGCCACGTCAACCCCGACTCCGTGCGCACCAAGAAACTGTTGCTGCACAAGGAAGAGATCAAGCGGCTGATCGGCAAGGTGGAACAAAAGGGCTACACCCTGGTGCCGTTGAACCTGCACTGGAAAAACGGCCGCGTCAAATGCGAGATCGGACTGGCCAAAGGCAAGGCCGAACATGACAAACGCGACACCATCAAGGACCGCGAAGGCAAGCGAGAGGTGGAGCGCGCCATGAAATCGCGCAATCGCTGAACTATTTCTCACTGAAGGGAATAAACACCACGCCGCCGGTGTTCATGCTTCGGCAGATGTCTGCTGCAACCCATCCACTCCAGGAGATCCCCATGAAGTTCCTTTCTGCCGCCACCCTGTCCATTGCCCTGATCGCAGGCTGCGCCTCCATGAATGCCAAGGCGCCCGCTGAAGCGGCCAACGGCGTTCTGACCGGCCCCAATGGCATGACGCTGTACACCTTCGACAACGACAAGGCCGGCAGCGGAAAGTCCGTCTGCAACGGCCCCTGCGCCACCAATTGGCCGCCGTTGATGGCCACCGACGCGGACAAGGCGACGGGTGACTACACCGTCATCACCCGCGATGACGGCAAAAAGCAGTGGGCGTTCAAGGGCAAGCCCCTTTACTTCTGGGCGAAGGACGCGAAGCCAGGTGACAAGACTGGCGACGGTTTCAACAAGGTGTGGCAAGTCGCCAAACCCTGACTTCCCGTGCCCTGAAACGGCCCCTCCGGACATTCCTGAAAGACCCGGCGTGCCGCCATGAACCGACAGCAGGTCATCGAACAGCTTCCGGCCCTGCGACGTTACGCAAGGGCCTTGATGGGCGACGCCTGGTCAGCCGACGATCTGCTGCAGGACACCCTGGAGCGCGCCTGCGGGCAGTGGCACCTCTGGAGGGCAGGCAGTGACCTGCGCGCCTGGTTGTTCACCCTGATGCACAACCTGTATGCGAATCAGGCGCGCAGCGCGAGTCGCAGGGTCTCGGCAGGCATTCGGGTAGATCCTGACGAAGTAGCAGGGGAACTGCGTGCCCCGGATTCCGGCAACGATCTCGCGATGGATCTGCAGCGCTGTCTGTTGCGGCTGCCAGATGATCAACGCGAGGTTCTGCTGCTGGTGACGTTGGAAGACCTGTCCTATGAAGAGGTCGCCCGGGTGCTGTCCATCCCGGTGGGTACGGTCATGTCGCGTCTGTCACGCTCGCGCAGCCGCCTGCGCGAGCTCATGGACACGCCCGCCGGGACCGTGGCGAGCGCCTCCGTTACGGTCAGCGCACCCGCGCTGCGCCGATTGAAATGACCTCGCAGGAATGCACCATGGACCCGCATGACCCCCGACAGCCCGTGAACGACGACGCGTTGCATGCCTTGCTCGACGGACGCGTGTCGGCCGCAGAGCGGGTCCGGCTGGAAGCCCGTCTGATGGACGACCCCGCGGCTTCGGCCTCGCTCGCCGCCTTTCGCGAGCAACGAAATACCCTGCGCGCCCTGCACTCGCGCCTGTTGGACGAGCCAGTTCCCCCCGCCCTGATGGCAGCGGCGCAGCGGCTGGCTGATTCGCACGAGCGCAAGGGCCAGTGGTGGCGTTGGGGTGGCATGGCGGCCAGCGTCCTGGTGGTCTTCGGAGCCGGCTGGTTGTCGCACGGGCAATGGCAATCCGTGCGCACTGGTGCGGGTGTTGTGGTGGCCAAATCGCACGGGAATGGTCTGGAGTTCGCCCGTCAGGCCGCGGTGGCACATGCCGTTTACGCCCCGGAAGTGCGTCACCCGGTAGAGGTCTCGGCGGCCCAGCAGGAACATCTCGTGCAGTGGTTGTCCAAGCGTGTCGGACGGCCCTTGAAGATACCGGACCTTTCGACACAGGGCTTTGAGCTCGTTGGTGGACGCCTGCTGCCCGGCGATGGCGGCGCGCGCGCGCAGTTCATGTACCAGGCAAAAGGGGGCGAACGGGTGACCCTGTACCTGGGCGCCATCGACGGCACGGGCGACGCCGCAGCCCGCCTGGAAACGGCCTTCAGTTTCTCGAACGCAGGGCCGGTCCCAGGTTTTTACTGGGTCGACCAGGGCTTTGGCTATGCACTGGCAGGCGGACTGTCACGCGAAAACCTGATGCAGCTGGCCCAGGTGATCTACCAGCAGTTGTGAGTGACTCCTGCGCCGGCGCTCAGGACAGCATGCGCAGTGGATGGGCATGCGCGGGCCACGGGCTGACGAAAAACGGTGCCACCATCTCCGGCGTCACATCCTCGATGCGCCGCGGGTTCCAGCGGGGGCTGTGGTCCTTGTCCACCGCGAGTGCACGGACCCCTTCGACCGTCTCGCTGCCGCTGCCCGATCGCCCAAGGTGCACGGTGTTGAAGCAGTGCCGAACCATGTCGCGCTCCATGCGCAAATCATCGGCAAGCCCCATGGCGCGGGCGCGACGGACCTGTTCCAGCACCACATGCAACATCAGTGGCGAGCGCTTGCGCAGCACGGCTGCCGTGCCCTGCGCCCATGCGCTGGCGTCGGCTTCCAGGGCCTCCAGGATGGCCGGCACCGTTTCCCGACCAAAAAATGAGTTTATTTGGTGTATTGCCAGCGTCGGACGGTCGTTGTTTGCTGCGAAACTGGTAGCAATCCAGTGCTCGACAGCCTCGCTCGATTCAAAGGGTGTCGCCCCAAGGGTGTCCCACAGGATGGGCAGGCGCCCGGAATCGACGTAACCGTCGGCCAGGCCCACGGCCACCGCCTCGTGCCCGCCCAGCGTGTGCCCGGTGAGCGCCAGGTATTCGCCCACATGGCCTGGACAACGGCTGAGGAAATAGCCGCCACCCACGTCGGGAAACAGGCCGATGTGGGTTTCCGGCATCGCCATCTTCGTGCGCTCGCTGACCATGCGCACGCTGCCCCCCTGGCTGATCCCCATGCCACCGCCCATGACGACGCCGTCCATGAAAGCGATGTAGGGCTTGGGGTACTTGTAGATCAGGTGGTTGAGCGCGTATTCTTCCGTGAAGAAGTCCTCCAGTTCCGGGTTGCCGGCCAGGGCCGCCTGATGGAAGAAACGGATGTCGCCGCCCGCGCAGAAGGCGCCGAAAGGCCCGTCCCGGCCCATGCCCCGCACGGCCACGGCCAGCACCTGGGGATCATCCTGCCAGGCCAGCAAGGCAGCCGTGAGCTTGCGGATCATGGCCAGCGAAAGTGCGTTCAACGCACGGGCGCGGTTGAGTGTAATGAAGCCAATGCGGCCCTGCAGTTCAGTCATCACATCAGACATTTCTTTGTCTCCATCCAAGCAGTTCATTGACAACGAGCGCGCCGATCACCAGGGTTCCCCCCGTCAACACCGTGGCACCGGGCGCTTCATGGGCACCGATCCAGGCCAGTGCGATGCCGAAGACCACTTCCAGCAAGGCGAGCAGTGAAACCTCGGGCGCCTTCAGCACCCGCGCGCACAGCACAGACAGGACGCAGGGAATCGCCAACTGAACCAGGCCCAGCAGGGCCAGCCAGGCAATATCGGTGCGCGTGGCCTCCATCGGAAAAGCCAGCGGTAGCGTGACCAGCGCAGAGATGACCGCGCCGACCAGGACCGACGGCACCAGATCGATGGACTCCCCATGCGCCTGGCAGCGCTGGACGATGGTCCACTGGATGGCGCCGGCGACCGGCACACAAAGCGCCACCATCGCCCCGATGCGCTGTGCATCCTGCCCCAGCTCGACCTGCGCGCCATACATCCAGGCGATGCCCGCGCCCGCCACGGCAATCGCCACCCAGGTGCGTGCCGGCAGGCGGTGGCCGATGAAGATGCGCGCGGTCAGGGCGGTCAGCAAGGGGCCTATCGCCAGGGTGATCAGCACGTTGGCCACGCTGGTCAGGGTGAGCGCCACCATGAAGGCCGTGAACATCACGCTCCAGCACAGGCCGGAGAGCCAGAATGCGAGGCTGCGCCAATGCATCCGGGCGAAGACCCCGCGCCCTTGCCACAAAGGCAGGATCACCAGCAATGAAATCGCCGTGAAGAAGCTGCGCCAGAACGTGACTTCAAAACTGCGCGCATGCTCGAGTTGGCGCGTGACCACACCGGCGATGGACCACATCAGCGCGACAGCCACCATGACCACCACCGCCTGGCTATGGCTGAGCTTCATGCCATGAGCACTGGTGAGTACCGGGAACCGGGCGCCTGCGGTGTCATGTTCCGCGCTGGCAATGGACTGCGGGACACCCGCTCAGCGCGAGGCGCGCTTGCGGTCGCTTTCCTTCAGGTGGCGCTTGCGCAAGCGAATGGACTTGGGCGTGATTTCGACCAGTTCGTCCTCCTCGATGAACTCCACGCCGTACTCCAGCGTGCAGTCGATCGGCGGCGTGATCTTGATGGCGTCTTCCTTGCCGCTGACACGGAAGTTGGTCAGCTGCTTGGTACGCGTGGCGTTGACCACCAGATCGTTTTCGCGGTTGTGGATGCCCACGATCATGCCTTCGTACACCGGATCGTTGGCGCGCACGAACATGCGCCCGCGGTCATCGAGCTTGCCCAGCGCGTAGGTGAAAATCTCACCGGCATCCATGGAAATCAGCACGCCGTTCTTGCGGCCGCCGATGTCACCCTTGTGCGGCTCGTAGCTGTCAAAAATGTTGCTGATGAGTCCGGTGCCACGGGTCAGGTTCAGGAATTCGTTGGTGAAGCCGATCAGGCCCCGCGCCGGAATGCGGTATTCCAGGCGCACCCGGCCCCGGCCGTCCGGCTCCATGTTGCTCAGCTCCCCCTTGCGCTCGCCCAGGGCCTGCATCACGCCGCCCTGATGCTGCTCCTCGATGTCGGCGGTCACCATCTCGATCGGCTCGTATTTCTCGCCATTCACTTCCTTGAACACCACCCGTGGCTTGCTGACGGCCAGCTCGAAACCTTCGCGGCGCATGTTTTCCAGCAGGATGGTCAGGTGCAGTTCACCGCGGCCCATGACTTCAAAAATGCCTTCCTCGTCGGTTTCCTTGACGCGCAGGGCGACGTTGTGCTGAAGTTCCTTCTGCAGGCGGTCCCAGATCTGGCGGCTCGTGACGTACTTGCCTTCGCGGCCAGCCAGCGGGCTGGTGTTGACGCAGAAGTTCATGGTCAGCGTCGGCTCATCGACCTTCAGCATGGGCAGCGGCATCGGATTGATCGGGTCAGTGATGGTCACGCCAATGCCAATCTCGGCAATGCCGTTGATCAGGACGATTTCACCGGGGCCGGCTTCCGTGGTCTGCATGCGCTCCAGGCCCTCGAAGGTCAGTACCTGGTTGACGCGCCCCTTGACGGGCTTGCCATCCGGCCCTTCCATCACCACCACGTCCATCATGGGCCGGATCGTGCCCTGGCTGATACGCCCGACGCCAATGCGACCGACGAAGGTCGAGAAGTCGAGTGCGGAAATTTGCAGTTGCAGCGGCGCATTGGGATCGCCCTCCTGGTGCGGCACATGCTTGAGGATGGTGTTGAACAGCGCCGACATGTCGGGGCCCCATTGCTCGCCTTGCCCGCCCTCTTCCATGGACGACCAGCCATTGATGCCCGAAGCGTAGACCACCGGGAAGTCAAGTTGTTCATCCGTGGCACCAAGCTTGTCAAACAGGTCGAATGCGGCATTGACCACGAATTGCGGACGCGCACCGGGCTTGTCCACCTTGTTCACGACCAGAATGGGCTTGAGGCCCAGGGCCAGCGCCTTCTTGGTCACGAAGCGGGTTTGTGGCATGGGGCCTTCCTGCGCATCGATCAGCAACACCACACCATCGACCATGGACAGCGCGCGCTCCACTTCGCCGCCGAAGTCGGCGTGGCCGGGGGTATCGACGATGTTGATGTGCGTGCCTTCCCAGGTCACCGCGCAGTTCTTGGCCAGGATGGTGATGCCGCGCTCTTTTTCGATCGCGTTGTTGTCCATCACGGTGTCGACCACTTTTTCGTGGCTGGGCAAAGGTGCCGGACTGGCGCAGCAGCTGGTCGACCATGGTGGTCTTGCCGTGGTCCACGTGGGCGATGATGGCGATGTTGCGAATTTGCTTGCTCATGGGACTCTCCTTATGCCGCGCACAGGGCTTGCGGCGAACTTTTCAAAATCTGTTCAACTTCGGGCGGACTCAAGAGCCGCCCCGGGATCAACTCACCCGAAACAATGTGGGCCGTGCCCAGCAGCGCGCGAGGCAAGGCGCCGTAAACCGCGACACGGGGCTGATCAGCCCAGGCGCCGCGGCGGCGTAAACCGCTCAGGAACCGGCTGGTATTTTCAGCGTCCAGCATGACGGGCATGTGATCGGTCAGCAAAGACTCGACGGGCAGCAGGCAGGCCTCGCGTTGGGACTCGGTCATGGCTTCGAGCGCCGCCAGCGTCACGCATTGAGAAGCCTCAAACGGACCCGTTGCGACACGGCGCAAGGCCGTCAGATGCGCACCGCAGCCGAGGGCTTCCCCAATGTCTTCCCCCAGCGTTCGAATATAGGTTCCCTTGCTGCAGGATACTCTTATTTTTATAGCTGACTCTGACCCACCGAAGCTGGCATCGAGCACTTTTAGCTCAAAAATATCGACATTGCGTGCTTCACGCTCAACTTCGATGCCGGCGCGCGCGTACTCGTACAGCGCCTTGCCGTCCTTCTTGAGCGCGCTGTGCATCGGCGGCACCTGCCGGATCGCTCCGGTGAATCGCTGCAGCACGACGGCCAGGTCGGCCGGCGTGTGCGTCACAGGCCACTCGCCGACCACCTCGCCCTCGGCATCGCCGGTCGATGTCTTGACGCCGAAGCGGACCACGGCCTCATAGGTCTTGTTGGCATCGAGATGGATCTGGCTGAACTTGGTTGCCGCGCCAAAGCACAAGGGAAGCACGCCGGTGGCCAGGGGGTCCAGCGTGCCGGTGTGCCCGGCCTTTTCGGCGCGCAACAGCCATTTCGCCTTCTGCAGGGCGTCGTTGCTGGACAGGCCCAATGGCTTGTCCAGCAAGAGCACCCCATGCACAGGGCGCCGTTGCACCCGTGTGCGAGGCGCGTTCATGTTCAGTCGTCCTTGGCGCGAGAGGAGACCGCCTTGGCGATCAGGGCGTTCATGTCGGCGGCACGCTCTGTCGTCCGGTCATAAACGAAGTGCAGTGTCGGCACCGTGTGAATATGCAAGCGCGTGAACAAGCCACTGCGCAGGAACCCGGCGGCGGCATTGAGTCCTTGCGCGGTTTCGACCGGGTCACCCGTCAGCACGCTGAAGAAGACTTTGGCGTGCGCGTAGTCCGGGGTGACCTCGACCGCCTGGATCGTCACCATGCCGACGCGGGGATCCTTGAGCTCACGCGCGATCAGGTCGGCCAGATCGCGCTGGATCTGGTCCGCGACCTTGAAGGCGCGATTGGGCGTGGAGGATTTCCTTGCCGGCATAGGTCAGTCCATCGGTTCGGTGCGCCTTACAGCGTCCGGGCGATTTCCTTGATCTCGAAGAACTCAAGCTGGTCACCGACAGCAATGTCGTTGTAGTTCTTGAGCTTGATACCGCACTCGAAGCCTTCCTTGACTTCGCGAACGTCGTCCTTCATGCGCTTGAGCGAGTCAAGTTCGCCGGTGTAGATCACGACGTTGTCGCGCAGCAGGCGGAAATGCGCGCTGCGGTTGACACTGCCGGAGGTGACCATGCAACCGGCCACCGTGCCAATCTTGGTCGCCACGAACACCGTGCGAATTTCCGCCGTGCCAATGACCTCTTCGCGCCTGTCGGGCGCGAGCATCCCGGACATCGCGACCTTGAGCTCGTCCACGGCGTCATAAATGATGCTGTAGTAACGAATCTCGACGCCATTGCTTTCGGCCAGCTTTCGGGCTCCCGCATCTGCGCGCGTGTTAAAGCCGATGATGAGGGCCTTCGACGCGATCGCAAGGTTCACGTCGGACTCGCTGATGCCGCCCACGGCCGAGTACACCAGCTGGACCTTGACCTCGTCGTTCGACAACTTGAGCAGTGATTGCCCGAGCGCCTCCTGCGAGCCCTGGACGTCGGCCTTGATGATGATCGGCACCGTCTTGACTTCGCCTGCGGACAGGTCCGAGAACATGTTGTCCATCTTGGCCGCCTGCTGCCGGGCCAGTTTCGTGTTGCGGAACTTGCCCGCGCGGTAGGTCGCGATTTCCCGGGCCCTGCGCTCATCGGTCAGGACCATGAACTCGTCGCCAGCCTGCGGCACCTCGGTCAGGCCCTGGATCTCAACTGGAATAGAGGGACCCGCATCCTTGATCGACTTGCCGTTCTGGTCCAGCATGGCACGCACGCGGCCATAGGTCTGGCCTGCCAGCACCACATCTCCGGTCTTGAGCGTACCCGACTGGACCAGCACCGTGGCGACGGGGCCGCGGCCCTTGTCGAGGCGGGCTTCGATGACCAGGCCCTTGGCCATGGCGTCAACTGGTGCCTTGAGTTCCAGCACTTCAGCCTGCAGGAGAACCTGCTCGAGCAGGTCATCGATACCTTGCCCGGTCTTGGCCGATACCGCCACGAACGGTGAAGACCCGCCGAATTCCTCGGGCACCACGTCCTCGACCACGAGTTCCTGCTTGACGCGGTCGGCGTTGGCACCGGGCTTGTCGATCTTGTTGATCGCCACAACGATGGGCACGCCCGCCGCTTTCGCATGCTTGATGGCTTCCCGGGTCTGGGGCATCACGCCGTCATCGGCGGCCACCACCAGGATCACGATGTCGGTGGCATTCGCGCCGCGTGCCCGCATGGCCGTGAAGGCCTCGTGACCCGGGGTGTCCAGGAAGGACACCATGCCCCGTGGGGTTTCCACGTGGTAGGCACCGATGTGCTGGGTAATGCCGCCGGCTTCACCCGCTGCGACTTTGGCGGTGCGGATGTAGTCGAGCAGAGAGGTCTTGCCGTGGTCAACGTGACCCATGACTGTGACCACTGGAGCGCGCGGCAAGGATTCCGCATTTTGCTGCAGCACCTCTTCGTCGGTGAATGCTTCCGGATCGTCGAGTGCGGCCACCACGGCCTTGTGTCCGAGTTCCTCGACCAGGATCATCGCGGTGTCCTGGTCCAGCGGCTGGTTGATCGTGACCATCTGGCCGAGCTTCATGAGCTGCTTGATCACCTCGGACGCTTTGATCGCCATCTTGTGGGCCAGTTCGGCCACCGTGATGGTCTCGGGCACATGCACTTCCAGCGTGCGTGCCTCGGCGGGTGCAGCCTGCGCATGGAAATCACCGCGATCGCGATCATTGCCGCGCCGGCCACGAGGCCCGCTGCGCCAGTTATTGCCCGGCCGCCCCACACCCCCACTCGCGTCGCCGCGGGTTGGAATCGCTTTCTTTTTGGCGGGGTCACCCGCCCAGCTGGAAGACAGCTTGGCGGACTTGACTTCCTTGTTGCCCGGCGTGGTGCTGCTCGATGGCACTGCCTGAGCCGTCCCCGGTCGAGCCGCCGAGCCCGCGGGCGCGCCTGCGGGCTTGTGCAGGGTGCCCTTCATGCCAGGCTTGGCGTCTTCGGGCTTCGCCAAAGGCTTTGCAACTTCGGGCTTGTGTGCAACCAGAACCCGCTTGGGCGCGCTCATCATGGCGCGAATGGCCTCGGCCTCAGCGAGCGCCTTGTTGCGCCGGCTATTGAGTTCGCTGGCGCGCACGGCCTCTTCATCGGCGCGGACTTTCGATTCGGCTGCCACCTTGGCGCGCGCCGCCTCCCTGGCTTTTTCAGCCACGGCAGCACGCTCGCGGGCTTCAGCGCCTTGTTCCGCAGCGGCCTTGGCCACCGGCGCCACGGACGACGACGCTTCGACAGCTGGAATTTCCGCCCGTTCGCTTTCAGCTTCTGACGCAGCGGCCGCCTTTTCGGCCTGCTCCGCCAGTTCGATCTGTTCTCGTTCGCGCGCTTCCTGGGCTTCGCGCTGGCGACGCCGCTCTGAGAGTTCTTCTTCCTGGCGCCGGATGAACTCTGCCTGATGGCGCGCCTCTTCCTCGCGCCTAGACAATTCAGCCTCGTCAATCAAGGGTGCGCCTGAAGTCTCCTGTTCAGGCTCTGCGGCAGAAAATTCGGCCGCACCGGCAACATCTTCATCACGCTTGATAAAGGTACGCTTCTTGCGCACCTCCACCTGGATGGTGCGAGCCTTGCCGGTGGAGTCAGCCTGCTTGATTTCGCTGGTGGACTTCTTCACCAGGGTGATCTTCTTGCGATCGGCCGTGGCTGTGCCATGGCTGGCCTGAAGATAGCTCAACAGCTTCTGCTTGTCGCCCTCGGTCAGCGCATCAGCGGCCGACCCCTTGGGCACGCCCGCAGATTTCAGCTGGTCAAGCAGGGTTTCGGTCGATTTCTTGAGTTCACTTGCAAACTCGGCTACGGTGGTACTGGACATATTCGGTTCTTGCCTCCATGACCATTACTCTTGGCCCGCGAACCAATGCTCGCGCGCCTTCATGATCAATGCCTTGGCTTCGTCCTCGGACTGGCCGGTGAGTTCTGTGAGTTCGTCGACGGCCAGATCGGCCAGTTCGTCGCGGGTGTGCACGCCACCTTCGGCAAGCGTTGCAATGAGCTCTGGCGTCAGGCCCTCCAGGTCGCGCAGGTCCTGCGAGACCTCTTCGACGCTTTCCTCGCGAGCGATTTCCATCGTCAGCAAGGCATCCTTGGCGCGGGAGCGCAATTCGCTCACCGTGTCTTCGTCGAAACTGGCGATTTCCAGCATTTCCTGGATCGGCACGTAGGCCACCTCTTCAAGGCTGGTGAAGCCTTCGGTAAAGAGGATGTCGGCGATTTCCTGGTCGACATCAAGCTTTTCCATGAACAGCTTGCGGATCGTGTCGGATTCCTCGGCATGCTTCTGGGCCGACTCGGCGGCGTCCATGATGTTGATCTTCCAACCGGTCAGTTCGGACGCCAGGCGCACGTTCTGGCCGCCACGGCCGATGGCGATGGCAAGATTCTCCTCGTCGACCACCACATCCATGGCATGGCGCTCTTCGTCCACCACGATCGAGGACACGTTGGCGGGCGCCAGCGCGCCGATCACGAACTGGGCAGGATCTTCGCTCCACAGCACGATGTCGACACGTTCGCCAGCGAGCTCGTTGGTGACCGCATTGACGCGGGTACCGCGCACACCGACACAGGTGCCGATGGGATCGACCCGCTTGTCGTGGGACAGCACGGCGATCTTTGCGCGCGAACCCGGATCACGGGCGCAGGTCTTGATCTCCAGCAGGCCCTGCTCGATTTCGGGCACTTCCTGGCGGAAAAGCTCCATCATGAACTCGGGGGCTGAACGCGACAGAATGATGGGCGCGCCGCGCAGCGTCAGGTCGACCTCCATGATCATGGCGCGCACGCGGTCCCCGCTGCGCAGGTTCTCCTTGGGGATCATGTCGCCGCGGCGCAGACGCCCCTCAACGCGGCCTGACTCCACAATGATGTCGCCCTTGTCCATGCGCTTGACCGTACCGACCAAAATCTTGTCGCCCCGCGACATGAAGTCGTTCAGCAACATTTCGCGCTCGGCATCACGAATTTTCTGCAGGATCACCTGCTTGGCTGCCATCGCGCCGATTCGCCCGATCGGCACGGACTCCACCGATTCCTCGATGTACTCGCCCTCCTCCACATCGGCGATGCGATCACGCGCATCCATCAACAGCTCTTCCGCATCAGGATTCTGCAGACCGGCCTCATCGGGCACCACCAGCCAGCGGCGGAAGGTCTCATAGTTGCCGCTGTCGCGGTCCACCGCGACACGGATATCCACTTCACCCTTGTAGAGTTTCTTGGTGGCCTGCGCCAAGGGCAGACTCCACCGCACCAAACACCACATCACGCTCGACGTTCTTCTCGCGCGAGATGGCTTCGACCAACATCAACATTTCGCGATTCATGCCACAGCTCTCCTGTCCAAAGTCTTTAATTCAATCCGCCTGCGGTGCATCAACGGGCCTGCGCCCCTTGAAATCCACCACCGGCGCCAGACGCACTTCCCGCACTTCGTCCAGCGTAAAGCCCAAGGCCTGCAACGGCGCAGGCACTCTTTTCCGGCTGACGCGCTGACCGGGCTTGATCTCAGGCTCATCGCGCCAGACGATTTGCCACCCTGCGACACCGCCGGGATCAGTTCGCTCCAGCGTGCCGCGAAACTTCTTGCGGTTGGCGTTGATCTGCCCGCCAGACGCCGCTCCCAGCTCCTTGCCAACCGGCGCCTTGAAGGTGATGTCCACCAAGGCCCCGGCAAAACGCTGCAAATCCTTCTCGTTCCGCAACGGGCGATCGATCCCCGGGGATGACACCTCCAGGCGCCGATACTCGGCACCCTCCACCTCCAGCGCGAACTGCAGCTGGCGCGTGACCTTTTCGCAGTCCTCGACCGTAATGAACCGCTCCTCGGCAACCCCTGGCTCCCAGAGCCAGTCAATCGTGATGCGCAACAGCCCCCCGGCGGAACGTTCAATCTCCACCAGGTCGTAACCCAGACCGGTGACGGTCTGTTCAACTGTTTGCTGTAGCGCCACTTGTTCTGCTGCAATCCAAAGACGGGGGTGTAAAACCAATCGGCCAAAAAAAACGGGCGGTGATTACCCGCCCGTTTGGTCGTGAGCTTTGGATTATAGCCTGAAAACGTTGCAAGTGGCTTGATTTTCAAGGCAATTTGCGCCCTCCGGGGCTCGGCATCCGCTTGTCTGCGGCGTTTCAGACGGCAGCAGCGACCAGAACACGCGTGTACTCATGCTGTGGCGCCGCCAGAACCTGCTCCACAGAGCCGGATTCCACCACCGCGCCGTCCTTCATGACAATCACATCGTGCGCCATGGCGCGGATCACATCCACGTCGTGTGTGATCAGCAGGTAGCTCAAACCGAGTTCGCGCTGCAGGCCCTGAAGCAACTGCAGCACCTGCTTCTGGATGGTGACATCCAGCGCGCTGGTGGGCTCATCGAGTACCAGCAGGCGTGGCCCGACGACCAGCGCTCTTGCGATGGCGATGCGCTGGCGCTGGCCGCCCGAGAACTCATGGGGATAGCGTGTGAGCAGCGCCGGAAACTGCGCTTGCGTCAGCCCGACCTCGTCCAGCGCCGTCAACACGCGCGCCTGTCGCTGGGCCGTGGAAAGCGTCGGTGCATGGACCCGCAGGCCTTCGCCGACAATTTCCTCGATCGTCATGCGCGGCGAGAGTGATGAAAACGGATCCTGAAACACCACCTGGACAGCTTGCCGCAAGACTTTGTCAGCCTCAGCGCCCTTGCGCCACGCTCCACCGGCGACCTGGAGCGCTCCCTGGAAAGGCAGCAGGCCCAGTGCTGCCAGCGCCAGCGTCGATTTCCCGGACCCTGACTCGCCGATCACGCCCAAGGTCTGGCCGGGGTGAATCGCGAAGTCCGCGCCCTGAACCGCCACGAACTCCCCTTTGCGGAACCAGCCCCGCACGCCGGCAACGGGTACGGGATAGCTGACCCGCAGCGCCTTCGCCTGCATCACGGGATCGAAGACTGCCGCGTCGTGGCGCCTGGACGGCACATCGCGCACCGGCTGGCTGTCGATCAGCCGCCGTGTATAGGCGTGTCGGGGGTCGGCAAAGACCTGGGCCACGGTGCCCTGCTCGACGATGAGACCGTTCTCCATCACGGCGACCCGGTCGGCAAAGCGCCGCACCAGATTGAGATCGTGCGTGATCAACAGCACCGCCATGCCGTTCTGCCGCTGTAGCGCCGTGAGCAGATCGAGGATCTGGGCGCGCAACGTGACATCCAGCGCCGTCGTGGGCTCATCGGCCAACAGCAGTTGAGGTTTGCAGGCCAGGGCCATGGCAATCATGGCGCGCTGGCGCTGCCCGCCCGAGAGCTGGTGCGGAAACGCCTGTGCGCGTCGCTGTGGCTCGGTGATGCCGGTTTCCGCCAGCAAGTCGACGGCAATCCGTGATGCATCGGCCCTTGAATGCCCCTGCTTCAGTTCCAGAACCTCGGCAATCTGCTCCCCCACGGTGAACAAAGGGTTCAGCGCCGTCATCGGCTCCTGGAAGATCATGGCGATGTCGCTGCCCCGAACGGCGCGCAGTTCGCTCTCGGGCAATGCGAGCAGGTCACGCCCGAGAAACCCGGCGGCGCCTGAGATCTGCGCGTTCATCACAAGGCGCAGCAAGCTCAATGCCGTGACGGTCTTGCCGGAGCCTGACTCTCCCACCAGCGCAAGCTTCTCGCCCGACTGGATCGTGAAGTCGATGCCGCGCACGACCTCCTTGCCACCGAAGGCAACGCGCAGGTCAGAGACCTCCAGCAGGGGTGCGGGGCGATTCATTTGTCGGACTTCCTCGGATCGAGTGCATCGCGCAGCGCATCACCCATGAAGGTCAGCAGCAGCAGTGTGATGACCAGGACGGCAAACGTCGACAACGAGATCCACCAGGCGTCGATGTTGCTCTTGCCCTGCGAAAGCAACTCTCCCAGTGAAGGCGTGCCTGGCGGCACGCCCAGGCCCAGGAAGTCCAGTGAGGTCAGGGCCAGAATTGCGCCGCTCATTCGAAACGGCAGAAAGGTCACCACCGGCGTCATGCTGTTGGGAAGCACATGGCGGCGAATGATTTGCCAGTTGGAAAGCCCCAGCGCCCGCGCGGCGCGCACGTAGTCGAGCTGCCGGTTGCGCAGGAACTCCGCGCGGACATAGTCGGAAAGCCCCATCCAGCCGAACAGGCTCAGAAGAATCAGCAGCAGGCCGATGCTCGGATCGAACACGGCGGCAAAGATGATTAGCAGGTAGAGCTCGGGCATGGAGCCCCAGATTTCGATGAAGCGCTGGAATGCCAGGTCGGTCTTTCCGCCAAAGAAGCCCTGGAGTGCACCTGTGATCACCCCCAGAACAGTGCCGATGGCGGTGAGCGCCAGCGCAAACAGCACCGAGATGCGAAAGCCATAAATCAGCCGCGCGGCCACGTCACGCCCCCGGTCATCCGTGCCCAGCCAGTTGTCCGCAGAAGGCGGTGCAGGATTGGGCATCTTGGCAAAGTAGTCGATCGTGCTGTGGTGGTAGGGGTTGGGCGGATACAGCGCCCAATTGCCGGGCTTTGCGAATTGTTGTCGGATGAAGGGGTCGAGAAAATCGGTGGGCGTCTCGAAGTCACCACCAAATGCTGTCTCGGGGGCGCTTTTCACAATCGGGAGATACCACGCACCGCTGTAGCGGGCCACCAGCGGCTTGTCGTTGGAGATCAGCTCTGCGCCCAGGCTCAACACGAACAAGGCGCAGAAAATCACAAAGCTTCGAAAGCCCAGGCGGTTGCGCCGGAAACGCTGCCAGGCGCGGCGACCGGGCGAAAGGGACGCCGTCGCGACGCCCGCGGCCGCTTCGGGGGGGCTAGTCAAACTTGACACGCGGGTCCACCCAGACATAACAAAGGTCGCTGATCAGCTTGGTCACCAGCCCGATCAACGTGAAAAGGTAGAGGGTGCCCAGCACCACCGGATAGTCGCGCCTCATCACTGATTCGTAGCTCAGCAGGCCCAGCCCGTCCAGCGAGAACAGGGTCTCGATCAGCAGCGAGCCGGCAAAGAACGCACCGATGAAGGCCGCCGGAAAGCCGGTGATGATCGGGATCAGGGCGTTGCGAAACACGTGCTTCCAGAGCACGCGGCGCTCGGAGAGACCCTTGGCGCGTGCCGTCAGCACATACTGCTTGCGGATCTCCTCCAGGAACGCGTTCTTGGTCAGCATGGTGGTCACGGCGAACGCCCCCAGCACGCTGGCCGTGATCGGCAGCGTGATGTGCCACAGATAGTCCACCACCTTCGCGCCCCAGCTGAGTTGTTCCCAGTTCGACGAAGTCAGCCCGCGCAACGGGAACCATTGCAGCTGCCCGCCAAAGATCACCAGCAGCGCCACGCCCAGCACGAATCCCGGAATTGCATAGCCCACCAGCACGACCAGGCTGGTCAGGGCGTCAAAGCGGCTGCCGGCGCGCACCGCCTTGGCAATGCCCAGCGGCACCGAGATCAGGTAGCTCAGGAAGAATGTCCACAGGCCCAGGCTGATCGACACCGGCAGCTTCTCCTTGACCAGGCTCCACACGTCCTTGGGATAGAAGAAGCTCTTGCCCAGGTCGAAGCGCGCGAACTGCTTGAGCATCTGCCAGAAGCGCTCGGGGGCAGGCTTGTCAAACCCGTAGAGGGCCTTGATCTCCGCAATGCGTGCCGCGTCCACGCCCTGGCGCCCCCGGTAGCCGGCCCCGCTGGCCGCGGCGCCCTCGCCGCCCGAATCACGGCCCTGCAACTGCGACACCATCTGCTCGACCGGCCCACCGGGCACGAACTGGATCACCACGAAGGTCAACAACAGCACGCCGAACAGCGTCGGAATCATCAGCAGCAGGCGCTTGAGGATATAGGCCGGCATCTTCAGTTCTTTGTCTGTCCAGCCGAGCCGCGACGCAATTCGTCACGATTGGCCTCGGTAGCCCACCATGTGCTGGTGATCCAGCTCTCGGGCTGGTAGTAGCGCGGTGTCACCGCGGGTTGCTCGAAGCGCCCGGCCCGGTACGCCACACGGTGCACGCCACCGTACCAGTGCGGCACAACGTAATGGCCAAAACGCAGCACCCGGTCCAGCGCGCGCACCCGGGCCACCAGCTCAGGCCGTGTCTGGGCCGAAATCACTTTGTCGAGCAACGCGTCCACCGCCGGGTTCCTGATGCCGATGACATTGCTGGACCCTTCGACGTCTGCGGCCTTCGAGCCGAAACGCTCCAGCAGTTCGGTGCCCGGGGCTTCACTGCCCACGGCCCGGCTGCTGATGACCTCGAAATCGAACACATCCATACGTTTTTGCAGGATCGCGAAGTCGATGACCTTGTAGTTCACTGTGATGCCGAGCTTTTCAAGATTCTTGGCGAAGGGCGTCACCACGCGCCCCATCGATCCGGAGTTGTCCAGAAACTCGATGTTGAACGCCTCGCCCTTGGCGTTTCGCAACGCACCATCACGGTAGGTCCAGCCGGCCTCGGCCAGCAGCGAGCGCGCGCGGCGCAGGTTGTCGCGCAGCGTGCGCCCGGAGGCCGGATCGAGGCTGGTCACGGGCGGTTGTGGCACGTCCTGGGTGAAGACCTCCGGCGGCAACTTGGCGCGCAATGGCTCCAGCAGCGCCAGCTCATCCGCGCCGGGCTTGCCCGTGGCCTCGAAATCGCTCGCGACGAAGTAGCCACGGACCCGGGTGTAGGCGTTGTAGAACAGCTGTCGGTTGAGCCACTCGAAATCCATGGCCAGGCCAATCGCTTCGCGCACGCGCGGGTCCTTGAACTTGTCGCGCCGGACATTGAACTGAAAACCCTGGAAGTCGCCAGCATTGCCGTGTTTCAGCTCTTTCTTGATGAGCCGGCCGCTGTCAAAAGGCTTGCCGGTGTAGGCGCGCGCCCATTCGCGTGCGATGAAGGCCTGGATGTAGTCGAACTCGCCGGCCTTGAAGGCTTCGAGCTGCGCCGTGTTGTCCTTGTAGATCTTGTAGGTGATGCGGTCGAAGTTGAACAGGCCACGGCGCACGTTGAGGTCTTTCGCCCAGTAGTCCGGGTCGCGCTCATAGGTGATGTCCCGCCCGAAGTTGACCTTGCCGATGCGATAGGGGCCGCTGCCAATCGGCATGTCGGTGATGATCTGGTCCAGCGGCTTGGCCTTGCCGTTCTCCACCCCCCACTTGCGGCTGAACACCGGCAGGCCTCCCACAATCAGCGGCAGTTCGGCATTCGCGCGCTTGAAGTCAAAGCGGATGGTGCGCTCGTCCAGTACCGTGGCGCCGAGCACCTCGCCAAAGATCGTGCGGTACTGCGGCGCGCTTTCCTTGCTGACCAGCCGGTCGAATGAATGCTTGACATCGGCGGCAAGCACCGGATCGCCGGTGGAGAAGCGGGCGGCGGGATTCAGGCGAAAGACCGCCGAAAGCCGGTCCGGCGCCACGGAAACGTCTTCGGCCAGCAGACCGTAGGCGGTGGTCGGCTCATCGAGCGTCCCGGTCAGCAGGGTCTCGAAAACCAGGCCGACCAGGGCGGGTGGCGCACTGCCCTTCAGGGTAAAAGGGTTGTATTTGTCGAAATTGGACAGGCGGGTGGGCGGCACCAGTGCGATCTCGCCGCCCTTGGGGGCGCTCGGGTTGACGTAGTCGAAGTGCTGGAAGCCCGGCGGGTACTTGATATCGCCGAACTGGGCGTACGCATGGGCCGACCAAACGGGACCGCAAACCCAGAACAACAAGCCAAAGAAGAATCCTCGCATGCGACAATTCTGCACAGATTTTTTTCGGAGACTCCTACATGAGCCAAAAAACCGGCTTTCTCGCTGGCAAGAAACTGCTGATCACTGGCCTGCTGTCAAACCGCTCCATCGCCTACGGCATTGCCAGGGCATGCCACGAACAGGGTGCCGAACTGGCCTTCAGCTATGTCGGCGAGCGATTCAAGGACCGCATCACCGAGTTCGCGGCCGAATTCAATTCATCCTTGATCTTTGACTGCGACGTCGCCAGCGACGAGCAGATCGACAGGATGTTCAGCGATCTGGCGAAAAGCTGGCCCACCTTCGACGGCTTCGTGCACAGCATCGGCTTCGCGCCGCGCGAAGCCATTGCTGGCGACTTTCTCGACGGTCTGACGCGGGAGAACTTCCGCATTGCGCAGGACATCAGCGCCTACAGTTTCCCGGCCATGGCCAAGGCCGCGCTGCCCTACCTGAATCCGAAGTCCTCACTGCTGACCATGAGCTACCTGGGCGCACTGCGCATCATTCCGCACTACAACACGATGGGCCTGGCCAAGGCCTCTCTCGAAGCGTCAGTGCGGTACCTGGCAGAGTCCCTGGGTCCGCGCGGCATCCGCGTCAACGGCGTCAGCGCCGGCCCGATCAAGACGCTGGCGGCCAGCGGCATCAAGGACTTCGGCAAGCTCCTGGGCATGGTGGCTTCAGCATCGCCCCTGCGCCGCAACGTGACCATCGAGGATGTGGGCAACGTCGCGGCCTTCCTGCTCAGCGACCTGGCCAGCGGTGTCACTGCCGAGATTTCGTATGTGGACGGTGGTTTCAGCCAGACGGCGGGCGCCTCGCGCGACAGCGCGGGCGTCTGAGGCCAGGTCAGTGATCCAATTGGCCCGATCCCAACGCCAATGGGACTCTTTCAGCTATCTATTGGATAGCGCCAAATAGGCTGTCACATGAAGCGCCGCCAGATTCTCTCGCTGCTTGCATTGGCGGCGCTGGGTCCGAATGCCGGAACAGGTGCCTTGGCGGCGGCGGGCGCTGCCCCGCCGTTGATGCTGGCCAACGTCTACCGCGCCCGGCATCACGCCGCTGGCGGACTACTGGGTCAGTGAAAAATACGACGGTGTGCGCGGCTACTGGGATGGAAAACTGCTCTGGACGCGCGGGGGCGAACGCATTGCCACGCCGGAATGGTTCACGGCCGGATGGCCCGACGTGCCCCTGGACGGCGAACTCTGGGCCGGGCGCGGCCGCTTTTCCCACGCGGTCTCCACGGTACGCCAGCAAACACCGATCGACGCGGCCTGGCGCGACATGCGCTTCATGGTATTTGATCTGCCCGCCCATGGCGGCACCTTCACGGAACGCATCACGGCTTACCAGCAATTGCTGGCGCAGTTGGCTGTGCCCTGGGTACAGCCCGTGGCACAGCGCAAAGTCGCCAGCGATGCCGCACTGCAGACGCTGATGCGCCAGACCGTCAAAGCCGGTGGCGAGGGCGTGATGCTGCATCGGGGCGATTCGCTCTACCGCGCCGCGCGCAACGACGATCTGCTCAAGTACAAGCCTTATGACGACGCGGAGGCCCGGGTGATCGCCCACGTGCCCGGCCAGGGCAAGCACACGGGCCGGCTGGGCGCGCTGCTGGTGCAGACCAACAGCGGCCTTCTGCTGAAACTGGGCACTGGCTTCACTGACGCCCAACGCGCGGCACCGCCGGCGGTCGGCACGTGGGTGACTTACCGCTACCGCGGCACGACTGACAAGGGTGTTCCCCGCTTTGCCAGTTTCTTGCGGGTCCGTGAAGACTGGACGCCCGGTGCCAAGGCAGACGCCCGGTAAAGTCCTGTATTCATAGCAAATAGTGGCGATTGGACGATGGCCACATGCCGTTCCTGTCAAGAAATGGCGAGACGGGAACCCTCCAGGCGACCCGCACTCATTTCACGCAATCGGCGAAATAGTGACGCACTCCATCCAGCCCTTCTTCCTCGACGAGGCCGTGAATGTCGGTCTCGAAGCCCGGGCACTGCGTGTTGAACTCGCGGGCGAACTTGAGGTAATCGACGATCTTGCGGTTGAAGACCTCGCCGGGGATCAGGAGTGGAATGCCCGGCGGGTAAGGCGTGACCAGACCCACGGTGACACGCCCTTCCAGGTGGTCGATTTCAACCCGCTCTGTCTTGCGGTGCGCAATGTGCGCATACGCGTCGGCCGGCTTCATGGCCGGCGCAAGGTCGCTCAGGTACATCTCGGTCGTGAGGCGCGCGATGTCGTACTTGGCGTACAACTGGTGCACATGCTGGCACAGGTCAGCCAAGCCCATTTTTTCATAGCGGGGATGCTTCTGGCAGAACTCGGGAAGGATGCGCCACATCGGCTGGTTCTTGGCATAGTCGTCCTTGAACTGCTGCAGGGCCGTGAGCATGCTGTTCCAGCGGCCCTTGGTGATGCCGATGGTAAACATGATGAAGAAGCTGTACAGGCCGGTCTTTTCCACCACCACGCCATGCTCCGCCAGAAACTTGGTCACGATGCTGGCCGGAATACCCGTCCTGGCGAACTTGCCGTTCAGGTCCATGCCGGGCGTGACGATGGTTGACTTGATCGGGTCGAGCATGTTGAAGCCCGTGGCCATCTTGCCGAAACCGTGCCAGTTGACGCCGGCCTTGGCCTTGGCGGACTCCCCCTTGATGACCCAGGCGTCGGCGCGGCCAATGCCCTCGTCCACCAGCTTGTCCGGCCCCCAGACCTTGAACCACCAGTCATCGCCGTATTCCTCGTCGACCTTTCGCATGGCGCGTCGGAAATCCAACGCCTCGGCAATGCTCTCCTCGACCAGCGCCGTGCCGCCGGGCGGCTCCATCATCGCCGCCGCCACGTCGCAACTGGCAATGATGCTGTACTGCGGCGACGTCGAGGTGTGCATCAGGTAGGCCTCGTTGAAGAGGTGCTTGTCCAGCTTGACCGTCTGGGAGTCCTGCACGAGCACGTGGCTGGCCTGGCTGATGCCGGCCAGCAGCTTGTGGATCGACTGGGTTGCATAGACTACCGCCTGCTTCGGGCGCGTGCGCTTCTTGCCCATCGCATGGTAGGTGCCATAGAACGGGTGAAACGCGGCGTGCGGCAGCCAGGCTTCGTCGAAGTGGATGTTGTCCACATAGCCGTCGAGCATGCCCTTGACCGTCTCGGTGTTGTAGAGCACGCCGTCGTAGGTGGACTGGGTCAGTGACAGCACGCGCGGCTTGATCGTGCTGATGTCGACACCCTGCAGATGCTCACGGATGAGCGGATTGGCCATGATCTTGGCCTTGATCGCCGCCGGCTCGAACTCGCTTTTCGGGATCGGCCCGATGATGCCGAAGTGGTTGCGCGTGGGCTTGAGGAACACGGGAATCGCCCCGGTCATGATGATCGCGTGCAGGATGGAGACGTGGCAGTTGCGGTCCACCACCACCACGTCGTTGGGCGCCACCGTGTGGTGCCAGACCATCTTGTTGCTGGTGCTGGTGCCATTGGTCACAAAGAAGCAATGGTCGGCATTGAAGATGCGTGCGGCGTTGCGTTCGCTCTTGCCTATGGCACCGTCGTGATCGAGCAACTGCCCGAGCTCCTCCACGGCGTTGCAGACGTCGGCCCGCAGCATGTTCTCGCCGTAGAACTGGTGGTACATCTGCCCCACCGGGCTTTTCAGGAAGGCCACGCCACCCGAATGCCCCGGACAATGCCACGAGTAGGAGCCGTCCTCGGCATAGTCCAGCAAAGCCTTGAAGAAAGGTGGCTGCAGCCCTTCCAGGTAGCTTTTGGCTTCGCGGATGATGTGGCGTGCAACGAACTCCGGGGTGTCCTCGAAGGTATGAATGAAACCATGCAGTTCACGCAGGATGTCGTTGGGAATATGCCGTGACGTCTTGGTCTCGCCATAGATGTAGATCGGGACATCGAGGTTCTTGCGGCGCACCTCCTCGATGAAGTGGCGCAGGTTCAGCACCGCCGGGTCCAGGTCAGGGCCAGGGGTGAATTCTTCGTCGTCAATTGACAGGATGAAGGCGCTGGCGCGACTTTGCTGTTGGGCGAATTGCGAAAGATCCCCGTAGCTGGTGACGCCCAGCACCTCGAATCCCTCACCCTCAATGGCTTGGGCCAGCGCGCGAATGCTCAGGCCCGAGGTGTTCTCGGAGCGGTAATCCTCGTCGATGATGACGATGGGGAAGCGGAATTTCATGATGGGCTCCGGCCGGAAAGGCGAACTGACGGGCGAAAAATGCAAAACAGGCGCGAAGTGTAAGGAAATTCAGTGACCGGGTTCTTGCGCTTGGCCGCATTGGACCCAAAATGTGGTCATGACAAGACACTGGGGACACAAATGACCGATTCGACCGTCTGGTGGCTGATTGCCGGCTCCCTTGTGGCTGCGGAACTGATGACCGGCACGTTTTACCTGCTGATGCTGGCCACGGGCATGGCCGCTGCGGCCATTGCGGCGCATCTCGGCGCCACGTTCACGGTCGAGGTGGTGGTGGCGGCGATGGTCGGCGGTGGCTCCGTCGTGGCCTGGCGCACCTACAAGCAGAAGATGCCTTCCGCGCTGCCGGCCGGCGCCAATCACGATGTCAATCTGGATGTGGGCGAGACGGTTCAGGTAGAGGCGTTGAACCCTGATGGCACCGGCGAGGTGAAGTATCGGGGGGCCAAATGGCAGATCTCCCTGATGCCGGGTGCCGCACCCCTGCCAGGCGCCTACGTCATCGTGGAGGTGGTCGGCAGTCGGCTGATTGTGCGCAAAGTGTGAGCTTTGGCCCGCTGGGCCTGTCGAAACATCTGGAGAAATCAATGGAAGTTGCAATCGTTCTCTTCGTTATCGCGGTGATCTTTGTCACCCAGTCGGTCAAGGTCGTCCCCCAGCAGCATGCGTGGGTATTGGAGCGACTCGGAAAATACAACGGTACCCTGACCCCAGGACTGAGCTTCCTGATACCGTTTGTGGACAAGGTCGCGTACAAGCACCTGCTCAAGGAAGTCCCGCTGGACATTCCCAGCCAGGTCTGCATCACGCGCGACAACACCCAGTTGCAGGTGGACGGCATCCTGTACTTTCAGGTGACCGATGCCATGCGCGCCAGCTACGGCTCCAGCAACTACATCACGGCCATCTCGCAGCTGGCGCAGACCTCGCTGCGCTCCGTCATTGGCAAGCTGGAACTCGACAAGACCTTTGAAGAGCGCGACATCATCAACGCCCAGGTGGTGCAGGCCATCGACGAGGCGGCCTTGAACTGGGGCGTCAAGGTGCTGCGCTACGAGATCAAGGACCTGACCCCACCCAAGGAAATTTTGCATGCCATGCAGCAGCAGATCACCGCCGAGCGCGAAAAGCGAGCGCTGATCGCCGCCTCGGAGGGCCGGCGACAGGAGCAGATCAACATCGCCACCGGCGAGCGCGAGGCTTTCATCGCCCGATCGGAAGGCGAGAAGCAGGCCGTCATCAACAAGGCCCAAGGCGATGCCCAGTCCATCCTCGCCGTGGCCGAGGCCACCGCCCAGGCCATCGAACGCATCGCGCAGGCTATCCGGCAACCGGGCGGCGCTGAAGCCGTCCAGCTCAAGGTCGCCGAGAAAGCGGTCGAGGCCTACAGCAAGGTCGCTGCTGACGCGACCACCACGCTGATCGTGCCGAGCAACATGACCGAAGTGTCGGCACTGCTCGCGTCGGCCATGAAGATGGTGCAGGGCACCAGGGCGCCCTGAGCGGCTTGCGGCGTGGTTTCAGGGCGCCGCTCAAGCGGGGAACAGGGCCCTCACTGCTATAATTCAAGGCTCTGGAGCGGTGGATGAGTGGTTTAAGTCGCACGCCTGGAAAGCGTGTGAGGGTTAATAGCCCTCCGCGGGTTCGAATCCCGCCTGCTCCGCCAGACAACAAGAAAATACGGGCCTTCGGGCCCGTATTGCTTGGGTCAGGTCGAACCCCTGTAAGCTGGGCAACGGACGCCAGAAAAAATCGCACCAGAACGGCAAGTCTCGCCCCCGCGCCCCTTCGCCTTCACAAGACGGGCTGAGCCTGCTGAACGATCCCCGGATCGCGCCACACAGGGAATACACTGCGCCTCCAGCATGCGGTTTCCATTCAAGCACCCCTTCGTCCGCCCATCGGCTGGCCTGTCCCTGGCCCCGGTCCCTCAACCGCGCGGCCTTGCGTACGGACTCGTGGCGGCGATGCTCATGGCCGCGGTGCCTGCGCTGCGGGCTGCTAGCCTGACCGAGGTCGATACCCATAGCAGCGGGGATTTGATCGAAGTGCGGGCGCACGCCATCATCGAGGCGCCCTTTTCATTGGTCTGGAACACGCTGGTCGACTACGAGCGTCTGCCGGAGTTCATCCCTGGTTTGAAGAAAAGCCGAATCACCGCCCGCAATGGCGCGGTGACCACCATCGCGCAAACGGGCGAGGCACGCTTTCTTTTCCTGGCGATTCCCATCGATGTGACCGTCGAGGCGACTGAACGCCCGCCCCGACTTGAAGTGCGACGCATCACCGGAACCCTGCGCCACCTGACCGGTCGCTACGAAGCCGAAGTCATGACAAACCCGTCGCGAGTGCTTTTGCGATGGAGCGGTGCCATCGCCCCTGAGTCCGACTTGCCGCCGCTGATTGGCGAGGCTGTGGTGAGGCTTCTCATGCGCGAGCAGTTCGTCGGCATGGTGCGCGAGATCGAGCGACGGGCGATGCTCCCCGGACCGATCACAACGCTCCTGCCTTCCGTTGCGCAATGAGCCCCGAGATCGCCAGACGCAAGAAAGTCGCATTCCAGATCGCGGGCACTGTTTTGCTCGCGCTGGCGATGCTGGCCCTCCCGGGCTGCGCCGCCAGACCTCCGGCTCTCGCCCACGCACCGGCACCGATGACGCCGGAACTGCAGGCGTGCACAGACTGGTATGAGGCGTTGGACGCCGAGATCGATCAGGCGGGCGTTCGTGACGCCGGAGAGACCCGCATCGCCGGGTTTCGCCACCTGCGTCTCGACCGGTTCACGGCTTCACACCGTGATGCGCTGCGCCTGGACCCGTCGGGCACGGATCCGGAGGATCGCGCCGACAGTCTGATGCGCCGGCTTCAGGAACTGGACCTGAAAGCGCGGGACATCGAGATACGCAATCTGAACCAGCCAGCGCGCGCGAAAATCGCAGCCCATTCGGGCGTCACTGCCGATCCGCCGGCCATGTTACAGCGCACCCGGGACTGCGCCCGTCGACTGGGTGCGAGCGACCTGGCCAGCCCGCAGCGCATGGTGGCCTTGCGCGAACGCATGGAGGTTCCCGACGACTACGTCACGCCCTACCGGGTGCTCGGCCTGTACCCGCTGACACGGTTGCCCTTTTCGGCCGGCGTCGAACGCTTTGAGGTTTCACGCAGTCTGGTTTTTTCCCGCAATGACGCGCCACCAGTGGGCAGTTCGCGCCTGCGCCTTTCGCCTCCGGCACGCCCGCCGCCCGGGGTCGTCACCCACCAGCGCCTGGGCGAGATGCTGGCGCCCGCCGCTGGCGATCCCCTGCAGGTGCCAGCGCCATCGGCGGACGATCTGGAATTTCTGTTCGCGCAGTTTGCGCCCGGCTTTGACATCGCTCTCGCCAGCGACGATGACCGGCCAGGCGCACTGGTCTGGCGTCCTGGCGCCTCGAACGCCGCCAGCAGCACACTGGAGGTGGACCGCGCAACGCCGGCAGTCTACCGGCAGGTCGGCTATACCCGCCACGGCGCTGCAAGTCTGCTGCAACTGAGCTATATCCTCTGGTTCCCCGCGCGTTCGGCGGAAAGCAACGCTCGGCTCGACTTGCTGGCCGGCAAGCTCGACGGGCTGGTGTTTCGCGTGACGCTGGCACCCGATGGATCACCGGTGCTCTACGACACGATTCACCCTTGCGGCTGCTATCACATGTTCTTTCCCACGCCGTTGGCGCGGCCGAAGCCGGCGCCGGAGCCGGGCATCGAGTGGGCCTTCAGCCCGCAGTCACTGCCGCATATCGGCCCGTCGGATCGGCTGGTGATCCGTGTCGCCGCCGGCACGCACTACATCGATCAGGTCAGCGTGGAGAGGGCTGACAGTCAAAGGCATTACGTCTGGCGCGACTACGACGAACTTCGCTCACTGCCGGATGGATCGCAGACGTATCGCAGCGTCTTTGGCCCGGACGGCTTTATCGTCGGCACCGACCGGTTGGAGGCGTGGTTGTTCTGGCCCATGGGCATCCCGCGTGCCGGTGCCATGCGTCAATCAGGCCGGCAGCCAACCGCGTTCGTCGGACGCCGGCATTTCGACGACGCCGATCTGATCGAAAAGCGGTTTATCCTTGACCTCAAACCCGCGGGTCGCTAGCTCCACAGGATTGCCTTAGCCTTGAACGGTTTGTGGCACCGGTCTTTCGCAAGCCAGCCCCCAGACAGGCCTCTCCATCTACAACCTTGGAAACTGACTTGAACGCCCATACCCAGGAAGCAAGGCACCTCGTTGCCCTTTATTGGGATTTCGAGAACCTCCACGCCAGCCTTTCCGAGGCACGGCTGGGCGAAGGCTCGTACAGCAAGCCGGATGGACGCTTCAAGGCGCAGGAACCGCTGATCGACGTTCAAGCCATCATGGATCTGGCAGCGTCTTTCGGCCCCGTCGCGATCAACCGCGCCTACTGCAACTGGCAGTTCTTCGGCCGCTATCGTGACGCGTTGCTCCAGAACGCGATGGAGCTGATCCAGTTGTTCCCGCCCGGGGCCTCGACCAAGAACGGCGCGGACATCCGGCTGTGTCTGGACGCTGCCGAGGACATGGTCCGCTTCAGCCAAATTGGCACCGTCGTGGTCGTTGGCGGCGACAGTGACTTCATGCCGCTGGCGCAAAAGATCAGGGCTGCGGGCCACGTGCTGGTGGGCGTGGGCACCCGCAAAGCCACCAACCGGCATTGGGCCAAAAGCTGCCATGCTTTCCACTACTACGAAGATCTGGTCGAAGCGACCGATGCATCAGGACTTGAGCCTCGGGCACTGCCAAACGTTGGGGACCCCATGGAACCGAGTTCTTCAATCTGACGACCACCCGATACAAAAGAGCCCCGCAGCGCGGGGCTCTTTTTCGTTGACGGACGGCGTCCGAACTTACTTCATCGCCTCCGCCGGGCGGCGTGCCTTCACGTAGGCGTCGGTGGGCTGGTAATTCTTTCCGTCGGCGTAACGCCACTGCACCATGGTGCCCTTGCCGCCCCGCACATCGAGCTTGCCCACATAGGCGCCCATCGTCGACTGCTGGTCGATCGCGCGGAACTCGGCCGGGCCGAAAGGCGTGCTGAACTTCAGGCCGCGCAGGGCCACCACCAGCTTTTCGTTGTCGGTGCTCTTCGCCTTGCGGATCGCCTCGAAGATCGCCTGCATGGCGGCGTAGCCCACCACCGAGCCGACCTTGGGATTCTCGTTGTACCTTTTGTAATAGTTGGCCGCGAAAGACGCATGCTCCTTGCTGTCGATCTGGTCCCAGGGGTAGCCGGTGACGATCCAGCCCTTGGGCGTCTCGTCCTTCAGCACATCCAGGTACTCGGGCTCGCCCGACAACATGGAAACCACCGGCACCTTGGGGAACACGCCGCGCTGGTTGCCTTCACGCACCAGCCGCGCCAGGTCGGCCGCGAAGGTGACGTTGAAGATCGCGTCGGGCTTGCTGTTCATGACGGCGCTGAGTGTGCTGCCCGCCTCCAGCTTGCCCTGCGCCGGCCACTGTTCGGCAACGAATTCAACATCGGGGCGTTTGGCCTTGAGCAGTTCCTTGAAGCTGGCGACCGCGCTCTGGCCGTATTCGTAGTTGGGCGCAATCGTCGCCCAGCGTTTGGCCGGCATCTTCGCGGCTTCTTCGACCAGCATGGCCGCCTGCATCCAGGTGCTGGGGCGCAGGCGGAAGGTGTAGCGGTTGCCTTTGTCCCAGACGATGGCATCGGTCAGCGGCTCGGTCGCGACGAACACCCGCTTGCTCTTGGCGGCATGGTCGGCCAGCGCCAGGCCCACGTTGCTCAGGAAGCCCCCGGCGAGCACATCGACCTGTTCTTTTGACGTGAGTTCCACCGCGTGGCGCAGGGCTTCTTCAGGCTTGCCACCGTCGTCGCGGCTGATCACCTCCACCTTGCGGCCCAGCAACCCTCCCGAGGCATTGACTTCCTCTACGGCGAGTTGCCAGCCCTGCCTGTAGGGCTGCGTGAACTGCGGGATGGCCGAGTAGCTGTTGATTTCCCCGATCTTGATGGGCGCGCCCTGCGCGAACACCACCGAGGCTGCGAGGGCCAGACTCCCAACGACGTATTGCTTCATCGAACCTCCGAAAGCTGCGTAATGTAGCAGCACCAGCGCACAGATTGTCGCCAACGTGACAACGCAATTCTGTCACCACCGTTGACACGGTCGACAAGCCGCCGCGTCTATCGACCTCTTATGCTCAAAAAGAATATATCAACAACTAATAAATAGTTTGTTTATGCATAAAGAGCCCATAGAGTCGCGGACATGCATGATTTTGCTTTCATCTTTGCCGGCTTCTTCGTGGGGATCGTCGTCGGCCTGACCGGCGTGGGCGGCGGCTCCCTGATGACGCCGATCCTGATCTTTTTCTTCGGCGTCAAGCCTTACCTGGCAGTCGGTACCGACCTGCTGTTTGCGGCGTTCACCAAGATGGGCGGCACCGTGAGCCTGGCCCGCCAGCGCCTGGTGCCCTGGCGCGTGGTGGCCCATCTGTGCGCCGGCAGCATCCCGGCCGCGCTGCTGACCTTGTACGTGCTGCACACCGTCGGCCCGGCCGATCCCGCCGTGCAGCGCGTGATGACCACCACACTGGGCGTGGCGCTGCTGTTGACGGCGGCCGCCACCCTGTTCAAGGCGGTTCGCGGCAAGCAGGCGCCGCGTTCGCTGCCGGACAGTCAGCTGGCCCAAGCCATACGGCCGCGCCACTGGGCCTTGCCGCTCCTGTTCGGGGCCGTCATCGGCGTTCTGGTCACGCTGACCTCGGTCGGCGCCGGCGCGATTGGCGTTACCGTGCTGTTGCTGCTGTACCCGCTGCTGCCGCTGCCGCGCATCGTCGGGGCCGACATCGCCTACGCGGTGCCGCTGACACTGGTAGCCGGGCTGGGCCACGCCTCGCTGGGCTCGGTCGACTGGCCGCTGCTGGCCAAGCTGCTGGCCGGGTCGCTGCCCGGCATCTGGGTCGGCTCGCACCTGATGTCCAGAACCCCTGAGCGGCTGATCCGCTCCGTCCTCTCGCTGCTGCTCGCCTACGCCGGCACCAAGCTGGTCCTGATCTGATTTCCTAAACCTGCCGACCACCATGTACCACTACACCGACTTCGACACCCAGTTCGTCAAGCTGCGCGCCGCCCAGTACCGCGACCAGTTCGAGCGCTGGCAGACCGGCCAGCTCAGCGACGATGAATTCCGCCCGCTGCGGCTGCAAAACGGCTGGTACGTGCAGCGTTACGCGCCCATGCTGCGCGTGGCCGTGCCCTATGGCGAGCTGTCCAGCGCGCAGGTGCGCGTGCTGGCGCAGATCGCCCGCGAGTACGACCGGCCCGACGCCGCCCTGCTGGCCGAGGCGCAAGCCACGCAGGACCGCATCAGCGACTTCCCGGCACCGCGCCTGAAGTCCGGCTACGGCCACTTCTCGACGCGCCAGAACGTGCAGTTCAACTGGATCCCGCTCGAAAGATCCGCCGACGTGATGGACCTGCTGGCCAGCGTCAACCTGCACGGCATCCAGACCAGCGGCAATTGCATCCGCAACATCACCAGCGACGAGCGTGCCGGCATCGCCGTGGACGAGGTCGCCGATCCGCGCCCGTTCGCGGAAATCCTGCGCCAGTGGAGCACGCTGCACCCCGAGTTCGCCTTCCTGCCGCGCAAGTTCAAGATCGCCATCAGCGGCGCCCGCGAGGATCGCGCCGCCATCGCCTGGCACGACGTGGGCTTGCAACTGATCCGCAGCGAGGGCGAAGGCACGCACGGCGGTGAAAGCGAGGCGACCCACCGCGTCGCGGCCGGCGAGCTGGGCTTCAAGGTGCTGGTCGGCGGCGGCATGGGCCGCACGCCGGTGATCGCCACCACGATCCGCGAGTTCCTGCCCTGGAACCAGATCATGAATTACCTCGAAGCGGTGGTGCGCGTCTACAACCGCTGGGGCCGGCGCGACAACATGTACAAGGCGCGCATCAAGATCCTGGTGAAGGCCGAGGGCCAGCGCTACATCGACGAGGTCGAGGCCGAGTACCGGCAGATCGTCGACCACGACGGTGCGCCGCACACCATTCCCCAGGCCGAGCTCGACCGCGTGCGTGCCTCCTTCGTGCCGCCGGCGCTCCACCGTGGCGGGAAAACCGCGGACGTGAAGGTCTCCCAGATCCTGCGCGCCGCCGCCGAGAACGACGTCGAATTCAGCCGCTGGCTGAAGCAGAACGTCGCACCGCACCAGAACCCCGACATGCGCGCCGTCACGCTGTCGTTCAAGCGCCTGGGCCAGGCGCCCGGCGATGCCACGGCCGACCAGCTCGACATCGCCGCCGACCTGGCTGAGACCTTCAGCGCAGGCGAGCTGCGTGTGACCCACGACCAGAACCTGCTGCTGCCCTGGGTGCGCTGCGACCAGTTGCCCGACCTCTGGCGTGCTGCGCGCCAGGCCGGTTTCGCCCGTTCCAATGTGCGCCTGCTGACCGACATGATCGCCTGCCCAGGCGGCGACTTCTGCGCGCTGGCCAATGCCCGCTCGATTCCGCTGGCCGCCGCCCTCATGGAGCGCTACCAGGACCTGGACGAGCTGCACGACCTGGGCGAGATCGACCTGCACATCAGCGGCTGCATCAACTCCTGCGGCCACCACCACAGCGGCCATATCGGCATCCTGGGCGTGGACAAGGACGGACGCGAGTGGTACCAGGTGACGCTCGGGCGGCTCCGACGGCTCGAAGCTGTCGGGCGCGCCGGTGCCCGGCAAGGTGGTCGGCCCCTCGTTTTCGGCGGCCGAAGTGCCCGACGTGATCGAGGCCGTGCTTGACACCTACCGCGACCTGCGTCAGGGCCATGAGACCTTCATCGCCACGCTGCGCCGCGTCGGCCACGAGCCCTTCAAGACCGCAGCCAACGCCGCGCGCCAGGCCGAGGAAGCCACGGCCTGAGCCACCCAGGAACGAAAACAGTATGAAAATCATAGCTAACTACGACCATTCGAAGCTGGGGGAAGCCCGGAAAAGCATTGAAATCCCCAACGACGCCGATCCACGGGCCTTCGATCTCGCCGGCGTGCAGCGCATCGACCTGCATTTCCCCAAGTTCACCGACGGGCGCGCCTACAGCCAGGCCTTCCTGCTGCGCCGGCGCCTGGGCTTCCAGGGCGAGATTCGTGCCACCGGTGACGTGCTGATCGACCAGCTGGTGCAGATGCAGCGCTCGGGCTTCGACGCCGCCGTGCTGCGCGAAGGCGTGGACGCCAGCGCCGCGCAACGCCAGTTCGAGCGCTTCAACGCCTTCTACCAGGGCGATGCGGTCACGCCCGCGCCCCTGTTCGCCCGGGGGCCGGCATGAGCGCAAGCACCCTCAGCGCCCTGCCCGGCACACCCGCACAGGCGTCGGCGATCGCCTTGTACGCACGCGCCACAGCCGGCTTCGATGGGCGCGTGGCCGAAACCGTGGCCCTGCTGCGCCAGGCCGCCGACACCGGCGCGGCGACCCAGGCCAGCAGCCTGGGCGCCGAGGACATGGTGATCACCCACCTGATCAACACGCCACGCGCTGCCCATTCCGGCATCTTCGTGCTGGAAACCGGCGCGTTGCATGCCGAGACGCTGGCGCTGCTCGATCGTCTCCGGGTGCAGCAGGCCGCGCATCCGCAAGCCCCGCTCACTGTCTACCGCCCGGCGGCCGACGCCGTGTTGCAGTTTGTCGACCGGGAAGGCAAGGAGGCGATGTACAAGAGCATCGAGCTGCGCAAGGCCTGCTGCGGCATCCGCAAGATGGAGCCGCTGGGCCGCGCGCTGGCCGGCAAAAGCGCCTGGATCACCGGCCTGCGCCGCGAGCAATCGGGCGCGCGCGCCGAGGTGCCTTTGATCGACACCGCCGAACAAACGACCAAGGGTCTGCTCAAGTTCAACCCGCTGGCCAACTGGACCTGGGGCGACGTCTGGCACTACATCGCGCTGAACCAGGTCGCCTGCAACCCGCTGCACGACCAGTTCTATCCCAGCATCGGCTGCGCGCCCTGCACCCGCGCCATCGCCGTGGGCGAAGACTTCCGCGCCGGCCGCTGGTGGTGGGAAGACGAAGCCGCCAAGGAGTGCGGCCTGCATGTCGCGCAGGGCGAACTGCACGTCAAACAACAAGAGAGAGCCCCCGCATGAACGCCCGTACCGAAACCGAACTGCTCGAAGCTGCCGCGGCCCTTGCGCCGCACCCGATGCACCCCCATCACCTGAGCAACGCCCACCTGGACGCGCTCGAAGAGGAAACCATCTTCATCCTGCGCGAGGTGGCCGCCGCTTCGAGCGCCCTGCGCTGCTGTTCTCCGGCGGCAAGGACTCGCTGGTGATGCTCAAGTGCGCCGAGAAGGCTTTCGGCGCCGGCCGCCTGCCCTACCCGCTGCTGATGATCGACACCGGCCACAACTTCGTCGAGGTCACCGATTTCCGCGACTCGCGCGCGAAGGAACTGCAGCGCCGAATTGATCGTGCGCAGCGTCGAGGACTCCATGGCGCGCGGCACCGTGCGCCTGGCCCACCCGGGCGAGAGCCGCAACGTGCACCAGTCGGTGACGCTGCTGGAAGCCATCGAGGAATTCCGCTTTGATGCGCTGATCGGCGGCGCCCGCCGCGACGAGGAAAAGGCCCGCGCCAAGGAGCGCATCTTTTCCCACCGCGACAGCTTCGGCCAGTGGCAGCCCAAGGCCCAGCGCCCCGAGCTGTGGACCCTGTTCAACACCCGGCTGGCACCCGGCGAGCACTTCCGCGTGTTCCCGATCAGCAACTGGACCGAGCTGGACGTCTGGCAGTACATCGAGCGCGAGCAGATCGCCCTGCCCTCGATCTACTACACCCACCAACGCGAAGTGGTCGACCGCAAGGGCCTGCTGGTGCCGGTGACCGAACTCACGCCGCCGAAGGACGGCGAGCAGGTCGTGGTGCGTGACGTGCGCTTTCGCACCGTGGGCGACATCACCTGCACCTGCCCGGTCGAAAGCCTGGCCGCCACCGCCGGCGACATCGTGATCGAAACCCTGGCCGCCGACGTCAGCGAGCGTGGCGCCACCCGCATGGACGACAAGACCTCTGACGCCTCAATGGAAAAGCGCAAAAAAGACGGCTACTTCTAGGCACACCCCCAGGCTTGCCCACTTCGCGTGGCCTCCTTCCCCCTTGCAGGGGGCGGCACGAGTAGCCCGGCGAAGCCGGCTCTGCGGTGCCTCTGAGATAAAGCCGGTCACTCTGAAAAAGGTTCTGACATGATCAAAGATTCAACATTGATAGCAAACAATGACCATTCCACGCTGGGGTATGGCCAAAAATATTCCAAAAATGCCCTGAAGTTCATCACCTGCGGCTCGGTGGACGACGGCAAGAGCACGCTGATCGGCCGCCTGCTGGTGGACAGCAAGGCGGTGCTGCAGGACCACCTCGCCGGCGTGCAGCGCCAGGGCGAGACCGACCTGGCCCTGCTGACCGACGGCCTGTCGCGCCGAGCGCGAGCAGGGCATCACCATCGACGTGGCCTACCGCTACTTCAACACCGAAGACCGCAAGTTCATCATCGGCGACGCGCCCGGCCACGAGCAGTACACCCGCAACATGGTGACGGCCGCCATCCAGCGCCGACGCCGCCGTGGTGCTGGTGGACGCCACCAAGCTCGACTGGCAGAACCCCGCGCTGGAGTTGCTGGTGCAGACCCGCCGTCACTCGCTGCTGTGCAAGCTGCTGCGCGTGCCCTCCATCGTCTTCGCCGTCAACAAGCTCGACGCCGTGGCCGACGCGGCCCTGGCCTTTGCCCACATCAGCCGCGCGCTGCAGGCGTTTGCCGGAGCCGCCGCCATCCCCGTGGCCGCCATCGTGCCAATCTCTGCGCTCAAAGGCTGGAACGTGGTGGATGCCGCCGCCCAGCCCCTCTGGTGCGGCTATGGCGGCCCGCCCCTGCTGGCGCTGCTCGAGAAACTGCCGGCCACGCCGGCAGAAACCGATCTGCCCTTCGCTTTCCCGGTGCAATGGGTGGAGAAGCCTGGAGCCCCCACGCTCTCCGCTGCGCGTGGTTCGCTGCCCCCCAAGGGGGCTGATGCTCCTTGGGGCGGCCCGGCGGAGCATCGCTCATCCTCGGCCGACACATCGATGGGCCGGCGCGTGTTCTGGGGCCGGGTGGCCACCGGTGCGGTACTGCCAGGTGCGCAGGTTCAGGTTTTCCCCAGCGGCCAGATCGCCACGGTTGCACAGGTGCTGGACCACGCCCGCCGGCCCAAGGACATCGCCGCCGGCCACAGCGCCGGCATCGTGCTGGACCGAGAGGTCGACGTGTCGCGCGGCGACTGGTTGCTGGCTGCGTCGGCAACAGTCACCGCCCCGGGCGAAAGCGAATTCGACACGCCGGCGCCGATCACCGCTCGGCCCGCGAGTCGCGAACTGCGCACCACCATCGCCTGGATGGACGACGAACCGCTGGTGGCCGGGCGCGTGTACTGGGCGCTGCATGGCCACCGCTGGGTCAAGGCCAAGGTCCGGCGCATCGTGCATCGCCTGAACGTCAACACGCTGGAAGAAACTGACGCGGCGCAGCTTGAGCCCAATGCCATTGGCCATGTGGAGCTGGTACTGCAGGAGCCGCTGCCAGCAACCTCGTACGCGCGCTCCCGGGTGCTGGGTGCCCTGATCCTGGTGGACACCGCTTCGCACAAAACTTCGGGCGCCGCCCTCGTGAATTGACGAAAATCAAGCAACCCTTTGGCCTTCAAGGCTACGCTACGAGGCTTGCCGGCGGAATGCCAATAAAATCAAGGGTTTTTACGGAAAGCCGTTTGCGCGGCTTTTGCGTTCACCCACTCCTATCGCACCCAACATGACCCATACCGTCACCGAAGCCTGCATCAAGTGCAAGTACACCGATTGCGTCGACGTCTGCCCCGTGGACTGCTTCCGCGAGGGCCCCAATTTCCTGACGATCGACCCCGATGAATGCATCGATTGCGCGGTGTGCATCCCCGAGTGCCCGGTCAACGCCATCTACGCCGAGGAAGACGTGCCCAAGGACCAGCAGCACATGACCAAGCTCAATGCCGAGCTGGCCAAGTTGCCGACCTGGAAAAGCATCACCAAGCGCAAGGCGCCCCTGCCCGATGCCGATGACTGGAAGGACGTGACGGGGAAACTCCCGATGCTGGTCCGCTGAAAATTTATGGAACCTCAACTGAATCAACAAGTGATGGACACTGCCAAAGCCCATGACGGCCCGATCGAAGCCGATGCCGTGATCATCGGTGCCGGCCCGGTCGGCCTGTTTCAGGTGTTTGAACTCGGTCTGCTGGAAATCAAGGCCCACGTCATCGATTCGCTGGCCTACCCCGGCGGCCAGCCGGTGGAGCTGTACCCCGACAAGCCCATCTATGACATCCCTGCGGTGCCGGTGTGCACCGGCCAGGAACTGACAGACGCGCTGCTCAAGCAGATTGAACCTTTCGGCGCGACGTTTCACCTCGGCCAGGAAGTCACCACGGTGCAGCCACAGGAAGATGGCCGCTTCTTTGTGGCCACCTCGAAGGGCACGACTTTCCTGACCAAGACCATTTTCATCGCCGCTGGCGTCGGTGCCTTCCAGCCGCGCACGCTGAAAGTGGACGGACTGGAGAAGTTCGAAGGCACGCAATTGTTTTACCGCGTCCGTCACCCGGCCGATTTCGCCGGCAAGAACCTGGTGATTGTGGGCGGTGGCGATTCGGCGCTGGACTGGGCGCTGGACTTCGTTGCCGAGGGCCCGCACAAGGCGGAGAGCGTGATCCTGGTTCACCGCCGTGACGGCTTCAAGGCCGCGCCGGCCAACGTGGCGAAGATGCGGGAGCTGTGCGACGCCTACGAGATGCAGTTCATCGTCGGCCAGGTCACTGGCATCGACGAAAAGGACGGCAAGCTCACGGGCGCCAAGGTCACCGGCGCGGACGGCGTGACGCGCGTCGTGCCACTCGATGTGCTGATGGTGTTCTTCGGCCTGAGCCCGAAACTCGGCCCCATCGCGCAATGGAGCCTGCAGATCGAGCGCAAGCAGCTCGTGGTGGACACCGAGAAGTTCTCCACCAATGTCCCCGGCATCTTTGCCGTGGGCGACATCAACACCTATCCGGGCAAGAAAAAGCTGATCCTGTGCGGCTTCCATGAGTGCGCCCTGGCCGCCTTTGCCGCCGTACCCTTCATCTTTCCGGAAAAGAAGGTGTTCCTGCAGTACACCACCACCAGCCCGAAGCTGCACAAGGTGCTGGGCGTCGAATCACCCGTATTTGATTGAGCGGCTGCCTTCACCACTTCCACAAGCCCGCGAGACAGCGGGCTTTTTCATTGGCCCTACAATCCATACCGCGCCCGCAAGGGTGCATTCGCTAGGGGTGTTGCTGCCGCAGGGCAGCGACTGAGAAAGTCCCTTTGAACCTGATTGAGGTAATCCTCGCGCAGGGAAGCCAGCTCACCGACGGCACCTTTTCATCTCCGGGTGCGCCGACGTCACAGCAAGCCGACCTGCCATAGCGTTGAAAGTAACGTCGTGGCAACTCCAGAGTCCTTTTTGAAGAAATATGGTGTCCTCCCCAGCGTGGAATGGTCACTGTTTGCTATTTTCTTTGCATCTTTCGGTACTTCGGCGCAAAACGCGGTTGCCCCCACCACTGATCCCAGCCTGAAGCCCGTCACGGTCAGCGAGCGCAGCGCCGCGCTGCAGGCGGACATCCTGGGAATCACCGACATTCCGCTGTCAAGAAGTCCGTTCGCCGCGACGGTGGTGGATTCACAGACCATCGAGGAGATCGGCGCATTGCGCCTGTCGGACCTGTTCCGGCTGGACGCCTCGCTGTCCGACGCCTACAACGCGGTGGGCTACTGGGACTTCGTCACCATCCGCGGCTTTGTCATCGACCAGACCTACAACTACCGGCGCGACGGCCTGCCGATCAGCGCCGAAACCTCCATTCCGCTGGAAAACAAGGAACGCGTGGAATTCCTCAAAGGAACCAGCGGCATCCTGGCCGGGACCAGCGCGCCTGGCGGCATGGTCAACTACGTGGTCAAGCGCCCGACGGCCAGCACATTGCGCATGCTGCGCCTTGAAACGACCAATGACGGCGGCCTGCTCGGGCACCTTGACCTGGGTGGCCGGTTTGGCGACGAAAACCGCTTCGGCTATCGCCTCAACGCCGTGGCCGCTGACATCCAGAGCTATGTGCCTGACGCCAATGGCAAACGGCAATTGCTGGCGCTGGCCATGGACTGGCGCGTGTCGCGTGACACCCTGCTTGAAGGCGAGTTCGAATACTCCCGGCTGCGCCAGCCCAGCGTGCCGGGCTTGAGCCTGCTGGGCAATGCCCTGCCCCCGGCCGATCCGTACATCAACATCAACAGCCAGCCCTGGTCGCAGCCCAATCAGCTGGACAACTTCACCGGCAGCCTGGGCATCCAGCAAGCCATCAACAGCCAGTGGCGCTGGCAGGGACAACTGGGCACGCAGCGCCTCAAGAGCGATGACCGCCTGGCCTACCCCTTCGGCTGCTATGACGCCGGGTCGGGTGCCTACTATGCCGACCGCTTCTGCCCTAACGGCGACTTCGACATGTACGACTACCGCAGCAACAACGAGCGCCGCCAGACGCAGTCCGCGCTGGTCAAGGTCATCGGTGATGTCGCCACCGGGTCGGTACGCCACAACCTGTCGTTCGGACTGCAGGGCACCCGTTACAAGGAAACCGGTGAACCCCAGGCCGACAACAACCAGGCTGTAGGCACCGGCAACATCTTCACCCTGCCTGTGCTGCCCCAGGACCCGACCTTCCAGGACCCCTACACGACCCGCACGGAACGCGGCGCGGAGTTCTTCGCCTTCGACGCGATCCAGTGGACATCGGCCTTCCAGACCTGGCTGGGCCTGCGCCACTCGATCCTGCATCGCGAGAGCGTGCGCACGGACGGCAGCCAGCCCACGGCCTATGACCGTTCCATCACCACGCCCTGGCTCGCCGCCACCTGGCAACTCGATCCGCGAACCATGGCCTATGCCAGCTACGGCGAGGGCGTTGAATCCGTCGTCGCACCGGGCCGAAGCCGCTACACCAACGCCGGCCAACCCCTGCCCGCGCTCAAGAGCCGACAGACAGAGATCGGCGTCAAGAGCAGCGGCGAGACTTTGCAGTGGAATGCGACCTGGTTCAACGTGATCCGGCCACTCTGGGGGGACGCCGGCACCTGCGACCTCGTGGGCACCTGCACCCGCCAGTTCGACGGGTCCGTGCGCAACCAGGGCGTGGAACTCGGCGCCGGCCTGACCAGCGGCCCGTGGAAACTGGGCGCCAGCGCCACTTGGCTGCAGGCTGAACGCCAGGATGCGGTGATCGACCCCACGCTCAATGGCAAGCGACCAACCAACGTCCCCGCGTTGACGCTGCGCGCCAACGGCATCTATCGCGTCGCCGGCGTGCCGGGCCTGAGCCTGCTGGGCACCCTTTCGTACGAGGGCGATCGCGCCGTGTTGCCCGATGAATCGATTTCACTGCCGGCCTGGACGCGCCTGGACGCCGGAGTGCGCTATGAAACGCGCCTGCTGGGCGTGAACAACACCTGGAGCCTCACGGTAAACAACCTGACCGACCGGCGCTACCTCAAGGAGTCCCCTTACCAGTTCGGCCATGTTTACATCTTCCCCGGCGCCCCACGGACGCTGCAACTGGCCGTGCAGACGGCGTTCTGACCGTTTTTCCGGGAAACTCCGCGCCCAACTTGCGTGGGCGAGAAAAGCGGGAAATTTGACGCTATAATTTGAGGCTTGTTCCTCGATAGCTCAGTCGGTAGAGCGCCGGACTGTTAATCCGTAGGTCCCTGGTTCGAGCCCAGGTCGAGGAGCCACTTAAAAGCCTTATGGCTACTGGAAGCCCTGCTACTCTATCGGTAGCAGGGCTTTTTCAATTGGTGGTCGCGAGTCTTCAGGGTAGCCACTGCTGTGAAGCCAGGGTAATCCCACCAAGAAGCGTTCGGCCCCCGGCGCCTCGGACAGGTCGCCAGTCTTCTGGTTTGGTCGCATCCCTCAGACAACGGCCACGAGCGATCAGGGTAAGGTGACCCCAAGTGTCAGCATGATCCCAGCACCGCCAAACAACACGAGCTCACTGCAGACCCGGTTGAAGCAATAGCCCATCGACGGAACAATGGCCGGCGCGACGCCCGAGCTGTTGAACGGGATCTTGTTTTCGTACGGCTCCTTGTAGCCGTGGAGCGCACCCGCGGTGATCTTGAAATAGAGCGGCTGCAAGCTTTCGAACGGCCGCACGAGCCAGCCCCCATAGACATACTGAGAAGGCTGACCAAATGAATTCTTGAAAAATGCCGCGCCAGCCAGCCACTGCCCGGTGGCCGCGAAACTGTTGAAGCGCCACTCGCCATTCACCAGGTCTTGTTGATTGACGTGCTCAGGGGTCGGTGAAAAGTGAACGGTTGCGACACTGGTCTGAAAATAGAAGCGGTCTGTGCGCCACGGTTCTGGTGCCGACCACGGTGACGCCTCGGCAGCAGGCACCTCAGGCGCTGGCGCTTGGGCAATTGAGGGCTTGACAATCCCCCCGCCAAAGCACAGGACCAACGCAACACCCGCGAGCCGGCCTGAGAAGAAAACGCCAAAGGGCTGCGTCCGCCCCCCACCGCACTGATTCACGACACCCATGAAAATCGCCCAAAAAAGGGGGAGCCTACCATGGGACGAAGCAACCCTGTCGCCTGGCCACGCATGCAGTTGGCTTGCCTGCTGACGGGCGCCAGAATGAAACGATAAACTGGTGTTCCCTTCGTGCAAACAGCGGCGTTGACCCGTCAAACGATTTTCCACCGATGCAACATACGCATCCCGAGCCCGCCAGCCTGCCTTGGCTGGAGCCGGGTGATGAATTTCCCCCGCTAACGCAAGCCTGGGGGAAAACAGACCCTGCACCCGGTTTGCTGGCGGGTGGCGGGGCATTGGATGTTGATACGCTGGTGCGCGCCTATTCCGCCGGCGTATTCCCTTGGTTCAGCGCAGGCCAGCCGATCCTGTGGTGGAGCCCTGATCCGCGAATGGTCTTGAAGGTAGAGGACTTCACTGTCCACCGCTCGTTGCGCCGGACGCTGAAACGTTTTGCCGCCGATCCTCGCTGCGAAGTTCGCATCGACACGGCATTTGCAAGGGTGATCAAAGCCTGTGCGCAAAGTCCTCGGCCTGCCCAGTCGGGGACGTGGATTGTGCCGGACATGGTGGCGGCCTACGGGCAACTGCACGATGCAGGATGGGCGCACAGTGTTGAAACCTGGGTGAGTGGAGAACTTGTGGGTGGTCTTTATTGCGTGGCCATTGGACGGGCCGTTTTCGGGGAGTCGATGTTCAGCACCGTCCCGGACGCGTCCAAGATAGCGTTGGCCGGCCTGGTGGCTTTCTGTCGCCATCACGGCATCACGATGGTAGATTGCCAGCAAAACACCGGCCACCTCGCGACGCTGGGCGCTCGTGAAATACCTCGTTCCGTATTTCTTGCTCATGTCCAGAGCGCCTCCAGCCTGTCCAGTCCCTCGTGGCGGTTTTATCCTGAGTTCTGGGCGGAAAGCCTCAACCGTTCAACCGGCCCAAAGTGACGCATCTCAAAGATTTACCGCTCCAGACTTTGCAGTTCTATGCGACGGCGGCCTATCCGTGCAGTTATCTGGACGGAAGGATGGCACGCTCGCAGGTCGCCACACCGAGCCACCTGATCCACAACGATGCGTATTCCGGCCTGGTCCTCAATGGCTTCCGGCGCAGCGGCATGTTTACCTACCGACCGTATTGCGACGGTTGCCAAGCCTGCGTTCCATTGCGAGTCATTGCCGCCAGGTTCCAGCCTGACCGAAGCCAGCGGCGCACCTGGAAACGCCACCAGACGCTGCAGGCCAGGGTTCTCAAATTATGTTTTGTGCCCGAACACTACCAACTTTACTTGCGCTACCAGACCAGTCGCCACGCAGGCGGGGGCATGGACCACGACAGCATTGATCAGTACACCCAGTTTCTTTTGCAAAGCCGGGTCAACTCTCGCCTGGTGGAGTTTCGGGAGCCACCGATTGACGGTGCGGCTGGCGCCTTGAAAATGGTTTCCATCCTGGATGTCCTGAACGACGGGCTGTCCGCGGTTTACACCTTCTATGAGCCAGAGGGTCAGGCGAGTTTCGGCACCTACAGCGTGCTCTGGCAAATTGACCAGGTGCGACACTTGGGACTGGAACATCTCTATCTCGGTTACTGGATCGGCGAGAGCGAGAAGATGAACTATAAGGCCCGCTTCAAACCCGCAGAAGTGCTTAAGGGAGGGCACTGGGTTCCGAACCTTGAAAGCGAGTAACGCATCCACTCTGCACAAAGACGAAAAACTCGATTTCACCAGATAAAATCTGTTGAAGTACCCCAACCGCGCACATATGAGAAAAACCGAGCCAGGCGTTACCGTCACCCCGACGATTCAGGTTATCGAGCGGATGTTTGCACTGATTGACGTGCTCGCCTCAAGGGAAGAGGCCATTTCCCTCAAGGAGATCAGCGCAAAGACCGGGCTGCACCCCTCCACCACCCACCGGATTCTCAACGACCTGGCGACCGGCCGCTTTGTCGATCGGCCGGAAGCGGGCAGCTATCGGCTGGGCATGCGACTCCTCGAACTGGGAAATCTCGTCAAGAACAGGCTTGATGTGCGCGACGCCGCACTAGCGCCGATGCGCGAGCTGCACAATCTGACACAGCAGCCTGTGAACTTAAGCATGCGCCAGGGTGACGAGATCGTCTATGTCGAACGCGCTTACAGTGAACGTTCCGGCATGCAGGTGGTACGTGCCATCGGCGGCCGGGCGCCGCTTCACCTGACTTCAGTTGGAAAGCTTTTCTTGGCCGCCGACGATCCGCAACGAGTGCGTGCCTACGCAACCCGTACCGGCCTGGCGGGTCACACCCGCAACAGCATCACTCAACTTTCCGAACTTGAACGTGAGTTGTCAAAGGCACGGCAGTACGGCATCGCGCGGGATAACGAGGAGCTTGAACTCGGCGTCCGCTGCATGGCAGCCGGCATCTATGACGATCAAGGCAAACTGGTCGCAGGACTTTCCATCTCCGCGCCCGCAGACCGGCTTGATGAAGGGTGGCTCAACAAACTCCAGGCCACCGCAAATGAAATCTCGTACGCTCTCGGATACAGGGGAAACCCGCCCGCATAAGATTCAACTGCGAACCTGAGGGACCTCAGCCACCGTTGCGGGATTGCTCTCGATCCAGCGTCGCACGCGTTCCGCATCGGCCAGGCGACTGAACTTTCCCGTCGAATCCAGAAATACCATGATCAATTTGCGCCCGGCCACTTTGGCCTGCATCACCAGACACTGACCCGCCTCGGAGATGTAGCCTGTCTTCTGCAGGCCGATGTCCCATGAGGGGCTCTTCACCAGGCGGTTGGTATTGTTGTACTGGAGCGTGCGGCTGCCGACCTCCACCTCATGGCCGGGGGACGTTGACAGTTCTCGCAACTTCGGATCCGTATAGGCTGCCGCAACCAAGGTGGCCAGATCTTTTGCACTCGACTGGTTGTTGCTTGAAAGGCCTGTCGGCTCCACATACCGCGTGTCTTTCATTCCCAGGGACTGGGCACGCGCATTCATCAGACCTACAAACGCTGCAAGTCCGCCCGGATAGGTTCTGCCCAAAGCGTGGGCCGCGCGATTTTCACTGGACATCAATGCCAGATGAAGCAATTCGCCACGGCTTAACTCGGTGCCGACCTTCAACCGCGAGCGACTTCCTTTTTCGGTGTCAACGTCGTCCTGGCTGATGACGATCATTTCAGTCATTGGCAACTTCGACTCGGTCACGATCAAACCCGTCATCAGCTTTGTCAACGAGGCGATCGGCAATACCGCCCGATCATTCTTGCTAAAGAGCACCTCACGCGTATCCTGGTCAATCACCAGCGCAACGCTGGACTTGAGATCCAGCGGATCGTAGGCACCGTGCAAGCCCGCCATCTGCCCAAAAGAAAGCTTTGCCGGAACCACCGCCTGAACGCCCGCCCGCTGCCTTTGGTTTGCGGCCACCTTGACGCCCTTGCGCTGGCTCGCAACAGCCTTCTTCTTCCCGGTACTTTTTGCCGTGCTGCCGCTCGAAACGGAATTTCCTTCGACTGAATTCCTGGACACCGCTGCGCCGGCAGGGGCCGACGACAGCAGGAACATGGCAAGACTGACAGACAGAAGTTGCAGCAAACGATTCATGGTTCTAGACCGGGACAGGATCAATTGAGTTGGCAAGGCAGTACTCCAGACGCTGAAAGCGACCGTCGCAGTGTATCCAAATAGAAAAAGCCGCGCAATATCAAATACTTGCACGACTTTCCTAATGAAACACAATTATTATAGGTGTTTACCCTAGCCTTGGGCAGCTACTCTGTCAGCTTTACTCTGTAACTTGTTGAGAGCATGCAGATAAGCCTTGGCGGAAGCCACCACAATGTCAGGATCTGCACCGACGCCGTTGACAACCCGGCCACTGTTCTGCAGGCGCACCGTCACCTCCCCCTGACTCTCGGTTGACCCGCTGATGGCGTTGACCGAATAGAGCACCATCTCTGCGCCACTTTTCACATGGGTTTCAATGGCCTTTAAAGACGCATCGACCGGTCCGTTGCCGTCTGACTCGCCTTTGACCTCCTTGCCTTCGACAGTAAAGACAATGGTCGCGTGGGGGCGCTCACCGGTCTCGCTGTGTTGCGAGAGCGACACAAATCCGTATTGTTCCTTCTCGTTCGTCACGCTTTCATCGCTGACCAACGCAAGAATATCCTCATCAAAGATCTCGCTTTTTCGATCAGCAAGTTCCTTGAAACGAGCAAATGCTGTATTGATCTCAGACTCGCTGTCCAGGCTGACCCCCAGTTCCTGGAGACGTTGCTTGAAGGCATTGCGGCCGCTCAGCTTGCCCAGGACAATCTTGTTGGCCGTCCAGCCCACATCCTCTGCCCGCATGATTTCATACGTATCGCGAGCCTTCAAAACGCCGTCCTGGTGGATGCCAGACGCATGCGCGAACGCATTGGCGCCGACAACTGCCTTGTTCGGCTGGACCACGAAGCCGGTGGTCTGGCTGACCATGCGGCTCGCCGCCAGGATATGCCTGGTGTCGATCCCTACTTCGAGGTTGAAGTAGTCCTTTCGCGTCTTTACGGCCATGACCACCTCCTCAAGGGAGCAATTGCCGGCGCGCTCTCCCAGACCATTGATGGTGCACTCCACTTGGCGGGCGCCACCGATCTTTACCCCGGCGAGGGAATTGGCAACGGCCATGCCGAGGTCATTGTGGCAATGCACCGACCAGATGGCCTTGTCGGAATTGGGAATGCGCTCGCGCAAGTCCTTGATGAAGTTCCCATAAAGCTCAGGAATGGCATACCCAACGGTGTCGGGGACATTGATCGTGGTTGCACCTTCTGCAATAACGGCCTCAAGCACGCGGCACAGAAAATCCGGATCCGATCGGTAGCCGTCCTCAGGGCTGAACTCGATGTCGTCCATCAGGTTGCGCGCAAAGCGCGTGGCCAGCTTCGCTTGTTCAAACACCTGATCTGGGGTCATGCGCAGTTTCTTTTCCATGTGCAGGGCACTGGTCGCGAGGAACAGGTGCAGGCGCCCCGAGTTCGCCGGCTTTAACGCCTCTGCAGCACGGGAGATGTCCCTGTCATTGGCGCGTGCCAATGAACAGATCGTTGAATCCTTGATTACCTCCGCAATGGCTTTGACACACTCGAAATCACCGTTCGAACTCGCGGCAAAACCGGCCTCAATGACATCGACGCGCAGGCGTTCAAGCTGACGGGCGATGCGAAGTTTTTCGTCCCGCGTCATGGACGCGCCAGGAGATTGCTCGCCATCACGCAAGGTTGTGTCGAAAATGATCAATTTGTCAGCCATTTGATAACTCCTGTTTCATCGAAGCCCGCAACCTGGAAAACTGGACGCACAAAACAAAAGGCCCGTTGCGGGTGCATACGGGCCGTTGTGGAAATCGTGCGCGTGCGCTACCGTCTCCGCCCGTTAAGGTGTAGCAGTAGTGCCAGCAAATCTGATTTCATTGTCAGACTTTAGCACAACCTGCCATGTTGCGACATTCCGGCCCACATGAATTTCAAATCACTTGTGCAGACCGCGTTCATCCGGCTCGTCAGTAGACGTGCTGATGACGCTGGTCTGAACGCCCTTGGCCTTGCGCCAGCCATAGACCAGGTAACCGCTGATGCCGTAAACCACGAACAAGGCAAACAGCACGGCCGCAGGATGGATCGTGATCACGGCGATACCCAGCGCGATGAGGACAATCACGATAAAGGGCACGCTTCTCTTCATCTGCACGTCCTTGAAGCTGTAAAACGGCACGTTCGTCACCATCGTCAACCCCGCATACAGCGCCAGGGCGAACATGGGCCAGGCAACGGCCGGCCCTTCTATCCCTGCCTCGGTCATCAGCCAGATGAAACCGGCAACCAGGGCTGCGGCTGCAGGAGAAGGAAGCCCCTGAAAATACCGCTTGTCCACCACAGCGGTATTGACATTGAAACGTGCCAGACGCAAGGCCGCGCAGGCGCAATATACAAATGCCGCGACCCATCCCCATCGCCCCAACCCTTTGAGGGCCCATTCGTAGGCAATCAATGCGGGCGCCGCGCCGAAAGACACCATGTCGGAAAGCGAATCCATCTGTTCGCCAAAGGCACTCTGCGTATTGGTCATGCGAGCAACGCGACCGTCCAGACTGTCCAGCACCATGGCGCAGAAAATTCCGACAGCTGCTTGATCGAACCGGTCGTTCATCGCCATGACGACGGCGTAAAAACCACCAAACAAGGCTGCAAGGGTAAAGAGATTGGGCAGGATATAGATGCCCTTGCGCCGCTTTCGGATCACCATGCCTTCTGGGCTACCGACGTCATTTCTTGTCTCGCCATGCATATTATTGGTCCAATTCCAGCGTGGAATGGTCGTACGACGCTATTAATTTATTTACATCCAACGCTTTGGGGATTCCGGCCGAACAAGACGCCGACCGCGCCCACGCTCCCCGACAAACGTTGGAAACACTTCAAGCGCAATGATTTCGGCGTGACCAATCGAGCGATACAAGTGTAAGCCAGTCAGGGAGATATCCACAAAAACTGCCAAGGCCACCGGAGTGGCCTTGGCAGGGTTCGCGACCCGCAGTACGTCAGTTGCGCGTCTGGTCCACCAATTTGTTCTTGGCAATCCAAGGCATCATCGCGCGCAATTGAGCGCCCACCACCTCAATCTGGTGTTCGGCGGTCAGCCGGCGGCGCGCCGTCATGCTGGGGTAGCCGGTACGGCCTTCCAGAATGAACATCTTGGCATACTCACCGGTCTGGATACGTTTGAGCGCATTGCGCATGGCTTCGCGACTCTGGGCGTTGATGACTTCGGGACCCGTCACGTACTCACCGTATTCAGCGTTGTTCGAGATCGAGTAGTTCATGTTGGCGATACCGCCTTCATAGATCAGGTCCACGATGAGTTTGAGTTCGTGCAGACACTCGAAGTAGGCCATCTCTGGTGCATAGCCTGCTTCGACCAGGGTCTCGTAACCCATCTTGACCAGTTCGACCGCGCCACCGCAAAGAACGGCCTGCTCGCCGAACAAGTCGGTCTCGGTTTCTTCCTTGAAGTTGGTCTCAATGATGCCGGCCTTGCCGCCACCATTGGCCATGGCGTAGCTCAACGCCAGGTCGCGCGCCTTGCCAGACTTGTCCTGGTGCACTGCCACGAGGTGAGGCACGCCACCGCCCTGGGTGTAGGTGTTGCGCACCGTGTGGCCAGGCGCCTTTGGCGCGACCATCCAGACGTCCAGATCGGCGCGCGCCGTGACCTGGTTGTAGTGCACGTTGAAGCCGTGGGCGAACGCCAGCGAGGCGCCTTTCTTGATATGGGGCTCGACGTTGTTCCGGTAGACATCCGCAATCTGCTCATCGGGTAGCAAGATCATGACCACGTCGGCGGCCTTGACGGCGTCGTTGACCTCCAGCACGGTCAGGCCGGCCTTGCCAACCTTGTCCCATGAGGCGCCGCCCTTGCGCAGGCCGACAACGACCTTGACACCACTGTCGTTGAGGTTTTGCGCATGGGCATGGCCTTGCGAACCATAGCCGATGATGGCGACGGTCTTGCCCTTGATCAGGCTCAGGTCACAGTCTTTGTCGTAGAAAACTTTCATGGGGTTGCTCCAGTGGATTTGATGAAGAGATCCGTTCGTCGCGAGCCTGTCGAAGGGCTCCCGGCGCCCCGGGTGAGCGGGGCATTCGACAGGCACAGCCCGAACGGGCAAAGGCTGAACCTTGAGAAAAAATCAGACGCGCAGGATTCTCTCACCCCGGCCAATTCCGCTGGACCCCGTGCGCACAGTCTCCAGGATGGCACTGCGGTCGATGGCTTCCAGAAAAGCATCGTTCTTCGACTGGTCGCCAGTGAGTTCGATGGTGTAGCTTTTCTCAGTGACATCAATGACGCGACCCCGGAAAATGTCGGCCATGCGTTTCATCTCCTCGCGTTCCTTGCCCACCGCACGAACCTTCACCATCATGAGTTCGCGCTCGGTGTAGGCGCCCTCCGTCAGATCGACCACCTTGACCACTTCGATCAGGCGGTTCAAATGTTTGGTGATCTGCTCGATCACCTCGTCGGATCCCGCGGTCTGGATTGTCATGCGCGACAGGCTCGGGTCCTCGGTCGGCGCAACCGTCAGGGATTCGATGTTGTAGCCACGGGCCGAAAACAGGCCGACCACCCGGGACAACGCGCCCGGTTCGTTTTCCAGCAATACTGCAATGATATGTTTCATGATGAGCTTCCTCTTTTCGCCGCCCTCCCCCGCGCACGGTAATGCGCAGGCTTGGCGGGCAATAGATTCGTCAATAAATGGTTGATCGGGGTGGAAAAGGTGGGCCGTCGTACGGTACCACCCGCCCTGGTGGTTTTCAGAGATCTTCCGACCCGAGCAGCATTTCCGTGATGCCCTTGCCGGCTTTCACCATCGGGAACACGTTTTCGGTCGGGTCGGTGCGGAAGTCCATGAACACCGTGCGGTCCTTGAGTTTGCGGGCTTCGCGCAATGCGCCTTCGACATCCTGCGGACGCTCGATAAGCATGCCCACGTGGCCATAAGCTTCGGCCAACTTCACAAAATTGGGCAAGGCGTCCATGTAACTGTGGCTGTAGCGGCCGGAATATTCAATTTCCTGCCACTGGCGCACCATACCCAGGTACCGGTTGTTCAGCGCAACGATCTTGATCGGCGTGTTGTATTGCAGGCAGGTCGACAACTCCTGGATGCACATCTGCACCGAGCCTTCGCCGGTGACGCAGAACACTTCGCTTTCGGGGCGCGCCAGCTTGATGCCCATGGCATAGGGAATGCCAACGCCCATCGTGCCCAGCCCCCCTGAGTTGATCCATCGCCGCGGCTGGTCAAAGCGATAGTACTGGGCGGCCCACATCTGGTGCTGCCCGACGTCCGACGTGATGTAGGTATCCGCGTCCTTGGTCATGTTCCAGAGCGTCTCAACAACGTACTGCGGCTTGATCACGTCCTTGTTGCCGCGGTCGTACGCGAGGCAATCCCGCTTGCGCCAGCCTTCAATCGTGTCCCACCATGCGCCGAGCGCGTTGGTATCGGGCTTCAGGCCCCCCTCTCGGATCATTGTGATCAATTCCGTCAGGACATCCTTGACGTCGCCGACGATCGGCACATCCACCCGGACGCGCTTGGAGATGCTCGACGGATCAATGTCGACATGAATGATCTTGCGCTCGTTCTGAGCGAAGTGCTTCGGGTTGCCGATCACCCGGTCATCGAATCGCGCCCCGACCGCCAGCAACACATCGCAGTTTTGCATGGCGTTGTTCGCTTCGACGGTGCCATGCATGCCCAGCATGCCCAGGAACTTGCGGTCGGATGCGGGATAGGCCCCAAGGCCCATCAATGTGTTGGTGCAGGGATAGCCCAGCATGTCCACCAGCGTGCGCAACTCCTGTGTCGCGTTACTCAGCAACACGCCACCACCGGTATAGATATAGGGCCGCTTGGCTGCCATCAGCAGCTGCAGTGCCTTGCGGATCTGGCCCCCGTGCCCCTTGCGCACGGGGTTGTAGGAGCGCATCTCCACAGTTTCAGGGTAGCCGTTGTAGGTGGTCTTGTTGAAGGAAACATCCTTGGGGATATCCACCACCACAGGGCCGGGACGACCGGTTCGGGCGATATGGAACGCCTTCTTCATGACCTCGGCCATGTGACGCACGTCCTTGACCAGGAAATTGTGCTTGACGATCGGGCGCGTGATGCCGACGGTGTCGCACTCCTGGAACGCATCCAGTCCGATCGCCGCCGTTGGAACCTGCCCGCTGATGATCACCATCGGGATGCTGTCCATGTAGGCCGTGGCAATACCGGTGACCGCATTGGTCACACCGGGACCCGAGGTGACGAGGGCCACGCCGACATCGCCCGTGGCCCGGGCGTAACCGTCCGCTGCGTGAACGGCGGCCTGTTCGTGGCGCACGAGCACATGCTGGATGGTGTCCTGCTTGTAGAACGCGTCGTAGATGTGGAGGACGGCGCCGCCAGGGTAGCCCCAGACGTACTTGACGCCCTCGGCCTGAAGGGCCTTGACGAGGATTTCCGCACCCCGGAGTTCCTGGGTGGGCGCACCGGCAGATGCCGCGGCTGCGGATGCCATTTCAGCTTTTGAGATTTCCATGATCAACCTTTGCGAATTTCTCTGACGAAAAACCTTGGGTGCCCCTTCGATGGACTCTTGTGGAGTTACGTCGGAACTTGAGACCACGGACATGGGCGTGCTGCTTGCTCCGCCGGACCGTGACCCGTTTGCTTTTTGATTTGCAAGTCGCATTATCGCACTGCAACATGACTGATTGTGAAAAGCTGCTGGAATTCAGCCTGCGGTGCCATAATCCGCGACAAAACAGGTCTGAGCCTGAAGCCTGCGTAGTCGCGCGCTTCAGACTCGACGCTTCACCAACGAATCTCATCGCCGACTCGCCACCACGGTCTGAAACGCACTTGGCCACCGAACAAGAACTCAACGACTTCCTCAAGAGCGTCGAAAAGCGTGCATTCAAGCGGTCGGTGTACCACGTTCGCAACGAGGAAGCCGCGCTGGACATTGTTCAGGACAGCATGATGAAGCTGGCCGAACACTACGGCGACAAGCCTGTGGCGGAATTGCCCATGCTTTTTCAGCGCATCCTATCCAATTGCACACTGGACTGGTTTCGACGCCAGAAGACCCGGAACGCGCTTTTTTCCAACATGAGCGATTTTGAGTCCGCCTCGGAGGAAGGAGATTTCGACCTTCTGGAAACTTTTTCAGGAGCTGAAGACTCGCAGCAAGTCGAGAGCGCGGAAGACAGCACCCGTCGCACGCAGATTTTTCATGAAATCGAGGCTGAAATAAAGGAATTGCCGGCGCGTCAACGCGAAGCCTTCCTGATGCGTTACTGGGAGGAGATGGACGTCGCGGAGACCGCGGCTGCCATGGGCTGCTCGGAAGGCAGTGTCAAGACACACTGCTCGCGTGCGGTTCAAGCCCTCAGCAAGGCGCTGATGGCAAAAGGGATACAACCATGACTCATTCGCTCCAACATCACGCTGAAATCCTTCAGGATCGCTATGCGCTGAAGCTGGCCGCCCGTCTTTCAGCGGGTGCGCAGGAGTTGCCGCATGATCTCTCTGAACGTCTGCGCGTCGCCCGACTGCAGGCCGTTTCCCACCGCAAGGTGGCCCGCGTTACCCGGGCGCGACTTGTATCGAACGCGTCGAGTAACGGAAGCACGGCAACGCTTTCATTCGGCGACGAGGGCTGGAACCTTTGGAGCCGCCTGGCCTCGGCGTTGCCCTTGGTGACGCTAGTTGTCGGGTTGGTCGCGATCAATGTGATCCAGAATGACGACCGTGCGAACGAAGTTGCCGAAGTCGATGCCGCCCTGCTGACAGACGATCTGCCGCCCGCTGCCTACACCGACTCCGGTTTCATTCAGTTCCTCAAATCGGCCGGCCACCATTCCGCGCCCGAGTGACGCAGGGACGGCAAAGACCGATGAACACTGCGTCATTTTGCGCAAGGTTATTGCTGGGCGCTGTTGCGACCGTGTCGGGAACCGTTCCCGACGCGTGGGCCCAACCCGCGCCAGCCTCAAGCGCGCCGCCGGCGCCCAAGACCGCCGTGGCGGCAAGTTCACCCGCGCAGCGTGCCGGCAGTCCGCAACCCTTGCCGACGAAGGCCTGGGGCGAACTCTCCGGAGCAGAGCAAAAGGCCCTGAAGCCACTGGCAGCGAACTGGAACAGCATTGACGAGGCTCAAAAGCGGAAATGGCTCGCCATCTCGAAGAATTTCAACACCCTGTCGCCGACCGAACAAGCCAAACTTCATAGCCGGATGAGCGAATGGGTGGCATTGAGCCCCAAGCAACGCACGCAGGCGCGCCTGAATTTTGCTGAAACCACCAAGGTTCCACCTGACGAAAAGCGCGCAAAGTGGGAGGCTTATCAAGCTCTGACCCCGGAGGAAAAGAACAAACTGGCGGCCAGCGCAACGCCCCGGCCACCCGGCGCCGCAACCGCCGTCAAGCCTGTTCCACCGCAAAAGCTTGCCACACCGGTCAATGCGAAGCCACCCCGTAGCGGCGCCTCCGGGATGGCGAGTGGAACCAAGCAACTGGATCAGAACACCTTGCTGCCCCGCAAACCTGCCAGTTCCCCGTGACGCGGCCGGGTCTGGCTTCAATCCAAAGAATGAGCGCGCCGACGGCCTCGTCCAGGCCTTACAGCCAAACATGAGCCAGCCTCCTGTCCCGCCCCTCGTCGCCCCCGGCCTGATTCGACGGATGGCCTGCTGGATGTACGAAGGCATGCTCATGTTTGGCGTGGTCTTCATTGCAGGCTATCTTTTCAGCACACTCAGCCAGACCCGGCACGCGCTCGACAACCGGCATCCCCTGCAGGCTTTCCTGTTCGTGGTCTTCGGCATTTATTTCACCTGGTTCTGGTCCCGGGGGCAAACCCTGGCCATGAAGACCTGGAATATCCGCCTGGTGGATCGAAACGGCCAGCCTGTCACACAGCCGCGCGCTTTTGCGCGCTACCTCCTGAGCTGGCTCTGGTTTTTGCCGCCCCTGGCTGCGTTGGCACCCTTCAGCCTGACCGGAGGGGAGTCGGTCGTCATCATTCTGGGCTGGGTGGCCGTCTGGGCCATACTGAGCCGCTTTCACCCCGAACAGCAGTTCTGGCATGATGCTCTCGCCGGCACACGGCTGATCACGTCTGCCCCTTGAATCGCTGGCCTGCGACCAGCCCATTGATTGCATGAAACCCACTTTCTCTGTCTGTGTCTACTGCGGCTCCAAACCGGGTGCCAGCCCGGATTTCGCCATCACGGCACGGACGGTTGGCCACTGGATTGGCTCCCATGGCGGTCAGTTGGTCTATGGAGGCGGAAAGAACGGTCTGATGGGCATCGTGGCCGATGCGACCCTGGCGGCTGGCGGTCGCGTGATCGGCGTTATTCCCAAGGCGCTGGTCGAGAAGGAATGGGCCAATCACGAATGCAGCGAACTGCATGTGGTCGACACCATGCACGAACGCAAACGCTTGATGGCCGAACACGCTGACGCATTCCTTGCCTTGCCCGGCGGCATTGGCACTTTCGAGGAATTCTTTGAAGTCTGGACCTGGCGCCAACTCGGCTACCACGACAAGCCTGTGGGGCTGCTGAACATGGCAGGTTACTACGACGGCCTGATTGGCTTCCTGCAATCCAGCGTAAAGCAGGACTTCATGGGCGATTGGCAGATGGATCTGATCCGTATCGGAAGCGACCCGGAATCACTGCTTGGGGACCTGATACAGGCCTCCGGGCTCTCAGCAGCACCCCGCCTGGAAGACATCTGAGGGCCTGCGCACCGGTCCACACGCCTCGCTAGTCGGCGGCTCAGACCGCCGTCTCGTTCTCTTCCCCCGTGCGGATGCGCACCACGCGCTCGACCGAGGTGATGAAAATCTTGCCGTCGCCGATCTTGCCGGTGCGGGCGGCCTTGACGATGGCCTCCACGCAACGGTCCACATCATCGCTCTTCACCACCACCTCGACCTTCACCTTGGGCAGGAAATCGACCACGTATTCGGCGCCCCGGTAAAGCTCGGTATGGCCTTTCTGGCGCCCGAAGCCCTTGACCTCGGTGACGGTCAGGCCCGTGACACCACATTCGGCGAGCGCTTCACGCACTTCCTCAAGCTTGAAAGGTTTGATGACGGCGGTGATCTGTTTCATGATTTTTCCTGCTTCAGGTCCATTTAAGCGCGAAATTTGCTGGTAATAGGATAACGCCAATCCTTGCCGAAGCTGCGATGGGTGACGCGAATACCCACCGCTGACTGCCGGCGCTTGTACTCGTTGAGCTTGATCAGGCGCGTCACCTTCTCCACATCGGCCCGCGCAAAGCCGCGCGCGACGATCTCCTCGATGCCTTCGTCGTTCTCCATGTAGTGCTCGACGATGGCGTCCAGCACCTCGTAGGGCGGCAGGCTGTCCTGGTCGGTCTGGTCAGGCCGCAGCTCGGCGCTGGGCGGCCGCGTGATGATGCGCTCGGGGATCGGGCTGGCGCCGGTGCCGTAGGGGTCGTTTGCGTTGCGCCAGCGCGCCAGGCGGAACACCGCCGTCTTGGCCACGTCCTTGATCACCGCGAAACCGCCGGCCATGTCGCCATACAGCGTGCAGTAGCCAGTGGCCATCTCGCTCTTGTTGCCGGTGGTCAACACCAGGGAACCGAGCTTGTTGGACAGCGCCATCAGCAAGGTGCCGCGGATGCGGGCCTGGATGTTTTCCTCGGTCGTGTCCTCCGCCAGCCCGGCAAATTGCGGCGCCAGCGAGGCCTTGAAGGCCTCGAACTCGGGCAGGATGGAAATTTCATCGTAGCGCACGCCCATGCGGGACGCCATCTCGCGGGCGTCGATCCAGCTGATGTCCGCGGTGTAGGGTGAGGGCATCATCACCGTTCGCACCCGCTCCGGGCCCAGCGCATCGACGGCCACGGCCAGCACCAGCGCCGAATCGATCCCGCCGGACAGGCCCAGCAGCACGCCGGGGAAGCCGTTCTTGCCGATGTAGTCGCGCACGCCCAGCACCAGTGCATCCCAGAGATCGGCGTCGAGCGAGCGCTCGGGCGCGACCGGCGCGTCAATTTCGATAGCATCATTCGACCGCTTGACGCTGGAATAGAACAGGTTCTCTTCAAAACTTGGCGCCCGGCCCACGGTTTTCCCCTGCGCGTCGACGACGAAGGAGTGGCCTTCGAACACCAGTTCGTCCTGCCCGCCGACCAGGTGCGCATAGACCAGCGGCAGACCACTCTCCAGCACGCGTTCGCGCATCATCACTTCACGCTCATAGCCCTTGCCCACGTGGAAGGGCGAGGCATTGATCACCGCCAGCAAATCGGCCCCGGCCTGCCTGGCCAGTCGCGCCGGCGCCTCGAACCAGGCGTCCTCGCAGATCAGCAGCCCGACCTTGAAGCCCCCGGCCTCGAACACGCAGACCCCTTGCGCCGGCGTGAAGTAGCGCCGCTCGTCGAACACCTGGTAATTCGGCAGCTCCCGCTTGGCGTATGTTGCCACCACCGCGCCGCCGCGCAGCACGCTGGCCGCATTGAGGCGGTCCTGCACCGCCACGCTGCGCGTGCGCCGGTCGCCGCCCGTGGGGTGGCCCACCACCACCGTCAGGTCTTTCAGCGGGGCCAGTTCGCGGGCCACGGTTTTCACGGCATCATGGCAGGCGGCGACAAACGCCGGGCGCAGGAAAAGGTCTTCCGCCGCATAGCCGCAGATGGACAGTTCGGGCGTCAGCACCAGACGCGCACCTTCTGCGTAGGCGGTGCGCGAAGCGTCAATGATTCTTTGCGCGTTCCCGGCAAGGTCGCCCACCACGAAGTTGAGCTGGGCAACACAGATTTTGAGAGTCATACAGGTGCTGAAAAACGAGTCTTTTGATTATGTCACCCGGGTGTCGGCATCGCCGCTGGAGGTGAATGCCAGTCAATGGGACCGCCTGCTGTCCGCGCAGGCCCAGCCTTCGCCCTTCATGGCCCACGCCTACCTGGCCGCGCTGCACACCAGCGGCAGCGCCGTCCCCGCCACTGGCTGGACGCCGCGTTTCATGACCCTGTGGCTGCGCGAACATCTGGTGGCCGCATGCCCGCTTTATCTGAAAGAGCATTCCTACGGCGAATACGTGTTCGACTGGGCCTGGGCCAACGTTTACGCCCAGCATGGCCTGGCCTACTACCCCAAGGCACTGGTTGCCGTGCCGTTCACGCCGGTGCCCGGCACCCGCCTGATGGCGACGAACGAAGCGGCCCGCGATGCGCTGGTACAGGCGCTGATTGCCTGGTGCCGCGCGGAAAAGCTGTCTTCCCTGCACCTGCTGTTCGGCGCCGCCGAGGACCTGGCCGCCTGTGAGCGCGCCGGCCTGATGCGGCGCGACACGGTGCAGTTTCACTGGACGAACAGGGCCCCCCCTTGGCGCCGCTCGGCGGCGAAATCGGGCCCTCGCGCCCGTTCGGGAGTTTTGATGAATTCCTGGCCAGCCTGAATCAGGAAAAACGCAAGAAGATCCGCCAGGAACGCCGCAAGGTGGCCCAGGCTGGCGTCACCTTCCGCGGGTCGCGCGGGCGCGACATCAGCGCCGCCGACTGGGATTTTTTCTACCGCTGCTACGAGCGCACCTACCTCGAGCACGGCAATGCGCCCTACCTGAGCCGGGCCTTCTTCGAACGCATGGCGCGCGACATGCCGGAGCACTGGCTGCTCTTCGTCGGCGAGCGGGCGGGCCGGCCGATGGCATCAAGTTTGATAGCGCTTCATGACCCATCGACGCTGGGATCAGGCCTCAATCATTCAAAAGATACCCTGGAGGCCGCAGATTTCAACCAAGGCGCAGCGGCCGACCCCGAAAGCGTCGCCTACGGCCGCTACTGGGGCGCGCTGGAGCGCGTGGACTGCCTGCACTTCGAGGCCTGCTACTACCAGCCCTTGCAATGGTGCATCGAGCACGGCTTCGGGCGCTTCGAGGGCGGCGCGCAGGGCGAGCACAAGATGGCGCGCGCCCTGCTCCCGGTCAAGGCCTCCAGCGCGCACTGGCTTGCACACCCGGGCTTTGCCGATGCAGTGCAGCGCTTCCTGGAGCGCGAAGGCCAGGGGATCGGCGACTACCTGGAGCACCTGGACGCCCGCAGCCCGCTGCGCAAGCCCGCCGACGCCTGATTCGCTCGCGCGCGGCAATGCTCAGGCGCCGCTCAGCAGCGCCGCCACATGGTCGCCGATGGCCAGGCAACTGGTCAGCCCCGGCGACTCGATGCCGAACAGGTTGACCAGGCCCGGCACGCCGTGGTCGGCGGGCCCCTGGATCAGAAAGTCGGCAGCAGGCTCGCCAGGCCCGCTGATCTTGGGCCGGATGCCGGCATAGCCCGGAACCAGCGCGCCGTCGGGCAAGGCCGGCCAGTACTTGCGCACCTCGGCGTAGAACGCGTCGCCGCGCGCCGGGTCCACCACCAGGTCGTCAGCGGACCCGACCCACTGCACGTCCGGCCCGAACTTGGCCTGGCCGCCCAGGTCGATCGTCAGGTGCACACCCAGCCCGGCGGCCTCGGGCACGGGGTAGATCAGGCGGGAGAAAGGTGAACGCCCTGACAGCGTGAAGTAGCTGCCCTTGGCGAAGTACGCCGGCGGTACCTGGCGCGGATCCAGCCCCTCAAAGCGCCGCGCCAGCGCCGGCGCATGCAGCCCGGCGGCGTTGACCACCGTGGTGGCGGCCAGTTCGGTGCCGTCGTTCGCTACAACAACAATAGCTGCCTGCGACCGTTTGACGCTGGGTAAAGCCCGATTTATTGCCGAATTCAGGGCCAGCAGGCCGCCCGCGTGCTCCAGATCGCCCAGCAGGGCCAGCATCAGCCCGTGGCTGTCCACGATGCCGGTGGACGGCGACTGCACCGCCGCCACGCAGGCCAGTCGGGGCTCCAGCGCGCGCGCCTGTTCGCCGCTGATCAAGCTCAGATCGTTCACCCCGTTGGCCGCGCCCTGGGCCATGATCCCGTGCAGATAGGCCACCTGGGCCTCGCTCGTCGCCACGATCAGCTTGCCGCAGCGCTGGTGGCCGATGCCGCGCTCGGCACAGTAGGCATAGAGCTGGTCGCGCCCCTGAACGCACAGCCGCGCCTTCAGCGAGCCCTGCGGGTAATACAGGCCGGCATGGATCACCTCGCTGTTGCGCGAACTGGTGCCGGTGCCGATGGCATCGGCCGCTTCCAGCAGCATCACCTCGCGCCCCTTCAGGGCCAGCGCCCGCGCCACTGCCAGGCCCACCACGCCCGCGCCGATCACCACCACATCGACCTGATCCATGCCGGTTCCCCTTCAATCCTGCTCAAAACCTTCGATCACGTTCACCGCATTCACGCCCAGTTCGGCCGCCGCGTAGCCGCCTTCCAGCACGAACACCGTGGGCAGAGCCAGTTTGGCCAGCCGCTGGCCCAGGCGCGAATAATCATCGGCCTGCAAGGCAAAGGTGGAGATCGGGTCGCCAGCGAAGGTGTCCAGCCCCAGCGACACCACCAGGGCGTCCGCGCTGTGGCGGGCAATGCGCGCGCAGGCAACTTCCAGCGCGTCGAACCACGTCGCCACCGGGCTGCCGGCGGGCAAGGGCAGGTTCAGGTTACAGCCCAGGCCCGCGCCGGCGCCCGTCTCATCGGCATGGCCCAGGTAGAACGGGTACTCGGTGCGCGGGTCGCCGTGCAGGCTGACGAACAGCACGTCGGCGCGGTCGTAGAAGAGGCTCTGGGTGCCGTTGCCGTGGTGGTAGTCCACGTCCAGCACCGCCACCCGGGCGCAGCCCTGCTGGCGCAGCGCCTGGGCGGCGACGGCGGCGTTGTTCAGAAAGCAGTAGCCGCCCATGAAGTCGGCACCGGCATGGTGGCCGGGCGGGCGCGTGGCGCAGAACACGCCGCGCGCCCCGGCGCCCAGTCGCAGCGCCGCGCAGAGAGCAGCATCGGCGCCGGCCTTGGCCGCGGTCCAGGCGCCGGCAGACAGCGGGGTGCCGTTGTCCATCGAATACAGGCCCAGGCGGGCCGTGAAATTGGCAGGTTCCACATCGCTGCGCAGCGTGCGCACCGGCCAGACCGAGGGGAACGGCTGACGGTCGGCATTGACCGGGTCCAACGCCAACCATTCGGTCCATGCGCCTTCGAGGAACGCCAGGTAGCGCGGGGTGTGAATCCGGGCGAGCACGGCGCGGCTGTCGGCATCGGGCTCGTGCAGCGTGTGGCCGCGCGCCAGCAACTGCGCCTGCACGAAGTCGGCTCGTGCAGGCGATTCGAAGCACGGCACGCGCTCGCCGCGGAAGAACTCGCAGGCCGGCGCGTGTTGTGTCTGCTGCGCGGAAAACAGGGTGATCATGGCAGTGGGCCAGCCTGGCGACGGCAGCGTTGGTTGGGTGCCTTACAGCTGGCGCGGATCGGTCTGCAGCAGCCGATCCACCAGTGAGCGCAGATCGGCCTGAAGCGGCGCAAACCCGTCGGTCATGGCCAGCGTCGCCTCGTCCATGTAGAGCTTGCGGTTGATCTCCAGCTGCAGGCTGTGACGGTGCTCGGCGGGTCGCCCGTATCGCCGCACCAGTTCCACACCCTTGTACGGGTGGTTGTATTCGACGCTGTACCCCAAAGCGCGCAGATGATCGCAAACCAGCCGCGCCAACGCCTCGCTGGACGTGGTGGCATCGCGGTTTCCCACCACGAAATCCGCATGTACCAGGCCGGGGAAATCGGTGGCATGACTGGCCGCGACGGCGGGCATCGAGTGGCAGTTGACGTGGATGCTGTAGCCGTGGCGAGCATGCGCCGCATCGATCGCCTGTTTCACCGCGCCGTGGTAGGGCTGCCAGCAACGGGTGATGCGCGCCTGCACCTCGGCCACACCCAGCTTGCGGTCGTACAGCGCCACGCCATCGTCGGTGCAGCGCCAGATGAGGCCTTTGCCCAGGCGCACTTTCGACAGCACGGCCGGGTCGGTGGCCACCGGTGCGGGCCACGGGCCGTCCAGCATCGCCACATCCACCTCGGTGGTGTCGCGGTTCGCATCGAGGTAGCTGCGCGGGAAGTGCGCCTCGATCCAGGCCACACCCAGCGCGGGCGCAAAGCGGTAGAGCTTCTCGACATGAGTGTCTTCGGCGCGACGCAAGGTCGCACGGTCGCACACGGTGCCAAAGTCGTCGGGGTAATCGGTGCCGCTGTGCGGCGAATCGAGCACCAGGGGCGCGGTGCCGGGCAGATAGGTCACGAAGGGCATGCAGCCATTGTGACGCAAGCACGACAGCCCGGCCACCCGGCGCACGGCACACTGGCGGCTTTTCACCCGCACCATCTTCCGGAGGCTCCATGGATCTGTTCAACCTCAAAGGCAAGGTCGCCATCGTGACCGGTTCAAGCCGCGGCATCGGCCGCTCGATTGCCATCCAGCTGGCCAAAGCCGGCGCCAAAGTCGTGATTTCGAGCCGCAAGCTGGCCGCCTGCGAGGACGTCGTGCAGACCATCCGGGACGCCGGGGGCGAAGCCATGGCGATCGCCGCCAACATTTCGGACAAGGCGCAGGTCGAGGCGCTGGTGGCCCAGACACGCCTGGCCTGGGGCGGCATCGACATCATGGTCTGCAACGCGGCCACCAACCCCTACTATGGCCCGATGACCGGCATGAGCGACGAGGTGTTCGACAAGATCATGCGCAACAACGTGTTGTCCAACGCCTGGCTGTGCAACCTGGCCTACCCGGACATGAAGGCGAAGAAGGACGGCGCCATCGTCATCGTCTCATCCATTGGCGGCCTGCATGGCTCCTCGGTAATCGGCGCCTACAACATCTCCAAAGCCGCCGACATGCAGCTGGCGCGCAACCTGGCCGTGGAATGGGGGCCGGACAACATCCGGGTGAACTGCATTGCGCCGGGGCTGATCCGCACCGACTTTGCCAAGGCCCTGCACGAGAATCCGGTGCTCAAGGCCAAGGTCGAGGGCGAAACACCCTTGCGCCGCATCGGTGAGCCCGACGACATCGGTGGCATCGCGGTGCTGCTGGCCAGCGCGGCCGGCCAGTACATCACCGGGCAGACGATCGTGGCCGATGGCGGGATGATGATCCGCTGATCGCACGCCAGAACCACCTGATCAAGCCGACAAGTTCTGCCTGATGATCCCAATGAACCACAGCGACTGATCAGCGATGGTCAGGTTGTGCTGGCCCACCGCAGGCACGGCCCATTTCGGTCACCCGGCTGCCAGCAGGAGTTGATCCAGTTTTTCGGCATCCACACAAAACGCTCGGATGCCTTCCGCCAGTTTTTCGTTCGCCATCGCATCCTCGTTCAGGGCAAAGCGGAACCCGGCTTCGTCATAGTTCACAGGCTTCAGATCAAGCATCCGGGCGGCGGTCGCATCCAGCGCTCGGTTCAGGGGCGCTCGAGTAGCGGCCAGGGTGGCCAGCAAATCCGGGCTGATGGTCAACAAATCGCAACCGGCCAGCGCCGTGATTTGACCCACGTTGCGAAAGCTCGCGCCCATGACCTCAGTGGCGATGCCCCTGTTCTTGTAGTAGTTGAATATCTGCTGGACCGACCTGACGCCTGGATCGTTGGCACCCGCGTTGTCGGCCTCCACCCAAGTGGCGCCAGCGGCCTTCTTGTACCAGTCATAGATACGCCCGACGAACGGCGAGATCAGCTGCACTTTGGCCTGACCGCAAGCCACAGCCTGGCAAAAAGAGAACAGCAAGGTCAGGTTGGTGTGGATGCCACGGCGCTCCAGCTGTGCTGCGGCTTGGATGCCTTCCCAGGTGGCCGCCACCTTGACCAGCACCCTGGCACTCTGGATGCCCTGCGCCTGGTACAGCGCGATCAGGCGTTCAGCCCGTGCGACGGTTGCCCCTGTATCAAAACTCAAGCGGGCATCGACCTCGGTCGACACGCGCCCTGGAATGAGCGCCAGAATTTCGCATCCAAAACGAACCAGCAGGCGATCGATGAGTTCGTCCAGCGGTCGATCTCCGTGCCGGGCCACTGTGTCGGTCAGCAGGGACTTGTATTCCGGCTTCTGTACTGCCTTCAGGATCAGGGAGGGATTGGTGGTGGCATCTTGCGGCAAATAAGCATCGATCTGCCGGAAGTCGCCCGTATCGGCGACTACGGTGGTGAATTGTTTGAGTGCGTCAAGTTGATTCATGAAGTTGAAATGAACAGTGTGTCCTGGGGGTTTGAAGGTGCATTCAGCTCACGACGCGAAGCAAGCCAAACCTGATCAGCGCCTGTGACTTTGCCTCGTCCTTTGAGCGTCGCCAGGACATTTTGCACTGCGGCAATATCCGCACGCCAATGCAACTGACCGCAACGGCCGACCAGACCGAAATCGTCGGGAAAGCGGCCTTCAGGTCGCTTCCCTTACTGGCGGTTGCGATGGCGCAGTCCCTGCACCTGGCAAAAAAAAGCCCCACAGCGTGGGGCTCTAGATCTGTGAACCGAGGCGCCTTGCGAAGATGCGCCTCGGTCGAACCACGTCAGCCCATGTGCAGGCCGCCGTTGACCGAGAAGTCAGCGCCGGTGGCATAGCCACCTTCGTCGGACGCCAGCCAGGCGATGATGGAGGCGATCTCGCTGGGCTCGCCCAGGCGCTTGACCGGCACCGTGGCGATGATCTGGGCCAGCACGTCATGGCGGATCGCCTTGACCATGTCGGTGCCGATATACCCGGGGCTCACGGTGTTGACCGTCACGCCCTTGTTGGCCAGCTCCTGCGCGAGCGCCATGGAAAAACCGTGCATGCCGGCCTTGGCCGCCGAGTAGTTGGTCTGGCCGGCCTGGCCCTTGTTGCCATTGACCGATGAAATCTGGATGATGCGGCCCCACCCTTTTTGCACCATCTCCGGCACAACCTGCTTGGTCACGTTGAACATGCTGTTGAGGTTGGTGTCAATGACTTCGTCCCAATCTTCGCGTGTCATCTTCAGGAACATGCGGTCGCGCGTGATGCCGGCGTTGTTGACCAGCACGTCGATCGGGCCGTGTTCTGCCTTGGCCTTGCTGAAGGCCTCCACGGTGGAGTCCCAGCTGCCGACGTTGCCGACCGAGGCGTAAAACGTATAGCCTTCGGCGGCCTGCTCGGCAATCCACTTGGCGTGGTCGCGCGTGGGGCCGCAGCCGGCGATGACCTTGAAGCCGTCCTTGTGCAGGCGCTGGCAGATGGCGGTTCCGATGCCACCCATGCCGCCGGTGACGTACGCTACTTTTTGATTCATGACTTGCTCCTCTGTTTTCTACAAAAATGATATCTGGTCGCACCCGGAAACCGGGCGCCGCCCGCATTGTTAACCCTAACTCAGCGCTCCAGTGCGAGGGAAACCCCCATGCCGCCGCCAATGCACAGCGCGGCCAGGCCCTTCTTCGCGTCGCGGCGTTGCATCTCGTGCAGCAGCGTGACCAGAATGCGGCAGCCGGAGGCGCCGATCGGGTGCCCGATGGCGATGGCGCCACCGTTCACGTTCACCTTGGCCGGATCGATGGCCAGTTCCTTGTTCACGGCACAGGCCTGCGCGGCAAAGGCTTCGTTGAGTTCGAACAGATCCACATCCGCGACATTCCAGCCCGCGCGCGTCAGCGCCTTGCGCGACGCCGACACCGGGCCCATGCCCATGATTGCGGGGTCCAGTCCACTGGTGCCGAAGGCGGCGATGCGTGCCAGAGGCTTCAGGCCCAGAGCGGCGGCCTTCTTCGCCGTCATCACGACCACGGCGGCGGCGCCATCATTGATGCCCGAGGCATTGCCGGCGGTCACGCTGCCCGTCTTGTCAAAGGCCGGGCGCAGGCCCGCCAGGGCTTCTGCACTGGTCTTCTTGTTGATGAATTCGTCGGCATTGAAAAGGATCGGGTCGCCCTTCTTCTGGGCCAGCGAGACGGTGACGATTTCGTCGTTGAATCGCCCGGCGGCCTGCGCAGCAGCCGCCTTGGTCTGGCTGGCCAGCGCCAGTGCATCCTGCATGTCGCGGCTGATGCCATAGGCCTTGGCCACGTTCTCGGCGGTCACGCCCATGTGGTACTGGTTGTAAACGTCCCAAAGGCCGTCAACGATCATCGAGTCGATCATCTTCCAGTCGCCCATGCGCTGGCCGTCACGCGAACCCAGCAGCACATGCGGGCTGGCGCTCATGTTTTCCTGGCCACCAGCCACCACGATCTCGCTGTCGCCCCAGGCCACCGCCTGTGCGGCCAGCATGACGGCCTTCAGGCCGGAGCCGCACACCGCATTGATGGTCAGCGCTGGGGTTTCCCGGGCGACGCCCGCCTTCAAGCCAGCCTGGCGGGCGGGATTTTGTCCGGCCCCCGCCGCCAGCACCTGGCCCATGATGACTTCGCCGACCTGGTCCAGCCCGACGTTGGCACGGGCCAGCGCCTCACGGATCACGATGGCGCCGAGCTCGGTGGCCGGCGTCTTGGCGAGCGCGCCGCCAAACTTGCCGACGGCGGTGCGTGCGGCTGAAACGATAACGATGTCTTCCATTTTTTCAGTCTCCAGTTAAATCGATCTCTTGATTTCAGGCCTTGGCCTTGACGTAACGGCCGGGCGCGGGCTCGATCGCCTTGTACTTTGTGCCTTTGCCGTAGCCCTTGGGCGCGGCAACCTGCTTGCCCGCATGGCTCTTGAGCCAGTTGGACCAGTCGGTCCACCAGCTGCCCGGCGCTTCCTTGGCGCCGCCAATCCACTCGTTGGCGGTCTTCGGGAACTTGCCGTCGTCACGCGTCCAGTGGCTGCGCTTCTTCGCCGCCGGCGGGTTGATCACGCCGGCGATATGGCCCGAGGCCCCCATGACAAAACGTTTCTTGCCCGGGAAGACCTGGGTGGAAGCGTACGAGCCGCCAATGGGAACGATATGGTCTTCGCGCGAGCCGTAGATGTACATCGGCAGATCAACCTTGTTCAGGTCGACCTTGACGCCGCAGACCGTGGCCCGCCCGGGCTTGACCAGGTTGTTCTCGAGGTAGGTATTTCGCAGGTACCAAGCGTACCAGGGGCCCGGCAGATTGGTGCTGTCGCTGTTCCAGTAAAGCAGGTCGAAAGGCGGGGGCGTTTCCCCCTTGAGGTAGTTGCCCACCACGTAGTTCCAGACCAGGTCGTTCGGGCGCAGGAAACTGAAAGTGGACGAAAGGTCCTGCCCCTTGAGCAGACCGCCCTTGCCCATCTGCATTTCGCGGTACTTGACGAAGTTTTCGTCAATGAACACATCCAGAATTCCGGTGTCGGTGAAGTCCACCAGCGTGGTCAGCAGCGTCGCGCTGGCGGCCGGCTTTTCGCCCCGCTCGGCCAGCACCGCGAGCGCCGTGCTCAGGATGGTGCCCCCGACGCAGAAACCGAGCGTGTTGATCTTTTCGCTGCCCGTGATGTCCTGAACCGTGTGGATCGCCTTGATGGCGGCGTCCTCGATGTAGTCGTCCCAGGTCTTGCTGGCCATCGACTTGTCGGGATTGCGCCAGCTCACCACAAAAGTGCGATGCCCCTGGGAAACCGCGTAACGGATCACCGAATTCTCGGGCTGCAGGTCCAGGATGTAGTACTTGTTGATGCAGGGCGGTATGAGAAGGAAAGGTCTTCTCGTACACCTTGGCCGTCAGCGGCTTGTATTCGATCAGCTGGAACAGTTCGTTCTCGAACACCACGGCACCTTCGGTCGTGGCGACGTTGCGGCCGACCTCGAAGAGACTCTCGTCGGTCATGGACACATGGCCCAGCTTGATGTCGTTCAGCAGGTTCTGCATGCCCTTGGCAATGCTCTCGCCTTTTGTGTCGATCGCCTTTTTCTGCGCATCGGCGTTCATGGCCAGGAAGTTGCTGGGTGCTGACGCGGCCATCCACTGCTCCACGGCAAACCGGATGCGGTTCTTCGTCTTGGCATCGCCCTCCACCGCTTCGGCCAGTCCCATGAGAGTGCGGGAATTGAGCAAATAGGTGGCGGCCGAAAAAGCCGCCATCGGGTTGCTGCCCCAGGCTTCGGCGGAAAAGCGGCGATCCTTGACCACCGGCGCTCCTTCGAGCCCCTGACTCCATAGCTCGGAGGCATCCTTCAGGTATTGTTGCTGAAGTTCCTGCAGGCGTGCGGGCGACAACTGAACCTTTGGCGCGCCCGGTAGCTTTGCCATCACTGCCCCATCGGGCTGCAGGCCGCCCAGATCCATGTTCTGAAAGGACTGGAAGGCGTTCTTCCAGCTTTCGGCCATACTTTGCTGGAATTGTTCGGCGGCTTGCGCCCAGATCTCGGTAGGTTCCGCGTTCATGCTGTCTCCAGGTGCATTCGAATTATTGGTAAAAACCCTGAGTATCTCAGGACTTCCCCTTCAACATTCTGACATTTCGGCCATAAGCCTGTTTCTCCATGTACATCGTTCCCATCGCCTGGTTGTATGTCGCGCTCATGATGGCCGTGGCCGAGGCCACGAACACCACCGGCACTGTGCTGGGCGGCATCATCACGTTCCTGCTGTACGGACTTGGCCCGGTGGCACTGGTGGTCTACCTGATGGGCGCGCCGGCGCGGCGCAAGGCGAACAAGGTGCGGGAGAAGGCAGCGCTAGAGCGGCGACACGCAGAAGCAGCCCTGGCCACAGTTGAAAACACGCCACCGTCGGCCGCGCCCGGGCCCATTGCGAACCCCGCGCAAGAGGATCGTTGACGGGCTGACGAGGCCCCTTTGGCCAGACGGCCGAAACCCGAAGTCGGTCAAGGCTTGAAGACGTCCCGGATTTCGATCTTGAGCTGAGAGGTGCCCACGGCGACCGGCCCGGTCTGCCCGGACATATCGCCGCCTTGCGGCATCGCGTTGCCGCTCTTGCTGATTCGTGCGACCACGATAACGGTACCCGCCGCCGACAGCGTGGCCGCTGGCGACATGGATGAACTGTCGTCGAGAGTGAAAGTGATCGGCAAGTCACTGACCTTCTTGCGCAGGATGGCCAGCGGCATGCCCCGCCCTTCGGCTGCCCGCGCAAGAACGAACACGGTATCGTCCGGTGAGGCCAGCTTGGCCAGCGCCGGGGCCAGCGACACGGTGCCGCTGACCGTCTTGCCGGACAGGGCCACGGGTGCCTCTGCGGCGGTTGCCGGTGCCTGTGCCAGGGGTTTGGCGGCCGGCAACTTGCCCAGTTCCCGCGCCTCGACGATGCCGCCCTGCACCTGCTGGACGAAGACACTGTCGGCCGGGCCAATGGCAACAACCTTCTCCCAGTACTTGACGGCCCCGGCATAGTCCCCGGACAGAAAGGCCGCCGTTCCTGCCAGCGACAATCCCTTGAGGTTGTTCGGATCCAGTTTCAGGGCCTTGTCGACCCACTTCATCGGTTCACCGGCCAGGCTGCGGTTGTTGTTCATGGCCAGGGAATCAGCATAGTCCACCATAAGCGCTGCGTCATCGCCTCGAAGGGCGATCGCCTTTTCGTACGACTTCATCGCCTCGCCATGCCGTCCCAGCACGGTGTAGGACCGTGCCAGCATGGCCCAGCCTTCCGGGTCGTCAGGGCGCTCTTTCATCCGTTGCGCCAGCTTGTCAACCATCGCGGCGATCTGCTCCACGCCGGTTGCATGTGAACCGCCGTCAGCCTCGCCGGGCTCTCCTCGCGCCGCGACTGCGGGCACTCCCGCCAGCAAGGCAGGCTCTCCCTTCCACGCATAACCTGCGACCGCAAAAAGCAGGATGCCGCACGCCAATGCCGCCCACGATCCCCGAGAAAACGTTTGCGGCTCCCCCTGGGCTGCGTTCGCGGAAATCTCGACCGGCCTTGCGACGCCGCTGCCCGATTTCGCTTGCGCCTTGTCCTTGGCCGCATGATCACCCCGCATGACCTGGTCCACCAGGCGGCGCTCCAGGTCGGCCCGGCTTTCTTCATACTTCGCCGCCGAGAGCGTGCCACTGGCATGCAAGGCCTTGAGCTGCTGCAGTTTTTGTTTGAGACTTGAAATCGATTCTGTCATGGGAGTCTTTGCGCGCTCACTTGGCCGGTTTGGTATCTGAATCAGCGACGAAGGGCTCTCCGTCCGGGTCGGGCTCGAATTGATCCGGGGAAAGCCGGCTGCGCCGCCGCAGGACCAGCAGCAAGGCGCCGAGGCCACCCACCAGCAGCAGCGCGGGTCCGAACCAGAGGATGTACGTCGTGCCCTTCAATGGCGGGCGGTACAGGACGAAATCGCCGTAGCGGGCGGTCATGTAGTCGATGATCATCTGGTCGGAATCGCCGCGCTTGAGCATGTCCTTGACCTGGTTGCGCAGGTCCACGGCGAGCTCGGCGTGGGAGTCGGCGATGGTCTGGTTCTGGCACACGAGGCAACGCAGCTCGGAGGCAATGCGCAGCATGCGGGCCTCGAGAACCGGGTCTTCGGCCGCGGGCGCCGCCTCTTTCGCCTGGGTCCAGCCGGCCAGCAGCGCCAGGGTCAGGATCAGTATCCATCTAGCCATTGAGTTGCCTCACCAGGGGTTCGATCTTGTTGCGGATCACCTCAGGCGTCACCGGCCCGATGTGCTTCATCCGGATGATGCCTTGCCGGTCGATGACGAAGGTCTCCGGCACGCCATAAACCCCCCAGTCAATCCCCACCCGCCCGTCGGCATCGAACAGCGAGGCCACGTAGGGGTCGCCGAAGCGCGACAACGTCTGCTGCCCGGCCTGGCGCGTGTCCTTGTAGTTCAGGCCGTAGATCGGGACCAGCTTGCGCGCGGCCAGCTCCACCAGATAGGGGTGCTCGTCGCGGCAGGCCGCGCACCAGGACGCCCAGACGTTGAGCATCCACACCTTGCCGATCAGGTCTTCCCTGCGGATTCGCTGCCCCGGGTCATCCAGTCGTGGCAGGTCGAAGGCCGGCGCCGGCTTGCCGATCAGCGGCGACGGCACTTCCCGGGGGTCCAGGCCACAGGCCGGCCATGAGAAAGGCGACGAGCCCCAGGAATATGCCCAGAGGAATCAGGAACTTCAGCTTCTTCATGCCGCGGCCCCCACCAGCATGGTGCCGGTCTCCTCCGCGCGCCTGCGCACCCGGTAACGCCGGTCGGTCGCCGCGAGCACGCCGCCCAGCGCCATGATCAGGCAGCCGCCCCAGATCCAGTCGATGAAGGGCTTGACGTAGACACGCACGATCCAGTCGCCCCCCCCCACGGGTTCGCCAAGTGACACGTACAGGTCGCGGGTGAAGCCGGTGGCGATCGCCGCCTCGGTCATCGGATTGTTCTGGACGCGGTACACCCGCTTTTCAGGCCGCATGTCGCGCAGGCGGTTGCCATTGTGGGTGACTTCGATCAGGCCCTGGGTGGCCATGTAGTTCGGCCCCGGCACCTCGCGGGTGCCCCGGAAGGTGAAGGTGTAGCCGTTGACCGTGGTGCTGTCGCCGATGGCCATCTTGACGTCACGCTCGACCTGATAGGTCATGACCATCGAAACACCAATGCAGAACGCCGCCACCCCCAGATGGGCAATCATCATGCCGACCATTGCGCGGGGCAATTGCCGGGCCCGGCGCGGCGCTTCACTCCAGCTGGAACCGGCAGGATGCAGGCGTTCGTACAGGTCCGTCAGCAGCGTGGCCACGATCCAGTAGGCCATGAACAGGCCGATGGTCGCGGCAAACGAGATACGGCCCGCCAGCCAGCCGGTGGCCACGGCAACCACCAGGCTGACACCGGCGGCCCAGCGCAAGCGATGCGCCAGATCAGGCAGGCTGGCCTCTTTCCAGCGGGCCAGCGGCCCGATGCCCATGAGGAAGATGGTCGGTGCCATCAAGGGCATGAAGACGGCGTCAAAGTAGGGTGGGCCCACGGAGATCTTCCCCATGCCCAGAGCGTCCAGCAGCAACGGATACAGGGTGCCCAGCAGCACAGCGCCCATGGCCACCAGCAGCAACACGTTGTTGCCCAGCAGCGCCGTCTCGCGCGAGACCAGCGCGAAGCGGGCTCCGAGGCCGACCTTGGGCGCGCGCCAGGCGTACAAGCGTCAGCGAGGCGCCAACCGCCACCGTCAGGAAAGCCAGAATGAACAAGCCGCGGCGTGGATCGGTCGCAAAGGCATGCACCGACGACAGCACGCCCGAGCGAACCAGGAAGGTTCCGAGCAGCGAGAGCGAAAACGCCAGGATGGCCAGCAGCACGGTCCACGACTTGAAGCTGCCGCGCTTTTCCGTGACCGCCAGCGAATGGATCAGCGCGGTGCCGACCAGCCAGGGCATGAACGAGGCGTTTTCCACAGGATCCCAGAACCACCAGCCGCCCCATCCGAGTTCGTAATACGCCCACCAGCTGCCCAGCGCGATGCCGATGGTCAGGAAGGCCCACGCCGCCGTGGTCCAGGGTCGCGTCCAGCGCGCCCAGGTGGTGTCGAGATTGCCGCCGATCAGGGCTGAGATCGCGAACGAGTAGGCCACGGAGAAGCCGACGTAGCCCATGTACAGCAGGGGCGGATGAAACACCATGCCCGGGTCCTGCAGCAGCGGATTCAGGTCACGGCCGTCCGCCGGGACCGGGAACAGGCGATCGAACGGGTTCGAGGTCAACAGCATGAAAAGCAGGAAGCCCACGCTGATCAAGCCCATCACGGCCAGGGTACGGGCCACCACCGGAAGGGGCAGTTCCCGGCTGAATCGGGCGACAGCGCCGGTCCAGATGCTGAGCATGAGCACCCACAGAAGCATCGACCCCTCATGGCTGCCCCAGGATGCCGCGATACGGTATGGCAGGGGCAACGCGGAGTTCGAGTTCGATGCCACGTTGAGTACCGAAAAGTCGTGCATGACAAATGAAGCCGCAAGGCACACGTAGGCCAGGCCCACCAGCACCAGCAAGGCGTAGGCGCACGGCCGCACGATCCCCATCCATGCGCGGTTGCCGCGCGCCGCGCCGACCAGCGGCAGCGTACCCATGACGATGCTGACACCCAGCGCCAGCCACAACAGGAAATGCCCGATTTCCGGAATCATGGTTTTTTCTCCACCACGACTGAAGCCGCCACCTTGCCATTGACGGTCGTCGCCTGCTTGAGCGCCTGAGCTGCCTCGGGTGGCATGTAGTTCTCGTCATGCTTGGCCAGGACCTCGCGCGCCTCGAAGACATTGCCCTTCATCTGCCCCTGGGCCACAACGCCTTTGCCTTCCTTGAACAGGTCCGGCAGGATGCCCTGGTAGACCACGGGCACCGACTTGGCCGTGTCGGTGACGACGAAGCTGACCGCCACACCGTCACGCTTCACACTGCCGGCCTCGACCAGGCCGCCGAGCCGGAACGTGCGACCGGAAGGTGCTTCCTTTGCTTCAACCTGGGTCGGTGAGTAGAAAAAAACCAGATTGCTCTGGAACGCATTCATGACCAGCGCCGCCGCAGCGCCCACGGCGCACAGCACACCGGCGGCGATCGCCATGCGTTTATGACGGACTTTCATCTCAGTTTTCCTCTTCAATAGATTGACCGACCTGGCGAAGCGCCTTGCGGAAACGGTGCTGCGCCAGCAGGGGTTCGCCCACCATCAGCAGCAGCACCACGGCGTAAGAACCCCAAACGTAAAGACCATAGCCGCCCATGGCCAGAAATTCAGACAGACTGCCCCATTTCATTTCGATGCCTCCCGGGCTTTCAGACCAATATCAATCACCCACTGCGCCTGACGCTCCCGCTCCAGCACGATGGCCCGGGTGCGCAGGAACACCACCGCAAACGAATACGCCCAGAACGCGATCGTCATGAGCAGCATCGCGTTGAGCATGGTGGCCGCCATTTTCGGCGCCGCGGTCATGCTGATGGTCGCCCCCTGGTGCAGGGTGTTCCACCACCGCACCGAGAAGTAGATCACCGGCACGTTGATGGCCCCGATCAGGGCCAGCAAGGCGCCGGCATGGTCCGCCCGACGCACGTCGTCAATCGACTCGACCAGCGCCATATAACCAAGATACAGGAACAGAAGAATTAGTTCCGAAGTCAGGCGGGCATCCCACACCCACCACGCCCCCCAGGTCGGCTTGCCCCACAGGGCCCCGGTCCAGAGCGCGAGAAAGGTGAACATGGCGCCGGTGGGCGCCAGCGCGCGGGCCACCATCGAGGCCAACCTTGCGTTCGCAGCCCAGCCGAACACCGCCCAGCCGGCCATCACGAGATAGAGCACCATCGACATCCATGCGGCGGGCACATGGACGAAGATGATCCGGTAGGCGTCCCCCTGCGTCGCGTCGGTGGGCGCCACGAAGAAGCCCATATAAAGCCCGGCGATGGCGAAAAGCGCCGCCGTTGCCCACAACCAGGGCAACAGCTTGCCGGTCAGCCAATAGAACCGCGAGGGCGCGGCAAAGGTGAAAAGTCGGATCGAACGGCTCATTCCAGGCTCAAAGGTAAGTAGGTTGGCATCAGGATACCGAAATTCGCAGTGCCGCCGCGGCCGCCGGCGGCGCCGCCACGAGCGATAACAGCAGCAAGGCGCCCAGCAAGGACAGATGCCCGGCCGCAGACAGACCGGAATCCACCATGCCCACGGCGCCAGCACCAAAAATCAGCACCGGAATCGACAGCGGGAGGACCAGCAACAGGATCAGCACCCCGCCACTGCGAAGCCCCAACGTCAGGGCCGCCCCGATGCTGCCCAGCAGGCTCAGTACCGGCGTGCCCAGAATCAGGCCGGCCACCATCGTCAGGATGGCATCGGAGCGCATGTCAAACAGCACGCCGAGCACCGGCGCCGCCAGAATCAGCGGCAAGCCGGTCAGCACCCAGTGCGCCAGCGCTTTGCCCGCTGCGATCAGCACCGTGGAATGGCGCGACAGCAGCATCTGCTCCAGCGAGCCGTCCTGGTGGTCGCTGGCAAACAGCGTGTTCAGGGACAACATCGCCGCCAGCAACGCGCAGACCCAGACCACACCCGGCGCAATCTGCCGCAGGATCTGCGGCTCCGGCCCCACGCCCAGCGGAAACAGGCTGGCTGCGACGATGAAGAACACGACCGGCAACAAGGCCTCGAAGCGCCGGCGCCCGGCCAGCTTCAGGTCGCGCCCGGCCACCAGTATGAAGACGCCCGCGCTCATGCTGTACCTTCGCCCTGACGGGCTGCGGTGCGAGCTTGCTTGGGGCGGCCCGGCGCGGCGCTCATGACACCGTGCCTGACTGCAGATCAAGCTCATGCACCACCGGCCCCACGAGGTTGAGCGGCAGATGGGAGGTCAGCAGCACGCTGCCTTGACGCCCGAGGTGCGCCGCCAGAAGCCGGTTGACAGCCTCGACCCCATCGGTGTCCAGCGCGTCATAGGGCTCGTCCAGAATCCACAGCGAAGGCGCGCGTTCCAGCGCCAGCCGCGCCAGGGCCACGCGTCGGCGCTGCCCCTGGGACAGGGTGCGCACCACCGCATGCCGTCGATGGTGAATGGCCAAGGTGCGCAGGGCCGCGCGAATGACATCCGGCTCGCTCTCGAGGCCATGCAGGCGCGCCAGAAAAGTCAGGGATTCGGTGACGGTCAGATCGTCCTTGAGTGCGTTGGCATGGCCGATATAGACGCCGGAACGCCCCTCCCCCAGCGACACCGACCCGGCATCCGGCCGGGACAGGCCCGCGACAATTCGCAGCAGGCTGGTCTTGCCGCTGCCGTTCTGGCCGCGCAGCCAGATCAGCTGCCCCGGCTGAACCGAGAAGTTCAGGTCGCGGAACAGCCATTCCTCGCCACGGCGGCAGGAAACGGCGTTTGCAACCAGCGATGGCTTATTCGAAGACGTAAGCAACTCCGGGGAAATGGAACACGGAACACAGGGTTCGCGGTTTGAAGGCAGACAGTGCAGTCATTCAGGACATGAAGTGGTTCGGTTCGCTTTCCGGTACATCAAGCCCGATGAACCCTGGGCACCCCGATCGCGGCACCGGCGCCCTTCATGCCTCTTGACCCGCCGCATTTTAGCGGGGCGCGCCTCTCCACCCGCCATCAAGGGTCAAAGGATTGATACAGGTCAAGGTTTTCATCGACGGCGCTGCCATTCCGACCGCCCGTTCCCGGTTCAAGCGGCATGGCTCAGAAGCCTGGCGCCGCCGCTTGCAGCCTGATGCCGTCAGTCCGCCAGCCAGACGCAGGCCGCCATGCGCCCGCTCCCCCCCAGCGCGAGCGCATCCCGCCGGTGTGAAAAGTACCTGGCGCGGTTGCCGAAAGTGCACCAGGCCGGGCTGCCGTCGTTGCCGTAGATTGCAGTGACGCCGAGGCCGTTCAGCCGCTGACGCGCCAGGCCCGGCAGGTCCGCCAGGAATTTGCCTCCACCCAGCGCCGTGAAACACCGCGCGGCCCGTGCGTCGGCGGCACAAAACGCGTCCCGCACCTCGGCGCCAACCTCGAACGCCTGCGGCCCGATGCAAGGCCCCAGCCATGCCAGGGTATTCGACGCTACTTTTTTCATAGCTATCTGTGACCGTTCGACGCTGGGAAAGTGCCAAAAAGACTCAAAAACCGACTCCAGCACGCCTTTCCCCCCCTCCCCGGCCAGTCCGCGCCAGCCCGCGTGGGCAGCAGCCACCGCCGAGCCCTCCCGGTCGGTCAGCAGCACCGGCAGGCAGTCGGCCACCATGATGGTGCAGGCGACACCCGGGGCGGCGGTTACACCGGCGTCCGCGATCGTCGCGTCGGGGGTGCCAGCGTCCAGGGTCGCCACCGCGATGCCGTGCACCTGTTGCAGAAACACAGGGCGCGCGGCGATCGCCTGCTGCAGCGCCCGCCGGTTCGTGGCCACGGCCGCCGGGTCGTCCCGCACATGGTCGCCCAGGTTCAGGCTGTCGAAGGGCGCCACAGAAACACCGCCCGCGCGCGTCGTGCAGACCGCGCGCACCCGCGCTGGCGCAGGCCAGTCGGGGACGATCCAGTCTGGGTGAAAGCTCACATCGGGCCGCGGGTCAGGCTTCGTTGTCCGGGCAGGCCGAGGGCTGCGCCTTCTGGAAGGCCTCCAGCGCCATGCAGGCGTCGAACGCGGCCATGGTGCGCGGCAAGCCGTCGAAGTTCACGTCGAAACGCTTGCCGTTGAAGATCTGCGGCACCAGGCAGCAGTCGGCCAGCGTGGGCGAATCGCCATAGCAATAGACAGACGCCGGCAACCCCGCCGCCTGGCGCTGTGCCTCGATAGCGGCCAGCTGGCGCTCGAACGACTCCAGCCCGTCGCGCACCCAGTGGCGGTACCAGGTGTTCTTCACGTCCTCGCTCACGCCCAGGTCCTGGCTCAGGTACTTCAGCACGCGCAGGTTGTTCAGTGGATGGATCTCGCAGGCGATCGATTGCGCCAGCGCGCGCACCCGGGCCCGGCCCAGCGCGTCCTTCGGCAACAGCGCCGCGCCGGGCTGGGTTTCATCGAGGTATTCGATGATGGCCATGGACTGCGACAGGCGCGTGCCGTCGTCGAGTTCGAGCATCGGCACCAGCTGGTCGGCCGACACCGCGGTATAGGCGTCTTTCTTGTGGTCGCCCTTGGCCAGGTGCACCGGCAGGTACTCATAGGCCAGCCCTTTCAGGTTGAGCGCGATGCGCACGCGGAACGAGGCGGAGGAACGGAAGTAGTTGTAGAGCTTCATGGGTGGCCGTTGGGGTTGATCATCGCAGCCTGCGAGGATAAACCCGAACCCGGCACGCCCGCCCGGGAGCGCGACAATCGGCCCAAGCCGGCCACCCTGATCCCCGAGCCGTGCGAAAGGAAAGCCCCGATGCCCACCCCACCCCAGTCACCCCCCCGAACCCTGACCGAGCCCAGCCGCCAGACGCCCGTTTTCGGCGAGTTCGATGTCGTGGTGCTGGGCGGCGGCCCGGCCGGCATCACGGCCGCCGCTGCTGCCGCGCGGGCCGGGCAGCGCACGCTGCTGGTCGAGCGCTACGGCTTCCTCGGCGGCATGGGCACGGCGGCGGGCGTCACCAACTTCTGCGGCCTGCACGCCAACGTGCACGGCGAGATTCGCCAGGTGGTGCATGGCCTGGCCGACGAGCTGCTGGAGCGCATGCGCGCCTTGAACGGCCTGAACGAGCCGCATCTTCTGTTCGGCGGCCGCATCGCCGCCCAGGCCTACGACAACGCCGCCTTCAAGGTGGCCGCCGACGAACTGGTGCTCGGCCAGCGGCGCGCAACTGCTGTTTCACGCGCAGGCGGTCGGCGTGGTGATGAATGCCCCGTCAGAAATCGGCGCGCTGCTGATCGAAACGCGCTCCGGCCGCGCAGCGGTGCTGGCACGCACCTTCATCGACTGCTCGGGCGACGGCGACCTCGCCGCCCACGCCGGCGCCCCGTTCGAGAAAGGCAAAGGGGACGACGGCAAGGGCGAAGACATGATGTACCCGTCCACCATGTTCCGCGTGCACGGCGTGGACCCGGTGCGCGCGGGCGACGCCTGGAACCATTTCGGCCGCCTGATGGACGAGGCCGAGGCCCGCGGCCGCACCTTCGCCCGCAAGGCGCCCATCATCCGCCCGCAGAAGAACCCGGCGGAATGGCGCGCCAACGTCACCCAGCTCGCCAATGCCGACGGCAGCCCGGTGGACGGCACCGATGCGCTTCAGATCAGCGCGGCGGAAATCGAGGGCCGGCGCCAGATCGTCGATTTCTTCCGCTTCCTGCGCGAATCCGCGCCCGGTTTCGAGGCCGCCTACCTGCTGGAGATCGCGCCGCAGGTCGGCATCCGCGAAACGCGCCGGCTGAAAGGCGTCTACCAGCTCACCGGCGAAGACGTGCTGCAGTGCGCCAGCTTTGACGACAGCATCGGCGTGAACGGCTGGCCGATCGAGGAACACGCCGCCGGCACCGTGGTGTTCCGCTGGCCGCATGACCCCGCAGGCCGCGGCTACAACCAGCTGCCGTACCGCATGCTGCTGCCGCAAGGCGTGGACAACCTGCTGGTGGCCGGCCGCTGCGCCTCGATGACGCATCTGGGACAGTCCGCGGCCCGGGTGTCGGGCGCCTGCTTCGTGATGGGCCAGGCGGCCGGCACGGCGGTCGCGCTGGCGCATGAAACCCGGGTGCGGGTGCGGGACATCGACGTCGGGGCGCTGCAGGCGCGGTTGGAAGCCGGCGGCGCCTGGCTCGGGCGCAACCCCGAATCACTGGCACCCTGAGGGCGCGACAGGACCTGGCGACTGATCTTGTCGCCGCCCGTGGCGGCCCAACGGCATGGGCAAGAGGGCTCGCTCCCCAGTTCGGCGCAACCTAAAAAATGGTGTCAGAGTGCCGTCAGACGGCAATCCTATGCTGCACTGCACCATGAACACCTCCCCGGCCATTCAGTTTGGACTTGAAGACTTGCTTGCCGACCTGCACCATGCGCGCAGGAACAACGATCTCGGCAGGCTGGCCTTGCTGGCTTACTGTGAAGTCAGAGGCTGGGCGCGCCAGGCCGGGAAACTCGACATCGCCGAAAGCGCAATGACGATGTTTACCGAGAGTCCCTGTGTCAGCAAAGCAGAATTCCTCGCAAAGATCGACCGCCTCATTGCGACACTGGAGTTGCACCAGCAGGCCTACCGACCGCCCGGCGTTCAGTTTTCGCGCATCGAGGTGCCGTCCCGTCATCTTCGGGCGTCTTGAAGGACGCTTCTTCGCAAGACCGCTCTTTCGGTGCAGCGCCGACGTTCAAAACCGGCGGGCCAGATCTACCCTGCGAAGAGACTATCCATTTTGATAGCAGCGAATGACCATTCCACGCTGGCAGGGGGTCATTTTGATGCGAAAAAACCTTGCCAGCCCCTGCAATGGGCTGCGCAGCCGGGGCTGAAGCTGCTTCAGGCCGGCCCGAGTCCCCGGCACGCTGCGCCAGATCGGTTCTAATTGCGACCTGCCAGCGGACCTCATCAACTGGACGGCTTCGGCTGCGATCCTTCGGACCGCCGGCGCGCGACTTCGAGGTCGGCCGGCATGCGTGCACGACAGCTGTCGAGCCACAGGGCTGTTCCTGCGGCCGCAGCCCTTTGTCGGGCTCCAACCGGGGCCCGACCCGGTCGATGTCCCGAATGGGTCCGCACCGCCTTGCCGTTCTCAGGAATGGCGACGGCACCCCTGAAACAGAGGATTTTTTTTGCGCAAGGACTTCAGCCGTTCGAGACTTGTTGGTTTGCTCAGTGAGTGGGTTCCCGAGGAGGCGCCCGCCTCCCGGGAGGATTTTGCGCAACGGTTGAGCCAGTGGCTGGCCGTTTCCGACGCGATCACGCTGCGCGCCGCGCACCAGTCGATACCGCCGGTGGCCAGGGGCCGGCCGGCGCGCGCCCCTGCGGCCGCCACCGCGGCGCTGGGCGAACACGTCCAGCGGGTGCGCACGGGTCTGGTCAAGGCCATCACGGCCCGCCCGAGCCCATCGACCCGCGCGCCGCGCGAGCGCCACCCGGCCCCGCCGGTGGAGGCTGCCGCGCCGGACGACGGGTTTGCGCCGTCCCAGCAGCGCTACCTCGACCTGCAACGCCAGATGGCGCTGCAGATCGAGGCCCTGCGAGGCCAGGTTCGCAGCGCATTGACAAAAGCCTCGCCCCGGCTTGCGCCGCTGGCCGCCTTCGACGCCGTGCTGGAGCAGATGCTGGGCGCGCGCGAGCAGAAACTGATGGGCACGGTGCCACAGGTGCTGGAGCGGCACTTCGAGCAGCTGCGCGGCGGACACGCGCCCGAACCGGACACGGGCAGTCCGCCGCAGGGGTGGCAACAGGCCTTTGGCAAAGACATGGAAGCGGCCCTGCTGGCGGAACTCGACGTCCGCCTGCAGCCGGTCACGGGAATGATGGAAGCATTGAACAACGAGGTTGAGAAGCACGCATGAACAGGATTTTGTTTGCAGTGGCCTTCGCCATCGGCCTGGCGGCCGTGGTCTGGGTGGGCATCGGTTTTGTGGGGTCCAGTGCGCTGGCCCTGCTGATGACGGCGGTGATTGCCGGCGTCTACGGCTTGGGAGCGTTCGAGCTGCACCGCTACCGCGCAGGCACGGCCTCGCTGGCGACGGCCTTGAACAAGCTGCCGCAGCCCCTCACGGATCTGGGCGGCTGGCTGGCCGGCGTGCACCCTTCGCTGCAAGGCACGGTGCGCCAGCGCATCGAAGGCGAGCGCGCCGCCCTGCCCGGCCCGGCGCTGACCCCCTACCTCGTGGGCCTGCTGGTGATGCTGGGCATGCTGGGCACCTTCCTGGGCATGGTCGTGACCTTCAAGGGCGCGGTCTTCGCGCTGGAAGGCTCCACCGACCTGCACGCCATCCGCGCCGCGCTGTCAGCACCGATCAAGGGGCTGGGGCTCGCTTTTGGCACCTCGGTGGCCGGTGTGGCGGCATCAAGCATGCTGGGCCTGCTGTCGGCCCTGAGCCGGCGCGAGCGCGTGGAAGTGGGCCGGCTGCTGGACAGCCGCATCGCCACCGTGCTGCGACCGTTCTCGCTGGTGCATCAGCGCCAGGAGACTTATCGGGCGCTGCAGGTGCAGGCGACTGCCCTGCCCGAGGTGGTCAGCAGCCTGCAGGCCCTGATGGAAGGCATGGAACGCCGCAATCAGCAGCTCAACGAGCAGCTGCTGGGCAACCAGGCGCAGTTCCACCGTGAAGTGGCCGTGGCCTACACCGGCCTGGCCGACACGGTCGGCCAGGCGCTGAAAGACAGCCTGACGGCCAGCGCGCGCATCGCCGGTGAGAGCCTCAAGCCGGTGGTCGAGGCGGCGATGAGCGAGATTGCGCAGGAATCCAGGCGCCTGCACGAGCGCGTCAGCGACACGGCGCAGACGCAGCTGAGCGGCCTGACCACCGCCTTCAGCGCCACCGCCGCCACCGTGTCGGACACCTGGACCACCGCCCTGCAGACCCACGCCCGCACCAGCGAGCACCAGGTTCAGGCGCTGGAGCGTGCCCTGACCGCGTTCACGCAGGGCTTCGACCAGCGCGCTGGCGCCCTGGTGGCCTCGGTCAATGAGACCGCCAGCCGCCAGGCCAGCCAGAGCCTGGGCGACATGAACCGGTTGCTGGCGCAATCCGAAGAACTGGTTCGCACCCGTATCGAGTCCGAGGCGCAATGGACGCAGCAGCACGGCGAGCGCATGGACCAGCTGGCCCGCCAGCTGCGCACCGAACTCGGCGCGCTGCGCGACGATGAGGCCAAGCGTGGCAATGCGGCGGTCGAGCGCCTGGGTGAGCTGCAGGCAGCCCTGGCCACGCAGCTGGCCACCCTGGGCGCCGCGCTGGAAGCGCCCATGACCCGGCTGATGCAGACGGCCGCCGAGGTGCCCCAGGCGGCGGCCGGCGTGATCACGCAGCTGCGCGCGGAGCTGGGCCACATCACCGAACGCGACACCCTGGCGCTGCAGGAGCGCAGCGCCGTGATGGACAAGATCAACGCGCTGCTGCAGACCCTCAACCAGACCTCGGGCGAGCAGCGCGCCGCCATCGAATCGCTGGCCGCCTCGGCGGGGGCGGTGATGGACCAGGCGAGCCGGCAGTTTGCCGACACGCTGGGCGCGCAGGCCGGCCGTTCCGAAGCCGTGGCCGCGCAGGTGGTCGGCAGCGCGGTGGAGCTGGCCAGCCTGGGCGAATCGTTCAACCATGGTGTGCAGCTGTTCAGCACGACCAGCGAGAAACTGGTCGACAACCTGCAGCGCATCGAGGACACGCTGGGCCGCTCCATTGCGCGCAGCGACGAGCAGTTGGCCTACTACGTGGCGCAGGCGCGCGAGGTGATCGACCTCAGCATCAGCGCGCAGCAAGGCGTGATCGAAGACCTGCGCCGGCTCCACCGGCGACCACCGGCGCTGGCCGAGGACGTGGCGGAAGGGGTCGCCGGATGATCGACCTGAACGAAGCCGGTGACGGCATGGAGCAGACCGCGCCGGTCTGGGCCGTTTTCGGCGACCTGATGTCGGGCCTGCTGGGCGCCTTCGTGCTGATCCTGGTGGGCGTGCTGGTGGTGCAGATGGACCTGATGGCCAGCCTGGAATCCGAAGTCGCCAAGCGCCGCGTGGAAGAACAGCGCCGCATCGCGCTGGAGAAAGCCCTGGCGATTCCGCTGGCCACCGGCCGCGTCACGCTGGCCAACGGGCGCATCGGCATCAGCGGCAGCGTGCTGTTCCCCGTGAACTCCGACCAGCTGCGGCCCGACGGGCGCCAGCTGCTGAAAAGCCTGGTGCCGCCGCTGCAGGTGTACCTGGGCGAGCGCGACGAGATGCTGATGGTCAGCGGTTTCACCGACAACAAGCCCATCTCGGAGGGCAACCGCCGCTTCGAGGACAACCTGGAGCTGTCGGCCCAGCGCGCACTGACCGTGACCCGCGCGCTGATCGAAGAAGGCATGCCTGCGCCGCGTGTCTTCGCCGCCGCCTTTGGCGCCGAGCAGCCGGTGGCCGCCAACACCGACGAACAGGGCCGCGCGAAAAACCGGCGCGTGGAAATGGCGCCCGTGGCCCGCTCCGCCCCGGTGAAGCCGGCCTCATGACAGATTCGGCCCTGCTCGACATGCCGCCCCCGCAGCCGGAGGGCGCGCCGTCGTTCCTGGCCCGCCTGGAAGCCCTGCGGCAGACCGGCGAGCGGCTCGATCCCGTGCGCTTGCACTACCTGGAGCTGCTGTCGCAGCGCATCACCACCGCGCCCGATGCGGTGCAGCGCGTGCTGGAAGGCAAGCTCGATGCCGCGCTGACGGGCCTGGAGCAGCGCCTGGCAAAAACGCAACCGGCATCAAGCGACGACGAAGCGCCCCGCGCCGCCACGCCGCTGGCCGCGTTGAACCACTACCTCCGGGGCCTGAAGCCGCCTGGCGACAGCGATACCCGCACGGACCTGGCCAGCGTGCGCCGCTTTCGGGAAACATGGCAACGCATCACCGCCGAAGACCAGGTTGCCGAGGCCGTCGAGCGCGGCCCGGCCAACGCCGGCCCGCTGAACTCGCACAGGCTGGTGCTGCGCACACTCGCCTTGCTGAGTGACTTGTCGCCCGACTACTTGCGCCGCTTCCTGTCGCACGTGGAAACCCTGCAGTGGCTGGAGCAGGCCAGCCAGACGATCACCCCGGTCAAGCCCAGGCCGGCGCGGCGCAGCCGGACGAAGAAGCCGTCGCCGGATCGCCAAGCGGTACAAAATCAGTAGCAGGTTAAGACCATTCCACGATGGATTAGGGACTTTTAGCTAGTCTTTGACCACCTCAAAGCTGACCTGCTCGTTCCCGACCCGGTCCAGCAGGTCGTTCAGAACTTCAACTCTGCCCGCACTGGTCCACACCTCCTCAGGGTGGCCTGCAAACAGCGGTTCGAAGGTCAATCCCACCAATTGCTTGTCAGGCAGCCTCAACAGTTGCGACCCACCATCGGTCTGCACCAGCTCCCAATCGTCAGGAACGGTCATCTCCAGCTTGATCGCGACCTTGAGTTTCTTCATTCCGCTCCCTTTCTGCTGCGTTCCTTGAGGCTTCACCCAATTGGGCGGCTACCCGCGATCATCGACCGGACCCGCGGTACCGGCGCGGGTGCCGACCGCCTCTCCCACGGCTGCCCGCACCGCCTGCCCGACTTCGTCCAGAAAGACGAACTTGATGCGCTCCCGGGCGCTCTGGGGCACCTCCTCCAGGTCCTTGGCATTGCGCGCCGGCAGCAGCACGCATCCGATCCCTGCCGACAGCGCCGCAAGAACCTTTTCCTTGATGCCGCCCACCGGCAACACGAGACCGCGCAGGCTGATCTCGCCGGTCATCGCCACGTCCTTTCGGACCGGCCTGTCGAGGAACAGGGAGGCAAGCGCAATGAACATGGCCACGCCCGCGCTGGGTCCGTCCTTCGGGATGGCGCCCGCCGGAACATGAACATGCACATCGGTTTTTTCAAAGGCCGCCGGGTCCAGATCCAGTGAGACAGCGCGGGATTTGAGCAGCGTCAGCGCGGCCTGCGCAGATTCCTTCATGACGTCGCCAAGCTGGCCGGTCAGGATCAGCCGCCCGCTGCCTGCGGTCCGGCTGGCCTCGATGAACAGGATGTCACCCCCCACCGGCGTCCAGGCCAAGCCTGTTGCAACCCCCGGCAGGGCCACGCGCAATGCCACCTCGTTCTCGAATTTTGCGGGGCCCAGCACCTCGGCGAGATCCGGCTGGTCAACCCGCATCATTGCCGTTTCCCCCTCCGCGATGCGCACTGCCGCGCGCCGGCAGACCGCGCCGATCTGGCGCTCGAGGCCACGCACGCCCGCCTCGCGGGTGTAGTCGCGGATGATCGCTGCCAGCGCCGCGTCACTGATCTCCAGCTGCCCCGGCTGCAAGCCGTTTTCATCAAGCTGGCGCGCCACAAGATAGCGGTGGGCGATCTCGGTCTTTTCATCCTGCGTGTAGCCGGCGAGCTGAAGGATTTCCATGCGGTCGCGCAAGGGCCCCGCAATGGTATCGAGCACATTGGCCGTCGCGATGAACAGCACCTGCGACAGGTCAAAAGGCACGGCCAGGTAGTTGTCGCGAAAGTTCTTGTTCTGCTCCGGGTCCAGCACCTCCAGCAGCGCGGCCGACGGGTCACCATGAACGCCGGTGCCCAGTTTGTCGATTTCGTCCAGCATCAGCACGCAGCCCCGCGTGCCGGCCCGTTTCAGCGCCTGGAGAATATTGCCTGGCAGCGCGCCGATGTAGGTTCGCCGGTGTCCGCGAATCTCCGCCTCGTCATGTACGCCCCCCAGCGACACCCGCTCGAATTTGCGGCCCAGCGCCCGGGCAATCGACTGCCCCAGCGACGTCTTGCCGACACCCGGCGGCCCCACCAGGCACAGGATCGGGCCATGGCCGCCGGGCTTGAGCTTGCGCACCGCCAGAAATTCGATGATGCGCTTCTTGATGCGTTCAAGGTCGAAGTGGTCGGCATCGAGCCGCTCTCGCGCCTGAACGACGTCAATGACATCGGGCTCTGGCGCCTTCCAGGGCAGTTCGACCAGCCAGTCGAGGTAGGTTCGCACCATCGAATACTCAGACGAGCCGTCCGCCATGCGTTGCAGGCGCTTGAGCTCCTTTTCCGCCTGCGTGCGCACATCCTCCGGCATGCCGGCGCTGGCGATCTGGTCGCGCAACTCCTCTATTTCGGCGGCGTTGCCCTCGCCGTCTTCACCCAGCTCTTTCTGGATGGCCTTCATCTGCTCGCGGAGCAGGAATTCACGCTCGCGCCGGTCGATGCGTGCACGGGTCTGCTGGTCAATATCGCGGGAAATCTGCATCACGGCAATGCGGTGAACAATCAACTCCAGCAGCCGGTCGAGCCGCGAGCGCAGGTTCACTTCGTCCAGCAGTTCCTGCTTCTCCTGGACCCTGATGTCCAGGTAGCCCGCCACCAGGTCGGCCAGCGTGCCAGGCGCTTCGATGTTCATCACCGCATGGACCATTTCCTGCGGCACCTCCGGCAGCAACTGCAGGACTTCCACCGCGCGCTCCTTGAGCCGCAGGAATCGCGCCTCGATCTCCTTGTCGCCCAATCCCGCCGTCTCCTCGATGCGCTCGATGCGCGCCACCATGAACGGAAATCCCTCGAGGTAAGCCGTGACCCGGAAGCGCTGCTGCCCCTGGCAAATGATGTTGTGCGTGCCATCGGGCGTGGTGACATAGCGCAGGACGGCCGCGATGGTGCCTGTCGACGCACAGTCCTGCGGGCCCGGCAACTCCGCTTCGGGGTTTTGCTGCCAAAGGATGCCGACGGGGCGCCCGGCCTTGACGGCGTATTGCGCCGCGGCGATCGAGGCCGGCCGGCCCATCGCCACCGGCACCACCAGACCGGGGAAGAGCACCATATTGCGCACCGGCACGATGACCAGGGCGTCATCCGGAATCGGGCCGGCTGCGTCGAAGGAACCGGCGCGCGGATCGGCGCCCGGGGTGGCCGGCTGTGTTTCGGTGTGCCTGTTTTCGAGCTTGTGCATGATCCGGCTCACTTGAAGCGCTCGAGTTGAAGCCGCAGGCAGCCATGCTCCATCTGCATGTCGACCATCCGGTAGCTGTCGCCGTCGGGCAGGCTGATGCGTCGCTCGAAATGACCGTAGGGTATTTCGAGCAGCACAATGGCGCCCGACCTGAAATGGGCGCCAAACCGGCGCTCGCCACGCACGACGATGCAGCCCTCTTCAAGTGTGGCAGCCCAGTCGTCCGGAGCCACACCGGGCAAGGCCACCAGCACGTCGAGCGCGCTGTTTTCCGAGGACATGTCCACCGGCGGCTCCCAGATGACGCCTTCTTCGGCAGCGCCAATGCGGAAGAACTGCCGCCTGAGGCGGTCCGCACCCTCGATCAGATCAATGGCTTCGGCAAGCATCCATGCCTTCGGATCCTGGTGGTACATGACTTCCCTTCCGGGCCGCAGTCCGAAGCGGCATGCGTCCATGGAGCAAACCCCCATGGAGGCCTTCGATGCAAGCCCCATCAACCTCGTTTCCGGCGGAATGCTATGTCCGTTCCTGCCGCCGGCGTTGCGAAAAATCACGACAAGACCGAAGCTTGCGGTGCCACCGGCTGGAACACCGCGCAGAACAGCCGCCACTCCGCCGGCCCAGGCACCTGGAACGGCCTTGCGGGCCCGAAAATACCCAGATCCGGGTATTCATTAGCCCCTGTTGCGTGTATTCCTTCAGGCCCGACCGGCGGGTAAGCTTGATTCACAAGATTGCAGCGGCGCGCACCAGAGCCAACAGGGCGTCGCATGCGTCTCCCCTGACGATTTCAGCGAATCTCAAAGATGTCCAGCATTCAGGTCCGTCCCCCCGCATGGCGGTGCGCACAGGTGCCCGCCTTTTCGGCCCATGACGCATCCCTGGTGGTCGATGCCACGGGCCTCATCGTGCGTTGCAGCCCGTGCGTCACGGCCTCACTCGGATGGCCCGCCGGCGCCCTCGTGGGCCTCCCCCTGTCATCGATCATTGCGGACCTGCCGATTTCAGTGAGCACGCCCGGGTACAACCTGGCCTATACCGTGTTCCATGCGACCGAGGGGGCGTGGATCCGGCGCGACGCACAGGCAGCGCAGGGCCTGAAGCTGCCCGTGGACATCGCCCTGTCCAAAGTGATCGTGGATGGCAAGCCCTGCATCCAGCTCAGTCTGCGTCGCCCGTTGCAGCTTGCGCAGCCCAGCACACCGCCTGCCAGTGTCCGACCGGTTCCGTCAGCGCGGGTGTCGCGGCCTGAAACAATCAAGAAAGCCTGGAGTTCACCATGAACATGCCTTCCATCGCGCACGGCGCGCAGTTCACCGCTTCCGTGAACCAGGAGCGCTACGACACCCATATCCTTGACCGCGGCGTAGCGACCCGCTCTGCGGCGCACGGCGCAGTGGCAACGGACCCCGTGCACCCACAGGCCCACCTGCTCTGGCGTGATTCTCTGGCCTTGATGAAGCAGTTTGTGCCGTTCACCCAGCGCAAAGTGCGGGCCAATGAAGAAGTCTATGTCTGCGGCAAGCCTTTCGACACCCTGTACCTGATCAGCTCGGGGCTGTTCAAGATCGTGAACCTGGTGCCGGACGGGCGCGAGCAGCCCGCCGGTTTCTTTTTCAAGGGCGACTGGCTGGGCTTTGATGGCATTCCCACGGGGTCTCACACCTGCTCCGCCATGGCCCTGGACATGGGCGAGTTGTGGAGCGTGCGCTATGACATCTTGCTGCGGGCCAGCGTCGGCGAGCCACAACTGATGCGCCTGGTGATGGCGGCCATCAGTTCGCAACTGTCGCGCCACCGTGATGTTTCGCTGTCGATGGGAACCCTGTCGGCAGATGCCCGCGTGGCGGACTTCATCCTGCACTGGGCCTTGTCCCTTGAGGAGCGCGGCATGCGCACCGACGAGATCGACCTGCACCTGTCGCGCGCGGAGATCGGCAGCTATCTTGGCGTGCGCTCCGAATCCGTGAGCCGCGCCCTGTCGAGACTGAAAACCTCCGGAATCATTGAGTTCCAGGAGTCCAGTCACCGCGTCATCCGCATCCCGTCTTTTGACGCCTTGCGCGACTTCGTCCAGCGCAGCGCCGAGCCCTCCCGCTGAGCGGGGCTGGCGAGGATCCGCAAAACGCAAGGCGGCATCTGTTCGATTATTTTTCCGTCGTGCCCGGGCGCAGGTTCCCGATGGGGGGTTCCGGTTGGTGAAAGGGTCCATGATTTGTTGCCGCAGGACGGGGGGTCGCGTGGCCGTCGTCCAACGGATACACTGAATCATCAGGATTCAAGAACCCACCGGAAAGTCCTCCCATTTGGCTACTTCAACAGTCTCCAGGCGCCGAAAAAAGCCCGATGTTTTGGTCGATGCCACCGGCGGCACGCCATCGGCGCCCGGGCCCTGCATCGTCGGCATTGGCGCATCCGCAGGCGGCTACGAGGCGATCACGAATTTTTTCCATGCGATGCCCGCTGACAGCGGCGTTGCATTTGTGATCGTTCAGCACCTCGACCCGACCCATGCCAGCCTGGCTGCGGAGATGTTCGGAAGATGCACCGCCATGCGGGTGTCCGAAGCGACCGATGGCGTTCGGCTCGAAGCCGATCATGTCTACACGGCCCCCTCGGACAGTGAGATATCGGTTCTCGACGGCTGCCTGCGCCTGACGCCGCGCGCCAGCCGCAAGACCCTGCACCTGCCGATTGACCATTTCTTCAGCTCGCTCGGCGCCGAGTGTGGCGCCCGGGCCATCGGCATCGTCCTGTCGGGCACCGGCAGCGATGGAACGCTCGGCCTGAAAGTGATTTCCACGAAAGGGGGCATCGTCCTCGTGCAGCAGCCCGAGACCGCCCAGTTTGACGGCATGCCGCGCAGCGCGATCTCGGCGGGCATTGCCAATTTCGTCCTGCCGGTGGAGCAGATGCCGGCACTCATCGCGGGCTATGCCCGCCACCCCTATGCGGTTCGTCCGGCTGCGTCTGAGTCTGAGTCGGAATCAGACGCGGAGTCGGGCGCCGATGAAAAGGAGCAGAAAACACTGCTGGCCCTGTTCAAGATCATTCAGACCCGGCACGGATACGACTTCTCCGGCTACAAGCGCGGCACATTGCTCAGGCGCATCCAGCGGCGCATGGGCCTGCACAGCATCCTCAAGAGCACGGATTACCTTTCCCTGCTGAAGGGCCATCGCGAGGAGGTCGATGCCCTGTTTCGGGACCTCCTGATCGGCGTGACTGAGTTTTTCCGCGATCCCGAGGCCTGGAAAGCACTTGATTCCGGTGTGATCGCCCCCCTGGTGGCCGGCAAGCGCGAGGACGAGGCCATCCGGATCTGGATTCCCGGTTGCTCCACCGGCGAAGAGGCCTACACCATGGCCATGCTGGTTCTCGAACGCCAGCGCCAGGCCCGCAAACACGGCGCTGTCCAGATCTTTGCCACGGACACCAACAGCGAGGCGCTCGACGTCGCCCGGCTGGGGCGCTACCCCGCAGGCATCGCCGCGAGCGTGCCAGCCGCGTTGCTGAAACGCTACTTTGTCACCGGGCCGGACCATGATCACTTCGCGGTCAGCGACGAATTGCGCGCATCGGTCGTCTTTGGCTTGCAGAACCTGTCTTCGGACCCCCCGTTTGGCCGGGTTGACCTGATCAGCTGCCGCAACGTACTGATCTATCTCGAGCCCGAGCTGCAAAAACGCGTGCTCCACATTTTTCATTTCGCGCTGCGACCGGACGCCTTCCTCTTCCTGGGCAGCGCCGAATCGAACAACGGTCGGGACGATCTTTTCAAGCCGGTTTCCAGGAAATGGCGGATCTACCGGCGCGAAGCCAGCGCGCGGGCGGACACGCTGGCACTGCCATTGCGCATGGGCGATTCCCGAACCAACTTCACCACGGCGCAGACCGCCACGGGGCCGGCAGTGAGCCAGGTTGCGGGTATTGCCCAGAAACTGATCCTGGACCGCTTTGCGCCCGCGTCGGTCCTGGTCAACGGCCGCCATGAGGCGCTTTATTACTGCGGGCCGACCGATGAATTCCTGTTGCGTCCGCGCGGGGTGCCGACGCAGGACCTGCTGGCGATGGTGCGCGAGGGACTGCGCTCACGCACGCGCGCGGCGCTCAACGAGGCCGCCAGTTCCCACCTGCCTGTCCATGTCGCCGGCGCCCGGATGAAGTGCCCCAAGGGCTTCTTACCCGTGCACATCACCGTGACGCCCAGTTCGAGTGAGAACCTCGGGCCACTGTACCTGGTGGTGTTTCAACATGACATCGAGCCCCTGCTGGCGCCACCCGGCAGCGCAGAAGGCTCGCTGCTGAGCCACCTCGAAGAGGAGTTGAAGGTCACGCGCGACGACTTGCAGTTCGCACTGGAGCGATTTGAATCTTCGAACGAGAGCCTCAGGGTCTCGAACGAGGAAGTGTCACGACCAATGAAGAGTTGCGATCGCTCAACGAAGAGCTGGAGAGTTCCAAGGAGGAATTGCAGACACTGAACGAGGAGCTGACCACCGCCAACCAGCAACTCGAAGGCAAGGTCCGCGAACTGGAGGTCTCCAACAGCGATCTCCACAATCTGCTGAACAGCAACGACATCGCCACGCTGTGCCTGGATCAGGATTTCCGGATCAAGTGGTTCACGCCGGCAACGCAGACGCAATTCAAGTTCAAGGCCGCCGACGTCGGCCGTCCGATCAGTGATTTTTCCATGGCGTGGTCCGGCGGTGGTCTGCTCGAGGCGGCACGCGCCGTGCTCGCCACCAGGCCGTGGACCTGCTTGAGTTTCAGGCCAGCGACGGCCGCCGCTTCGTCCGCCGGGTTTTGCCGTACAAGAACGAAGCCGGCGAGATCCATGGCGTCATCCTCACCTACACGGACATCACCGAGCTTCGCCTGGCGACCGAGGCCGCACGCACCGCACACCTGGACCTCGGCCAATCCCGCGACCAGGAGCGCAGGCTGCGCGATCTCTCCACAGCCCTGGCCATGGCCGAGGAACGTGAGCGGCGTGCCCTGGCGCAGGACTTGCACGACGACCTCGGTCAACTGCTGGCCGTGGTGGCGCTGAAAGCCACGGCGATCAAGAAGCACAGGATGCCGGCCCCCCTGAAAGCTGCCGTGGACGACTGCGCGCTTGCGGTCGCCAACGCCAACCGCAAGTTGCGCACCCTGGCATTCCAGCTGAACCCGCCGATGCTGGACCAGCTGGGTTTCCAGCGGGCTCTTGAATGGATGGGCGATGAAATGAACCGGCTGTTCAAGCTGGACGTCCACATCGTGGACGATGGCACGCCCAAGCCCATGGATCCGGCGGTGAGCGCAACGCTGTTTCGCGCCGTGCGCGAGCTGCTCATCAACGTTGCCAAGCACGCCGGCGTAAATACAGCGATGGTGACCACCGCCAGGGGCGAGCGCGATACCCTTGTGGTCACCGTCAGCGATGCTGGCGCCGGCTTCGAACCCGACGCCAGGCCGCCTGAAGACGGGCTCGGCGGCTTCGGCCTGCTGAGCGTGCGCGAACGGCTGGCCTTGCTCGGCGGTGAGGTGTCGATTCGAAGCAACCCCGGGGACGGGACGTCGGTCCTGCTCAGGGTTCCGCTGCTCACGCAGCCGCTTCCAGCGGACCTGCCGCCAACCGGGAGCCGGCCATGAGCGCCCGGGTGCTGCTGGTCGACGATCACGCGATTTTTCGCCAGGCCTTGCGGGGCATGCTGGAAAAAGAGGCCGGCATCGAGGTCGTGGGGGAGCTAGGCGACGGCGCTCAGGTCGAGGAGGCCGTGGCCCGGCTCACCCCTGACCTCGTCGTCATGGACATCAGCATGCCAACGGTCAATGGCATCGAGGCGACCAGACACCTGATGGCCAGGTTCCCGCAGTTGCGCATCGTCGCCCTGTCCGCCTTCGGGTACAAGCAGTTCGTGATGGAAATGATGGAAGCCGGCGCACTGGCCTATGTCGTCAAGTCGTCGGCTGGCGAACAACTGATGCAGGCCATCCACAGTGCCCTGAAGGGGGTGCCCTACCTGTGCCCTGAAGCGACGGCCACCATGGTCGCGGCCAGTCGCAGCAACCGTGGCGCACAGGGCACCACGGCGCGCGTCAACCTGGGGCGCCGGGAAGTGGAGGTGCTGCGGCTGATCGCAGAAGGCAAGAGTTCACCGCAAATTGGCCAGCAGCTCCATATTGCGCCAAGCACGGTGGACGTTCACCGCCGCAACATCATGAAAAAGCTCGACCTTCACACGGTCGTGGATCTGACCAAGTACGCCATCCTCATGGGCCTCACCAGGCTTTGAACGGCAGCAATGCCGCTTGCCGCCGCGCGGGGACTGGCCACGCCGCGAATGGGGCGACTTCAGGGCAGGTCCAGGGCAAGATAGGTTTGCCCTTGATGCACCGTCACGGATGGCGCTCAGCAGACTCTCCCCGGCATGGTCCTTGACCACGTACCCCAGCGCACCCGCCTGGATCATCTGGTCCACCAGGGACCTGTCGGCATGGGCTGAAAGCCCGATGATCTTCACCCGGGGTTGCCGGCGCAGCACCTGCCGTGTGGTCTCCATGCCATTGAGAGGGGCCATGCTGACGTCCATGCAGATGACGTCGGGGCGCATCGCATCCAGCTTCGCCAGCACGTCGTGTCCATCCTCGGCCTGCGCCACCACCTCCATGTCGGCGTCGGACGCCAGGAACATGGCCAGCGCATCGCGAAAGATTTGATTGTCATCGGCCAGCATGACGCGAATTTTTTCCATGCTATGCGCCCTTCACGGCCCGGTGGACATGCTCTTGCAACAGGTCCCCTGGCACCGGTTTGGAAACCACCTGTATCGACGTGGCCGCGATGCCGGTCAGCTGTTCGGAATCGGTGTCACCGGTCAGGATAATGGCCGGCAAGCGGGGCCCGAAGCGCGCTCTGGCGGCAGCAATCACATCCAGGCCGGTCTCTCCGTCACCCAGCCGGTAGTCGCACACCATGAGATCGGGCGTCCTTTCTCCGAGTTGCTCCAGCACCTGCGCGCCAGTGGCACCGGCAAACACCGTGTGGCCCCAGGCTTGCAACGCCTGTACCAATGAGTCGAGGACCATCCGGTTGTCTTCGACCAAACCGATCGTGAACGTTGAAATGGCCTGCGCAGTGGGCTGCTGAGCCGATGCAGGTGCGCCGCCCTCGGGCAGCGAGAGGCAAAACACCGAGCCGCGCCCGGGCCGTGAACGCACGCGAATCTCCAGACCGAGCAGTGCCGCCGTCTTTGCCACAATAGAGAGCCCCAGGCCGCTGCCACGGTTGCGCGCGTTGTCGCCAAGCTGCATGAATTCTTCAAAGATATGGGGGATTTGCTCCTGGCGCATGCCCACGCCGGTGTCCCATATTTCAAGCCAGAGCGCGCCCCCGTGGCGGCGCGTGGCAACCAGCACGCCGCCTTGCGCGGTGTAGGCCAGTGCGTTGTCAATCAGGTTGCCAATCATGCGGTGCAGCATCTGCTGGTCGGTTTGCAGGGTCAGGCCGGCGGCCAGTCGCCATCGCAGGCGCAGGCCCTTCTTTGCCGCTTTGGGCGCGTAGATGGCCGCCAATGAAGCACACAGGCGATCGATCGAAAAGACGGTGACATGGGGCACCACCACACCGGCGTCGAGTTTGCTCACGTCCAGCAAGTCATTGAGCATCGCGCTCAGGCTGTTCACGCAGTACTGCACCTGTGACACCAGCTTCTCCTGGCCGGGCTTCACCGCGCTTCGAAGCACATTGGTGTACAGCGCCAGTGCCGCCATGGGCTGGCGCAGGTCGTGGCTGGCGGCGGCCAAAAAGCGGGACTTGGACTGGTTGGCCTCTTCGGCGGCTGCCATTGCGCGTTGCAGGGCGGCCTCCGACTTCTTGCGCCCGGTGATGTCTCCATGCGTGCCGATCATTCGCAAGGGCTTGCCTGCGGCATCCCGGCTGACCACCAGACCCCGGGCAAGAATCCATTTCCAGCTGCCATCCTTGCAGAGCATGCGGTGCTCGTTGACATAAACCGGGGTCTGGCCATCGAAGTGCGCCTGCGCATCGGCCAATACACGCGGCAGGTCGTCAGGATGCGCGCGCTTGTGCCATTCGTCCAGGGTGCCTCCGATCTCGTCTTGCGCAAAGCCCAGCATTTCCTTCCACCGTGGGCTGAAAAAAACCGTGTTCTGCGTCATGTTCCAGTCCCACAGGCCGTCCCCGGCGCCCTCGACTGCGAATTGCCAGCGCAACTCGCTTTCGGTCAGCCTCTTCTCGCGCACTTGCAGCGTTGTCAAGCAACCGGTTGAAGCTGGCCATCAGGGCGCCGATTTCGCCATCGCTGTTGATGGGCGGAAGTGGCGCAACCTGATCGGACTCCGACTGCGTCGCCAGGGTGTTGATGACCGACAGCATCGGTGCGAGCTGGCGTCGCAAGGTCCACCAGGTCAGCGTGCCCGCCAGCAAGGTGAGTGCCAGGGTGGTCCACAGCATGCGCTGCTGCATGGCGTGGATCGGGGCAAAGGCATCGGCCGTGGGCATCACGACAGCAAAATACCACCCTGCCACCGGCACGCTTTTGACTGACGCAAGGACCTCCAGGCCCAAGGGATTGACAAAAACTTCAGAACCCTCATGCCCACCGATGAACCGGTCCAGCGTGGGGCTGACGCCCGCCGCGGGCAGCACCTCGAGCGCACGACGTTTGTCGCTGGCGGTGATCACCATGCGCTGTGCCGGCGCAACCAGCAGGTAGCTGCCATGCTTGCCGTAGGCGGTCCGGGTGATGTGATCAAGAAAGTTGGGCAGGCCCAGGTTGATGGTTCCCACCAGGGTGCCGATCACTTCGCCTGACCCATCGCGTACCGGCGCGGTGATGCTGAATATCGGCGCCCCCAGTTTCTTGCCCATGGCGGGGCTGCCAATCACCGTCTTGCCGTCCTTCAGCGGAACGGAAACTGATTCCCGATCCATGTAATTGGTGCCAATGCGGCCAACGAACAGCGGCATTTCGGCAATCGCCGTGCCATCGGCTCCCGTGGCGAATACGCCGCCGTTGAACAGGCTGGCCAGAATCTGGTGCTGTTCCAGATGGGCCTGCAGCACCGTCGGCCTGCCGATCAGTTGTGCGTCGATCTGCCCGGCGACGAGTTCCAGCGCCACCCGCCGTTCGTCGAGCGCATCGTTGATGTGCCCGGCGACCAGGGACGCCGTCGAGAATTGCTGCTCGCCCAGCATGCGCTGCAGGTCGTCTTGCAGCATACGGCTGGCGTAGTACGAAAGCGTCCACAGGCTGACGACAAAGATGATCAGGGTCAGCAGCGTGACCTTGGTCTTGATCGAATGCCGCGAAAAGAAACTGAACTTCATTTGGCCAATCCTACCCCTGCGCTTGTGGCCATGGATTGTCGCCCGACTCCCTGAGCCGCTTCCTGTCGCGTATCGAGACATTGCAGTGGCTGGAGCAGGCCAGCCAGACCATCACCCCGGTCAAGCCCAAACCGGCGCGGCGCAGCCGGGCGAAGAAGTAGCGGCGAGCACGCCAAAAAGCACCGTTTTTCATTCTCCTTGGCGCGCTACTTGCATGCAAGGGCGCATCAAGATCAAGCCCGCAGCCGCCACTGAAAATTGACTTAACTCAAGTGAGGCAAGGCTCGGCATTTCCGGAGTCAAGGACGAATGGAGACAGACGACTCGTTCGAATCGGCGGTGCATCGCCATGATGCGCTGGTCGCCGAACTCGGCCTGCCCATCTGGGTGGGGTCGGAGCCCACGTTTACCGACCGCGAGGCCCAGACGCCCGCCTGGCTGCACGCGGCCCTGGGCGACGACAAGGAACTTCGTGCGCGGGCGCTGCTCGGCACCCTGAGCCGGCTGATGCCGGGCGCTCTGGTGTTGCGCAGCGTCGGGCGGCTGTATCCCGGTGAAAAGCTGCCGCGCTGGAACCTGGGCCTGCTGCGGCGGCGCGATGGCGAGCCCCTGTGGAACGGCCCGCCGGACCCGCTCCTGGCCGCCGAACCGGTTCCCGCCGGGCCACCGGACATCGCCGCCTTCGCCAGCGCCCTGTCGGAGGCGTTCGCCAGCCAGCAATGGGCATCTGAATGCGTTGAAACCGCCGAAGGAGAAGACGCAGACAAGGAAGACGCAGAAGCGCGCCGGCCTGGACGGTCTCCGCCACCGTGGACGCAGACGCGCGAACCACTGCAGTTTGTCCTTCGCGCCTACGAGGACAAGGCCGAACCGGATGCCGACCGCGCCGCCTGCGCCGCCATCGAGCTGCCCGAGATCGCCCGCGTTGACCTCTTTCTCGCCGCCCTGTCCGTGCATTCGAGCGCGCCGCGCGGGCCTGTGGCCTGCAGGCGCTGGTGTTTGCGGGCGCCACCCCGCCGGTGGACGCCACGCTGGAGCTCACCACCGTCACGCCAGACCCGGCCGTGATTGAAATCAACTCGGCACCGAGCCGCAACTGCGCCGAGTTCCTCTGGCGCAGCCAGCAGGTCTATGCCGCCGCCGCTGCGCACGGGCTGTCGCCCTACCGCCTGTATTTCAACGGGCAGGTGGCGGATTCGGGTGGCGCCGGCCAGGTGACCTTTGGCGGCCCGACGCCCGAGACCAGCCCGTTCGTCACCAACCTGCAACTGCTGCCCCGGCTGGTGCGCTATTTCAACCGCCACCCGGCCCTGAGCTACCTCTTCGCGCACGACTTTGTCGGCGGCAGCGGCCAGTCCGTCCGGCCGGACGAGCGCGGCACCGGTGCCTTCGACGATCTGGTGCTGGCCCTGGCGCTGCTGGAGCGCGAATCGGTCACGGAGCCTGAACTGCTGTGGAAAAGCCTGGCCTCGTTCCTGTGCGACGCGGTGGGCAACAGCCACCGCGCCGAGATCAACATCGAAAAGCTCTGGAACCCGCACCTGCACGGCCGTGGACGCCTGGGCCTGGTCGAATTTCGCGGCCTGCGCATGCAGCACACGCCGCAGCGCGCCACGGCCATCGCCTGCCTGCTGCGCGCCGTCATCGCCCTGCTCGCCACGCGCCCCTACGCGCTGCCGCTGATCGACTGGGGGCGCGAGCTGCACGACCGGTTTGCCTTGCCGTTCTACCTGCAGGCCGATCTGGACACCGTGCTCGCGGAGCTGGACGCGGCCGGGCTCGGCCTGGAGAGCGCCCATCCAGGCCGTCCTGCGCCACGACGCGTTCCGCTTCCTGGGCAAGCTGGATTTCCCCTTTGGAACGCTGGAGCTGTGGCGCGGCCTCGAGTTCTGGCCGCTCGTGGGCGACGCCGCCAGCCCCGAGCAAAGCGGAAGCTCCCGCTTCGTCGACGCCAGCACGACGCGGATCGAAATCCGATGGCGGCCGCCGTCAGCCGGCTCGGCGGGCACGCTGGATACCGGCCACTGGCAGGACTGGGCGCTCTCCGTGGACGGCGTCACCCTGCCGCTGCGCCCCGAACGGGACAGCCGGGGCGATCTCAAGGTCTTCGGCGTTCGCTATGCCAGTTTTGCCCCCCGCTCCGGCTTGCATCCCGTGCTGGGCAGCCAGGCCCCATTGACGCTGACCTTGGGCCATGCCGACCACGACGTTCAGTACGACATCACGCTGCATGAATGGCAGCCCGATGGCGAGGCCTATCCCGGCCTGCCTGCGGATCTGCATGAAGCGGGTGAACGGCGGGCTGCCCGCATGACCGTGGTGGCGAAGGACCGGCCCGTGCAGGCTCCCCCTGACGAATCAGGCACCGAGGCAAGCCCTGCAAGCCCGGGGCTGACGGCCTACAGCCTGGATCGGCGGTACCGCTGATCGGTTTTGAGGGCTGAGGGCGCTGATCACGGCGTTTTCGACCCGTGTTCGCCACACACCAATAAATTCCAACTTGATAGCGAATAGTGACCATTGCACGCTGGGAACTGGCCATTCTCGTTCGATCTTATTAACTCGCCAGCCGATTGAGGGCTTTGCGCGACGTCTAGCCCGCCCGCGAAGAGGGATCGCCAGCTCTAGGCTGACTCCGGACACTCCAGATAGCTGAACCTTTCTTGCGAAAAATCAAGCTGTAGCTGCAGCATTGGCAGAAACTTTCAGTTACAGATTAACTAAAAAGGAGTAGCGGCCATGCGCACAAATGTGAAGACAGTAAGGAAGTACGCCGGGGCAGCCTTGTGTGGCTTGGTCTTGGCGCTCTCATCCTTTGCAGCCATGGGGGTAGCCCCCCCGCCGTACCCCGACTGGCTCAAAATGAGCCCGGACCCGAACGTCATGCCGCCCAAGTGGGATTGGCAACTCGCCGTGCCAGTCAAGCTGAATGCCGATGCCACCATCAAGATCTACGACATCGAGATGTTCGAGAACGAGAAGAACACCACCGTGCAGATGCTGCACGCCAATGGGAAAAAAGTGATCTGTTACGTTGATGTCGGCTCTTGGGAGAATTGGCGTGATGATGCTGCCCAGTTCCCGGCCAGCATTCTCGGCACCACCTACTCAGGATTCCCCGACGAGCGATGGCTGGATATCCGCGATGTGAATCCGCTCAAGTCAACAACGGGAACGAAGCTCGCGTACATCCTGAAGGCGCGCTTCGATCGGGCCAAGGCCATGGGCTGCGACGCGATCGAGCCGGACAACATGGACGGGTACGACAGCACAGCTCACGAGGCCAGCGGTTTCCCGCTGACCTACGAGGACCAGATCCTTTTCAACCTCTGGGTGGCAGACGAAGTCCATTCACGGGGAATGTATGTCGGGCTGAAGAACAACATCAACCAGGCGCGTGACTCCAGAATCTATATGGCCTTTGATTTCGTCGTGAGCGAGCAGTGCTTCCAGTACAAGGAGTGCCAGTACTTCGATAAGTTTCTGGAGCTCGACAAACCGGTCTTCGAGGCGGAATACGGAATGGCGCTGACCAAATTCTGTCCCAAGGCCAAGCCGCTCAGGATCAGTGCGATCAAGAAGCGCCCGGCTCTTAACACCCGTCGGGAAGACTGCCGAGCCTATTACTAATTCTGTTTGACGCCGCCATCAAGCCCCGCCTCGTGCGGGGCTTTGCGTTTGATGAACGGCAATCCGTTCTCTACCAAGCAACCAGAAAGACTGCAAACGCAGCAACTGATTCACCCAACATCCAGACGAATGGATAGCGTGCCGGGAATCTGGTGCTACCCCACTTGATCACCGAGAACTTCACTTTTGCCGTGGGCATCGGAACCAGCCCATGAAGGCAAGTCAACCGCCTCTGGGATAGATCAGGCAATCACTTCGGGCAGCCCGGAACAAAACCAAGCCCGAAATGGCAACAACGCTCGACCTGCACAAGTTGGTACCATTTCCATAGCAAACCAAGACCATTCCACGCTGGGAAAAGGCCATTTTCATTCAATATACCGTCCCCAAGCCGGAATTGGGGCCGTCCACCCCTACCCCACCACCAGCCGGATCCCCGGCAGCACCTGCTCCGACTCGGCGCGGCGCTCCAGGGCCAGGCGCATGTTCATCTGGGCGACTTCGGTGTGTTCCACCGCCAGGTTCTGGGCGCGGGTGCCCTCGCCGCGCTTCAGGGCGTCGAACAGCATGTGGTGCTGGCGGTGGGCGTAGAGCATCCAGTCGCGGTCCAGCGCCACGGTGCCCTGCATGGGCAGCATGGCCGACGCGGGGGCGAAGGGCAGTTTGTCGTTCAGCGCCACGGCGCGCTGCAGGGCGCGGTTGCCGCAGGCGTCCAGGATCAGCGCGTGAAAGCGGTCGTTCATGCCGGCGTAGGCGGCGTAGCTCTCCAGCGTGAGCGGGTTGTCGGCCAGCAGGCGGTCGCCCGCCTCCAGGCAGGCCTGCAGGTCGCCCTGCAGCTGGCGCGACACGCCGTGTTCGGCCACCAGGCGCGCGGCCATGCCCTCCAGGTGGCCGCGCACGGCAATCGCATCGGCCACTTCGCGCGGGGTGAACTGGCGCACCAGGTATTTGCCGGTGTCGCTGGCCTCGACCAGGCCTTCCTGCTCCAGCGTGACCAGCGCGCTGCGCACCGGCGTGCGCGAGGCGCCCAGGCGCTCGGCCAGTTGCTGCTCGGCCAGGCGCTGGCCGGGCTCGAAGGCGCCGCGCAGGATCAGGTCGCGCAGCTGCATCAAAACGGTCTCTTGCAGGTTCATGGCGGCAACTGTACACTGAATCAATATTTTGGGATACCGTTTTGACAAACCCGGTCAAACGGTGCACGATCCATCCACCGAACCTTCCGCCAACCGCCTCACGAAAGCCCCCCATGAAAGCCGAACAGAACGAACTGATCACCCGCATTGGCCCGGGCACGCCCTGCGGCGACCTGATGCGCCGCTACTGGCAGCCGGTGGCGCTGGTGGACGAATTCAACCCCGCGCTGGACCCGGCCATGGGCGTGCGCCCGGTGAAGGCGGTGCGCCTGCTGGGGCAGGACTTCGTGCTGTTCAAGAATGCCGACGGCAGCTTCGGCCTGCTCGACCGCGACTGCCCGCACCGCGGCGCCGACCTGTCCTTTGGCCGCAACGAGGGCGACGGCCTGCGCTGCCCCTTCCACGGCTGGAAGTTCGACGCCGCCGGCCGGTGCACCGACACCCCGGCCGAGCCCACCGGCAGCACGCTGTGCCAGCGCATCCAGCAGCGCAGCTACCCGCTGCTGGAAAAGGCCGGCGTGCTGTTCGGCTGGTTCGGGCCCGGAGGACGTGTCGCCCCCGCCCTTCCCCGCGTTCGACTGCTTTGCCGCGCCGGCCACGCACAGCTTTGCCTTCAAGGGCCTGTGGAACTGCAACTGGCTGCAGGCCTTCGAGGTGGGCATCGACCCGGCGCATGCGTCGTTCTTGCACCGCTTCTTCTTCGACGAGTCGCTGGAAGAAAGCTACGGCCGCCAGTTCCGCGGCGCCAGCCTGGGCGAGCTCGACGGCCAGCGCCTGCCCATGACCAAGGTGATGCGCGAGTTCGACCAGCCCGACATCTCGTTCGCGCCCATGCCCTACGGCCTGCAGCTCACCTCGCTGCGGCCCATCAACGACCAGATCACGCACACCCGCGTGACCAACGCGATCTTCCCCAGCACCTTCGTGATTCCGCTGTCCGAGACGATGACCATCACGCAGATCCATGTGCCGGTGGACGACACGAAGAACTACTGGTACGCGATCTTCACCAGCTTCGATGCGCCGGTGGACAAGGAAGTCATGCGCAACCAGCGGCTGGAGGCCGTGACCCTGCCCGACTACATCCCGAAGTCCGGCCAGCACAACAACTGGGGCTTCAGCGCCGACGAGCAGCAGAGCCGCACCTACCTGGGCATGGGCGAGAGCGACATCAACGTGCACGACCAGTGGGCCTGCGAGAGCATGGGCGCCATCCAGGACCGCACCCGCGAGCACCTGGGCACGACCGACAAGGTGATCATGGCCAACCGCCGCACGCTGATCAAGGCGATCGAGACGGTGCAGGCCGGCGGCACGCCGCCGGGCGTGGCCGATTCGGAAATCGCCGCGCACCGCATGGGCCCCGACACGGTGGACGGCCTGGCCCCCACCGGCGGCACGGAAGCCTGGTGGCGCCACGCCGTGCAGGCCAAGCGCGACAACGCGCCCTGGGATGCGGCGCTGAAGCCGGTGGCCGAGCCGCTGGCGGCCGAGTATTCGCCGCACGAGGAAGCGTCTTGAAGCGATACATTCGCCGAACTATGCGGCATTCACGACGAAGCGCGCGAAGCTGCAGTCGCAGCACACCGCCCGCCTGATCGAGGCCAGCGGCCTGGAGCTGGTGCGCTTCGGCTGGTGCGACCTGCACGGCGTGCTGCGCGGCAAGACGCTGACGGCCAAGGCGGCCGTGAAGGCGCTGCGCGCGGGCGTCGGCATGGTCAGCACGCTGCTGCTGAAAGACACCTCCGACCGCACCGCGTTCAAGGTGTTCGAGCCCGGCGGCACGGCCGAGCTGCCGGGCTTCGCGTTCGCCAGCAACCTGATCCTGCTGCCCGACCCGGCCAGCTTCAAGCAGCTGCCCTGGGCGCAGGGCACGGGCTGGCTGCGCTGCCAGCCGTGGTTCCAGGACGGCACACCGGTGCCGCTGGACACGCGGCGCATCCTGCAACTGGCGCTGGGCAAGCTGGCGCACGGGGCTTCGGCATGGTCTGCGGGCTGGAGGTCGAGTTCCACATCTACCGCATCAAGGACACCCAGCACGGCCCGGACCTGGACCCGGAGCTGGCCGCCTGGCCCGGCCTGCCGCCGGCGGTCAGCATGATCCACCCGGGCTACAACCTGCTGGCCGAGAGCTGGATCGACATGGCCGAGGAGCCGCTGCGCATCGTGCAGCACACCGCGCAGGCGCTGGGCCTGCCGCTGCAGTCGCTGGAGATCGAACTGGGCCCGAGCCAGGTCGAAGCGGTGTTCGACGCCACCGATGCGCATGACGGCCGCCGACAACATGGTGCTGTTCCGCAACGGGGTGCGCCAGGCGCTGCGCCGCGCGGGCTACCACGCCAGCTTCATGTGCCGCCCGCCCTTCCCGAACATCATGTCCAGCGGCTGGCACCTGCACCAATCGCTGGTGGACGGCGCCACGGGCGCAAACGCCTTCATGCGCGACGCGCCCGCGCCCGGCACCACGCCCGCCGACGCGCTGCACACGCTGACGGACACCGGCGCCGCCTGGCTGGGCGGCCTGCTGGCGCACGCCCACGGCATGGCCTCGCTGTGCACGCCCACGGTCAACGGCTTCGGGCGCTTCCGGCCCAACGCGCTGGCGCCGCAGGCGGTGCTGTGGGGCCGCGACAACCGCGGCGCGATGCTGCGCGTGGTGGGCGGCGCGGGTGACGGCGCCACGCGCATCGAAAACCGCATCGGCGAGCCGTCGGCCAACCCCTACCTGTACATGGCGGCGCAAATCCACGCCGGGCTGGACGGCCTGGCGCGCGGGCTGACGCCACCGCGCGCCACCGAATCACCGTACGCCAGCGACGCCGAGATGATCCCCACCACGCTGCCGGATGCGCTGGGTGCGCTGCAGGCCGATGCCGCGCTCGTAGCGGGCTTTGGCGCCGACTTCGTGCGCTACTACAGCCGCGTGAAACAATCCGAGGCCCAGCGCCACGCGCTGGCCGAAGACACCGCCGATTTCGAGCGGCGTGAATATTTCAGCCGCTTCTGAGCGCCGCTCCGACCTTTTCTATCGACCATGATCACTATCCACTTCATAGCAAACAATGACCCAAAGGCGCTGGGTTCTGCCACTATTTCTTCAAAAACCGGCCGCAGCCTGATGCAAGCGGCCCAATCGGGCGGCGTGGACGGCATCGCGGCCGACTGCGGCGGCAGCCTGACCTGCGCCACCTGCCATGTGCATGGTGCGCGAACCCTGGGCCAGCCAGTTGCCGCCGCCCGGCGCGGATGAGCTGGCCATGCTGGAGTTCACCGCCGTGCTGCGCCAGCCCAACAGCCGCCTGTCGTGCCAGATCCAGCTCACCGACGCGCTCGACGGCCTGACGGTAGACTTGCCGGCTACGCAATACTGAGACCTTGCGGGACAGACCAAGAGTTACACGCAGTGAACTTTTCTCTGTCCCCAACTTTCGCTAGACCTTGCGGGACAGCCCAAGAGTTACACGAAGTGAACTTTGCTCTGTCCCCAACCAGTTAGGAAAACCATGATTCTCGAAATCGCCGACATCCGCATCCAGCCCGGCCAGCAGGCCGCTTTCGAAGAAGCCATCCAGCGCGGCCTGGCCACCGTGGCCAGCAAGGCCAAAGGCTTCGAGGGCGCCAAAGTGAACCGGGGCATCGAGTCGCCCGAGCGCTACGTGCTGCAGATCTTCTGGACCACGCTGGAAGACCACACGGTGGGCTTCCGCCAGTCGCCGCTGTTCACCGAGTGGCGCGCCATCGTGGGGCCGTTTTTTGCGGCGCCACCGGTGGTGGAGCACTTCGAACTGGTCACCAAATCGGCCTGAACTCGCCAGCCGCCCCGGGCGACGCGCGCCGGCTCAGCGCAATGTGAGCCAGATTTCGTTGCGCCGCATGAAGGGCAGCGAGAACGGGCTGTTGTAGCGCGAGAGGATGGGTTCACCCACCGTGGTCAGGCCGGCTTTACCCACCGCCAGCCGCAGTTTTTCAAGGTTCTCCTCGTAAGTGGCTTGCGACCACCCGCCCGCATAACGCAACACCGCGAAGTTTGTCGACGGTATTTCCCGCAGCTTCACGCGCTTGTCCACCGGCTCGGGCAGCGTCGCCAAGGTGTAGCCGGCCGGCATGGTGAACTGGACCACGAAACCGCCCGGCACCGGCGCCTGCGACACGGGCGCTGTCATGGCCAGCTTGACCGGCACGGGCGTCTGCGAGACCGGCGCGGTCATCGCGATCTTCTTCTCGCCCAGGTTGTTGCCGAAGATGTAGTCGGCCAGGATCTTGAAGCCCTGGTTGCCAGCCTCTTCGGCGGGCCCGGGCACCACCGTTTCGGCCACGAGGTAAGGCGCGTAGCTGCGGACCTCGAAGCCGTCGTGACTCTTCACCACGGCATAGGTGGGCTCTTCAATGGCCTGCGCCAGGCTGGTCACACCCAGTAGCGCCGCTGAAATCAGTTTGACGGGGTTCATGTTGTTCAGTAAGGGTGACAAGGAATCACATCACTGTAGGCGCTGGCGACACTCGTGGTGGTGCGCTACCGAACATGGCGGACACAAAGACGGAAACCTCAGGGGAAGATTCCCGGCGCGACACCAACGCTCAGTCGGGCCGTGACGCCGGCGTCCCTGCCTCGTGCCCGGCCACCATCCTGGCCAGCAGATCCACCAGTTGCGCCTGCTCCGGCGTAGTGAGCGGCTCCAGGATGCGCGCCTGCACGCGGGTCACGATGCGTTTCATGTGGTCGGCCGCCTCCTCGCCAGCCGGGGTCACCCACAGCAGCTTGCGGCGCTTGTCCAGAGGGTCCACGGCGCGGCGGATCCAGCCGCGCAGTTCCAGCCGGCTGATGACGGACCCCGAAGTCGCTGCGTCAAAGGCGACCCGACCCGCCAGCGTCACCTGGTCTTCACCAGGGGTGTCGATCAGCGCGTTGAGAATTGCAAACTGAACCGGCGTGATTTCGAAATCCGCCGTCTCGTCCATGAAAATCGCCACGGCAAGCTGATGCGCCCGGCGAATCAGGTGGCCCGGGGCGTGTTCGAAGTCAAAGCTGGTCGCCATGCGAGCGAGTGTAACGAGCGACTTCATGAAATATAGTGCTTGTCTTGCCGTTAAGATATGTATACTTACTAAATTGATCAGCGTGCACGTGAATGCGCATTCAGCGGTCGCGCTCATGGCACACTGATCGACTCGATACCGGCGATCGCGGCGGTGTGCCGTTCACGTTCAAGAACACCCGAGCCCCAGGATTCCATTGACCGGTGGCGTTCATTCACCGAAGAAAGGCTGCCATGAGCTATCGTCTTCACTCCCCCGGCCCCTGTTTCAGTCCCGGTGCTCGGCACAGCCGACCGTTTCCCGGTGCACCGCATCTACTGCGTGGGCCGCAATTACGAAGAGCACGCCAAGGAAATGGGCTTCACCGGCCGCGAGCCGCCGTTCTTCTTCCTGAAGCCGGCCGATGCGGTGGTGGTGGTGAATGCGCGGCGAGACCGGCAGCATGCCCTACCCCAGCCTGACACAGAACCTGCACCACGAGATCGAACTGGTCGTGGCGATTGGCACGGGTGGCAAGAACATTGCCGCTGCGGACGCGCACAAGCACATCTTTGGCTACGCCGTGGGCCTGGACATGACGCGGCGCGACCTGCAGAACGACATGAAGAAGCAGGGCCGCCCCTGGTGCATCGGCAAGGCGTTCGACCAGTCGGCGCCGATCGGCCCGATCACCCCGGTGGCGCAGGCCGGCGACGTGAACAACGCCGAGATCTACGTGCAGGTCAACGGCGCGGACCGCCAGCGCAGCAACGTGTCCAAGCTGATCTGGAACGTGGCGGAAACCATCGAGCACCTCTCGGCGGCCTGGGAACTGCAGCCCGGCGACCTGATTTACACCGGCACGCCTGAGGGCGTGGCGGCTGTCGTTCGTGGCGACACCCTGGTCGGCTCGGTGACCGGACTCGGTGAACTGCGCGTCCGGATAGCTTGAACAGCGATAACAGCTGTGAAGTTATTGCGCTAGCGCATGGGAATCAGGCTGGCATCATCGTGGCCGATGCCTGAGGGGTTCCGGGGACCGGAGATGCCGCCGTCTACGCCCCTACAATTACGCATCCGTAAACGAATTTCGATTAGATAAACAGGAGTCCCGCTTGCTCATCCTCGAAAAACTGGCCAAGGCGTCCGCCATCCTGGCCGGCATGCTGATGACCTTCATCACGGTCATGACCTGCGTCAGCCTGATTGGCCGCAACACGACGGGCGCGACGCTCGCGGGCGACTTTGAATTGACCGGTGTGGCCGCCGGCGCGGCGATTGCGCTGTTCATGCCCTGGTGCCAGATGCGGCGCGGCAACATCATCGTGGACTTCTTCACCGCCAAGGCGAGTGATCGGACCAATGCCCTGCTCGACCGCCTCGGCGCCCTGTTGCTGGGCCTGGTCTTCGCGCTGCTGGCCTGGCGCACGTCCGTTGGCGGCCTGAACGCCTACTCCAGCCAGTCCGGCACCATGATGCTGGGCTTCCCCGAGTGGGTGGTCTATGTGGCGATGGTGCCGCCCTTCATCCTGACCACCGTCATCGCGCTGTACCAGGCGGTGACGGGCGCCGAATATTCCGACGAAAGCCACGCATGAGCCGCCGGGCCGCTCCCAAGGCGAAAAGCACCGCAGTGCGCTGCACGGAGGTTACCGAATGAGTGCCATTTCCCTCTCGCTGACCATTTTCGGGATCATGCTCGTCGTGATGGCCTTGCGCGTGCCGATTGCCATCGCCATGTTTGTCGCCGGAACCATCGGCTACATCATGCAGGCCGGCGTGGATCCGTACTTCAGCTTCCTCAACAGCCAGGCCTTCGCACGCTTTGCCAGCTACGACCTTTCTGTGATTCCGCTGTTCATCCTGATGGGGCATTTCGCGACGCAGGGCGGCATCAGCCGGGCCTTGTTCCAGTTCGCAGCAGCCGTGATGGGCGGCTTTCGCGGCGGGCTGGCCATGGCGGCGGTGCTGGCCTGTGCCGCGTTTGGCGCGATCTGCGGCTCGTCCGTGGCCACCGCGGCGACCATCACGGGCGTCGCGTTACCGGAGATGAAGCGCCATGGCTATTCGGGCCGGCTGTCCACGGGCACCTTGGCCGCCGGCGGCACGCTGGGCATCCTGATTCCGCCGTCGGTGCCCCTGGTGATCTACGCCATCCTGACCGAGCAGAATATTGCCAAGCTGTTCGCGGCCGCCATGATCCCGGGCATCATTGCGATGGGGGGCTACATGATCGCGATCGCGATCTACGTCCGAATGGTGCCCAATCAGGCGCCGGAAGTCGATGACGATCGCCCCAGCATCACACTCGCATCGCTGGCTGGCATCGTGCCCATCGCGCTGATTTTCATACTGGTGTTCGGCGGCATCTACGGCGGCCTTTTCACCCCCACCGAGGGCGCGGCCGTCGGTGCGGCGGCGACGTTCGTCGCGGCACTGCTCAAGCGCGAGATCACCTGGAAGAAGTTCAAGGTCTGCTTCTATGCGACCGCGGAGAGCTCGGCCATGATCTTCCTGATCTTCATCGGCGCCGACGTGATGAACTCGGCACTCACCCTGACGCAGGTGCCCACCCAGTTGGCCGCCGTGGTCAATGGCTGGGGCCTGCCGCCCCTTGATGGTGGTGACGGCCATCATGCTGTTCTATGTGGTGCTGGGCGCGGTGATGGACGAACTCTCCATGATCCTGCTGACGATACCGATCTTCTTCCCGATGATCATGGGCCTGGATTTCGGCATGTCCAAGGAATACACCGCCATCTGGTTCGGCATCATGGTCTTGATGACCGTGGGCTTCGGCATGCTGGCCCCGCCCGTGGGCCTGAACGTGTACGTGGTCAACGGCATGGCCAAGGATGTGCCGATGTCCGAAAGCTACAAAGGCGTCATGCCCTTCCTGATCAGCGACACGATCCGCACCACGATCCTGCTGCTGTTCCCTGGCATTTCGCTCTTCCTCGTGAAGTACGTGTCCTAGGGCTTTCACGTAGGGCATTGTCCTTAGTCGCCCCGCGCCGGTTTGCGTTAAGTTACCACCATCGTTTTATTGGAGACTTTCATGATTCAACGTCGCACCGTTCTCAAATCTGGCGCAGCCGTCGCCCTGGCTGCCCCGGCGCTCTCCGCGCTGGCCCAGCAAACCGTCACACTCAAGTTCCACACCTTCATGGCGCCACAGTCCAACGTGTGGATCAACATGCACAAGGCCTGGATGTCGAAGGTCGAAGCCGAATCCGGCGGCCGCATCAAGTTCGAAGGCTACCCCGCGATGCAACTCGGCGGCACGCCTGTGCAACTCTATGACCAGGCCAAGGACGGCGTGGTGGACATCGTATGGACGCTGCCGGGCAACAACGCCGGGCGCTTCCCGCGAATCGAGGTGTTCGAACTGCCTTTCATGATGTCGAATGCCGAAGCCACCTCCAAGGCGTATTGGGAATATGTGCAGACCATGGCACCGGACGAGTTCAAGGACGTGCAGGTCATTGCCCTGCACGTGCACGGACCCGGCGTGATCCACACCGTCGACAAGGCCGTGAAGACGGCGGCCGACATGAAGGGGCTCAAGATGCGCGCCCCGACGCGCCAGGTCACCAAGCTCATGGGCATCCTGGGCGCCACGCCGGTGGGCATGCCGCTGCCGGGCATTCCCGATGCCTTGAGCAAGGGTACGATCAACGGCTGCGTCATCCCCTGGGAAGTCGTGCCCTCCGTCAAGGTGCAGGAACTGACCAAGTACCATGCCGAGTTCGACCCTGCGGGTGGCGCGCTCTACACGACCACTTTTGTCATGGCCATGAACAAGGCCAAGTACAACTCGCTGCCGCCCGACCTGAAAAAGGTCATCGACAACAACTCCGGCCTGGCCACCTCGGCCTGGCTGGGCAAGGTTCAGCAGGCGGGCGATGCCGCCGGCCGCAAGACGGCCAGCGACCGCAACAACACCATCTTCACCGTGGGCGCCGCAGAGGCCCAGGAGTTCCGCCGCAAGTCCCGTCCGATTGAAGTGGACTGGGTGGAAGACATGAACAAGAAGGGCTTCGACGGCAAGAAATTGCTTGAAACCGCCCGCAGCCTGATCGAAAAGAATACCAAGTCCACCAAGTCCTGATCGCCAGGCCGGGCACTACGGCAAAGGGCTCCGCAAGGAGCCCTTTTTGCTTTTGAACTTAAACTTGGGCGCATGCACCGCAGCCCCATCAAGCACTGCCGCAACTGCGGCACCATTGTTGTCTACCGCCTGCCCGACGACGGTGACACCAAGGAGCGGGCGATCTGCGAGGCCTGCCAGACCGTTCACTACGAAAACCCGCTGAACGTGGTGGGCACGGTGCCGCATCTGGACGACCGTGTGTTGCTGTGCAAACGCAATATCGAGCCGCGCAAGGGCAAGTGGACCCTGCCCGCCGGCTTTATGGAACTCGGCGAAACCACGCTGCAGGGCGCGGCCCGCGAAACCGACGAGGAAGCCGGCGCCCAGTTTGAAATGGAAGCCCTGTTCAGCGTGCTCAGCGTGCCGCGTGTCGGGCAGGTGCATCTGTTCTACCGGGCGCGCTTGCTGAGCGAACAGTTCAATCCGGGCCATGAAACCATGGAGGCACGGCTTTTTTCGGAAGACCAGATACCCTGGGACGAGATCGCGTTCCGGACCGTTCGCGAGACCCTGCTGCGCTATTTCGCCGACCGGCGGCTGGGTCAATTCCAGGTGCATACCGTCGATATCGACTGAGCGCCCGTGCCGCACCGGGCTTGACCTGCGTCATTTTGCCGCCTCGGGACCGCCACCCCAGGGTCGATTGCGGGCTTACCCCCCGTGGTAACCCCCAGAGCCCGGGTCTCCAACGTGACGGAAAACAGGGTTGCTGCCTCTAAAGCCCCCCTTTTTGCGCAAGGCCGAAGGTCAAAACTGGTACCGTATCCGTTGCATTCACCCCGGAAAGCAGTGCTCACGTGACCCACCCCGCCCCCCTGAAGGCCGACGCTTCCCCGCAACGCCCCGCGCACCATGACGGTCCGCCGCCAAGCCCTTGGTTGCTGGCCATGGAATTTCGCGCGGCCTGGGAACTGGGAGCGATCCTGCCCGCCTGGCCGCTGCTTCAGCGCGCCCCAAAGGGCGACGGCCACCCGGTGATCGTGTTCCCCGGACTCTCCGCTGCCGACGGGTCGACCACGCCCCTGCGCAGCTATCTGGCCACCCGCAACTACGCCGTCACCGGCTGGAACCAGGGCCACAATTTCGGCCCGCGCGCTGGCGTCCTTGAAGCCGCGTCCCACCAGGTCCGCGAAACCTGGCTCTCGGCCGGCAAGAGGAAAGTCAGCCTGATTGGCTGGAGTCTGGGCGGCATCTACGCGCGTGAACTGGCCAAGCTGCACCCCGAACTGGTGCGTGGGGTCATCACCCTGGGCACACCGTTTTCCGGCGCACCCGAAAGCACCAACGCCTGGCGCCTGTTCCGGCTGACCAGCGGTCGCGACATCAAGAGCGAGACCGGGCGTTTCGACCTGCCGGTGGCCCCACCGGTGCCGACCACCAGCGTCTTCTCGCGCACCGACGGCATCGTCGCCTGGCAGGGCAGTCTCCAGGCACCCAGCAAAGCCAACCCCAATACGGAAAACATCGAGGTCATTGCCAGCCATCTGGGCATCGGCATGAACCCCAGCGCTTTCTGGGCCGTGGCCGACCGCCTGGCCCAGCCCGAGGATGCCTGGCAACCCTTTGCGCGCAAGGGCGGCCTGCACGGGCTGTTCTACCCGGACCCGTTGCGCTGAGCGCCACCGTTCACCACCGCCCCAAGACAAAGCGCCTGCAGGCTCGAACCTGCAGGCGCTTTTTATTTGATAGCAAACAAAGGCCTTTTCTCGCTGGAAAGGCCCTTGTTTTATTCAATTTCAGGCGTGATCTTTCTTGAAATTGGCGATGCCCTCCACGACTTCCTGCCGGGCCGCCTCCGGGCCTTCCCAGCCCAGGATCTTGACCCACTTGCCTACTTCCAGGTCCTTGTAGTGCTCGAAGAAGTGGGCGATGGTCTTCAAGCGGATCGGGCTCAGGTCCTCGGGCTTTTGCCAGCGGGTGTAGAGCGACAGGATCTTGTCGATCGGCACCGCCAGCACCTTGCCGTCCACGCCGGCTTCGTCTTCCATCTTCAGGATGCCAATGGCACGGCAGGTCACGACCACGCCGGGAATCAGCGGCACCGGGGTGATCACCAGCACATCCACCGGATCGCCATCCCCGCTGATGGTCTGTGGCACATAGCCATAGTTGGTGGGGTAATGCATGGCCGTGCTCATGAAACGGTCTACGAAGATGGCGTGGGTTTCGTGGTCCACCTCGTACTTCACAGGGTCGGCGTTCATCGGGATTTCGATGATCACGTTGAATTCATGCGGGGCCTTGGGGCCCGGGGTGACGTTGTCGAGGGACATGGGAGCGGTCTCCGGAGTTTGAGATGAATCAGAAAAAGCGTTTTCGCCCTAGGATTAACCCTGATTTTACTTTCACCGGCCTTGCGCAGGCCCGGGAAACGGGGAGATTTCAAGTTACATTGCGTCGGTTGGCCAATTGACTCCCCACGTTGGGAGCGAGGAAGCAACGCAGCGGGGGTCCCTCCAAGGCGTTGAACCCCTTCCACGCGAAACAACGATTCGAGGAGTAACACATGACAGGCAACTCGGCGCTCATTCTGGCGCTTGTCTGCGGTCTCATTGCCGTGATCTACGGCTTCTGGGCACGCGGATGGATTCTTTCCCAGGACGCGGGCAACGCCCGCATGCAGGAGATCGCGGCAGCCATCCAGGCCGGCGCGGCAGCCTACCTGGCCCGGCAATACAAGACCATTGCGATCGTCGGCGTCGTACTGACGGTGCTGATCGGCGTGTTCCTGGACCGCACCACGGCCGTCGGCTTCGTCATCGGCGCTTTCCTGTCGGGGGCCTGCGGCTTCATCGGCATGAACGTTTCGGTGCGCGCCAACGTGCGCACCGCGCAGGCCGCCACCCGCGGCATCGGCCCGGCGCTGGACGTGGCCTTCCGCGGCGGCGCCATCACCGGCATGCTGGTGGTGGGCCTGGGGCTGCTGGGCGTCACCGCCTTCTTCTGGTTCCTGGTGGGTAACGGCAACCTCACGCCCGACCGCAAACTGGCCGACCTGCTGAATCCGCTGATCGGTTTTGCGTTCGGCTCCTCGCTGATCTCGATCTTCGCGCGACTGGGCGGCGGCATCTTCACCAAAGGCGCTGACGTCGGCGCCGACCTGGTGGGCAAGGTCGAAGCCGGCATCCCCGAGGACGACCCGCGCAACCCCGCCGTGATCGCCGACAACGTCGGTGACAACGTCGGCGACTGCGCCGGCATGGCCGCCGACCTGTTCGAGACCTACGCCGTGACGCTGATCGCCACCATGGTGCTGGGCGCGCTGCTCGTGGCCTCGGCCCCGATGAACGCCGTGCTCTACCCGCTGACCCTTGGCGCGGTGTCCATCGTTGCCTCCATCATCGGCTGCTTCTTCGTCAAGGCCTCGCCCGGCATGACCAACGTGATGCCGGCCCTGTACAAGGGCCTGGCCGTGGCCGGCGTGTTGTCGTTGATCGCCTTCTACGGCGTCACGATGTGGATCATGCCCGACAACGCCATCACCGCCAGCGGCAGCCAGATCCGGCTTTTCGGCGCCTGCGCCGTCGGCCTGGTGCTGACCGCCGCCCTGGTGTGGATCACCGAGTTCTACACCGGTACGCAGTACTCGCCCGTGCAGCACATCGCGCAGGCCTCCACCACCGGCCACGGCACCAACATCATTGCCGGCCTGGGCGTGTCCATGCGCTCCACCGCCTGGCCGGTGCTGTTTGTCTGTCTGGCCATCATCGCGTCCTACGCGCTGGCTGGCCTGTATGGCATTGCCGTGGCCGCCACGTCCATGCTGAGCATGGCCGGCATCGTGGTGGCGCTGGACGCCTACGGCCCGATCACCGACAACGCCGGCGGCATCGCCGAGATGGCCGAGATGCCCGACAGCGTGCGCGACATCACCGACCCGCTGGACGCCGTGGGCAACACCACCAAGGCCGTGACCAAAGGCTACGCCATCGGCTCGGCCGGTCTGGCCGCGCTGGTGCTTTTCGCCGACTACACGCACAAGCTGGAAAGCTACGGACGCGCCATCAGCTTCGACCTGAGCGACCCGATGGTGATCGTGGGCCTGTTCATCGGCGGCATGATCCCTTACCTGTTCGGCGCCATGGCCATGGAGGCCGTGGGCCGCGCCGCGGGCAGCGTGGTGGTCGAAGTGCGCCGCCAGTTCCGCGAGATCAAGGGCATCATGGAGGGCACCGCCAAGCCTGAATACGGCGTTGCCGTGGACATGCTGACCAAGGCCGCGATCAAGGAAATGATGATCCCGTCGCTGCTGCCGGTGGTGGTGCCGATCCTGGTCGGCCTGATCCTCGGTCCGAAGGCCCTCGGCGGCCTGCTGATGGGCACCATCGTGACCGGCCTTTTCGTGGCGATCTCGATGTGCACCGGCGGCGGCGCATGGGATAACGCGAAGAAATACATCGAAGACGGCCACCACGGTGGCAAGGGCAGCGAGGCGCACAAGGCCGCCGTGACTGGCGACACCGTGGGCGACCCCTACAAGGACACCGCCGGCCCGGCCGTCAACCCGCTGATCAAGATCATCAACATCGTGGCGCTGCTGATCGTGCCGCTGGTGGTGAAGGTGCATGGCGGTGAAGCCCCGGCCGCCGCCCATGCAGCCCCCGTGGCGGTCACGGCCATGGCCGCGGGCGCGATGACCGCGGCGCCGTCCGCAGCAGCTGCTGCGGCCGCCGGCGCCACCACCGAGCGCTCTGACAATGCCATGCAGGCCGCCGCCCAAGCTGCCTCCGACGCGGCCTCGGTCAAGGTCGAGGGCGGCGTCGTGAAGTTCTACTTTGCGACCGCCAAGACTGAAGTCGCCAAGGATGGCGCCCAGGCGCTGACCGACATCCTGGCCGGCGTCAAAGCCGGCAAGAAGGCCGTCATCAGCGGCTATGTGGATGCCACTGGCGACGCGGCGAAGAACGCCGAAATCGCCAAGCAGCGCGCCTTTGCGGTGCGCGATCTGCTGAAAAGTTCAGGTGTGGCCGAAGACAAGATCGAGCTCAAGAAGCCCGAAGACATCAAGGCCGGCGCGGGTGCCGACGCGCGCCGGGTGGAAGTGACGCTGATGTAGGTCCCGCCAGCCTCATCTGGAAAGCCCGCCTTGGCGGGCTTTTTTGCTTCTGGATCTATAGCATACTGATCCCGTCCCACGACGGAATTCACCCAGAGAAGCGAGTCAGGGGTTGGCAGACATCACGCATGAGCGAACGTCTGCCGCCGCTAATCGGAAACCTTCCAGGGGTTTATTCCTGAAATCACGCATATTGGGGATTCCCCAAGTCCCCGGGCAGGCGTAAAGTCGCGACCCCTGGAGGTGCTTTCGATGGCCCGCCTTTTTGCCCACGCGATGCGCGTTGTGCGCACAGATATCGCCTTGATCGGACGCTTTCGCATGCTGCGCCTGGCTGTTCTGGCCGTCGCGCTGGAACCTGCGATCTACGCGCTGATCTGCCTGTCCAGCGTCTGGGACCCCGCCGCAAAGACCCAGGCGTTGCCGGTAGCGCTGGTCAACCTCGATCCGGGTGTCGAGTACCGGCATCATCGCGAAAACGTGGGCAGGGATCTCAGTGAAGCCCTGATGCGCAAGGGTCGGTTCGGCTGGCGCTCGATGGAAGATGAAGCATCAGCCCGGCAGGCCGTCAGGACCGGTGAACTCGCTTTTGCCGTGATCATTCCGGCGGATTTCAGCGCGCTGGCCGTGCCCGGCGCGGTCGCCGGCGGCGGAGAGATCCGGGTCATCCTCTCGGAAGGCAACAACTACGCGGCCGCCGGCCTGGCCCGGCACTTCGCGGACGAACTGGGGCATCAGGTCAATGAAACCTTGAACGAAAAGCGGTGGAATTTCGTGCTTGCCACCGCCAGCGGCTCGCAAGATGGAGTCGCCCAACTCAAGGCCAGTGTGAAGCAACTGCGCGCTGGCGCGGCCACCCTCACACAGGGCGCTGGTCTGTACAGCACGGCGGCGACGGCTTTTGCAGACGGCGCGCATCAGTTGGCAACGGGTGTGCGCAAGCTGGAGGCAGTGCTTCCAGCCGATCCGGACCTGAAGGCGCTGACTGCGGGGTCGCGTCAACTGGTGGCTGGCCAGCGCGAACTGGGCCGGGGACTTGAACCGCTGCAAACGGGTGCCACCCAGCTGGCCCACGGGGCACGGCAAATGCAGGAGCAAGGCGCGCGGGTGCCATTTTACGGGGGCACGCTGTCCCGAGGCGCCGCCGAGTTGGCCTCCGGGGCCGGTCAACTCGGTGAGGGTCTGGGACGGGCCCGCAGCGCAAATGATCAGTTGACACAGGGCGCCACACAGCTTGAAGGGGGCGTTGTGCAAATTACGGATGCCATGAGCGCGTTTGGCGAGGGCGTGCACACACTGGCCGGCAGTCTGCCGGCTGACGACAGGCTCGAGGCCTTTGCGGCTGGCGGAAGGACTCTTTCGGCAGGTGCCGGGCGCCTTCTGGAGGGTCTCAAGCGGCTGGACGCAGCCCTGCCGACCGCGATGGAAAAGCCCGAAGGCAGCGCCGACGGTCTGGCGGGGTCGGTCAGGCCCGTGCTGGAAAACCTGGCGCCGGTGCAAAACAACGGCAGCGCCTACGTGCCCAACATGGTCGCGCTGGCCCTGTGGATCGGGGCGGTCATGGCCGGCTATCTCTTCAACCTGAGTCTCATGCCCGCCAGCCTCGTCGGCCTCCCGCGTGCGGCCCAGGCCCTGGGAAAATTCCTCATTCCAGCGGCGTTGACGCTGATACAGGCCGTGCTGGCTTTCCTGATGCTGGCGTTCGGCCTGGAGATGCGCGTCCCTTCCCTGGCCACTCTCCTGCTCACCATGGCCGTCACGTCGCTGGTATTCCTGGCCATGCTTTTCGCACTGCTGCGTGTCTTCGGCGAAGCCGGCAAACTGCTATCGGTGCTGTTTCTCACCCTGCAGCTTTCAGCGGGTGGCGGCGTGATCCCGATCGAGCTCAGCGGCGGCCTTTTTCAGACCGTTCATGCGTGGCTGCCCTTCACCTGGGTGATCAGGGCTTTCAGAGCCAGCCTGTTTGGCGCCTACGACCAAGGCTGGGCGTTCGCCATGGCGATCATCGTGCTGGCGGGTGCGGTCTCACTGCTGCTGGCCACCTTCGTGGGCCGATGGCGTTTCGTGCCGGATGCACAACACCGTCCCGGGATAGAGACCTGAACGCTGCCCGATTCGAAACCTGTCTAGTTGCCGCCAGCCGGTGGCAAGCGCCAGTATCGCCACAGCAAACCGCCCATCGCCAGCAAGCTGAAGCCCGCGCCAGCGGCAAAGGTTGCAGGTGCACCCAGGCCCTGCCACAGCAGGCCCGCCACCACGCTGGCGGCCAGCATGGCCAGGCCACTCATCAGGTTGAAGAACCCGTAGGCGGTGCCGCGCAGGTCGGCCGGCGCCACGTCGGCCACCATGGCCGCCAGCAGCCCTTGGGTCATGCCCATGTGCACCCCCCACAGCGCGACGCCCGCGAGCATGGCGGCCCAGTGCGTGCTGACGGCCAGCACGACGTCCGCGGCCACAAGCACGCCAAGGCCCCAGAGCAGCAGCCGGTTGTGCGACATGCCGTCGGACAGCTTGCCAAAGGGGTAAGCGCTGGCCGCATAGACCAGGTTCATGGCCACCATCACCAGGGGCACCAGCGCCACGGCCACGCCGGTCTGCTCGGCACGCAGCACCAGAAAAGCCTCGGAAAACCGCGCCAGCGTGAACACCGCGCCAATGCCCACCACCCACCAGTAGGCGGGGCTCAGGCGCTTGAGGTTCTCGCGCGAAATCGGGTTGACCCGCACCGACCCCGGCGCGCGTTGCGGCTCGCGCACGCCAAAGACCAGCAGCAGGACGGCCAGCGCCGCCGGAATCACCGCGACGGCAAACACCGCCCGGTAGTCATTGGCCCACAGCAGCATCAGGCCCACGGCCAGCAGGGGGCCGGCGAACGCCCCCACGGTGTCGAGCGACTGGCGCAGGCCGAACGCGGCGCCGCGCTGCTCGGGCGGCGTGATGTCGGCGACCAGGGCGTCGCGAGGCGCGCCGCGAATGCCCTTGCCAACCCGGTCCAGCATGCGCGCCGAAAAGATCAGGCCCGGGCCCGAGGCCAGCGCAAACAGCGGCTTGGTCAGCGCGCCCAGCCCGTAGCCGATCACCGCGAGCGTCTTGCGTTTTCCGAAATAGTCGCTGATGACGCCGGAAAACACCTTGGTGATCAAGGCCGTGGCCTCGGCCAGCCCCTCGATCAGCCCGACCACCGCGACGCTCACGCCGAGCGAGCCGACCATGAACAGCGGCAGCAGGCTGTGGACCATTTCGGACGAAATGTCCATCAGCAGGCTGACGAAGCCCAACGCCCAGATGCTGGCTGGCAAGCGGCGCAGCGGAACCGGTGGGCCGGGCGGCCCCGCGGGCGATGGATGACGGGACGAGGTGCTCATGCGATTCGCTTTACCCTGGAAACAAGGCATGCTAACCCGTTGTGGCCGTCCAGCAAATCGCTGGCAGCGCGGGTTTGCGTCAAAATGAAGCCATGCAGCTCAATTACATCGCCAACGCCTCCACGCCCTCCTCGTCCGGCCGCACGATCCCGGTGATCGACCCGTCAGACGGCCAGGTTTTCGACGAGATCCAGCGCAGCAGCGCCCAGGACATCGACGCAGCCGTGCACGCCGCGCGCCAGTGCTTCGACGCGGTCTGGTGCAAGGTGAGCGCCGCCGAGCGCGGCCGCCTGCTGATGAAGCTCTCGGCCAAGGTGGCCGAGCACGCCGACGAACTCGCGGCCATCGAGCAGCGCGACTGCGGCAAGCCGACCAAGCAGGCCAAAGCCGACGCGCTGGCGCTGGTGCGCTACTTCGAGTACTACGCCGGGGCCTGCGACAAGCTGCACGGCGAGACCATCCCCTACCAGGATGGCTACAGCGTGCTGACATGGCGCGAGCCGCACGGCGTGACCGGGCACATCATCCCCTGGAACTACCCGATGCAGATCTTCGGGCGCAGCGTGGGTGGTGCGCTGGCCGCCGGCAACGTGAGCGTGGTCAAGCCCGCCGAAGACGCCTGCCTGAGCCTGATCCGCGTGGCGCAGCTCGCCGCCGAGGTGGGCTTTCCGGCCGGCGCGATCAACATCGTCACCGGCTACGGCCACGAGGTGGGCGATGCGCTGGCGCGCCACCCGGGCATCGACCACATCAGCTTCACCGGCAGCCCCGGCGTGGGCACGATCATCCAGCAGGTCGCGGCCGAGCGCCATTGCCCGGTCACGCTGGAGCTCGGCGGCAAGAGCCCGCAGATCATCTTTGCCGACGCCGACCTGGACGCGGCCATCCCGATGGTCATCAACGCCATCGTGCAGAACGCCGGCCAGACCTGCAGCGCCGGCTCGCGCGTGCTGATCGACGAGCTGATCTACGAAACCCTTCTGGAACGCCTGGGCAAGGCGTTCGAGAAACTGCGCGTCGGCCCGGCCATCCTGGACCTGGACGTCGGCCCACTGATCCGCGCCAGCCAGCAGCAGCGCGTGTGGGACTTCCTGAGCGACGCCCAGGTGGCCGGCATCCCGATGGTGGCGCAGGGCCAGATCGTGGACGAGGCGCCCGAGACCGGTTACTACCAGGCCCCCACCCTGCTGCGCGATGTGCCCGTGATGCACCGCCTGGCACAGGAGGAAGTCTTCGGCCCGGTGCTGTCGGCCATGAGTTTCCGTGACGAAGACCACGCTGTCGAGCTGGCCAACGCCACGAAGTTCGGCCTGGTCGCCGGCGTCTGGACGCGCGATGGCGCGCGCCAGTTCCGCATGGCCAGGCGCGTGAAAAGCGGCCAGGTCTTCATCAACAACTATGGCGCGGGCGGCGGCGTGGAGTTGCCCTTCGGCGGCGTGAAGTCCTCGGGCTACGGGCGGGAAAAAGGCTTCGAGGCGCTGCTCGGGTTCACGACACTGAAGACCGTGGCGATCCGGCACGGCTGACCGGCCCCAGCACCCTTCAGCGCCTTTGCCCGCAAGAAATATCGACAAAAATGGCCATTATCCATCGTGGAATGGTCGTTTTAAGCTATCAATAAAGAAGCAAACAGGAGACCTCATCATGCGCATCAAGAACAAATCCATCATCGTCACGGGCGCCGGCGGCGGCATTGGCGAGGGCATCGCCCTGCGCCTGGCGGCCGAGGGCGCGCGCGTCATCGTGAACGACATCAATGCGGTGCTGGGCAACAAGGTGGTCGAGGAGATCCTGCGCGCCGGCGGCGATGCGGCGTTCTTCCAGGCCGACGTCACGAAGTCGGCCGAAGTCAAGGCGCTGGTGGACGCAGCGGTACAGCGCCACGGCAAGCTCGACGCGATGGTCAACAACGCCGGCTGGACGCACCGAAACCGCCCGGCGCTGGAGGTCAGCGAGGAGGAATTCGACCGCTGCTATGCGGTCAACGTGAAGAGCATCTACCTGTCCACCATTCACGCCGTGCCGGCGTTTCGCGCCAACGGCGGCGGCAGCTTCATCAATATCGCCTCCACCGCCGGCGTGCGCCCGCGCCCCGGCCTGACCTGGTACAACGGCTCCAAGGGGGCGGTCATCACCACCAGCAAGTCGCTGGCGGCCGAGCTGGGGCCGGACAACATTCGCGTGAACTGCATCAACCCGGTGTTCAACCCCACCACCGGCCTGGCCTCCGAATTCGCCGGTGGCGAACTGACCGAGGAACGCCTGGCGAAATTCCGCGCCACCATCCCGCTGGGCCGCTTCTCCACCTCGCTGGACGTGGCCAACGCCGCCTTGTACCTGGCCAGCGACGAGGCCGCCTTCATCAGCGGCGTCTGCATCGAGGTGGACGGCGCACGCTGCGTCTGAACACGCCGCCACCAGCGGAATCCCCCTCGACGCAAGGGGATACCACCCCGGCATAATCGCCCGCATGTCCGAACGCGTCATTCCCTTGGTCGACCAGCGCATCGCCTCGCTGGCGGCCGCCATTCCCGCGCAGCGCATCGTCGCCGACGGCCTGCTCAGTGACGCCCTGGGCCGCCCGCTGAGCGACCTGCGCATCAGCGTGACCGACCGCTGCAACTTCCGCTGCAACTACTGCATGCCCAAGGAGGTGTTCGACAAGGACTACCCCTATCTGCCGCACGGCGCGCTGCTGACATTCGAGGAAATCACCCGCACTGCCCGGCTGTTCGTCGCTCACGGCGTGCGCAAGATCCGCCTGACCGGCGGCGAACCGCTGCTGCGCAAGAACATCGAGGTGCTGATCGAACAACTCGCCGCGCTGCGCACCCCGGACGGCCGGCCGCTGGACCTGACGCTCACCACCAACGGCTCGCTGCTGGCGCGCAAGGCGAAGTCGCTCAAGGCGGCGGGCTTGAAGAGGGTGACTGTGAGCCTGGACGGGCTGGACGACGCGGTGTTCCGCGCCATGAACGATGTGGACTTTCCCGTGGCCGACGTGCTCGACGGCATCGAGGCCGCCCGCGCGGCGGGGCTGGGCTCGGGGGAGCCGGGCCACAGCCTGAAGATCAACATGGTGGTCAAACGCGGCACCAACGAGCATGAGATCCTGCGCATGGCGCGGCACTTCCAGGGCACGGGCATCGTGCTGCGCTTCATCGAGTACATGGACGTGGGCGCGACCAACGGCTGGCGCATGGACGAGGTGCTGCCCAGCGCCGACGTGGTGAAGATGATCCACGCCGCTCTGCCGCTGGTGCAGTTGGAGCCTTCCGCCCCCGGCGAGACGGCCGAGCGTTGGGGCTATGCCGGACCGGACGGTCAATACGACCCGGCACTGGGTGAAATCGGCGTGATCAGCAGCGTGACGCAGGCCTTCTGCCGCGACTGCAACCGCGCCCGCCTGTCCACCGAAGGCAAGCTGTACCTGTGCCTGTTCGCCGGCCAGGGCTACGACCTGCGCGCGCTGATCCGCGGCGGCGCGAGCGACGAGGACATCGCCTCGGCCATCGGTGCCATCTGGCAAGGCCGCAGCGACCGCTACTCCGAGCTGCGCAGCACGCATGACACCGGACACGGGCACGGGAAGCCGCCGGGTCGAGATGAGCTACATCGGTGGCTAGGCCTATGACCCCCACGGTCGCCCGCTGCGCGTGGCTCCCTGCCCCCCAAGGGGGCCGCATTTTGCCTTGGGGCGGCCCGGCGGCAAAACCTCTTCACGACGAATGACACAGACATGATCAATGCACACGACATCACGGCGCTGGTCCTGGCCGGCGGGCGCGGCTCGCGCATGGGCGGGGTGGACAAGGGCCTGCAGACGTTCAACGGCATGCCGCTGGCGTTGCACACGCTGATGCGACTGCAGATGCAGCAAGGCGGGCTGATTGGCGAAGTGATGATCAACGCCAACCGCAACCTGGCGGCCTACGAAGCCTTTTGTGGCGCAGTCTGGCCCGACACGCTAGCCGACTATGCCGGGCCGCTGGCGGGTTTCATGACCGGCCTGGAACGCTGTGAGTCCCCCTACCTGCTCACCGTGCCCTGCGACACGCCCCTGTTTCCGCTGGACCTGGCGGCGCGCTTGGCCGAAGCGCTGGACCGGGAGGGCGCCGAGATCGCCATGGCGGCCGCGCCCGAGGAAGACGGCCGCGTGCGCACCCAGCCAGTGTTCTGCCTGCTGCGCGCGGATCTGCTGGAGAGCCTGGTGACCTTCACCCAGGACGGCGGCCGCAAGATCGACGCCTGGACGGCCTTGCACAAGACCGTGATCGTGCCCTTCGACGCGCCGCGGCGACGACCCCAAGGCCTTTTTCAACGCCAACACGCTCGCCGAGCTGCACTCGCTTGAAAGCCCATGAAAACCCTTGAGCAGATCGCCGCCGAACTGCAGGGCTATGACCCGCAGGCGCTGCGCGCCGATGACGTCAACCGATTCCTCGCCCGGCTGGTGGAGCCCGTCACGGCGACCGAGACCGTCGGCATCTTCGAGGCGCTCGACCGTGTGCTGGCGCAGGACGTGATCTCTCCCATCAGCGTGCCGCCGCACGACAACTCGGCCATGGACGGGTTTGCCTTCGATGGCACACAACTCCGTCACGATGCCCCATTGAGGCTGAAAGTGGTTGGCACGGCCTTCGCGGGCAAGGCCTGGCAAGGTGCGGTGGCTGCCGGCGAATGCGTGAGGATCATGACTGGCGCCGTCATGCCTGCCGGACTCGACACCGTGGTGCCGCAGGAGTTCACCACGGTCGAAGGCGAAACGGTGCAGATCCCGCCGAAGCTGCTGCAGGCCGGCGACAACCGGCGCAAGCTCGGCGAAGACCTCATGGCGGGCCAGCCCGCGTTGGCCCAGGGCGCTCGCATCACACCCGCCGCCTGCGGCCTGCTGGCCAGCCTGGGCATCGCGGTCGTGCCGGTGTTTCGCCGCATCAGGGTCGCCTACTTCTCCACCGGCGACGAAATCCTGAGCCTGGGCGAGCCCCCGCGCGAGGGCGCCGTGTACGACAGCAACCGCTACACGGTGTTCGGCCTTCTCAAGCGCCTGGGCTGCGACGTCATTGACCTGGGCGTGGTGCGCGACGAGCCGGCGCTGCTGGAGGCGGCTTTCACCACCGCCGCGCGGCAGGCGGACGCCATCATCACCAGCGGGGGCGTGAGCGTGGGCGAGGCCGACCACACCAAGACCATGATGAAGCAACTCGGCGACGTCGCGTTCTGGCGGATTGCGATGCGGCCGGGCCGACCCATGGCCGTGGGACGCATTTCAGGTGTCAAAAAGGCATCATCCCAGCGTGGAATGGTCACGGAAAGCTATCAAGACAATAGTGAATCACCCACGGCGCAGGCGATTCTTTTCGGGTTGCCCGGCAACCCGGTGGCGGTGATGGTGACCTTTCTGGCCTTCGTGCGCCCGGCCCTGCTGCAGATGATGGGCTGCACATCAGCGCCGCCGCCGCTGCTCAAGGCGGTTGCCTGGAGGCGATCCGCAAGAAACCAGGCCGCACCGAATACCAGCGCGGCACGGTCAGCACTGCGCCCGACGGCACGCCGCAGGTCCGCACCACCGGCAACCAGGGCTCGGGCGTGCTGAGCTCCATGGTGCAAGGCAACGGCCTGATCGTGCTGCACCACGACCAGGGCAATGTGGCCGTCGGGGACACCGTGGACGTGATGATGTTCGACGGCGTGATCTAGCTTCAACCTGCCTTCGCCCCACGGGTGTAAGGTAGGGGCTGTGAAGGGGGCCGGGCCATGGCATCGGGTCCGGCCAGCCTTCGGGAGCCATTCATGAACCGCGGCAAACACTCAGGTCTTTTCGCCCGTTTTCTGCACAGTCGCGCCATCCACCGGCTGTTCCGGCGCATCGCCCTGCTGGAATCCTTTGAGGGCGCACCGATCAGCCGGGACGTGCCAGCCCCATTGGCACAGACCTTGTCTGCCGCCGCGCGCAGCGAACCGGAGGCCCTGCTCAAGACGCTGCATGCCCACCCCGACGGGCTGACCGAGGCCGAGGCACGCGCAGCCCGGCGGCACTTTGGCCCCAACGAGGTCGAGCACGAAAAGCCCTTGCCGGCGTGGCAGCACCTGTGGCACTGCTACAAGAACCCGTTCAACCTGCTGCTGACGGTGCTGGCCGCCATTTCGGCGGCCACCGACGACACCAGGGCGGCGATCGTCATCTCGACCATGGTGGTGCTGTCCACGGGCCTGCGCTTCTGGCAGGAAAACCGCTCGCACCAGGCGGCCGACAAGCTCAAGGCCATGGTCAGCAGCACGGCGACCGTCCTGCGTCGCGACCGTGCTGGTTCGGCGAAAACGTCCAGCGAAGGCGCCATACCCGGCGACGCCGGACCCCGGCAGATCGAACTGCCGATCCGCCAGCTGGTGCCGGGCGACGTGCTGCTGCTGTCCGCCGGCGACATGATCCCGGCGGACCTGCGCCTGCTCGCGGCCAAGGATCTGTTCGTCGGACAGTCGGCGATGACCGGCGAATCCATGCCGGTCGAAAAGTTTCCAGTGCAGCGCGACCCGAAGACGATCAACCCGCTGGAGCTCGACAGCATCCTGTTCATGGGCACCAACGTGGTGTCGGGCTCGGCCACTGCGCTGGTTCTGGCCACCGGCAAGCACACTTACTTCGGCGCGCTGGCGCAGCGGGTGTCGACTACCGACCGCTCGCCGACCTCGTTCCAGACCGGGGTGAACCGGGTCAGTTGGCTGTTGATCCGCTTCATGGCCCTGATGGTGCCGCTGGTGCTGCTGCTCAACGGCTTCACCAAGGGCGACTGGCTGCAGGCGCTGCTTTTCGCGCTGTCGATCGCCGTGGGCCTGACGCCGGAGATGCTGCCGATGATCGTGACCTCGACCCTGGCGCGCGGCGCGGTGTTCCTGTCACGCAAGAAAGTGATCGTGAAGCGCCTGGACGCGATCCAGAACTTTGGCGCCATGGATGTGCTGTGCACCGACAAGACCGGCACGCTGACGCAAGACCGCATCGTGCTGGCGCAGCACCCCGACGCCTGGGGCGACGAGTCGGCGCAGGTGCTGAAGATGGTCTACCTCAACAGCTACTACCAGACCGGCCTGAAGAACCTGCTCGACGTGGCCGTGCTCAAGCATGCGGAAGTGCACCACGAACTGGACGTGGTGGCGTCTTTCAGCAAGGTGGACGAGATGCCTTTCGACTTCAGCCGCCGTCGCATGTCGGTGGTGGTCGCCGAACGCGACCAGCGTCACCTGCTGATCTGCAAAGGCGCCGTCGAGGAAATCCTGGCCGTGTGCACCACGGTGCGCCGTGGCGAGGCGAGCGAACCGCTGAGCCCGGGCCTGCTGGAACGCCAGCACGCGCTCACGAAGGCCCTCAACGCCCAGGGGCTGCGCGTGGTGGCCGTCGCCGTGAAGGCGCTGCCACCCGAAAAAACGGACTACAGCGTCCCCGACGAAGCCGCCCTGACCCTGGTCGGCTACGTGGCCTTCCTCGATCCGCCCAAGGAAACCACCGCGCCGGCGTTGGCGGCGCTGGCCCGCCACGGCGTGACGGTCAAGATCCTCACCGGTGACAACGAAGCCGTCACCGCCAAGATCTGCCACGACGTGGGCCTGGCGGCGGGCGTGGTGCTGCTGGGCTCCGATATCGAAGCGCTGGACGACACGCAACTCGCCATCAGCGCCGAGAAGACCACCGTCTTCGCCAAGCTGACGCCAGCGCACAAGGAGCGCATCGTGCGCCTGCTCAAGGGCCGGGGCCATGTGGTGGGCTACATGGGCGACGGCATCAACGACGCGGCCGCGCTGCGGGTGGCCGACATCGGCATCTCGGTGGACACGGCGGTGGACATTGCCAAGGAGGCGGCCGACATCATCCTGCTCGAGAAGAACCTGCTGGTGCTCGACCAGGGCGTGCTGGAGGGTCGGCGCACCTTTGTCAACATGCTCAAGTACATCAAGATGACGGCCAGTTCCAACTTCGGCAATGTGCTGTCAGTGCTGGTCGCCAGCGCCTTCATCCCGTTCCTGCCGATGCTGCCGATGCACCTGCTGGTGCAGAACCTGCTGTATGACGTGTCCCAGTCGGCGATCCCCTTCGACAACGTCGACAGCGAGTTGCTGAACAAGCCGCTGCACTGGCAGCCCGCCGAGATCGGCCGCTTCATGCTGTATTTCGGGCCGGTCAGTTCGGTGTTCGACCTCGCCACCTATGCGCTCATGTGGTTTGTATTTGGCGCCAACACCGTGGCCCAGCAGACGCTGTTCCAGTCCGGCTGGTTCGTGATGGGCGTGCTGACGCAGACGCTGATCGTCCACATGATCCGCACCCCGCTGATTCCTTTTGTGCAGAGCCGGGCCGCGACGCCGCTGCTGGTCATGACCAGCCTCATCATGGCCGTGGGCGTTTTCCTGCCGATGGGGCCGCTGGCGCACTGGTTCAAGCTGCAGGCGCTACCGCCCGTGTTCTTTGCCTACGTCGCGGGCATGCTGGCCGGGTACGTTGCACTGACCCAGGCGATGAAGGCGTATTACATCCGACGTTTCGGCTGGCAGTAGCCCAGCTTCATAGAGGCTCAGGATGCCCTGGCGATGACCCGACACGCCTTGCCGCTGCGCCCGCGCGGCACAGGCTGCCCCAGTTCCTCGATCAGGCGTATCGGCTTGAGGCCCTGCGTGGCGGCGAAGGCGTGGAGCGCCGCCCGGCAACGCGCCATGGCGGAAGCAGCGGCATCCCCGGTGAGCGCCAGGCGCAGCACCAGCGTGCGCTCATCCTGCTGGCTCAGCTGAAAATCAAAAACACCGGCGTCGTCTTCCAGCAACGTGGTCAGTGCCATGGGCAGCAGCGTCACGGCCTGACCGTTCAGGCCCGCCATGACCAGGGGGTCGTCCAGGCGGCCCTGCACCTCGATCACGGGCAGGGGCGAGCCGCAGGCGCAGCGCCCGTGTCGGATCGTGAGCTGGTCGCCCAGGTCATAGCGAATCAGTGGTTGCACCGTGTTCGCCAGGTGCGTCAGCAGCGTGGAGCAGGAGGCCTCGCCCGGCGGCACTGGCCGAAGGTGTTCGTCCACCGGCTCCAGGATGACCCAGTCCGCATTGACGTGCATCCGGCCGTGCCCGCATTCCCAGCCCATGGTCAGGAACTCGGATGCGCCATAGCTGTTGCGCACCGCACAGGCCAGCGCCTGCTCCACCCGCCGGCGCACCGCATCGTCCAGGGTTTCGCCACCGGTCCAGACCTCACGCGGCGCAATGCGGAGCTCTCCGCGCGCGGCCTCCTCGGCCAGCAGCGCCGCCACACTGGGGTAGGTGGCGATCACGCTGGGCGAAAAGGCATTGAGCCCGGCCACGAGGTCTGCGGTCGGCTGCAGGATCGAGAAGCTGCGGATGCCCTGCGCCATCCAGGGGTTGAGCTGGCGCAGCCGCTCGATGGAAACATGGCTGGCGAAGTGTCCGCCGGTGGCGCCGACAAAGGCAATGCGTTCGGTCAGGTACAGCGGGTCCATCCAGCGCAGGAGCGACATCGGCCGGCTGCGCCGCAGGGCCTCCAGCGCGTCGTACACCGCCATGCATTGCGCGTCCTGGACAAACACGCCAGGCAGGCCGCTCGTGCCGGAGCTCTCCCAGACGACGTACCGGCCGAGCCAGGGCTCGCCTATGCGCGCCGGATCGGCCGTGAAGGCCTGCAGTTCGGCCAGCTTGAGGCGCGGATCGGTGACCCACTCGTCAAAGCGCTCCATCAACTCGCCGCGGCTGACGACCGGCAGCGCGGCCAGTGGCGTGGCGCGGGTGGCGCCCTGCAAGTGTTCGCGGTAAAAGACCGATCCGTCCAGTGCGGCGCCAAGGACGCTGGCCAGCCGCGTCTTCTGGCGCACAGCGATGGCGTCCGGCGTGGCACGCCCTGCGCTCAGCACATCCAGTGATACCGCGCTCAGTCGCAGGGGGTCGAAAACCGGGACCATGTTGCATGCTAGGCGGCATGTCGAACAACCGCTTGCGCTGGATCAAGTCTGGCGCGGGAACTTCAGGCCGGACTTCGGACCATGAAGTCCGCAGCACCGCAGCCCGCAGTCCCCGCAAACTGCCACGATCTTGACCGACATCAATCAACATCAACGCGCCGGCTTTCACAATGACGGTGGCCCTTGTTGGACGGCGCCTTGCGGCGCACAACCCCAAATGGGCCCGACATCATGTCCCCAAGCACCAAAGCCGCAGCATCCTATGCGTCCCCGTCCAAGATTCCGGAAACGCCCACCCAGCGGCTCGACCGGCTGGTGCACTCGACCGCCGCCCCGCTGACCGGGGGCCTGTCGCCGGTTTCGCTCGCGCTTGCGATGGCCGACTGGGCCTGGCACCTGGGTGTCTCGCCGGGGCGCCAGATGGAGCTGGCCGCACTGGCCACACAGCTTCTGCGCGACACCCTGCAGACCCAGGATGGTGTCGCCGATGGCGCCGGTGCCGCAGACGACGACCCGCGCTTTCGCCACGAAGCCTGGGCCTCCTGGCCCTTCAGCCAGGTGCGCGCGGGCTTCCGAAATTCCGAAGCGTTCTGGCGCGAAGCCACCCGCGTCCCCGGAATGACGGGCCACCATGCCGATCTGGCGCAATTTTTTGCGCGGCAATTGCTCGGCGTCATGGCCCCCGCCAACTGGCTTGCAACCAACCCGGTGGTGCTGCGCGACGCGGTGGCGTCCCGGGGCGCCCACCTGGCCAAGGGCCTGCAGAACCTGATCGCCGATGTGACCGGCGTGCCCACCGAAGACGATCTGGCACAGCAGAAGCTGTTCAAGGTGGGCCGGGACGTGGGCGTCACCCCCGGACAGGTGGTGTACCGCAACCGCCTGATCGAGCTGATCTGCTACGAGCCCCAGACCGACAAGGTCCACCCGGAACCGGTGTTCATCATCCCCTCCTGGATCATGAAGTACTACATTCTCGACCTCTCGCCCCACAACTCGATGGTGCGCTATCTGGTCGGCCAGGGTCACACGGTGTACATGCTGTCGTGGTGCAATCCGGCGGCCTCGGACCATGACCTGACCATGGACGACTACCTGCGCCTCGGCGTGCTCGACGCCCTTCAGGCGATTGGCGACCTGGCCGAAAAGCCGGTCCCTGTGCACGCCATGGGCTATTGCCTGGGCGGCACTCTGCTGGCCATTGCGGCAGCGGCCCTGGCCAAGGCGGGGCCGCAAGGGGTCATGGGCCACACCGACCTGCCGGTGCTCAAGACCCTCACCCTGCTGGCGGCGCAGACTGACTTTTCGGAGCCCGGCGAGCTCGGCCTGTTCATCGACGAAAGCCAGATCGGCTTCATCGACAACGTGACGACCGGCAAGGGCTACCTGAGCGGTAACCAGATGGCGGGCTCCTTCCAGTTCCTGCACTCGCGCGACCTGGTGTGGACCCGGCGCATGCGCGAGTACCTCATGGGCGAACGCGAGCAGCGCAACGACCTGATGGCCTGGAACGCCGACGTCACCCGCATGCCCGCGCGGATGCACCACGAGTACCTGACCTCGCTGTACCTGCACAATGCGCTGGCCACGAGCAGCTACCGGGTGGAAGGGCGCGCAGTGTCGTTGGGCGACATCCGCATGCCGGTCTTCATGGTCGGAACCCAGCGCGACCACATTTCACCCTGGCGTTCGGTCTACAAGCTGCACCACCTCTGTGACGCCGAGATGACCTTCGTGCTGACCAGCGGCGGACACAACGCCGGCATCATTTCCGAGCCCGGCCATGCGAACCGCAGCTACCAGATGGCCACACGGGCGGCGCATGGCCCCTGGATCGAGCCCGAGGAGTGGGCCGCAAGCGCCCCAGCGTATGAAGGCTCCTGGTGGCCCGCCTGGCACCGCTGGCTGGCGGCCCGGTCGTCGCGCAAGCAGCTGGCTGCCGCCATCCCGGCCGAGGCCGTGCTGTGCGCGGCGCCCGGCGAATACGTGATGAAACGCTACAAGGACTGAGCGGTCAACGCGTCGGGCAAGCGCCGCAAGCTACTTTGCCACGAGTTCGCCGTGCGACAGCGGCGCATTGTCGAGCGCTTCAGTGGTGATTGGGCCGGGCACCGACTGGCGCGCGAACAGCGTGTACATGGTGGGCACCACGAAGATGGTCAGCAAGGTGCCCAGCGTCATGCCGCCCACGATGACCCAGCCGATCTGCTGGCGGCTCTCCGATCCCGCGCCGTGCGCAAATGCCAGCGGAATGGCGCCCAGCACCATGGCCCCCGTGGTCATCAGGATCGGGCGAAGACGCTGGGAAGCCCCCTTGACCAGGGCCGAGGTCATGTCCATGCCGTGCTCGCGCAATTGATTGGTGAACTCCACGATGAGGATGCCGTGCTTGGTGATCAGTCCGACCAGAGTGATCAGGCCAATCTGCGAATACACGTTGAGCGATCCCCCGGACCACTTCAACGCCAGCAAGGCACCGATCATCGAAAGAGGCACCGACAGCATGATCACCAGCGGATCGATGAAGCTCTCGAACTGGGCCGCCAGCACCAGGAAGATGAAAAGCAGCGCGAGTACAAACACGATCCCCAGGGCGCCCTGGGAGTTGCGGAACTCGCGCGAGGTGCCGTTGAGGTCGGTGGTGTAGCCCGGCTTGAGGACCTTCGCGGCGGTGGCATCCAGGAAATCCAGCGCCTGGCCCAGCGAATAGTCGGCCGCGAGATTGGCCGTGATCGACACCGAACGGCGCTGGCTGAAGTGGTTCAGTTCACGTGGCGCCACCGATTCGCGCACGGTCACAAGCGAGGCCAGCGGGATCATCGTGTCATTGCGTCCGCGCACGAAAATCTTCTCGACGTCGTCGGGCGTGTCACGTCCCGTCGCCTGGGTCTGCACGATCACGTCGAACTGGTCGCCCTCGCGCTTGTAGCGCGTGACCTGGCGGCCGCCCAGCATGGTCTCGATGGCGCGCGCCACTACGTCGACGCTGACGCCCAGATCGGCCGCCTTCTCCCGGTTCACATCGATCTTGAGTTCCGGCTTGTTCAGCCGCAGGTCGATGTCGGCGCTCACGATGCCCGGGTTTTTGGCGATCTCGTCCATGAACTGCCGGGTCACCGTCGAAAGGTTCTGGTAGCTGTCGGTGGTGATCAGCACAAAATTCACCGGACGCTCCCGAAAGCCCTGCCCGAGTGAGGGCGGCGTGATCGGAAACGCGGTCACACCCGGCAAACTGGCCAGCTTGGGCTGCAGTTCGCGGGCCACATCCAGGATAGAGCGACTGCGCAGATCCCAGTCAACCGCGCGGAAAAACACGTTGGCCTGCGACACCGTGGGGTTGCCCGAGGACACAAAAATTCGGTCGAACTCCTTGTAAGGCTGCCCCATCCGCTCGATCGCACCCACGTAGCGGTTGGTGTAGTCCAGCGTCGCGCCATCCGGCGCCGTGACCACCGCCAGCACCTGGCCGCGGTCTTCCAGCGGAGAAAGCTCGCGTTTCATGCCGGGCAGCACGATCGCGATGCCCACGCCCGAGAGCAGCATCACGCCAATCACGATCCAGCGGGCGTCCAGCACCCTGCGGCGCAGCGAATGACTGGCACCAAGCCGCGACTTGCCGGGGTCGTAACGGGTGGTCACCAGCCAGGTCAGCACGCGCTGGTAGCCGGCGGTCAAGGCGTCGAGCCAGCGCTCCATGTGGCTGTCAAACCAGGACGGGTTCGGGTTGTGCCGCAGCAGCAGCGAGCACATCATGGGCGACAGCGTCAGCGCAATGAAGCCCGAGACCGCCACCGCGCCGGCCAGTGCCAACGCGAACTCGATGAACAGCCTGCCGGTGCGCCCGGGTGTGAAAGCCAGCGGCGCATACACGGCGACCAGCGTCAGCGTCATGGCGACCACGGCAAAGGCTACTTCCCGCACGCCTTTGATCGATGCCGAGAACGGGTCCATGCCTTCCTCGATATGCCGGTAGATGTTCTCCAGCACCACGATGGCGTCGTCCACGACCAGCCCGATCGCCAGCACCAGCGCCAGCAGTGTTAGCGTGTTGATGGTGAAGCCGGCCAGCGCCATGAGGGCAAAGGTGCCCACCAGGCACACCGGGATCGTGATGATCGGAATGATGGATGCGCGCACCGTGCGCAGGAAGACAAAGATCACCAGGGCGACCAGCACGATGGCCTCGAGAATGGTCTGGAACACGCTCCTGATCGACTTGTCGATGAACACCGAGTTGTCGTTGGCCACGTCGATCGAGATGCCGGGCGGCAGGTCGGCGATCAGCTTGGGGATCATGGCGCGCACCCCTTTGCTCAACTCCAGCGGATTGGCCGTCGCCTGGCGGATCACGCCGGCGGTGATGGCGACCTTGCCGTTGAGCCGCGAGCCGCTGCGCTCGTCGGCCGCAGCCTCCTCCACGCGCCCCACGTCGCGGATGCGCACCGGAAACCCGTTGGCGTTCTTGATGATGATGTCGGAGAACTGGGCCGGGCGTGACAGATCGGTCTGCGAGGTGACGCTGAACTCGCGCTGGGTCGACTCGATGCGCCCGGCGGGCACTTCCAGGTTGCTGCGGCGGATCGCGTCCTCGGCGTCCTGAGTGGTCAGCTTGTAGGCGGCCAGCTTGTCGGGGTCGAGCCAGACGCGCATGGCGTACTTGCGTTCGCCAAAAATCCGTACATCCGCCGCGCCGGTGACGGTCTGCAGGCGCGGCTTGACAATGCGGTTGACCAGGTCGTTGATCTGCAGCCCGGTCATGGTCTCGCTCGTGAAGGACAACCAGATCACGGGGAAGGCATCGGCCTCGACTTTCGCGATGACCGGCTCTTCCACCGCCTGCGGCAGCTTGTTGCGCACGCGCGAAGTGCGGTCGCGGACCTCGGCGGCGGCGGTGTCGGCGTCTTTTTCGAGCCGGAAACGCACCGAGATCTGCGTCTGTTCGGCACGGCTGATCGAGGTGATCACATCGACCGCGTCAATGCCGGCAATCGAGTCCTCCAGTGGCTTGGTGACCTGCGACTCCATCACCTCGGCGGATGCCCCGGCATACCTGACGCTGACGGTCACCACGGGTTCATCGATCTTCGGATATTCGCGGATCGACAGCTTGGTGAAGCTCACCAGGCCGATCAGCACGACCAGCAGGGACAGCACCGTCGCGAACACGGGGCGACGAATCGACAGTTCGGCGAGTTTCATGGTCTTCTAAATGGTTGAGGTCAGAGCAAAGTTCACTGCGTTCAACTCTGGGTCTGTCCCGCAAGTTCTCATGGGGAACTCAGAATTTCGCCGCTGCGCCAGGCAACCCGCTTTTGCGCGCCGTCGCATCGGCGCCAGATTTGCCGCCTTCCCCGCGCCGTGGCGCAACGCCGGCCAGGTCCACCAGGCAGGGGTTCGGCCCTTCGATCGCCTTGGCAGAGCTGGCCGGCTTGACCGGCGCGGCGACAGCCAGCGTTGCGCTGGCCGGCATTGCCGCTGCTGAGGCTGCCGGCACAGGGCCTGCAGAGGACGCGGCGGCCATCGCAGCACCCGGTGCACCGGCTGCGGCGCCCTCGCCGCGCGGACGATTGACCTCCAGGATACGCAGTGCGGAGCCATCCTTCTGGATGCGCTGCTGGCCGGCGATCACCACGGTGTCGCCTTCATTCAGGCCCTCGACGATCTCCACCCGACCCGGGCGGCGGATGCCGACTTTCACTTCGACCCGCTGGGACAGCTTGCTGTCCTTTTCCGGCCCGTCGACCACCTTGATCACATAGGCCTTCTGGCCCTGCGGAACAATCGCCTCTTCCGGCACGACCTTGGCGTTGTCGCGCACGCCGAACACCGCGGTCACCCGGGCAAACATGCCGGGGCGCAGTTGCAGCTGGCGGTTGTCGATGCAGGCGCGCACGCCGACCGAACGGCCATTGGTATCGACCAGGGGATCGACCGCCTGAATCAGCGCCGTGTACTTGCGACCCGGCAAGGCATCGAGATCGACCGTGGCGCTCTGGCCTTTTTTGACTTTGGACTGGAAACGCTCGGGTAGCCGGAAGTCCACATAGACCGCATCGATGTCCTCGATATTGACAATGTCGGCGCCATCCTTGAGGTAGTCACCCTGGTTCACGGTGCGGATGCCGGCAATGCCGTCGAACGGCGCTATCACCTTCAGGCGCGCCAGCGTGGCCTGGGCCAGGGCCAGCTTGGCCTGGGCTACTTCCAGATTGGCCGCGCTTTCCTCGACCGAGCGCTGGCTGATGAAATTTTGCGCCAGCAGCTCCTGATTGCGCTTGTGATTGGCAGTTGCAATGGACAGCTCAGCCTGGCTCTGCTTGAGCTGGGCCGCCGGCAACTGGTCGTCAAACTGCACCAGCAACTGACCCTTGCGCACGCGCTCGCCATCACGGAAATTGAGCTGGGTGATGCGCCCGCTGACCTCGGGGCGCAAGACCACACCCTGACGCGAACGCAGGCTGCCAACCGCCTGCGTATCGTCGGTGAGCCGGGACAGCTCGACACGCGCCACCTCCACCGCAACCGGACGGCCCGCGCCCGCAGCACTGGCCCCCGCCTGCGGTGCCGCTGTGCCAGGGGATCCGCCCGCCGTGCTCACCGTGACTTCCGGATTTCCGGCGCCAGGCTTGTTCTGAATCCACCACGCTGCGCCCGATGCAGCGGCAATGCCGACGACGGCGACAGTGACATAAATCGCTTTGGATGCCATGAATTCTTCGGCCACGCTGGTTCGTTAAGGCAATTGGAAAGTCGTCATACGACTTGGCTCTGGAATGTAGCATCCGACACGGATTGCATGGACGGCAGAGGCCATCGTCCCCGCACAAATCCCGCCTTTTCCCGCATGAATTTACCTGATCTTTACAGTGCTCCCGCCAGGTCAGCCCCGGTCCAGCACCTGGTCCACGCCCTTGTTGGCGAGCGCATCGGCACGCTCGTTGCCAGGATGACCGGCATGGCCCTTGACCCAGTGCCAGGCGATGTGATGGCCCGAGCTTGAGACCGCCTCATCGAGCCGCTGCCACAGATCGACGTTCTTGACCGGTTGCTTCGCCGCCGTGCGCCAGCCACGCGCTTTCCATCCATGGATCCACTCGGTGATGCCCTTGCGCACGTATTCACTGTCCAGGTAGAGCGCCACCTTGCAGGGACGCTTGAGCGCCGCCAGCGCCTCGATCACCGCGGTCAGCTCCATGCGGTTGTTGGTCGTGACCAATTCACCACCAAAGAGCTCCTTTTCGGTGGCACCGGACTTCAGCAACACGCCCCAGCCGCCGGGCCCCGGATTGCCCTTGCACGCGCCATCGGTGTGGATTTCAATGTGATTCAAGGCTTTTTCCCGATGAGTCCAGCGTCGGACGGTGATAGTTAGCTACAGATGCAGGAGCATTTGCAATGGACCTGGCAGGCTTCCAGGCCGGGCTCAACAGCTTCATGCCGTGCACACGCTTGACCGCGACGATGAAGTACGCCGCGCCAAAAATCGGCCACCAGCGTTCACCGGCGCGGTCCATCCACTCAAAACGCCTGAGCCATTTTTCGGAACGTGCGGCCGGGCGATAGCAGCCAAACCGGCTGGATTCGACCTCGAAATTCAGCAGTCGCAACCAGTCGCGCAGTCGCCAGTAGCCGATGAACTCGCCGGCGTCGGGCAAATACAGCTCGCCCAATCCCAGACGACGCAACAGGTGGGCGCGCCGCTGACGCAACCCCCAGAGACTGGCCGGGTTCATGCCACAGATCACCACGCGCCCCTCGGGCACCAGCACCCGGTCCACCTCGCGCAATGTGGCGTGCGGGTCGGCGTTAAGTTCCAGTGTGTGGGGCAGCACCACCAGATCCAGACTGGCAGTCGGAAAAGGCAGGGCTGCGAAGTCCGTCCTGAGGGCCAGCCGCCGCGCTTGCGGCGCGGCACCGGGCGGGCCGATGTCCGCAACACCTGGGGTGTCCAGCGCCAGCCAGCGGTGCGGCATCCGGTTGGTTTGCAACGCGTCCAGGTCGGCCATGCCGAGCTGAACTGCGTGGTAGCCGAAAATGTCGGCCAAGGCCTGCTCATGCTGCGCCTGCTCCCAGGCGAGCAGGTACTGGCCGGGTGGCGTCTGGCCCCATTCATGCAAACCTGATGTGCTTCCTATAATTCGGGACTCCATGAAAATCATTGCGCTGCCCGCTTTCGCCGACAACTACATCTGGCTGTTGCACGATGGTGGGCGTGCGCTGGTGGTTGACCCCGGCGATGCCCAACCCGTCCTGCAGGCATTGGAGCACGGCGGGCTGCAACTGGCCGCAATTCTAGTCACGCACCACCACCCCGACCACACCGGCGGGGTGCAGGAACTGCGCGAGGCCACCGGCGCCACGGTCTATGGCCCCGCGCGCGAGCGCATTCCAGCGCCCTTGATTCCGCTCAAGGACGGCGACACCGTGACGGCGCTGGGCATTGACTTCGCGGTGCTTGACGTCCCGGGGCACACCGCGGGGCACATCGCGTTCTATGCCGCCGACGTGGACGGCGCTCCGCTGCTTTTTTGTGGCGACACCCTGTTCTCCGGGGGCTGCGGCCGCCTTTTCGAGGGGACGCCGGCCCAGATGCTGGCCTCGCTGGACACCCTGGCCGCCCTGCCCGGGGCCACGCGGGTCTGTTGCACCCACGAATACACGCTGTCGAACCTCAGGTTTGCCCGCGCCGTGGAGCCTGCCAATCAGGCCTTGATCCATTACGAGACCGAATGCCGCGCCTTGCGCGAGCGCCAGATGCCCACCTTGCCCTCGAGCCTGTCGGTGGAACTCCAGATCAACCCCTTTCTGCGAACCCGAGAGCGCACCGTCAAGCAGGCAGTCCAGGACTGGCAGTCCACCGCTGACGACGAAATCGCCGTATTTGCGGCCCTTCGCCAATGGAAAAACGAGTTCAAATGAGCCTACTTTCATGCCTCAAGGCCACATGCCTGGCCGGCTTCGTCCTGCTGGCCGGTTGCGCGACGACCGGTAGCAGCGACACTGCCCGGACGACGGAAGACGCAGTAGTGACCGCCCAGTCGGGCACGGACATCATGCAACCCCTGGCTGCGGCGCAGGCCAGCTCGAAGGCGGTTGCCATGTTGCGCCCGCCTGCGGATCTGTGGGAGCGCATCCGCCGTGGCTTCGCGATGCCCAATCTGGAGAATGACCTGGTCCGCGACCGTGAGCAGTGGTACGCCACGCGCCCGGACTACATGCTGCGCATGTCGGAGCGCTCGCGCAAATACCTCTTCCATATCGTTGAGGAGCTCGAGCGTCGCAACATGCCGACCGAGCTGGCCCTGCTGCCCTTCATCGAGAGCGCCTTCAATCCGCAGGCGGTGTCCAGCGCCAAGGCCGCCGGCATGTGGCAGTTCATGCCCGCCACTGGCAAGGATTTTGACCTCAAGCAGAACACCTTCCGCGATGATCGGCGTGACGTGCTCGAGTCGACCCGGGCAGCGCTGGACTACCTGCAGAAGCTCTACCGCATGTTCGGCGACTGGCAGCTGGCGCTGGCCGCCTACAACTGGGGTGAAGGCAGCGTGGGACGCGCCATTGCGCGCAACAAGGCGGCCGGCCTGGGCGTGACCTACAGCGATCTCAACATGCCGATGGAAACCCGCATGTATGTGCCCAAGCTGCAGGCGGTCAAGAACCTCGTCGCGTCACCCGAGACCTTCAAGGTGAAACTCCCCCCGATCGGCAATCACCCCTTCTTTGAGACGGTCGTGATCCGGCGCGATATCGACGTGGCCCTGGCGTCCAAGCTTGCCGAAGTTTCGGTGGAAGACTTCAAGGCACTCAATCCGTCGATCCACCGTCCGGTGATCCTGGCAGCGGGCACCCCGCAGATCCTGCTGCCCTGGGACAATGTGGAGGTCTTCCAGCGCAATCTGGAAGCCTATGGGGGCAGTCGACTGGCCAGCTGGACAGCATGGGTTGCGCCCTCAACGATGAAGCCGGTCGATGCGGCGCGCCGGGTCGGCATGGCCGAGGATGATTTCCGCAACATCAACAGCATTCCACCTCGCATGTTGATCAAGGCCGGCTCCACCCTGCTGGTGACGCGCTCCAGTCAATTCGATGGCGACGTGACCAGCAGCGTCGCCGACAATGGGCAAATGTCGCTGGCACCCGACGCGGTGCTCAAGCGCAGCGTGGTGCAGGCGCGCAGCGGCGACACCGTCGCCACTCTGGCGCAGCGCGTCGGCGTGAGCGCCGCCAGTCTTGCGGAATGGAACAAGTTCACCGCGTCAACCAGCCTGAAGAAGGGCCAGTCCGTGGTCGTGTTCCTGCCGTCCCGGTCCGCAACCAGGGCCACTGCTACCGGGAGCCCGGCGGTCCGTGCCTCGACGCCGGCCAAGCGATCAACAGCGCGTACCCCCGCGAAGTCCACGTCGGCAAGCGCCAGCAAGACCACCCGAAAACCCGCCCGTTGAGACCTGATCAGGCCTTGAACCGGTTCTTGGCCCGGCGCGCAAACTCATTGGTGAAGGTGCTCGCGAGATCAACCCGGTCAGCGCGAACGCCTGGGTCCAGCGCCGAAAGGGCACGGAGTGCGGTGCGGGTGCTTTCCTCAGGCATCAATCCGTCCAGCGAGTAGGCTTCGGCGACCTTGTTGAACGATGTCAGGTACAGGCCCCGGTCTCCCAGCAGGTAGCTCTCCGGAACCGTCTTGAACAGGTCGCCCGGACCGGCAGTTCGAAGCCACTTGAGGGCCCGCACCATGGCATTCGCCAGCGCCTGGCAGGTGCCGGGGTGGCCCTGGACAAATTCGATCGGCGCGCACAGACAACCGGTCGGCATGTAGCCACCAAAGACCTCCTGGGTTCCCTTGAGGGTGCGGGTGTCCGCAATGACCCTGACCTCGCCCTTGTGCTCGAGCATCGTCATCACCGGCTCGACATTGCTGATGACGTCGATCTGGCCGCTGCGCAGCGCGGACAAGGCCCCAGCGCCCATGCCCACGGCCAGGAAAGTCACATCGGCGCCCGTCAGCCCTGCACGCAGCAGCACCGTGCTGGCGACCGACTGCGTGGAAGAGCCTGTCGCCGAAATGCCGATGCGCGCGCCCCGAAGCTCGGCCAGCGCCTTCAAACCTGGCAGGTTCCGGCTGGAGACGCCCACCGCGATCTGCGGCACCCGGCTCTGCAGGACGATGCTCTGGAGGCTTTGCCCCTTGCCCTGCAGGTTGATGGTGTGCTCGTAGGCCCCACTGACCACGTCCATGCTGCCAGCGGCCAGTGCCTGCAGGGCGCTGCCTTCATCGGGGAAATCCGTAATCGCCACGTCCAGCCCTTCGGCCTTGAAGTACCCGAGTTGCAGGGCAAGCACGAGCGGCAGGCAATGAAAGGCCGTCTTGCCGCCCACCCCGATGGACAGCTTTGCATCCTCAGCCCTGGGCTGCGCCCTGATCACGGGCACAACTGCGCCAGAGGCCATCAGCGCCGCGACCGCGGCAAATGATCTTCGACGGATCTTGCTGGACTGGTGCACGAACGTCCTCGCCTGTCATATTCTTGTTGCGACAAGCGTAGCCAAACCAGCGGGCCCCGGCATCGGGAACATCCCGAGCGGGTTTTCACGTAGGGCGTCCGTCTGCGCAGCGGCCGGGGCTTCGTTTCAGCGGTAGCCGACGAAAAGGATGCCGATGTTCACTGCCAGGGCCAGCGTCCAGACAACGGAGCGAATGCTGGGCAGGTCGGCGACATACATCATGATGTAGAGCAGGCGCAGCACGAGGTAGATAAACGCCAGAATATCCAGCCTCGTCTGGTGCGCGCCCAGCTGGTGCGCAATGATCACGGCGCCGATGAAAAAGGGCAGCGCTTCAAAACTGTTGGCCTGTGCCGCGTTGGCACGGGCGCGCCAGTCGGTCTGGCGCGAAAGCCAGGCCCGCGGGTTGGCGTTGTCATAACCGCCTTCGCGGCGCGACTTGCTGAACATGCCCCATTTGGCAAGGCCGGCGCAGAGAATCGGCAACAGGGCCACAACCAGGACGCACCAGTAGGCCACGGTGAAGCGTGCAAAAGTCAGGCTGGTGTTCATTTCTTGATCCTTTCCGGCATGGGCCAGCGTCTTACTGCGTTTCAATGCTATCTAATAAATAGCATTCCGGGGGCCATGAAAAGCCGCCCGGGTCCTAGCGCCGGTCCACCATGGCATGCGCAATGGTGCCCAGGTCCACATATTCCAGTTCACTGCCCGCCGGCACCCCGCGCGCCAGTCGCGTGACCTGCAGGCCACGCAGGCGCAAAGCCTCGCCGATGACATGGGCCGTCGCCTCACCCTCGGCCGTGAAGTTGGTGGCCAGAATCACTTCCCGCACCTCGCCATCGGTGGCGCGGTCAAAAAGCTTCTGCAAACCAATTTCCCTGGGCCCGATGCCGTCAAGCGGGCTGAGTTTGCCCATCAACACGAAATAGAGCCCCTTGAAAGCGGCCGTACGCTCCACCGCCGACTGGTCTGCGGGCGTTTCGACCACGCAAAGCTTGCTGGCGTCCCGCCTGGGGTCCAGGCAGGTCCGGCAGATGTCGGCCTCGGTAAAGGTGTGGCAACGCGCACAGTGTCGAATCCGGCCCGTTGCCTCCTGCAGTGCCCGGGCCAGTGACTGTGCCCCCTCGCGATCGTGCTGCAGCAGGTGAAAGGCCATCCGGGAGGCTGATTTCACCCCCACGCCCGGCAGGCGCCGCAGCGACTGGATCAGCGCGTCAAGGGCGTTGGCGTCGGACACGGGTCAAAACGGAAACTTCATCCCGCCGGGCAGGCCGGGCATGCCCTGGGTGAGCTTGCCCATTTTCTCCTGCGAGGCTTCCTCGGCCTTGCGCACGGCCGCATTGAAGGCAGCGGCCACCAGGTCTTCGAGCATGTCCTTGTCGTCGGCCAGCAGGCTCGGGTCGATGGTCACGCGCTTGACGTCGTGCTTGCAGGTCATCAGCACCTTGACCAGGCCAGCGCCAGACTCACCTTCCACCTCGACGAAAGCCAGTTCGTCCTGTGCCTTCTTGAGGTTGTCCTGCATGGCCTGCGCCTGCTTCATGAGGCCAGCGAGTTGTCCTTTGTTGAACATGTTTTTCCTTGAGTTTTGAAAGATGGGATCAGAGAGGCTTGATGCTGCCAGGCACGATTTTCGCGCCAAAGTCGCGCATCATCGCCTGAACGAAGGGGTCGGCCTGAATGGCGGCTTCGGCCGCCCGCTGCTTTTCGGCGGCCGCCTGCGCGTTGCGCCGCGCCGGACTGTCGGTGACACGGCCGACTTCAACCGTCAGACGCACCGGGTGACCGGCCTCCAGCAAGGCATTTTGCAGGCGTTCGCGGGCCGTCGGCTGGTTGAGCGATTCGCGCTCCACACGCAGCAGCCAGTCACCGATGTCGCGCGCCACCAGTTGCGACTGCAGGGCGAGTTCGCGCACCAGGGCGGTCACAGCTTCTTCGACGATCAACCGGCGCACCATGGCATGCCAGAAATCACCGTCCTCGGAGGGCACGATACCCGCCTGCAACGCAGCGCCCTCTGCGGGGGCCAGACGGCTGGACGCATCGGACTCGCCCGCGCCTGCCTGATCTCGGACTGGAATTGCAACTATTTTTGTAGCACCTGACGTCCCATTGACGGTGGGCGGGATCGGTTTTTGAGGTAATTCGGCATGTGCGGCAAGCTGTTCGACCACGGCGAGCCTTTGTCCGGGCGGCACCGCCGCCAATACCGGTGTCGATGGAACCGCAGGTTCAACACGACGCGCAGGCAATGGTGGCGTGGGCGCTGTGGAAACCGGCTCAGTGCCGGTTTTCAGTGTTTTTTTTTCAGCCTGGTTTCCCTGCACGGCCCCGGGCTTGAAGGCCAGCAGGCGCAACAGCACCATTGTGAGCGCCGCATACTCGTCGGGCGCCAGACCCAGTTCTCCCCTGCCGTGCAGGCAAAGGCTGTACAGCAACTGGGTTTCATCGGCGGGCAACAGGCCTGCCAGCCGCGTGGTCTCACTGGCGTCGGGGTCGCTTTCATCGGTGGTCATGCCGGGGACGGCCTGCACCACCGCCATGCGCTGCAACACGCTGCTCATCTCTTCCAGCGTGGACGCGGCATTCAGGCCGTTCAGGCGCAGCGTCTCGGACGTCTCCACCACGGCCTTTCCATCGCCCCGCGCCAATGCCTCGATCAGCTGGAAGACATAGGAGCGGTCCACGCTGCCCAGCATCTGGCGCACGGTGGCTTCCTGCAACTGGCCGGAGCCGAAGGCGATCGCCTGGTCGGTCAGGCTCAGGGCATCGCGCATCGAGCCGCGGGCAGCACGGGCAATCAGGCGCAGCGCCTGCACCTCGGCAGGCACCTGCTCGGCGGCCAGCACCGCCGTCAGGTGCTCAAGAATGGTCTCGGGCGCCATCGGCCTGAGGTTGAACTGCAGGCAGCGGCTGAGCACTGTGACAGGGACCTTCTGCGGATCGGTGGTGGCCAGAACGAACTTCAGGTACTCCGGCGGCTCCTCCAGTGTCTTGAGCATGGCGTTGAAGGCATGACCGGTCAGCATGTGCACTTCGTCGATCATGAAGACCTTGAAACGGCCCTGCACGGGTTTGTAGACGGCCTGTTCGAGCAGGGCCTGAACCTCGTCCACGCCGCGGTTGGAGGCCGCATCGAGCTCGGTGTAATCGATGAAGCGGCCGGCATCGATGTCGGTACAGGCCTGGCACACGCCGCACGGCGTAGGCGTGATGCCGCCCTGCCCGTCTGCGCCCTGGCAGTTGAGCGACTTGGCCAGGATGCGTGACACCGTCGTCTTGCCCACGCCGCGGGTCCCCGTGAACAAATAGGCATGGTGCAGCCGCTGTGTCGTGAGCGCGTTCGTGAGGGCCTGCACCACATGCCCCTGCCCGACCATTTCGGTGAAATTCCGCGGACGGTACTTGCGGGCGAGCACGAGATAAGACATGCGAGGATTCTACGGGGCGACGTCCAACCAGCGTCAATTCAGCGGAATTAGGGGCACCATTCCAGATTCGCAGGCTGTTGCCCGCGCAACACCAAACAAGTCCGGATTGGATGTATGCTGCAACGCACAAAACACAGGATATCCGAGAGACTCATCCCTGCAGGCGCACCAGAACCACAGGCCCTTCAGAGAACCGGTTTGACTACCATGCTGCAAACGATTGACAGCGATGAATTCATAGACACCGCCAGCATCCTTGCCGACGCCGACCCCGAATGCGCCGCATTGGCGCATGCACTGGCGGATTGTTGCCATCCCAAGGCCAAACGGCTGCTTGCGCGACTGAGCCAGCACCCCGACCTGGCCACGCGGGCGCAGTTGCGCGCCGACGTGCTCCAGTTGCTGACGCTGGCATTCGGGAAGGTTGAGGCGCTGCGTCGCCTACAATAGACCCGACGGGCCTTCCCGCATGGTGAAGCGGCCAACCGGGTCAGGTGGGGAACCAAGCAGCCCTAACTGTGAAGCCAGTGCCGGGGTCAAGGCTCGTCACCCCCCTTATTTTCTTGAATGCGTGAGTGGCGCGCGGCCTGCGCGATCAGCGCAATTCGGCTTTGCGACTGTCCAGCGGCACCAGGAAAGAGTTGGCCTGATGCAATTGGGTCGATGAGAACTGCGACCCCGCCGAGTCTTCGCCGCCGAGACTGCTGCTGTCATACCCACCGCTGGATGTGCCCGTCAGCGAACCCAATTCACTGTTACGGGTCTTACGCTGCCGCATCAGCTTTTCACGCAGGTCGGACCGGGCTGCGGCAACCGCCACTTCATCGCGCTCACGATCTCGCGTCATGGCGGCCAGTTCGCCGAGAAACTCGGTGCGAATGTCCGGCATGCTGGGCAGGTAGTCCGCCTCCACCACCATGTAGGCAATGCCACACTGGTTGAGCAAGGTCTGCTTGAGCGCCTGGTTTCGGCTCGAAAGCCCGAAACGCCCTGGAACGTCCACGCAGCCGATCACATGGCCATCCGATCCGCAGACAGAAAAGGTGCAATACAGGCCACTCAGCAATTCGTACCAGTTCAGGCCCTGCTCCTTGCTGCGGGGCAGCGTGAAACGGGTCACGGGAATCTTGATCATGACGTGCTGGTCGAAAAACACGCGTGACAGCCAACGCCAGACACGCCGCTCCTCGCTGTTGACCAGCACCCGCGGTGAAAGTGGCCAGTGCCGGGGAATGCGGCGCCGTTCACGCGCCTTGTGGCGCAACCACGAGGCGTGTGCAAAGGCGCCGAGCAGCACGCACAGCAGCAGTGCAGCGCCCAGTCCCAGCAACATTCCACCCGAATAAGTGATCACGCCAAGGTCTCCAGAAGTCGTCAAAAAGTCCACAAGTTGGGGACAGTGTAGCAACTGGCCATGGGAAAGTCTGTGGAAAAAGTCCGGAATTGGCCCCTTCGCACCCGAACCGGGAAAACTGCCAAATTGTTGACAAATCAGTGCCTTCTGTCGGTGACGGCACCTCCTTCTGGCGTCCTGACGAGGTCAAAACATCAAAATTTGGTCGTTTGATCGGCTGCGCGGCCTTGTTCCGTCGCCTCTTGAAAGCGACTCCCTGATTGGCGAAACCGAAAGGGAAATCCTGGAGCTCGCGATGGCCGTCTATACCGACAAGGACGCCGGACCAGGCGATATCCGCGGAAACATGACCTATGAGGAGGCGACAAGACCTTCGTCAACGGTAATACGTCGGCAAGGGTACCGGCGAGACGCAGGGGCCGTAGATGACGCGGCCCTGATCCTCCAGCATGGCCTGCTCGCCTTCGAGGTACAGGGCGAAGCGGCCGTCGCTGTACTTTTCCTGCGCGGCACTCTCGCTGCGGGTGAGGACGACGTCACGGCCATCCACCCGGACGCCGGCAACCCGCTGGCCCTGCACGCGTGCCACCGACAGAACGCGATTGTTGGCGCAAACATAGTCGATCCGGGCCGGTAGCGCGGTCACCTCCGACCCGACCACGCAGGCAGTCAGCAGCGTTGCGCCGGTGACGCTGGCGACGGCAAGCGAGAAAACGCCACGCCCTCGCTGCCATGCTTTTTCTTTCATGTTGATCATGCGGCTCCTCGCGGGTCAGGGTGCGTTGTTGTTGCAAGCGCCATTATCAACGTCCGCTGAAGGCAATGGCCCTGCGCACCGGGACCGAAAGCGACCGGCAAAAAAGGACAGAAAAATCAACCGCGTGGGGCCAACCCGAACTGTTGCCAGTTAGGACCCTGAGTGCCGATTTCGCGCTTGGCTTACTTCCTCATCGGCGGCAAATCCGTACACGACCCATGCGCCACCTCCGCCGCCATGCCAATGCTCTCGCCCAGGGTGGGGTGCGGGTGGATGGTCTTGCCGATGTCCACTGCGTCTGCGCCCATCTCGATAGCCAACGCGATTTCGCCGATCATGTCGCCAGCATGGGTGCCGACCATGCCGCCGCCCAGGATCTTGCCGTGGCCGTGGGCCTCCGGGCTGTCATCAAACAACAGTTTGGTAACACCTTCGTCGCGGCCGTTGGCAATGGCGCGGCCGGATGCGGTCCAGGGGAACAGGCCTTTCTTGACCTTGATGCCCTGCGCCTTGGCCTGGTCTTCGGTGAGGCCGACCCAGGCCACTTCGGGGTCGGTGTAGGCCACGGATGGGATGACGCGTGCATTGAACGCGGCGGCCGCCAGTTCCTTGTTGCCTTGCAGTTCACCGGCAATCACTTCCGCCGCCACGTGCGCCTCGTGCACCGCCTTGTGTGCCAGCATGGGCTGGCCCACGATGTCGCCGATGGCGAAGATGTGCGGCACGTTGGTGCGCATCTGGATGTCGACGTTGATGAAGCCACGGTCCGTGACGGCCACGCCGGCCTTGTCGGCCGCAATCTTCTTGCCGTTGGGCGTGCGGCCCACGGCTTGCAGCACCAGGTCGTAGGTCTGCGGCGCCGGGGCCGTGCCGCCCTCCTCCGCCGGCGCAAATGTGACCTCGATGCCGGCTGGTGTGGCCTTGGCGCCCACCGTCTTGGTCTTGAGCATGATGTTGTCGAAGCGCTTGGCGTTCATTTTCTGCCAGATCTTGACCAGGTCGCGGTCGGCGCCTTGCATCAGGCCGTCGAGCATTTCGACCACGTCCAGGCGGGCGCCCAGCGTGCTGTACACCGTGCCCATCTCCAGGCCGATGATGCCGCCGCCCAGGATCAGCATGCGTTTAGGGACTTCCTTCAGCGCCAAGGCACCGGTGCTGTCCACCACGCGCGGATCGTCAGGCATGAAGGGCAGGCGCACGGCCTGGCTACCGGCGGCGATGATGGCATTTCTTGAACGCGACAGTCTGGGTCTTGCCGGTCTTCTCCTGGCTGGTGCCTGTGGTTTCCTCGACCTGCACATGGTTGGCGCCGACGAACGCGCCGTAGCCACGAACGATCGTCACCTTGCGCATCTTGGCCATGGCGGCCAGACCACCAGTCAGCTTGCCGATGACCTTTTCCTTGTGGCCGCGCAGTTTGTCGATGTCCAGCGTCAGCGCGCCGTAGTCCACACCCAGCGCAGACAGGTGGCTTACTTCGTCCATGACTGCCGCGACGTGCAACAGCGCCTTGGACGGAATGCAGCCCACGTTCAGGCAGACGCCGCCAAGCTGTGCGTAGCGCTCGACCAGCACGACCTTGAGGCCCAGGTCGGCCGCGCGAAAGGCGGCCGAGTAGCCGCCGGGACCGGCGCCGAGCACCAGCAGGTCGCATTCCAGGTCGGCCGTGCCGGCGAAGCTGGCCGCTGCTGGCGCCGGAATAGATTCAATATTCATAGCAGCTCGATGACACGGCGACGATGGGAGAAGGCTGTTTTTGTTCGAGAACAGGGGCTGCAGCCGGTGCAGCGGCTCCTGCCGCCGCTTCAAGCATCAGCACCACGGTGCCCTCGGCCACCTTGTCGCCGAGCTTGACTTTGAGTTCCTTCACCACGCCGGCGTGGCTGGACGGGATCTCCATCGACGCCTTGTCGCTCTCCACGGTGATCAGGCTCTGCTCGGCCTTGAGGGTGTCGCCGGGCTTGACCAGCAGTTCGATGACGGTCACTTCGGAAAAATCGCCGATGTCCGGCACTTTGATTTCGATCAGGCTCATGGTGTGTCTCCAGGCGGGCGCGGCGCCCGCCGCTTTCATGTTTTCAGTTTGATGGTGTAGAGGTCCACCGGCGCGGCGGAGTTGCGGTCGAATTCGCAGCCGGCGTGGATGCCGGCCAGCGCCACTTCGCGGGCAGTCTTGGCCTTGTCCCAGGTGGTGTACATCGCGCCGAGCGCAAAGGCGCGCCCGGAGCCGATGCCCCAGAACTCCTTGAACTCGAACACTTCGCGGTAGCTGTAGAGCCCGAAAATGCCCGCCGCGTTGGCAATCACCACGCTGTACTGGCTGGACTCATAGGGGTCGTTGTCGTCTTCCTTGGTCTGCAGGAAGAACGTCTCCTTGAGCAGCGGATGCAGCTTGGTGAAGGTGTCGAAAACCTCATCCTTGCCGTGTAGCAGCAACTGCTCGCGGGGCAGCGCGTTCATCGCCTTGCGCAGCACGGGGAAATGCGCCACCGTGCCGGCCATGCCGACCCAGCTCGGGCCGGCCGGCGTGTCCACCTTGAAGAGCTTGCTGTTGGCCTCGTAGCGATGCGCCAGGCGCGTGTCGCCAAAGGTCACCAGCGTGTCGGCGGCAATCGCCACCTGACCCGCTTTCCTGACGACGACAACCGTGGTCAAAGGAGGACTCGACGGAAGTCGCCCAGGATCTGGCCGAGGTAGACATTGAAACGCGCGGCGGCGGCACCGTCGATCACGCGATGGTCCCAAGTCAGGCTCAGCGGCAGCATCAGGCGCGGCTGGAAAGCCTTGCCGTCCCAGATGGGCTCTATCGTCGACCTGCACACCCCCAGGATCGCCACCTCGGGCGCATTGATGATGGGCGTGAAGTAGCGCCCGCCAATGCCGCCCAGGCTGGAGATGGTGAAGCAGGCGCCCGACATCTCGGCCGGGCTCAGCTTGCCGTCGCGCGCCTTCTTGGCGAGTTCGCCCATTTCCTGGCTGATCTGGAAGATGCCCTTTTTGTCGGCATCCTTGATCACCGGCACCATCAGGCCGTTGGGCGTGTCCGCGGCAAAGCCGATGTGGAAATACTGCTTGTAGATCAGCGCGTCACCGTCCAGGCTGCTGTTGAACTCGGGGTATTTCTTCAGTGCCGCCACGCAGGCCTTGATCAGGAAGGCCAGCATGGTGACCTTGATGCCCGACTTTCTCGTTCTCCTTGTTCGTCGAGACGCGGAAGGCTTCCAGGTCGGTGATGTCGCAGTCGTCATGGTTGGTGACGGCCGGAATCATGATCGCATTGCGCAGCAGGTTGGCGCCGCTGATCTTCTTGATGCGCGAGAGCTCCTTGCGCTCGATGGGGCCGAACTTGGTGAAGTCGACCTTGGGCCAGGGGATCAGGCCCAACTCGGAGCCACCACCGCCAGCCGGCGCAGCCGGGGCTTTCGCCGCCTGGGCCTGGGTCTGGGTGGTGCCGGCCATGACGGCTTGGGTGAAGGCCTGCACGTCGGCTTCGGTGATGCGGCCCTTGGGCCCGCGGCCCTTGACCTCCGCCAGCGGCACGCCGAGCTCGCGGGCGAACTTGCGCACCGAGGGCGACGCATGCGGCAGGCCCACCGGTGCGCTGGTCGGGTTGTGCGCCGGCGCAGCGGCGGCGGCCGATGCCACGGCAACAGGCGCGAACACGGGCGCTGCTGCAGCGGGCGCCGGCGCAGCTGCTGCGGCGGGTACCGATGCCCCAGCCCCCGCAGCGCCTTCCAGAATCGCCAGCAGATCGCCGATGTTGACCTTGTCGCCGACCTTGACCTTCAATTCCTTGAGCACGCCGGCGTGGCTTGATGGAATCTCCATCGATGCCTTGTCAGACTCCACGGTGATCAGGCTCTGTTCGACCTTGATGGTGTCGCCGGGCTTGACGAAGACTTCGATGACGGCGACGTCCTTGAAGTCGCCGATGTCGGGCACGTGAATCTCCACAGGGCCGGCTGCTGCCGCTGCAACGGGCGCTGCAGGTTTTATCAATTCAATAGCAGGCTGCGACACTTTGACGCTGGTTTGAGCCTGTTTTGGCTCAGAAACCGGGGCTGCGGGCGCTGCTGCGGCCCCTGGCGGCCTCCAGCACCAGCACCACGGAGCCTTCCTTCACCTTGTCGCCCAGCGCAACGCGCAGTTCCTTGACCACGCCCGCCGTGCTGGAGGGAATCTCCATCGACGCCTTGTCGGACTCCACGGTGATCAGGCTCTGCTCGGCCGTGACCGTGTCACCGGGCTTGACCAGCAGCTCGATCACCGCGACTTCATCGAAGTCGCCGATGTCCGGGACCTTTACTTCTATCAATGCCATGTTTGTCTCCGGATGTTGTTAGGCGTACAGCGGGTTGACCTTGTCAACCTTGATGCCGTACTTCTTGATGGCCTCGGCCACCTTGGCCACCGGCACGGCGCCCTCTTCGCTGAGCGCCTTGAGCGCCGCGACCACGATGTAATGGCGGTTGATCTCGAAGTGCTCGCGCAGCTTGCTGCGGAAGTCGCTGCGGCCAAAGCCGTCGGTACCCAGCACCTTGTAGGTGCGGCCCTTGGGGATGAAGGGACGGATCTGCTCGGCGTAGGCCTTCATGTAGTCGGTGGACGCCACGACCGGGCCGGCGTGGTTCGCGAGTTGCTGGCCAACGAAGGACACACGCTGCTCAGCGGTCGGGTGCAGCAGGTTGTAGCGTTCGGCGTCCTGGCCGTCGCGGGTCAGCTCGTTGAAGCTCGGGCAGCTCCACACGTTGGCGGCCACGCCCCAGTCCTTTTCCAGCAGCTCTTGTGCGGCAATCGACTCGCGCAGGATCGTTCCGGAGCCCAGCAGCTGCACGCGCGGCGTCAGCTTGGCGCCTTCCTTGCACAGGTACATGCCCTTGATGATCTGCTCTTCGGTGCCGGGCGTGAGGCCGGGCATGGCGTAGTTCTCGTTGAGCAGGGTCAGGTAATAGAAGACGTTGTCCTGTTTCTCGACCATGCGCTTCAAGCCATGGTGCAGGATCACGCCGACTTCGTGCGCGAACGTCGGGTCGTAGCTGATGCAATTCGGGATGGTGCCAGCCATGATGTGGCTGTGGCCGTCTTCGTGCTGCAGGCCTTCGCCGTTGAGCGTGGTGCGCCCCGAGGTGCCGCCCAGCAGGAAGCCGCGCGCCTGCATGTCGCCAGCCGCCCAGGCCAGGTCGCCAATGCGCTGGAAGCCGAACATCGAGTAATACACGTAGAACGGCACCATGATGCGGTTGCTGGTGCTGTAGCTGGTGGCCGCCGCGATCCAGCTGCTCATGCCGCCGGCCTCGTTGATGCCTTCCTGCAGGATCTGGCCCTTGGTGTCTTCCTTGTAGTACATCACCTGGTCTTTGTCGACCGGGGTGTATTGCTGGCCAGCCGGGTTGTAGATGCCGATCTGGCGGAACAGGCCTTCCATGCCGAAGGTGCGCGCCTCGTCCACCAGGATGGGCACCACACGTGGTCCCAGCGCCTGGTCGCGCAGCAACTGCGTCAGGAAGCGCACGTAGGCTTGGGTCGTCGAGATCTCGCGGCCCTCGGCCGTGGGTTCCATCACCGACTTGAAGATGTCCAGCGACGGCACGGTGAAGCTTTCGTCAGCCTTGGTGCGGCGGTGCGGCAGGTAACCGCCCAGCGCCTTGCGCCGCTCGTGCAGGTAACGCATCTCAGGCGTGTCGTCGGCCGGCTTGTAGAACGGGATCTCGGCCAGTTGGCTGTCAGGGATCGGGATGTTGAAGCGGTCACGGAAGATCTTGATGTCTTCGTCGGTCAGCTTCTTGGTCTGGTGCACGTTGTTCTTGCCTTCGCCGCTCTTGCCCATGCCAAAACCCTTGACGGTCTTGATCAGCAGCACGGTCGGCTGGCCCTTGTGGTGGACCGCCTTGTGGTAGGCCGCGTAGACCTTTTGCGGGTCGTGACCGCCCCGGCGCAGCTGCCAGATGTCGTCGTCACTCATCTTGGCGACCATCTCCAGCGTCTTCGGATCGCGTCCGAAGAAATGCTTGCGCACGTAGGCGCCGTCGTTGGCCTTGAAGGACTGGTAGTCGCCGTCCAGCGTGTCCATCATCACCTTGCGCAGCGCGCCGTCCTTGTCGCGCGCCAGCAGCGGATCCCACTCGCTGCCCCACAGCAGCTTGATCACGTTCCAGCCCGAGCCGCGGAACTCGCCTTCGAGCTCCTGGATGATCTTGCCGTTGCCGCGCACCGGGCCGTCCAGGCGCTGCAGGTTGCAGTTGATGACGAAGATCAGGTTGTCGAGCTTCTCGCGAGCGGCCAGGCCAATGGCGCCCAGGCTTTCCACTTCGTCCATTTCGCCGTCGCCGCAAAACACCCAGACCTTGCGGTTTTCGGTGTTGGCAATGCCGCGGGCGTGCAGGTATTTCAGGAAGCGCGCCTGGTAGATGGCCATCAGCGGGCCCAGACCCATCGACACGGTGGGGAACTGCCAGAACTCGGGCATCAGCTTGGGGTGCGGGTAGCTCGACAGCCCCTTGCCATCGACTTCCTGGCGGAAGTTCAGCAGCTGCTCTTCGGTCAGGCGGCCTTCCATGTAGGCGCGCGCGTAGACGCCGGGCGACACGTGGCCCTGGATGTAGAGGCAATCGCCGCCGTGGTTTTCACTCTCGGCGTGCCAGAAATGGTTGAAGCCGGCGCCAAACATGTGGGCCAGCGAGGCGAACGAGCCGATGTGGCCACCCAGATCCCCGCCGTCGACCGGGTGATGGCGGTTGGCCTTGACCACCATGGCCATGGCGTTCCATCGCATGTAGGCGCGCAGGCGTTCTTCGATCTCGATGTTGCCGGGACAACGCTCCTCCTGGTCCACCTCGATGGTGTTGACATAGCCGGTATTGGCCGAGAACGGCATGTCGATGCTGTTCTGACGGGCGTGCTCAAGCAATTGCTCCAGCAGAAAGTGGGCACGCTCGGGGCCTTCGGCCTCGATCACGGCAGACAGTGCGTCCATCCACTCGCGGGTTTCCTGGCGGTCTGCATCAGGGAGGGTTGAACCAGGAAGGCTCTCGGGTACGGCTGACATCGTCTTGTCTCCTGTGGTGTTTGTCATGTAATTTAGTACGAGGCCTCTAGTTTCGCACAATTCTTTTGAAATTTCAAATTACGCTTTTCATTTCTACATTATGAAATTTTGAATGCATTGCAGCGCGCCTTTTTCGGGCAGCGGTGCGGCACTCGGAAAGCAGGCAAGGCCTCCCCTACACTTGACCCCATGAGCGAACCCCTCCCCCAGCCGAAAGCCGCCAAGCCGGCGCTCGCGCCGTTCGCCTGGTGGCGGCGCTGGTGGGGAATGCAATCGCCAACCCGGCAGGACCGCTTTGCAATGCTGGCGCCACTGGCTGCCGTGGTGCTGTTCCTGGCCGCGATCGTCGCGGCCTTTGGCTACCTTCGTATGGAAGAGGTCGAGCGCGAACAGGAAGCCGTCAAGCGCGACCTGGAGTACGCCCAGCAACGCATGCGCCTGCGCCTGCTCGAGCGGCAGGAGCAACTGATGCGGCTGGCCCGCGATATCTCGAACAAGGAAGTGGACCCCGAGGAGTTCATGGGCCGCGCCGAGACCCTGGTGGCGCAATACCCCGAGCTCCTGGCCGTCACCTGGATCGACGAGCAGGGCAAGATCATCGCGAGCCAGGTAACGCCCAGCCTGGCGGCCGCAAGCCCCTGGGTCGCCGGCGAGAAGCTCAAGGGCGGCGACACCGAGGGCAGCTACACCTTGGCGCGTGACCTCCTGCAACCGGTCTACTCGCAGCCCGTCGCGGGTACGGCCACGCTGCCTCTGCTTCAATTGCACACACCGCTGACCCATCTCGGCCGGTTCTCCGGTGTGGTGCTTGGGCGAGTATTCGATCGACAGCCTGCTGCGCTATGGCGTACCGACCGAAATCTCGGCCAAGTACGCAGTGGCGCTGCTGGACGGGAAAAATGCGGTCCTGGCCGGGCGTTCGATCCCCGTGCGGCAAAACACATTCGGGCTGCTGCCCTGGGCCACCCACGTCAACGAGGACGAGGCACCCGTCTCGCCCGTAGGCAACGGGCTGATCCTGCGCGTCCAGGCATGGCGGACATCGCTGGGTGTGATTGGCAGCGGCCTGTTCTGGCTGGTCTGCGCCCTGAGCGCGATGACCGCCTGGATGCTGATCGCCAACTGGCGGCACACACGCCGGCGCATGCACACCCAGCACGCGCTAGTGGCCGAAACCACGTTCCGCCGCGCCATGGAAAACTCGATGTCGACCGGCATGCGCGCCCTGGACATGCAGGGGCGCATCACCTATGTCAACCCGGCGTTCTGCCAGATGACAGGCTGGTCCGAAGGCGGAACTGGTCGGTCAGACCGCACCATTCCCCTATTGGCCCGAGGAAGATCACGACCTGCTGAGGTCTCGGCTTCAGGAAGAGCTGGCCGGCCAGATTCCGCCAAGCGGTGTCCAGTTTCGGGTCAAACGCAAGGACCGCTCCCTGTTCGATGCGCGCCTGTATGTCTCCCCCTTGATCGATGCGCTGGGCAAGCAGTCCGGCTGGATGACATCAATGACCGACATCACCGAACCCAACCGCATCCGCGAGCAGCTCTCGGCCTCCTACGAACGGTTCACGACCGTCCTGGAGGCGCTGGACGCGTCTGTCTCCGTGGCGCCGCTGGGCAGCGAGGAACTGCTGTTTGCCAACAAGCTGTACCGCCTTTGGTTCGGCACCCAGGCTACCGGGCACCTGCAACTGGTCGAGCAGGCCGGCATGCCAGCACAACCCCTGTCCGACGACGGGCTGGACCACGTGGACAGCCTGGTGGGACTGCCCACGGGCAACCTGACGGCCGCAACTTCCGAGAACGCCGAGATTTTTGTCCCCCAGCTGGGCAAATGGCTGGAAGTCCGCTCGCGTTACCTGAACTGGGTGGATGGACGGCTCGCGCAAATGGTGATCGCCACCGACATCACGCCACGCCGAGTCGCTGAAGAGCTTTCCGCATCGCAGGCAGAGCGCGCCCATTCGGCAAGCCGGCTCATCACCATGGGCGAGATGGCCTCCAGCGTGGCGCATGAACTGAACCAGCCGCTGACGGCGATCAACAACTACTGCAGCGGCATGGTCTCGCGCATCAAGGACAAGAAGATCTCCGACGAAGACCTCCTCGGCGCCCTGGAGAAAACTGCGCGGCAGGCGCAGCGCGCGGGCCAGATCATCCAGCGCATCCGATCCTTCGTGAAACGCAGCGAGCCCAATCGCACCTTGTCCGACGTCCCCGGCATGGTGGCCGAGGCGGTGGAACTGGCGGAGATCGAGTTTCGGCGCCGCAACGTGCGCCTGAGTCACCACGTCGCGGCGCGGTTGCCGACACTCAATGTGGATCCGATCCTGATCGAGCAGGTGCTGGTCAACCTGATGAAGAACGCGGCGGAATCCATCGACTCCGCCCAGCGTCCGGCAGCACGGCGCAACGTTGAACTGCGGGTCGTGCCGAAGGTGGAAGAGGGTCAGAGTGCCGTGGAATTCAGCGTCACAGACACCGGGCAGGGGCTGGCCCCGGAAGTCATGGAGCGGCTGTTCGAGGCGTTCTTTTCCACCAAGGCCGAGGGCATGGGCATCGGCCTGAACCTGTGCCGCAGTATCGTGGAGTCGCACCACGGGAGAATGAATGCGCGGAACCTCTACAATGGGCAGGAGGTCGTCGGTTGCTGCTTCTGTTTCTGGATACCCGTCACCGATAGCCCGAAAACCGATGTATTGAAGGATTCCGGGGTAACTGCATGAGCTTGATTCCAAAAAAGGGGACTGTGTATGTCGTCGATGACGACGAAGCCGTCCGCGACTCCCTGCAGTGGCTGCTTGAAGGCAAGGATTACCGCGTTCGCTGCTTCGAGTCAGCCGAGTCCTTCCTGAGCCGCTACGACGCACGCGAGATCGCCTGCCTGATCGTGGACATCCGCATGGGTGGCATGACCGGGCTGGAGCTTCAGGACCGCCTGATTGAACGCCGCTCTCCGCTGCCCATCGTCTTCATCACCGGCCACGGCGATGTGCCCATGGCGGTGAACACCATGAAAAAGGGCGCGATGGATTTCATCCAGAAGCCCTTCAATGAGGAGTCGCTGGCGGCCCTGGTCGAACGCATGCTCGCCCATGCGCGCGATGCCTTTTCGGAGCACCAGCAATCTGCCAGCCGGGACGCACTGATCTCCAAGCTCACCGGGCGTGAAGCCCAAGTCCTCGAGCGCATCGTGGCCGGCCGACTGAACAAGCAGATTGCCGACGATCTGGGCATCAGCATCAAGACAGTCGAGGCGCACCGCGCCAACATCATGGAAAAGCTCAACGCCAACACGGTCGCGGACCTGTTGAAAATCGCCCTGGGGCAAAACGCGCCCAAAGCCTGACGAACTCAGGGTTCCCGCTGCTCGCGCCCGTGGTTCCAGGACTTGCGGGCGTTTTTATTTGAAGGATGACTCATGACAGCCCAACTCATTGACGGCGTTGCCCTTTCGGCCCGGCTTCGCGCCGACGTCGCCACGCGGATTGGCGCACTCAAGGCGCACGGGGTCACCCCCGGACTGGCCGTCATCCTGGTCGGCGACGATCCGGCCAGCGCGGTCTATGTGCGCAACAAGGTCAAGGCCTGTGCCGATACCGGGGTTCACTCGGTGTTCGAAAAGTACGAGGCGTCGCTGACGGAGGCGGAACTGCTCGACCGCATTGCCGCACTCAACGCAGACCCGGCTGTCCACGGCATCCTGGTGCAGATGCCACTGCCCAGGCACATCAACCCGCACAAGGTGATCGAGGCCATTTCAACCCGCAAGGACGTGGACGGCTATGCCACCCTGAGCGCCGGCGAACTGATGACCGGGCAGCCGGGCTTTCGGCCCTGCACGCCCTATGGCTGCATGAAGCTGATCGAAAGCACGGGCATCGAATTGCGCGGCAAACATGCCGTGGTCATCGGCCGCAGCAATACGGTGGGCAAGCCCATGGCACTGCTGCTGTTGCAGGCCAACGCCACGGTGACCGTGTGCCACAGCGCCACCGCCGACATCGGCCACCACACGCGTCAGGCCGACGTCATCGTCGCCGCCGTGGGCAAGCGCAACGTGCTCACCGCCGACATGGTCAAGCCCGGCGCGGTGGTCATCGACGTGGGCATGAATCGCAACGACGAGGGCAAGCTCTGCGGCGACGTCGACTTTGCTGGCGTGAAGGAGATCGCGAGCTACATCACCCCCGTGCCCGGCGGGGTTGGCCCCATGACCATTACGATGTTGCTGGTGAACACGCTGGAGGCCGCCGGACGCGCCGCCCAGGCCCCTGCGTGAACTTGAACTGACCCCGGATGACGCCAACTGAGTTCCATGAACAACCCACTTCTCGATTTCTCCGATCTCCCGCTGTTCGACCGGATCCGCCCGGAGCACGTCACGCCCGCGCTGGATGCGTTGCTGGCCGATGCCGAGACCGCTCTGTCGACCGTGACCGCGCCGGAATTCCCTGCGCAATGGACCGCCATTGCCGGTGTGCTGGACATTGCCACCGAACACCTGGGCCGGGCGTGGGGTGCGGTCAGCCACCTGAACAGCGTGGCGGACACCCCTGAACTGCGCGCTGCCTTCAATGCGGCCCTGCCCAAGGTGACCGAGTTCTGGACCCGCCTGGGTGCTGACGAGCGGCTTTACGCCAAATACAAGGCCATCGACCCCGCGAGCCTGAACGCCGAACAGAAGCAGGCGCACAAGAACGCCATGCGCAACTTCGTGCTTGGGGGCGCGGAACTGACAGGCGTCGACCGTGAGCGATTCGCCCAGATCCAGGAGCGTCAGGCCGAACTGGCCCAGAAATTCAGCGAAAACGCGCTGGACGCCACCGATGCGTTCGCCTACTACGCGGCTGAAACCGAACTTGAGGGTGTGCCGGACGACGTGCGGCAAACCGCGCTGGCCGCCGCGACCGCCGAGGGCAAGGACGGCTACAAGCTCACGCTCAAGATGCCGAGCTACCTGCCTGTCATGCAGTTTGCAAAGAGCAGCGCCCTGCGCCAGGTGCTGTACCGCGCCTACGTCACGCGGGCCTCGGACCAGGCCGAAGGCGAATCCGTCAAGTTCGACAACAGTGCGCTGATCCGGGAGATTCTGGCGCTGCGGCAGGAAGAGGCGAAGCTGCTGGGTTATGTCAATTTCGGCGAGGTCTCGGTGGTGCCCAAGATGGCCGAGTCGCCCCGGCAGATCATCACCTTCCTGCGCGACCTGGCAAAAAAAGCCAGGCCCTACGCCGAGCGTGATGTGGCCGATCTGCGTGAATTCGCGGCAAAGAACCTGGGCATTCCGGACCCGCAACCCTGGGACTGGCCTTACATCAGCGAGAAGCTCAAGGAAGCGCGCTATGCCTTCAGCGAACAGGAGGTCAAGCAGTATTTCACGGCACCCAAGGTGCTGGCCGGCCTGTTCAAGATCATCGAGACGCTGTTCGAGGTGTCGATCCGCGTCGACAGCGCGCCGGTCTGGCACCCGGCCGTGGCCTTCTATCGCATCGAACGCGGCAGCGACCTCGTCGGCCAGTTCTACCTTGACCAGCCCGCGCGAGCCGGCAAGCGCGGCGGCGCCTGGATGGACGATGTGCGCGCCCGGTGGCTGCGCCCGGACACCGGCCGACTGCAAACACCGGTGGCGCACCTGGTGTGCAACTTCGCAGACGGCGTGGGTGGCAGGCCGCCGCTGCTCACGCATGACGATGTCACCACCCTTTTCCACGAGTTTGGCCACGGTCTGCACCACATGCTCACGAAGGTGAACGAGCGCGACGTTTCGGGGATCAGCGGCGTGGAATGGGACGCGGTGGAACTGCCCAGCCAGTTCATGGAGAACTTCTGCTGGGAATGGGACGTGCTCAAGCACATGACCGCCCATGTCGAAACCGGACGAACCCCTGCCGCGCACGCTTTTCGACAAGATGACGGCCGCCAAGAATTACCAGAGCGGCATGCAGACGTTGCGGCAGATTGAATTCGCGTTGTTCGACATGCTGCTGCACACCGAACACGATCCTTCGCGGGACTTCATGCCCCTGCTCGACCTGGTGCGCGCCGAAGTGGCCGTGCTGCAACCGCCGGCATTCAGCCGCACAGCCCATACCTTCAGCCATATCTTTGCCGGCGGCTATGCGGCGGGCTACTACAGCTACAAGTGGGCCGAAGTGCTGAGCGCCGACGCCTACGCCGCCTTCGAAGAAACAGTGGGTAAAGACGGTTCACCGAACGTCGAAACCGGCAGAAAATACCGGGAATCGATTCTGGAAGCGGGCGGGAGCCGCCCGGCGATGGAATCGTTCAAGGCCTTCCGGGGCCGCGAACCGAGCCTGGACGCGTTGTTGCGCCACCAGGGAATGGCCTGACTGAATCAGTGGAGACCGCGATGAAGAAATACACCTTGAAATTGGTTGCAGCCAGTTTGCTGCTCGTCCTTGGCGCGGGGGCCTCGCAGGCCCAAACCCTTTACCGAAGCGTCGGGCCGGATGGCCGGGTCACATTCTCAGATGTGCCGCCCCCGGCGAGCAAGAGCAAAGCCGCGCCGACGGGAACCGGCGGACCTGCAAGCGCCGGCAGCCCGCTGCCCTATGAACTGCAGCAGGTGGTGAACCGCTATCCCGTCACCTTGTACACCGGCGACGCTTGTGGCCCCTGCGGCAGCGGGCGTATTCTGCTGACATCCCGCGGCATCCCGTTTTCCGAGCGCACCGTCAACACCGCCGAAGACGTCGCCGCCCTGCAACGGCTGAGCGGTGACACCAGCCTGCCCTTCCTGACGGTGGGGGCGCAACAGATCAAAGGGTATTCCGACGCCGAGTGGACGCAGTACCTGGATGCGGCCGGTTACCCGAAGACTTCACAACTGCCCTCCGGCTACAGTGCCGCGGCAGCGACGCCGCTGGTCGCCGTGCAGCGACCGGCCGCCAATGCGCCGGCCACGCCAGGCACGGGCGCACCGGTGGTCGAAACCGTCAATACGCGACAGCGTCCCTCAGCGCCCCCCCCGGAGCCTGCTGTCAACCCCAACCCCGCAGGCATTCGTTTTTAGCCAGCGTGCGGCCCGGCGCAGGGCCTGAGCTTACGCAGTGAAGCGGCTGGAAACAGTCTCTGATTGATAGCGACTAACGACCTTTCGACGCTGGACAAGGCCCGTTTTTATTCATATTTCAGTGTCTTGACGCCGCTGGCCGTGCCCAGCAGGCAAACGCCGGCCTTCTGGTGCGCGAACACGCCCACTGTCACCACCCCGGGCCACTGGTTCACCGCGGTTTCGAACGCCAGAGGATCATCAATCTGCAGGCCCGTCACATCGAGAATGTGTTGCCCGTTGTCGGTCACCAGCGGATGGCCATCGTTCAGGCGCAGCTTCGCCGTGCCCCCCATGGCAGCGAACTGGCGCATCACACGGTGCGCCGCCATGGGGATTACTTCGACCGGCAGCGGAAAGACACCCAGCGTATTGACCCATTTCGACTCGTCGGCGATGCAGACAAACAGCCGGGATTGCGCGGCTACGATCTTCTCGCGCGTCAGCGCCGCGCCGCCGCCCTTGATCATGTAGCCGTGGTGATCGATTTCGTCGGCGCCGTCGATATAGACCGACAACTCCTCGACCGCGTTGCTGTCGAACACCGGGATGCCCAGCGCCTTCAGGCGCGTCGGTCGAGGCTTCGGAGCTGGACACCGCGCCAATGATCTGGTCCTTCATCGTCCCCAGCGCGTCGATAAACTTGTTGACCGTGGATCCGCTGCCGACACCCACGATTTCGCCGGGCACCACATACTGCAGCGCGGCCTGGCCGACCAGGGTTTTGAGTTCATCTTGGGTCATTTGAGACAATCCAGGGAAGTTTTAGAGAATTATCCAATGTCGCTGCTCCCCTATGCCCTCGCCCGCCCGATTCTGTTTGGTCTGGACCCTGAAGTCGCCCATGAACTCACGCTGCATACCCTGGCGCGCGTGCAGGGAACGCCGCTGGCCTGGGCCTACTGCAACAGCCGGGTGGACGATCCTGTCGTGCTTGCAGGGCTGAAGTTTCCCAACCGCGTGGGCCTGGCCGCCGGCCTGGACAAGAACGCGCGCTGCATCGACGGCCTGGGCGCGATGGGGTTCGGCTTTGTCGAGGTCGGCACCGTCACCCCGCTGGCCCAACCCGGCAACCCGAAGCCGCGCATGTTCCGCCTGCCTGAGGCCCGCGCACTGATCAACCGCCTGGGCTTCAACAACGACGGGCTCGAGGCGTTCGTCGCCAACGTCCAGCGATCCAGTTTCCGTGCCCAAGGTGGCACCGCCCCGATGCTGCTGGGCCTGAACATCGGCAAGAACGCCGCCACGCCGATCGAGGACGCCACCAGCGACTACCTCAAGGCCCTGGACGGCGTCTACCCGCATGCCGACTACGTCGCCGTCAACATCTCCAGCCCCAACACGAAGAACCTGCGCGCCCTGCAAAGCGACGAAGCGCTCGACGCCCTGCTCGGCGCCATCGCCGGGCGCCGGAAAGCACTCGTCAAGCAGCATGGCAAGCGCGTGCCGATCTTCGTGAAGATCGCCCCCGACCTCGACGAGGCCCAGGTGGACGTGATCGCCGCCACCTTGAAGCGCCACGGCATGGACGGCGTCATCGCCACCAACACCACGCTCGGCCGCGATGCGGTCAAGGGGCTGAAGCACGCGGAAGAGGCCGGCGGCCTGAGCGGCGCCCCGGTGCTCGAAGCCAGCAACCGCGTGATCCGACAGCTGCGCACGGCGCTGGGCAAGGACTATCCGATCATTGGCGTGGGCGGCATCATGAGCGCTGACGACGCGGTCAGCAAGATCAAGGCCGGCGCCGACGTGGTACAGATCTACACCGGCCTGATCTACAGCGGGCCCGATCTGGTGATGCAGGCCGCGCGGGCCATCAAGAAGCGCTGCTGAGCCTATTTCTTGCGGTCGCGCCTGAAGAACAGGCTGACGCCCACCGCAATCAGGATCAGCGGCCACCAGGTGCGAAACAGCTCGCGCACGCTGAGGCTGAGCAGCCCCAGGTTGGAAAGCAGAAAAATCGAGCCGATGACCACCAGCACAATCGCCGCAATTTTGCCCCGCATGTGAGCCTCGCCTTCTGAAACCTTGAGTGTCACTATGGTACCCGCGCGCCATCCCTAAAGCCGCGCCGCCAGCCGCGCCGCCTGGTCGATGGCGCGCTTGGCGTCGAGTTCGCCGGCCTCAAAGGCGCCGCCGATCAGGTGGGCGGACTTGCCCAGGCCCTGCAGCGCATCGGCCAGTTCGCGCAATGGCGTCTGCCCGGCGCACAGCACCACCGTGTCGCAGGCGATCCAGGTCGCGTCCTCGTGTTTTTCGCCGTAGGTGACCAGCAGGCCCTCGTCGGTGATACGTTCGTAATTCACGCCGCCGATCATTTCCACCTGCTTCATCTTCAGCGCGGTGCGGTGAATCCATCCCGTGGTCTTGCCCAGCCCCGCCCCGGGCTTGCCGGCCTTGCGCTGCAGCAGCGTGACCTTGCGCGCCGGCGGGCTCACCTGCGGACGGTTCGGGCTCAGGCCACCCACAGCCAGCGCCGGATCGGTCACGCCCCATTCGGCCTGCCAGGCCGGCAGGTCCAGCGTCGTGGAGTGACCGTCGTGCACCAGGAATTCAGCGACATCGAAGCCGATGCCGCCGGCACCGATGATGGCCACCCGCTCGCCCACCGGCTTGCGATGGCGCAGCACGTCGATGTAGCTCAGCACCTTGGGATGCTCCTGCCCGGGGATCTTCGGGTCGCGCGGGTTCACGCCGGTGGCGATGATCACCTCGTCGAACGCCGCCAGATGGGCCGCGTGGGCGAAGGTGTTGAGGTGCAGATGCACGCCGGTGGTCTCGATGCGTCGCGCCAGGTAGCGCAGCATCTCGTGAAACTCTTCCTTGCCCGGCACCACCTTGGCCATGTTGAGCTGGCCACCGATCTCCGCCGCCGCGTCGAACAGGTGCACCTCGTGGCCGCGTTCGGCCAGCAAGGTGGCCGCCGTCAGGCCGGCCGGGCCGGCGCCCACCACGGCCATGCGCCGGCGCGAGGTCGCGGGCCGGTACACCAGCTCGGTCTCATGGCAGGCGCGCGGATTGACCAGGCAGCTTGTCAGCTTGTTCTGGAAGATGTGGTCCAGGCAGGCCTGGTTGCAGGCAATGCAGGTATTGATCTGGTCGGCCTGGCCGAGCGCGGCCTTCTTGACGAAATCGGCGTCCGCAAGCAAGGGGCGCGCCATCGAGACCATATCGGCAAAGCCGTCGGCCAGCAGTCTCTCGGCCACCTCGGGCGTGTTGATGCGGTTGGACGTGACCAGCGGCGTGCTGATACCGGCGGCGGCAAATTCAGCCTTCATCTTCTGCGTGACCCAGGCAAAAGCCGCGCGCGGAACGCTGGTGGCGATGGTGGGCACGCGGGCCTCGTGCCAGCCGATGCCGGTGTTGATGATGCTGGCGCCGCCCTGCGCCACCGCCTTGCCCAGCATCACCACCTCGTCCCAGCTGCTGCCGCCGGGCACCAGATCGATCATCGACAGGCGGTAGATGATGATGAAATCGGGGCCCACGGCCTCGCGGGTGCGCGCCACGATCTCCACCGGCAGGCGCATTCGATTCGAATAGTCGCCACCCCACTGGTCCGTGCGCTGGTTGGTGTGCAGCGCCAGGAACTGGTTGATGAAGTAGCCTTCGGAACCCATGATCTCCACGCCGTCGTAGCCCGCCTCGCGCGCCTTGACGGCGCAGTTGACAAAGGCGCGGATCTGGCGCTCCACGCCCCGGCTGGAGAGCGCAAACGGCGTGAACGGCGAGATCGGCGACTGGATGCGCGACGGCGCCACGGCCAGCGGGTGGTAGCCGTAGCGCCCGGTGTGCAGGATCTGCAGCGCGATCTTGCCGTCGGCCTGGTGCACGGCGTCGGTCACCACGCGGTGGCGTCGCGCCGCGCCCGAGGTCGTGAGCCGGCCGGCAAACGGCTTGGCCCAGCCGGCAATGTTGGGCGCAAAGCCACCGGTGACGATCAGGCCCACCTCGCCTTCGGCCCGCTCGCGGAAGTACGCGGCCAATTTGCCCAGGTCGCGCCCGTCCTCCAGGCCGGTGTGCATGGAACCCATGAGCACCCGGTTCTTGATCTGAGTGAAGCCCAGGTCCAGCGGCTTGAGAAGGTTCGGGTACAGGGCCAGGCCGGGCTGGGCCGTGTTCAAGGCAGTTGAAGACATGACAAGTGGTTTTGAAGTGGGGGAAACACCGCCATCATAGGCAGCCCGTGCCCGTCAGCGGCCGGCCGGCGGACTCAAGGCCGCGCCTCACCCCCGCCGGCGCAATGGGTCCAGTAACGCCGACAGGCCGTTGTGGTCGATTTCGTGCATCAGTGCCAGCAGGCGGCCGATCTCGCCCTTCGGGAAACCTTCGCGGGCGAACCAGTTCAGGTAGTCGCCGGGCAGATCGGCCATCAGGCGACCCTGGTACTTGCCATACGGCATCTCGCGGGTGACGAGTTTTTCAAGTGAATCTGAATCCATGGGCTTACCCGCCGGCCCGCTTGACGACACGCCCCTGCGCCTTGAGCAGTTCGACGACACGCTCGCAATGGTCGCCTTGCACCTCGATCACGCCGTCTTTCACCGTACCGCCACTGCCACAGGCCGCCTTGAGTTGCTTGCCCAGGGCGATCAGGCCGGCTTCGTCAAGCGCCACCCCTTTGACCAGCGTCACGGCCTTGCCGCCGCGGCCCTTGGTCTCGCGCGAGACGCGAACGACGCCGTCGCTGGCCGGCAGGGTTCTGGCCGATTTGCAGGTGCACTGTGCCACCGGCTGACGGCACACCGGGCACATGCGTCCGGCCTCGGTGGAGTACACCAATCCGCCACTTGCTGACTTGCCCTTCATCAGCCTCGCGCCCGCCTAGCCGAGAACCCGGCCATTGAGCGGATACGCCGGGTCGTTGTAGCCCGGCGTGGACGGGTGGCCCGGACTCACCAGCGCATCCACCAGCGCCTCGTCCTCGGACGTCACAATGTAGTCCAGGGCGGGCCGGTAGTCCTGCCACTGTGCCAGCGTGCGCGGCCCGGCGATCACCGAGCTGACCGCAGGATTGGCCAGCACCCAGGCCGTGGCAAACTGCGCCAGCGTGATGCCACGGGCTTCAGCGTGAAGCTTCAGCGTCTGCGCGATCCGCAGCGATTCGTCGCGGAATTCGGTCTCGGCGATGCGTTTGTCGCCACGGCCGGCGCGGCTATCCCCCGGCGCCGGCTGCCCCGGCGCGTACTTGCCGGTGAGCACGCCCCGCGCGACCGGGCTGTAGGGCGTCACGCCGATGCCGTAGTGCGCGCAGGCCGGCAAGATTTCAACCTCGGGCATGCGATTGAGCAGGTTGTAGTAAGGCTGGCAGACCACAGGCGCCGGCATGCCCAGCGAACGGGCCATGTTCACCAGTTCCGCAATGCGCCAGCCGCGAAAGTTCGACACACCCCAGGCGCGGATCTGGCCGGCCCGTAGCATCGCATCGAGCGCGCGCAGAGGCTCCTCCAGGTTCATGCCGTTGTAGTCGCGGTGCAGGTAGAGGATGTCCACGTGGTCGGTCTGCAGGCGTGTCAGGCTGGACGCCACCTCGCGCAGCATCCAGCTGCGCGAATAGTGGCCCTCGTTGACGCGGCTCGACATCGGGTTGCCCAGTTTGGTGGCCAGCACCCAGTCGTGCCGCTGCCCCTTGAGGAGCTCGCCCACCATCGACTCGGAAGCACCCTTGGTGTACACATCGGCCGTATCGATGAAGTTCACGCCCAGCGCGTGCGCATCGGCGACGATGGACGCGGCTTCGTCGCGCCCCGTCTGGTCGGCGAACATCATGGTGCCCAGGCACAACGCCGACACCTTCAGGTTGCTTTTGCCGAGATGGCGGTATTGCATGAAACGGACCTCGAAGGCTTAGACGTTACCGGCGGATTCGCCCACGGCCTGCGGACGCGCCCGCCGATGGCCCGCCTTGGCCAGAATCTCGACGTAGAACTGGTCGGCCCCGCCCTTGGCCGCCTCGTCGATCAGTCCGTTCAGACCGGACAGGTGTGCATCGGCGGCCGTCGCCTCCGAAAGGCCGAACCTGCAGTCGAAATCCAGGAAGTCCACGCCTGGCGCGAGGGGACGCCGGCGCTCGCGCGCGACGTACTTGCGGACTTCGTGCTTCACCGCGTCCAGAACCCGGTCGCGGTTCTTGCCTTCGATATTGAGTTTGAATGTTTTCTTCATGGAGTCCTTGTATGCGTGCCGGCGCGCTGACAGGACGTGCTACGGAAAGGTGATTATGCGTCGCGCGGCAACGGCCGGGCCGCCCTGGCCCGCCTCAATCCTTGAGGACGAACATCATCCGGGTACCCGCCAGTTCCAGTTCATCTTGGTCGGACAGAGGCACCCCATCGGGCCCGATGGGCTGTCCATTGAGCGTCGGTTCAGAGCCGCCCTCCATGACTGCCACATAGTAGCCCTGGCGCCGGTGCGAAATGGCCACGATGGCAATGCCCGGCTTGCCAAAGGTCGTCACCGCCTTGACCACCGGAACTTCCAGTCCGGCCGAGGAACCCGACAGGACCCGCAGGCTGGCGTTCCTCGTTTCGCCCCCACCCTGCAGGCCCGTGCCTTCCAGCGACATGGCAGTCGTCTGGCCGAAATCACCGGGATCGGATGCGCTCAGAAACAGGATGCGGATCCGCCCGACGCTGATGACGTCATGGTCCACCAGTTGTGGCCGGTCGCCATGGAGCATCTTGCCATTGAGGTAGGTTCCATTGGTGCTGTTCAAGTCTTCGACGTACACGTCGGCCAGTCCACGCAAATCGAATGCGCAGTGTTCACCACTGACCACCATGTCGTTCACGACGATATCGTTGCCGGGCTTTCGGCCCAGGGTCGTGCGATTCTTGACCAGGTTCACGCGTTTTATTTCGACGCCCTGGATCGACAGAATAAGCTGTGGCATAGGGTCTCCGAATACTTATTAAAGCCGCACCGGGTGCCAGAAACCTGACCCCAGAAGTCGTAAATAGTAGACCTTTGTTAACGTTTCGGCAATCCCTGAACGCTCAGTCCGCCACAAATCTTGACGTGAACCGGGCCTCGTCCTCCGCAAGCTCCAGAGTGACCACCTGCCCCATCTTCATGTCGGACAGCCGGCAGGCCGAATACAGGCTGGCCTTGCCCTTGAAGAAAAACCCCTGCAGATCGATCAGGGCATACGGATAGGGCACGAAAACCTGGTATTCGAAGATCTCCCGGTGCACGTTGCGTGGCGAAGGGAACAGCTTGTAATCGGCGGTGGTGATCGTCCTCTCACCCATTGGCGTGCAACGTCCTGTTCATGGGTCCGGCCATGGCGAGCAACAATCCGTTCAGCCCAGCTTGAACAGGATCTTCGAGCCCGTCAGTTCCACGATGTCCTGGTCCGCGAGCAACCTGGCGTCGGCGCCGATGGCCTGCCCGTTGTGAAACGCCGGCCGCTCGCCCCCCTCCACCAGTGCGATGAAATAGCCGTGGCGCCGGTGGTAGATCGCGACCACCGCATCACCGGGGCGGCCGAAAGTGGTCACTGTCTTGATCAGCGGGATCTCGAGCCCGCTCGAGTAGCCCTCAAGGACCTGCAATCTGGCCTGCAGCGCGCCGTCGCTCCCCGGGGCGCCAAGGTCTTCCAATCGCATGGGGGCTGTCAGTCCCACCTCCGCGGGCGCCTGGCGTTCAACGTAGCGGATGACGTAGACGCCAATGGAGATGACGTCCTGATCGTCCAGACTGTGGCGCTGGTAGACACGTTCATCGTTGACATAGGTTCCATTGGTGCTGTCGAGGTCCTGAATCCAGATCTCGTCCGACCCCTCACGCTCGAAGACACAGTGCAGGCCGCTGACCGAAAGATCGGTCAACACAATGTCATTCTGATTCTTGCGTCCCAGGGAGGTCCTGTGCTTTTTCAATTGCACGTGATGCGTCTCCACACCGTCCATCGTTACGACCAGCTCAGCCATGATTACCTTATAAAAAAAGCCCGAAGGGCGACGCGGATTTTGCACGAACTGCGCGATTGTCGCTACGATCTTCCGTTGAGACGGCCTGACCGGCCGACTTGGGCCCGACTTGCCGGCCCGTCGGTCCGGCTCATGCCTGATTGGCCGACCACCACCCGAGTAGGACCATGGCAACCCGCAGCGCCGCCGCCAACGCCGCCCATATCACGCCGTCGCGCCAGAGCACGGGTCGCCTGGCCGCCGCACTGGCCCTGTTACAGGCCGACGCCCGCCCCGCTGAAATCGAAGGCATGGCGCGCTTTGGCATCGTCGGTGAGGGCCGCCTGGGCCTCTCCATGCCATCGATGCGGCGCATCGCCAAGGCGTTGGGCCGCGACCATGCGCTGGCGCTGGAACTCTGGGCCACCGGTATTCCCGACGCGCAGATCGTCGCCGGCATGGTGGCCGACCCGGCGCGGCTCACATCACGGCAGATGAACGCCTGGGCGCCTGGCTTCGAATCCTGGGATGTCTGCGACCAGGTCTGCGGCAGCGCCTTCCTGGCGTCGCCGCTGGCCTGGCCCAAGGTGCTTGAGTGGGCCGGGCGCCCCGAGGCATTCGTGCGCCGCGCCGCCTTTGCGCTGCTGGCCACGCTGGCGGTGCATGACAAGGCGGCCAGCAACGCGCCATTCATTGCGGCCCTGCCGCTGATCGAGGCCGCAGCCGGTGATGAGCGCAACTTCGTGAAGAAGGCCGTCAACTGGGCGCTGCGCAACATCGGCAAGCGCAATGCCGCGCTGAACCAGGCCGCCATCGACGCCGCCCGGCGCATCCGCGACCAGGGCTCACGCTCTGCCCGCTGGATTGCCGCCGATGCGCTGCGCGAACTCGCCAGCGACGCGGTGCTGGCCCGGCTGAAGGCGCGCGGCTGAGCGCCCGGCCGCCCCGTCACAATAATCCGACAAAAAAGGCCCTTTCCCAGCGTCAATGAGGCATCTCCGGTGCTATCAGATCATGATTTTCGACAGCGCTGCCGGCAATGCCGGGCAAACGCGGCACGGCTGCAGTTACAGTCGGGCTTTCCATCATTCAGACAGGATCCCCATGGCACGGGCAAGCGAATGGGCAGAGAAGGTGCTGGCCCTGCTCAAGGGCGGCAACACCGCGGCGTCGATCGCCCAGATCAAGGTCGCGCCCAGCGTGAAGGACCTGAAGGCGCTGCAGACGGCCATGATCGTCGGCCGGCTCACCGGGCGCTGGAAAGACGTGGACGCCGCGGTTCAGGACAACCTCGCCCTGCTGTCCGCACCCCGCCTGCACCGCTCGCCCTGAACAACGCCTCATGCACACCACCCACCCCACCCCGTCGAAGGAAGACATCGCCCTGCTCGACCCGTTCGAGCGGCTGGGCCTGGACCGCATCGAGCTCGTCCAGACCCTTTCGCAGGCCGAGCGCGCGCTGGACGAACTGGCCGGCGCCACCGCCTGGGGCTTCGACACCGAGTCCAAGCCGACGTTCCTGAAGAACGAGGTCTCGCACGGCCCGCATGTGGTGCAGCTCGCCACGCTGGAGCGGGCCTGGGTGTTCCAGCTGCACGACCGGGACTGCAGCGCCGCCACCGCGGCGGCGCTGGCCAGGCCTGGCGTGGTCAAGGCCGGCTTCGGGCTGGGCGACGATCGCAAGCGCATCGTCGAGAAACTCGGCGTGGAACCGCAGGATGTGCTGGACCTCAACCATGTGTTCCGCCAACGCGGCTACCGCAAGGACATGGGCGTGAAAGGCGCGGTGGCCGTGCTGTTCAACCGGCGCTTCATCAAGTCGGGCAAGGCGTCCACCTCGAACTGGGCCAACGCCCAGCTCACCGAAGCCCAGCTGATCTATGCCGCCAACGACGCCTGGGCGGCAGTGCGCGTGTTCCATGCGCTGGGGCTGGCGGCCCCGCGCATACCCTGATCCCCGCAACGCCTCAGGTCCTGCCCGGCACCTGCATGCGCGAACCCAGGTGCAGGCCGGCGTCCAGCAGCAGCAACTCACCCGTCATGGTGCGCGCGCCGTCGATCAGCCAGACGATGGCATCGGCCACGTCCTCGGGCGTGCTGGCGCGGCCCAGCGCGGTGTTCTGCTCGGTCAGCGCCTTGACCTTCTCGAAGCCCTCCTGCCCCAGGCCGTCGACGAACCAGCGCGAGGTGATCAGCCCCGGGCAGACCGCGTTGACGCGGACCTCCGGCGCCAGCGCGCGCGCCAGGTACAGCGTCATCGAATTGACCGCGCCCTTGGACGCGATGTAGGGCACCGACGAGCCGATGCCCAGCGAGCCCGCCACCGACGACACGTTGACGATGCTGCCCTGCGCGGCCTTCAGGTGCGGCGCGCAGGCGCGCACCATCTGGAAGCCGCCCACCGCGTTCACCGCGAAGATGCGCTGGAAGGTCTCGGCGTCCAGCACGTCCCAGTTGGCCGCGCCGCTGAAGGTGGAGATGCCCGCGTTGTTGACCAGCGCGTCGATGCGCCCCCAGCGCGCCACGGCCGCATCGACCAGCGCCTGGCAGTCGGCGTCGTCGGCCACGTCGCCGCGCATCAGCAGCGTGTCGGCCCCGGCCTCGTCGCAGGCCGCCTGCGACTCCAGCGCCTCGGCCTCGCTGCGTGAATAGTTGATCAGCACGTTGTAGCCGCGCCGCGCCAGCAGCAGCGCCGTGGCCGCGCCGACGCCGGTGCCCGAGCCGGTGATAAGGGCGACTTTGCGTCTTTCATGGGAACTCCTGGGTGGTTGGAATGAAGGGGCTGCGTGACGGTGCGCCCGCCCAACGCGCATTCTCGATACGGCGGCCACGCCCGGCTGTCGCCACAGCGTCCCCGGCGCTGGCGCTGTAAGAACCCCACCGCCGTATCGACCAACGCCCAGAGCCACAATGGCTCGTGCAAAAAGGAAAATCCATGATGAGCCGAAGACAATCCCTGAAAGGCCTGGGCCTGCTGGCCGGCGGCTGGGCCGCGCTGCGCGGCCTGTTTGCCAGCGCGCCGGCGCACGCCGGGCAGGCGGAGCGGGCGTATGAAGTCAACCGCACCGATGCCGAATGGCAGAAGCTGCTCAAACCCGACGCCTACCGCGTGCTGCGCAGGGCCGGCACCGAGGCGCCGGGCTCCAGCCCGCTGAACCGCGAGAAACGCGCCGGCACCTACACCTGCGCGGGTTGCGCCCTGCCCCTGTTCAGCGCCACCACCAAGTTCGACAGCGGCACCGGCTGGCCCAGTTTCTGGCAGCCCCTGAAAGACGCCGTGGTCGAGGAAGCGGACGTGAGCCTGTTCATGAAGCGCACCGAAGTGCTGTGCCGGCGCTGCGGCGGGCATCTGGGCCATGTGTTTGACGACGGGCCGCGGCCCACAGGTCTGCGTTATTGCATGAATGGCGTGGCGCTGGGCTTCACGCCGGCGGCGGCATGAAACGGCGAGCCCTGCTGTCCGGTGCCGCGCTCGTGGCGGCATGGGCCGTGACGGGCTGCAAGGCCGCGGCGGAAAGCGCCGCCGTCAAGCTGCCGGCGCCGATGCTCGACAGTGCCGCGCCTGCCGCCTCGGCGACCGAGACTGCCGTCTTCGCGGGCGGCTGTTTCTGGGGCGTGCAGGCGGTTTTCCAGCACACGCAGGGGGTACTGAACGCCGTTTCGGGCTATTCCGGGGGCCCCAGGGAACACGCCATCTACGATTACGTCTCGGCCGGCCTGACCACGCATGCCGAAGCGGTGCAGATCACCTACGACCCGAAGCAGATCTCGTACGGGCGGCTGCTGCAGATCCTGTTTTCAGTGGCGCATGACCCGACGCAGCTCAACCGCCAGGGCCCGGACAGCGGCAAGCATTACCGCTCGGCCATCTTCTACCAGGATGCCAGGCAGAAGGAAGTGGCCGAGCGCTACATCGCCCAGCTCGACGTGGCCAAGGTCTTCCCCGACAAGATCGTGACGCAGCTCACGCCGTTGACGGCCTTCTACCCGGCCGAGCCCTACCACCAGGACTACGCCACGCTGAACCCGAACTCGCCCTACATCGCCCAGTTCGACCGGCCCAAGATCATCAGCCTGAGGACGCTGATGCCGGAGGTGTACCGCGAGACACCGGTGCTGGTGTCGGGCAGAAAATAGACCGGCCGACGAAACAGGCATGGGAGCTGCCTTGGATGGTGTCAAGCCAGTGTGCCCAAGGACTGCCCGCCGCGCGCCGTGCATACTTGCGTTGCCCGATCCCGGCGAATTCCTTTGTAACACCCGATCACCGCAAACGGATCCATTCCCATGACCCAGCCTCACGATAGCGAAATGATTGAAAACATCACCTACGCGGAGATCGTCGTAGGCCAGAGCGCGCAGCTGAACCGCACCCTCTCGCAGGCCGACATCATGGCCTTTGCCGCCGTTTCCGGCGACACCAATCCAGCCCACCTGGACGCCAAATACGCCAACGACACCTTGTTCCATGGCGTCATCGCACACGGCATGTGGGGCGGCGCGCTCGTATCCGCCGTGCTGGGCACCAAGTTACCCGGCCCGGGCACCATCTATCTGGAACAGACGCTGCATTTCACCAAGCCCGTGCGCATCGGCGACACCCTGACAGTGACGGTCACTGTGCTTTCCACAGACGACGAAAGGAAGCGGGTGGATCTGGACTGCCTGATCGTCAACCAGAAAGGCGCCCGCGTCATGCATGGCACGGCACGTGTGCTCGCCCCCACCCAGAAGGTAAAACTGCCTCGTGTTCATGCACCCATGGTGCAGTTGTGTGACCCCTATTGACCGGCAAGCGGCGGCCCGCCAGGCGGGACTTACAACTTGTAACCGAAGGCGTGCATGCGCCAGCGACAATCAGCGTTTTCCTGAGAATTCATCCCGTCGGCCCGGGGAAAAGGTTCCCTGCCGGGCCGGCACCCCTACTGATAGTGATCGCAAAAGGTACACCATGAAACACGTCATCCTCGGCGCGCTGATCACGACCTTCGCCGCCAGCGCGCTGGCGACGGATGTCGGCGTCTCGGTCAGCGTCGGGCAGCCCGGCTTCTATGGCCGCATCGATCTTGGAAACATGCCCCAACCGCAACTGATCTACCCGACACCCGTGCTGATTCAGCAACCCGTCGGCGTAGCCTATTCCCCCGTCTATCTTCGCGTGCCGCCCGGACACGAGAAGAAATGGGGCAAGCACTGCCACAAGTACAACGCCTGCGGTCGCCCCGTCTATTTTGTGCAGGACAACTGGTACACCAATGTCTATGCGCCACGCTACTACGATGACCACGGGGGCGGCAAAGGCAACCACGGCAACAAAGGTAAAGGCAAGGGCCACGGGCACGACTGAGATCAGGCCAGCCCAGTTTGTCGGGTGCATCCCCTTGCCAGTTCTGCTGCGTCGGATATCCGACCCACGGGTCATTTCCGGGCGGTGATCGGCTGATCCGATGCGTGGTTCGAGATCGCAGAAGCCTTCAGGGCACGGGGACCGCCACACAGGCGAACACTGCGGTGAGGGTGTTCGTCCAATTCAGATTGCAGCCCCCAGCCGCCCCACCCCCTCCAAAATCTTCTCCACCCCCACCGTCGCAAAGCTCAGTCGCAGCGTCGCATGGTCGGGGTTCGCGCAGTAGAACGGCGCGCCGGGCACGAAGGCCACGCCTTTTTCAATCGCGCGTTTCGCGAATTCGCCGCCATCGCTCACCTTGCCGCCGGCGCCCGTCAGGCGCGCCCAGACGAACAGGCCGCCCTGGGGCTGCACGAAGTCGATGGCGTCGCCCAGTTCGCGGCGCAGCGCGTCGCACATGACCTGGGCGCGCTCGGCGTAGACCTTGCGCACATGCGCCAGCGTGGCGGGCATGCGGCCGGCTTTCAGGTATTGGGCGGCGGTGGCCTGGGCGAAGGTGCTGGTGTGGGCGTCGCTGAACTGCTTGCACATGGTGGCCTTGGCCAGCAGTTCGGCCGGGGCGATCATCCAGCCCACGCGCAGGCCGGGGCTCAGCACCTTGCTCATGCTGCCGCAGTGGGCCAGCAGTTCGCGGCTGCCGGGCACCTGCGGGCTCAGGGCCAGCAGGCTGGGCGGCGGTGCCTCGCCAAAGTACAGGTCGCCGTAGGGGTCGTCCTCGACGATCAGGGTCTGGTGCTTCACGGCCATTTCCAGCACGCGCCTTGCGGCGCTCCAGGCTCAGCATGGCGCCGCTGGGGTTGCCGAAGGTGGGGATGAGGTAGACGAACTTGGGCTTGTGCTCGGCGATCAGCTTTTCCAGCTCGTCGGTCTTCACGCCGTTGCCGTCGATGGGCGCGCTGATGAGTTCGGCGCCATACAGGCGGAAGCACTGGATGGTGGCCAGGAAGGTGGGGCCTTCGACGATGACCTTGTCGCCGGGGGAGATCATGGTCTTGCCGATCAGGTCCAGCGCCTGCTGGCTGCCGGTGGTGACGATCAGGTTGTCCGGCGCCACGCCGGTGCAGCCCTTGCTGGTCATGAAGGCGGCGAGCTGTTCGCGCAGCGGGCCGTAGCCTTCGGTGGCGCCGTATTGCAGCGCGCCGCCGGCCTCTTCGGTCAGCGCGGTGTTGACGGCTTCGCGGATGCCTTCCACGTCGAACATGGCGCTGTCCGGAAAGCCGCCGGCAAAGCTGATGATGCCGGGCTTGCCCAGCAGCTTGAAGAGTTCACGGATGGCGGAGGTTTCGACGTTGTTGAGTCGGTCGGCAAACTGGAGTGGCATGGCGTGGGGTCCGCTGGGCGGGGGTGAAAATCAGGGTGCGGTCATTCTGACATGGCAGCAGGGTTTTGACGCTGCCGCGACAGCCTGCCGCCCCCACTCGCGTCTAACCTGCGGCCTGGCACCCTCACGCCCATTCCCTGCACCGGAGAAAAAATGATCGAACACCACCTGGACATCCCCACCGCCGACGGCGCCATGAACACGTTTGTGGTCCACCCGGAGGAAGGCGGGCCCTTCCCCGTGGTGCTGTTCTACATGGACGCGCCGGGCAAGCGCGAGGAACTGCACGACATGGCGCGCCGCCTGGCGGCCGTGGGCTACTTCGTGGTGCTGCCCAACCTGTATTACCGCAGCACCCGGGATTTCTGGCTGAAGGAGCGCACCGAAGCCGGCATGGCCGAGATGTTTGGCTACATGGCCACGCTGGACGCGCGCACCACCGAAGTCGATACCGCCGCGCTGCTGAAGTTTGTCGACGCGCAGTCGCAGGCCAATGCCAGCCGCATCGGCGCGGTCGGCTACTGCATGAGCGGGCCGTTCGTGATGTGGGCGGCGGCGCAGTTCCCGGGGCGCTTCAGCAGCATTGCCTCCATCCACGGCGCCAACATGGCGACCGACCAGCCCGATTCGCCGCACCTGATGGCGCCCAGAATCCTGTGCGAAAGCTACTTTGCCTGCGCCGAGATCGACAAATGGGCGCCGCCGGCCGACATCCAGAAGCTTGAAGCCGCGCTGAAGGCCGCCGGCACGCCGCACCGCATCGAGTGGTATCCGGGCGTGGAGCATGGCTTTGTGTTCCCGCTGCGGGCCGGCATCTACAACCCGGCGGCGGCGGAGCGACACTGGGAGCGCCTGTTCAGCCTGTTTGGGCGCACCCTGAAAACTGCGGACTGATGAAAACCGCGGAAAAAAAGGAAGGCCGGGCCTGGAAACCAGGTTGCCACGCAATGCGGTCGTGAGAAAATTGTGGCCGGATGACTTCACTAACGCCAGATCAGCCGGAGCCCGTATTCGCTCGCCCGAGTGAGGAGGAAGTCGAGCGGGTGATCTGTGCGAGCCTTGTTTCCGACACACGGGGTGTGTACGCGACCATGGAGCAAATTCGCGAGAGCGCCATGCGCCACAACCCTCTCGTCGGTATCCACGCAGCCCTGGTTTATCAAAGTGGCTGGTTCGTGTACTGGATCGAAGGTTCCAAGGGCGTCGTGCGCGAGTTGCTGGAACGTATTTCGCTTGACAGTCGCCATCAGGCTCAATATGTCGTGCATCGCAGCAGCGGCCGGCACATGCTGATGACCCCCTGGTCGATGATGCTTTCTCCCTCCAGAGAAGGCCGCGAAGCGTTCGGGCGACGCGTGATTGCGTTATCGGAACAAGTGGGGCGTGGCACCCCGAGCCCACCCACTTCGGTCATTCGACGGCTCGTGATGCCCATGCGCTTGACGAAGGTGCTGCGTTCACCGGACCCCGATGCCTATCACCGGGTGGTGTTTTGCGCCGCGACGGGTGACGGCGCCTTCAGCCTGGTGCGCTGGTTGTCTGATCAGTACGGAACGCCCGTTGAAAGCCGCCGACACGCCGGCACCGCGAATCTGGACAGCGCCAGTGCCTATGTGGAATTCCTGCACAGCGGCTACCCCTGTCGGGTGATCGCCGTGGCACGCTCCAACCTGACGCACGGCCTGCACCGCTCGCTGCTGCAAGACTGGCGATTTCTGGTGCTGCTCTTCAGCGGCGACCCGAAGCGTGACGCGGCCCTGCTCGAACGCGTCCATGAAGCCTTCCAGGGCATGCCCTCCACACCGGAAGTTCTGGTCATTTCGCCTGATGCGCAGACCCAGGCGCTGGTCGAAAACGTCGCGCGGACCTACGAACTCGCCTACCTGGAAGTCGGGTATCTATCGGAGCTGGACAGTGCGGCCATCTGGTTTGCGGTGAGGGATCGCCTGGACCAGATAGGCGCGCCGCGCCCATCGGTGTGATCGGCATCAGTGCCGACGATGCCGGACCCCGTCAGGCGCCAGCCTACACTGCACAGCATGAACACCGCGCAGATCGAAGCCTTCTTCGCCACGCTCAAGGCGACCAACCCCAACCCTGTCACCGAGCTGGAATACACCAGCGTGTTCGAGCTGCTGACGGCCGTGCTGCTGTCGGCCCAGGCCACCGACGTGGGCGTGAACAAGGCCACGCGCCGGCTTTTCCCCGTGGCCAACACGCCGCAGAAAATGCTGGACCTGGGGCTTGAAGGGCTTGAGGGCTACATCAAGACCATCGGCCTGTACCACAGCAAGGCGAAGCATCTGCTGCAGACCTGCCGCATCCTGGTGGAGCAGCACGGCGGCCAGGTGCCGCGCACGCGCGAGGCGCTGGAGGCCCTGCCCGGCGTGGGGCGCAAGACCGCCAACGTGGTGCTGAACGTCGCATTCGGTGAGCCGACCATGGCGGTGGACACGCACATCTTCCGCGTGAGCAACCGCACCGGGCTGGCGCCGGGGAAGACGCCGCTTGAAGTGGAAATGAAGCTGCTGAAACGCATCCCCACCGCCTACCGGGTGGATGCGCACCACTGGCTGATCCTGCTGGGGCGGTACGTGTGCCAGGCGCGCAAGCCGCAGTGCTGGCAATGTGCGGTGGCGTCGTCCTGCGATTTCAGGCCGAAGACGCCGGCACCCTGAGGCCTGTGAACCACGGCCTTGCGCCGTTGTGCAAAAGCCGCTGCGGTTGCGCACAGCGGCTTTGCGGAAGGGACTGAATGGCTTCAGAACAGCAGGTTGGGCAGGAACAACGCGATCGCCGGCACATAGGTGATGATGACCAGGAACAGCAGCAGCACCAAGGTCCACGGTAGCGCGGCGCGGGCCACCTGCATGATGGACATCCTGGTGATGCCGGCCGTCACGAACAGGTTCAGGCCCACGGGCGGCGTCACCATGCCGATCTCCAGGTTCACCACCATGATGATGCCCAGGTGCACTGGGTCGATGCCCAGCTTGATGGCGATAGGGAACAGGATCGGCGCCAGGATCAGAATGATGCCGGTGGGCTCCATGAACATGCCCGCGATCAGCAGCAGGATGTTGACCACGATCAGGAACTGCCACCCTTCCATGCCCCATCCGATGATGGTCTCGGCGATCTGCTGCGGAATACGCTCGGTCGTCAGCACATGCGCGAACAGCAGGGCGTTGGCCACGATGAACATCAGCATCACTGTGACTTTGCTGGCATCCAGCAGCACATGCGGAACCTGCTTCATTCCGATGTCGCGGTAGATGAACACCGCGATGAAGAAGGCATAGACCGCCGCCACGGCCGCGGCCTCGGTCGGCGTGAAGATGCCGCCATAGATGCCGCCCAGGATGATGATGATCAGCGCCAGGCCCCACATGGACTCACGGCCCGAGACCAGCACCTCGCGCATCGAGGCGCGCGGCTGGCGCGGAATGTCGAGCATGCGGGCGCGCACATAGATGGCCACCATCAGCATCAGGCCGAGCATGATGCCGGGGATGACGCCGGCCATGAACAGCTTGCCCACCGAGGTTTCGGTGGCCGCGCCATAGACCACCATCACGATGGACGGCGGAATCAGGATGCCCAACGTGCCGGCGTTGCAGATCACGCCGGCGGCAAACGGCTGCGGATAGCCCGCCTTCACCATGCCGGCGATCACGATCGCGCCCACCGCCACCACCGTGGCGGGTGATGAACCCGAAACCGCCGCGAACAGCATGCAGGCCATGACCGAGGCCATGGCCAGGCCGCCGCGCAGGTGGCCGATGCAGGCGTTGGCAAAGCGGATCATGCGCCGGGCCACGCCGCCGGTGGTCATGAACGAGCCGCCCAGGATGAAGAACGGGATCGACAGCAGGGTGTAGTGCTCGGAAGTCTCGAACAGCTTGAGCGACAGCGACGCCAGCGAGTCCTGCGCGAAGAACATGATCGTCAGCAGCGAAGACAGGCCGAGCGCGACCGCGATTGGCATGCCCATCACCATGAACGACAGCAGGAGGACGAACAGGATGGTCGTGGTCATTGGGCACCCCCGGCGCACCGGCTGGTCCTCGCGCATCTTCAGGGCGTCCTGGGCCTCGTCACCCAGCAAGTGGGCGTCCTGCGCCGGTGGCGAGCCGGTACAGCACCTGCCCGAAGCGCAGCGCCAGCAGCGCGAAGCCGATCGGCAGAATGACGCGCGGAATCCACTGCTGCACGGGCATGTCCTGCATCAGGATGCCGACCTCGTGCATCTTGCGCACGTACAGAAAACCACCATAGGTCACGATCACGGCATAGACGATGCACAAGACCGTTGCCACCGCCCCACCGCCCGCGCCGCCGCGGGCCCAGCAGCTTGACGAAAGCGTCCACGCCGATATGGGCGCCCACGCGCACGCCATAGGCCATGCCGATGAAGATCAGCCACCCGAACATCACGCCGGTGAGCTCGACGGCCCACACGAAGCTGTAGTTGAAGACGTAGCGCGCAACCACCTGCGCGAAAGTGACCAGCGTCATCCCCGCCAGAAGGAAGGCGATCAGGCCTTCCTCGATTTTTTCGAACCAGCGCATAGAAGTAAGAGGGCCCGCTTTGCGGGCCCCTCCATGGTGTGGAGTTACTTGTTGGACTTCTGGGCGGCGTCGATCAGGTCACGCCCGATATCGCCTTCGAACTTCTTCCAGACTGGCTCCATGGCCTTGCGCCAGGCCGCCACGTCTCCTTGGACAGTTTCTGGATCTTGGCCTTGCCCGCATCGGCGATCTTCTTGCGGTCTTCCAGGTTGATGTCGTCGGCCAGCTTGTTGGCGTAGGTCGGTGGCCTCGGCCATGGCTTCGGTCAGCCCCTTCTTCACGTCGGCCGGCAGGCCGTCCCACCACTTCGAGTTGGTGACCACCATGTAGTCGATCACGCCGTGATTGGTTTCGGCGATGGTCTTCTGCACTTCGTGGAACTTCTGCGAATAGATGTTGGACCAGGTGTTTTCCTGGCCATCGACCACGCCGGTCTGCAGCGCCTGATAGACCTCGGCGAAGGCCATCTTCTGCGGATTGGCACCGAGCGCCTTGAACTGCGCCTCGAGAACGTCGGACGCCTGGATGCGGAACTTCAGGCCCTTGACGTCCTCCGGACGGGTCAGCTTGTCCCTGTTGGTGGAGAGCTGCTTCATGCCGTTGTGCCAGTAGGCCAGACCGAGCAGGCCGCGGTTGGTCATGGACTTCAGCAGCGCCTGACCCTGGGGGCCATCCTGAAAGCGGTCGACCGCCTCGATGTCGTCAAACAGGAAAGGCAGATCGAAAATCTGGATCTTCTTGGTGTAGCGGTCGAACTTGGACAGCGAAGGGGCGATCAGCTGAACGTCGCCCAGCAACAGCGCCTCCATTTCCTTGGCATCGCCGAACAGCTGCGAGCTGGGGAAGACCTGCACCTGGACCTTGCCGGGCAGCTTCTTCTCTGCCAGTTCCTTGAACTTCAGGGCGCCCTGCCCCTTGGGCGTCTTCTCGGCCACGACGTGGGCGAACTTGATGACGATCGGCGCCTGGGTCTGGGCCTGAGCGAGGCCGGGCAGGATCATGCTGGCCGCCAGCAGGGCGGCGGCGAGCAGGGTGCGCTTGCGAAGGGGTGTCGAAATACTCATGGTCCTTGTCTCCTTGAAATGATGGTGATAAACGAAAAACGATCCGTGGAATGCGGGCCTGCCTTGCACCTCGCTTCGATCCGCGGGCAAATCGTAAGCTCAGAAATAATGGCAACGCCTAAGTACTTCTACGGTCGCTGCTCACAGCAACAGCCCCATTGTTGAGCCGGACCGCGCTTTGTGTCACCGGACTAACCCCAAGACTGGGCCACGCGCCGGCGGCGCCTGAACGGCAGATCCCGACAGGAAAACAGGCAGTAAGGGAGCCCGGGAATCAGCGACTTTGCGCCAGCGTGCGCTGCGCCAGCCGCACCACGGGTGCGTCGACCATGCGGCCATCCAGGCTGAACACGCCACCTGCGGCCGCGTCGAACGCCGCCAGCACGCGCTGCGCCCACTCCAGCTGCGCTGCGCTGGGTGAAAACGCTGCGTTGACACCGGCCACCTGCGCCGGATGGATGCACAGCTTGCCGCCAAAGCCGCCGCGCTGCGCCCGCGCTGCGTCCCGCTGCAATTGCGCCATGTCCTGCGTGCCCGGCGTGACGCCGTCCACCGGTGCGGGCAGGCTGGCGCGGCGCGCAGCCAGCACCACGGCCAGACGCACCGGCATCAGTTCAGCCTCGTCGGGCGCGCAGGCCAGGCCCAGGTCGGCCTGGAAGTCGAGATTGCCAAAGGCCAGACGCAGCACCTGCGAGGCGCGCGCCAGCGCGTCCGCTGCGTCCAGCCCGGCGACCGATTCGATCAGCGGCAGCAGGGCGCACGCGGGGCCGATGGCATGTTGCAACACGCCGCAGGCCGTCCACCGTTTCAGCCTTGGGCACCATCACGCCGGAAAGGCCCTGCCCGGCAAGTTGCTGCAGCAGGCTCAGGTCGTCGTCATGAAACGGCGTGCCCAGCGCGTTCATGCGCACCACCAGCCGCGCGCGGTCGGCCGGGTTGAGTTGAGCGAAACCGTCCGCCAGCTGCCCGCGCGCGGCGGTTTTTTCCGCAGGCGAAACGGCGTCTTCCAGGTCGATGATCACGGCATCTGCGCCCGAGGCCAGCGCCTTGGCAAATCGATCCGGCCGGTTGGCAGGAACAAACAAAAAGGAACGGGCCAAGGCCGGCGCGTTGCTCATGCTGCGCGCGCCAGCAAGGCACCGACACGGGGCCAGGCGGCCACGCCCCACAGTGCATCGACGGCGGCCTGCATCTCGGCTGGCGTGGCACCTCCGCTGAACGCGGCAAGGCGCAGCGCCTTGGCCGCGATCTCCTCGCGGCTGAGCGTGTTGCCGGGGTCACCCTTGGGTTCGTCCACCCGGCCATGCAGTTCGCGCCCATCGGCGGTGTGCACGGTGACCTTGCCGATCCAGCGCTGCGGGTAGGCGGCGTCCACCTCGTCGTCGAGCTTCATCTCCACGCGGTCGCGCAGATGGCGCGTGACCTCGTCCTCGAAGTGCTGCGGCGAACTCGGCCAGCCCGGCGTGGCCGTAGCGCGCCACCAGCGCCAGCACCGTGCCCATCGAGAACTTGCTCTGGTGCACCGTCTGCCGGCTCGACCACCGGGCCCAGCACGTCGATGGCGCCCTGGTGCACATGCGTCGACCACGCGCGGCCATGTCGTCGGGCCTGCAGCTCGTGCGTCTGCATCACGCTGCAGCAGCGCATCGGCCGCCGGGTGCGTGTGGCGGCACGAGGCGTGGTACTTGAACGAGGTCTCGGCGGTGGCCCAGCGCGTGCCCAGGCCGTCGGTCAGTCGCGCGGGGTCGGCGTCGCTGCGACATGCCGGCGGCCATGCCCTGCGGGCCTTCGAGGATTTGCGCGCGCGCCGGTGAAGCCGTCTCTGCGCCAGGTAGGCCGACATCAGGCCCGCGGCGGCGGCGTGCGCCGTGTGCAACTGCTTGCTGATCGGCGGCCGTCGCGCAGGAACTCCCACAGCCCCGCGGACTGCGTGCCGGCCGAGCCGAAGGCGTGCTGCATCTGCGCCGGCGTCCAGCCCCAGCAGGCTGCCCACGGCCGCCGCCGCGGCCAGCGTGCCCGCGGTGCCGGTGGTGTGGAACACCTTGTAGTGCGAGCGGCCGAGGAACTCGCCGACGCGGATGCCCACCTCGTAGCCCGCCACCGCACGCCGCCAGCAGCTCGCGCGCCGCTGGCGCCGATGGCCTGCGCCACCGCCAGCGCCGGCGGGAACACCACCGTGGCCGGGTGGAACACCGAGCCGTTGTGCACGTCGTCCTGCTCGGCCACATGCGAGGCCGCGGCGTTGGCCATGGCCGCCAGATACGGGCTGGTCCAACGCGGTTGATGATCACCTCGGAGGGACCCGCCGCCGGGATGTCGCAGCCCGGTGCGGCCTGCGGCCCCATGGCCAGCGCAAAACGCGTGATGCTTTCCACCGGGCGCGAGCCCTGGCCGGCCACGGCGGAGCCGAACCAGTCCACCAGCAGGTCTTCGGTCTTGCGGACCACGGACTCGGGAATGGCGTCGAAACGTAAATGGGCCGCAAAGGTGGCGAGTTGGGCGGTGTGGGAATTCATTTCAGGCATTTTTATAGGTCAAATCGGCATTATCCCAGCGTCGAATGGACATTATTCGCTATTGATTGATGAGTAACTTGAGGCAGGATCAGATGGCCCCGGCACCGCGCAGCGCGGCAATCGCGGCATCGCCGTACCCCAGCTCGTGCAGGATGGCCTCGGTATGCTGGCCCACGGCGGGCACCGGGTCCATGCGGTATTCATAGGCATTGGTGCGGCCCGGTGGCAGCAAGGCCGGGATGTCTCCGGCCGGCGAGCCGACATTGACCCAGCGCTCGCGCGCCTTGAGCTGCGGATGCGCCCACAGGCCGGCCATGTCGTTCATGCGCGCGTTGGCGATCTGCGGCTTCGTCGAGCCGCGCCACCACCTGCTCCGCGGTCAGGGTGCGCGAAGACGGCTCAGGATCAAGGCCGTCAGCGCTGTCGCGGTTCTCGTTGCGCTTGGCGTTGGCGTCGAAGCGCGGGTCGGTCGCCAGCGCCGGCGTCCTGCAGCACCTCTTCGCAGAACACCTTCCACTCGCGCTCGTTCTGCAGGCCCAGCATCACCGTGCCTGCCGTCGCCGGCCTGGAACGGGCCGTAGGGGTAGATGCGTGGCGTGCGAGGCGCCGGCGCGCGGCGGCGGCGGCGCGCCGTCGAAGGCGTAGTACAGCGGGTAGCTCATCCACTCGGCCAGCGATTCGAGCATCGAGACGTCGATGTGGCTGCCCTGCCCGGTCCTGCCGCGCAGCAGCAGCGCCGCCAGGATGCTGGTGTAGGCGTACATGCCGGCGGCGATGTCGGCGATCGAGCAGCCGGCCTTGGCCGGCGCCTCGGGCGTGCCGGTGACCGACAGGAAGCCCGCCTCGCTCTGGATCAGCAGGTCGTAGGCCTTCTTGTCGCGGTAGGGGCCGTCGTCGCCGTAGCCGGAGATGTCGCAGACGATCAGCCGCGGGTGCGCTGCGCTGCAGCGCCTCGTACGACAGGCCCATGCGCGCCGCGGCGCCGGGCGCGAGGTTCTGCACCAGCACGTCGGCCTTGTCCGAGCAGCTGCGTGCAGCACGCTCGTGCGCCTGCGGCTGCTTGAGGTCCAGCGTCAGGCTTTCCTTGGAGCGGTTGGTCCAGACGAAGTGCGAGGCCAGGCCCTTGACGCGCGTGTCGTAGGCGCGCGCGAAGTCGCCGACGCCGGGCCGCTCGACCTTGATCACGCGCGCGCCCAGGTCGGCCAGCTGGCGGGTGCAGAACGGCGCCGCGATGGCGTGTTCGAGCGTGACGACGGTGATGCCGTCGAGCGGGCGCATCGGTCAGTCCGACTCAGAACGAGCGCGGCAGGCCGAGCACGTGCTCGGCGACGTAGGGAAGATCAGGTTGGTCGAGATCGGCGCCACCTGGTACAGCCGGGTCTCGCGGAACTTGCGCTCGACGTCGTATTCGCAGGCGAAGCCGAAGCCGCCGTGGGTCTGCAGGCAGACGTTGGCCGCCTCCCACGACGCCTTGGCCGCCAGGTACTTGGCCATGTTGGCCTCGGCGCCGCAGGGCTGGTGCGCGTCGAACAGCTCGCAGGCCTTCCAGCGCATCAGGTTGGCCGCCTCGATCTCGATGTAGGCCTCGGCGATCGGGAACTGCACGCCCTGGTTCTGGCCGATCGGGCGGCCGAACACCACGCGCTCGTTGGCGTAGTGCGCGACGCGGTCGATGAACCAGTAGCCGTCGCCGATGCACTCGGCGGCGATCAGCGTGCGCTCGGCGTTCAGGCCGTCGAGGATGTACCTGAAGCCCTTGCCCTCCTCGCCGATCAGGTTCTCGGCCGGGATCTCGAGGTTGTCGAAGAACAGCTCGTTGGTCTCGTGGTTGACCATGTTGGGGATCGGCCGCACGGTCAGGCCGTTGCCGATGGCCTCGTGCAGGTCGACGATGAAGATCGACATGCCCTCGGACTTCTTCTTCACCTCGGCCAGCGGCGTGGTGCGCGCCAGCAGGATCATCAGGTCGCGAGTGCTGGACGCGCGAGATCCAGACCTTCTGGCCGTTGACGACGTAGCGGTCGCCCTTCTGCACCGCCGTGGTCTTGAGCTTGGTGGTGTCGGTGCCGGTGGTCGGCTCGGTCACGCCCATCGACTGCAGGCGCAGTTCGCCGGTGGCGATCTTCGGCAGGTACTGCTCCTTCTGCGCCTCGCGAGCCGTGGCGCAGCAGCGTGCCCATGTTGTACATCTGGCCGTGGCAGGCGCCGGAGTTGCCGCCGCAGCGGTTGATCTCCTCCATGATCACCGAGGCCTCGGCCAGGCCGAGGCCCGAGCCGCCGTATTCCTGCGGGATCAGCGCCGCCAGCCAGCCGGCCTTGGTCAGCGCGTCGACGAAGGCCTCGGGGTAGCCGCGCTGCTCGTCGACCTTGCGGAAGTACTCGTCGGGAAACTCGGCGCACAGGGCGCGCACGGCGTCGCGGATGTCCTGGTACTGGTCGGTGGTGTCTTGCATGGGGTTCTCGATATCGGCAATTGGATCAGGCGAGTTCAGCCGTGGCTTGCATCGTCAGCCAGCCTTCATGGTCTTGCGCCCAGAGCCGCGACGGTCTTGCCGTCGGCTGCCGGCTGGCCGTAGACGCGGAACGGCTGCAGGTCGAACATCGGGCGCACCGCCTTGAAGTTGAACGACCTGACCCGGCGCCCGGCGCGTTCGCGGCGCAGCAGGTCGAGCAGCAGCGTCGCGATCAGCGGGCCGTGCACGATCAGGCCGGGATAGCCCTCGACCTCGGTGACGTAGCTGCGGTCGTAGTGGATGCGGTGGCCGTTGAAGGTCAGCGCCGAATAGCGGAACAGCAGCACCGGGTCGGGCACGATCTCGCGCTGCCAGGTCGCGCCGTGCTCGGCGGGCACGCGGCGGCGGCGCCGGGTCGCCGGGCTGGGCGGCGGCGCGGTAGACGATGTCGTGCTCCTCGCGTCATCGCCAGGCCCTCGGCGTTGTGCGATCTCGTGCCGCACGAGCACGAACACCAGCGTCGCCGCTGCGCCCCGCCTTGTGCGTCGACCGACTCGATGCGCGAATCGCGCGTGCACGGCGTCGCCCACGCGCAGCGGGTCGGCAGACTGCAGGCGCCCGCCGGCCCACATGCGCCGCGGCAGCGGCACCGGCGGCAGGAAGCCGCCGCGCCGGGCGTGGCCGTCGGGGCCGAGTCTCGCTCTGGCGGTGCGGCGGCAGGAAGTACAGCCAGTGCCACAGCGGCGGCAGCGCGTGCCGGGCATCGGGCAGGGCATCGTCGCGATCGAGCGTGGCGGTGAGAGCGCGCAACGGCGCGGCGGTGACGTCGTCGGTAAGTGTTTCGGTCCTGCCAATCCAGCTTTGCAGATGGGCCAGCGTGGCGGGGTCGAGGGTGCGGGTCGGGTCGTTCATCGTCATAGGGGCAATGGTGCCCCTTGCCGGGGCAAACCGCAATCCTTGATTTCAAAACCAAGGCCTCTGAAATTCCGAACGCTCTGAGCAATTGCGCTAGCATTCGCAGATGCATTTCGATCTGACCGATTTGCGCCTGTTCGTGCTCACCGCCGACGAAGGCAACCTGACGCCCCCCGCCGCGCGCCAGCACCTGTCGCTGGCCGCGGCGAGCGCCCGCATCAAGGCGCTCGAGGCCAGGCCGCCCTGCCCCTGCTGTACCGGGAAGCCCGCGGCGTCCGGCTGACGCCGCCTGGCGAGGCCTTCCTCCACCATGCCCGCGGCGTGCTGCGCCAGACCGACCAGCTCCGCGTCGACCTGCAGGAATACAGCGGTGGCCTGCGCGGCCATCTGCGCGTCTTCGCCAACACCACCGCCGTCACCGATTTCCTGCCCGAAATCCTGCCGCCATTCCTCTCCGCCAATCCGCGTGTCAACGTAGACCTTCAGGAAAAACCGAACGCTGACATCGCCAAAGGCGTGCTGGACGGCCGCGCCGACCTCGGCATCGTCGCCGACCCGGTGGACACATTGGGCCTGCAGGCCATCCACTTCAGCACCGACCGGCTGGTGCTGGTGACCGCTCCGAGGCCCATCCGTTCGCCAGCCGCAAGAGCATCGCATTTGCCGACACGCCGCACCATGACCAGGTCGGGATGCAGCACGGCAGCACGCTGCAGAACTCCCCTGGCCCAGGTCACGGACCAGCCTCGGCAAGCCGCTGAAGCTGCGCATCGAGCTGCAGCAGCTTCGACGCCATGTGCCGCATGATCGGCGCGGGCGTCGGCGTGGGCATCGTCCCCCAGAGCGCTGCGCGCCGCAACCAGGCCAGCATGGGCCTGGCGCTGATCGAACTCACCGATGCCTGGAGCGTGCGCGAGCGCTACATCCTGGTGCGCGACCCGAGAAAACTGCCGGCCTTTGCGCGCTCGCTGATCGAAACGCTGTGCGCGCACTACGCAACGCCTGGCGCCTGATGGCGCCTAAGGCGTGAACAAAAAGCGCAGGACACTGGCGCTGCACTAGACAGGCCCGCCGGAATTTTGGGCTACAGTCATTTCGGGGTATGGCCCGGTTGCCGGCTGACGACAAGGAGCGCAAGAACATGAGCGACGGTGAATTTTCACGGCGTTTTTCCCTATCTGGTGTCGCCAGTCGATGCCTCCGGCGAGGTCGAGCGCCGGTGCTGGCGCGCCTCTGCGACGATCTGATCCAGGCCGGCGTGCATGGCCTGACGCCGCTCGGCTCCACCGGCGAGTTCGCCTATCTCTCCTGGGCGCAGCGGCGGCGCGTCGTCGAGGTCGTCATCGAGGCGGCGCGCGGCCGGGTGCCGGTCGTTGCCGGCGTCGCCTCGACCACCATCGCCGATGCGGTGGCGCAGGCGCGCGAGTTCGAGCGCCTGGGCTGCGACGGCATCCTGGCGATCCTGGAGGCCTATTTTCCGGTTGCCGACGACGGCGTGTTTGCCTACTTCAAGGCGATTGCCGAGGCGGTGTCGCTGCCGGTGGTGCTCTACACCAACCCCAATTCCAGCGCTCGGATCTGAGCCTGCCGGTGATCGACCGGCTGAGCCGCGTCCCCAACATCGGCTATATCAAGGACGCCTCGATCAACACCGGCCGGCTGCTGTCGATCATCAACCTGGTGCAGGGGCGCATGAAAGTCTTCGCCGCGTCGGCGCATATTCCGGCCTGCGTCATGCTGATCGGCGGCGTCGGCTGGATGGCCGGCCCCGCCTGCGTCGCGCCGCGGCAGAGCGTCGAACTCTACGAGCTCTGCCGGCGCGGCGACTGGGCTGCGGCCATGGCGCTGCAGCGCCCGCTGTGGGCGCTCAATCAGGCCTTTGCGAAGTACAATCTCGCCGCCTGCATCAAGGGCGGGCTCGAGCTCCAGGGCTATGCGGTCGGCGCGCCGTGCCGCCGCAGGCGCCGCTGACCGCCGAAGGCGTCGAGGACGTCCGGCGCGCCCTGTTCGCCATCGGGGCGTTGTAGCCGAACGTCATGCCAGCCCCGACACGCCGCCCTCGGCAGCGCCCCGGCACCTAAGGCGCCTGGCCTGGCTGGTGGTGCGCCCGTGCGCTGGCGGGTTGGTTGCGGTGATCGGCAACGCCTTTCTGGAAAGTCAGAACTGGTTCCTGGCCATCCCTGCGGCGGTGGCGGTCGGCAGGCTGTTCGTGGCCAATCCGACCGAATGCGAACCACCGGCGCGCCGGTAGGCCGGCGCAGGGTATGCGCGACGGTCGGAATGTTGGGCCCCGATCACTGCTGGCCGGCTCAGGCCCGCCACGGCGAGCATCAACTGAATACGCCTTGAACACTGCCGTGGCCGGCTGGCCCACCGCCAGGGCCAGCGCGTCGACCGCGTCGTTGGTCACACTGGCCGTCATGTTCGTGCCGCCCGCAGTCAACCGCAGAACCAGCCAGCCCACCCCCCGCCGCGTCCACGTCTAATTCCTTGCTGGCTGGGCCGACATGGACTGGAATTCGCACATGGCCAACACGGCCTACCTGAACAAGGTGGTCGATGCGCGCGTACTGGTCTCGCAGAGGCTTTCCGATGGAAAATTCTTCCGTCTTCGGCTTGGCGTCGTGATCATGAAGGACGAGTCGAGTACCGCCGCGAGGTCAAGTGGATGGACGAGATCGGTATCACCTTCGCCGTTGCCGGCCTGGCGGCGACGGCAGGCGCTTCCAGGTGGTGCTCAGATCCCAATGCGGAGGGCGTGCGGCGCGCCCATCACCAGCATCGGCGGCTTCATGGACCTGGACGCTCGGAAGCTGGTGGCGCCGCCGGCGGCTGTGCTGGCGGCCCACCTGTCGCTGCCTAGGACCGAAGACGACGCGGACCTCCGTCCAGCTTCATGGCGCGGGGCTGAGGCAAAGATGGACGAGGCCCGCCAAGCTGTGCGCCCAATCCATAGCCCTCTCGCCTCATGTCGGCGTTCCGTCAACTCGCCAGCCGGAAGATCCAGGGCGACAGGTCGCAGGCCCCGCTGGCGGTAGCCGGCATCACGTCCAGTCTTCGGGCAGCCGGGGACCCCAGGGGCGGAAGAGGGAAGGGGGGGGCGGGGGGGAAGAGGTGAGGGGGGTGGGAGGATGGGAGGCGAGGTGCGAGGGAGGCGGGAGAGGGTAAGGGAGAGGGGTAGGGAGGAGGGGTGGGAGGGGGAGTTAGTAGGAGGGGAGGTGTTCATGACCGGGGGAGAGGAGAGGAGGTGAGGACAGGGAGTTGAGGGGAGGAGGGGGGTAGGTTCGAGGGAGAGAGAGCGCCGTCCGCGCCAACGGTCGGGTGAAGGGAGGGCTTCGGGTGTGATCAGGGGCAGGCTCAACCTCCTGGGTCCTGGAGGGCGCGCCGAGAGGCGAGGGCACTGGCAGATCCGGCGCTTGAGCATGAGGGCGGCTGAGCCGTGTTGCTGGCATCGGAATGCGGCAGCGCGGAGGGTGGAGAGGTGAGGGTGGAGGGAGGAGGGGGGATGAGGGGAGGGGATGTTTGGTAAGAGTGGCGTTGCAAGGCGGAGGTTCTTCAGCGCGTGATAGGGTGGTGTGGATTGGGGAAGGGATCGTGGAGGTGGAGGTATTTGGGATAGGGGGGAGGGGCGAGGAGGGGAGGGGGGTGGGCGGGAAAGGAATGGGGAAAAGAGAGGTGTAGGGGGGCTGGATCTGGGGGGGGAACTTGCCCGATGAGCCATAGATGTAATCAGGAGGTCGAGGTCGGACGATTTATAGTTGCTGAGATGGCGCCAGCCGCCACAACCGTGAGGGGCTCATTGACCAGCGGGCCGGACAGGTAACGCTAGACTCCTAACGCATACCGCCTTGCGGCACGGCCGGGCATTCGTCGCTGAACTTCGGAATAGCTACTGATATCACCGAATCTTCGTTGTGTATTTGAATACATAACACTTTACAGGAAATGAGAGGTCGAGGCGCAGGGCAAGCCCGCCTGAACATCCAGAAAACTCCTGAAAAAGGAGCTTGAAACGACCATTCCACGCTGGGAAGAGGCCAAATAACCTTGAAATTTCGCGAATCCTGCAGCCGTCAGGGCCCCACGACGACTCCCTTGCAACCAAAGCCGCCCGCACCCCGGGCGCGAAGCGTCTCGCGACGAAGTCCACCAGGCCATCGAACACGCTGTCCAGCGCGGCTATCTCGGCAGCGCCACCCACTGCCCGGCCAGCGGGTGGATGGCGATGCGCTGGTCAAACACCTGCTCCAGCGCGCGGTGCGTGGCGGCTCGGCACAAGCGCCCTGCCAGGCCACGCGGCCCTGCGCCATGATCACCAGTTCGTCGGCCTGCAGCGCCAGCGAGATCTCGTGCAGCACGCTGACCACGGTCTTGCCCTGCGGCCACCAGCTCGCGCACCATGCGCAGCCAGTCGGCCTGGTGCGGCGGGTCCAGGTTGGCCAGCGGCTCGTCCATCAGCAGCACCTGCGCCTGCACCGCCAGCGCGCGCGCCAGCAGCACGCGCTGGCGCTCGCCGCCCGAGAGCTGGCCCAGGGGCCGGTCGCGCCAGTCCCAGGCCTGGGTGGCGCGCAGCGCCTGCTCCACGGCGGCGTGGTCGGCGGCGCTGGGCGCGGCCAGCCAGGCCTGGTGCGGCAGGCGGCCCAGCATGGCGACGTCCCACGCGCTCAGGTCCTCGGCGGAGCCTTCGTTCTGCCCCAGCCAGGCCAGTTGCCGCGCGCGCTGCGCGGCCGCCCAGCGCGGCCAGCGGCTGGCCCAGCAGGCGCACCTCGCCGGCGTGCGGCAGCAGCCCCGCCAGCACCTTGAGCAGGGTGGACTTGCCCGCGCCGTTGGGGCCGACGATGCAGGTCCAGCGCGCCGGCCGGCAAGGCCAGATCCAGCCCGTGCAGCACCTCGACCCCGCCGAGCGCGGCGCTGATGCCGACAGCCTGGAGGGCTGGCACCGTCATGGCGCTCCCCGCTGGCCGCGTCCGCGGTGCATCAGCCACAGCAGGTAGCCGCCGCCCAGCACGGCGGTGAGCACGCCCACCGGCAGCTCCTGCGGCGCAATCCAGGCGCGCGCCAGCATGTCGGCCGCCAGCAGCAGGACGCCGCCCGTCAGGCGGACAGCACCATCAGCCGGCCGTGCGTGGTCTTGACCACCGAGCGCACCAGGTGCGGCGCCGCCAGCCCGACAAAGGCGATCAGCCCGGTCTGCGCCACGGCCGCGCCGGTGGCCAGCGCCAGCACGCCGACCAGCGCCAGGCGCAGGGGCGCCAGCGGCAGGCCCAGGCTGCGCGCCGTGGCCTCGCCCAGCGTCAGGCCGTCGAGCACCGGGCTCAGCGCCCAGGCCAGCGCCAGGCACAGCACCAAGGCGCCCGCCATCAGGGCGCAGGCGGGCCAGCCGACAAAGCCGGTGGAGCCCAGCATGAAGGCCTGCATGGCCGGCATGGTCTCGGGCACCAGCAGCGTGACCAGCGAGCCCAGGGCGCCCAGCACCACGCCGACGATCACGCCGGCCAGCAGCAGGCGCAGCGTGTGCTGCACGCCGCGCGCCAGCGCCAGCGTGAGCAGCACGGCGGCCACCGCGCCGATGAAGGCCGCGCCGGTCAGGCCCAGGGCCGACAGCCAGCCGGCGGCCAGCGGGCTCACGCCAAACAGCACCAGCGCCAGCGCCACGCCCAGCGAGGCGCCCGAGGCGCTGCCCAGCAGAAACGGGTCGGCCAGCGGGTTGCGAAACAGGCCCTGCGCCACCGCGCCGGCCAGCCCCAGCAGCGCGCCGGCCAGCCAGGCGCCCAGCGTGCGCGGCAGGCGGATGTCCAGCACGATCTGGCGCGCCGTGGCGTCGTCCAGCGCGCGCCAGAGCTTTGCAGGCCGGTGCTGCCCACGCCGGCGCCGTGCCAGCAGCAGCACGGCCAGTGCGAGCAACCCCGCCGCCAGCACGCAGCGCGGTGGTGGGCGCGGGCCGCAGGGCTCATTACTGCCCGGTGGGCGCCACTGTGGGAAGCCGGGGCGCGGCGGTGGCCAGGCAGCCGCCATCAGCCGCGCCGCCTCGGCCAGGCGCGGGCCGGCGCGCACCAGGATGTCGGCCTGCGCCGGCGTAAACACGCAGACCCGCTGGTCGCGCACGGCGCGCATGCCTGCCCAGCCGGGGCGCCCGCCCAGGCCGGCGAAGTTCTCGTCGCCGATCATGATGACGTCGGGATCGGCCCGCACCACGAACTCGGGGTTGAGCTTGGGGAACGGCCCCATGGCCGCCGGCACGATGCTGCGCGAACCCAGCCGGGCCAGCATTTCGCCGATGAACGAGCCTTCGCTGGCGGCATAGGGCCCGCTGCTGACCTCGAAATACACGCTGGCCCCCGCGAACGCGGCGGGAGGGACTGCGCGATGGTGCCCATGGCGGTCTCGATGCGGAGCCAGACGCGCTGGCCGTCGGCGTCCGGCAGCCCGAGCACCTGCGCCACCTGCGCCAGCACGCGCCGCACGTCGGCCTGGCTGCGCGGCTCCAGCGCCACCACCTTGATGCCCAGCGCCTGCAGGCGCTGCGCCGCGCGCGTCGAGGTGGCCAGCAGCACCAGGTCGGGCTTGAGCGCGACGATGGCCTCGATGTTCGGGTCCAGCCCGCCGCCCAGCCGCGGCAGCGCGCAACGCTGGCCGGCTAGTTGGAGTAGCGGTCCACGCCGACCAGCCGCTGGCACTGGCCCAGTTCGCACACGGTCTCGGTCAGCGAGGGCAGCAGGGTGACGATGCGCTGCGGCGGCGCGGCCAGCGTGACGGTGACGCCGCGGTCGTCGGTGATCTGCAGAGCCAGCGCGGGCAGGAGGCACAGACCGCCAGCCAGGCGATCAGCCAGCCCCCAAGGCCCTCATGCGCAGCATTGGCTGGCCAGAACAGCGAGGTCGAGTTCGCCAAGCGACCAGGCGATCATCAATAAAAATAGCAAACAATGACCATTCGACGCTGGGAAAAGGCCATTTCTTCTTGAAAAATCCCTGATGAGAAGCTTTGTAGCCCGTTTCCTGCTCAGCCATGGCGCGCGCTCCAGTCCATCACGATGCGGTGCAGTTGCGCCACGCCATCGGTCAGCGCCGCCGGGCCGGGCTGCAGGATGTCGGCCGACTTGATCTCGAACAGCTGGCCGTTGCGCACCGCGTTCACCTCCTGCCAGCCGGGCCGCGCGGCGACCTTCTCCGGGCGGAACTTCTTGCCGCACCAGGAGCCGATGATGATGTCGGGGTTGCGCCGCACGATCTCGGCGCCGTCGGCAATGATGCGGTTCTTGCCCAGCGACTCTTTCGCCAGTTCGGGAAAACAGTCGTCGCCGCCGGCGATGCCGACCAGTTCCGACACCCAGCGGATGGCGCTGATGTGCGGCTCGTCCCATTCCTCGAAATACACGCGGGGCCGGCGCGGCAGGCGCGCCGCCTGCGCCTCGATCGCCTGCAGGCCGGCGCGCATGCCCTCGATCAGCGCCAGGCCCTTTTCCACCTGCCCCACCATCGCCGCCACCTGGTACAGCATCGAGAAAATCTCGGCCACGCTGCGCTGGTTGAACACGGTGACCTGCACGCCATGGCGGATCAGCGCCGCAGCGATATCGGCCTGCAGGTCGGAGAAGCCGAACACGCAGTCGGGTTGCAGCGCCAGGATCTTGTCGATCTTCGCGCTGAGAAAGGCGCTGACCCTGGGCTTTTCCTCCCGGGCGCGGCGCGGCCGCACGGTGTAGCCCGAGATGCCGACGATGCGCGCCTCTTCACCCAGCAGGTACAGCCACTCGGTGGTCTCCTCGGTCAGGCAGACGATGCGCTGCGGGCCCCAGCCAGACGGCACCCGCACCGCCGCACTGGTAGGATGCTCGGGCAACAGAGGTGGGGCAGGCATGGCAGGATTGCCCGGAGTGCAGGAGGCACTGGGGGACTACTTCTGGGCCCAGACGATACCCGCATACGCGCCGATGCCTGGCTGGTTGTAGCCCCAGGCGGTCTGGTAGCTGCGGTCGAACAGGTTGTCGATCCGGCCGGTCAGCGCGACCTCCGGGCTCAGGGCATAACGCAGGGTGACATTGGTCACCGCGTAGGCGGGCAGCATCGGGTTGAGCGCCGTGTCGGGCCGCTTGCCGGTGTAGTTCACGTTGGCACCGAACAGCCACGCGCCGTAGGGCAGGCTCACGCCCACCGCGGCCATGGGCGCGCGCGCCGCGCCAGCCACGCGCCCGTGCTGTCGTCGACCGGGTCCTGCACGGTCAGGCTGGCGCGCAGGTCGGCGACGGACAGCTTGCCGTTGAAGCTGACCTCCAGGCCCTTGTTGGAGGCCTGGCTGACGTTGTTGAAACGGTAGGTGTTGAAGTCGTACAGCATCAGGTTGTCGGTCTGCGTGCTGAACAGCGTGGCGCGCATCACCTGCGCGCCCTGCGCCCACTGCAGGCCCAGTTCGCCCGAGCGCGCGGTCTCGGGCTGCAGCGCGGGTTGCCGGAGAACGGATCGTAGAGGTAGCCCAGCGGCGGCAGATTGAAGGCCGACGAAGCGCTGGCGATGAACTTCCAGGCCGGCGTGAACTGGTAGCCGTAGCCGGCATAGCCGGTGGTCTGCGCCGACAGCCCGCTGGCGGCATCGTTGCGCACATTCAATTGCAGCGAATGCGCGCCGAGCGCGCCCGACAGCCCCGGCGAACAGCGCCGTCACGCCGCGCGAGGTGCTGAGCTGGTGGCGGTGCTGTCGGAGGTGTCGATGTCCTGGAGCTGGCGCTCCGCGCCGGCCGTGAGCTGCCAGGTGCCCAGCGCCACCGTGTGGGTCCAGTTCAGGGTGCGGCTGCGCGACATCGCCTGGCTGTCATAGGGATAGGCGGTGAGCGTCGCGTCGTACACCGACTTCTCGCGCCCCTGGCTGTAGGTCAGCTCGCTGCGCCAGTCCTGGTTGATCTGGTTGTGGCTGTAGAGCGACCAGGTGCCCAGCGTGCTGCTGCCCTTGTAGATGTCGGTGGCCGTGCCATAGCCGCCGCCATCGGTGTCGAAGCGCCCCTTGGTGCCCTGGGCGCGCAGGCCCAGGGTCTGGCCCGGCGCCAGCAGCTGCGAGACGGTCACGCTGAAGTTGGTGTTGCGGTAGCCGTCGGCATCCGGATTTTCGATAGGGATACTGGGACACGTCGATGGCCGAGATGCCGCTGGTCCGGTGGCCGCCGACCCCGAGCGTGAAGCGGGTGTCGCCCACCTGCCCGCCGACGCCGGCTGAAGCGCGCACGGTGCCGAAGGAGCCGGCCTCCAGTTGCGCATAACCGGCGGGCTTGCCCTGCCCCTTGCGGGTGAACAGCTGGATCACCCCGCCCACGGCGCCGCTGCCGTAAATGGCCGAGACGTTGCCACGCACGATCTCCACGCGCTCGATCTGGTCGAGCATGATGTGCTCCAGGCTCACCGTGCCGGTGGTGTCCTGCTTGGTCAGCGGCACGCCGTCGATCATCACCAGCACCTGCAGCGCCGCACTGCCGCGCAGGAACAGGCTGGTGGCGGTGCCGCGGCCGCCGTTCTGCACCGACTGGAACCCCGCCTCGCCGGCCAGCAGCGAGGCCAGATCGACCGCCTGCGAGCGCTCGATGGCCTCGCGGCCGATGACGGTGGTGTGCGGCAGCGCATCGGTCAGCAACTGCTCGGAGCGGTTGGCGGTGACGACGGTTTCACGCAGCTGGGCAGCCGGGGCTCGGACTGGGCGGCGGCGGGAAAGGCGGCGGCCAGCGCGAGCGGCATCACGGCAAGGCGCGGACAAAAAAGACAAGTTTTCATGAAAGGACCGGATCAACGAATGCCCTTACCGGCTTCCCCGCCAGTGCCTGGACGTCAAGGTCACGCCGCTGCATCGCACGTCGCAACCACCGTGTTGGCCGGTATCCGGGCTGGTGGAGCGACCTCCATCGCCTTCCCAGGCGCCTGTTCAGGGCGCCCAGTGGCGGTGTGTTGAAAGCGGAATCAGGGGTGATTCGTCCACTTACCGTTGCGGGGGCAGCGCAGGTTAGGTCGGCTCGTGTGAACGGTTCCCCTCCTGCTTCCCGTTGAACTGCGGCATGTGAACCACACCGCGAGCACCAACGGGCAAGATTTTACGGCCAGCCTGCGCTAACCCTACAATTCGCTATCAAGCTCTTGTTCCATGGCGAACCCGACCCAAATCGAACAGATCACCGAACGCGTGGAGCGGCTGCTCGTGCGCCACGAGGAGCTTGCAGCGCACCAACGCCTTGCTGGCCCAGCAGGTCGAGGCGCTGACGCACGAGCGCGACTCCCTGAAATCGCGCCTGGGCGCGGCGCGCGCCCGGGTCGATGCGCTGCTGGAGCGCCTGCCCGGAAACAGCCATGCCGACATCGCCCAAAGACCCCGACATGAAACAGCTTGAAGTCCAGATCATGGGGCAGAGCTATCTGCTGGGCTGCCCCGAGGGCGGCGAGTCGCGTCTGCTGGAGGCGGTGGAGCGCGTGGACACCGCCATGTGCAAGATCCGCGACGGCGGCAAGGTCAAGGCGCGCGACCGCATCGCCGTGCTGGCCGCGCTGAACCTGGCCTTCGATCTGGCCGACCGCAGCATGGCCGACTTGCAGGCGCGCCGGGACACCCTCAATGCATCGCAGGGCCCTGCAGCCGGCGGATCACGATCCGCGTCTGGCCTCGCTGCTGCAGCGCCTGGACCGCGCCCTGGGCGACGACGGCCAGTTGCTCTGAACCTCTTTCCTGCCGCGGAAAAACCGCTTGCCAGCGCCTACAATGACACTGTCTGCGATGCGTGCCGGGCTTTATATTTCCTTGAACCAATGCTCTTAGAGCCCGGGCCTGGAACATCGCCTGGCGAGCGTGATCATCTCGCGTCAGATGAACCCAACGTCAGGTTGACCTAGCCCACCTGAACCCCGGTTCAGGATGCCGGTCCGGTGGCACCGCAGACACCTTTTCCCACATCGCCAGCCTGATCGCTGGCGATTGTTTTTTGACCTCCCCCGGGCCGGCCATGATCCTCGAACCGCTGCTGATCCTTGAACTGGCCCTGCTCGGCACCTGCACCGGGTTTCTGGCCGGGCTGCTGGGCATTGGCGGCGGCATGCTGATGGTGCCGTTCATGACCTTCATCCTGTCGTCCAAGGGCTTCCCGGCGGACTACGCCGTCAAGATGGCCGTGGCCACCTCGCTGGCCACCATCTTACCTTCATCCTTTCGTCCAAGGGCTTCCCGCAGGACTACACCGTCAAGATGGCCGTAGCCACCTCCCTGGCCACGATCTGCTTCACCTCGCTGTCTTCGGTGCGGGCGCACCACCAGCGCGGCGCCGTGTTGTGGAGCGTGGCGCGGCTGCTCGCGCCGGGCATCCTGGTGGGATCGCTGTTCGGCGCGCAGATCGCCGTGGCCCTGCCCGGCAAGGTGCTCAGCGTGCTGTTCGCGCTGTTTGTGGGTTTCTCGGCAACGCAGATGTTCCTGGACCGCAAGCCCAAGCCGACGCGCACCCTGCCCAAGGGTCCGGGCATGTTTGCCATGGGCGGACTGATCGGCTTGCTGTCGGCCCTGGTCGGCGCCGGCGGCGCCTTCATTTCGGTTCCCTTCATGACCTGGTGCAATGTGAAGATCCACAATGCGGTGGGCACCTCGTCGGCACTGGGCTTTCCGATTGCGCTGGCCGGGACGCTGGGCTACATCTGGGCAGGCATCGGGCTTCCGAGATGCCGCCCGGCTCGGTCGGCTACCTCTATCTGCCGGCGCTGGTGATCATCTCGATCGCCAGCATGGCGATGGCGCCGCTGGGTGCGCGCACAGCCCATCGCATGGACATCCGGCCCCTGAAAAAGGTGTTTGCGACCGTGCTGTATGGCCTGGCGGGGTACTTCCTGTTTCATTGAATCCGGAACTTCAGTGCGGCCGACTAGGGCAAACCCTAGACTTAAATCGTGAAATTTCCACGGCATACATCACTTGATACTGAATAATGCACACGGCAGGATCAGCGTCCTGCTTTTTCAATTCAGGGAGACCCTCAGATGCATATTTTCAAGCCCAAACGCCTGCTCGCCACTTTGGCCCTCGCGCTCGGACTGGCCACCGCCCTGCCCGCCAATGCGGCTTCCTGGGAACCCACCAAGACGGTTGAATTCATCGTCCCCGCCGGCACCGGCGGGGGCGCCGACCAGATGGCCCGGCTGATCCAGGGCATCGTGACGAAGAACAAGCTCATGAAGTCGTCCATCGTGGTGGTCAACAAGGGCGGCGGCGCGGGCGCCGAGGGTTTCCTGGAGATCAAGAACAGCAAGGGCGACGCACACAAGATCGTGATCACGCTGTCCAACCTGTTCACCACGCCGCTGGCCACCGGCGTGCCGTTCAGCTGGAAGGACATGACGCCCGTGGCGATGCTGGCGCTGGACGAATTCGTGCTCTGGGTCAACGCCGAGACGCCCCACAAGAGCGCGCAGGATTACCTCGCGGCAGCCAAGGCAGCGGGTGGCAAGCTCAAGATGGGCGGCACGGGCTCCAAGCAGGAAGACCAGATCGTCACCGCGCTGATCGAAAAGTCCGCCGGCGCGAAGTTCATCTACGTGCCCTACAAGGGCGGCGGCGAAGTCGCGGTGCAACTGGTGGGCAAGCATGTGGACTCGACCGTCAACAACCCGATCGAGGCGGTCGCCCAATGGCGTGGCGGCAAGCTCAAACCCCTGTGCGTCTTCGACGGCAAGCGCCTGCCGTACAAGGAAAAGATCGCCGACAAGGCCTGGGGCGATATTCCAACCTGCAAGGAAAGCGGACTGGATGTCGAATACGTCATGCTGCGCGGCATCTTCATGCCGCCCGACGTGAAGCCCGAGCAAGTGGCCTTCTATGTGGACCTGATGCAGAAAGTGCGCGCCACGCCCGAATGGAAGAAGTTCATGGACGAGGGCGCCTTCAACCAGACCTTCATGACCGGTGTGGACTTCACGCGATGGGTGGCCAATGAAGAAATCCGGCATCGCCTGCTGATGCAGGAAGCCGGGTTTGTGGCCAAGTAAGTTTCACCGCGACAGACGAAATCCGCTGCGGCGGCGGCCCGCTTTGGCGGACCTTTGAATGGCCCCGCCGCGGGCTGCGACAACCCACTCTGGAACATGCCATGACACAAGAGACCCGGATCACGGCCGGCCGCGAACCGCCGCCACGCGGCGGACGCTGGAAATCATCACGGCGATCGCCTTCATGCTGCTGGGCAGCGTGGTGATGTGGGACAGCGCAACGCATCGGCGCCGGCTGGACCGACGAAGGCCCCCAGAGCGGCTACTTTCCGTTCTACATCGGCCTGCTGATGAACGGTGCCAGTCTCATCAACCTGCTGAAGGCCTTGCGCGCCAACCGGGAAATCCCGTTCGTGTCACGCACCGAGATCCGGCTTGTCCTGGCGATCTTTCTGCCCAGCGTGGTTTACGTGGCCGCCATGCAATGGGTCGGCCTGTATGTCGCCTCCGCGATCTTCATCGCGGTCTTCATGCGCTGGCAGGGCAAGTTCAGCGTGCTGAAGTCGGGACTGACGGGCGTCATCGTGTCGGTGATCCTGTTCGGGATGTTTGAAATCTGGTTCAAGGTGCCGCTGATCAAGGGCCCCCTCGAAGCTGCCCTGGGATTCTGACCATGGATGAACTGCAAGCACTGTTCCAGGGTTTTGCCGTCGCGCTGTCGCCGGTCAACATCGGCCTGATGTTCGTCGGCATCCTGCTCGGCGTGCTGATCGGGGTGTTCCCGGGCCTGGGCGGCGCCAACGGCGTGGCGATCCTGCTGCCACTGACCTTCAGCATGAACCCGACGTCCGCCATCATCATGCTGTCGTGCATCTACTGGGGCGCGCTGTTTGGCGGCGCGATCACCTCGATCCTGTTCAACATCCCGGGCGAACCCTGGTCGGTGGCCACGACCTTCGACGGTTATCCGATGGCGCAGCAGGGCCAGGCCGCCCAGGCGCTGACCGCCGCGTTCACCTCGTCGTTCATCGGGGCACTGGTCGCGGTGCTGATGATCACGTTTACCGCGCCGCTGGTGGCGAAGTTCGCGCTCAAGTTCGGGCCGCCTGAGTTCTTTGCCGTGCAGTTGCTGACCTTCTGCAGTTTCGTGGGCATGAACAAGGGCGCGCCGTGGAAGACGCTGGCCGCGATGTTCCTGGGCTTCACGCTGGCCGCCATCGGCATGGACAACGTGACCGGCCAGTTGCGCCTGACCTTCGGCTTCGAGCCGCTGATGAAGGGCTTTGACTTCCTGATCGCCGTGATCGGCCTGTTCGGTATCGGCGAGATCCTGGTCACCATGGAAGAAGGCCTTTCCTTCAAGGGCAAGTCAGCCAAGATTGACGCCAAGGTCGTGCTGGAGACCTGGAAGAAGCTGCCCCGCTACTGGATGACCTACCTCCGCAGTTCCCTGGTGGGCTGCTGGATGGGCATCACCCCGGGCGGCGCGACGCCCGCTTCCTTCATGGGCTACGGCATTGCCAAGCGCTTTTCCCCCGATGGCAAGAACTTCGGCAAGGGCGAGATCGAAGGCGTGCTGGCGCCGGAAACCGCCGCCCACGCCGCCGGCACCGCCGCCCTGCTGCCCATGCTGACGCTGGGCATTCCAGGCTCACCGACGGCCGCCGTGCTGCTCGGCGGCTTGCTGGTGTGGGGCCTGCAGCCCGGGCCGCTGCTGTTTGTCGAGCAGAAGGACTTTGTCTGGGGACTGATCGCCAGCATGTACCTGGGCAACATCGCCGGACTGATCGTGGTGCTGCTCACGGTGCCCTGGTTTGCCGCCATCCTGCGGATTCCGTTTGCCATCATCGCACCGGTGATTCTGGTGATCTGCGCCGTGGGCGCCTATACCGTGCACGGTTCGATGTTCGACGTCTGGCTGATGCTGGCTTTCGGCGTGATGGGCTATGTGTTCAAGAAGCTCAACTACCCGCTGGCCCCGCTGGTGCTGGCGCTGGTGCTGGGCGACATGGCTGAAAACGCCTTCCGCCAGTCGCTGCTGGGCTCCAGCGGCAGCCTCATGGTCTTCGTCTCCAATCCGCTGGTCGGCAGCATCACCGGGCCTGGCGATGCTGATGCTGTTCTGGCCGCTGATCGCCCTGGGCTTCGGCAAGCTGCGCAGGAAACCGGGAGGGATCGACGATGACGACATGGTTGAGGTTTGAGCACCATGGCGTCGCGGGGTTCGGGGCGCTGGACGGCGACTGTCATTGCCGAGCACGAAGGCGACCTGTTTGACAGCCCCGCGCCAACCGGCCGTCGCCTGGCCCTGGCCGACGTCGAGATCACCCTGCCCTGCCAGCCGTCCAAATTCCTGGCGCTTTGGAACAACGACCACGCCCAGGCGGCCAAGCAGGGGCTGGCGATTCCGGCAGAACCCTTGTATTTCATCAAGGCCGCCAGCAGCTACCTCGCGCATGGCCAGACCATCCACGCGCCCTCGTCCTACGACGGCCGCGTCGTGTACGAAGGCGAACTGGGCCTGGTGATCGGCAAGGTCTGCAAGGACCTCAGCGTCGAGGAGGCCGCGCAGGCCATTTTTGGCGTGACCTGCGTCAACGATGTCACGGCCATCGACCTGCTGAACAAGGATCCGTCGTTCGCGCAATGGACGCGCGCCAAGAGCCAGGACAGCTTCGGCGTGTTCGGCCCCGTGATAACGACCGGGCTCGACCTCGGCACGCTGCGGGTGCGCACGCTGGTCAATGGCCGGGAGCGTCAGAACTTCCCCTGCAGCGGCATGATCTTTTCACCGGCGCAGATCGTCAGCGCGCTGTCCCATGACATGACGCTGATGCCGGGCGACCTGATTGCCTGCGGCACATCGCTGGGCGTGCTGCCCATGAAACCCGGCACGGTGGTCGAGGTGGCGATCGACGGCGTGGGCGTCCTGCGAAATACGTTCGGTGCGGTACAGTCCCAGGCCCAACACACAGGAAGCGGGACATGAAGATTTGCATTGTGGGCGCAGGTGCCATCGGCGGCATGCTGGGCGTGAAGCTGGCGCTCACCGGCCATGAGGTCACGCTGATCCTGCGGGGCGCCAACCTGGAGGCGGTCCGGCAGAACGGCATGACGCTGATCGAGGAAGACGGCACCGAGTTGCTGGCCCGGCCCGCCCGGGTGACCTCGGTCATTGCCGAGGCGGGCGTGCAGGATGTGGTGATCCTCGGCATGAAGGCGCACCAGGTGGCCGCGATCGCTGCCGAGCTGCCGGCACTCATGCACGACGAAACCCGCGTGGTGACCATGCAGAACGGCATTCCCTGGTGGTATTTCCACAAGCTGCCGGGTGCCTGGGAGGGCACACCGGTCAAGGCTGTGGATCCGGACGGGACGATCGCCCAGCACATCGATGTCGATCGGATCATCGGCAGCGTGGTCTACCCGGCCAGCGAAGTCATCCGACCGGGCGTCATCAAGGTCATCGAGGGCAACCGCTTCTCGCTCGGCGAGCTCGATGGCAGCGACACGCCCTCGATCCGCGCGATCGCCGATGCCTTCAAGGCGGCCGGATTCAAGGCGCCGATCTCGCGGGACATCCGCTCCGAGATCTGGCTCAAGGTCTGGGGCAACCTGAGCTTCAACCCGATCAGCGCCCTGACCCACGCCACGCTGGAAGACATCTGCCTGTATGGCCCGACGCGCGAACTGGCGGCGGCGATGATGCGCGAGGCGCAGACCATCGGCGAGGCGCTCGGCGTGCAGTTCAAGGTCAGCCTGGACAAGCGCATTGCCGGCGCGCAGGCCGTGGGCCAGCACAAGACCTCGATGCTGCAGGACGTCGAGCAGGGCCGCCCGCTCGAGTTGCAGGCGCTGGTGGCCGCCGTGATGGAGCTCGGCCGCATCACGCAGACGCCCACGCCGACCATCGACGCCGTCTACGCCCTGACCAGCCTGCTGGCCAACACCTTGCAGCAGCACAAGGCGACGCTGCGCATTCCCTGACTCGGCCCTGCAGAGTGACCCACACCCCATTTTTTCAAGCCTTGAACCCCACCACCATGACCGACTTCACCACCCTCTCCGAAATGATCGCCCGCCAGCGGGCCGACGCCGTCGCCATCACGGCGCCGTCCGGCGTGCCGCTGAGCTACGGCGCCCTACGGCCTTGATCACCCGCACCGGCGAAAACCTCAACCGGCTGGGCATCGGTCGCGGCGACCGCGTGGGACTCGTGCTGCCCAACTGCCCGGAGATGGCCACCGCCTTCGTCGCCGTGGCCGGCGCCTGCACCTGCGCGCCGCTCAACATGGCCTACCGCGCCGACGAATTCGAGTTCTACCTGAGCGACCTGAACGCCAAGGCCCTGATCGTGGCGCAGGGCAGCGACACCCCGGCCCGCGCCGTGGCCGCCAAGCTGGGCATCGCCGTGATCGAACTGCTGGCCCACCCCGAGCGCGGTGCGGGTGATTTCGAACTGGCGGCCACCGCTACAGCCTCAGCCGCCCCTGCCGCCCACGGCGGGCCCGCGCAGGCCGACGACGTGGCGCTGATCCTGCACACCTCGGGCACCACCTCGCGGCCCAAGATCGTGCCGCTGTCGCACCGCAACGTCTGCGCTTCGGCGCGCAACATCAGCCAGACGCTGCAGCTCACCGAGTCCGACGTCGAGCTTGCACATCATGCCGCTGTTCCACATCCACGGCCTGATCGCCGGCGTGCTGGCGCCGATGGCCGTGGGCAGCCAGATCTTCGTGCACGCCGGGCTTCAACGCGCTCAAGTTCTTCGGCTGGATGAAGGAGTGCAAGCCCACCTGGTACACGGCGGTGCCGACCATGCACCAGACCATTCTGTCGCGCGCGCGGCGGCAACGCGGACGTGATCCGCGACAACCCGCTGCGCTTCATCCGCTCGTCCTCGTCGTCCATGCCGCCGCAGGTCATCGCCGAGCTGGAAGCAGGTGTTCAAGCGCGCCGCTGATCGAGTCCTACGGCATGACCGAGGCGGCGCACCAGATGGCCAGCAACCCGCTGCCGCCGCGCAAAGCGCATCCCCGGTTCGGTCGGACTCGCCGCCGGGCCGGAAGTCGCCATCATGGACAAGGACGGCAAGCTGCTGCCGCCCGACACCATCGGCGAGATCGTGATCCGCGGCGAGAACGTGACCTCGGGCTACGAGAACAACCCCAAGGCCAACGCCGAGGCCTTCACCCACGGCTGGTTCCGCACCGGCGACCAGGGCATGCTGACCCCGACGGCTACCTGACGCTGACCGGCCGCCTCAAGGAAATCATCAACCGGGGCGGCGAGAAGATCTCGCCGCGCGAGGTCGACGAAGTGCTGATGGACCACCCGGCGGTGGCGCAGGTCGTGACCTTCGCCATGCCGCACGCCAAGCTCGGCGAAGACGTCGCCGCCGCCGTCGTGCTGCGAGAGGGCATGGCGCTGACCGAGCGCGAACTGCGCGACTTCGCCGCGACGAAGCTGGCCGACTTCAAGGTGCCGCGCAAGATCCTGTTCCTGGCCGAGATCCCCAAGGGCGCGACCGGCAAGCTGCAGCGCATCGGCCTGGCCGAGAAGCTCGGACTGACAGGTTGAAAGAGATCAGTTGCCGACGGGCCTCGCCAAGGCCCGCGAGCTAATCGACAACCCGCTGCCTTTTGCGGCCAAAGGCATCCCCACCGTCGGGCTGAAGCCCTCGTGCCTGCTGCACCCTGCGCGACGAGGCGCTGACCATGGGTTTCGGCGAACCGGCACAAAAGGTCAGCCGCCGGTACGAAGTCGCGGGCACAATGCGCCGTGAAAGGAGAACCGCTGCGTCAGGGCGCAACGCACCACGGCGCGGTATCGTGCGCCAGGCCCATCCACAGGGCCCAGCCGGAGGTCACCGCCAGTGCCAGACCCGCCAGGCGCATGCCCCACTCGCCGTTGCCGCCACGACCCAGACGCAACAACAGCCACGGCCCGAGCAGCAGCGAGACGCTGCTGCCCAAGGCAAACAGTGCCATGGTCTGGGCGCCATCGAGCGGCCCGCCGCTGAGTGCCGCGACCAGCAGGGCCGAATACAGCAAGCCACAGGGCATGAACGCCCAGAGCGCACCGATGGCCAGAGGTGCACCCCGCCCCCAAGCCGCGTTGAGCGCGCGGACCTTGCCCCAAACATGGCGGGCTGTGGCGTCGAGCCAGACCGGCTGTCGCGCGAGCAATAGCAGCGTCAATCCGAGCACCATCGCGGCCACGTGAAACAGCGTCCAGACGGGGCGCATCGTGGCTGTCTGGGTCGTCAACCAGCCCAGCCCCTGCATGGAAGCGGCGGCCACAGCGCCAAGCGCTGAATATCCCACCAGCCGGCCGGCCTGAAATGTCCAGATTGCCGAGGTGCTGCGCGCGCCTGCTGCCTTGCCGATACCGGCACACGCGGCGCCGCACATGGCAATGCAATGGGGTCCTCCGGCAAGCCCCATAAGCAAGGCAGTCACGGCCAGGGATGTCTGCATGGACCGCTTTATATGATCTTGGAAAAGGTCGCGCGTGTGCGGTCGGTCTGCAGATAGCGGTCAAACACCATGGCGATGGCGCGCACGAAGAACCAGCCATCGGCTGTGACCTGGATGCCAGCATCGTTCAACTCGACGAGACCTTGGCTGGCCAGGCTGCCCAGGGCCTCGATCTCCTTGGCGAAGTAGGTCTTGAAGTCCACGAGGTAGGCCAGGTCGATCGATTCAAACTGCACCTGTCCCTGGCACATCAGGGCCATGATCACGGCACGGCGCACGAGGTCATCACGTGAAACCGCCAGACCCCTTACCACGGGCAGGCGCCCCTGGTCCAGCAGGTCGTAATACTCTGCCAGCGTTTTTGCATTCTGGCTGTAGGTGGCACCGACACGTCCGATGGAAGACACGCCGAGCGCGATCAGGTCGCAATCGGGCTGTGTGCTGTAGCCCTGGAAATTACGGTGCAGCCGCCCCTGGCGCTTGGCAATGGCCAGCGCATCGTCGGGCAGGGCGAAATGGTCCATGCCCACATACACATAGCCGGCGTCCAGGAAAGCCGAGAGCGAGCGCGAAAGCATCGACACCTTGGAAGCGGCATTGGGCAACTCCACCGTGATGATGCGGCGTTGTGGTTTGAAGCGCTCGGGCAGGTGCGCATAGGCATATAGCGCAATACGGTCCGGCTTGAGTTCAACGACTTGCGCCAAGGTCCGGTCAAATGACTCCGGCGTCTGCATGGGCAAGCCATAGATCAAGTCCACGTTGACGGACTCAAACCCCAGACGGCGCGCCGACGCCATCAGTGAGAACACCTGCTCGGCCGGCTGGATGCGATGCACCGCCTTCTGGACGGCCGGGTCAAAATCCTGCACGCCAAAGCTCAATCGGTTGAATCCCAGTTCGGCCAGCGTTTCCAGTCGTCCGGCATCGACCGTGCGGGGATCGATTTCAATCGAGTATTCACCGCCAGGCGCCAGCGTAAAACTGCGCCGCAGCATGGCCATCAACTCGCGCAGTTCCGGGTCGCTCAGGAACGTCGGACTGCCACCACCCAGGTGCAGTTGCGAGACACTCTGCCCCACGCCAACATGAGCAGTGTGCAGATCGATCTCGCGACTGAGATAGCGCAAGTACTCCTCGGCCCGGCTGTGGTGCTTCGTGATGATCTTGTTGCAGGCACAGTAGTAGCAGAGCGATTCGCAAAACGGAATGTGGACATAAAGAGAAAGTGGCATGGCCATCGCAATTCCGCTGCGGCGCTGCTTGAGCGCCTGGATGTAGTCGTCGGCACCAAAAGCCTCGACGAAACGATCCGCTGTGGGATAGGAGGTGTAGCGCGGCCCGGGAACATCAAAACGTCGCAGCAATTCGGGAGAAACGGCACTCATCGGGCGTCCTTAAAGATTTCGAGACTATGCAGCCTTGGAAAAATTCGCACATTGACATAGATCAATCTAGAATGAGATCAACGGACAGGCCTTGAGGCATGTCAAAATAGGCGGCTTCTGGTTTACCGATCAAACCCGGGGCCGCAATGGCGGTTCACCTTCAATCGTTCAGAGCGCTCACGTATGAATCTGCAAGCCATCAAAGTTGCCTGTGCCAGCTGCAATCTGCGGGAGTTGTGCATGCCCATGGGGCTGAGCCCCCAGGAACTGGACCGGATCGAAGAAGTCGTCGCCGTACGGCGGAAAATCAAGCGCGGCACCGCGCTGTTCACAAATGGCGACAAGTTCACTTCGCTTTACGCCATCCGTACCGGATTTTTCAAAACGTGTATTGCAACCGAAGACGGGCGCGATCAGGTGACAGGCTTTCAGATGGCCGGCGAAGTGATCGGACTGGACGGCATCGTCAATGAGCAACACACCTGTGACGCCGTGGCGCTGGAAGATGCAGAGGTCTGTGTCATGCCGTTTGATCGCCTTGAGGAAATTTCCCGCGAGATCAATGCGATGCAGCACCATGTCCACAAGATCATGAGCCGCGAAATCGTCAGGGAACACGGCGTCATGTTGCTGTTGGGCAGCATGCGTGCCGAGGAGCGCCTGGCAGCGTTTTTGCTCAATCTGGTGCAGCGCCTCCATGCCCGCGGCTTCTCGCAATCCGAACTGATCCTGCGCATGACGCGCGAAGAAATCGGCAGCTACCTCGGACTCAAACTCGAAACCGTCAGTCGCACTTTCTCCAAGTTCGTTGAAGATGGCATCGTGGAGGTCAAGCAGCGCCACGTGCACATTCTGGATACCGACGCCCTCAAGCGCATCGTCAACAACAACCAGCAAGCCTGCCTGTAGGTGTAGGTGCGGGTGCCTGCCTTAGTGCCTTAGCTGCAACCGCCCTGCTTGGGACACCCTTCGGGCCGGCCATCATCCGGCAAGGGGCAGCGGTTCACTTCAAAAGGCGACATCGACAACAGCGTGGTCAAGGCACTGGAGGCCATGGTCATAAGCCAGAACGCGAAAAAACCCAGCGTGTAGATGGCTTGCCGCGACATGTCCAGCGGCTGGCCAAACCAGTGCAGATCGGCAGGGTCGACCATGGCAAAAACCAGCATCTCCAGCACGCCCGCGACCAGGAACGCTGGCCAGGCAATCCACATCATTCTTTGAGCCCACATGTCTGTCTCCCGGGGTCTGGCTGGCAATGAATCAGCGTTCAATGCCAAAGATCTTTTTCGGCGACACGCCGGTCTGCGCGTGATTGCGTGCCTGCACAGACGGCGCCAGGTTGTGGTCAGACTCTTCTAGCGTCTTGTTGACCTCAACGCCTTTTCGATAGTAGTCATCGATCACCGGGTCGGGTCGGGTGACCGCCAGGTACAGCGTGATGAAACTGGCCACCACGACCACCACGGGGCCCGCAATGACCAGCCAGACATGGCCGAACTTCCACCACGGTTGCGAAACAGGCTGGCTCATGGCAGCTCCTTTTATCTTGGGACGATGAAGACCGACTTTTCAGTCAGCTTGCCGGGTGAATCGAGGGATTCAATCGTGAACTGAATGGCGTGTGACCCCGCTGGCGCACCATCGTAGGGCAGTTGGAGGTTGACAACCACCCAACGGGCTTGCGTGGCCTCCACCGTAAAGCTGCTCTCGGACACCACCGCCAGACCTGGAAGCCCGGTTGCCGTAATCTTGAAGCGCTGCGGTGATTCGGACGCGTTCATGAGTTGCAGGCGAAACACGTTCTCTATCTTGCCGCCGCCGACAATCCGCGCCAGCGAGCCGCGGTCGCGCACGACATCCACCTTGAAGGGAATCCGCAGGCTCAGGCTGACCATCATCGTGACGACAACGGCCAAGAGGATCGACAGGTACACGAGCACCCTGGGGCGCAACATGTGACGGATGACTTCGGCGCGAGACCAGCCCTCACTCATCGCATGCTGGGTGGAGTAGCGGATCAACCCGCGCGGATAGCCGACCTTGTCCATCACGGTGTCACAGACATCGATACAGGCCGCGCAGCTGATGCATTCGTACTGCAGCCCTTTTCGGATGTCGATCCCGGTCGGACAAACCTGCACACACAGCGTGCAATCGACGCAGGCGCCGAGGCCCAGGGCCTTGGGGTCCGCTTTCTTCGAGCGGGCGCCGCGCGGTTCGCCCCGCGCGGTGTCATAGGACACGATCAGCGTGTCCTTGTCGAACATGGCGCTCTGAAAGCGCGCGTAGGGACACATGTACTTGCAGACCTGCTCGCGCATGAAGCCCGCGTTGCCGTAAGTGGCAAAGCCATAGAAGAACACCCAGAAGGTCTCCCAGGGTCCCATGCCGAAACTGGTGAACAGCCCGGCCAGTTCACGGATCGGCGTGAAATATCCGACAAAGGTAAACCCGGTCCAAAGGGCCACGGCAATCCAGGCCAGCTGCTTGCCCGCCTTGCGGGAAAACTTGGCCAATGACAAGGGAGACCCGTCCAGACGCATGCGCGCGCTGCGGTCACCCTCGATCTTCTTTTCGATCCAGAGGAAAATCTCGGTGTAGACGGTCTGCGGGCAGGCGTAGCCGCACCACTGCCGCCCCGCCACCGCGGTGAACAGGAACAGCGACAAGGCCGAGATCACCATGATCCCGGTCAGGTAAATGAAGTCCTGCGGGTAAAGAACCAGGCCGAAGATGTAGAAGCGGCGAACACCAAGGTCAAACAGGACCGCCTGGCGCTGTCCCCACTCCAGCCACGGCAGACCATAAAAAATGATCTGTGTGAAAAAAACCAGTCCCCAGCGCCACTTCGAGAACAGGCCCGAGACACTGCGCGGGTAGATCTTCTTGTGCGCCTGGTACAGCGAGACCAGTTCCCCGTCCGCATCCAGCTGCTCAGCCTTGGGCTGCGCAGCGGGTTGCGTGGCGGCAGAAACGACTGGCGCAGCTTTCGCGTCTTCGGAGTTCAAAGCGAAGGCTGCCTGCAAATCATGAGTCTGCCCGGGTCCAGTCTACTTGGCAGCTACGGTGGCATTGTTCGACAGGCCCCAGACGTAGGCTGTCAGCACATTGACTTGCGCATCGGTCAGCTTGTCGGCCTGGGCCGGCATGACGTTCACCTTGCCGTTGTTGATCATGGCCACAATCGCTGCCTCGCCATAACCATGGAGCCAGATATCGTCAGTCAGATTCGGCGCGCCGAGCGCCGCATTGCCTTTGCCGTCCATGCCATGGCAGGCGGCGCACACGGCAAACTTGGGCTTGCCCAAAGCGGCCTTGACCGAGTCGTGCGGGCCGTTCGACAGGCTCATCACATAGTTTGCGAGGTTGCTCACATCCTCGGAGGTGCCCACGGCTGCTGCCATGGGTGGCATGTTGCCGGTGCGGCCTTTTGTGATATTCGTCTTGATGATTTCCGGCGTGCCGCCACCGATCCAGTCGTTGTCGGTCAGGTTCGGAAACCCCTTGCTGCCCTTGGCATCAGACCCGTGGCACTGCGAGCAGTTGTTCATGAACAGCCGCTCGCCGATGGCCATGGCCTGGGTGTTCTTGCTCAGCTCTTGCGGCGTCATCGCGGCAAACTTCGCGTAAGTCGGCGCGATCTCGACATTGCCCCTGTCCACCTCGGTCTGATGGAGCCCACTGGATGTCCAGCCCAGTTTTCCCGGGAAACTCCCCAGGCCGGGATAGAGCACCAGATAAATCAGGCCAAAGACGATGGTGATGACAAACAGCCACACCCACCAGCGCGGCAAGGGGTTGTTCATCTCGCGCAGATCGCCGTCCCAAACGTGGCCCGTGGTGTTGTCGTTGGCCGTCATCGCCTTGGCCTTGCCACTGAACCACAGCAGCAGTGCGCAGGCAAGAATGCTGACCAAGGTGATGCCAGCGACGTAAAAAGACCAGAAATTGCTTGTGAAGTCACTCATTTTTTTTCCTTTTGCGGCCGGTCAGTCTTGCTCGAAAGGCAGGTTTGCGGCTTCTTCAAAGTCACGCGCGTTGCGACGGGACCAAGCCCACGCCACGATGCCCAGAAAGGTGACGAAGCTGACCACGGTGGCGATTGAGCGCAGGGTATTGATATCAATGTCCATGACTGCAAATTCCTGTGTTTACTTACGGGCCAGGCCCAAGCCCTGCAGATACGCGATCACGGCCTCGAGCTCGGTCTTGCCCTTGACGTCTTCAGACGCGCTGGCGATCTGGGCATCGGTGTACGGCACGCCCACGGTGCGAAGAGCCTTCATGTGCGCTGGCATCACGGCGGCATCGACCATCGATTTGGCCAGCCACGGATAGGCCGGCATGTTGGACTCCGGCACGAGGTCGCGCGGGTTGGTCATGTGGATGCGGTGCCACTCGTCGCTGTACTTGCCGCCGACGCGAGCCAGATCAGGCCCGGTGCGCTTGCTGCCCCACTGGAACGGATGGTCATACACCGACTCGCCCGCCACCGAATAGGGGCCGTAGCGCAGGGTCTCCGCGCGGAACGGGCGAATCATCTGCGAGTGGCAGTTGTAGCAGCCTTCACGTATGTAGATATCGCGTCCGGCCAGTTGCAGCGCTGTATAGGGCTGAACGCCCTTGATCGGTGTCGTGGTGGATTTCTGGAAGAACAGCGGGACGATTTCGACCAGCCCTCCGACCAGGAGGACGAGCAGGATCAGCACGATCATCAGGAAGTTGTTGGTCTCGATCTTTTCGTGGGAAAGACCGCCGGAAGATTGATGGTTAGCCATATTGTTGTTCTCCTCAGGCGTGAGCCGTGGCGGTGGGGATGGTCACCGTGACCGAACGGCCCGCGGTTGCGGTCTTGAGGACGTTCCACAGCATGACGAGCATGCCCGTGAGGTACAGCAAACCGCCGCCCAGACGCAAGCACGTAGAACGGATAGGTCGCCTTGACGGACTCGACGAAGGTGTAGGTCAGCGTGCCGTCGGCATTGATGGCGCGCCACATCAGGCCCTGCATCACACCGGCAATCCACATGGCCGCGATATAGATCACGATGCCGATGGTGGCCGTCCAGAAATGAATTTCGACGGCCTTGACGCTGTACATCTGCTTCTGGCCAAACAGCTTGGGAATCAGGTAGTACATGGAGCCCATGGTCACCAGACCCACCCAGCCCAGAGCGCCGGAGTGAACGTGGCCGACCGTCCAGTCGGTGTAGTGCGACAGGGCGTTGACCGTCTTGATCGACATCATCGGACCTTCGAACGTGGACATGCCGTAGAAGGAAAGCGAAACGATCAGGAAACGCAGGATGGGATCATCGCGCAGTTTGTGCCAGGCGCCGGACAAGGTCATGATGCCGTTGATCATGCCGCCCCAGCTTGGCGCCAGCAGGATCAGGGAGAACACCATGCCGACCGACTGCGTCCAGTCCGGCAGAGCCGTGAAGTGCAGGTGGTGGGGACCGGCCCACATGTAGGTGAAGATCAGCGCCCAGAAGTGGACGATGGAAAGGCGGTAGCTGTAGACCGGGCGTCCGGCCTGCTTGGGGATGAAGTAATACATCATGCCCAGGAAACCGGCGGTCAGGAAGAAGCCCACGGCGTTGTGACCGTACCACCACTGCACCATGGCGTCCTGCACACCGGCATAGGCGGAGTAGGACTTCATGGCACCGGCGGGAATGGCGGCGCTGTTGACCAGGTGAAGAATCGCCACCGCAAGGATGAAGGCACCGTAAAACCAGTTGGCCACATAAATGTGGCGCACCTTGCGGGTGCCGACTGTGCCAAAGAAGACCACCGCGAAGGCCACCCAGACCAGGGTGATCAGGATGTCAATCGGCCACTCGAGTTCGGCATATTCCTTGCCTTGGGTGTAACCCAGCGGCAGGGAGAGCGCAGCCGCCAGAATGACCAGTTGCCAGCCCCAGAAGGTGAAGGCGGCCAGCTTGTCCGAGAACAGGCGAACCTGGCAGGTACGCTGCACCACGTAATAGGCTGTCGCAAACAGGCCACATCCACCGAACGCAAAAATCACCGCATTGGTGTGCAGAGGGCGCAATCGGCCATAGCTCAGCCAGGGAATGCCCAGATTGAGTTCCGGCCAGGCCAACTGGGCGGCAATGATCACGCCCACCAGCATCCCGACCACGCCCCACACCACCGTCATGATGGCAAATTGACGCACAACCGTATCGTTGTACGCAGTCGCCTGCGAGTTTGGAAACTTCATTTACAGCACCTTTACCAAAAAAACCATCGGGCGAGTGTGGCCTAAGCGATCTTGCACGGACTTGATGAATATCAATCGTTCTTCAAAATCCGCTCCCCTTCGGCCTCGATATCTTCAAACTGACCCCGAAATATGGCCCACCAAAACCCGCCTAGGATGAAAAACACCAGGACGACCGACAGCGGGATCAGCAAATACAGGATATCCATCAGACCATTTCCAAAGGTTCCACCCTGCCCGAGAGGCGCAAGGCATTCACTACCACCACCAGCGAACTGAGCGCCATGCCCAGCCCTGCCAGCCAGGCCGGCAGCCAGCCGAAAACCGCCAGAGGGACGCAGATGGCGTTGTAGAGCGCGGCCCACCAGAGATTTTGCCGCACGACGCGCATCGTGCGCCGCGCCAGTTGCAGGGTCTGGGCCACGCTGGCCAGCTGCTCACCCATGATCACGAAATCCGCCTGGGCCTGGGCCAGCGGCACCGCCTGACCGAAGGCAAACGAGGCGTGGGCACCGGCCAGAACGGGTCCGTCGTTGAGTCCGTCTCCCACCATGGCCACCTTGTGGCCCTGTTCCTGGGCCTGATGAAGAAAGGCCAGCTTGTCCTGCGGCGAACAGGCGCCGCGCGCGTCATCGATGCCCAGTTCGCCGGCCACGCGCGCCACAGCGGCTGCGCCGTCGCCCGAAAGCAGCCGTACCGAAATGCCACTCGCGCGCAACGCCTGCACCGTGGCATGAGCGTCGCGCCGCAAGTCCTCACGCAATTCGAACGTGGCGACCCATCCCGTGTCATCGGCCAGACACACCTGCAACGCCTCGGCGTCTGGCTGCGCCAGCCCGCAAAATGCCGCCGAACCCAGGCGCAGCGTTCGAACCCCGCTTTGTTCGACCTGTCCAGTCACGCCCTGTCCCGCCACTTCCCTGACCTCATCGGCCCGCAGTTCGGGCAGACCGGCATCCACAGCGGCCGCCGCCAGAGCCCGGGACACCGGGTGCAGCGACTGGCGCGCCAGCGACGCCGCCCAGCCCAGCGCCTGGTCCCGGCTCACGCCGTCGCGGGTCGTGACCGCCGCCAGGGCAAACGCATCGCGTGTGAGCGTGCCCGTCTTGTCAAATACCACGGTGTCCACTGCTGCCAGTGTCTCGAGTGCCTGCAGGCGTCGCACCAGGACACCGCGTCGCGCGAGCGCGCCGGCACTGGCCAGCATCGCGGCAGGCGTCGCCAGTGACAGCGCGCAGGGGCAGGTCACCACCAGCACCGCGACAGCCACCATCAACGCATGCCCGGGATCATGCGACCACCAGAAAGCACAGGCGCCGCCGGCTGCCACCAGCACCGCGATCAGGAAGGGTTTGGCCAGGCGGTCGGCCAGTTGCGCGATCTGCGGCTTGGTGGTGGACGCGGCGTCCATCAGGGCCACGATCTGCGCGAATCGGGTCTGCGCGCCGATGCGCTCCACGCGTACCCACACCACCGATGCCAGGTTGTGGCTGCCGGCAACCACCGCGCTGCCCTTTCCACGCGGCACGGGACGCGACTCGCCGGTCAGCAAAGACTCGTCAGCCAGGGTTTCGCCCTGCACCACCAGGCCATCGGCCGGAAACGCCTCGCCCGGAAGCACGCGAATGACATCCCCCGCCCCCAGCCGGCGCACGGCAACCCGCTCGAAGTCGCCATTTGCCTGCTGCCGCTCCACACTGTCGGGCAGGCGGTTCATCAGCGCCTCCAGCGCGCCAGCCGTTCTGTCGCGCAGGCGCAATTCCAGCCAGCGGCCCGTCAACAGGAAAAAAACGAACATGGTCAGAGAGTCGAAGTACACCTCGGCGCCGAAGGTGCCCTGAGGCTCAAAAGTCCCGGCGGTGCTGACGATGAAAGTGATGCCCATGCCCAGCGCCACCGGGAGATCCATGCTCACCCGGCGCATGCGCAGATCGCGCAAAGCGTTGCTGAAAAACGGTCCGCAGGAGAACAGCATCACCGGCAGCGTCAGCACCCACGAGGCCCAGCGCAGCAATTGCGCCATTTCGGGTGTCAAGTCGCCCGGCGCGGCCACATAGGCCGGCCACGCATACATCATGACCTGCATCATGCAAAGGCCGGCCACGCCCAGACGCCAGATCGCCTTTCGCATCTCGCCTTTGCGCCGATCATTGGCGAAAGCATCGTTGGCGGGCACCGCCGGATACCCAGCGAGGCGTGCCGCGTCCATCCAGCCCGAGGGCTTGACGGCCGCGTCCGACCAGACAATGCGCCCCCGGTGGCTGGCCGCGCTTACACGCACCGATTCCACGCCGGGCACGGCACGCAAAGCCTCCTCGATCGTCAAGGCGCACGCGGCACAGTGCATGCCCTCAAACACCACGCTCGACTCCCAGCAAGAAGGCCGGTCCGCAACAGGCCGGCTGAAGGCCGACCACTCCTGAGCGTCATCAAGGACGGCCAGCCGGTCCTGCGCCGACGCCCCTGGGACCGCCAATGGCGAGCCGGTGACGCCCCGCAGTGCGGAAAGGCTGGCGGTTGTACTTGCGGTGACCATAGATTAAGCTTAACGGCAATGCCTCAGCTTGTCTTGATCTGAATCAAGACTGGCGGCGGAGGAAGCGTTATTCTTAATTTATTAACTACCAGGAGCACACCATGTATGCACGCATTCTCGTCGCCACCGACGGTTCCACCCTGTCCAAGAAGGCCGTCAACTCGGCCATTTCACTCGCTGCCCTGTGCGGTGCAGAACTCGTTGCCATCAAGGTCGTTCCCCGCTACCCGCAGAGCTACTTCGAGGGCTCCATTCCGTTGTCGGTCGACGATGTGAAAAGGGTTGAAAAACAGTGGGCTGAAGACGGTCAGGCGGTTGTCGATGCAGTCAAGAAGACCGCTGCCGCCAAGGGCGTGACCGTCAAGGCCGTCACGGTCAAGTCCGACCTGGTGTCCGACGCATTGATTTCTGCGGCCACCAAGTACAAGGCTGACCTGATCGTCATGGCCTCGCACGGCCGCAAGGGCATCAAGCGCCTGCTGCTGGGCAGCGAAACCCAGCATGTGCTGACGCATTCGCACATCCCGGTGCTGGTGTTGCGCTGATTCTTGAAGAGAAAGAGCCATTCCCAGCGTGGAATGGTCATAGTCTGCTATTGAATCAGAAATCAATTGCGCAGCAGTAAGCCCGGTCCCACCGGGCTTTTTTGCCTGACGTCGCCGGCTGACGGCCCGCCAGTTCTGGTCAGGCGAAAAGACCTTTGTACTGCTCGCGCAGCAGGTTCTTCTGCACCTTGCCCATGGTGTTGCGCGGCAACTCGGGCACCACGACGCAGTGCTTGGGAATCTTGAAGTTGGCCAGTTTCGCTTTCAGTTCAGCCACGATCGCTGCGCCATCGACTGCCACGCCGGGCCTGGCGATCACCACCGCCACGCCCACCTCGCCAAAGTCGGGATGCGGCACGCCAACCACCGCGCTTTCGGCGACGCCCGGCAGCTCGTTGATGAAGCCCTCGATCTCGGCCGGGTAGACGTTGTAGCCGCCCGAGATGATCAGGTCCTTGCTGCGCCCGACAATGGTCACGTAACCGCGCTCGTCGATCTTGCCGACGTCACCCGTCTTGAAATAGCCGTCTGCGGTGAACTCCTCCGCTGTCTTTTCCGGCATGCGCCAATAGCCCTTGAACACGTTCGGCCCCTGCACCTGGATGCCGCCGACTTCGCCCACAGGCAGGTCCCTGCCCTCGTCATCCTGCACCCGCAGATGCACGCCGGGCAGCGGAAAGCCCACCGTACCCCCGCGCCGCTCATTCTGACCCCCGTAGCGCGGATCTGGGCCACAGGGGTTCGATGTCAGCATCGCCGTCTCGCTCATGCCATAGCGTTCCAGGATCGTGTGGCCGGTACGGCGCTGCCACTCCGTGAAAGTCTCGATCAGCAAGGGCGCGGAACCGGCGACGAACAATCGCATGTTTCGCGCGGCATCCCGGTTCAGCCCCGGTTCGGCGAGCAGGCGCACGTACAGGGTGGGCACGCCCATGAAGACGGTTGCCTCGGGCAGCTTGCGCAGCACCACTTTGGGGTCGAACTTCGACAGCCAGATCATCTTGCTGCCATTGATCAGCGCGCCATGGATCGCCACGAACAAGCCATGCACGTGAAAAATGGGCAGCGCGTGGATCAGCACATCGCCGGGCTTCCAGCCCCAGTAGTGCTTGAGCACCAGCGCGTTGGACAGCATGTTGCCGTGCGTCAGCATGGCGCCCTTGCTGCGCCCGGTGGTTCCGCTGGTATAGAGAATCGCGGCCAGATCGTCGTCAGCCTTCTTCGCGGGGCTGTGCTGGTCGCTGCACTGTGCGGCGCGTTCCAGCAGGCTGCCGGTGCGGTCGTCGCCCAGCGTGAACACATGCTTTGTGCCGGCGGTGAAAGCGATCTTGCTGACCCAGCCGAAGTTCCTGGGGCTGCAGACCACCACGGCGGGCTCGGCATTACCGATGAAGTATTCGATTTCAGCGCTCTGGTAGGCGGTGTTGAGCGGAAGGAAAACGTAGCCGGCGCGCAGCGTGGCCAGGTACAGCACCATCGCCTCGACCGACTTTTCCACCTGCACCGCCACCCGGCTGCCTTCTGCCAGGTCGAGCGAGACCAGCAGATTGGCCACCATGGCCGTGGCACGCTCCAGGTCGCGCCAGGAATATCTCAGAGAGGCACCATCGGGCTCGGCGGTTTCCACCGCGACGGCGTCCAGGTCAGCGGGAAAGGCTGCTTGCAATGCGGCGAACAGGTTGTGATTGATCATGTTCAGAAAGGAAAAAGACTCAGAAAACGGGTTTTCGCTTGTCGAGAAAGGCGCCGATGCCCTCTCGGTGCTCGGCGCTGTCCGCATAGGCATAGGCCTTATTTACTATTGATTCAATAGCATAAAAAGACCCATCGGTGATGGAATAAGGCCGTTTTAATGCCCGAAACGTCTGCTTGTTCAGCCGGGCGGCCTGCGGCGCAAGTGCTGCGATGCGATGGGCGCGGGTCAGCGCTTCGCCCGCAACCTCCGCGTCGGCCACCACGCTGTTCAGAAAGCCCCGCACCAGCATCATGGGTGCGTCGAGCACGGCCGCCTCCAGGAGCATCTCGCGCGCCGTCAGGTCGCCGACAGCGCGTGCCACGAGTTGGGCTTCGCGCGGCGCCATCGGGAAACCGAGCCGGGCGATCGGGGCGCCAAATTTCGCCGAGGCACCGGCCACACGGATGTCGCAGCAGCTCGCAATCTCGACGCCCGCGCCCATGCAATTGCCGTCGATCTGCGCAACGATAGGCACATCGCACAGGAGCATGGCCTCCAGGCCACCCCAGACCTCGCTTTCGTGGAACTCGCGCAGCGTCACCTCGTTGAAGCGAAACGCTGGGTACTCGGCAATGTCGCCACCGGCACAGAAGTTCCCCCCCTTGCCGCTGACCACGACGCAGCGCAGATCCGTGCGCTGCTGAATGGCGTCGAAGCTCGTCTTGAGATCCCGCCACATAGAGCGCGACATCGCGTTTAACTTGCCCGGATGGCACAGGCTCACCCGCGCGACGGCCCCCTCGACCGCAAGCTCCACCTGTGCGCCCATTTCAGTCCAGCTTCGCGCCCGAGGCCTTGACCACCTGCGCCCATTTGCGGATTTCGGCATTGACGAACGCACCGAACTGCGCACCGGTCAGGTTGGCGAACTCGGCGCCCTGGCTGGCCCAGACGGCCTTGGCTTCATCCGTGGTGCAGGCCTTGCGGATTTCCTCGATCGCCCGGGCCTGGATGTCGGCGGGCGTGCCCTTCGGCGCCCAGATGCCGTACCAGGTGGTCACGGTGTAGTCCGGAAGGCCCAGCTCCCCGGCGCAGGGCACATCCGGAAATGCCGGGCTGCGCTTGTTGCCCGAGACCATCAAAGCCTTGATGCGCCCACCCTTGATGTGGGCGGCGGACGAGCCCAGGCCGTCAAACATCATGTCCACGTTCCCCGCAATCAGGTCCTGCAAAGCCGGGCCCGCGCCGCGGTAGGGGATGTGGGTGATGAAGGTGTTGGTTTGCTGCTTGAAAAGTTCGCCCGCAAGGTGGTGCGAGGTACCGCCGCCAGCCGAGCCGTAGTTCAGCTTGCCGGGGTGGGCCTTGACGTAGGCCAGGAATTCCTTGAAGTTGGCCGCCGTGACCTTTTTCGGGTTCACCACAAGCACCTGCGGAACGCTGGCCACCAGGATCAGTGGCACGAAATCCTTCTCGAGGTCGTAGTCCAGCTTCGGGTACATGCTCGGCGCAATGGTGTGGTGCACGGCGCCCATGAACAGGGTGTAGCCATCGGGCGCCGCCTTGGCTGCGATGCCGGCACCCAGCGTGCCGCCCGCGCCACCGCGGTTGTCGATGACGAGCTGCTTGCCGGTGAGACGCGCAAACTGTGCCGCCATCGGGCGCGCGAACGCGTCCGTGCCACCACCGGCCGGAAAGGGCACGATCAGGGTGACGGGTTTTGCCGGCCAGGCGGTCTGTGCCCGTGCCGGCAGGACGCAAGTGGCAGCGCCCGCCGCGGCGGCGTGCAACACGGCGCGCCGTTGGATCAATGAGCTCATGTTTGTCTCCAGTTTGTTGTTGAAAGCAGAAATCAGAAAAAAAGCGCGTCAATTGCGCTTGCCACAGGGATTTTGCCCCGCGCCAGCATTGCGCGGTGCCGGTCCAGACGCTTGAGGTCGTAAAGATAGTTCACCATCAGGCCATAAGACTGCTTCAGCCCCTTGGGCGAGGGATCGCCGGCCCAGTTGAGCCGCTCCACCCGCGCACCATTGCCCAGATGAAAGCGCGCGACCGCGTCCACCGGCTTTCCACCCAGCATTTCGCGCCCCAGGTACATCGCGGCGCACTGTTGCAACCAGTGCCGCACGGGGGATTTGGTGTCCAGTGACAAGACCTTGTCGGCCGCAGCAAGGATATGTTCGGCCGACGGTGGCTGGACATTGAGCGCCCGACCCAGTTCGGCCCGTTCTTTCTCGGGTGTGAGTTCCAGCAGCCGCGCCGCGTTCTTCGTCAACCAGGGCCGCAATCCCGGGATCGGTGACAAGGTGGCAAACGTCCTGAGCCGGGGGAATTCGGTGCAAAGCGTCTCGACCACGCGCTTGATCAGCGAGTCACCAAAGCTCACCCCCTTCAGCCCCGGCTGGGTGTTGCTGATCGAATAGAAGATGGCCGTGGTAGCCCGCGTCAGATCCGCCGGGGCGCCCGCCTCGTCGAGCAACGGCGTGATGCTGTCGGCGATCCGCTCGGTGAAGGCCACCTCCACGAAGATCAGCGGCTCGTCGGGCAGGCGCGGGTGAAAGAAGCCGTAGCAGCGGCGGTCCGAGTCAAGGCGGTTCTTCACGTCGGCCCAGCTCTTGATGTCATGCACCGCCTCGTATCTGATGAGCTTCTCGATCAGCGACGCGGGCGAATCCCAGCTGATGCGGCGCAGGTCCAGAAAGCCGACGTCGAACCAGGTCGAGAACATGTACTCCATCTCGACATCGAGCGCCAGCAGCCGTTTCTCCCCTTTCAGGTAAGGGAGCATTTCGGCCCGGAGATCCACCAGGAAGCGGATGCCGCCGGGGAACACGCTGAAACGTTGCAGCAGCCGGCGGCGTGGGGATACCGTGGCGCGCCGGTAGTGGACCTCCGCGGCCGCCTCGTCCGGCGTGCCGACGGCCGCGGCAAACAGGGCTTGTGCCTGCTTCACCTTTTCGCCATCGGCCACGAACTGCTCGCTCATCAGCAGCCACATGTCGCGCCGCTGCGCCACGGTGGCCCGCGCATACCAGCCGGCAACCCCTTGGGCGCGCCGCCCGCCCTCGACCTCGCTGACACGCGGGTCCACGATGGCCTTGAGTTCCTCGAGCGTGCGGCGCAGCACGCGGGGTGAAAGGGCTTCTTCCTTCTGGCGCAGGGTGGCAGCGAGGCGCTCGCGCGTGGATCGCGTGACAGGCGCGCCGAATACAGGCTCTGACGGTTCTTTTTCGATAGCAAGCAGTGGCCCAATGACGCTGGGCTCATTCGGATTTGTCGTCTTTTTCCCCTCGGGAAGCAAGCGTGAGACGCTGCGGCTGATCCAGGTGGTCGTATTCATCGATAGGCCTTCAACAAAGGGGCGGACGTCAGGCCAACAGGCTGCTGGTGCGGGCACGGGCGAGTTCGCGCAACGCCACGCGCTGGCGCGTCAGGTGGGTGCGCATGGCAACTTCGGCGCCCTCGGCGTCACGGGCCCGCAAGGCGGCAAACACCGCCATGTGTTCGGCCAGGCTTTGCGCCAGCCGGCCCGGCGCATGCAATTGTTGCAACCGCGCAAGTTTGAGGATCTTGCGCAGGTCGCTGATGACCATGGCCAGCCAGCGGTTGTTGGCCAGCGTGATGATGGCTTCATGGATGGCGAGGTTGACCGCGTAGTACTCGGTGATCTGACCGGCCCTGGCATGGGCTTGCAGGCGTTCGTGCAGGGCTTCCAGCGCCAGCAGATCCGCCTCACTCGCATTGCAGGCCGCCTCGTGGGCGCAGCGCCCTTCCAGAAGGGCAATGACCGGAAAGATCTCGTCAAGATCCTGCTCCGTGACCTGGTTGACGAAACAGCCCCGACGCGGCTCATGGCGCACCAGGCCCTCGACGGCCAGCACCTTGAGCGCCTCGCGCAAAGGCGTGCGCGAGATGGCCAAACTCTCGCACAAGCCCGCCTCGTCGATGAAGCTGCCGGGCGCGAGTTCGCCCTCGAAAATCAGCGCCCGCAACCGGGCCGCGACACCGTCGTGCATCGAGTGATTCACAACGCGCAAGGCGGCGGCGGGGTGTCGACGGCGATCGGACGGCAGGCATCAGTCTGGCACCACAAGTGTCCGGGGAAAATGAGCCGCAGGCCCGAACCTCAGCTGTGACGGCAGGCGCAGATGTCGGGTCGGGCTTGAAGAATCACGTGACACAGCATGGGCCTCAATAATTATGCGTAATTATCATCAGCCTATGGCCCCGAGCGCAAGGGCTCCGACCCCCTGGAAAACCCGGTGAATATCGTGAAAATGAAGCGCCAGAGCGCCACGATGCAGAATCAGCCGGACGGCAAACCCGGCACGACGCCAAGCTCGACGGACTGGCCCAAGTCGCCCCGGGGCCATGTCACTTACTGCTGCTTGCCGCCCTTGATGTTGCCGGCGACACCGCCGACCACCGCGCCGACGGCCGCGCCGGTCCAGCCGCTGCCACCGGCAATCGCCGCGATGCCCGCGCCCGCTGCGGCACCGATCGCCGCGCCGCTGGCCGTGCCCTGCTGCTGCGGAGTCATGTTCGTGCAGCCGATGAGGCCTGTTGCCGCGACGACGGCCAGAATCAGATTGATGTTTTTCATGATGAATCCCTTACTTGTTTTTCTGAAGGCCTGGAACGACCATCTCGAACCAGATCGTCTCGATGACCGGCCGCTGAAGGCGCCCGGGGTTCTTTGCATACCAGCCATCCACGGCGGCCATCACCGAGTCCAGCGTCTGACCCTTCAATCCCCTGGCAAAGCGTGGCACGAAGCTCTGCGCGTCAGCAGGCGGGTTACCGGCGCTGTAGGCCGTCTCGACCTGGATGACATTGGCCATGCCGACCAGATAGACCTTCTTGACCTGAGGGGTCGACTGGGTCCACTGCTCGCCCGTGACAATCGGCACCTCTTCGGCGCGGACCGGGCCCGCAAGCACCGCCAGGGCCATGCACGCTGCAAGAAGTACTGTCCGAAAATCCAAACCCAAACGCATCGTCATCGAGTTCTCCTCAAGAGTATGAAAGAAATTCATCCTATCACCGGTCCGTTATCCCCTGCACTCTCCAGCGAGACGGTCGCCCATTGCGGTTTCATCCTGATTGTGGAATCCTCGGGCACGCGGCAGGGTCGGGGCAGCGCGGGTGTGATCCCGGACCTGACGTGATGAAGCCGAACCATTCCGGCAAATCTCTTGGAGACAGACATGGTCCAGACCGTCAGGCGAAGCAGAACCGGCAGGCCCGAAAAGGCCGTGGCAAAAGCAGCGAAAAGCAGCGTGCCCCCAGCGAATGCGAAGCCCCCCAGCGCGTCCATGGTGCTGTCACTGGCCAAGCAGTTGCAGGCGTGGACCGGCTCTATCCTGGGCGGCATGGGAACGGCGACCGACGTCGCCATCACACTGGCACAGTCCCGTGCGCAAAAACCGGGGCCGAAGGCCGCGGTTGACAAGGCAGCGGCCCTTTTGCGGGACCTCAGGCAGGCCGCAGGGCTGACTGTCGACGATCTGGGCCGCGCGCTGGAACTGGAAGATCCTTCCTTCATGGGACTGGTGGAGAGTGGCAAGGTCGGCCTGCCCTTTGACCTGATCCTGCGGCTGGCGGCGGTGCTGGGACGCAACGACCCGGTGGGTTTCATCCTGCAGATGACGCGCTCGTACAACCCGAAGACCTGGAGCACGCTGGAGGCGCTGGGCGTGGGCAAACTGCTGGTGCAGGCCGGGCGCGAGCGCGAGTTCGCCAACATCTATCGCAGCAATGACGCTGCGCGCGCGCTGTCCGACAAGGACTTTGCCGCGGCGCTGGGTTTTGCCGACGCCGCCTTCAAGGCGGCCCTGGAATTTCAGGCCAGGCACGCACGCGTGCGAAAGCCGAAGGAAGAATCTGCAGATGCCGTTCCCGCGCCACGCGGCAAGAACAAGTGACCCGTCCGATCGTCATCGGACCCCTCAACGGGCCTTGACCGAACGCAAGGGCCTTCAGGCCAGTGCGGTGACACTGGACAAGCTGCGAATTGTCGTCACGCACGGCGGGACAAGGCCATCACAATCCACCCGTGATGCGGGGAGTCTCAATTCGATGGAACCAACGGGACGCACCATGAGGGCCCGTGCTGAAGCCCGGACCGGTTGGGTTCGTGCTCGTGATCGCGCTGGTGCTGCTGGGGCACTGGATCGGCCTGGCCTGGCTGCAGGCGCAGTTGCAGACCATCAGACCGCTCACTCTGATGGCGGAGCCCCTGTTCACACGAATCATTGCGCCGACTGCCGCAACCCTGCGCGTCGCGGCGCCCACGCCACGGCACAGACGGGTTGCACCGGTCCCCCCGCCCCAGGCAACGGGCAGCGCCGACGCCCCGATCCCATCCACACCGGCCACCCTCGAAACGCTGTCAGAGGACGCCGTGGAGACGGCGGCCCCGGCGCCCGATACATCCGCCCCCGCTCCAGAAGCGGCGACAGCCTCGATGAGCGAGGGGGTTGCAGCCGATCCCGAATCCTTGTCCCGGGCAGGCGAGGACTGGCCCGCAGACACGCGCGTTTCATACCGCATGACGGGTTACTTCCGCGGCGACCTTTACGGTAGCGGGCGCGTGCAGTGGCAACGTGCACAGGACCGCTACCAGGTGCGGGTGGAACTGCTCGCGGCGCTGGTGTTTCGCGTTTCCATGACCAGCCAAGGCCAAGTCACCGACGCCGGTCTGGTACCAGGCGACTATGAGGAGCAAATGCCGGGACGTCGCCAGGGGGTGGTGTTTGAGGCCGAAACCCTCCGGTTTCAGGATGGCGCCCGTCAACTGAAACCTTATGCCGTGCAGGACACGGCCAGCCAGTTCGTGGAACTCACCCGGCGGTTTTCCACCGGGCGCGAAATCCTGGCGGTGGGCAGTCAGGTTCAGGTATGGCTGGCCCGCCCTTCAGGGATGGCCCTGTGGACCTATGACGTGGTCGCAGAAGACACCCTGCAAACGCCAGAACTCGGACCGGTGCAGGCGTTTCACCTGCGACCTCGCCCCATCGCCAACCCGCGCGGCGTGATCACAGCCGAATTGTGGTTTGCACCGGCCCTGCAATACCTGCCGGTGCGGGTGCGTATTTCGCTTGGAAGTGAAAATTTTGTGGACCTGATGGTCGAGCGCATCGAGCAATCCGACGCGCCCGCGCCCACACCCGAAACCCAGACGCCTGGCAGCGCCGCCCTGCCCTAGCCTGGAGGCAGGCCATCACCTCAGCGTCGATCGTGCGGCCCTGGAATGTCAGGCCAAGCCGCGAATTAAATCCTGAATTAATAGCTAACAACGATGATTCTACGCAGGATAAGTGCCAATTTTATTGCTACTTTCACGATGACACGCCTTTTGTCGCCTGCTGTCCGAACCACCACCACAGCCCAGCGCCAATCAGGACCATGGGCACGCACAGCCACTGGCCCATGCTCATGCCCAGCGACAGCAGACCCAGGTGGGCGTCCGGCTCGCGGAAGAACTCGGCAATGAAACGGAAGATGCCGTAGCCCACCAGGAAGGCCGAACTCACCTGCCCAGGCTGGCTCGGCTTGCGCGCGTACAACCACAAAAGCACGAAGAGCAGCAGCCCTTCCATCAGGAACTGGTACACCTGCGAGGGGTGCCGCGGCGAACTGCCGGCACCGCGAAACACCATGCCCCAGGGCAGTGAAGGGTCCGCCACGCGACCCCAGAGTTCGCCGTTGATGAAGTTGCCCACGCGCCCCGCTGCCAGACCTGGCGGGATGCAGGGGGCAATGAAGTCCATCACCAGCAGAAACGAGCGGTGGCGCGAACGCGCAAACCAGGCCATCGCGGCAATCACGCCCAGCAGCCCGCCGTGAAAGCTCATGCCGCCCTGCCAGACGGCAAAAATCTCCAGCGGGTGCTCGAAGTAATAGCCGGGCTTGTAGAACAGGCAGTAGCCCAGACGCCCGCCGATCACCACCCCCATCACGCCCAGAAACAGGATGTCTTCCACATCGGCGCGTCGCCAGGCGCCCGGACCGGTGATCGACACAAAAGGCTCATGCCGCAGGCGGCGCAGCCCCAGGAACATGAATAGCGCAAAGGCGGCCAGGTAGGTCAGCCCGTACCAGTGAATGGCCAGCGGTCCGAGCTGCAGCGCGACGGGATCGATTTGGGGATGAATCAGCATGGACGGGGATTGTGCCGCAATCGCTCTGTCGCACGCAGCGGGGGATCAAGGCTGAACGACCATGAACGCAAACCGAATCATCAGAGACAAGCGCAGGCCAGATGCCGACACGGCGCAACGCCAGGCGCCGGATCAACGCTCGCCGCTCTCCTGCAAAAAGGCCACAAAGCGCCCCAGCGCCGGTGGCATCGTCAACGCGGACCAGACCAGACTGGTCTCGCAGCCCGGCACGGCGACGCCGGGGGGTGCCTTGACGTCACGGTAGGTCACACCGGACCGCTGGAACTGGCGCACGCTGTCGGGCACCCATGCCACGCCCAATCCGGCCGACACCAGGTTCACGATGGTCTGCATCTGGATCGCCTCCTGCGCCACCTGCGGCGACTGGCCAGCCGCGTGGTACAGGCCGAAGATTGCGTCATACACCGAAGGCAGGATTCGCCGGGGAAAGATCACCAGCGGCTCGGGAAGCACGTCCCCCAGAGTCAGGTTCGCATGTGCGGCCAGGGCGTGCTGCTCGGGCAGCGCCAGCACCAGCGGCTCTGACGCGATCAGCAATCGTTCCAGGCCCGGCGGCGCAAAGCCGGGCGAGTGCAGCATGAAGCCGGCATCGATATCGCCTCTTTCCAGGGCCTGCAACTGCACATCGCCCGTGGCCTCGATCAGCTCCAGCCGCACCCCGGGAGACAGCTGACGAAATCCTCGCACCCATTGCGGCAGCAACGCAAAACCCACCGTCGAGACAAACGCCAGCCGCAGCGCCCCCACCTCGCCCGCCGCCGCAGCCAGTGCCTGCGCCGGCAATGCCTGGGCGCGCCAAAGCAGGTCGCGCACGGGCGCCACCAGCGCTGTGCCAGCCGGCGTGAGATGCACGCTGCGTTTGGTGCGGTCGAACAGACGCACGCCCAGCGCGGCCTCCAGGCCCGCAATCGCCTGCGTCAGCGGTGGCTGGGTCATATGAAGGCGCAGCGCGGCGCGGCCAAAGTGCAGTTCGTCGGCCACGGCCAGGAACTGGCGCCATTGCCGCAATTCGATGCGGGCTTCGCCGCTTGACTTTCTCATATCCAATACATATTAATACGGACTGCTAAAAATAGATTGGAAAGATGAATTGGGCCGGCGCATACTCCCGGTTGAATTTTCCAACCCGAACTCCCGGAGACCCACCATGGCCGACACCAAAGTCATCCCGATCACCCCGATGAACCCGCGCAGCCAGAACATCACGCAGGGCAAGTCGCGCGCGCCCAACCGTTCGATGTACTACGCCATGGGCTACGAGGAAGGCGATTTCGTCAAGCCGATGGTCGGCGTGGCCAACGGCCACAGCACCATCACGCCGTGCAACTCGGGCCTGCAGAAGCTGGCGGACGCCGCGATTGCCGGCATCGAGGAGGCCGGTGGCAATGCCCAGGTGTTCGGCACGCCCACCATCTCGGACGGCATGGCCATGGGCACCGAAGGCATGAAGTACTCGCTGGTCAGCCGCGAGGTGATCTCCGACTGCGTCGAGACCTGCGTGCAAGGCCAGTGGATGGACGGCGTGGTCGTGATCGGCGGCTGCGACAAGAACATGCCCGGCGGCCTGATGGGCATGCTGCGCGCCAACGTGCCCGCCATCTATGTCTATGGCGGCACCATCCTGCCGGGCCACTACAAGGGCCAGGACCTGAACATCGTCAGCGTGTTCGAGGCCGTGGGCCAGAACGCCGCCGGCAAGCTGAGCGACTTCGACCTGCACGAGATCGAGCAGCGCGCCGTGCCCGGCACCGGCAGCTGCGGCGGCATGTACACCGCCAACACCATGTCCTCGGCCTTCGAGGCGCTGGGCGTGTCGCTGGTCTACTCGTCCACCATGGCCAACCCGCACGACGAGAAGATGAACTCCGCCAAGGAATCGGCCAAGGTGCTGATCGAGGCGATCAGGAAGGACCTCAAGCCGCGCGACATCGTGACGCGCAAATCCATCGAGAACGCCGTGGCCGTGATCATGGCCACCGGCGGCTCCACCAACGCGGTGCTGCACTTCCTGGCGATTGCCCACGCCGCGGAGGTCGAATGGACCATCGACGACTTCGAGCGCGTGCGCCAGAAAACCCCGGTGCTGTGCGACCTGAAGCCCAGCGGCAAGTACCTGGCGGTGGACCTGCACCGCGCGGGCGGCATTCCCCAGGTCATGAAGATCCTGCTGAATGCCGGCCTGCTGCACGGCGACTGCATCACCATCACCGGCCAGACGATTGCCGAAGTGCTGAAAGACATTCCGGACGCGCCGCGCGCCGATCAGGACGTGATCCGCCCGATCACCAACCCGATGTATGCCCAGGGCCACCTGGCGATCCTGAAGGGCAACCTGTCGCCCGAGGGCTGCGTCGCAAAGATCACCGGCCTGAAAAACCCCGTAATGACAGGCCCGGCGCGGGTCTTCGACGACGAGCAGTCGGCACTGAAAGCCATTCTGGACAACAAGATCGTGCCCGGCGACGTGATGGTGCTGCGCTACCTCGGTCCCAAGGGCGGACCAGGCATGCCCGAGATGCTCGCTCCGACCGGTGCGCTGGTTGGCCAGGGACTCGGCGAGAGCGTCGGCCTGATCACCGACGGTCGTTTCTCGGGCGGCACCTGGGGCATGGTGGTCGGCCACGTCGCGCCCGAGGCAGCGGCAGGGGGCACGATTGCCTTTGTGCACGAAGGCGACAGCATCACGATTGACTCCCACCAGTTGAAGCTTGAGCTCAATGTGTCCGAAGCCGAGATCGAGAAGCGTCGCGCCGCCTGGACCGCACCGGCGCCGCGCTACACCCGCGGCGTGCAGGCGAAATTCGCCTTCAACGCCGCCAGCGCCAGCAAGGGCGCGGTGCTGGACGACTATTGATCCAGTCGCGAAATGGACAACGCCAGGCCAGCGTCCGGAGTGCCTGCGCCAGAACTCGCGTCAGCGCTTCTTGGACGGCAGCCCCATTGCCGTACGTTGCTTGTCGATACGCTCCTGCTTGCGCTTGTCCAGTTTGTCCATTTCTGTTTTCTTTGCGTGACCGCTCCAGTCGACCCAGGTCCACCAGACGACCGCCAATGCGAAAGGTGATAGCACCACGATCCAGCTCCAGGCGGCCACGGGGCCTATCTCAAGGTACTTCAGCAACAGCAAGACAAGTCCAATTCCAAGGAAATACATCACATGCTCCAGATCAGGGGTCGACACCTTTGAGAACGAGGTCAACCGGTTTCTCTACACTCGCGTTGTTTGACTGTAACTTACTCTGCAAGGAAAAACGATGAAACGAGTTCTGCTGGCGATGACGGCTGCCCTGACTGTGGCAGCCCCCGCATTTGCCGATCAGGCGCTGGCGACGTCCAAGAACTGCATGGCTTGCCACGCACTGGACAAGAAACTCGTCGGACCCGCCTACAAGGACGTGGCGGCCAAATACGCGGGTGACAAGGCGGCAGTTGACAAGCTGGCGGCCAAAATCATGAAAGGCGGCTCTGGCGTGTGGGGCCCGGTTCCCATGCCGGCGAACGCACAGGTTAACGACGCCGAAGCCAAGAAACTGGCTGCCTGGGTAATGTCACTGAAATAGGCTTGCTCGCCTCAGGAAAAAAGCCCGCTGATCAGCGGGCTTTTTTGCGGATGGGCGATGCACGGCAACACCCATCCACTCCGGGAGCGCGAGGCCATCTCGTCGTGGCCCCGCTCCAATCGGCTGGCTCAGTACGCCTGACCCAGCTGGTCCAGAATCGCCGGGTTTTCCAGCGTGCTGGTGTCCTGTGTGATGGCCTCGCCCTTGGCGATGGAGCGCAGCAGGCGACGCATGATCTTGCCAGAACGCGTCTTGGGCAGGTTCTCGCCGAAGCGGATGTCCTTGGGCTTGGCGATCGGACCGATCTCCTTGCCGACGTGGTCACGCAACTGCTTGGCAATGGCCTTACCCTCGTCGCCGGTCGGCAGCGGCCGCTTGAGTACCACGAAGGCGCAGACGGCCTCTCCCGTGGTGTCATCGGGGCGGCCAACCACCGCGGCTTCTGCCACCAGTTCGGTGCAGCTCACCAGCGCGGATTCGATCTCCATCGTGCCCATGCGGTGGCCGGACACGTTCAGCACATCGTCGATGCGGCCGGTGATGGTGAAGTAGCCCGTCTTGACGTCGCGGATCGCGCCGTCGCCGGCCAGGTAATACTTGCCCTTGAAATCTTCAGGGTAGTAGCTCTTCTTGAAGCGCTCGGGGTCGCCCCAGATGTTGCGGATCATTGACGGCCAGGGCTTCTTCACGACCAGGATACCGCCCTGCCCGTTCGGCACGTCCTTGCCGGTTTCGTCCACGATCGCGGCCTGGATGCCGGGAAACGGCAGCGTGCACGAGCCCGGCACCATGGGTGTGGCACCCGGCAGCGGCGTGATCATGTGACCGCCGGTCTCGGTCTGCCAGAAGGTGTCGGCAATCGGGCATCGGCTGCCGCCCACGTGCTTGTAGTACCACTCCCAGGCCGCCGGGTTGATGGGCTCGCCTACCGAGCCCAGCAGGCGCAGGCTGCTCAGATCGTAGCTCTTGGGGTGCACGGCGTCGTTGGCCTCGGCCGCCTTGATCAAGCGACCGGATGGCGGTCGGCGCGGTGTAGAAGATGGTGCACTTGTGGCGTTCGATCATTTTCCAGAAGCGCCCGGCGTCCGGGTAGGTCGGCACGCCTTCGAACACGATCTCTGTGCCGCCCAATGCCAGCGGGCCGTAGGTGATGTAGGTGTGGCCCGTGACCCAGCCGATGTCGGCGGTGCACCAGAACACGTCGTCGGCCTTCAGGTCGAAGGTCCACTTGGTGGTCAGCGCCGCATGCAGCAGGTAGCCGCCAGTGGAGTGCTGCACGCCCTTGGGCTTGCCGGTCGATCCGGAGGTGTAGAGCAGGAACAGGGGATGCTCGGCCTCGACCCACTCCGGCTCACAGGTCACGGGCTGGTTCGCCACCAGGTCGTGCATCCACAGGTCGCGACCGGCCGTCATGGCGATGTCGGCACCGCTGCGCTTGACCACCAGCACACTGCCGATGGAATCGCAGCCACCCAGCGCCAGCGCCTCGTCGACGATGGACTTGAGCGGCAACTGCTTGCCGCCACGAACCTGATGATCGGCCGTGATCACGGCCTTGGCGCCGGTATCCTCAATGCGGTCACGCAGGGACTGTGCCGAGAAACCGCCGAATACCACCGAGTGTGTGGCGCCGATGCGCGCACAGGCCTGCATGGCGGCCACACCATCGATCGACATGGAGATGTAGATGACGACCCGGTCGCCCTTGCCAACGCCCAGTGATTTCAGGCCGTTGGCGATCTGGCAGGTCTTGGCCAGAAGTTCGCTGTAAGTGGCGCGGGTGACCTCGCCGCCGTCAGCCTCGAAGATGACGGCCGTCTTGTCCCCCAGGCCCCGCTCCACGTTGCGGTCCAGGCAGTTGTAGGAGGCGTTCAGCGTGCCATCCGCAAACCATTTGAAGAAGGGGGCATTGCTCTCGTCGAGAACCTCGGTGAACGGCGTCTTCCAGCTCAGCAGTTCGCGTGCCAAGCGGCCCCAGTAGCCTTCGTAGTCAGCGTCGGCTTCCTTGCACAGGGCCTCATAGGCAGGCATGCCCGAGATGGTCGCGTTCTTGACAAACGCGTCACTCGGAAGATAGACGTGGGTTTCGGTGGCAGCGGAATCACTCATGGGCTTGTCTCCTGAGAATGTGACAAATGATTGTTGAGAAAATCAAAAACTAATGTCGGGTTTTGCTCTTACAAGGCACTGACTGACGGGAGACTTGCGATTTCCCCGCATGAGCCGGGATTCAAAGGACGCCTCTAGAATGCGCCCAATGCCAGCTCACGCCACTATCTTGCCATGACACCGAACGCCCCCAACACACCAAATACCCGACCCATGCGGCCCATTCCCCGCCTCATCTTTGCAAGCCGGTGGCTGCAACTGCCGTTGTATATCGGCCTGATTGCCGCGCAATGCGTTTATGTCTATCACTTCTGGATTGAACTGGTGCACCTGCTGGAGGCGGTCTTCGGCAACCAGGCGGCGTTGCAGTCGCTGATCACCAGCATCGGCTACAAGTCGGACGTCCCGATCCCGTCGCTCAACGAAACCGTGATCATGCTGGTGGTGCTGGGCCTGATCGATGTGGTCATGATCTCCAACCTCCTGATCATGGTCATCATAGGCGGCTACGAGACCTTCGTCAGCCGCATGAACCTGGAGGACCATCCCGACCAGCCGGAATGGCTGGACCACGTGAATGCCTCGGTGCTGAAGGTCAAGCTGGCCACTGCCATCATCGGCATCAGCTCCATTCACCTGCTCAAGACCTTCATCAATGCCGCCAACTACGACGTCAAGGTGCTGATGTGGCAGACCATCATTCACGCGACTTTCCTGCTCAGCGCGCTGGCCATCGCCCTGACTGACCGGCTCATGACGCCCGCCCACGGCGACGGTAGCGGCCACTGACAGGACCGCCTTCAGGCTTGACTGGCGTCACTTTCGGACTTGCCCAGCAGCAACGCCGAGCCCAGCAAAGCTGACAACACCGAGCCGCAAAGCACGCCCAGCTTGACCTTGATCGCGTAGTCCGGGCCTAGATCCTCGAAGGCCAGGGCACCAATGAACAGGCTCATGGTAAAGCCCACGCCGCAGAGCACACACACGCCGAAAAACTGTCGCCAGCTGGCGTCCGCCGGCAGCTTCGCGCCCGCCATGCGGATCAGCAGCCAGGACGCGGCAAAGACGCCGGCCGCCTTGCCCACCAGCAGCCCGCAAGCGATGCCGAGAGACACGGTGTGAAACAACGTCGCGACACTCACCCCTTCCAGCGACACACCCGCATTGACAAAAGCGAACATGGGCAGCACCGCAAACGCCACCCAGGGCTGCAACGCATGCTCGGCGGCCTTGAGCGGCGATCCACCCTTGCCGTCGGACAGCGGAATCGCCAGCGCGGTGATGACCCCGGCCAGCGTGGCGTGGATGCCAGACTTGAGCACACACAGCCAGATGATCAGACCAACCACTACATAGGGGCCGATGGACATCACGCGCGCCCGGTTGAGCACCCACAACACCAGGATTCCCGCGCCAGCGGCCAGCAGCATGCTGACCGACAGATTGGCCGTATAGAAAAACGCAATCACCAGAATGGCGCCCAGGTCGTCGATGATGGCCACCGCCGTCAGGAACACCTTGAGCGACGCCGGCACCCGGCTGCCCAGCAGCACCAGGATGCCCAGGGCAAAGGCGATATCCGTGGCCATGGGAATGGCCCAGCCATGCAGGGCGGGCCCGCTGCCCCAGTTGATCGCGGTGTAGATCAGTGCCGGCACCACCATGCCGCCAAGGGCGGCCCCCGCAGGCAACAGCGCCTGGCTGACCGACGCCAGTTCGCCCTCCACCATCTCACGCTTGATCTCCAACCCCACCAGAAAAAAGAACACCGCCATCCAGAGGTCATTGACCCAGATCACCAGCGGCTTCGAGAGCAGCAGAAGGTCGGTACCGACGCGCAGCTCAACGGGCAGGCTGACAAAGCGCTCGTAGCCGCTGCTCATACCTGAATTGCTCGCAATCAGCGCCACGAGCGCCGAGAGTGCCAGCACGACACCGCCGAGCGACTGGGATTGAATGAACTGGCTGAGCGTGCGTTGAAGGTGCTTGAGCATGGGTAGGGTTGCGTTGGGCCAGACGACAGGAAATGAAACTCTGGCGTCAGCGCAGTTTAGTAGACTCTGGCAGATTTCCAAGGCATGCCCCTTCATCAAGACCGGCAAGGTTTCGACCCCGTTTTCAACCACCCCCCATAGGCACCCGATCATGACCACCATTCGCCAAGCCGACCTGACCGAATCCGTTGCCGCCGCGCTGCAGTACATCAGCTACTACCACCCGGCCGACTACATCGCCCACCTGGCCCGCGCCTATGAGCGCGAACAGAGTCCGGCCGCCAAGGACGCGATCGCGCAGATCCTGACCAACAGCAAGATGAGCGCCACCGGCCACCGCCCGATCTGCCAGGACACCGGCATCGTCAACGTGTTCCTGAAGGTCGGCATGGACGTGCGCTGGGAAGGCTTTACCGGCAGCCTGGACGACGCCATCAACGAAGGCGTGCGCCGCGGCTACAACGATCCGGCCAACACGCTGCGCGCCTCGGTCGTGGCCGACCCCGAATTCCTGCGCAAGAACACCAAGGACAACACCCCGGCCGTAATCTTCACCGAAATCGTACCGGGCAACACCGTGGAAGTCACCGTCGCAGCAAAGGGCGGCGGCAGCGAGAACAAGAGCAAGATGTACATGCTCAACCCCGGCGACTCGGTGGTGGACTGGGTCCTGAAAACGGTGCCCACCATGGGTGCCGGCTGGTGCCCACCGGGCATGCTGGGCATCGGTATCGGCGGCACGGCCGAGAAGGCGGTGCTGATGGCCAAGGAAAGCCTGATGGACGACCTGGACATGTACGAGCTGCAGGCCAAGGCCGGCAGCGGCGCCGAACTCTCCAGCGTCGAGAAGCTGCGCCTGGAACTGTTCGAGAAGGTCAACGCCTTAGGGATAGGCGCGCAGGGCCTGGGCGGTCTGACCACCGTGCTGGACATCAAGATCAAGATGTACCCGACGCACGCCGCCAGCAAACCGATTGCCATGATTCCGAACTGCGCCGCCACGCGCCACGCCCACTTCGTGATGGATGGCAGCGGCCCGGTCTACCTGACGCCGCCATCGCTCGATACCTGGCCCGATGTGGCCTGGACGCCCGATTACGTCAAGAGCAAGAAGGTCAATCTCGACACCCTGACGCCCGCCGAGGTGGCCAGCTGGAAGCCCGGTGACACCCTGCTGCTGAATGGCAAGATGCTGACCGGGCGCGACGCTGCCCACAAGCGCATCAAGGACATGCTGGCCAAGGGCGAGAAACTGCCGGTGGACTTCACCAACCGAGTGATCTACTACGTCGGCCCGGTGGACCCGGTGCGCGATGAGGCTGTCGGACCCGCTGGCCCCACCACCGCCACCCGCATGGACGGCTTCACCGAAATGATGCTCGCCGAAACCGGCCTGATCGCCATGATTGGCAAGGCCGAGCGCGGCCCGGTGGCCATCGAGGCCATCAAGAAGCACAAGTCGGCCTACCTGATGGCCGTGGGCGGCGCGGCTTACCTGGTGTCCAAGGCGATCAAGACCGCCAAGGTGGTGGGCTTCGCTGACCTGGGCATGGAGGCCATCTATGAATTCGACGTGGTCGACATGCCGGTGACCGTGGCGGTGGATGCCGGCGGCACCAGCGCCCATATCACCGGCCCTGCCGAGTGGCAAAAGCGCATCGCGACCGGCGAATTCAAGGGCATCAGCGTCACCGGCGCTTGATAACAACGGCGTGTGACGCCGTGCGCGCGGGTCAGCCCATCGGCGTCTTCGACAGCGGCGTCGGGGGTTTGAGCATCCTGCGCGCGCTCCGAGACGAATTGCCGCACGAACACTTTGTCTATTTCGCCGACAGCGGCCACGCACCCTATGGCGAGCGCGACAACGCGCATGTGGTCGCTCGCGCCCGGGCCATCACCACCGAACTGCGTGCCCGCCACGGCATCAAGGCACTGGTCATCGCCTGCAATACGGCCACCGCCGCCGCCGTGCACCTGCTTCGGGAGGAACATCCCGACTTGCCGATCATCGGCGTGGAACCTGCCCTCAAACCGGCGGTGTCCCTGAGTCGCACCCGACGCATCGGGGTCATGGCCACGCGCGGCACGCTGGGCAGCGCCAAGTTCGCCGCCCTTCTGGCGTCGCTGGACGGCCTGGCCGAATTCATCCTGCAGCCCTGCGACGGACTGGCGGACGCGATCGAGCGTCAGGAAACCACGAAAATCATTGCGCTCTGTGACCAATACACGCTGGGAATGGGTCAATTCGGCTTGAAACCCGGGCAGATGGACACGCTGGTGCTCGGCTGCACCCACTACCCATTCGCGAACGAGGCGCTGCACGCCCTGCTGGGCCCCGATATTCAGTTCATCGACACCGGAGAACCCGTTGCCCGCCACACGCGCCAGTTGCTGCTGGCGCGGCACACCTCCCTGCAGATCGCGGACAGGTCGGCCGTGGGCGGCAACCCCACCGGACACCTGACCTTCGTCAGCACCGGCTCTCCCAAGGCCTTGAAGGCTGCGGCACAGCGCTGGCTCGGTTTGGCCGTCCCGGTGCATGCAAGACACTGAATTTCAAGGAAAACTGGCATGAACCCAGCGTCATCGGGTCATCCATAGCTATCTATTCAGTAGTATTGCGTGACCCGTCGCCGGCCCAAAGCCGCTCACCGGAGTGGTCGAGGTGGGTCAGGTACAGCCGGACGTCAAATTCAAGCTGGTGGTAGTCGGGCTCCATGTGGCCGCACAGCTTGTAAAACGCCTTGTCGTGCTCACGCTCCTTGAGGTGCGCAAGTTCATGCACGGCAATCATGCGCAGGAACTCCGGCGGCGAATCCTTGAACACTGACGCGATCCGGATCTCGTGGCTGGCCTTGAGGCGGCTGCCCTGCACCCTTGAGTGTGCAGTGTGCAAGCCCAGCGCATGCTTGACGGCGTGAATCTTGCTGTCAAACAGGACCTTGTCCACCGGTTCGGCATTGCGAAGGTATTCACCCTTGAGCCCGCTGACATACTGGAAGAGCGCACGGTCGCTGCGAACGCCATGCGCAACCGGGTACTTGTCGCGCAGAAAAGCGGCCAGACCCTTGCCATCCATGATCCTTCTGACCTGTGACTGCAAATCGGCGGGATAGGCCAGCAGATACTTCAGTGGATTCATGGCGAACTGCACAGTGGCCGCCAGGACGGGGCAAGCCCCGTACGCCTTGCCACACGGCGCCTGCGAAGCAACTCGATCAATGCAGGTGACGCGGCCGGCGCCCGCCACCACCATGGCCCGAGCTACCCGGGCCACGCGGTGGTTTGCCCAGTTCCAGTGAATTGACCAACGCATCGAAGCGCTGTGTGAAAAGCTTGTCGATTTCACCCACGACACCACCCAGCTCCGCGCCATCGAAGTGACGCTCCATCAGCGCCACCACGTCCTCGACCAGCAAGTCGCGCTGCGCCTGCATGATGGCCGCCGGGGTGGGCCCTACAAAGAGCATCACGAAGTCGTCGCGGGATTCCTCGCTGTGGTCGCCGTCTTCCTCGTCGAACTCGGTATCGTAAAAGGTCACCTCGATCGGCGCGCCGGCATCCGCCAGTTCATTGAGGCTCATGCACATTTCGTCCAGCGCCTGACGGAAGTCCTCGTCGCCGGTGACCGTCCAGCACATTTGCAGCATGTGAGCGGGAGCGTCGAAGCGGATGCCCGGCTCGTCCTCGAACGCACTCGCGGCGCCATCGGCCAGCGATCGCGCCCCGGCGTACTTCCACAAGGGCTTCAGGGCGTCCTGGAGGGCATCAAAGCCCACATCAGACCGCAGGCGCACATCGCCATGCACATGAATCTCGAAGGGGGGGGTGTAGTGTGTCATGGTCAGCTCTTTTTCGGTGGTGCCTCGAACCGGGATCGAACCGGTACGTCCGGTAAAGGACGGCAGATTTTAAGTCTGCTGTGTCTACCAATTTCACCATCGAGGCAGTACGTCGATTGTCGCAGGTCGCTGTTTTCGTTTCGTAAAGCAGACAGCCCTGCCAACGCGGACGTTGGCAGGGCTGTCGTTTTGGAGGCGCGGGCCGGAGTCGAACCGACCTACACGGATTTGCAATCCGGTGCATAACCGCTTTGCTACCGCGCCAGTATCTACCGCAATTCACCCGACAAAAAAGGGAAGCCTTGGCTTCCCTTCTGGGGCAGAAGATGTAGGTGAATCTTCCGTTATCTGGAGCGGGAAACGAGATTCGAACTCGCGACCTCAACCTTGGCAAGGTTGCGCTCTACCAACTGAGCTATTCCCGCAAATGCTTGAACAAATCGACTGATCGAATATGCCGTTGCAAGCCTCAAATTATAGCCTAACTTTTTCAACCGTGGAGATAAGAGAGTGAAAATTTGATCAGTGCTTGATTGATTCGCTACCCGCGACACCCGGCCCGACTCCGGACGCCGCTGCCACGACGCCGGCCTCGTCGTCAGGCAGGGGCATCGGCTTTCGCTCCAGCGCAATGTCCAACACCTGGTCGATCCACTTGACCGGGACGATCTCCAGGCCGCTCTTCACGTTTTCGGGAATTTCCTGCAGATCTTTCACGTTTTCCTGCGGGATCAATACCGTCTTGATGCCGCCACGCAAGGCCGCCAGCAGTTTTTCCTTGAGCCCGCCGATTGCGGTCACTTCGCCGCGCAGCGTGATCTCACCCGTCATCGCGACATCGCCACGCACAGGAATGCCCGTCAGAGCAGATACAAAGGCAGTGGTCATCGCAGCGCCTGCACTGGGTCCGTCCTTGGGTGTCGCTCCATCGGGCACGTGGATATGAATGTCCCGTTTCTCGAACACTTCATCTTTAATGCCAAGACGGCGGGAGCGACTGCGAACCACCGTTCGTGCGGCCTCGACGGATTCTTTCATGACGTCGCCCAGCATGCCGGTACGCGTAATGACGCCCTTGCCGGGCATCGTGGCAGCTTCGATCGTCAGCAGATCACCTCCGACCTCGGTCCATGCAAGGCCAACCACCTGCCCTACCTGATTCTGGCTCTCGGCCAGGCCGTATGAAAACTTGCGCACACCCAGAAACTCGTTCAGGTTTTCGGTTGACACAACCACCTGAGGTGTCATTTTCTTGAGCAGAAGGCCCTTGACAACTTTGCGGCAAATTTTCGACAACTCCCGTTCGAGGGAGCGCACACCCGCTTCTCGGGTGTAGTAGCGAACGATGTCACGAATCGCCTCGTCAGTGATCTGCAGCTCCTCGGCCTTCACGCCGTTGTTCTTCAACTGCTTGGGCAACAGATACCGGATGGCAATGTTCGTCTTTTCGTCCTCGGTATAGCCCGAGAGGCGAATGACCTCCATGCGGTCCAGAAGTGCCGTGGGAATGTTCATGGAGTTGGACGTGGCCACGAACATCACGTCCGAAAGATCAAAATCCACCTCGACGTAATGGTCTGCAAACGTGTGGTTCTGCTCAGGATCCAGCACTTCCAGCAAGTGCGCTTGACGGATCTCCCCGGAAATCTGTTCCGAGCTTGTCGATTTCATCGAGCAGAAACAGCGGGTTGCGCGTGCCGATCTTGTTCAGGCTCTGCAGGACCTTGCCTGGCATGGCGCCGATGTAGGTGCGGCGATGACCGCGAATCTCGGCTTCGTCACGCATGCCCCCCAAGGCCATACGGACGTACTTGCGACCGGTGGCCTTGGCAACCGACTGTCCCAGCGATGTTTTGCCGACGCCGGGGGGCCCCACCAGGCAGAGGATCGGCGCCTTGAGCTTGTCCACGCGTTGCTGGACCGCAAGATATTCAAGAATCCGGTCTTTCACCTTGTCCAGTCCGTAGTGGTCTTCGTTCAGCACGGTCTCGGCATGCGTCAGGTCGTGCTTGATCTTGGTCTTCTTGGCCCACGGCAGGCCGGTCAGCACGTCGATGTAGTTGCGCACCACCGTGGCCTCGGCCGACATCGGCGACATGAGCTTGAGCTTCTTGAGTTCGCCCTCGGCCTTCTTGCGCGCTTCCGCAGGCATCTTGGCCGCCTTGATCTTCTTCTCGATTTCCTCGATGTCCGCGCCCTCCTCGCCTTCACCGAGTTCCTTCTGGATCGCCTTGACCTGCTCGTTGAGATAGAAGTCCCGCTGGTTCTTCTCCATCTGCCGCTTGACCCGCCCGCGGATCTTCTTGTCGACATTCAGGATTTCGACCTCGCGCTCGAGTTGCTCGAACAGGTTTTCAAGCCTTGCCTTGACATCTGCCAGGTCAAGTACAACCTGTTTGTTCTCCAGTTTCAGCGGGAGGTGCGCGGCGATCGTGTCTGCCAGTCGCCCCGGATCGTCAATGCTCGAAATGGAGGTCAGGATTTCGGGTGGAATTTTCTTGTTGAGTTTGACGTACTGATCAAACTGCTGCATCACGGCGCGGCGAAGTGCCTCGATTTCGCTGGCCTTGTCATCACCCGCAACGGCCTCCAGCGGCGTCAGGGTGGCAATGAAATGGGATTCACCATCCTCAATCCGGTTGACGGCGGCACGCTGCTGGCCTTCGACCAGCACCTTCACCGTGCCATCAGGCAACTTGAGCATCTGCAGGATGGTGGACACGCAACCGACCTCGAACATATCGGTGACAGCGGGCTCGTCCTTGGCGGCTGTCTTCTGGGCCACGAGCATGATGCGCCGCTCCGCCTCCATCGCTGCCTCCAGGGCCTTGATGCTCTTGGGGCGCCCGACAAACAACGGAATCACCATGTGCGGGAACACCACCACGTCACGAAGTGGCAGCAGGGGGAGATCGATCGGGGTTGCAGGAAGCGGTATATGTCCAGACATGGCAGTCCCTTGAGTTACCCGTTGAATATGGTCGTCATGGCGTGATTTTCAACCCTTCCCTGTTCCCGGAGCAGCGGCAGGGTTGAAACATCGACGCAGCGTCAAGAAAATGGCCTGGGTCAGGCCTTCTTCGCAGCTTCCCGGTACACCAGAAGCGGCGGCTTGCATTCCTCGATGGTGGACTCGTCGACCACCACTTTTTCGACGTTTGCGGTGTTGGGCAGATCAAACATGGTGTCAATCAGGGCCTGCTCCAGAATTGAACGCAGACCCCGCGCGCCTGTTTTGCGCGCCAGTGCCTTGCGGGCGATGGCCTTGAGCGCAGAAGGCCTGATTTCCAGATCAACCCCTTCCATGGCGAGCAGCTTTCCGAATTGCTTGCTCAGTGCATTCTTGGGCTCGGTCAGGATCTGCACCAGCGCATCCTCGCTCAACTCGGCCAGCGCAGCAATGACGGGCATGCGGCCCACGAGTTCCGGAATCAGCCCGAACTTGATCAGGTCTTCCGGCTCGATCTCATTGAACACATCCGTCAAAGAGCGCTGCTTCTTGCTCTTGACGATGGCACCAAAACCAATGCCCGAGGCCTCCGTACGGTTCTCGATGACTTTTTCCAGGCCGGCAAAGGCGCCGCCGCAAATGAACAGGATATTGGTCGTGTCCACCTGCAGGAAATCCTGGTTCGGATGCTTGCGTCCGCCTTGCGGCGGCACGCTGGCCATGGTGCCTTCGATGAGCTTGAGCAAGGCCTGCTGCACACCCTCGCCCGACACGTCGCGCGTGATCGAGGGGTTGTCGGACTTGCGCGAGATCTTGTCGATCTCGTCGATATAGACGATTCCGCGCTGCGCCCGCTCCACCTCGTAGTTGCAGCTCTGCAGCAACTTGGCAACGATGTTCTCGACATCCTCGCCCACATAACCGGCCTCAGTCAGCGTGGTGGCGTCCGCCATCACAAAGGGCACGTCGAGCATGCGCGCCAGGGTCTGGGCCAGAAGCGTCTTGCCGGAACCGGTCGGACCGATCAGAAGAATGTTGCTCTTGGCCAGTTCGACATCGTCTTTCTTGGCTTTTTCCTTGTGGCGCAGGCGCTTGTAGTGGTTGTAGACGGCGACCGCGAGTGTGCGTTTCGCTTTTTCCTGGCCGATCACGTAGTTGTCGAGGTTGGCCTTGATCTCGCTGGGCGTGGGCAATTCGCCGCGCGCCTCACGCCCGTCGGTTACTGCGGGCAGTTCGTCACGGATGATCTCGTTGCACAGGTCGATGCACTCGTCACAGATGAACACCGAAGGCCCAGCTATCAGCTTCTTCACTTCGTGCTGGCTCTTGCCGCAGAAAGAGCAGTACAGGGTTTTTTCGGTGGAAGAGCCTTTTTTTTCGGCCATGTGGGCAGTGCCTCGTTACAGGGGTTCCGAATGATAACCAAATAAAAACGGCGCCTTCTGCGAAGAAAACGCCGCTTCAGCGCGTGGCCCGTCCAGAGATGACGGGTTAGGGACGCTTCGAAATCACTTGATCAACCAGACCGTATTCCTTGGCCTCCTCAGCGGAGAGGTAGTAGTCGCGCTCGGTGTCGCGCTCGATCTTCTCCAGCGGCTGCCCCGTGCAATCGGCCAGGATCTTGTTCAGTTGCTGACGGGTCTTGAGGATTTCGCGCGCCGAAATCTCGATTTCAGTTGCCTGGCCCTGGGCCCCACCCGACGGCTGATGAATCATGATTTTGGAATTGGGCAACGAAAAGCGCTTGCCCTTGGCGCCTGCCGCCAGCAGGAAGGCGCCCATGCTCGCGGCGAAACCGGTGCACAGCGTCGACACATCCGGCTTGATGAAATTCATCGTGTCGTAGATGGCCATGCCGGCACTCACCGAGCCGCCGGGAGAGTTGATGTAGAACGAAATGTCCTTCTCGGGATTTTCGCTTTCGAGAAAAAGCAGTTGGGCGACGACCAGATTGGCGGTCTGGTCGTTGACCGGACCCACAAGAAAAATCACCCGCTCCTTGAGCAGGCGCGAATAGATGTCGTAAGACCGCTCACCGCGACCTGATTGCTCGATGACCATCGGCACCATGCCGAGGCCTTGAATGTCCAGTGCGCTCATGTTTTCTCCTGCAGATGCAAATACTGTACCGAAAAACCGACTACCCCAGACAAGGTGGGGCCTGTCAACCGGACTGCAAGTCCGGTACAAGCCCCGGGCAGGTCATGCAAAGGGACGGGTGCAATCAGCCTTGCTGCCCCATCAATTCATCGAATGAAACGGTCTTTTCACTGATTTTGGCCTTGGCCAGTACGAAGTCGGTCACATTGTTCTCGATCACAACCGCCTCGACCTCGGCCATCCGGCGGTTATCGCTGAGGTACCAGCGCACCACATCGGCGGGCTTCTCATAGCTGGCGGCGAGTTCTTCGACGTGCGCCTTGAGTTGCTCGGGCTTGGCTTGCAGTTCGTTGGCGCGAACCAGTTCTGCCACCACCAGCCCCAGGCGTACGCGGCGCTCCGCCTGCGGCCGGAACACATCGTCCGGAATCGGTGCCTTTTCAGCGTCCTTGATGCCGCGCTGCTTGAGTTCGGCGCGCGCACCTTCGAGCAGACGCTCCACCTCGGACTGCACGCTGGCCTTGGGCAGGTCGAGTTCGGCCTTGGCAACCAACGCGTCCATGACCGCCTGCTTGTTGCGTGCCAGCAGACGGAACTTGACTTCGCGCTCCAGATTCTTCCTGATGTCTGCGCGCAGCGCTTCTACCGTGCCATCCTCGATACCGAGTGACTTGGCGAGCGCCTCATTGACCTCTGGCAGATGGGCTGCCTCGATCTTCTTGATCGTGACCATGAAGTCCGCTGTCTTGCCGGCCACGTCCTTGCCGTGGTAGTCGTCTGGGAAGGCCAGCGGGAAAGTCTTGCTCTCGCCCGACTTCATGCCGCGCACGGCTTCCTCAAATTCCTTGAGCATCTGGCCTTCGCCGACCAGGAACTGGAAATCTTCGGCCTTGCCGCCAGAGAAGGTCTCGCCATCGATCTTGCCCTCAAAGTCCACCGTGACGCGGTCGCCCTCCTGAGCCGCGGCATCCATCGCGCGCTGCGCGAAAGTGCGGCGCTGCTTGCGCAGGATGTCGATGGTCTTGTCAATGGCCGCATCGCTGACTTCAGCGGTGATTTTTTCAACTTCGGCCGTGGTCAGGTCGCCGATCAGCACTTCGGGGTAGACCTCAAACACCGCGTCAAAGGCCAGTTCGCCTTCGCCAGACTGCTCTTTTTCGGTGATGCGGGGCTGGCCAGCGACACGAAGTTTGGCCTCGTTGGCGGCCGTGGCAAAAGCCTCGCCCACCTTGTCGTTCATCACTTCATAGTGCACGGAATAGCCGTAGCGCTGCGCCACCACGTTCATCGGCACCTTGCCGGGGCGGAAGCCGTCCATTTTCACGGTGCGCGCCAGCTTTTTCAGGCGCGAGTCCACTTCGGACTGGATCACGTTGACGGGGAGCGTCAGCGTCATCTTGCGCTCAAGCTTTTCAAGGGTTTCTACAGTCACAGCCATGATATTTCTCTCGTTAGTGGTGCGCGGGGCGGGACTCGAACCCGCACAGTATTGCTACCGTCAGGACCTAAACCTGGTGCGTCTACCAATTTCGCCACCCGCGCGGGCTTGAAAACAGTCACGGGCGGCCTGCAGGCATCGCGGCAGACCGCGACACCCTTCGACCACCCGCATGAAATCGGTCAACCTTTTATTTTAACCGCGAACGCCAGCACCAGCGCCGCCGCAGCAACAGGCCCCTCTCAGGGCAGGACCAACGGCTCGCGCCGAATGCGGAACCAGGCCGCGTACATGGCCGGCAAGGCCAGCAGGGTCAGTGCCGTCGCCACAATCAGGCCGCCCATGATGGCCACCGCCATCGGGCCCCAGAACACGGAGCGCGACAGCGGGATCATGGCCAGCACAGCCGCGGCGGCCGTCAGCACGATGGGGCGCAGCCGGCGCACGGCTGACTCGACGATCGCGTCCCAGGCCGGAACACCGCGGGCACGGTCCTGCTCGATCTGGTCGATCAGGATCACCGAGTTGCGCTGGATCATGCCCATGAGAGCAATCACCCCGAGCAGCGCGACAAACCCGAACGGCCGATTCAGCGCCAGCAGGGCCGCCGCCACGCCCGCAATGCCCAGGGGCCCGGTCAGGAACACCAGCATGGCGCGGCTGAAGCTGTGCAACTGCAGCATCAACAGCGTGAAGGTGATGAACAGCATGATCGGAATGCCCGCGGCGATCGAGGCGGAGCCCTTGGAACTTTCCTCCACAGCACCCGCCACTTCGATGCGGTAGTCGCCCAGACCTGCCGATGCCCACTGGACCTCCAGTGCCTTGAGTTGCGGCAGCAGTTCGGCAGAAACGGTCGCGCCCTGCAGGCCTTCGACGATGTCGCTCTGCACGGTGATGGCATAGTCGCGGTTCTCGCGCCACATCACGCCGGGCTCCCAGGTGAAGGCCGGCCTGGCGATCTGCGTCAGCGGAATCGACTTTCCGGATGCTGTCGGCAGGTAGGCGTTGCCAATGTCGGTGATGGCATTGCGCTCGTCCAGCGGCTGGCGCAGAACGATGTCGATCAGCTTGTCGCCCTCGCGGTACTGGCCGACGGTGGAGCCGGCCAGGATGGTCCTGGAGGCCTGCGCAATGGACTGGCTGGTGACCCCCAGCGCACGCGCCTTGGCCTGGTCCACCTCCAGGCGCAACACCTTGATCGATTCGTTCCAGTTGTCGTTCACGCCGCGGGTGTTCGGGCTCTGACGCATCAACGCTTTGACTTCGTCGGCACGCTCGCGCAGCACCAGCGGATCGAGCCCCACCACGCGGAACTGCACCGGATAGGGCACGGGCGGCCCGTTGGGCAGCAGCTTCACCCGTCCGCGCGCCTCGGGAAATTCCTGGGCCAGCACGGCCGGCAGTCTGACGCGCAAGGCTTCGCGGGTCTTCAGGTCCTTTGCCAGCACGATCAACTGCGACACGTTGGTCTGCGGGAATATCTGGTCCAGCGGCAAATAGAAGCGCGGCACACCCGAGCCGACCCACTGGCTGACCGAAGTCACGCCCGGCTCCGCCATCAGTCGTGCCTCCACGCGTTTGGCGACTTCCTCGGTCGCCGCGAAAGCCGTGCCCTCGGGATGCCACAGGTCCACCAGGATTTCACGGCGGCTCGAATCGGGGAAGAACTGCTGCTGGACCTTGCCCATGCCCAGGATGCCCATCGCAAACATCAGCACCGTGGCGCCGATGGTGATCCAGCGGTGCTCCACGCACCAGTTCACCAGTCTTCGAAAGGTTTTGTAAAACGCGCTGTCGAACATCTCATGGGGCTCGTCGTGCGCGGCATCCCCCTCGCTGGCCGCCACGACATGCGGGGGCGTTTTCAGCAGCAGTGTGCCCAGGTAAGGCACGAAGTAGACCGACACGATCCAACTCAGCACCAGCGCGATCACGGTGACGGCAAATATGGCGAAGGTGTACTCGCCTGTCACCGATTTGGCGATGCCGATCGGCAGGAAGCCCGCTGCCGTGATCAGCGTGCCGGTCAGCATCGGCATGGCGGTCAGCTCGTAGGCGAAAGTGGCGGCGCGCACCTTGTCGTAGCCCTCCTCCATCTTGCGCACCATCATCTCGACCGCAATGATGGCGTCGTCCACCAGAAGGCCCAGCGCAATGATCAGCGAGCCCAGCGAGATCTTGTGTAGCCCGATGCCCCAGTAGTGCATGGCCAGGAAGGTCATGGCCAGAACCAGCGGAATCGTGATGCCCACCACCAGGCCGGGCCGGATGTCCAGCGTCCAGCGACGCCACAGCGGATGCGTGCCCGGCCGCTTGTGCAACCCCAGGCTGATGAAGCTGACGGCCAGCACGATCGCCACAGCCTCGATCAGCACCTTGATGAACTCATTGACCGATGTGGCCACCGCAGTCGGTTGGTCCTGCACCTGCACCAGTCTCATGCCCAGCGGCAGTGCCTTGTCAAAGTGGTCCGTCACCTTGGTCAGCGCCTTGCCCAGCGCAATGATGTCGCCACCCTTGGCCATCGAAACCCCCAGCGCGAGGACTGACCGGCCCTGATGGCGCACCTTGAGGGTCGGCGGGTCAACGTAGCCGCGGCGGATATCGGCGATGTCCGAGAGGCGAATCTGCGCTCCCGAGCTGCCCCGGATCGGCATGGCCTTGAGGTCTTCGATGGCGTTGAACTGCCCCGCCACGCGCACCTGGACCACGTCCAGCGGTGTCTGCACGGCGCCCGCGGATTCCACGGCGTTCTGCTGGCCCAGCTGCGCCAGCACCGCATTCATGTCCAGACCGAGCTGGGCCAGGCGCTTTTGCGAGATCTCGATGTAGAGCTTCTCGTCCTGCACGCCAAAGAGCTCGACCTTGGCCACATCCGGCACGCGCAGCAGCTTCTGGCGCACGTCGTCGGCAAAGGTCTTGACCTCGGCATCGCTGAAGCCGTCGGATTCCAGCGCGTAGATCACGCCATACACATCGCCGAACTCGTCATTGAAGAACGGCCCCACCACACCCTGCGGCAGGGTGCCCTTCATATCGGCGACCTTCTTGCGCACCGTGTACCAGACGTTGGGAACGTCGGCCGCTTTGGACGAGTCCTTGATCTGGAAAATGATCTGGGACTCGCCCGGCTTCGAATAGCTTCGTATCTTGTCGGCGTAGGGCACTTCCTGCAGCGTGCGCTCGATCTTGTCGGTCACCTGCTCGGCCACCTGCTGCGCCGTGGCGCCGGGCCAGTAGGTGCGCACCACCATCGCGCGGAAAGTGAAGGGCGGGTCTTCGTCCTGGCCGAGCTGGAAATAAGCGGCGACGCCCAGCAGCATCAGGACGATCATCAGGAAGCGCGTGAGTGCGTCGTGCTCCAGCGCCCAGCGCGAGATATTGAAGGATTTTTCGGGATGTGTGTGCTTCATGAGCGCCTCACCGGGCAGCGGCTGCGCTGGCGGCGGCCGAAGCGGGCACGGCGAGGGCCGCGGGCATGGTCGCCGAACCCTTGGCCGGCGGCATCGTCGCATCAGGAACTCCTGATTTCATAGCTTCCGGCGTCTTTCCGACGCTGGCATCCGGCCCATTTGGCTTGTAAATGGTGACTTTCTGTCCCGGCGAAAGCACGTGGACCCCGGCGGACACCACTTTCTGGCCCGGCTGCAGCCCGCTGGCGATCACGGCCTCGTTGCCATCGGCGGTGGCGATTTGCACCGGCTGCGAGCGTACCGTCATGGTGGCCGTGTCCAGCACCCACACGGCGGAACCCCTGCCTTCCTGGCGCAGCGCGCTGGTGGGCAGCTTGATGACACCGGCGGTGGCCTGCGCAGGCACCGCCGGAACCACATACACGGTCGCGCCCAGCGGCAGGGCGTCCAGGCCCTGCTGCGCGGCCAGCGTCACCTTGACCGCGTAGGTGCGCGTCACCGGGTCGGCACTGGCAGCCACCTCGCGCACGACGCCCTGCAAAGGCGCGCCGCCCGACCAGGACCGCACCGCGACACCGGAGCCCACCGGCAGTCGCGCCAGCTTGTCCTCCGGCACGGCAAACACCACGTCCCGCGGGCCGTCCTGGGCGATGCGCACCACCGGCGCTCCGGCGGTCACCACCTGACCGGCCTCGGCCTCCACCGCCGTGATCACGCCGGACACATCGGCCACCAGCCGGGTGTAGCCGGTCTGGTTGCCCTGTCCGGCCAGCTGTGCCTGCGCCTGGTCCAGCGTGGCCTGCGCGGCCTTCAGCGTCGCCTCGCGTCGTTCAAGCTCCGCACCGCTGATGAAGTTTTGCTCCTTCAATTCCTTGTAGCGTTTCAGGTCGGCGGCGGCCAGATCGCGCTGCGTTGCGGCGGCGGTGACCTGAGCCCGGCCCGCGTCCGCGGCCAGCTGGTAATCGCGGGGGTCCAGTTGCGCCAGCAACTGCCCGGCCTTGACGCGCTGGCCCACCTCGGCCGTGCGCTGGGTGATCTTGCCGGCCACGCGAAAGCCCAGCCGCGACTCGACGCGCGCCTTGACCTCCCCCGCGTACTCGACGCCCGATTCGAAGGCGCCCACGCCCACGGTCAGCACCTTGACCGAGCGCACCGGCTCTTCCGGGGGTGCGGAACGCGAACAGGCCCCCAGCATCAGAGCGGTCACGACGACGGTCAAGGTCCAATGGGTGCTGGCACGAGGAAAAGCGGGCGAAAATGGGTGCATCATGGTCGGCGTGCGGCAAGTTAATGACTGACTGGTTAGTAATCTAGGGTAAATCCTGACCTGTGTCAAGCGACAATCCCGGCCGTGGCTCCTGAAAAGACTCCCTTCGCAGCGGCTCCAGCAAAGTCCGCGCCACCGGTCGTCCACTACGAGAACTTTCCGGTGGCTTCTTGGCTGTGCCCGGCCCGCCTGCGCCCCGCCATTGCCGCGATCTATGCCTTCGCCCGCACCGCCGATGACATTGCCGACGAAGGCGATGCGCCGGCGCAACACAGGCTCGACGACCTGGCCGCCTTCCGCGCCGACTTGCACGCCGCCGTCTGCAGCCAGCCCGTATCCGCCCGCTGGGCCGGCGTCTTCGGCCCGCTCACCGCCATCATCGCGAAATTTGAATTGCCGTTGCCGCTGCTTGACAACTTGCTCGATGCCTTCGAGCAGGACGTGATCAAGACCCGCGATGGCGCCGGCTACGCCGACCGAGCCGAGTTGCTGGACTATTGCAGCCGCTCGGCCAACCCGGTCGGCCGCCTGCTGCTGCACCTGTATGGCGTCCATGATGACGAATCACTGGCGCAAAGCGACCAGATCTGCAGCGCCCTGCAGCTCATCAATTTCTGGCAGGACCTGAGCGTGGACATCCCCCGCGGCCGCTATTACCTGCCCGGCGACCGCTGCACCGCGCTGGGCGTGGACCCGGCGAGGCTCGAGCAAACGCCAAACGCAACTCTTTTGATAGCAGAAAATGTCCAGTGGACGCTGGATATGATGCAAAAAGGCTCAAATCTCGTGAAAAAGGTGCCTGGGCGAGCCGGCTGGGAGCTGCGTCTGGTCGTGCAGGGCGGCCTGCGCATCCTGGACAAGATCGACGCCCTGGACTACGCCACGCTGCAGGCCCGGCCCACTCTGTCGGCGTGGGACGCGCCCGTCATGCTGTGGCGAGCCCTGTGGATGTGACAATCGGTGCCAAGGCCCACACACCGACCAGCGTGGCGGCCCGCGAACCCAACCGCGCCTATTCATGACCCCTGAAGACTACGTCCAGCAAAAAGCTGCCGCCTCAGGCAGCAGCTTCTACTATGCCTTTCTGTTCCTGCCCCCAGCCCGGCGCGCCGCCATCACCGCGTTTTATGCCTTCTGCCGGGAAGTGGATGACGTGGTGGACGAAGTGACCGATCCCGGTGTGGCCCGCACCAAACTGGCCTGGTGGCAAAGCGAAGTGGCGAAGGCGTTTGCCGGCCAGCCCAGCCACCCCGCGTTGCAGGCCCTGATGCCGCACTGCCCGAACTACGGGATCGAGCAGCGCCACCTGCAGGCCGTGATCGAAGGCTGCCAGATGGACCTGGAGCAGACGCGCTTCCTCGACTACCCCGCCCTGCAGCGCTACTGCCACCTCGTGGCCGGCGTGGTGGGCGAGGTCTCGGCGCTGATCTTCGGGCAGACCGAGCCCGCGACCACCGCCTACGCGCACAAGCTCGGGCTGGCCTTCCAGCTCACCAACATCATCCGCGACGTGGGCGAGGACGCGTTGCGTGGGCGCATCTACCTGCCGATCAGCGAACTACAGCAGTTCGATGTGAAGGCCCACGAGATCCTCAAGCGCAGCTACTCGGAGCGCTTCGCCACCCTGATGGCCTTCCAGGCCCGTCGCGCGCATGCCCTGTACGACGAGGCGATCGCCCTGCTGCCGGCCGCAGACCGGCGTGCCCAGAAGCCGGGCCTCATGATGGCCAGCATCTACCGCACACTGCTGCGGGAAATCGAACAGGACCAGTTCAAGGTGCTGCACCAGCGCATCGCCTTGACGCCGCTGCGCAAGCTGTGGCTGGCGTGGAAGGTCCAGGCGCTGGGCAGGTTATGAGCAAGGCCTTTGTCGCCACCGGACTCATCACGCCCCGATGCGCCTACGATTCGACCTGGGATGGCCCAGCGGCGAAAGCAGACTCGTCGTCGCCGCCATGAAGATCGCTGTTATCGGCGGCGGGTGGGCTGGCATGGCTGCGGCCCTGGCGGCGGCGCAAGCGGGTCACAGTGTCACCGTGTTCGAGGCTGCGCGCGCAATGGGGGGCCGGGCACGCGGTGTGCCCGTCGCCTTGCCCGACGGCACACAGAGCCTGCTCGACAACGGTCAGCACATCCTGATCGGCGCCTACACCGAGTCCCTGCGCCTGATGCGCCTGGTCGGTGTGGATCCAGAGCAGGCGCTCATGCGCCTGCCGCTTGCCCTGTGTTTTCCCGACGGAAGCGGCCTGGCCCTGTCCGACGGCCCTGCGCCCTGGGATGCCGTGGCCGGCATCCTGCGCGCCCGCGGCTGGGACTGGCGCGACAAGTTTTCGCTGTTGCATGCCGCCACCCGTTGGCAGCTGCGTGGTTTTTCCTGCGCACCTGAGGTCACGGTCGCCGATTTGTGCGCATCGCTGAACCGGCGGCTCAAGGACGAATTCATCGAGCCGCTGTGCGTCTCGGCGCTCAACACGCCGGCCCGCGCGGCCAGCGGTGCGGTGTTCCTGCGGGTCGTGAAGGACGCCATGTTCGGCCCGTTTGGCGGCTCCAACCTGATGCTGCCGCGTGTCGACCTGGGCAGCCTGTTTCCGGACCCGGCCGCGCGCTGGCTGATGCAAAGAGGCCACCGCGTGCTTGCGGGCCAGCGTGTCAAGTCGCTGCGTTGGGACAGGACCGGCAGCGCCCGGGCCGGATGGTCCATCGACGGGGAGCCCTTCGATCGTGCCGTCCTTGCAACACCGGCAACGGAGGCGGCCAGGCTCGCATTCGCGGCATCCGTGGATGCTCCCGAAGAATTGGCGCGGGACCTGCGGACATGGGCCGCCCGCGCGGACGCCCTGCATCACCAGGCCATCACCACGGTGTATGCGATGTCCCGCGCCGGCCTGCCCCGGCCCATGACGGCGCTGCGGGCCAGCGTGGACCATCCGGCCCAGTTCGTGTTTGACCGGGGTCAGCTCGGCGGGCCCGCAGGACTGCTGGCGTTCGTGATCAGCGCCAGCATGGGCGAACGCCAGGCACTGCAGGAACGGGTCGTCGCCCAGGCGCTGATACAGCTGGGTCTCGTGATTGAACCCTTCCAGACCCTGACCGAGAAACGCGCCACCTTCTCCTGCACCCCTGCGCTCCAGCGGCCGCCCGCATCGGTTGCCCGCGCTCTGGCCGCCTGCGGCGACTACGTCGACGGCCCTTATCCGGCCACGCTCGAAGGCGCCGTGCGCAGCGGCGGGATGGCCTTGAATCTGCCTTAGATCAAGAAAATCGCGGCCGCCATGGCCGAACGCGGCCGGCCGGTTTACCATGCAGACCGGGCGTTCGTGCAAGTCACAAAGACTATCCTTGCATGGCCCTGAACCAGATCAAGGAGTTTTGATGGCAAACGAAGAACTGCAAAGCCTGTTGCGCAAGATGGTGGACACCGAAGCCTCTGATCTGTTTTTGACGACAGGCGCGCCGCCCCACATCAAGGTCAATGGCGAGTCCTGGGCGTTAACGCTGCCGCCGCTCGAGACCGATCACGCCGGCCTGCTGGCCTATTCCGTGATGACCCCCGACCAGATTGCCGACTTCGAACGCTCGCTCGAATGCAACCTGTCGTATACCGCCCCGGGCATTGGCCGCTTCCGAATCAGCGTGTACCGCCAGCGGGGACAGACTGCCATGGTGGCGCGCCGCATCAATGTGACGGTTCCCGGTTTTGAAGCGCTGGGACTTCCCCCGGTGGTCCGCGATCTGGCGCTGTTGCAGCGAGGTCTGTTGCTGGTGGTGGGTGCCGCCGGGTCGGGCAAAAGCACCACCCTGGCGTCCATGATCGAGTACCGGTCGCACAACAGCCAGGGGCACATCCTGACTGTGGAAGACCCGATCGAATTCCTCTTCACCCACGACAAGTGCACTGTCGACCAGCGCGAGGTAGGCATCGATACCCACAGCTTTGCCGATGCGCTGCGCAATGCGATGCGCCAGGCGCCCGACATGATCATGATCGGCGAGATCCGCGACCGCGAGACGATGGAGCACGCCATTGCCTACTCCGAGACCGGCCACCTTTGCGTTTCCACGCTGCATGCGGCCAACTCCAGCCAGGCGCTCAAGCGCATCATCAACTTTTTCCCGGAAAACATGCATACGCAGTTGCGGATGGACCTGTCCCTGAACATGCAGGCCATCATCTCGCAACGGTTGCTTCCCGGTGCCGAGGGTGGCCGGGTGTTGGCCACGGAAACAATGCTGCGTTCAGCTTACATTTCCGACCTGATCCTCAAGGGTTCCATGGACGAACTCAAGCAGGCCATCGAGCGAAGTGGCGTCGTGGGCATGCACACCTTTGATCAGGTTCTTCTGGAACTGGTCAAGAACGGTCGCATCGACCAGGAAACTGCGCTGGCCAATGCCGACTCTCGCACCGACCTGAGCCTGCGGATGCGCGTGCGTTCGGCCTACGACCCGCGCTGAGTTCGCCATTCATACCGCCGTCGTCGCGCGCAATGACCGCGCATCGCCGTCATTGCGGTTAGAGTCCGCTGCAGATCCCCACTGGAGTTGACCTTGCCCGATGCCATGCACTTTTACGAGCCGCGTGACGGCCACGGCCTGCGACACGACCCGTTCAATGCCATCGTGGGGCCACGCCCGATCGGCTGGATTTCAACGCGCAGCGCGGCGGGAGCGCTGAACCTGGCACCGTACAGCTTCTTCAACGCCTTCAACTACACACCGCCGATCGTGGGCTTTGCCAGCATCGGCCACAAGGACACGCTGCGCAATATCGAGCAGACCGGCGAGTTTGCCTGGAACCTGGTGACGGTGCCGCTGGCGCAGGCCATGAACCAGACCTGCGCGCCGGTGCCGCCCGAGGTCAGCGAGTTCGAGCTGGCCGGCCTCACCCCGGTGGCATCACGCGTGATCGGCGTGCCCCGCGTGCGGGAGAGCCCGGTCTCCTTCGAATGCCGACGCACGCAGATCGTGCAACTGCAAGGCGCCAGCGGCGAAAAGGTGGCGACCTGGCTGGTGCTCGGCGAAGTCGTCGCCGTGCATGTCGCTGAAAGCCTGATCAAGGACGGGGTGTACGACACAGCCGCCGCACAGCCCGTCGTGCGCGGTGGCGGGCCGGCCGACTACTTCACGATCGGTCCGCAGCAGTTGTTCCGGATGTTCCGCCCGACCTGAGGCGGTCAGTCCGCGCGCGCGGCCGTGGCAATGTCCAGCGAACGCAGGCGCAGCGCCGGGTCGAACACATCGCTGACCAGCATGAATTCATCGGCGTCCGTGGCCTGCGCCAGCGCCATGAGTCCCGTGCGGACCTTGTCGGGCCCGCCGATCACGGCGGCCGCGAGGAAGTCGTTGATGGCGGCACGCTCCTGGGGCAGCAGTTCCGCCATGAAGTCCGCCACCGGCGGCTGCAATCGCGTGCGGTCGCCCGTCAGGATGCCCAGCACGCGCTGGTAGGTGCTGCTGGCCAGGTACTCGGCCTCATCGTCGGTGGGCGCGGCAATCAGCGGCACGCCGATCACCACATACGGCTTTGCCAGCGTTGCGGAAGGCCGGAACTGGCCACGGTAGACCTCCAGCGCCTGGCGCAGCAGGCGCGGCGCGAAGTGCGAGGCAAACGCATACGGCAGGCCGCGCTCGGCCGCGAGTTGCGCCGAGAACAGGCTGGAGCCGAGCAGCCAGATCGGCACCTGGGTGCCCGCTCCCGGCATGGCGATGATGGGCTGGCCAGGCCGCACCGGGCCCAGCAGTTGCTGCAGTTCCGCCACGTCGCGGGGGAAATCGGCCTCGGTCTCGACCCGGTCGCGGCGCAGCGCGCGCATCGTGGTCCGGTCGGTGCCGGGCGCGCGGCCCAGGCCCAGGTCGATGCGGCCCGGATACAGCTCGGCCAGTGTGCCAAAGGCCTCGGCCACCACCAGCGGCGCGTGGTTCGGCAGCATGACGCCGCCCGAGCCGACGCGCATCGTTTTCGTGCCACCGGCAATGTGCCCCACCAGCACCGCTGTCGCGGAGCTGGCGATACCAGCCATGTTGTGATGCTCGGCCAGCCAGTAACGGGTAAAGCCGAGCGATTCGGCGTGCTGCGCCGTGCGCAAGGCAATCTTCAGCGCGTCGGCCACGCTGCCGCCCTCGCGCACGGCGACCAGATCCAGCATGGACAGGGCGATATCCCGGAGCTTTTTCATGCCTCGATTGTCGCGCAAGACACTTCATCGGTGTCCGGGCTCAGGTAGCCAATTCGCCAGCGTCGTCGTTGCGGGCCAAAGGCTGGCGGTCTTTCCCCGGATTGGCCGGCCTGGCGCGCGGCCTTCAAGCCAGCAACTCGCAAAGGCTGCGCAGTTCGGCCACCGTCACATGCGGCTCGTAAGCCGGGGACTCCCAGACGTGGCCGGCGCGGTTGACCCAGGCCATCTGCATGCCTGCGTTGAGTGCGCCCACGCCGTCCAGGTGTGCGTCGTCGCCAATGTGCAGCACTGCGTCAGAGGGCACACCTGCCGCCCGCGCGCCGACATGGAACATGCGCGGGTCGGGTTTTCCAACGCCCAGCGTGCTTGAGCTGAACGCTGCACAAAAGTGACGGCCGATGCCGACGCGCTGCACATCCGCATTGCCATTGGACAAAGCCACCACGGGAAAGCGGCTGCTGAGGAACTCCAATGCAGGCAAGGCGTCGTCAAAGAACTCGACGCGTTGGCGGGCGTCGAAGAACACCTCGAACGCGGGCTCTGCCAGGCCGGGGTCATCGCCCGATCGTGTCAGCATGACCCGGATGGATTCGCGGCGCAGCGCGCTCATGTCATGCGCCAGGTCGGGCCGGTGGGTGTTCATATGCAGGCGCACCTCGCGCAGCGCGCCGGGGGCAGCGCATGCGGCGGCTGTTGCCGGTGCGTGCCGGGCCAGCCAGGTCTGCAAGCTCGCTTCGGCCCGCGCAATGGTCGGCCAGATCGGCCACAGGGTGTCGTCCAGGTCCAGGGTGATGGCGCGGATGCGGCGAACGTCGAGCAGGGGCATGGGGATGAATGGGGGCAGTCCGCGCGGAAAAATCGCTTGCGGGAGAATAGCGCATGTCCTTCCAAACCGAACCCTCCTTCCAGCATGGCCAGCCGGCCAGAACGGCCGTGCTGCTGTGCAACCTGGGCACGCCCGACGAGCCGACCGCACCCGCGCTGCGCCGCTATCTGGCCGAGTTCCTCGGCGACCACCGCGTGGTGGAGATCCCCCGGCCCATCTGGTGGCTGATTCTGCACGGCATCATCCTGCGCACGCGCCCGGCCAAGTCGGCGAAGAAATACGCGTCGATCTGGCTGCCCGAGGGCTCCCCGCTGAAGGTCTGGACCGACAAACAGGCGACCCTGCTGCGCGGCCACCTCGGCGAGCGCGGCCACCACGTCACCGTGCGCTACGCCATGCGCTATGGCAACCCGTCGATGGCCTCGGAACTGGACAAGCTCAAGGCCGAAGGCCACACCCGCATCCTGATCCTGCCCGCCTATCCCCAGTACAGCGCCACCACCACCGCCAGCGTGTTCGACGCCGTCTACACCTGGGCCGCGAGGGTGCGCCGTATTCCCGAGCTGCGCTTCGTCAACAACTACCACGACGACCCGGGCTACATCGAGGCACTGGCCCGGCGGATCACGAAATACTGGCAGGACCATGGCCGCCCGGACAGGCTGGTGATGAGCTTTCACGGCGTACCGGAGCGCACCCTGCACCTGGGCGACCCCTACCACTGTGAATGCCACAAGACCGCGCGCCTTCTGGCGCAAAGGCTGGGCCTTTCGAAAGACCAGTACCAGCTGACCTTCCAGTCCCGCTTTGGAAAGGCCAAATGGTTGCAGCCCTATACCGAGCCCACGCTGGTGGCGCTGGCACAGGGGGGCGTCAAGCGGGTGGATGTGGTCTGCCCCGGCTTCACCGGCGACTGCCTGGAGACGCTGGAGGAGATTGCGATGGAGGCGCGCGAGGCCTTCCTGCACGCGGGCGGCAAGGAATTCAACTACATCCCCTGCCTGAACGACAGTCCCGGTTGGATCGCTGCCTTGGCCACCCTGGCCGAGCGTCACTTGTCAGGCTGGCCGACGCAGGTCAAACCTGATGAGGCTGCTACTGCCGGTTCACGCGCACTCGCGCTGGCGCTGGGGGCGAAGCAGTAGGGTCGATTGCACGCCGGGCCGGGGCCGCTTCAAGCGGCCGTGGTTCCGCCCGCAACCGTCAGGAAGTCGCTGACCAGCGCCAGGTGAGCGGGCACGTTGAGCGCCGGCGCGTGGCCGCAACCCGGTACTTCCACCACCTGCAGCGTGCCCCTCAGCCCCGGGCCACGCTGCTTCATGGCCGCCACGGTCGCTGGCAGCACCAGGTCAGATTCCGCGCCACGCAGGCACAGCACGGGGATCTCCAGGGCGTCGTAGTGATGCCAGATCAGGTAATCGTCGGGGTAGCTCAGAAACTGCTGCACCATGGCCGGGTCGTAATGCGGGGTAACGCGGCCATCCGACAGGCGGCGCGTCGACGTCTCGGTCAGCCGGCGCCATTGGGCGTCGCTGAGCCACCCGTAAGGCTTGTAGACCTGCCGGAAGAACGCTTCGAGCTCCAGCACCGTGGCAAAAGCGGGCGGATTGCCCGCGTAGGCCTTGATGCGTTCAATGGCCACCTGCGCCAGTTCGGGGGCATTGTCGTTGAGCACCAGACAGCGGATGCGCCCCTTGAGCGACGGCTCGAAATAACCGGACGCACAGACCATGCCGATGGCCCCGCCCATGGAGGTGCCGACCCAGTGCGCCCGCTCGATGCCGAGCTGGTCCAGCAACTCGCGCGCCGTGCGGGCGTAGAACGCCAGGCAGTACTCGTGCCGCGGATCGGGACTCCATTGCGAGAGGCCGCGGCCCAGCGTGTCGGGACAGATCACCCGGTAGCCCTGGCGACTCAGATGGTCGGCCAGTTCGTCCATGTCGCGCCCGGTGCGCGCCAGGCCATGCCAGGCAATCACGGTTTGCGCATGGCCGGCGCCCCACTCGGTGAAGTGAAGTTCCCGGCCAGCGCAGGTCAGATAGCGGGATGTGTAACTCATGCCTTGTCTCCATGCAGCCCGCCGCGATCGAGGGTGGCGCTGGCACGCAGCCGCCCCACCACCCCGGTCGGGAAGTAATACACCGAAAGAACGAACAGCACGCCCAGCCAAAGCAGCCAGCGGTCGGGCGAGAGCAATGCCGACACCACGGGTACGGCGGTGGTGGCCTCGCTGGCCAGGCGCAGAAGTTCCTGCAGGTAGCTCTGCGCAATCAGGAACAGCACCGCGCCGATGGCCGCGCCGTACATCGTTCCCATGCCGCCAATGACCACGATCAGCAGCACGTCGATCATGATTTCGAAGCTCAGTGAGGTGTCCGGCCCGTTGTAGCGAAGCCAGAGCGCCAGCATGGCGCCAGCCAGCGTGGCAAAAAGCGCCGACAGCACGCTCGATGTGGTGCGGTAGACCACCACCCGGTAGCCGATGGCCTCGGCACGGAACTCGTTCTCGCGGATGGCCTGCAGCACGCGACCGAATGGCGAGTTGACGATGCGCAACAGCGCCAGCACCAGCACCACGGCAGTGATGAACAGCAGGTAGTAGGTCAGCAGGCGGCCGTCGATGGAGACGCCCAGGAAGGGCGCGTCGAGGAATTCATGGCTGGGCATCAAGACCTCGGGCAGCTTGAAGCTCAGCCCGTCCTCGCCACCGGTGTAGTCCGACATTTGCGAGGCAAAGGTCTGGAACGCCGACGCCACCGCCAGCGTGATCATCGCGAAGAAGATGGCGCGCACCCGCAGCGAGAACAGGCCCACCGCCAGCGACAGCAGCAGCGACAGGACCAGCGACGCGCCCAGCCCCACGGCCAGCGCCGTCCAGGTGGCCCCCAGGCGGGTGCTGGCCATCGCCATGCCGTAGGCGCCGATGCCAAAGAACATGGTGTGGGCGAAGCTCACGATGCCGGTGTAGCCCAGCAGCAGGTCGAAGCTGGCCACCAGCACGATGAACACCAGCACCTTGGCCGCCACCGACAACGCCTTGACGCCGGGGAAGATGAAGGGCGCGAAGGCCAGCCCCAGCAGCACGGCCACCAGCAGCACGCCCAGCAGCCGGCTGCGGGGGAAATCGTTGGAGAGAATTCGGTTCAACATGGTCGGACTCCCGCCGGGCCGCCCCAAGGGAGGCCAGCCCCCTCGGGGGGCAGCGAATACACAAAGTGATGAGCGTGGGGGTACATGGGTCTTACCGGTTCGCCACCGGGTACACACCCTGCGGGCGCCACAGCAGCACCGCCACCATCAGCGCGATGTTGGAGAACAGCGCGACCTTCGGCACCAGGAAGCCGGTGTAGTTGGCCATCAGCCCGACCAGCAGCGAGCCGATCAACGCGCCGCCGGTCGAGCCCAGGCCGCCGATGATGATGACGATGAAGATCAGGATGTTGACCTGCGCGCCCATCTGCGGCGTCACGTTCTGCTGGTACAGGCCCCACATCACGCCGCCCAGGCCGGCCAGCGCACTGCCCACCACGAAGACGCCGACGAACAGGCGGCGAATCCGGTAGCCCAGCGACTCGACCATCTCGCGGTCCTGCACGCCGGCGCGGATCAGCAGGCCGATCTTGGTGCGGCTGAGCGTCCAGGCCAGCAGGGCAAACACGATCAGGCCGACGACCACCGCCACCACCCGGTAGCGCTCGATGGACGCGTCGCCCAGCAGCAGGGAGCCGCGCAGCGCCTCGGGCAGCGGCAGCGCGATCTGTTGCGGGCCCCAGATCACCTTGATGAGCTCCTCGCCGATGATCATGCCGCCCATGGTGATCAGGATCTGCTTCAGATGCTGCCCGTAGACCGGGCGCACGATGAAGCGCTCGAAGGCCACGCCCACGGCGCCGGCCACCAGCATGCCGACGACCATGGCGGGGGCCAGCGCCACCAGGTTGCGCCACAGTTCGGTGGAGCCGGTCCAGTCGCCCATCCCGCCCAGCACCGACGTGGCGACATAGGCGCCGAGCGCAATGAACACGCCGTGGCCGAAGTTCAGCACGTCCATCAGGCCGAACACCAGGGTGAGGCCCGAGGCGATGATGAAGATGATCATGCCCATCGCCAGCCCGGCGACCGTGAGCGTGAGCCAGGTCGAGCCCGAGCCCACCAGCGGCAGCGCGATCAGCGCCAGCAGTGGCACCAACACCAGCGGCTTCCAGTCGAGCTCAAGGGCCTTCATGCCGTGCCTCCCCGGCTCTGAAAATATTCAAATACGATAGCAAACAATGACCCATTTACGCAGGGTAAAGCCATTTTTCTATTGAAACATGTCATAGCGCCAGCCCGAGCAGCGAGGTTTGCAGGGATTCGCTTTCAGCCAGTTCGCGCATGGAGCCGGCGTGGACGACGACACCGTTGTCCATCACGGCCACCGTGTCGCCCAGCCGCTTGGCGAAGTTGATGTTCTGCTCCACCAGCAGGATGGTCACGCCGCTGGCCTTGAGCTGCTCGAAGGCCTCGATCATGTTGTTGATGATGGCCGGCGCCAGACCCTTGCTGGGCTCGTCCACGATCAGCAGCTCGCGCGGCTCGACGATGCCGCGCGCCACGGCCAGCATCTGCTTTTGGCCACCGGAGAGCTTGCCCGCCGGATGGTTCCAGAAGGTCTGCACCGCGGGGAACAGCTTGAAGATCCACTGCAGCCGGGCTTCGTCCATTTGCGCCGCGTGTTTCGCCTTGCGCGCGGCCAGCAGCATGTTCTCCTTGACTGTGAGGTCGGAGAAGATGCCCATGTTCTCGGGTACGTAGGCGATGTTGAGCGCAGCGATCTGCGGCGTGGCCATCGCCGTGATGTCCTTGCCGCCAAAGCTGATGCGGCCCTTTGATGCCGGCCACAGGCCCATGATGGTGCGTAGCGTGGTGGTCTTGCCCGCGCCGTTGCGCCCCAGCAGCATCGTGAGCTGGCCGCGCGGCACGGCAAGGTCCACGCCGTGCAGGATGTGGTAGGCACCGATGTGCGTGTGCACGCCTTCCAGTTTGAGCAGGAAGTCGCTCATGCTGCCTCCCTCGGCTGACCGGCGGCAGCGGCACTTTGCGGAGCGACGCCCAGATAAGCCTCCTGCACCACGGGAGATGCGATCACCGCTGCCGGCTCGCCATCGGCCACCAGCGCGCCGTTGTGCAGCACGATGATGCGGTCGGCGAGTTCGCGCACCACGTCCATCTTGTGCTCCACCAGCAGGATGGTCTTGGTCTTGTCGCTTTTCAGCCTGCGGATCAGGTCAAGGATGACCGGCGCCTCGGCCGTGCTCATGCCGGCGGTGGGTTCGTCGAACATGTAGACCTGCGGGTCGAGCGCCATCAGCAGCGCGACCTCGAGCTTGCGCTGGTCCCCGTGCGGCAGATTCGCCACAAGGGAGTCCTGCTTGGGCGCCATCGCCACGGTCGCCAGGATGTCGTGCGCACGCCGGGTCAGCGCCGCATGGTCGCTCCAGATGCTCCACAGGTTCAGCCCGCGCCGGTGCGGCCCGTCGGTCGCGGCCTGTACGGCCAGACGGACGTTTTCCAGCACGGTGAGCTTGGGGAACAGGTTGGTGAGCTGGAAGGCGCGACCCAGGCCGGCGCGGGTGCGCGCCGAAACCCCCAGGCCGGACAGGTCACGCCCATTCAGGCTGACGGTGCCCGCCGACGCCTTGAGCTGCCCCGAGATCAGGTTGAAATAGGTGGTCTTCCCGGCACCATTGGGCCCGACGATGGCGGTCAGGGTGCCCGGCTCGAAACGGGACGAGACGGCATTCACCGCCACGTGGCCGCCAAAACGGATCGTGAGATTGGAGGTTTCAAGCATTTTCAGTCATGCTCTCCATTGATTGGGGGAGCGGCGTAGCGAGCAGCCCGCGGGCAAGGCGCACGGAGCGCAGCCACCGGAACGTACTCAAGGTACGTAAGGACGGCCAGCACCGCGCAACGCCGCCGTCGGGTTGCGCAGTAGCCGAGCACCCAATCAACGCTTGTTGCGGATCGGGATATTCATCTCTTCGGGCTTGATCTCGCGCACCAGTTCCGGCACGCCCCAGGCGAAGGCCGGGTCCACCTTGATCTTGAAGTGGTACATGCTCTGCATCGCCTGATGATCTTCCTTGCGGAAGGTCATCTTGCCCTTGGGCGTGTCGAAGCTCATGCCTTCCATGGTCTCAATCAGCTTGTTGGTGCTGGTGTCGCCGTTGGTCTTCTTGAGTGCCGTCACGATGGCCATGGCGGCGGAGAACCCGCCGGCGGTGAAGAAGTCCGGCGGTGCCTTGAATTGCTTGTAGTGCTGCGCCACCATGGCTTCGTTGACCGGGTTCTTCGGAATGCCGAAGTAGTAGTACAGCGCGCCCTCCATGCCCGGGAACTGCTTGTAGGCCACCATCGCCGGCAGGATGTTGCCGCCGGTGGCCAGTTCGATGCCGTAGCGCTTCTTCAGGTCGAGGTCGGCGATCTTGGCAAAGGGTGCCGGCGCGCCGGACCAGCCCACCGAGATGTACTTCTTGCCCGGTTGGTCCTTGAGCTTGTCAATGATGCGCTGCAAACCGGCGGTGAAGTCGGTGGTGCCTACGGGCAGGTATTCCTCATGGACGATCTTGGCGTGCTTGGTGAATTCCTTGGCGGCCTTCACACCGTCGCGGCCAAAGGCGTTGTCGTTGGCCAGCGTGGCAATCACGTTGCCGGGCTGGTCCAGCGCGGCAGCGTTGGCAGCGGCGTCCTGGCTCGAGTTGCGGCCGGTGCGGAAGATGTACTTGTTCCACTTGTCGCCGGTGATGCTGTCAGCCACCGCCGGCTCGACCAGCAGGATCCTTTTGTACTCTTCAGCCACGGGCAACATGGCCAGAGCGACAGGAGACGCCGTCGGACCCACTGCGATATCGACCTTGTCGTCGGCGTAGGCAGCGGCCAGCAGGCTCTTGCCCACGTCGGGCTTGCCCTGGTCGTCCTTCTCGATCACGACCAGTTTCTTGCCCGCCACCATCATCGTGCCGCCGGTGGCGTAGTCCAGGCCCATGTTGAAACCCACGATGGTCTGCTTCGCATAGGCTTCCAGTGGGCCGGTCTTGCTGGCGATGATGGCAATCTTGATCTCTTTGGACTGACTGAATGCGGGTGCGGCTATGGCGGTTGCCAGAACGGCCAGTGCGATCAGGTTTCGACGGTGCATGAAGGGTCTCCTTGTATGAATACATTCATCTCCGCAACCTTCATGCCCGCCTGCAAGCCTTTGATTTCATTGAAATAGCCAAATGCCGGGCATTATTTGTATGAAATTCAGTCATTTTTATGTCTGTAATTCATACATATGCCCAGGAATAATTCAGGGTTTCTACCATGCATCGGGAAGCGGTTTCGATTCACCCCAATCCGGTCAGTCCTCTTGCAACAAGGTGAGTTCGTCATCGGTGTGGCGCAAGCGGATGGCCAGCGTACGGGCCAGCGCTGACATCATGATGAAAGCGGTCAAGCGATGTGCCTCGGCCAATTCGGTGAATTTGTCGCGCGTCAGCACGAACAGTTCCGTATCCTGGTGTGCAACAGCCTCGTTGCCGCGCGGGCGGTGGTCCAGGAATGCCAGGCCGCCAAAAAAATCACCTCGCCCAAAGGTGGCGATATGGTGCAACTGCGTGCTCCCGCCCGAACTGACAAGAAGTCGCACCTCACCGGATCGGATCAGGTACAACTCGTCGCCGGGATCACCCCTGCGGTAGATGGCCTCGCCAGCTTTCCGTGAACGCCGCTCCATGGACGCCTCGAGATCGACCATCGTGTCATCCTTGCGCCCCTGGAAAAGCTCCATCTCGTGCAGTTCCAGCGGCACCGAAGCGGCCTGGGGTTTGTCGATCGCCCCGAGCAGACGATCCTCCACCCATTCGATGGCCGATTCGAGTGTTGGCATGATCAGCACGGGGCTGTCATTGCCGGTCAAGCCGCTAAGCTCGAGAAACTCCCGCAGATTGCGGCCGTTGGGCAGACTCTCGCGCACGTTGGACAACAACAGGACGGCGTTGCGCTCGGCCAGCATGTCGCGGATCAGGATCAGCGTGTGGGCCGCCGTCAGATCGACCGATTGAACTCGCTGCAGATCGAGAATGATGAAGTCCCGGGTGCGCAGTTCGGGCTCCAGCGTTACATAGAAGTGATGCGTGGTTCCGAAGAACAGACTGCCCTGCAGTTCAAAAATAATCCCGGAAGCACCCTTCTGTTCAAGCAGCCGCATTTCGGCCTCCGGCCGATACCATGTGGACGAGCGCTGGCTGACCAGGCTCTTGCGACGGATCACGTTGCCTCCGACCTGCTCGCGAAGGAAAAGAATGATGGCAAGAACGACGCCCGTCGCCGAGGCTGCGATCAGACCCACACTGAGCGCCACGGCGACCACCGCCAGCACCACCAGAAAGTCCAGCACCGTCGAGCGCGACTCCAGGTAGCGCAACGGGTCCGTATCGATCATGCGAATCCCCACCACGATCAACACGCCGCTCAGTGTCGCCACGGGGATCCAGGCGACGAAGGCCCCCAGCATCAGGGCAGCAACCAGTGCAAACGCGCCTTCCAGAATTCCGGAAATGCGAGTCTTCGCGCCGCTGGACAAATTCACCAGACTTGCGCCCATGGTTCCGGCGCCAGGCATCCCACCGATCGTCGAGGCGACTATGTTGCCAAGCCCCTGCGCCGCCAGTTCACGGTTGGGTTCGTGCCGGGTTCGCGTCATCTGGTCGAGGACCACGCAGGTCTTCAGCGTGTCGATGGACAGCAAGGCCGCCAGCGTCAGCGCACTGCCCAGCAGGGCAGCCACCTGGGACAGCCGCAGATCGCCAATCTGGAACCAGCGGTTCGTCAGCAACCCGACGTAGCCCTCCGCCGATGCGCCGAGCGGCCCCACCACCAGTGGGTTGCCGGCCAGTTGCAACATGGACGCATCATTGCTGGCCAACCCCAAGTAAGTCAAAAGCCCCGCCAGGATGCCGACAATTGTGGCGGGGATGGCCTTGGTCACTTTCGCGGCCAGCAGCATGGCCACAACGGTCGCCCCGCCAATAGCCAGGCCCCGCCAGTCCCAGAGCAACGGGGAAACCAGCACATCAAACCAGCCGGACCCCGCCGGCGCGCCGGCAAATTTCGGAATCTGGCTGCCAACGATGATCAGGCCCACCCCGCTGAGGTAGCCACTGACCACCGGATACGGAATGTAGCGAATCAGCTTTCCAACGCCCAGAAAGCCGATCAGCATCTGGATCAACCCCGTGAGGATGCCGAGCACGGTCATCAGCAGCACGATAGTTTCGGCTGCGACGCCCTGCTGCACCAGTTCAATGGCAAATGCGGACAGAACCGCAGCGGCGGGTGCACACGGCGCGCTGATCAGGCGGTCCGTGCCGCCGAACGTGGGCGCAATGAGACCGAGCGCAGTGGCGCCGAGAATGCCGGTGAGCGCCCCGAAGGCAGCGTACTGAGGACCAATCGCGGCATAGACCGTGACACCGAAGGCGACAGCCGCAGGCAGCGCCACGAGCATAGCGGCGAGTCCACCCCAGAAATCGCCGGCGTGATGGTTCCAGCGCCCGAACAACTCCCTCATCAATGACTCCTTGTCACGACACTGCCCGGCGCTCGCACGCCCTCGGCTCCGCAAGCCGCAACGCGGGGTGATCCGGCGCCATCAAGGATCCGGGTGCGTGTCACGGATCGTCTGAAGACGCTCATACAACTTGGCTCGGGAGATTCCAAGCATCCTGGCCACAGCGACCTTGTTGCCCCGACACCGCGCCAGGGCCGCTGTGATGGCGGCCGCTTCCAGTTCCGCCACCTGCAGCGCCAGCGGCCGGATCAGGGCGGGGGGCGCCTGCTCGGTCGACGGGGCAATGCCTGCAGAGTCAGTGTACGCCGGCTCGTCAGGGAACCCGGTCCGCGCCCCGTGGGTCTCGCGCAGCACGGCTTCGATGTGCTGTCGCCCCAGGTGGTGCGAATCTGCGCGCATGGTGGCCTGCTCCAGCACGTTGCGCAACTCACGGATGTTGCCGCGCCAGGTTTGGCGGGCCAGCAGTGTCAGCGCTTCGGCGCTCAACTCGGGCGGCTGCTCACCACTGCGCAAGGCCATGTCTTCACCCAGGGCCTCGACCAAGGCGGCAAGGTCTTCACGCCGGTCGCGCAGCGCGGGCACGCGAATCGGCAAGACATTCAGGCGGTAGTACAGGTCTTCGCGGAAGTTGCCCTCGCGCACCAGTTTCACGAGATCACGCGAGGTGGCGGCAATGACCCGCGCGTCGAAAGGGATCAGCTTGTTGGAGCCCAGCGGTTCGATCTCGCCCTCCTGCAGGGCGCGCAACAGCTTGGACTGCAGCACCAGCGGCATATCGCCGATCTCGTCGAGAAACAGCGTGCCGCCATCGGCCAGGCGGAACTTGCCGTCGCGCCCCCTGCGTTCGGCGCCGGTGTAGGCGCCAGGCGCCACACCGAAAAACTCCGCCTCGAGCAAAGTATCCGGAACGGCGGCGATGTTCACGCTGATAAAAGCGCCCCGTGCACGCGCCGACGAGGCGTGGATGGCATGGGCCAGCAGTTCCTTGCCGGTGCCGGTTTCCCCAAGCAGCAGGACCGGACTGCTGGACTGCGCCGCACGGCGTGCCTGGCGTTTGACTTCCACCGCAGCGGGACTGGTACCGACGAAACTTGTGAAGGTGTACTTGGACTGCCTCTTGCCGCCGTGCTGCAGGCGCTGGGAGGCCAATTCGCGTCGAGCTTCGTCCAGGTCGCGCTGCGCCAACGAAAACTTGGCGATCAGCGGCTGCAGATTGGTCTCGGGCTGGTCAAACAGGACGATGCCCAGGGCCCCGATCACGGCGCCAGAGGCGTCGCGCAAGGGAATCCGGCTGACCACAAAGGTGCCGGCACGGTTGGTCAGCAGGTCGATCAGGATGGGCTTGCCGGTCTCCAGCACCTTGTGCATCTGGGTGTTCTGCACCACCGCGGACACCGGGTGGCCGACGAAATCTTCCTCACGCTCAAAGCCCAGCGCCGGCAGGTAGCGGCGGTACTGGTCGTTGATCCAGACCACCCGGGCATCGCGGTCTACCAGCAGCATGCCTTCGCTGGCGTTGGCAAACAGGTCGAACATCGAGCGCGCCGCCAGTTCCAGGATGCTCTGCGCGTCTCGCGGAAGAGCCTGGGCAAAGGCGGGCGGCACTGGGGCTAGGTCATCCATACTCCGATGTTACCGCGGCCACCCACGCCGACTGGCGTTCAAAGCGCCCCAAGTCGGTCCTGAAAGAATAGCAAACAATGACCAATGGACGCTGGACAGATTCAGAAAACGCCTTCAATTCCCGTTTTCACCCAGCTTTGGCTGCCCCGGAGCGCGTATTCCACCACTTGACGGCACGCGGCAGCACCAGGACGCACAGCACGATGACCAGCAGTGTCAGAGACATCGGGCGCTGCAGGAACACCATGGGGCTGCCCTCGCCGATCGAGATCGCGTTGCGCAACTGCGCCTCGGCCAGCGGGCCCAGGATCATGCCCACGACCACGGGCGCCGTCGGGAAGTTGAAGCGCCGCATCACCAGCCCCAGCAGGCCGATGGCATACAGCAGGAACAGATCGAACGCACTTTGCCGCATGCCGTAGGCACCGACTGTCGCGAAGATCAGGATGCCTGCATACAGCTGCGGCTTGGGTACCTTGAGCAGCTTGACCCAGAAACCCACCAGCGGCAGGTTCAACACCAGCAGCATGACGTTGCCGATGTAAAGCGAGGCGATCAGGGCCCAGACCAGCGCCGATGAACTCGTGAACAGCTGCGGCCCGGGCTGGATGCCATAGTTCTGAAACGCACCCAGCAAGATCGCCGTGGTGTTGGACACCGGGATGCCCAGCGTCAGCAGCGGAATCAGCGCGGCGGTCACCGTAGCATTGTTGGCGGCTTCCGGCCCGGCGACGCCTTCGATCGCGCCCTTGGTGCCGAACTCGGCCTGGTTGGGGCCCTTGGCCAGCTTCTTTTCGGCAGCATAGCTAAGGAAGGTCGGGATTTCGGTGCCGCCGGCGGGAATGCAGCCGAAAGGCGCGCCAATCGCGGTGCCCCGCAGCCAGGCCGGAATGGAGCGGCGCCAGTCGTCGCGCGTCATGGTCACCCGGCTCATCTTGTTCTCGGACTCGACCACCCTGCCCTCGAACAGCACGGCATGCATGGCCTCGGCCACGGCAAACAGGCCCACCGCCACCAGCACGATCTCGATGCCGTCGAGCAATTCAGGAACGCCCCCGGTGTAGCGGGCCTGCCCGGTGATCTGGTCCATGCCCACCAGGCCGAGCGCCAGGCCGACAAACAGTGCCGTCAGTCCGCGCAAGGTGCTCTGGCCGAGCACGGCACTGACCGTGGTGAAGGCCAGCAGCATCAGCATGAAGTACTCCGGCGGACCCAGCTTGACCGCGAATTCGGCCACCACGGGCGCGAAGAGCGTGACCAGGATGGTGGCAATGGTCCCGGCCACGAACGAGCCGATCGCCGAGGTGGCCAGCGCCGCGCCGGCACGCCCGCTCTTGGCCATCTTGTTGCCCTCCATGGCGGTGACCATGCTGGCCGTCTCGCCCGGCGTGTTCAGCAGGATCGACGTGGTGGAGCCGCCGTACATGGCGCCGTAGTAGATGCCGGCGAAAAAGATCATCGATGCGGTGGCATCGACCTTGGCCGTGATCGGCAGCAGCATGGCCACCGCCGTGGCCGGGCCGATGCCGGGCAGCACGCCCACTGCGGTGCCCAGGGCGCAGCCGACGAAGGCCCACAACAGGTTGACCGGCGTGCCCGCCGTGACAAAGCCCTGGATCAGCTGGTTCCAGATATCCATCACAGCCACCCGCTTTGTGTCAGGCCTGGCAGGTTGATGGCCAGGAATTTGGTAAACAGCCAGTAAACCGGCGCCGCAATCAGCAGCCCGGTGACACCGTCCCTGATCCAGGTCTTCAGGCCGCTGCTTGCCTGGCCCTCCGCATTGCGCATGCCCCGTGCCGCCAGCACAAAGCACAGCGAACAACTGAAGATGAAGCCTAGCGTGGTGATCAGCGCGGCATTGACCATCATGCCCGCGGACATCCAGACAAAGCCGGACCAGTAGGGCTTCTCGCCAGGAGGGCTCTCCTCCATGTGGCGAAAGCCGCCGGTGCGGACTTCATACAGCATGAAAGCCCCACACCCTACCAGCGCCAGGGAAACCAGCCACGGCAGGAAATTGGGGCCGACACCCGCATAGCCCGCTGCCGAGGGGATGCTGATGGCGCCCAGGGCCAGCCCCAGGCCGAGAGCGACCACCCCGAGCCCGACCAGCCCCTGGAGCAGTGAAGCATTGCGGTTGTCGTGGGACATGGCGCTTAGACCATGCCCGACTTCACCATGGTGGCGCGCAGGGAGGCAAAATCGTCATCCACGAACTTCGCGAACTCGGCACCCGTCAGGACGGCCGGTGTCCAGTTGTTTTTCTCCAGCGACTCGGCCCACGACTTGGACTTCGACGCCTTGACCAGCAAGTCGATCAGCGCTTTGCTCTGTTCCGCCGTGATGCCCGGTGCGCCATAAACCCCGCGCCAGTTGCCGATCTCGACGTTGATGCCCTGCTCCTTGAGCGTCGGAATGTTGACGCCTTTCAGGCGGGCGCCCGAAGTGACGGCGATTCCCTTCATCTTGCCGGCGGTGATGTACTCGGACATCTCGCTGTATCCACCGCCGCCGATCGTGACGTTGCCGCCCAGAATGGCTGCCGTCGCCTCGCCGCCCCCACGGAAGGCCACGTAGTTGACCTTGGTGGCGTCCACGCCGACCTCGCGTGCGATCATGGCCGCAGCGATGTGCTCGGTGGAGCCCCGCGAGCCACCGCCCCACTTGACGCTGCCGGGGTCTTTCTTGAATTGCTCGACGACTTCCTTCATGTTCTTGAAGGGCGAGTTGGCGGGCAGCACGAACACGTTGTATTCACTGGTCAGGCGAGCCAGCGGCGTGGCGGCGCTCAGCGATACCGGCGGTTTGCCGGTGATGATGCCGCCCAGCATGACGGCGCCCATCACCATGATCGCGTTCGGGTCGCCCTTGCTGCCGTTGACAAACTGGGCCAGGCCCAGGGCACCTGCGGCGCCGCCCTTGTTGTCATAGGTCACCGTGTCGGCCAGCTTGGCATCCAGCAGGGCCTTGCCCAGCGCCCGGCCGGTGGTATCCCAGCCGCCACCCGGATTCGCCGGAATCATCATCTTGAGGTTTGTGGCCGCCAGGGCCGAAAGTGGGAAGCCGCCTGCTGCGGCCAGGGCCGCCATGGATTTGAGGAAGGTGTCGCGACGCATGGATAACTCCTGAATGCTGGTTAAGGACCCGTCGATCTTCTGGCCCGAAGCTGTCAAACGGCTGTCCAGACCCTCAGGGAAAGTGCTAATGTCCGGCCTCATGAAACTGCTGCTTGTCGAAGACAACCCGGCCATGCAGGCCACGCTGCAGCGCAGCCTTTCGCGCCGGGGCATGGACGTGGCAGCCTGCGGCGATGGCCTTCAGGCGCTTCAGAAATGGCCGGCTTTCCATCCCGACGTGGTGGTGCTGGACCTGACCCTGCCTGGCATGGACGGCCTGCAGGTGCTGCAGCAGGCGCGCGCCAGCGGCTGGGCCACGCCGGTGCTGATCCTGACCGCCCGCGGCACAGTCGGGGACCGCATCATCGGGCTGAACACGGGCGCTGACGACTACCTGCCCAAGCCCTTTGATCTGGATGAGCTCGAAGCCCGCGTGCGCGCGCTGGCACGGCGCAGCGGTGTCCGCGCAGCCGCTGACAACGAAGCAAACCTGGCGCCCGGCCTGGGAGACCTGCGTCATGACCGGCACAGCGGCGCCATCTACTGCCGTGACGAGGTGCTTGACCTGCCCCCCCGGGAACTGGCCCTGCTGCAGGCGCTGCTGGCGCGGCCCGGGCACGCGGTGTCGAAGGAGCGCTTGTTCGAGCACGTTTTCCCAGGCGCGGACGATGTGCAGTACGAGGCCATCGAGGTGGTGGTCTACCGCCTGCGGAAAAAGCTCGTGAACAGCGGCGTCACGCTGGTCACGCTGCGTGGCCTTGGCTATCTTTTGAAGGTCTCGACGTGAACAGCGAGACAGACATCGCTGCGTCGTCGGACGGACGTCCGGCAACACAGGCTCTTTCACTGCGGCGCTACCTTCTGCTGGGCATCCTGGTGCCCGTGTGCGTGTTTGTGCTGGTCAACACCTGGAGCCTGTACCGGCAGGCGCTGGTCGCGGCCAATACCGCCTACGACCGGACCCTGCTGGCCTCGGCCAAGTCGATCAGCGAGCAACTTGACGTGGAAGGCTATGACGACGCGGCGCGGTTGAGCGCGCGCGTGCCCTACTCGGCGCTTGAAGCTTTCGAGGCGGACAACCAGAGTCGCATGTTTTACCGGGTATCGAGCCCCTCGGGCGAGGTGGTCTCGGGCTTCGCCGACCTGCCGTTCTGGCGTGGCCAGATTCCGGCGCGCCCGGCCTATGCCGCCTTGGTGGATTTTTATGACGACACCTATCTGAACGAGCCCGTGCGGGTGGCGGCGCTGCTCCAGCCCGTGACCGGCACCGGCGGACGGGCCATGGCACTGATCCAGGTGGCCGAGACCCTGGAACTGCGCCACACCCTGGCGCGCCAGATGCTCTTCGACACCCTGTGGCGCCAGGCGCTTCTCGTGTTGGTGATCGCGCTCGTGGTGGTGGTGGTGGTGCAACGCGCCACGCGGCCCGTGCGAAAGCTCAGCGCAGAGCTGCAGGCGCGGCCCGAAGGCGACCTCACCCCGATCGAGGCGGCCGGGGCGCCGCGCGAACTGCTTCCACTGGTGGACGCCACCAATGCCGTCATGACCCGATTGGCGCACCTTCTGGACCACCAGAAGCGCTTCGTCCGTGATGCCTCGCATCAGCTGCGCACGCCGCTGGCCGTGCTCAAGACCCAGGTGCAATCCGCACTGCGAGGCGATGTGGAGCCGCTGCAGGCACTGGTCGAAATCAATGACACGGTCGACCGCGCCACGTTGCTGGCCAACCAGATGCTGGCGCTGGCCAAGGTTGAGCAATTGCGCCAGCACAGTGCGCAGTCTGTCCTGGATCTGGGCGACGCCGTGCGTGCCGTAGCCCTGGACCTGTCACCGCTGATCGCCGGCAAGGACATCGACTTTGCCATCGAAACGACGGCTGCGCCCGTGCTTGCCCACGAATGGATGCTGCAGGAGCTCACGCGCAACCTGTTGCACAACGCCATCAAGCACACCCCGACCGGTGCAGGGCTTTCGGTGCGTGTGGTGAGCGACAGCCGCACGGTCGCGCTCACCGTCAGCGACAGCGGTGGCGGCATTGCCAGCGAACTGGCACCGCGCCTGTTTCAGCCGTTTTCGGCCGGCGACATGCGTCAGGGTTCGGGGCTGGGCCTGGCCATCTGCCATGAAATCGCGGAAGCGCTGGGCGGCAGCATCACCCTGGACAACCGGATCGACCACGGCCGGATATCGGGCCTGGACGCCACCGTGCGGCTGCCGCTGGCGCGCGCGATGGGCCACAATCACGGCTGATGGACAAGATTCGCATCGACAAGTGGCTCTGGGCCGCCCGGTTCTTCAAGACACGCTCGCTCGCCGTCGATGAAATCGGCAAGGGCCGCGTGCAGGTCAACGCCCAGGACGCCAAGCCTTCGCGTGAAGTCAGGCCCGGCGATACCGTGACCCTGCGCCAGGGCCCGGTCCAGCGCACGGTGACGGTCCGCGGCATCTCTGGCGCCCGGGGCCCGGCTCCGGTGGCCCAACAGCTTTACGAGGAAACTGCGGAAAGCGTCGCCGCCCGCGAGAGGGCCGCGGAACAGCGCCGTCTGGCACCCGAACCTGCGCTCGGCATCACCCAGGGTCGCCCGACCAAGCGCGATCGCCGCGATATCGGCCGCGCCTGGGGGGACCGCTGGAGCGCATCGATCGACGACTGATCATGCGCGGGCTGAGGGGTTCTACTAAGGTAATTTGCACGAGACTGTGCTGTACTGTGCGACTGAGTCCGATTGTCTTTTCACCCGGCGTGAGAACTTGCGCGACAGCCCAAGAGTGACACGCCGTGAACTTTGCTCCGTCCCCAACCCTTGAAGGAACCTCATGAAACACCGTTTGTTCAGCGCGGCCCTGGTTGCCACTACCCTTCTGGTCGCCGGCCAAGCCCAGGCACAACAGTTCTTCCGGATCGGCACCGGCGGCACCTCCGGCACGTACTACCCCGTCGGCGGCATGATTGCCAATTCGGTCTCCCAGCCCGGCAAGATCATCGTCACGGCCCAGGCCAGCAATGGATCGGTTGCCAACGTCAATGGCATTTCCGGCGGCGCGCTGGAGTCGGGATTCAGCCAGTCCGATGTCGCCACGTGGGCCCAGAAAGGCACCGGCATCTTCGAGGGCAAGCCCAACATGCCGGGGCTGCGCATGATCGCCAACCTCTATCCCGAAAGCCTGCACATCGTGGTCAAGAAAGGCTCCGGCATCAAGAGCGTGGCCGACCTCAAGGGCAAGCGCGTGGCGCTGGACGAGCCGGGCTCCGGCACGCTGGTGAATGCGCGCCTGGTGCTGGCCGCCTACGGTGTCAAGGAAACGGATATCAAGCCCGAGTACATCAAGCCCAATCAGGCTGGCGACAAGATGAAAGATGGCGCGCTCGACGCCTTCTTCTTTACCGGCGGTGCACCGGCGGGCGCCATTGCGGAACTCGCCTCCGCCGGTTCCGGCATCGAACTGGTGCCGATCGATGGACCCCAGGCCGATGGCCTGCGCCAGGCCAGCCCTTTCTTTGCCGTCGACAACATCCCCGCCGATACCTACAAGGGTGTTCCCGGCGTGAAGACCCTTGCCGTCGGCGCCCAGTGGGTGACCAGCGACAAGGCCGATGCCGAGACGGTCTACCAGATCACCAAGGCCCTCTACAGCGAACCGGTACAGAAGGCGCTGGCCGCCGGCCACGCCAAGGGCAAATTGATCACGCTGAGCAATGCGACCCAGGGCGTTGGCATCCCCTACCATCCGGGTGCCGAGAAGTTCTACAAGGAAGCCGGTGTCCTGAAGTAGGCCTGCCTGTTTCTGAATGCAAAACGGGCGGGCCTATCCGCCCGTTTTGCTTTGCCAGAGTCCTCCTATCGATTGACCTGTCGGACCCGCCATGACCCACGCCCACGCCCTGCCCGACCCCAAGACGCTGCTGGAACTCGAGGAGAAGTTCGACCCCGAGATGCGGTTTCGACCCTACGTGCCGCCCGCCACGCAGATCATCAAGTGGCTGCTGATCACCCTGAGCTGCTTCCACTATTACACCGCCGGGTTTGGCCTTTTGCGCGAGACCACCCATCGCGGCGTGCACCTGGCTTTTGTGCTGGGACTTATTTTTCTGGTGTTTGGCTTCAGCGCGCACAGTGCCGGCGCGAAACCCCGCCACAGCCTGCTGTCGCCGGGCGGCATCCCCCTGGTGGACTGGCTGCTGGCATTGGTCTGCGCCGCCAGCGTGCTCTACATCCCATACATCTTCGACGACCTGGCCATGCGCGTGGGCAATCCGGGGCGGCTGGATGTGGTGATGGGCAGCATACTTTTTTTCACACTGCTGGAGGCCACGCGCCGCAGCATGGGCTGGCCCCTGCCCATCATTGCTCTGGTGTTCACCTTTTACTCATTGTTCGGCACCGTGTTTCCTGGGCTACTTCAGCACGCCGGCGCCAGCTGGAGCCAGTTCATCAACCACCAGTACCTCACCAGTCAGGGCATCTACGGCGTGGCCGTGGGCGTGGTTGCGACCTACGTTTTTCACTTTGTGCTGTTCGGCGTGCTGGCCACGCGCATCGGGCTGGGCCAGCTGTTCCTGGACATTGCGTCCAGTGTCGCGGGACGCTACGCGGGCGGACCCGCCAAGGTCAGCGTGTTTGGTTCGGCGATGTTCGGCATGCTGTCGGGCTCCTCGGTGGCGAATGCCGTCACGGTCGGTTCGCTGACCATTCCCGCCATGATCCGCGTCGGCTACAAGCGCGAGTTTGCCGGTGCGGTGGAAGCCGCGGCATCGACCGGCGGGCAGATCACCCCGCCGGTGCTGGGCGCGGCCGCGTTCCTGATGATCGAATTCCTGAACGTGCCGTACCAGACCATCATCGCCGCGTCGGCGATACCGGCCTTCATGCACTTCTTCGGCGTGTTCATGCAAGTGCATTTCGAGGCCAAACGCCACGGCCTGCGCGGGCTGAACGAAGAGGAAATGCCCAAGCTGCGCCAGAGCTTCAAGATGCGCTGGCCCACGCTGATTCCGTTGGTGCTGCTGATCTCGATCCTGGTCAGCGGTCGCACACCGTACCTGGCGGCCTACGTCGGCATCACTTCAGGCGTCATCGTCGGCCTGACGACCTCCGTCTCGGGCAACCGGCCGGTCAACTGGGTGCTGATGACCGTGCTGCACGGATTGCTGGTGCTGCTGGCCTTCGGCGGATTTGACGAAGACATCAAACTGGCGCTGTTTGCCGCAGGCATCGTGATCACGATGGTGGTCATGCGCCTGGCCCGCATCTCGGGCCGCATTCACTACAGCACGCTGATCGAGGCGTTCGAAACCGGCGCCAAATACGCGCTGGCCGTCGGCGCGGCGGCGGCCACCGTGGGCATCGTGATCGGCGTGGTCACGCTCACTGGCGTGGGCTTCAAGATCAGCTACATCATCACCAGCGCCGCGCAGACCCTGGCGGGCGGGATGTCCACTGTCGTGCCCGCTTTTCTGATGTCGACGCAGACGCTCACCCTGCTGTGTGCGCTGGTCATGACCGCCCTGGTCTGCATCCTGATGGGCTGCGGCATCCCAACCACGGCCAACTACATCATCATGGTGACGGTGGCGGCACCGACGCTGGTGCAGCTCGGCGTCGAGCCGCTGGTGGCGCACTTCTTCGTGTTCTATTACGGCGTGCTGGCGGACATCACCCCACCCGTCGCGCTGGCTGCCTACGCCGCGGCGGGCATGGCCGGCAGCGACCCGTTCCGGACCGGCACCACCGCCTTTCGCCTCGGGCTGGGCAAGGCGCTGGTGCCCTTTGTCTTCGTCTTCTCGCCTTCGCTCATTCTGGTGGCCAAGGGGTTCAACTGGCCGGACTTCGTGATCACCTTCACCGGCTGCGTGATGGGCATCACGTTGCTGGCGGCCGCGCTGTCAAGGTACTTCCTGGTCGAAATGAAAAGATGGGAGCAGTGGCTGTGCATGGTGGCCGCACTGTTGATGGTCGCCCCAAGCCTGACGGCCACGCTGGCCGGCCTGGTCTTGGCTGCACCCGTGGGCTTCCGTCAATGGAGAGCCTGGCGGCTGGCCAGCATCCAGGTGACCTGATTCCCGGCGGGGTGTCCTCCTCGAAAGCGAGCCCAACAAAAAAGCCACCCGAGGGTGGCTTTTGTGCTGGCGGAAACGGAGGGATTCGAACCCTCGATGAGGCTCTACACCCCATACTCCCTTAGCAGGGGAGCACCTTCGGCCACTCGGTCACGTTTCCAATGCCGTGATTATGCCTCAAGCACGCCGCATTTTCAGGCGGCGGCGGGCTGGTCCAGTTCGAAGACCCGGTGCAGCGCGCGCACCGCCAGTTCCATGTATTTCTCGTCGATCACGACCGATGTCTTGATTTCGGACGTGGAGATCATCTGGATGTTGATGCCCTCTTCTGACAGGCAGCGGAACATCTTGCTGGCGATGCCCACGTGGCTGCGCATGCCGATGCCGACGATCGAGACCTTGCAGATCTTTGCGTCGCCGGTGACCTCTTGCGCTCCGAGGGCGGGCAGGACTTTCTCCTTGAGCAGGTCGATGGTTCTGGCGAACTCATTGCGGTGCACCGTGAAGCTGAAATCGGTCTTGCCGTCCTTGCTCACGTTCTGAATGATCACGTCCACCTCGATGTTGGCGTCGGCCACGGCGCCCAGGATCTGGTAGGCGATGCCGGGCTTGTCGGGGACGCCGAGCACGGAGATCTTGGCTTCGTCGCGGTTGAAAGCGATGCCGGATACGACGGCTTGTTCCATTTTTTCGTCTTCCTCAAAAGTGATCAGCGTGCCGGACTTGGCTTCGACGTTGATGTCAATATCCCACGGGGTAAAACTTGAGAGCACGCGCATCGGCACCTTGTACTTGCCGGCGAACTCCACGGAGCGGATTTGCAGCACCTTGGAGCCGAGGGACGCCATCTCCAGCATTTCCTCAAAGCTCACGGTCTGCAGGCGGCGCGCCTCAGGCACGACGCGCGGGTCGGTGGTGTAGACGCCGTCGACGTCGGTGTAGATCAGGCACTCATCGGCCTTCATTGCGGCTGCCACGGCCACGGCCGAGGTGTCCGAGCCGCCGCGGCCGAGTGTGGTGATATGGCCGGCGTCGTCCACGCCCTGGAAGCCGGTGACGATGACGACTTTGCCGGCGGCCAGGTCGGCGCGCACCTTCTGGTCGTCGATCGACTCGATGCGCGCCTTGGTGTAGGCACTGTTGGTGCGGATGGGGACCTGCCAGCCAGCATAGCTGACCGACTCCATGCCCTCGGCCTGCAGGGCAATGGCCAGCAGCGCGCTGGAAGCCTGCTCGCCGGTCGCGGCCAGCATGTCGAGTTCGCGGTTGTAGGCCTCGCTGGGTCTTGGCGGAGCGAGTTCCCTGGCCAGCCCGAGCAGCCGGTTGGTCTCGCCACTCATGGCGCTGGGCACGACCACCATCTGGTGGCCGGCGCGCGCCCATTTGGCCACGCGCTTGGCGACGTTGCGGATGCGCTCCGTGGAGCCCATCGACGTACCGCCGTATTTATGAACGATCAAAGCCATGTGGTGTGATGCGGAAAAACGAGGAATGCGCAGGTACGGAACGATCTGAACGAGCGTCCTGATGCGCAGAAAACACCCGGCGCAGGACTTCCGGCCGAGCTTTGGGATTGTACCCATCCGCCTGATGCGGGCCTGACAGGGCAGGTGCCGCCCTGAATCCGGCCCCCGCGATCAGGCAGGCTGCCAGTCGATGGCTTCACCCTGACGCACCACAAAGCCCGCCCCGACCTTGAGGCCCATGCGGTGACCGCGCGTGGTGCAGGCCGCAATCTGGTCCAGCAGTTCGGCCAGTTGCGCCGTGCTGGGTGTGGTGGCATGCACGCTGCGCAACCAGTGGCGCAGTGCATTGGCCTGGCGCGCCCGCGACAGCGCCTGCAGCCGCAAGATCACGGGTGGCACGCCCAGCCCGGCCAGATCCTGCGCAGCCACCTCGTTCAAGACCGTTTGCGCCTGGGCCGCGTGGGCCGCACTGCGTGCGAATGTGTCGCGAAACTGCGGAAAGGCGGCGGCGAGCGCCGGCAGCAATTGCGCCCGGATGCGGTTGCGCGTGAACCCTTCGTCGACATTGGTCGGATCTTCAACCCAGGCTTCATGGCGCTCGCGCAACCAGTCGCGGATGGCCGGCCCGGGGACAGCCAGAAGGGGTCGGTGCCAAGTCAGCCCGTTGCGCTGCCAGTGCTCTGGCATGGCCGCCAGGCCGGGCAGCCCGGCGCCACGAGACAGTGCCAGCAGGACGGTTTCGACCTGATCATCCGCGTGCTGCGCAATCGCTATGCTATTAATAGCTAAATCCGACCATTCCACGCTGGGAACATCTGAAATCACCTCATAGCGGGCCGTGCGCGCTGCATTTTCGGGGCTTTCACCCCTGGCATGCCGTGCGTCAACGCGGCGCACCACAAGGGGCACGTTCAGCCGGCCACACAGGGCCATGCAATGCCGCTCGAATCCGTCGGCCGCATCCTGCAGTCCATGGTGAACATGAATCGCCCTCACCTGCCCCGGCCATTTTTCCGCGCAGGCCAGCAGCAGGGCGGTGGAATCTGCGCCACCACTGAGCGCCACTGCCAGAGGGAGGCCGGGCTTGAACGCTGCCATTGCCCGGGCAAAGGTCTGGCTCATGGTGAGAATGGGGGCCAGGCGCGGCGAGCGCCCGGATCGGACCTACTTGGTGTCCGCCTTGGTATCGTTGAAACGCCCGTAGCTCTGCAGCCGCTCGTAGCGCCGGTCCAGCAATTCCTTGACCTTGAGGTCGCTGACCTGCCGGAAGGCGTCATTGAGGGCACGCTTCAGGAACGCCGCCATCTGACCGGGATCGCGGTGCGCACCGCCCACCGGCTCGTTGACGATCTTGTCGATCACGCCGAGCGCCTTGAGGCGGTGCGCCGTAATGCCCAGGGCCATTGCAGCTTCCTCGGCCTTGTCGGAGGTTTTCCAGAGAATCGAGGCGCAACCTTCGGGGCTGATGACGGAGTAGATCGAATACTGGAGCATCAGCACCTGGTCACCCACGGAGATGGCCAGCGCACCGCCGGAGCCACCTTCCCCGATGATGGTGGTGATGATCGGCACCTCGAGCTGCGCCATCTCGAAAATGTTGCGCCCGATCGCCTCCGACTGACTGCGCTCCTCGGCGTCGATGCCGGGATAAGCGCCTGGCGTGTCCACGAAGGTGAAAACCGGCAGCTTGAATTTTTCCGCCAGTTTCATCAGGCGCAAGGCCTTGCGATAGCCTTCGGGCTTGCTCATGCCGAAGTTGCGCAATCCGCGCTCCTTGGTGTCACGGCCCTTTTGCTGGCCCAGCACCATGCAGGCAGTGCCATTGAAACGCGCCAGACCGCCGACGATGCTCAGGTCATCGGCAAAGTGACGATCGCCGTGCAATTCGACAAAGTCGGTGAAGATTTCGTTGACATAGTCCAGCGTATAGGGCCGCTCGGCGTGGCGGGCGATCTTGGTGATCTGCCAGGGCGTCAGGTCCGAGTAGATATCCTTGGTGAGTTGCTGGCTTTTCTTGCTGAGTTGATCGATCTCTTCGGAGATGTCGACAGCGGATTCGTTCTGAACGTAACGCAGTTCTTCGATCTTGCCTTCGAGCTCGGCAATCGGCTGCTCGAAATCCAGAAATGTCTTTTTGGCCAAGGATTTTTCTCCTGCTTCGGCACGGATGACGGATTTTAGAACCGCAACCGCCTAATATTCCACGGGCTCGGGGTCGAGCGAGCGCCAAATATACCAAGTCGCAACAGTGCGGTAGGGGGCCCAGGCCGCAGCCACCTCGCGCGCGTCGCTGCGACTGACGGCTTCGCCGGAAAAATAGTTCCGGCTGATGCCATTGATCAGGCCCACATCATCGAGCGGCAGCACATTGGGACGCAGCAGGTGGAAGATCAGGAACATCTCGGCCGTCCAGCGGCCAATGCCGCGGATGGCGATCAGCTCCGCAATGATGGCTTCGTCGTCCATGGTTTCCCACGATTCAACATGCACGGCGCCCGAGTCGAAGTGCAGTGACAGGTCGACCAGATACTCGACCTTGCGCGCGCTCAGGCCCGCTGCACGCATGTCGTCCACCTTCAGGCGCAGCACGCTGGCCGGCGTGATGCGACGCGGCAACTGTGAGAACCGGTCCCAGACAGTCTGCGCCGCCTTGACTGAAATCTGCTGCCCGACGATGGAGCGCGCCAGCGTGGAGAACGGGTCGCCGCGGGACTGCAGGCAGGCATCGCCAAACTGCGGGATCAGCCGTTTCATGACCCGGTCTTTCTTGACGAGGTGCTTGCGCGCCTCGTCCCAGTAGGCGGGCGTGCTGGTCTCGATCGGTTTAATTTTTGTAGCAGACATTGACCGTTCGACGCTGGGAAATACCGAAAATCTCTAATAAAATGCTCACTGGGCCGCTTCCCAGGTGGTTCCGTTGACCGAGTCCTTCAGAACGATGCCCTGCGCCAGCAGCTGATCACGGATGCGGTCAGCCTCGGCAAAGTTTCTGGCCTTCTTCGCCGCTGCGCGGGCCTCGATCTGGGTCTGGATTGCAGCCTCGTCACCACCCACGCCGGCCTGCAGGAAACGCTGGGGCTCCCCCTGAAGCAGCCCCAGAGTACCACCCAGGGCCCGGAGCAACCCGGCCGACTCGGCGGACCGGGTCTTGTTGACTTCGCCGGCCAGGTCGAACAGCACCGCAACGGCATCGGGCGTGCCGAAATCTTCATCCATGGCCGCCTTGAAACGGGTGGCGTACGGGTTTGCCCAGTCGATCGTCGTCAATTCGGCAGGCGTGACGAGTTCCAGTGCGGTGTACAGCCGCTTGAGCGCGCCGCGGGCGTCGTTCAAGTGCACGTCGCTGTAGTTGAGCGGGCTGCGGTAGTGGCTGCGCACGACAAAGAATCGCACGGTCTCGGCGTCGAAAACCTTGAGCACCTCGCGAATGGTGAAGAAGTTGCCCAGCGACTTGGACATCTTCTCGTTGTCAACGTTGATGAACCCGTTATGCATCCAGGTCCGGGCGAACGGTTTGCCCGTGGCGCCCTCGCTCTGGGCAATCTCGTTCTCATGGTGCGGAAACTGCAGGTCAGCCCCGCCGCCATGGATGTCGAAGGTCTCGCCGAGCAATTCGCAGCTCATGGCAGAGCACTCGATGTGCCAGCCCGGACGCCCCTTGCCGTAAGCACTGTCCCATTTCACATCTTCGGGCTCGGCGGGCTTGGCGCTCTTCCAGAGCACGAAATCCAGCGGATCGTCCTTGTCCTCCAGCACGGCCACCCGCTCGCCCGCGTGCAGTTCGTCGAGTGATTTGCCGGAGAGCTTGCCGTAGCCGGGGAACTTGCGCACCGCAAAGTTCACGTCGCCGCTGCCCGCACGGTAGGCCAGGCCCCGGTGCTCCAGCAGCCCGATCATCGAGAGCATCTGTGGCACGTAGTCGGTAGCGCGTGGTTCGTGGTCAGGGCGCTCGATGCCCAAGGCATCGGCGTCCTGGTGCAGAGCGTCGATCATGCGATCGGTCAGGCTCCGAACGGTTTCACCATTTTCCACGGCCCGTTTGATGATCTTGTCGTCGATATCGGTGATGTTGCGCACATAGGTCACGCGCAGCCCACTGGCCTTAAGCCAGCGCTGCACAACGTCAAAGGCGACCATCGAGCGAGCATGGCCGAGATGGCAAAGGTCGTAGACGGTCATGCCGCAGACGTACATGCGCACATGACCAGCCTCGATCGGGTGAAAATCCTCCACGGCGCGTGCCAGGGTGTTGTAGATGCGAAGACTCATGGGATCCAGGGAAACGGGCAATCAGGTGCTGCGTCGGGTCGGCGATTTTTCGGCGCTTTGTCAGGGTTCTGAACTGGCCTGCGCCTGCCGGGCGGCGCTCGACCCCTCAGCTACAATCATTGTCAGTATATCGCCCGGATTTGGGTCATGCCACTGTGCACTTCAGAAGAGACACCATGATGAACGAACCCTCTGCAATCACGCAATCCCTGCGCCAGGTCCTTCGTTTTGTTGCCTTGACGGCCATGCTGGCGCTCCCGTTGGCACACGCCGACGAGTACAGCGACGTCAGCCAGCTCGTGCGTTCCGGGAAATTCGACGATGCCCTTGTCAAAGCCGAGCAGTACCTGGTCGCCAAGCCACGCGACCCGCAGATGCGATTCCTCAAAGGTGTCATCCAGACCGAGGCCGGAAAGCCCAATGACGCCATCGTCACGTTTCTCAAGCTGACGGAAGAGTACCCGGAACTCCCTGAGCCCTACAACAACCTCGCCGTCCTTTATGCTGGCCAGAACCAGTATGACAAGGCCCGTGTGGCGCTGGAAATGGCCATCCGAACAAACCCGAACTACGCCACCGCCTACGAGAACCTCGGCGACGTGTACGCAAAGCTCACCAGCCAGGCCTACGGCAAGGCGCTTCAACTCGACGGCACCAACAAGGGTGTGCAGTCCAAGCTGGCACTGATGCGCGATCTGTTTTCCACGGGCGCGAAGGGCGCGCGACCGGCGAACCCGGCAGCAGCGTCGGCCCTGACTCCGACTTCCGGCGCGGCTGCCAAAGCACCGACCGCAGCACCTGCAAGCGCCGCAACGACGGCGAAACCTGCTTCCGCCCCGGCTTCTGCACCCGCTCCAGCCAAGACATCGAGTGCGGAGAAAGACATTGAGGCCGCCGTGATGGCTTGGGCCGCGGCCTGGTCAGCCAAAGATGTGAACCGCTACCTGGCGGCCTATGGCAAGGACTTTGATCCCCTTACCAAGCAGTCCCGCCAGTCGTGGGAATCTGAACGTCGCAACCGCATTGCCAGCCGGTCGCGTATCTCCGTGAAGGTGAGCGACCTGTCGATCGCCATCAACGGCGACAAGGCCTCGGCCAAATTCCGCCAGGATTACCGCGATGCTGCACTGAACCTCTCGACCCGAAAGACGCTGGACTTCGTGAAACCTGGCGACCAATGGGTCATTGTCAAGGAAACGATTGGCGCCTGATGCGAACGCCGGCGGCGCGACGTTCCGCAACGCGGAGCGAAAGAACAGTCAACCCGGTGCACACAATGCGCTGGACGAGTTGAAAATTCTGGTGAAACGGTATCCCGCTGCCCTTGGAACCCAGTGCCCAGGCGTGCACTTCTGGCGAGATCGGCCCTGTCCGCACCAACGTCAGAATGCGCTGCGCCGCATCGCAAGTTGGAAATTTTCCCTTGAAGGAGCAAACAGATGGCGCCCCTGAGCTTTTCCGTTGCGCGTCGGCAATTCACTGTCGCAGCCTGTGCCTTGGCCGTGTCAGGGCTGGCGCTTGCCGCCGACGCGCCCCGCGTCAGATTCGCCACCACGGCCGGTGATTTTGTGATCGAGGTCTACCCCGACAAGGCGCCCAAGACCGTGGAAAACTTTCTGCAGTACGTCAAGGACAAGCACTACGACGGCACCGTCTTTCACCGCGTGATCGACAATTTCATGGTCCAGGGCGGCGGCTTTGACGCCATGTTCGCGCAAAAGCCGACCCGCGCCCCCGTGGCGCATGAAGGCCGCGAAGCGCTGGCCAAGGGTGGATCAAAGAACGTCGTCGGCACCGTGGCGATGGCGCGCACCAGCGATCCCAACTCCGCCAGCGCACAGTTTTTCATCAACGTGAAGGACAACGCCTTCCTCGACCCCACGCCGATTCCACCCGGCGACCCGGTACCCAGGTTCGAGTACCAAGGCAAGGTCTATGAGAACACGCCGCGCACCCAGTTGCTGAACGCACCTCAGCTTTATGGCTACACCGTCTTCGGAAAAGTCGTCAGTGGCATGGATGTCGTCAACCGCATCAAGGCCACGCCCACCGGGGCGGGTGGCCCCTTCCCCTCGGATGTCCCCAAGACACCCGTCATCATCAACTCAGCCACACTGGTGAAATAAATGAGCAATCCCCAAGTCGAACTTCACATCGCCAACTATGGCGTCATTACCCTTGAACTGGACCAGGACAAGGCCCCCAAATCGGTGGCCAACTTCCTCAGCTACGTCAAAAAGGGGCATTACAACAACACCATCTTCCACCGCGTGATCCCGGGTTTCATGATCCAGGGCGGCGGCATGGAGCCCGGCATGGGCCAGAAGCCCACCGATGCGCAAATCGAGAACGAAGCCAACAACGGCCTGAAGAACGACAAATACACCGTGGCCATGGCACGCACCAATGCGCCCCACTCCGCCACCTCGCAGTTTTTCATCAACGCCACCAACAACAGTTTTCTCAATCACACCGCCCCCAGCGCGCAGGGCTGGGGCTATGCCGTTTTCGGCAAAGTGATTTCCGGCACTGAGGTTGTCGACAAGATCGAGGCTGTCAAGACCGGCAGCAAAGGCGGCCATGGCGATGTGCCACTGACCGATGTGGTGATCGAGAAAGCCGTCGCACTTTGATTCGGCGGCAACGATGAACACTGCTGCGCCCCGGATCGCCGTGCTACCGGCATCTCCGGCGTGGCGCACCATCGATTTCATTTCGGATCTTCATCTCCATGCCGGCGATGCTGCGACTTTTGAGGTTTGGCAGAACTACCTGGCCAACACCCCGGCGGACGCTGTCTTCATCCTTGGCGACCTTTTTGAAGTCTGGGTAGGCGATGACGCTGCCCAGCCGCCGGGTTTCGAGTTCAATTGCGGCCGGATTCTCGCGGCAGCCGCCGACCGGCATGACGTTTTTTTCATGCACGGCAACCGCGACTTCCTCGTAGGCGAAGCCTTTCTGGCAGCATCCGGGATGCAGGTTTTGCACGACCCAACGGCGCTGGAGTTCGCTGGTCAGCGCTGGCTGTTGTCGCATGGCGACGCCCTGTGTCTTGACGACATCGAATACCAGAAATACCGATCGATGGTTCGCAACCCGGCCTGGCAGCAGGCGGTCCTGGCGCGCTCACTGGCGGAGCGCCGGGCGTTCGCCCGCGAAATTCGCGAGCAGGGGAGTCGTCAGGGAGATAACGGCCCAACAGACTACGCTGATGTGGATGCGGCTGCAGCCCGCGTCTGGCTGTCCGCGGCCGGGGCCGCGACCCTGATTCACGGTCACACCCACAAGCCGGGGGAACATGGACTGGGTGTTTCGTCATCCCCTGGCAATGAGCGCCCCGGCACGGGAGCGTCCACACTTCGAAGGGTGGTGCTCAGCGACTGGGACGCAGCCGCTCTGCCGCCGCGCACGCAGGTTCTGCGCCTGTCTGCCGACGGACTGCAACGCATTGCCATTGCCTGATGCTGGACTGGCTGCGGCGACAGGCTTCAAGGGCCTCGACACGACGACCCCGCCGACCAGACGTCCCCGATGACCTGTGGCATTCCACACTGGCCGCCTACCCCTTCCTGGCTGTCCTCAACCCTGCGGAACAAATCCGCCTGCGCGCCTTGTCGGTGGCGTTTCTGAACGGCAAAGAGTTCCATGGCGCCGGTGGACTCGCCATCACCGACGCGATGGCAGTGGCTGTTGCGGCCCAGGCCTGCCTGCCCTTGCTGCACCTGGCGCCGACCGCTGACGCGGCTACCACCTTGCGCTGGTATGACGACTTTGTCGGCGTCGTGCTGCATCCCGACGAAGTTCTTGCGCATCGCGAGGTGACCGACGACGACGGCGTGGTGCACGAGTATCCGGAAATCCTCACTGGCGAAGCGATGGAGGGAGGCCCGGTGATGCTGAGCTGGGCCGATGTGGCCGGTGCCGGCCGCAGCGCAGCGCAGGGCTACAACGTTGTCATTCATGAATTTGTTCACAAGATGGACATGCGCGATGGTGAAGCCGACGGATGTCCGCCCTTGCCGCACGATTTCCTGGGCGCAACACGTGGCGCGCAGGCCCGCCAGCGCTGGTTTGCGCGCCTGAAGCCCGAGTTCGAGCGGTTCTGCGACCAGGTTGCTGCCGCCGATCGTTTTGGAGGTTTGGTCGACGCTCCCTGGCTCGACCCCTATGCCGCGGAATCCCTCAGCGAGTTTTTCGCAGTGGCGGCGGAGGCCTACTTCGTCAATCCGCATCGGCTGTCGGACCACTCGCCCGCCCTGCACGATCTGCTGGATCAGTTCTTCCGCCCGCAAGCAGGCAGGCTCTAGCTTCCCGCGTGTGCGGTAAACCGGGTACCCGCTTCCTTGATGCCCCACAGCAGTTCAACCAGGGCGGGGTTGTTGAGCAAGGGCTCACCGGCCAGAACCAGCCAGTAGCCAGCCCCATCGACCCAGAAGGGTATGAATGAAAAACTGGGCAACAGGAATTCTGCGTCGGTGTGGAAAGACACATAGCGCGTCGCGCCTTGCCAGCCACGACGTGCCTGGCGCGCGGCGAAGTCGGAGTAGTCGGCGGCAGCGGCGCTGAGCGCGTCGGCCTCATCCTGGTCGACCCCTGTGCGACCAAGGCAGAAACCGCCCTCAGACGCCAATACCGCCTTGCGTTCGCCCGACAGTGAGGCAATGACATGCTGGAGAAAATCGTCCAGTTTGGCATCGGGCCCCTGCAAGGGCCGCTGCAGGACCTGCACCCAACCCTGTTCCAGCGCCTGTGTCGCGATCGCAGGAGCGGCCGCCGACTTTTCGGCCCAGCCTGCAGCGTCAAGCGTGCGATCGCCTTCCAGCAGGGCCTGCAGGGCCAGTTCAGTCCCGTCGGGATCCTTGTTCGCAAAGGCGTGCAACACGCCCGCCGGGGTCAACATGAACCATTGAGTAGCTGGTGTCGTCATCGCTTTGCCCGTCATTGTTGAATCATGAAAAAGATCGGTTCGCAGTGTGCGGCACATCACGGTGTGCTGGCCTGCCAGAGATCAAGAATTGCCCCCGCACGTTCAGGCCTGTCTCAAAAAGGCCGGGCGCCGGCTGGTGGCGAGGCGCCCTTGTCCAGGGCTGCCGTCGCTAGCCGCCACAAAAAAGTGTCGAGTTCTTGCATGGGCATGCCCAGGCGCTGCGCCCGCTCCTCTGCCTGGGCACCATCGATTTCACGCACGATCACGGCGGCGGCCAGGGCATCGCTCAAACCGACCCGTTCGACCACGAGCATCGGCGTGTTGCTGGCGACCCATCCGTCGGAAGGATGGAAGATCACCGAGTTCTGAACCGTAAAACGTGCCTCAAAGGGACGCCCCATCGCCAGCATGGCCGAAAGTTTGCGCAGGAACACGTGCCGTCCTGTTTCGGGCAAGGTCGCGAGCCGGGCTTGCAGGGCCGCCGCCGAGAGTCCGGGAACCTCATCCATCGAATCGGCGGTGATAGCGGGCGCAACACTGGGCGCAGGCGCAGAGACCAGCGGCCTGGCCTTGCCCACCGGCATTCCCCCTGCCGGCAGGTTCGACTTTACAACCGGCACCGGGGACAATACCGGCGCACGCACGACCACCGCGGGCACCGCCGTCGGAACCAGGTGCACTTGCGAGGGTACCGGTGCATGCGGGTGGGCCGGCGCCACAACGCGGCGCACCGCAGCCGCTGTTTCCAGAGCCTTGCGCATGTCGTCTGTGCCATAGGGCTTGGCCAACCACACCAGCGCATGCCGCTTCACGGCGTCGGCATCCATCGACGCCCATGTCCGGTCGTGCGAAGGCAGCAGCAGAACCGCAGTGGAGCCTTGCAGTACGCGCAGCAACTCGGCCTCCGCTGCCGCCGACCATTGGGCCAGACCCAGCGAAACGAGGTCCGCGACGAGCAGATCCGCCTTGGGCAATACCGTGCCACGACCGGCAGGCGTGCTTTCCCAGGACCAGCCCTTCATGGAGCGGCTCATGAAAAAGCCAAACGCCGCTTCATCGCGCTGCGACAACCCGGCAACCAGCACGTTCATGCACCGGCCCGTGTTTGCTCGAGCTGCTGGCTGACCGCCTCCCAATCGCTGGGCAGTGGCGCACCACGTCGCAGCATCGAGCGACGCGCCAGCATGAAAGCCAGGTTGTCGTGGCAGGTCACGCAATGATGCAGGAATGCATGCTGACCTTGGGCATCGCCAGCCTCAACGTCCCGAACGACCTGTTCGGCAAGGGCTCGTGAATCGTCACCGCTACAGCGTCGCGCCCGCGTGGAGATGTCCGCGGAAGGCCGCGCCAGCACACTCCAGCGTGTGGCCAGCGGCGTGATGCGCGACAACCGGCCCTGTCCGGCCTGTGCCTCGAACCAGCGGGCCGCATGGACCGCCAACCGGTCGCGGGCCATCTGCAGCGCGGTGCGCTTGAGCGACTCCCCACCTTCGCCAAATGCGACGAAAAGATCGGCCAGTGCCCCCTGCACCGGCTCGGCCCCAGGCAACTCCAGCGACGCGTGCAGACGCGCGAAATGCGCACTGACATCTGCGGGATCACGCAATAGCCGCCGGGCATGCTGACGCACGGCCCGACGGGCCTGCAGCGAAGAAACCGGCTCGACATGCATTGGCTTGCCCTCAATCCAGCAAGGTGTCCATCAGGTCGATCATGAACTCGGCTTCTTCCTGCGTCATGGGCTCAAAACCGCTGGGCAGACCGAGTGCATCGAGTACATCGCTGTCGCCGGGCGACTGGCCCACGCCCAGCAAGGCCTTTTCGATGGCCGGAAGGTTCTCCGCCACGCGAGGGTGCGCCAGCACCACGTGGGAGATGTCGCTGATGGCGCTTTCCACCAGCACCCGGAGCTGGCTGCGCGTCATGCGCGTGAGCGATGCATAGGCATCGGCCAGGAAGAAGGCCGCTTCGACCTCGCCCTTGATGACGAGGCGCGCTGCCGCCTGGTAGCTGTCCACGGGCACCCAGCGAATCGAGGCCTCGGTCAGGTCGGCTGGCTCCAGCAGGCGCAGGCCGATGAGCTTGACGTCCTTGTTTTCGGTCAACGCAACACGACACCCTGGCTTCAAGTCCTCGACACAGGTCAGCCCGGATTCTGCGCCCGTGGCAATCACCATCTCGTCGTAACGCTTGGCCGGCCGCGCAAACGGGACATACCCGTGCGTGCGGATCATGTCAGTCGCATCAAACGGATTGGCGTACACCAGGTCGGCCTTGCCGGCCGAGAGCAGTTCCGCCTGCTCGTGCGCGCTGACCGGCGTCAGCAGGTGCAGGCCGATGCCGGAGCGTCTCTGCAGCGTGGTGTTGAGCATGTGCCATCCGGCGAAACGTTCCGGCGCGAAGTCAGGCGCAATCAGGAAGTTGAGGGTCATGATGCGGCCTTTTCGTCGGCGAGCCACTGCGCGTAGACCGGCACGAGTTCGTTGATCCGGGTGCGCGAGGGCTTGCGCCGCACCGAGGTATAGCCCACGATCACGCCGTTGCGGATGTTGGGCACCGCCGTGGCGTAGACCCAGTAGAAGGCACCGTCCTTGCGCAGGTTCTTCACGTAGCCGTGCCACTTCTTGCCCGCAGCGATATCGTCCCACAGGCCCTTGAAGGCAATCGCCGGCATGTCCGGATGGCGCAGGATGTGATGCGGCGCGCCGATCAGTTCCTCGCGGGCCCATCCGCTCATCTCGACGAAGGCGTCGTTGGCGTGCGTGATGATGCCGCTCAGGTCGGTGCGTGAAACGATGAGCCGGCCTTCGGGGAAAGGCATCTCGACATCGGTGACAAAGACCGTGCGGGATGTGCCGTCGGTATAGGTGAGCCGCGCTTCCCGCGAAGGAATCGGGGGCGGAGTCATGTCAGGAAGTCCCATGATGGCCGCCATCAGATCAGTTTGGACAGCGTCTCAGCGGCCCGCTTGATGTCCAGAAAGATCAGACCCAGCTTGGCGTTGGGCTTGGCCAGCACGGTGAGCACCGCCTCGGGGCCTGCGGAACTCATGATCACGTAGCCGCGCTCGCCCTGGATCAGCACGCGTTGCAGCGAGCCTCGCGCCAGTTCCCGCGCCGTGCGGTCGCCGAGCGAGAGCAGGGCCGCCGACATCGCGCCGATGCGGTCCTCGTCCATGCCGTTGGGCAGCGCCGAGGCAATCATGAGGCCGTCGGTCGAAATCAGCGCGGAAGCCTCGATGTCGGCCGTCGAGCCGTTGAGGTCTTCCAGCGACTGCTGGAACATGTCTGTGCGCATGACGCCACTCCTTCGTGAATTAGCCCACGATTGGATATGCTAATGCAACCCCGCACTTTGACCGACATCAATATCTGCGCGAGGGGGTATCGATCCAGATGAGCGTCACACGCAAGCCTCGGAGCGCCGGACTGCGATCCACCGACACGCTCAGTCCATACAGGCGCGCCAGGCGCTGCACGATGGACCAGCCGAGCCCGCTGCCGGTCTGACCCGTGCCCAGCACCCGAAAGAAGCGCTCACCCAGGCGTGCCATGGCTTCGGGCGGCAAGCCCGGGCCGCCGTCTTCGACTACCAGTGCGGCGACCTGCCCCGGCGCCGGTCCTTCCAGGCTCAGTTGCACCCGCGCGCCGTCCGGGCTGTAACGCAAGGCGTTGTCGGTGAGGTTTCTGAGCAACACCAGCAGCAGCGCGCCGGGCATTGGCACATGGACCGGCCCGGGCGCAAGCAGCGCCAAGGACTGCCCGCGCACTTGGGCCTGGAGTTCCAGTTCGGTTATCAGGCCGAGCGCCGCAGCCGTCAGGTCAGCGGATACCGTGCCAGCGGAGTCGACCGGCCCCCCACGCGCCACCTCGCCCTCCAGTCGCGCCAGTTGCAGCAATTGCTCGATCAGCCGGGCCGCGCGGTCGCAACCCAGAAGCGTCGCAGCCAGCGCCTGCGCGCGCTCAGGCTCCCTGGTAGCGCCCTGCGCCACTTGGGCCTGCATGCGAATCGCGGCGATCGGTGTACGCAGCTCATGCGCGGCGTCTGCGGTGAAGCGCCGCTCCGACTCCAGCAAATCAGACATGCGTTCGAACAAGCCGTTGAGGGCCGCGACCAATGGCGCGACCTCCGGCGGCACTGCGTGGGCTGAAAGGGGCTGAAGCGCCTGAGGCCGGCGTAGCGCCACGGCCTGCCCAAGCTGGCGCAACGGCCGCACGGCCCCGCGCACCGCCCACCAGATGCCCAGCGCCAGCAGGGGCAGCGCCAGCAACATCGGCCAGGCGATGCTGCGCAGACTGGCCAGCAGGATGTCATGTCGCGCAGATTCCAGTTCGCCGACATGAATCAGCACATCCGGCTCGCGTCCAGGCGTGGTCAGCACGCGCCAGGCCTCGCCGTCGATCACCGACGTGCGCAGGCCCGGTGCCTCGCCGAAGCCCAAGGGGGCCTCGGGTGCATTGGTCGAGCGCACGACCAGCCGACCCTCATGCCAGACCTGGATGGCGACGCGCGTCTGGTACTTGTGCAGCGTCGGGGGTGGAGGAAAGTTGTCGCCCTCCAGATCGTCCAGCCGCTGCATCACCAGCAACGATGCCGCCTGCGCCAGATGCGCGTCCAGCAACTCGTCGAGTTCGTGTCCGGTGTCGTACCAGGTGGCGACAGCCACAGCCAGCCATACCAGGCCGACCAGCCCGAGCACCGTGGCGAGCAGGCGCGCCTGCAAAGACAGCGTGGACCGGGGCAACGCAGCACCGGACGGGCTCATGCGGCCGGGGCAGCGTCACGCCGCAGCACATAGCCCACGCCGCGCACGGTTTCGATCAGTTCGGCGCGCAGCTTGCGCCGCAAGTTGTAGATATGGACTTCCACCGTGTTGCTGGCCACTTCGGTTCCCCATTTGTAGAGGTGCTGCTCGATCTGCTCACGACTGAGGACCCGCCCTGCATTGAGCATGAAAACCTGCAGCAGGTCATATTCTCGCCCCGACAGCTCAACCGTCGCGCCGTCGAGCCAAACCTGGTGCGCGGCAGGGTCCAGCGTGACGGGTCCGGCCTCCAGCCGGGTCTGCGTCTGGCCGTGGGCGCGGCGCACCAGGGCTCGCAGCCGGGCGGCAAGCTCATGCAGGTCCACCGGCTTGATCAGGTAGTCGTCCGCGCCCGCGTCGAGTCCCTCGATACGCGCAGTCACGGCATCGCGTGCGGTCAGCACCAGCACAGGGGTGGCGATGCGCCGCGCCCGCGCCGACCGAAGACTGTCCATGCCATCCTGGCGCGGCAGGCCGAGGTCCAGCACTACCGCCTGATGGTCGCCGGCAAGCAGTTCGCGCTCGGCGGCCACCCCGTCGCGGACCCAGTCCACATGAAAGCCCTGTTGCGTCAGGCCGGCCTTGATCCCGGAGCCCAGCAATTCGTCGTCTTCAGCCAGAAGGATGCGCATGATGATCGATCAGTCGTGGTGCCGCTTTGCGTGTTTCCGGGTGCGTCGCCCATCGTACGCCCCATCGCGCGCCACGGCGTCGCGACCCCCGCTGGACAGGCTTGCGCCCTGGGCAGCCGTAACGCCACCCGCGGCAGGCGACTGCTGCCACTGCCAGGTCCAGAAACCCAGCACCGCGGCCAACAGAAGAACCGCCACGGTGTTGTGATTGCTTTTCAGCAGATCAGGGCCTGCCCCTTCGACCCGTCCGGTCAACATCGGCGTGACCTGGTTCTTGCGCCGCAGCAGGCTCACGCCGGCAATCACGGCGATATGCACCAGCACCGCGGCCAGCAGCGCATTGCCAAAAAATTCGTGCACCTCCTCCAGCCAGTCGCCTGCCCATTCGTTGTAGGTGCCGTAACCGCTGAGCGTGAGCGGCGCGATCAACGCCAGCAGGACCACCACGCTGAGGGTAAGCAGCAGGTTCTGCGCCAGACGCCAGTTGGGCGTGCCAGCCTTGAGCCCCTTGATCCAGCCGGGCAGCCCCCGCAGCTTGCGTAAGAGCGCGGACAGGCGTGCGTGCCGCGGCCCGGCCATTCCCCAGACGATGCGAAACGCCAACAGGCCCGCCATGGTGTAGCCCAACGTCACGTGCAGCAGGCGCCAGGCCTCGCCGTCAGCCGTGACGTAGGCGCCCAGAAAGCTCAATGCCAGCAGCCAGTGCATCACCCGCGTGGGCGCGTCCACCGTGCGGCGGGTAGCCGGCATTGACGCTGACGCGGAAAAAGTTGCGTTTGAATGGCTCATGACTTCCTCACTTCGGGATACGCACGGCGTGTTCGCTGAAATTGCCCTGGTCCGCGCCGGCATGGCAGGCCGCGCAGTTGGCGGCCGTCTTGATGCTGACGCGCTTGAAGACATCCTGCGCCACCTCATGGTGTTTGCGCTTGAACCAGTTGGACAAGGTGATGCGGTCCTTCGGCGGCTCCTCGCGCACGCGTTTGTACGTGCCTGCGTTGGCCTGCAGCCAGTCACTGATTTGCCGCACGGTCGCCGCGTCCAGAGAGGCATCGGTGCCGTAGTGTTTGTCCAGCCCATTCATGATGCGCAGCCATGAAGCCGCGGGCAGCAGGCCCGGCGGGAACGCCATGTGGCAGGCGGCGCATTCCTGCGCGTATACGGGCAAGGCGGTGCGCGGCAGGTTGACGCCGTCAGCCTTTGCCAGCGGGGCCATCAGAAAGGCGCACAACGCCGCAAATGCGCAAACAGACTTGAGATTCATGGCGGCACTCAGTTTCCGCGGGTTCATGTCTTCAGACTCGTCAGGTAAGCCAGCACGTCGGCCTTCTCGGAAGCGCTGCACTCGCGCGAGAGTACGTCCTTGCAGTTGCGGGTGAACCATTTGTTGACCTTGGCTGTGTCGGTAAAACGCGCGGCGTTGATGGCCGGCGCCAGCGCCTCGATCATCTTGCCGGTGGAAGCGTGCTTGCCCGGGGCTGTGGGCGGTGTGCCGTGACACGACGCGCAACTCAGGTCATTGCCATGTTTGCTGGAAAAAAAGATCTTGCCGCGTTCGACACTGGCCGGCGCGCCCGCCTGGGTCTGCCACTGGGCAAGTTGCGCCGCAGCCGTGGTGTCACCTGCCTGCGCCGCCAGCGGGTTGACCATCGCCGCCAGCGCAAGGCGGGCGGCAATCGCTTGAATATGCTGCATCCGGGGGTTCATTGCTTCTGACATGCCGCCATCATGCAAAGGCCAGATGAAAGTTTTCTTAATTCACCATTTCTCTTTTATTGATCGCGGTCGCCGAAATTGAGCGATGGTCATACGCAGGTTCTTTCGGGCATTCGTCATCGTTTGCCAGTCTGTAGAGCCCGGACCGGCCATGGCTTTCCCGCGGGCCCCCCGATGCCGCACATGGGGCAGGTACACCCCGCAGCAAACCCGTCGTGCTGCGTTGCGGCGTGAAGGCGCGAGGCGCCCGGTCCGGACGGACTGCCCCTCGACATTCAGCGCTTGAGCAGCGCCTTCAGCACGTTCTGCACACGCCGCGCGTTGCTGGCGTCGAACGCGCTGGCCAGCACGGCGGCGGCGTCCTGACCCCAGGTCTGGGCGGGCGCCGGGTCGTTGCGCCGGGTCAGCAGCTTGAGCTGCAGGGCGCGGCGAGCGTTGATATGTTCGGCGGGTGTGGGCAGCTCGGCCGCCATTTCCAGGCGCAGGATGGCCTCGGCGGCATCGCCCTGGGGCGCGGCGCTGACAGCCTGCACCCAGGCGCCGCGCACTGCTGGCGAAACGCCGCGGCCGAGTTCCTGCTGGCCGGGCACCTCGTCGGACTTGCGGTGTTCCCATGCGGCCATCAGGTTGGTGAGCGCCTCGCCATGGGCCTGCGCGGCCAGCTTGCGCAGCGCGGCTTCGGCGTGCTCCAGCGCGTCGCGCTGGGCGCGGAAGGCGGTGTCGCCCAGGCGCGGTCCACGCTCTTCGAACGCTGGGCGGTCCCCAAAGCGGCCGCCACGATCGTCGCCGCGCGGACCACGACCCGGGCCGCCCCGTCGCGCGTTCGTCGCGCATCGGCTCGAACTTGTTGTCACCAGGGCGCGAGGTGCGCGGGCCGTCCTTGCGGTCGCCGAACTTGCCACCGCGCCCGGCCTGGGCGGGCTCGGCTTTCTTCATGCCGGGCCGGTCGTCGCCGCGCATGGCGATCACGGGCTTGGGCGCGGGCTTGGGCGGCTCTGCGGGCTGGGCGGGCGCGGCAGACTCGCCAGCCGCGTCCTCATCTTGCGCAGGGGCGCCAGCGGCCGCTGCGGCGGCCTCGGAGCTGGCCTCTGGCGCTACGTTTTCAGCAGCAGACTCTGACCCATCGACGCTGGGTTTGACCTGTTTTTGTTCATTTTCTTGAGCGGTTGGCGCCATTTGGGCCACCACGGCGGCAGCCTGGGCCTGTCCACGCAGGGCGGCGTCCAGCGCGGCCATGGCGGCGCGGATTTTCTGGGCGTCACCTGTGGCGTTGGCGGCTTCCAGCGCCTTGGCGGCGTCCAGCACCACGCGGTCTCGCTCGCCCAGCGCACTGTCGGCTTTTTCGCGTTCCAGCGTCTTGCGGTTGAAGGCGTCGTCGATCGGTTTGCGGAAGGCATCCCACAGCTTCTGCTCGAACTTGCGTTCAAGTGGCACGCTCTGCGCCTCGGCCTGCCAGCGGTGCTGAAGCGACTTGACGGCATCGATGTGCAGCACAGGGGCGGCCCCGAGCACCGTGGCTTCCTCGATCATGGCGTGGCGGCGCGCCAGGCTGTCCTTTTGCGCGGCCTCCAGCGGCGCAGCGGCGGCGTGGACGGTTTCCTTCCACAGCGGCTGCAGCTCGGCAAAGGCCTTTTCGCTCAGGTGCCCGGCGTCGCGCCAGCGGTCGGAGAACTGGTGCAGTGCACGCGCGAAGGCTTTCCACTCATGCGGCTCGGTACGTTCGACATTTCTCTGTGTCCAGACCTTGAGCTCGTCAATCAGCGCCATGCGCTGGGCCTTGTGCGCCGCCGTCTCGGCCTTGAGTTTGTCCAGCCAGACTTCGACCACTTTGTGGGCTTCGTTACAGGCTTCGTCAAAGCGCTTCCAAAGCGCGTGATTGGGCACGCCGCCTTGGTCGGTGAGCTTCCACTCGTCGCGCAACTGGCGCAGGGTTTCCTGCATCTTGCGCCCGCCCATGACCGGCACGGGGGCGGAATCATCTTCAACGACCGGGCCGACAGTCTCGACCACTTCAGGCGCCGACACTTCAGGCAGCATCGCCTCCAAATTCCCGGGCACCGCGGCGAGCTCATCAACGGCGGGTGCCTCAGCCACTTCAGTCGCGGCCTCGTCCAGGGCACGCTTGGGCCGGGCGGGCTTGACCTTGACTTTGGGCTTGCGCTGCAACAATGCCTCGGCTTTTGCCACGAGTTCCTCGCGCAGCTGGTCGGCACGCCAGCGTTGCCAGCCTTCGAGTTCGCCGGCAGCACCGAGCGCGGCGTGCACGCGGGCTTCAAGTGCAGAATCAAGGTGCCTGGCGTGGTCCTTGAAGGCATTGCGCAGGGCGGCGGCGGCGCCAGCGCTGGCCTTGCCATGGCCCTCGGCGACTTCCTGCTCTACCTTCAGCAAGGCGGGCGTTACCGCGGCGGCGGCGCGCTGGCGCTGTTCTTCCCGCACCGCAGGGTCGACCTTTGGCTTGGCCGCCTTGGGCGCCGGCTCCAAAGGCACGCCCCGTGCCACGCGCAGCTCCTGGGCCCACATCGGTACCGGAGGCAGCGGCGCGGCTGCATCGGCCTCGGCCAGCACGGTCTGCGCCAGTGCTGCACTGAAGGCCTCCCAGACCACCAGCAATTGCGCCCGGGAAGAGTCGATCATTGGGGCAAACTTCGCATCGACGCTGGACCAGTTGGCATCGCCTAGCAAGGTGTCGGCCTGCGTTTGCCAATGGGATACATCAGTGCCCAGTGCCTCAGCCGCCGCCTGTGCGCCTTTCCAGCTCTTGGTCGACAGCAACTCGATGCGCTGCGCCAGCAGCACGGCGGCCTCGCGCTGGACCATGACCTGGTTCTGCAGGTCTTCGATCACCTTCACCCTCTCGGACAGCGCGGTCCTGAACGAGGCCAGCGGCTCGCGTGACAACGGCGCGCCAGCCTTCGCAGCATCCCGCTGCCATGCCATGGCATCGGCGATATTCAGTCTGGGGGTATCGAGCAGCGCCTGGCCACGGGTGGCCCACTCGGCAGCAAGTGAGTCCTGCGTCTTGGCGCGACGCAGTTCGTCGAGCTTTTCGCGAACCGGGCGGGCCGCGCCCTTGTCCTTGACGCTCAGCTCCTTGAAAACTTCCTGCATCAGCTCCTGGGTCGGGTCGGTGGCCAGCCACTCGCGGATGCGCGCGGCGCGCTCGCCCGATGTCGGCGCCGTGAAGGCGCCTCCGGTCAGGGCGTCGAGCTGTTGCGTGTCATGGGTTTTGGAAGAAGCGTGGGTCACAGGTGAAACTCGGGTGGGGTTGCAGGCAAAAACGCAATATCGGATTCAGACCTTGATGTCTGGCAACCTTGTATTTTCGCTGCTTTTCCCGCCTCGGCAAAACCATGCGGTTGAATGTGATTCCGCCGGGTCTTTTGCCGATCAAATCCCGCTGATGCAGCGGTGGCATCGTGCTGCGACGCCACGACTTGCCGAGCATGCCTTTCGCGCCACCTGGCCCACCTGTCGGCGGGTCAACCCAGCACTGGCCAGCCTCCGGTTGCGCCCGGCAGGCGCCCCAGCGTTTCCCGGTGCACCGACGGCAACCCCTGAAGCCGGCGGCGCGCATGGCGCAAGGCGTCCCAAAGGTTCCGCTGCGCGGCCGCCAACACAATTCGGTTGGTGCCACCGTCGCTCAGCAGGGTCTTCACCCCGCCCTCGAACGTGCGCTCAAGACGGACCAGCAGGGGTTCATTGGCATCCGGGTCGCTGTCCAGATTGACCACCAGCACGCCGTCTGCCTGAAGGGCGGCACGGCAACTGTCGTAGAAATCCTGTGTGGCCAGTGCCTCGGGTTGCCCATTGGGGCTGAAGCCATCGACCAGGATGACGTCATGAAGTGCAGAGGTCTCGCGGATGTGTTTCGCGCCGTCGCCCTCAAGTACATGGAAACGCGGGCCGTCCGGCGGCACCTGAAAGACCTCGCGCAGCGCGATCACCGCCGGGTTGATTTCGACGACCGTAATGTCGCAGTCCACCAGGTGCCGGTGGCAGTACTTGGGCAGCGAGCCCCCGCCCAGGCCGATCATCAGGATCGACCGAGGCGCGGGCTTGAACAACAGGAACAACATCATGGCCCGTGTGTACTCCAGTTCCAGGCGCGTCGGGTCGTCCAGGTTCATGGTGCTCTGGACGGTTTCATGGTCGAAGCGCAGCGACACACGGCGCCCCTCGGTATGGACCACGGGGCGCGGGGCGGGTGGCTCGGGCGGCAAACAAAATTCGACGGACATGTGGCAAAGACGGAAACGACGGACAAGGCTGCAACGGTAACCGGAACTCAGGCGGAAACGGACCGGCAACCGGCGCAGCGTCGGCGCTCTTCACCTAGGGTAAACACTTATCAATCAATCCCTTTGACAGCTTGAACTAGTTATTTTTCATAATCATAATTCACGCCAACAGGAGCCCCCATGACGAAGAAAAATCCCGACCTCCATCTTGACATCCTCGGTGACGACAAGGAAGTGGCGGTGATCCGCCTGACCCGGCCCGCCAAGCGCAACGCGCTCAATGACGCGCTGATCCTGGCGATCCGCGACACCTTCGACAGCCTGCCCGCCACGGTGCGCGCGGCGGTCATTGACGGCGAGGGCGATCACTTCTGTGCCGGCCTGGATCTGTCGGAGTTGTCCGAGCGCGACGCCGGCCAGGGCCTGATGCATTCGCGCATGTGGCATGCCGCGCTGGAGCGCGTGCAGTACGGCCCGGTGCCGGTGGTCGCGGCCCTGCACGGCGCGGTGGTGGGCGGCGGGCTGGAACTGGCCAGCGCCTGCCACATCCGCGTGGCGGATGAGTCCGCCTTCTACGCCCTGCCCGAGGGATCACGCGGCATCTTTGTCGGCGGCGGCGGCGCGGTGCGCATCCCGCGCCTGATCGGTGCGGCGCGCATGACCGACATGATGCTGACCGGGCGCGTCTACAACGCCGTAGACGGCGAACGCATTGGCCTGGCGCAATACCTGGTGCCCGCGGGCACGGCCTCCGCCAAGGCCTTCGAACTTGCGCAGCGCATCGCCCAGAACGCGCCGCTGACCAACTACGCGCTGATGCACGCGCTGCCGCGCATTGCCGAACAGCCCGCCGACCAGGGCTTCTTCACCGAAGCCATGATGGCCGCCATCGCCCAGAGCGCACCGGAGGCCAAGGACCGCGTGCGCGCCTTCCTGGACGGCCGCGCCGCCAAGGTGCAGAAGGCCTGAGGCCGGGAGCACAGCCCGCCCTGAACAACAAAAGCCAGCCCCGGAGACAGACACCCCATGACCGCCCCGAAATTTCGCCCCCTGACCTTTGGCGTCACCCGCGTCGTGGTGCGCGAAGGCGCCCCTGGCGTGCGCTACGTCCAGGCCGAGCAGCCGCTGCAGGCCCATCCACCGCGCCTGACCGACCGGCTCCAGCACTGGGCCGAGACCGCGCCCGATCGCACGTTCATGGCGCGGCGCGTGAAGCTGGCCGATGGCAGCTCCGGCGACTGGCGTCACGTCAGCTACGGCGAGGCTTGGGCCAGCGCGCGCGCCATCGCTCAGGGACTGATCAACCGCGGCCTGAGCGCGGAGCGACCGGTGGTCATCCTGTCGGAAAATGATCTGGAGCACGCCCTGCTGGCGCTGGGCTGCCTGGTAGCTGGCGTGCCCTATGTGCCGACTTCGCCGCCGTACTCATTGGTCAGTACCGATTTTTCCAAGCTGCGCCATGTGCTGGACACGGTGACACCGGGCCTGGTCTTCGCCGCCGACGGCGCGCGCTACGGCCGAGCCATCCAAGCCGTGGTCGACGACGACCTCGAAGTGGTGCTGACGCAAGGCGAACTGGCGGGCCGCGCAAGCACGCCCTTTGCCGACCTGCTCGCCACGGTGCCGACACCGGCTGTGGAAGCCGCAATGCAGGCTACCGGCCCCGAAACCATCGCCAAGTTCCTGTTCACCAGCGGCTCGACCAAGCTGCCGAAGGCGGTGATCAACACCCAGGGCATGTGGTGCGCCAACCAGCAGCAGATGGCCCAGAGCATGCCGGTGCTGACCGAGGCGCCGCCGGTTCTGGTGGACTGGCTGCCCTGGAACCACACCTTCGGCGGCAACCACAACTTCGGCATGGTGGTCTACCACGGCGGCACGATGTACATCGACGACGGCAAGCCCACCCCGGCGTTGATCAATGAGACGCTGCGCAACCTGCGCGAGGTGGCGCCCACGGTGTACTTCAACGTGCCCACCGGCTTCGAGGCGATCGCCAGCGCCATGAAGACCGACGATGCCCTGCGCAGCACGCTGCTGTCGCGCGTGCGCATGTTCTTCTATGCCGGCGCCGCGCTGGCCCAGCCGGTCTGGGACAGCCTGTATGAATCCGAGGAGCGCGAGATCGGCGAGCGCGTCGTGATGAGCACGGGCCTGGGCATGACCGAGTCCGGCCCCTTCGGCCTGTTCGTCACCAGCCCCTACGTGCGCGCCGGCGACCTGGGCGTGCCAGCGCCGGGCCTGGAGATCAAACTTGTCGACATGCAGGGCAAGTCCGAAGTCCGCTACCGCGGTCCCAACATCACGCCAGGCTACTGGCGCTCGCCCAAGGAGACCGCCGAGCACTTCGACGAAGAGGGTTACTTCTGCTCGGGCGACGCGGTCAAGTGGATCGATGATCACAACCTGCACCTGGGCCTGAAATTCGACGGGCGCATCGCCGAAGACTTCAAGCTCGCCACCGGCACCTTCGTGAGCGTCGGCCCGCTGCGTGCGAAGATCATCGGCTCGGCAGCGCCCTACATCCAGGACGTGGTCATCACCGGCCTGAACATGCACGAGGTCGGCGCGATGGTTTTCCCCAATGTCGCGGCCTGCCGCGACCTGGCCGGCCTGCCCGCCGACGCGCCCGTCGAGCAGGTGCTGGCCAGCCCGGGTGTTCACGCGCGCTTCCAGGGCATGCTCGACAAGATGGCCGAGAGCGCCACCGGCAGCGCCAACCGCATCGCACGCCTGTGCCTGCTGTCCGAGCCGCCCACCATCGACCGTGGCGAGATCACCGACAAGGGTTCGATCAACCAGCGCGCCGTGCTGGCGCACCGCGCCGCCATCGTCGATGCCCTGCACGCCGACACCCTGCCCGGCATGCTCAAGCCCGCGGTGCATTGAGCGCCCCGCCGACCCGACCCGACTCAACGCATTTCAAGGAACCACCATGGCCGCCTCCCGCAAAGGATTTTTCAACGCTTTCAACGACGTCTGGATGCTCGACGGCGTGCGCACGCCGATGGTCGATTACTGCGGCTCGCTGGGCCACATTTCGCCCACCGACCTGGGGATCAAGGCCGCCCGCGCCGTGCTGGCGCGCGCCGGCGTGCCGGGCGAGCACATCGGCACGGTGATCACCGGCAACATGGCGCCCGGCGACTATGAGCAATTCATGCTGCCGCGCCACATCAGCCTGTACGCCGGCGTGCCCCAGGCCGTGCCGGCGCTGATGACCCAGCGCATCTGCGGCACCGGCTTCGAGCTGTTCCGCCAGGCCGGCGAGCAGATCGAAAGCGGCTGCGCCGACGTGGCGCTGCTGGCGGGCACGGAGTCCATGACGCGCAACCCGATCGCCGCCTTCACCCACCGCACCGGCTTCAAGCTGGGCGCGCCGGTGGAGTTCAAGGACTTCCTGTGGGAAGCGCTGAACGACTCGGCCGCCGGCATCACCATGATCCAGACGGCAGAGAATCTGGCGCAGAAGTACGGCATCACCCGCGAGCAGGTGGACGAGTTCGCCTCCAGCTCCTTTGCCAAGGCCGTGGCCGCGCAACAGGCCGGCTTCCACGCCGGCGAAATCGTGCCCGTGATCACCGAGAAATTCGAGTTGGAGGGCTACGCCACCCGCAGCATCAAGCTGCAGGGCAAGCTCACCGAAGTCGCGCAGGACACCCATGCCCGACTCTCTCCGGTCGAGGTGCTGGCCAAGCTGCGCAGCGTGTACCCCGGTGGCGTGCAGACCGGCGGCAACAGCTCGGCGCTGGTGGATGCGGCCGCCGCCGCCGTGGTCGCATCGGGCGCCTATGTGCGCGCCGAAGGCAAGAAGCCGCTGGCCCGCGTGGTGGCCGCGGCGGTGGTCGGCGTGCCGCCCGAGATCATGGGCATCGGCCCGGCGCCGGCGATCCAGCTGCTGCTGGAGCGCGCCGGGCTGAAGCTGGACGACATCGGCCGCTTCGAGATCAACGAGGCCCAGGGCGCGCAGACGCTGGCCGTGGGCCGCGAACTCGGGCTGGACCTGAGCAAGCTCAACGTGAATGGCGGCGCCATCGCGCTGGGCCACCCGCTGGCCGCCACCGGCGTGCGCCTGACGATCACGCTGGCGCGCGAACTCAAGCGCGCCGGCTTGCGCTACGGCATCTCCAGCGCCTGCATCGGCGGCGGCCAGGGCATCGCCCTGCTGCTGGAGAACCCGGACGCGGCCTGAAACCGGGTTTCCCAGGAAAATCTCAATCAAAACGGCCTTTTCCCAGCGTATTCCGGTCCTATTCAGCTATTGTTTTCATAGTTTTCAAGGAGTTCCGTACATGAACATTCAAGGACAAGCCGCCCTCGTCACCGGCGGAGGATCGGGCCTCGGCGAGGCCACGGCGCGCGAACTGGCCCGCCTGGGCGCCAAGGTCGCCGTGCTCGACGTGAACCTGGCCAACGCCCAGAAGCGTCGCCGCGCGAGATCGACGGCGTCGCCTGCCATGCGACATCACCGACAGCGCCAGCCTGCAGGCCGCCATCGACGCCGCCGCCGCCGCGCACGGCCCGGCGCGCATCCTGATGCACATCGCCGGCATCGGCGCGGCCAAGCGCGTGATCGGCAAGGACGGCAGCGCCGCGCCGCTGGAAGACTTCGCCCGCGTCGTCAACGTCAACCTGATCGGCACCTACAACGTCGGCGCGCCTGTTCGCCGCCGCCTGCGCGAAGCTCGATCCGCTGGAAGACGGCGAACGCGGCGTGATGGTGTTCACCGCCTCGGTGGCGGCCTTCGACGGCCAGGTCGGCCAGCAGGCCTACAGCGCCTCCAAGGGCGGCGTGGTCGGCATGACGCTGCCGATGGCGCGCGACCTCGCGCAGCACGGCATCCGCGTCTGCACCATCGCGCCGGGCCTGTTCTCCACGCCGCTGATGCGCACCCTGCCCGAGCCGGTGCAGGCCTCGCTGGCGGCCAGCATCCCGTTCCCCCAGCGCCTGGGCAAACCCGAAGAGTTCGCAGCGCTGGCTGCGCACATCGTCACCAACACGCCACCTGAACGGCGAAGTGATCCGCCTGGACGGCGCGCTGCGCATGGCCCCGCGCTGAACTTTTCCGGACATTCTCATGAGCAAATCTTCCGTCTACGAGATCAAGGTGCAATTCGGCGACTGCGACCCGGCCGGCATTGTGTTCTTCCCCAACTTCTCGAAGTGGATGGACGCGGCCTCGCTGCATTTCTTCATGGACTGCGGCGTGCCGCCCTGGCGCGAGCTGAAGAAGACCACCGGCATCATCGGCACGCCGCTGCTGGAGATCCACACCAGTTCATGCGCCCTGCCACCTATGGCGAGACGCTGCACGTGCACACCAGCATCGAATCCTGGGCCGCCAAGACCTTCGTGCAGAAGCACGTGGTCATGCGTGGCGACACGGTGCTGTGCGAAGGCCGCGAGACGCGCGCCTTCGTGATCCACCCCGAGGGCGAGCCCGACCGCATCAAGGCGATACCCGTGCCCGAGGACATCAAGGCCTTGTGCAGCTGACTTTCCCCGTGTTCCCCCCGCGTTTCTTCAACCCACCCTCTATCAGGAGACAAGCATGAACTTCAAGAAATCCATTTTGGCCTTGGCCATCACCGCCACTGCTGCCACGGCCGCCATGGCCGACGTCAAAGTTGGCGTCACCCTGTCGTTGACAGGTCCGGGCTCCGGCCTGGGTATTCCGATGCAAAAGCAGCTCGCCCTTTTCCCCAAAACCATTGGCGGCGAAAAGGTGGATCTGATCATTCTTGACGATGCCTCCGATCCCGGAAAAGCTGCCGCCAACGCGCGTCGCTTCGTGACCGAAGACAAGGTCGACGTCATCTTTGGCGCAAATCTGACACCGACCTCGGCTGCCGTAGTACCCATCGCGTTCGAAGCCAAGACAGCCCAGGTTTCCGGTGCGCCCGTGCCACCCCAGGGCGACAAGGAATCGTTCCTGTTCCGCCTGCCGCAAGGTTTTGAGGTGATGGCCCATGCCGTGGTCGAGCACATGAAAAAGCAAGGTGTCAAAACCGTCGGCTTCCTGGGTTATGCCGACGGCTACGGCCAGGGCTGGCTGGCCAGCATGGGTCCCATGCTGGAGAAGGCTGGTATCAAGATGGTCGACGTGGAGCGCTTTGCCCGCACCGACACCAGCGTGACCCCGCAGGCGCTCAAGCTGACGGCCGCCAATCCTGACGCGATCCTGGTTGTTGCCTCCGGTTCCGGCGCAGCCATGCCTCAACTGGCGCTGGCCGAACGCGGCTACAAGGGCAAGATTTACCAGACCCATGCAGCTGCCACACCTGACCTGATGCGCATTGGTGGCAAGACGGTTGAAGGCACATTCGTTGTCTCCGGCCCTGCGCTCCTCGGCGACCAGTTGCCAGACAGCCACCCGTCGAAGAAGCAGGCGATCAACTTTGTCACCAACTTCGAAAAAGCGAACGGTGCCGAATTCACGCAACCAGTTTGCGGGCCATGCCTACGACTTCCAGATTGCCATGGAAAAAGTGATTCCGGTGGCGATGAAGAGTGCCAAGCCGGGTACGCCCGAATTCCGCATGGGTATCCGTGACGGTCTGGAAAACATGGGGCGCACCGTTTTTTCGCACGGTGTCATGAACTGGACCGCCAAGGACCATGACGGCTACACCCTGGAAACCGGCGTCATGACCAAGGTCGTCGACGGCAAGTTCATCGTCCAGTAAGACCTTGAGCCCAGGGGCGTTGCAACACCCATTGCAACGCCTCTGACGGTTTTCCTGTGCTTCACTGACCGTTTTCGCACTCCCAAGGCACTTCATGGACTTCTCGATAGCCAGCATCCTGATGCTGGACGGCGTGACCAACGGCGCCATCTATGCCCTGTTGGGATTGGCCACGGTGCTGGTGTTCACCGTCACCCGGGTGATCTTCATTCCGCAGGGCGAATTCGTCGCCTATGGCGCCCTGACCCTGGCCATGCTGCAAACCGGAAAAATTCCCGGAACGGTATGGCTGCTGTTGATCATGGCGGCCCTGGCGGCCCTGATGGAGGGCGTGGCGCGCTGGCGCCACAGCGGTCATCCTGGACGTGCCTTGAAGGCCGCATTGAAGACCCTGATTTTTCCGGTCATCGTGTCGGGCCTGTCCATCTGGGCGGCACCGCAACAGTTTTCACTGTGGATCCAGGCGGCTTTGAGCGTGGCCATCGTGACCGCTTTTGGCCCCCTGGTCTACCGGGTGGCCTACCAGTCGCTCGAATCTTCCCCGCCCCTGGTGCTGCTGATTGTTTCGGTCGGCGTGCATTTCGCCATGACCGGCCTGGGTCTGCTGTTTTTTGGCGCCGAAGGATTTCGCAACCCGCCCTTCTGGGACGAGCGATTCAATCTCGGGCCCGTGGCGGTTTCCGGCCAGACGGTCATCATTTTTGCCGTGTCTCTGGCGCTGATTGTTTTGCTGTGGCTGTACTTCGAGCGCTCCTTGCGCGGCAAGGCCCTGCGGGCCACGGCCGTCAACCGCACAGGCGCGCGCCTGATGGGCATTTCCAGCCACAGCGCAGGCCAACTGACCTTCCTGATGGCCGCCTTCATCGGCGCCTTGTCAGGATTGCTGATCGGGCCCACCACCACGGTCTTTTACGACTCCGGTTTCCTGATTGGCCTCAAAGGTTTTGTGGCCGCGGTCATTGCCGGCCTGTCGAGTTACCCCGGCGCACTGATCGGCGCCCTGTTCGTGGGCATCGTCGAAGCGTTTGGCGCTTTCTGGGCCAGCGCTTTCAAGGAGGTGATCGTGTTCACCATCATCCTGCCCGTTCTCCTCGTGCGCTCGCTGCGCGCCGGTCACTCCGACGAGGACCATTGACATGAAGATCAAGAATTTCGCCCTGGTCTGTGCTGGCCATCGCCATCCCGGTCCTGGCCTTGCTGCCCTTGCCCGATTTCTGGATCGTGCAGCTCAACTACATCGGCCTGTATGCGCTGGTGTGCCTGGGCCTGGTATTGCTCACCGGCGTGGCGGACTGACCTCCTTCGGCCAGGCGGCCTTTGTGGGCATTGGCGCGTACACCACGGCATGGCTGACACTGAATACTGGCATGTCCCCGTGGCTGACCCTGTTTGTCGGTCTGGCCATCACTGCCGTCAGCGCGTTGATCGTGGGGGCCATCACCCTGCGCATGTCGGGGCACTACCTGCCCCTGGCCACCATTGCCTGGGGGCTGTCGCTTTACTACCTGATGGGCAACCTGGCGCCATTGGGAAAATACGACGGCCTGCAGGGCTTGAAGAGCCTGTCGATTGGCAGCCTGGACATCGGGCAGGGACGCCTGTTCTTCGTGTTGACCTGGGTGATCTTGCTGGCCGGCGCCGTGGCGCTGCTGAATCTGCTCGATTCACGCCCGGGACGCGCCATCCGGTCGCTCAAGGGCGCCTCGCAAATGGCCGAAGCCATGGGCATCAACACCTTCCGCTACAAAGTCAGCATCTTTCTGATTGCGGCATTGCTGGCTTCCATTGGTGGCTGGCTGCTGGCGCATTTCCAGCTCACGGTCAACCCTTCAGCCTTCGGTCTGAAGATGGGCATTGAATACCTGTTCATGACGGTGGTTGGCGGCGTCGGCTATGTCTGGGGCGCCATCGTCGGCGCAGGACTGATCAAGTTGCTCGACGACTATCTGCAGGTGGCCCTGCCCGCCCTGATCGGCACCAGCGGAAGCTACGAGGTGATTGTGTTCGGCATCGCCATTGTGCTGGTCCTGAAGTACCTGCCTGACGGTCTGTGGTCGCTGGTCGCCCGCTATCTTCCGAGCGCACCGCGCCAGGTTGACTGGCAGGACGCCGGAAACCTGCCCAGTCGCAGCAAGCCGGCCAGAGGTGAGTCGGTGCTGAAGGTGGACAAGATCCGCAAGCAGTTCGGCGGCCTGATGGCGGTGAACGACATCAGCTTTCAGATCGAGGCCGGGCAGATCGTCGGATTGATCGGCCCCAACGGCGCCGGCAAGTCCACCACCTTCAACCTGATCACGGGCGTGCTGTCCAAGACCCGTGGGCAAGTGCTGTTTCGGGGTCAGGACATCAGCGGCCTTGCCCGCACGGGGTATCGCTCGCCAGGGCATGGCGCGCACCTTTCAGCACGTCAAGATGATTCCCGACATGACGGTGCTTGAGAACGTTGCCATGGGCGCCTACACCCGCGGACACAGCGGCGTGATCGGCTCCATGCTGCGCATCAACAAGTCCGAGGAACAGCGCATGATGAAGAGGCTCAGCGCCAGCTTGAGCGCATCGGCATGGGCGAGCACCTGCACGAGCAGGCCGGCAACCTGGCCATGGGCCCGCAACGGCTGATGGAGATTGCACGCGCCTTGTGCTCCGACCCCGCCCTGTTGCTGCTGGACGAACCGGCTGCCGGCCTGCGGCACAAGGAAAAGCAGGACCTCATCCAGGTCCTGCGCCAGCTGCAAAGTGAAGGCATGAGCATCCTGCTGGTGGAACACGACATGGACCTGGTGATGGACGTGTGCGACCACCTGGTGGTGATGGAGTTCGGCACCTTGCTGACCCAGGGCACGCCCGAGGAAATTCAGGCCAGCCCCGCCGTGCGCGCGGCCTATCTGGGAACGGAACACTGACATGACCCACCCCTTGCTCAAAGTCACCGACCTGCACGCCGGCTATGGCCGCGCCGAGGTGCTGCATGGCATCAATCTGGAAGCAGCCCAGGGCAGCGTCATCACCGTGATCGGCCCGAACGGCGCCGGCAAATCCACCCTGCTCAATACCCTGATGGGCATCCTGCCCGGGCAGGGCAAGCTGGAATTCGACGGCCAGAACATCATCGACCTGACGCTGGAGGAGCGCGTGATGCTGGGCATTGCCCTGGTCCCCGAAAAGCGTGAGCTGTTCGGCACCATGCCGGTTGAAGACAATCTGGTGCTGGGGGGTTACCGCCAGATGCGCCTGGGCAACAAGCGCTGGCGCGATGGGCTGGACATGTTTATGCGCTGTTCCCTCGCCTGAAAGAGCGCCGCACCCAGCTCGCCGGCACCCTGTCGGGCGGCGAGCGCCAGATGCTGGCCGTGGGCCGCGCGCTGATGTCGCGCCCGACCCTGCTGATGCTCGACGAACCGAGCCTGGGCCTGGCGCCGCTGGTGGTGCGCGAGATCTTCCACACCGTGGAGAACCTGCGCAAGACCGGCGTGACCATCCTGCTGGTCGAGCAGAATGCCCGCGCCGCGCTGGAGGCCGCCGACCACGGCTACGTGCTGGAGATGGGCGAAGTCGCGCTGAGCGGCCCGGCCGAGGAACTGGCGCACGACTCGCGCGTGATCGACACCTACCTGGGTGCGGCGCGCAAGAAGGCTGAAGCCTGAGCCGCGCCAAGTCCGCATTTCAGCTGAACCGGGATTTCGGCACGGTTTATTGAATCGAATTGACATCAACCCAGCGTCGATTGGTCACAAGACGCTCTACATTGAGTAGCAACCATGAATGCATATCAGCCCCGCACCGACGACATGGCCTTCATCCTGTCGGACGTCCTGCAGGCCCCGGCCCGGCTGCAGGCGCTGCCGGCCTTCGCCGAAGTCGACCCCGAACTGATGCGCCAGGTGCTCGACGAAGCCGGCAAGTTCGTCGGCGAAGTGGTGGCGCCGCTGAACCGCGACGGCGACGAGATCGGCGCGCGCTTTGACGCCGGCAGCGTGACCATGCCGCCCGGCTTTCGCGACGCCTACCAGGCCTTCTGGCAGGCCGGCTGGCCGGCGTTGGCCTGCGCGGTAGAAGACGGCGGCCAGGGCCTGCCTGCGGTGCTGGAGGCCACGCTGTACGAGATGCTCAGCGCCGCCAACCACGGCTGGACCATGGCGCCGGGCCTGCTGCATGGCGCCTACGAATGCATCAAGCACCATGCCAGCGACGCGCTGAAGGCGCGCTACCTGGAGAAGATGGCCACCGGCGAATGGCTGGCCACCATGTGCCTGACCGAACCGCACGCCGGCAGCGACCTCGGCCTGTGCCGCACCAAGGCCGTGCCGCAGTCCGACGGCAGCTACCAGCTTCAGCGGCACCAAGATCTTCATCTCCGGCGGCGAGCACGACCTGACCGACAACATCGTGCACCTGGTGCTGGCGCGCCTGCCCGACGCGCCGCCCGGCCCCAAGGGCCTGTCGCTGTTTCTGGTGCCCAAGGTGTACTGCCAACGGCCACCGCAGCGCGGTGGTCTGCGAGCGCATCGAGGAAAAGATGGGCCTGCACGGCAGCCCGACCTGCGTGATGCGCTTCGACGAGGCCACCGGCTGGATCGTCGGCGAGCCCGGCACGCGGCCTGAACGCCATGTTCGTGATGATGAACGCGGCGCGCCTGCACGTGGCGCTGCAGGGCATCGGCCTGCTCGACGCCGCCTGGCAGAAGGCCGACGCCTACTCGAAGGAGCGCCGCCAGATGCGCGCGCCGGGCGCCCGCGACACCAGCGCTGATTGCCGAACATCCCGCCATGCGCCGCATCCTCGACACCCAGCGCGCCTGGATCGATGGCGGGCGCGTGCTGGCCTACCGCACGGCGATGGAGCTGGACCTGCTCAAGCACCACCCGGATGCCGCGCGCCGCGACAGCCGCGCAGCGCTGGTGCAGCCTGGTCACGCCGGTGCATGAAGGCGGCCTTCACGCAGCAGGCGTTCCAGGGCGCCAGCGAATGCCTGCAGGTGTTCGGCGGCCATGGCTACGTGCGCGAATGGGGCATCGAGCAGATCGTGCGCGACGCGCGCGTGGCCATGATCTACGAGGGCACTAACGAGATCCAGGCGATCGACCTGCTGGTGCGCAAGGTGCTTGCCGACGGCGGCACCGGCCTCTGGCGCTGTTGCTACGAACTGCGCGCAGATCTGGACCCCAGCCACGCGCCCGATGCACTGGCGCTGCGCCAGTTCGCCGCACTCGGCGAACTGACGCTGGAACTGACCGAAGCCGCACGCCCAGGACAGTGCGCTGGCCTTCTGGGTCGCCGACGACTACCTGCGCGCCGTGGCCGTGGCGCTGCTGGCCTGGGCCTGGTCGCGCATCGAAGCCGCACTCGCCCCCCGGACGCCCGAACTGGCCTCGCGCTGGCAGGCCCCTGCGCAGGCCCTGCGCCACTGGGTGCTGCCGGAGTTCGACATGCGAGTGGCCATCATCAAGACGCGCTGCATTGACAGCCAAGCCGGCATTCGGTCCTGATATCTGACGCCGGCTGATATAAGTCAACGGATTCCCGACCTCCACCCTGACCCCATGCCCCCACGCGCACCCGCCAATTCTTCCCGCAAGGGCCTGCCGCCGCCGGTGGTTGCCGCGCCCGCCCCGGCCGTGGACGAGATCGACACCCGCTACCTGGAGACCCTGATCGGCTACAACGCCCGTCGCGCGGCCTTGTCGGTCATCGGCCTGTTCATGACACGCATGGCCAGGTACGAACTCCGGATCGTGGACTTTTCGGTGCTGTCGCTGATCACGCACAACCCGGGCATCACCTCCGCGCAGCTCTGCAGCGCGCTGAGCATCCTGCCGCCCAACCTGGTCGGCATGATCAACGCCCTGGCCCGGCGCGGCCTGATCGAGCGGCTGCCGCACCCGCGCGACGGCCGCGCCTTGGGCCTGCACCTGACCGCTGCAGGCCACGCCTTGATGGGCGAAGCCGAGCAGACTGCCAGCGATCTTGAGGTCGAAGCCACCGACCGGCTGAGCACCGCCGAACGCCAGACCCTGATCCGCCTGCTGCGCAAGGTCTACCTTCCGCCCTGAAACAGTGCACCGCTTCTGCGCCCGCCCCCGGCAGGGAAGACCCTGATAGCTATGAAACTTGTAGCAGCCTGAAAATTGCGCTATAGTCGCACCGCCTGTCAGGCCAGATTCGATAACAAGCCTGCTGCATTCCCCACCGCATCGAGGAGTACAAGCCCATGAGTTCCAAGGAAAACGCCGCCGTCAGCCAGTTGCTGGCCCTGCTGGAGACCCGTTACGCACTGCGCGTGCTGTGGGCCCTCAAGGACGGTCACCCCCAGACCTTCCGCCTGCTGCAGGACAGCGTCGGTGGCATCACGCCCAACACGTTGAACACCCGGCTGAAGGCCTTGCGCGAAGCCGGCCTGATCGGCCATGTCGACAAGGGCTACAACCTGACCAGCTCGGGCACCGATCTGCTCAAGCGCCTGTCTGACGTGCAGGCTTTTGCCGGCAAGTGGGCCACCAGCCAGGCAAAAAAGAAGTAAGCGGTCCGGTCTTGGACCCGAAGGACAGGTTCGCCTGTCCTTTTTTTCTGGGCGACTGACTTGCAGCCCTCAAAGGCCGCGCTGGCATAATTCAGGGCTTATTTCCAGGATATTTGGCACTTATCCAGCGTCAAATGGTCTTTTTCAGCTCCTCTTTTCATAGCACAAGGAATTCCCATGATCACCACTCCCACCGGCCTTCAGTACACGGACACTGCCGCGGGCGATGGCGCTGAAGCCAGAAAGGGCCAAAGCGTCACCGTGCATTACACCGGCTGGCTCTACAACGATGGCGTCCAGGGTGCCAAGTTTGACTCCAGCAAGGACCGCAATGACCCGTTTGTCTTCTCGCTGGGCGCGGGCATGGTCATCCGGGGCTGGGACGAAGGCGTGGCCGGCATGAAGGTCGGCGGCGCACGCACGCTGATCATTCCCGCGGCCCTGGGCTATGGTGCCCGTGGCGCCGGCGGCGTGATTCCGCCCAACGCCACGCTGAAATTCGACGTCGAACTGCTTGGCGTCAAGGGCTGAGCCGAGCCGACCTGCGACCGCATCGGGATGCCAAGGTTCGGGGCGAGCTGACTCCGACCGGCTCCCTCTTTTTGTCCTGAAAACACGATTTCCGGGTCATCGCGCCCTTGAAAACGCTGTTTCGGACCCCCAACTTTCTGCGCGTAGCCACTCAAACACCGTCCGATCCGCATGTCTGAACAAAAAAATCCCGAATCCAACGCCCCGCTTGACGGGCGAACCGAGCCCCGAGGAACTGGAGGCCGCCGGCGCCTACGAGGCCGACGCCCTGACCCAGGCCCAGGCCGAGCTTGCCACGCTCAAGGCCAAGAATGCCGAACTGGCCGACCAGTTCCTGCGCGCCCAGGCCGATGTGCAGAACGCCCGACGCCGCGCCGAGGACGAGATCAGCAAGGCGCGCAAGTTCGCGCTGGAAAGCTTTTCCGAGAGCCTGCTGCCCGTGGTCGACAGCCTGGAGGCCGGCCTGGCCATCCAGAGCGCCACCCCGGAACAGATCCGCGAAGGTGCCGAAGCCACCTTGCGCCAGCTCAAGAGCGCCCTGGAGCGCAACAAGGTGCTCCAGATCAATCCGGCGGCAGGTTCCAGATTCGATCCGCACCAGCACCAGGCCATCAGCGTGGTGCCGGCCGACCAGGAAGCCAACACGGTGGTGACCGTGCTGCAAAAAGGCTACACCATTGCCGATCGCGTGCTGCGCCCGGCACTGGTCACCGTGGCCGCGCCCAAAGTAAAAAGCGACTTGAAACCGCTCAAGTTATCCACAAGTTATTGAAATCGCAACTTTTACAGATCTCGGAGAAAAATCATGGGAAGAATCATCGGCATTGACCTGGGCACCACCAACAGCTGCGTGGCCATCATGGAGGGCAACACCACCAAGGTGATCGAAAACGCCGAAGGCGCGCGCACCACGCCTTCGATCATCGCGTACCAGGAAGACGGCGAAGTGCTGGTCGGCGCCTCGGCCAAGCGCCAGGCAGTCACCAACCCCAAGAACACGCTGTATGCCATCAAGCGCCTGATCGGCCGCAAGTTCACCGAGAAGGAAGTGCAGAAGGACATCGAGCTGATGCCCTACAAGATCGCGCCTGCCGACAACGGCGACGCCTGGGTGGAAGTGCGCGGCAAGAAAATTTCGGCCCAGCAGGTCAGCGCCGACATCCTGCGCAAGATGAAGAAGACTGCCGAGGACTACCTGGGCGAGGAAGTGACCGAGGCCGTGATCACGGTGCCGGCCTACTTCAACGACGCGCAACGCCAGGCGACCAAGGACGCCGGGCGCATTGCCGGCCTGGACGTCAAGCGCATCATCAACGAGCCCACCGCGGCGGCGCTGGCCTTTGGCCTGGACAAGCACGAAAAGGGCGACCGCAAGATCGCCGTCTTTGACCTCGGCGGCGGCACCTTCGACATCTCCATCATCGAGATCGCCGATGTCGATGGCGAGAAGCAGTTCGAAGTGCTGTCGACCAACGGCGACACCTTCCTGGGCGGCGAGGACTTCGACCAGCGCATCATGGATTTCATCGTCGCCGAGTTCAAGAAAGAACAAGGCGTGGACCTGGGCAAGGACGTGCTCGCGCTGCAGCGCCTCAAGGACGCCGCGGAAAAAGCCAAGATCGAACTGTCCAGCTCAGCCTCCGACCGACGTCAACCTGCCCTACATCACGGCCGATGCTTCGGGTCCGAAGCACCTGAACATCAAGCTGACCCGCGCCAAGCTGGAAAGCCTGGTCGAGGAACTGATCGAGCGCACCATCGCGCCCTGCCGCATGGCCATCAAGGATGCCGGCGTGAGCGTGGCCGACATCCAGGACGTGATCCTGGTCGGCGGCATGACGCGCATGCCCAAGGTGCAGGAGAAGGTCAAGGAGCTCTTCGGCAAGGAACCGCGCAAGGACGTGAACCCGGACGAAGCCGTGGCCGTGGGCGCCGCCATCCAGGGCCAGGTGCTCTCGGGTGACCGCAAGGACGTGTTGCTGCTTGACGTGACCCCGCTTGAGCCTGGGCATCGAGACGCTGGGTGGCGTGATGACCAAGATGATCACCAAGAACACCACGATCCCGACCAAGTTCGCGCAGACCTTCTCGACCGCCGACGACAACCAGCCGGCCGTGACGATCAAGGTGTTCCAGGGCGAGCGCGAGATTGCCGCGGGCAACAAGCTGCTCGGCGAGTTCAACCTCGAAGGCATCCCGCCGGCCGCGCGCGGCCTGCCGCAGATCGAAGTGTCCTTTGACATCGACGCCAACGGCATCCTGCACGTGGGCGCCAAGGACAAGGGCACCGGCAAGGAAAACAAGATCACCATCAAGGCCAACTCGGGCCTGTCCGAGGCCGAGATTCAGCAGATGGTCAAGGACGCGGAGCTCAACTCCGCCGAGGACAAGAAGAAGCTGGAAATCGTCCAGGCCCGCAACCAGGCTGATGCCTCCGTGCACAGCGTGAAGAAGAGCCTGACCGAATACGGTGACAAGCTCGATGCTGGCGAGAAGGAAAAAATCGAAGCCGCGATCAAGGACCTGGAAGATGCCATCAAGGGCGACGACAAGGCCGCGATCGAGGAGAAGAACAACACCCTGATGGCGGCCAGCCAGAAGCTCGGCGAGAAGATGTACGCCGACATGCAGGCCGAACAGGCTGCAAGCCAGGCCGGTGCAGGTGCCGCGGGCGGCGAAGCCGGTGCCAAGCCGGCCGACGACAACGTGGTCGATGCCGAGGTGAAGGAAGTCAAGAAGGGTTGATGCCGGGGCGCCCAGGCGTTCCCTTCAGGTTGCCGCGTTTGAACGATTCCACTCCCGGAATCTTCAGCGCGGCTTTCTTGTTGATGTCGAAAGCCCGGGGCAGACGGAATGAATGAGCTGTCATTCATGATCCGCATTGATGCTCACGCGTCTGATGAGAGTTTTTAGAGAACCACGATGGCCAAAAGAGACTTTTACGAAATTCTGGGTGTCCCCAAGAACGCCTCGGATGAGGAAATCAAGAAAGCCTATCGCAAGCTGGCGATGAAGCACCACCCTGACCGCAATCAGGGCGACACGACCAAGGGGGCCGAGGTCAAGTTCAAGGAGGCCAAGGAGGCCTACGAGATGCTGAGCGACCCGCAAAAGCGCGCCGCCTACGACCAGCATGGCCATGCCGGCGTGGACCCCAACATGCGCGGCGGCCCGGGTGCGGAAGGCTTCGGCGGCTTTGCCGAGGCGTTTGGCGACATCTTTGGCGACGTGTTTGGCGGCGGCCGCGGCCGGGGCCAGGGCGGCGGGCGCCAGGTGTACCGGGGCTCCGACCTGAGCTACGCCATGGAAGTCACGCTGGAGGAAGCGGCCAGCGGCAAGGACGCCCAGATCCGCATTCCCTCCTGGGACGAACTGCGACACCTGCCACGGCACCGGCGCCAAGCCCGGCACCAAGCCCATCACCTGCACCACCTGCCACGGCGCGGGCGCGGTGCAGATGCGCCAAGGCTTCTTCAGTGTGCAGCAGACCTGCCCGCAATGCCAGGGCAAGGGCAAGATCATTCCCGACCCCTGCACCGCCTGCCATGGCCAGGGCCGGATCAAGAAACAGAAGACGCTGGAAGTGAAGATTCCGGCCGGCATCGACGACGGCATGCGCATCCGCAGCACCGGCAATGGCGAGCCCGGCACCAACGGCGGACCGCCCGGCGATCTCTACATCGAGATCCGGATGAAGAAGCACGACATCTTCGAGCGCGACGGCGACGACCTGCATTGCCAGGTGCCGTTGAGCTTCACCACCGCCGCGCTCGGCGGCGAGATCGAGGTGCCCACGCTGGCCGGCAAGGCGGCCATCGACATCCCCGAGGGCACCCAGGCCGGCAAGCAGTTCCGCCTGCGCGGCAAGGGCATCAAGGGGGTGCGCTCCAGCTACCCCGGCGACCTGTACTGCCATGTGTCGATCGAGACGCCGGTCAAACTCAGCGAGCACCAGCGCAAGCTGCTCAAGGAACTGGAGGAGTCCTTGAAAAAAGGCGGTGCCAAGCACTCGCCCACCGGCAGCAGCTGGACCGACCGGCTGAAGAGCTTCTTCAGCGCCTGATCGGGGCGGCCCGGCGCTGGCCTGATCAGGTCGCTCATGGCTATCATGGCCCCATGAGCGTCAACATCACCTTTCTCGGCGGCGCGGACACCGTCACCGGTTCGAAATTCCTGGTCCAGCATGAGGGCCAGAGCCTGCTGGTGGACTGCGGGCTGTTCCAGGGCTACAAGCAGCTGCGGCTGCGCAACTGGCGGCCGCTGCCCGTGGTACCGGGGCAGATCCATGCGGTCATCCTGACGCATGCGCACCTGGACCACAGTGGCTACCTGCCGCTGCTGGCGCGTGAGGGCTTCCGGGGCCGGGTGCACGCCACGCCCGGCACGCGCGACCTTTGCGCCATCCTGCTGCCCGACAGCGGGCACATCCAGGAAGAAGACGCTGCCTTTGCCAACCGGCATGGTTTCTCCAAGCACACGCCCGCCCTGCCGTTGTACACGCGCCGCGACGCGCTGGACTGCCTGAAGCAGATCCACGGCGTGCCGTTCAACCACATCTTCCAGCCGATCCGCGGCTGGAAGGCCAGCTTCACACCCGCCGGGCACATCCTGGGCGCGGCCAGCCTGCTGCTCGAAGTGGCCGGGCACCGCATCCTGTTCTCGGGCGACCTCGGGCGGCCTGATGACCTGCTGATGAACCCGCCGGCCGATCCGCCGGCTGCCGACACGGTGTTGATCGAATCCACCTACGGCGACCGCCATCACCCCCCCGAAGACCTCGTGGCCGAGCTCGGCCCGGCCTTGCAGCGCCTGGCCGCGCGCGGCGGCGTGGCCGTCGTGCCGGTGTTTGCCGTGGGTCGGGCGCAGGCCCTGCTGCATGCCATTGCGCAGCTCAAGTCCAAAGGCGCCGTCCCGCGCGGCTTGCCGGTGTTCCTGGACAGCCCCATGGCCGTGCACACCACGAACCTGTTTACCCAGCACCCGGACGACCACCGGCTCAGCAGCCGCGAGGCGCAGGCCATGGCACACGCCGCCACGATGGTGGAGACCACCGATCAGTCCAAGGCGCTGGCCAGCCGCCACGGCCCGATGGTGATCCTGGCGGCCAGCGGCATGGCCACCGGCGGCCGGGTGCTGCACCATCTGGCACTCTACGCCGGCAACCATCGCAACATGGTCATCCTGACGGGCTACCAGTCGCCCGGCACGCGCGGCGCGCGGATCGCCGATGGTGAAAAGACAGTGCGCATCCACGGCCAGGACGTGGCCATCCAGGCCGAAGTGGTGCAACTGCAGTCAGCCTCGGCCCATGCGGACGCCAACCAGACGCTGGCCTGGCTGCGCAAGATGCCCAGGCCGCCGGGCCAGGTCTACGTGGTGCACGGCGACATGGCGGCCTCGGACACGCTGCGCCAGCGCATCGAGCACGAGCTGAAGTGGCGCGCCATCGTGCCGGAGCATGGCTCGACCTGGCCGGTGTGAGGGAGCAAGCAGCCCACGCAGGGTCTCGCCAACGGCGACGGGCGCCACGGTGCGGGTCTTCGGTTGCTTAAAACAGGCCCGAAATCCGCCCCTCGTCGTCGATGTCGATGCGCGCAGAGGCCGGCTCCTTGGGCAGGCCCGGCATGGTCAGGATGTCGCCGCAGATCATCACCACGAATTCAGCCCCCGCGGCCAGGCGGACGTCGCGAATGTTCACCATGTGGCCCGCTGGGTGCGCCTCGCAGCCTGGGGTCGGTCGAAAACGAGTACTGCGTCTTGGCCACGCACACCGGGTAGCGGCCGTAACCCTCTTGCTGCAAGCTGGCAATCCGGGCCCGCACCCTGGAGTCGGCCGAGATGTCGGACGCCCCGTAGACCCGGGTGGCAATCGCCTTCATCTTGTTCCACAGGCTGTCGTCGTCTTCGTAAACGAATCTCAGGGCGGACGTGCCCGACTCGGCCAGCCGGACCACCGCGTGCGCCAGTTCCTCGGCGCCCGCAGACCCTTCGGCCCAATGCCGAGCCTCCACCACGGGCACGCCCTGGCGTTCCATGTGACGGCGCAGCACCGCGAGCTCGGGCTCGGTGTCCGCCGTGAAGTGATTCAGCGCCACCACGCAGGGCAGGCCGTAGCGATGGCGGATGTTCTCGACGTGCCGCTCCAGATTGGGCAGGCCCTTCTCCACCGCGGCCGGGTCGGGCACCGTGAGGTCCTTCAGGTCCACGCCGCCGTGGTATTTGAGCGCGCGCAGCGTCGCCACGATCACCACGGCATCCGGCCGCAGCCCGGCCTTGCGGCACTTGATGCCGATGAACTTCTCGGCCCCCAGGTCGGCGCCGAAGCCCGCCTCGGTCACCACATAATCGCCCAGCCTCAGGGCCGCCTGGGTTGCGATGACGGAGTTGCAGCCGTGCGCGATATTGGCAAACGGCCCGCCGTGGATGAGGGCCGGGTTGTTCTCCAGTGTCTGCACCAGGTTTGGTTTGAGTGCGTCTTTCAGCAGCGCCGCCATCGCACCATGGGCCTGCAGATCGCTGGCGCGGATCGGCTTCAGATCGCGCGTGTAGCCGACGATGATCCGGGCCAGCCGCTCCTTCAGGTCGCGCCGCGAGGTGGCCAGGCAGAAGATCGCCATGACTTCGGAGGCCACGACGATGTCGAAACCGTCCTCGCGCGGAAAGCCGTTGCCCGAGCCGCCCAGTGAAATCACGGTGGAGCGCAACGCGCGGTCGTTCATGTCCATGACGCGGCGCCACACGATGCGGCGCAGGTCGAAGTTCAAGGCATTGCCATGGTGGATGTGGTTGTCGATCAGCGCCGCCAGCAGGTTGTGCGCGAGCGCGATCGCGTTGAAATCGCCCGTGAAGTGCAGGTTGATGTCTTCCATCGGCACCACCTGCGCATGGCCACCGCCGGCGGCCCCGCCCTTCATGCCGAACACCGGCCCGAGCGAGGGTTCGCGCAGCGCGATCACGCAGCGCTTGCCGATGCGGTTCAGCGCATCGCCCAGGCCCACCACGGTGGTGGTCTTGCCCTCGCCGGCTGGCGTCGGGCTGATCGCCGTCACCAGAACCAGCTTGCCGCTGGGCCCGCCTTGCTGGTCCAGCCAGGCGAGGTCGATCTTGGCCTTGTAGTGCCCGTAAGGCTCCAGCGCGGACGCCGGAATCCCGAGACGCTCCTGCGCCATGGGCAAGATGGGCTTGAGCGTTGCCGCCTGGGCAATCTGGATATCGGAAAGAGCCACGTTGGCATCCGTTCTGCGGGTTGTCGATGGCGCCATTGTCAGGCCGTTGGCGCAGGCGTCCTCAGAACAGTCGTCCCTGCCCCACCACGCCCGCCGGCCGGAACTGGCTCATGTCCAGCTCCGCCCGCTGCGCGCAATAGCCCAGGCGCGCGCAGGTTTTCTCGAAGCGCTGGTGCAGCAGATCGGCCCAGACGCCGTGGCCCTTCATGCGGGTGGCGAAGTCGGCGTCGTAGGTCTGCCCGCCGCGCATCTCCTGCACCCGCGCCAGCACACGCCGCGCGCGGTCGGGGTAGTGCAGCGCCAGCCACTGGCGGAACAGCGGGGCCACCTCCCAGGGCAGGCGCAGCACGGTGTAGAAGGCGCGGCGCGCGCCGGCTTCCCAGGCGGCCTCCAACACCTGCTCCATGTCGGTGTTGATGAACGGGATCTGCGGCGCCACGCTCACGCCCACCGGCACGCCCGCCTTTGCAAGCGCCTCGATGGTGCGCAGGCGCCGGTGGGGCGCGGCGGCGCGCGGCTCCATCTGGCGCGCGAGCTTCGCATCCAGCGTGGTGAGGGTCACGTAGACGGCCGCCAGCCCTTGCGCGGCCATGGGGGCGATCAGGTCCATGTCGCGCTCAACGCCGCTGCCCTTGGTGATTAACGAGAACGGATGGCGGGCTTCCTGCAAGACCTCGATCACCGAACGGGTGAGCCGCAGTTCGCGCTCCACCGGCTGGTAGCAGTCGGTCGCCGAGCCGATGTTGAGCAGGCTGGGCACATAGCGCCGCGCGCCCAGTTCGCGCTGCAGCACCGCGGCGATGTTGCGTTTGGCGATGATCTTCGTCTCGAAATCCAGCCCGGGCGAGAGGTTCAGGTAGCTGTGCGTGGGGCGCGCATAACAGTAGCTGCAGCCGTGCTCGCAGCCCCGGTACGGGTTGATGGACAGGTCGAACTGTATGTCGGGCGAGTCGTTGCGGGTGATGACGGATTTCACGTCCTCGAAGAGGACCTGCGTCGGCAGGGCTGCCGCGGCCCCAGCCACCGTATCGTCCAGCGTCTGCCAGCCGTCATCGAAGGCCTCGCGCGCATCGCTGGCAAAACGATGCGCCAGGCGCGTGGCCGCACCCCTGCCCTTGATGGCGCTGACGGGCAGAACGAATTCGGACATGGTGGCAAATAACTGTGTTTTCATACAGTTTATCGACTTTGCAAATCCCCTGCTGACGCTTCATTGCCAGGCATCCCGTTCCGTGCCCATGCGCCAGCCGGTGGGACAATCCCGCCCATGACCGCGCCGCCGCCCCACCCCACCTTGCTGTGGGACATCTTTTGCGAGGTGATCGATAACCACGGCGACCTGGGCGTGTGCTGGCGGCTCGCCGCGCAACTCGCAACGCTCGGCCACAGCGTGCGCCTGTGGGTCGACGACGCATCCGCCCTGGCCTGGATGGCGCCGGGCGCCGTGGAAGGCCGGTTTCCCGGCATCCAGGTGCTGCCCTGGACGCGACCCTTTGAAGCCGGCATGCCGCCTGACCGCCTTGAAAGCCTGCCCATGGCGGATGTGTGGATCGAGGCCTTCGGCTGCGAAATCGCGCCTGAATTCATAGCGACACAGCGCCATTCGACGCTGGGAAGTGGCCAAAATGAATCAGGAAACCCGGTCTGGATCAATCTGGAGTACCTGTCGGCCGAGTCGTATGTCGAACGAAACCACGGCCTGCCCTCCCTGGTGACGCACGGCCCCGGCCAGGGGCTGACAAAGCATTTCTTCTACCCCGGCTTCACGCTGCGCACCGGCGGCCTGCTCCGCGAGCCCGACCTGATGGCACGGCAGGCGGCGTTCCAGCGGGCCGCCTGGCTGGCCCGCCAGGGCATCGGGTGGAATGGCGAGCGGCTGGTCTCGCTGTTCTGCTACGAGCCTGCCGCGCTGGGGGCCTGGCTGACCCGCTTGCAGGCCGACCCGCGCCCCACACGCCTGCTGGTCACCCATGGACGGGCCACAACGGCCGTCAAGGCCTGGTTTGAGCGTCAAATTGGCACGACTCCAGCGTCGCAGGGTCATGGTTCGCTATTGATTTCATACCTCCCCGCGCTGACCCAGGTCGACTACGACCCCCTGCTGTGGGCCTGCGACCTGAACTTCGTGCGCGGAGAGGATTCGCTGGTGCGCGCGCTCTGGGCCGCTCGGCCCTTCATCTGGCACATCTACCCGCAGGACGACGGCGCACATGCCGCCAAGCTCGAAGCCTTTCTCGACTGGCTACAGGCGCCGGATTCACTGCGGCAGTTTCACCGGGCCTGGAACGGCACCGACACGCACACCGAACTGGCCGAATTGCCCTCGCCGGACTTGCCCGTCTGGCAGGCCTGCGCGCTGGCGGCCAGGGCCCGGTTACTGGCGCAGGACGACCTGCTGGCGCAGTTGCTGCGCTTTGTGGCAAAAAAACGTTAAAATTCGAGGCTTTGCGGAATCTTGCCGGGCTGGCCCCGACACCTGCCGCCCCCGCCGCGTCCAACCTGTAGATCCCTACCTGTTCAGCGGCCCCCTACCTCTGGAAACATTATGAAAGTCGCTCAAGAAATCCGCGCCGGCAACGTGATCATGCACGGCAAGGACCCGATGGTCGTGCTCAAGACCGAATACAGCCGCGGTGGCCGCAACTCCGCCACCGTGCGCATGAAGCTCAAGAGCCTGATCGCCAACTTCAACACCGAGCAGGTCTTCAAGGCCGACGACAAGGTGGACCAGATCATCCTGGACAAGAAGGACTGCACCTACTCCTACTTCGCCGACCCGATGTACGTCTGCATGGACGCCGACTACAACCAGTACGAAGTCGAAGCCGAGAACATGGGCGACGCGCTGAACTACCTCGAAGACGGCATGGCCGTCGAAGTGGTGTTCTACGACGGCAAGGCCATTTCGGTCGAACTGCCCACCAGCGTCGAGCGCGAGATCACCTGGACCGAGCCCGCCGTCAAGGGCGACACCTCCGGCAAGGTGCTCAAGCCCGCCAAGATCGCCACCGGCTTCGAAGTGCCGGTGCCGCTGTTCGTGGCGCAGGGCGACAAGATCGAGATCGACACCCGCACCGGCGAGTACCGCAAGCGCGTCTGATCAGGCCTGTCCCGCTATCCAAAGGGCTCCGCAAGGGGCCTTTTTCTTGTGGCGGCAGTCTTTCAAATCCCGCTCGCGCCACTCGCGCCACCCCCCAACATCCGGAGAACGCATGGAAACCACACAAGACATCAAGTTCAGCCATGTGGCCGACGCCTGGGCGCAACTGCAGGCGCACGCCGCAAAAGGCGAAGCGCTCGAGCCCGGCGCCTACCGGCTGGCCTTTGCCGACCCGGAATTCCTGCTGCGCCGCGAAACCCGCGGCCTGCGCATCCAGCTCGAGATGCTCAAGCCCGACCTGGACCAGACCGCCGCCGGCGTCGAGAACACCATCGTCGTGTTCGGCAGCGCGCGCTTCCCGGCACCGGAAGACGCCGAGGCCGCGATGAGCCTTGCCCTGGCCAGCGGCGACGCCGACGCAATTGCCAAGGCCCAGCGCGGCTTGCGCAACTCCCGCCACTATGAACTGGCACGCCAGTTCGCCCGCCTGGTGTCCACCGACAGCCTGCGCCTGCCGATTCAGGACCGCCTGACCATCTGCACCGGCGGCGGCCCCGGCATCATGGAGGCCGCCACGCGCGGCGCGCATGACGTGGGCGCGCCGTCCGTGGCGCTGAACATCGCGCTGCCGCACGAGCAGTCGGCCAACCCCTATGTGTCGCCGAACCTGAGCTTCAAGTTCCACTACTTCGCCATGCGCAAGATGCACTTCATGATGCGCGCCAAGGCGCTGGTGGCCTTCCCCGGCGGCTTTGGCACGCTGGACGAGCTGTTCGAGGTGATCACACTGGTGCAGACGAAAAAAGCCAAGCCGGTGCCGATCATCCTGTTCGGCTCCGACTACTGGAAGCGCCTGATCAACCTGGACGTGCTGATCGAGGAAGGCGCGATCTCGCCCGAAGACCTGAACCTGTTCCAGTACGTGGACGACCCGCAGGTGGCCTGGGACCTGATCCGCGATTTCTACGCGCTCGGCGCGCCCGCCAGCTGATCGGCACGCCAACGGCTTCGCGCGGATCGTGTTGGCCCACCGGGGCTCGCTGCAATTGGGCCGTCGTGTTGCCGCCGGGCAATGCTCCAGCCCACAGAGGCGGTGAGGCATGACCAGAGCGCAAATCCACGCAGCGCCCGGACCAATGCTTGCCCTATCGCAGTGCAGCATTACACTGATTCTCAAAATCAAGGAGCCCGGAATGAAAATCCTTCTCGCTGTCGATGGAAGTCCTTGCACCAGGAAATTGCTGGCGCAGTGCAAGGTGCCCGTGTTGTTGATTCGCTGACGCGGGTTGCCCGCCGTGGAACCCATGGACGCGCCCCCCGCGCAGGACCTCGAAGCGCTGGCCCTGCGCTTGCTGGCGACGGTGCGCGAGCTGTCCGACGAACTGCGGCCCCAGGCCAAGCTCGGGAGCGCGCTGGGCCTGGACCACTCGCTTGAGCGCGACTTCGGCCTGGACAGCCTCGGACGCGTCGAACTGGTCGCCCGCATTGACCGTGATCTCGGCCTGTCGCTGAGTGAAGCCGCGCTCACCGAGGCGGAGACACCGCGCGACCTGCTGCGCTTCGTCACGCGCCGCGTCGATCGTGTGGCTGAACGGACGGGTCCTGTCACCACGCCCGCCACGGCGGCGGGCACGCCGCAGGAGGGCGTCGATGACGCCTATCCGCCGGACGCCGTGCAGACGCTGGTGGATGTCTTCGAGTGGCACCTGCAGCGCCACCCGCAGCGCGTGCTGATTACGCTGTACGACGAAGGCGGCCAGTGCGTCGATCTGCGCTTCGCCGACCTGCACCAGGATGCCGTGGCGCTGGCCGCCGGTTTGCGCGCGCTCGGGCTGGTCCATGGCGACAAGGTGGCGATCATGCTGCCCACCGGGCGCGAGTTCTTCGCCGCCTTCTTCGGCGCGCTGGTCGCGGGCTGCGTGCCGGTGCCGCTGTACCCGCCGGCGCGGCCCTCGCAACTCGAAGACCACCTCAAGCGCATCGCCGGCATCCTGCGCAATGCGCAGGCGCGGGTGCTGGTGACGGTCGAGCGCGCCAAGCCGCTGGCCCACCTGCTGCGGGCGCAGGCCGAGGACCTGAAGACGGTCAACACGGTGTCCGACCTGTCACGAGCCGATGCCGCCTGGGTGCAGCCCACCCTTGCCGCGTCCGACGTCGCGTTCCTGCAATACACCTCGGGCAGCACCGGCGACCCCAAGGGCGTGATCCTGACCCACGCCAACCTGCTGGCCAACCTGCGCGCGATGTGGCGGGCATCGCAGGTGAGCAGCGCCGACACTTTCGTCTCGTGGCTGCCGCTGTACCACGACATGGGCCTGATCGGCGCGTGCCTGGGTGGCCTCTACCTGGGTTTTCACGTGGTGCTGATGTCGCCACTGGCGTTTCTCGCGCGGCCCGCGCGCTGGCTGGAGGCGATCCACCAGCACCGCGGCACGGTCTCGGCGGCGCCCAACTTCGCCTACGACCTGTGCGTGGCCAAGCTCTCCGACGCCGAACTCGCCGGGCTGGACCTGTCATGCTGGCGACTGGCGTTCAATGGCGCCGAGCCGGTGAGCCCCGACACGCTGGAGCGCTTCGCTTCGCGGTTCGCGCGCTGCGGCCTCAGGCGCGAGGCGTTGACACCGGTGTACGGGCTGGCGGAGAGCTCGGTCGGACTGGCATTTCCGCCAATCGGTCGCGGTCCGCTGATCGACGCGGTGGATCGGGTCGCGCTGGCGCGCGATGGCATCGCGGCGCCGGCGCGCCCTGACGATGCGCTGCCCCTGCGCATCGTCACCTGCGGCCTGCCCTTGCCCGGCCACGAGCTTCGCGTGGTCGGCGCCGACGCTCGCGAACTGCCCGAACGCGAGCAAGGGCGCGTGCAATTCCGCGGCCCGTCCAGCACGCAGGGTTACCTGAACAACCCCGGCGCCAACCAGCGCCTGTTCGATGGCGACTGGCTGAACACCGGCGACCTGGGTTACATGGCGGGCGGCGAGCTGTTCCTGACCGGGCGCGAGAAGGACATCATCATCCGCGGCGGCGTCAACATCCACCCGCAGGAACTCGAAACCGCCGTGGCCGAACTCGCCGGCGTCCGCAAGGGTGGCGTCGCGGTGTTCGCGGCCAGCGACCCGCGCAGCGGCACCGAGCGTCTGGTGGTGCTGGCGGAGACCCGAGTCCAGGAGCCCGCCCAGCGCCAGCAACTGGTCCAGGCCATCACCGCGCTGTCGTCCACGCTGCTGGGCGCCCCCGCCGACGACGTGGTGCTGGCGCCGCCGCGCTCGGTGCTGAAGACTTCCAGCGGCAAGACCCGCCGCGCCGCCTGCCGCGCGCTCTACGAGCAGGGTCGGCTGGGCGAGACGCAGCGCGCGCCCTGGCAGCAATGGCTCGCGCTGGCCGCCAGCGCCGCGGCGGCACGCACGCGTCGTGCGCTGCGTGAAGCCGGTCGCCGGACCTGGGGCCTGTGGGCCTGGGCGGTGCTCGTGACGCTGGGCGCCGCGGCGTGGTGCGCGGTGATGCTGTTGCCCGATGCGCCCCGGCGCAGGCGCACGACCCGGGCGCTGACACGGGTTGCGATCCGCTTGATCGGCCTGCCGCTGCAAGTGCAGGGCCTGGAGCGCCTGCCGGCCAGCGGACCGTGCATCGTCGTCGCCAACCACGCCAGCTATGTGGATTCGATCCTGCTGGGCGCGGTGCTTCCGGCGAGGTTTTCCTTCGCCGCCAAGCGTGAACTTGCCGACGCGCCATTGATCGGCCGGGCGCTGCGGCGCATGGGCATTGCCTTTGTCGAGCGATTCGACGCTGCGCAGGGCATCGAGGACACCCGGGCGCTCGAGGCGCAGGTGCGTGCAGGCGAATCCTTTGTGTTCTTCCCGGAAGGCACCTTCCAGCGTTCTGGCGGCTTGCAGGCGTTCAAGCTTGGCGCCTTCGTGATTGCCGCCGAAACCGGAACGCCCCTGCTGCCGCTCACGTTGAACGGCACCCGTTCACTGCTGCGCGACGGCGCCTGGCTGCCCCGGCGCGGCGCGGTCCGGGTGACACTGGGCGAGGTGATCGCGCCCACGGGGCCCGGCTGGCAGCACGCGCTTGAACTGCGCGATGCCGCGCGCAGGGCGATGGCGGCGAGTCTGGCGGAGACTACACTGGAAACTTGAACCCAACCCGCCCGCGCCCCACGGGACACCCGATGAATATCTTTCCTCAATCCTCCCTCAACGAAGGTGTTCGCAAGCGCGAGGTCTTCGGCTGGGCCATGTACGACTTTGCCAACTCGGGTTACACGACGGTCGTGCTGACGGCCGTCTTCGGCGCCTACTTTGTGGGGGTGGTCGCCGAAGGTGCGGCCTGGGCCACCATGGCATGGACCGCTTCCCTCTCGGTGGCCAGCATGATCGTGATGCTGACCATGCCCACGATCGGCGCTTACGCCGATCTGAAGGCGGCAAAAAAACGTTCGCTGGCCCTGTCCACCATTGGCTGCGTGCTGGCCACCTCCGCGCTGGCGCTGGCCGGGCGCGGCGATGTGGCGGTGGCGGTGGTGGCGGTGGTGCTGTCCTACACGTTCTACGCGTACGGAGAGTCCCTGATTGCCGCTTTCCTGCCCGAACTCGCACGCGATGAGGCCATGGGCCGCGTATCGGGATGGGGCTGGAGCTTCGGGTATTTCGGCGGCATGCTGGCGCTGGGCCTGGGACTGGCCTATGTCGTGGCAGCGCAGGCACGCGGCGAAGCGGCCACGCAATTCGTTCCTGTGGTGATGCTCATCACCGCTGCGATCTACGGCACGGCGTCGCTGGCAACCTTCGCCTTGCTGCGCGAGCGCGCAAGGCCGGCACAAGACGGCATTGGCGCGAATCAGGTTGTCGGCGTGAGGAAATCGCTGGCGCGGCTGGCCCAGACCTGGCGCCACGCGGAAGACTTTCGCGACCTGCGCCGCTTGCTCACCTGCTGCGCGGCATATCAGGCCGGGATATCCGTGGTGATCACGCTGGCGGCGGTCTATGCGGAGCAGGTGCTGGGTTTCAAGCAGTCCGACACCATGCTGCTGGTCTTTCTGGTCAATATCGCGTCAGTGGTCGGTGCCTTCTCCTTTGGATACTGGCAGGATCGCATCGGCCACAAGCGCGCGCTCGGCGTCACCCTGACGGGCTGGATCGTGATGGTGCTGCTGGCCTTTTTCGCCACCGGCGCGGGCATGTTCTGGGTGGCCGCCGTGATCGCCGGGCTTTGCATGGGATCGAGCCAGTCGGCGGGTCGCGCCATGGTGGGGCTGCTCACGCCGCCTGACCGCAGGGCCGAGTTCTTCGGGCTGTGGAGTTTTGCCATCCAGCTCGCGGCGGTGATTGGCCCGCTGACCTACGGCATCCTCACCTGGGTGACCGGCGGCAACCACCGCGTCGCCATCCTGTGCACCTCGCTGTTTTTTGCGCTGGGCCTTTGGCTGTTGCGCGATGTCGATATGGCGCGCGGCCAGAAAGCCGCACGGGCTGATCAGCTGAGCGTCTTCCAGCCGCGCGGAGCGACGACAATACAGCCGTTGCGTGAGGTGCCGGGGAAGCCACAGTCAGAACAAATGACAGCGATCACGCCATCCGATCTGCTCGCGATTCTGGGTGCCATCGCCCTGGCCGGCATCGGCGGCGAGAGTTTTCTCAGGTCCATCCTCGGGGCCAGCGCGCACCTGCGGGTACCCAGGGCGGTGGCCGCCACCACGCTGGCGGCGTTCTCCACTTCCAGCCCGGAACTCACCGTCTCCACCGTCGCGGCGCTGGCCGGTCGCCCCGAGATCGGCCTGGGCGATGCGCTGGGCAGCAACGTGGTCAATATCGCCCTGATCTTCGGCCTGGCCCTGTTGTTCGGAGCGGTGCGCACGTCGCGCAAGGAATTCGGTCGCGATTTCGCGCTGGCGCTGATGGTTCCCGCAGTGACCCTGGCTTTCGCGCTGGACGGCCACATCGGGCGCGGCGAAGGCGCGACGCTGCTGATGCTGTTCGCGGTCTGGCTCGGCGTGATTCTGCGCGAGGCCCTGCGGCATCGGCAGGCCGCGCCTGAGCAGCCCTCAAGCGCCGGGCCGGGTCCGTGGCAGACCCTGGCCCTGGGGGTCGTCGGCCTGGGCGCCCTGATCGCGGCAGGACGGCTGTTCGTCCTGGGCGCCACCGGGGTCGCGGCTGCCTTCCAGATCGACACCTATGTGATCGGCACCCTGGTGGTCGCCATCGGCACCTCGCTGCCGGAACTGGTCACCGTGATTCTTTCCCGCCTGCGGGGTCACGACGATGTCGGTGTCGGCACGCTGATCGGCAGCAACATCTTCAATGGCCTGGCCATCGTCGGCGTGGCAGCGAGCATCCACCCGATAACGGTGCCCACCGCGGAGATCGCCGTCACCCTGGCCTGCGGCGTCGCGGCGCTGCTGCTCCTGCTGCCGAACCGCGCCGACGTGATTCCGCGTGGCCGCGGCCTGCTGCTGCTGGCTCTGTACGGCGGCTTCGTCTGGGCCACGCTGGCGGCGGGGCAATGAACGGACACCCATGACGACACCCTCTTCCCCTCACCCCTGGCACGCCCTCCCGCTCGACCGGGTCGCCGCCGAACTCGACAGCGATCCCGCGCACGGCCTGAATGCCGCCGAGGCCGCGTCGCGCCTGTTGCAACTCGGCGCGCATCGATTTCGGGGTCTGTCCCTGTGCGAGAGTGGGCAGTGCCCTGCCCCAGCGCCTGGGTCGGGTCAGATGCGCCGCGCTTGTGCAGGGCTGGCGGTTTCGGTGATGGTCGCCTTGGCCGGATTGACCAGCCCATCGGTGGCCCATGCGCAGCCGCCGCAGACGACCGCGATCACTCTGCCGCCGCCAGTCAGCCAGAGCCAGGTCGTTATCGAAGCGGCACTCGCCCAGCGACGTTCGGTGCGCCGCTTCGCCGCGGGGCCGCTGAGCGCCGCCGAGGCCAGCCACCTGCTGTGGGCTGCCCAGGGCATCACCGGCGCCGACGGTCTGCGCACCGCACCGTCGGCCGGGGCCACTTTCCCACTGGTTTTGTACCTCGTGGCAGGTCGGATCGAAGGTCATCCCGGCGGGCCTGTACCGGTATGCGCCGCAAGGGCATCGGCTGCTGGCCGTCGGAAGCACCGACCTCAGGGCAGCCATTGCAGCCGCAGCACGTGGCCAGACCTGGATTCAGGACGCGCCGGCGCTGGTGCTCATTGCCGCGCAACCGGGACGCACCGCCGCACGCTATGGCCCGCGCGCCGACCGCTATGTGGCCATGGAAGCCGGCGCCGCCGCGCAGAACCTGCTGCTGCAGGCCGTCGCGCTCGGACTCGGCGCCACGCTGGTCGGCGCGTTTGACGAGGCTGCCCTCGGACCCCTCCTGACCCTGCCCGAAGGCGAGCAGGTGATGGCGATCATCCCAGTGGGTCGCCGACGCTGAGACGGCACCCCTGCCACCCAAGGCTTATGCAGGCTGCCTGGAAGCGCGGGCGTCGCCAGCAATCGCACGAGACTGTCAAGACAGGCGTAAACCTTCTTCAGGGTGAATCGAGGCTGTCTCGGTGCGCTTGGGCGGCACGGGCAGCAGGGCAGCCAGTTCGAAGTACATGGATCGGGTCACCAGGCGCGCCACGCCACTGGCCAACAGGGCGCAGGCCATCAGGCTCAGAACCATGGCGTTACCTGCCACCATTTCCATCACGATGATGAAGGCGGTGATCGGCCCTTGGGTTGTTGCGGCAAGAAAGCCCGCCATGCCCAGCGCAATCAGGGGTATGGCCGCCTCCGGTCCCACGCCGGTCAGCAGGGCGACGTCCTGACCGATGCCCGCACCAATCGCGAGTGATGGCGCAAACACGCCGGCCGGTACGCCGGTCCAGCTGGACAGCCAGGTGGCGCAGAACTTCAGCACGGTATAGACACCCGGCAGGTCCGCATGACCTTCGAGCAAAGCCCGGGTCGGCGCATAGCCGGCGCCAGCGGTGGCGCCCTGGGTCACGATGCCGATGATGGCCACTGCAAGGCCACAGGCCGCAGCGAAGCGCAGTGGATAGATGCTGCGCCAGCGACTGAATCGATCCGGAAGCCCCTGCGCGCAAACGATCATGAGCCGGGAAAACAGCCCGCCGGCCACGCCCGCAATCAGCGCCACCAGCAACCCCGGCCCCAGCAAGGTCCAGGAGAGCGCCTGCACCCGCAGGCGGCCAAAGTAGGTCTCGTTGCCGAACACGGACACGGCGACAAGGCCGGCCAGCACGATGCTGACGATCACCAGCGAGCTCTGCGACATGCTGCGCCGTCGGGACAGTTGTTCCAGCGCGAAGATGACGCCCCCCAGCGGCGTGTTGAATGCAGCGGCAATTCCCGCTGCAGCGCCGGCCACCATCAGATCGTGTGAGTCCAGACCGGATTGGGGCGACAGCCAGCGCCTGGCATGCCCCATGACGCCCGCCCCGACCTGGACCGTCGGGCCTTCGCGGCCAATCGATAAACCGGCCAGCAGGCCGCCCGAGACCAGACCGATCTTGTGAAGGGACAGGCGCAAAGAGACCAGCCAGCTTCGCTGCGCGTGATCGAGATCGTCGTCGAGCGCGCGCACCACCTGGGGAATGCCCGAGCCCATGGCGCCAGGAACAAATCGGCGGGTCCACCACAGCAGCACGACGGTCAGCGCCGGTGTCCACAAAAGCGCAATGTATTTCGCGTAAACACCCGCTTGAGTCAGCGCGGCAAAGCCATGGGTGGCGGCTTCAGCCAGAAAAGTGAAGCCGACCACGATCAATCCGGTCAGCGCCGCATAGGCAAGGACGATGCCCCGATCGATCCAGGGGCGAATGGAAGAAAGTTCCGCACCCAGTTTTCGCCAAAACTCCGGGTCCATGTCGCGCACCGGCCGCCAGGCTCGACGCAGGCGCAGCCACGCGGCGCGCAGCACTCGAACCGTCGTGCGAAGCGACGGGCTGCCGGATCTTCTTTCGGGTGACGACATCAAGACTGCTGCTGGTTCGTTATTCGCTGAGAGGTGCTCACCCGAGGCCTGCTGTCCTGAATCCTGTAACCGGCAGGTTCAGAGCTCTGCCAAAGGAATCCCGCCGGCTTCTTCATCGGCTTTCAGCAGGCCGATGAGTTGGCCCAGGTCATGATCCAGACGCTGCAAAGTTCGCTGCGGCAACTTGCCCAGTGCCAAGGGCAAAACACCTTCAAAAGGACCAGAGACCTGTCCCAATACGGCCAGACCGGCCGGCAAGATTTCCAGATGCACGTTGCGTCGGTCGCCAGAAGACCGGCTCAGACTGATCAGTTCCTTGCGCAGCAAGGTCTTGATGAGATTGCTCGCGGTGGACTGGTGAATGTCCATGTTCTTCGCAATCCCCCCCATGCCGATGCCCGGATGGTCCCTGACCACACTCAGCGCCCAGACCTGCGCACCGCCCAGCCCGACCTGCTTTTCAACTTGCTGGAAGTGGCTGCGAACAGCGTTGAAAACCACCCGGAAGCGACGCAACACCTGCGCCGTGCGGGCTGGATCGACGGGGTCCTGGACAACTGGTTTCATGATGGGACGAATAGAAAAAAAAGGAGCCCCAAAGGGCTCCCAACTCGAGTCGCTGACCTTGATCCCTACAGCTAGGCCAACCACGCTATTGTATTTGCACAAATGCACATTGAGATCAGGTATTACCCTGCTTCAGATGGGATCGGTCCGTGTCAAAAGCGTCAACATGCGTTCCAGCAGCAGCGCCATCTCGACCGGGCTGTCGAGGAAAAACCTCGCGCGTGACGCAGGTTCGTCGCGCCCGACGCGCACGGTCAGCCAGTCCGCCGGCGCCGAGACAAACACCGGTTCGTCGTTCACATCGTCGCCGGCGAACAGCGCGCAGCTTGCCCCGCATCGGGCCAGCAGGGCATGCACCGCATGGGCCTTGTCCGGCGCCGCCCGGCCCGTGACGTTGACAACCATCTTTCCGGCAAAGCTGTGCAATGTCAGGCCAGGTTGCGCCAGCAGGTCGTGGATCAGCGCCAGCGCCCGCGACCGCGAGCGTGCCAGCCGGTAGTGCAGGGCAACCGACTGTCCCTTGTCCTCCACCAGGACCCCACTCGCTGCCAGGTCTGCGCCGCGCGCGCGCAGCAGATGGCGCAGAGGATCAAGCGCACGGATGTACATCTCAGCGCCAGCCGGGTCCAGCCCGTCCTCCGCGCCGTGGCTCCCGACCACGTAGCGGGGTTCGAATCCGAGCCGCCCCCGCACGTCCTCGACCGCCCGTCCCGTCACGATGGCCACTGGTAATCGCGCTGCCAGACTCCCGAGCCGCGCCGCAGCCCTGCGCGAGATCCTGGCGTCGTCCGGCCGCGCCACGATGGGTGCCAGGGTGCCGTCGAAATCGAAGGCCAGCAAGGGTCGCTTGCGCAGGATGGCGACCAGCGCAGCCTCACCCTCGGGCGTGAAAAGATGTTGCATCCTGCTTGTCGCCTCCATCGAGAGTCGATCAGTCCCGGCCCGAGCGCCGCACCCGGGCCTCGATGCGGGCCCGCTGGCGCCAGCGCCCGGCATCGGCCAGCATGCGGCCCGCCCAGCGAAACACATTGAACTCGCGCACCGTGCTGCGCAAACTGGCCATGCGCTCGCGCTGCTCCGCGGCCGGCATGGTGGCCGCGCGGTGCAGGGCGTCGGCGGTCTCTTCCACATGGTAGGGATTGACGATCAGCGCCTCCGCCAGTTCGCGTGCGGCGCCGGCAAAGCGGCTCAGCACGAGCACGCCCTGCAGGTCGTCGCGCGCGGCGATGAACTCCTTGCAGACGAGGTTCATGCCATCGTGCAGGCTGGTCACGACGCAGATGTTGGCGGCGCGGAAAAGCTCGAACACGGCGTCATGCTCATGGTGCTGCGCCAGAAGATGCACCGGTTGGTAGCCCGGCCGGCCAAAGCGCGCGTTGATGCGCTCCGTGGTCCGCTGAACGCGCTCCTGGAAGCTGCGGTATTCGTCGAGGGCACCTCGCGTCGGCGCAGCCACCTGCACGAAGACAAAGCGACCGATCCACGACGGCCACTTCTCCAGCAGCCGTTCGACCGCGTTCAGCCGCTCCAGAATGCCCTTGGTGTAGTCGAAGCGGTCCACGCCCACCGCCAGACAGACGTCGGCCGGCAAATCCAGCCGCATCAATCACGCGGCGGCGGCATTCCTCCACCGGCTCCCAGCGCGCCACCTCCGCCTCATCCGGCCACTCGATGGAAATCGGATAGCTCTCGACCAGGGTTTCCTTTTCCTGGAAGGCGATGGTCGAATGCTCGTGCTCGATCCGCGCCTCCAGGTAGCGGTCGACGGTCTCGATGAAATTCTTGCAGTGGAAACGGGTGTGAAAGCCGAGAATCGTGCTGCCCAGCATGCCCTGCAGGATTTCCCGGCGCCACGGGCAGATGCCGAACGACTCCGGGTTGGGCCAGGGAATGTGCCAGAAGGTCAGGATGGTGGCCTGCGGCAGCTTCTCGCGGATCATGGCGGGCAGCAGCGCGAAGTGGTAGTCCTGCACCAGAACGACCGGGTCTTCGCCGCGCGCCTCGGCGATCACCGCGTCGGCAAAGCGCTGGTTGACGGCGCTGTATGCCTCCCAGTCCGACTCGCGAAACACCGGGCGCACATGCGCCACGTGGCACAAGCGGCCACAGGCCTTCGTTGGCAAACCCGTAGTAATAGCCCTGCTCCTCCTGCGGTGTCAGCCAGACCCGACGCAACCAGTAGTCGTCCTGACCCGGCGGCACCAGCACGCGGTCGCGCACGTCCACCACCTCGCGGTCGGCGCTGCCGCTGCCGTGGGCGATCCAGGTGCCGGAACAGGCCCGCATCACCGGCTCCACCGCAGTCACCAGCCCGCTGGCGGGCCGCTTGACCTCCACGCCGCCTTCGGTGCGCTCATGGATATAGGGTTCCCGGTTGGACACCACGATGACCTGGTCGCCGCTGAGTTGCGTGCGCAGCAAGGCGCGCAGCCGCTCCGCGGTCCACTCGGCCTCGGGGCCCTGGGAGCGCCGGTATTCGTCCTCGAGATCGCGCAGTCGGGCGCGCAGGTCAGCCGCAAAAGGTGCCAGCTCCGGGGCCGGCATCAAGGGGCTGAGCAGGCCTTCGCCGCGCATGATGGCGCGCGCCCCGTTGACCCAGCCGCGCCAGCTCAACTGGGCGACGACCACCGTGATCACCGCGATGACGAATCCGAGGGCCGCAATCAGCCCGATCAGGTAGCGCCGCGTGTCCTGGCTGCGCCGGTCGATGAAGCTCAGGTCGTGCAGCAGCACGAGGCGCCCGAGCAACGCCGGCGGCTCCTGAGCCGGTTCGGCCGGCGGCTTCTTTTCAAGGGCCGCGAGGGCTTCGTCGGGCAACACGCCCGGCGCCGGATCGACGGCGCGCGGCGCTGCGGGCCGCTGTCCCATCACCTCGTGGACACCGACCAGCACCTGCCCACCCGTCAACGCCAGCGTGGGTTCCGCGTGCGAAGAGAGCTCCAGCGCGCCGGCGCAGGACAGGCTGGCTGGAAAGCGGTCCGTCTTCTGCAGCAACCTCCCTTCGGGATTGCACAAGCCGATGGCGAAAAGCCGTTCGTCCTGCGAAGTGCGGTCGAACAGGAGTTGGAGACGTGTCGCCTTGTTCGACAACAAGGCCTCGGCCAGGGAGTCGGACAACGCGTTGGCCACGAGGACGCCGCGGCTGTTCAGGTCGCGGCTGAACCAGCGCAGCGTGACCTGGTCCATCAGGGGTGCAGCGACGTAGGCGGCGGCAATCAGCGTCACCGCCAGTGGCAGCAGGAACCTCAACTGAAGGGGGACGGTCTTCAAATTCATGGACGGCCCACGACCCCGAGGTCATGATGGGAGGGCTTTGGAAGTTCCATCAAGTTTCCTTGTATATTTGTACAAATATAACGCAGGCTTTTATTTTGCACCCACGCGCCCACATCCCGGAAGGTTTGTTTCATGACCCCATTGCCCCCCTCACGCCTCGAGCCCGCGACTCTGGAACTGGCGCCGATCGGCAATTGCACGGTGAGCGCGTTGGTCGACCAGGGCGGCAGCATCGTCTGGTGCTGCATGCCGCGCTTCGACAGTCCACCGGTGTTCGACGCCTTGCTGCGCAGCGGCGACGGATTGCCGCTGGACGGCGCCATGACGGTCGAACTCGAAGGCCTGGCCCGGGTCGAGCAGGCCTATGACCCCGGCACCGCGATCGTGCGCACCCAGCTGTGGGACGCCAGCGGCCAGGGGATCGAACTGGTGGACTTCGCGCCGCGCTTCCTGCACCCGTGACCGCGTATTCCGCCCGGCCCAGCTGGTGCGGCGCGTGCGCCCGCTTGCCGGGCATCCGCGGGTGCGCTTCGTGGTGCGCCCCAGCGGGGACTGGGGCGCCACGCCGCCGACGCTGACCCGGGGCAGCCACCATCTGCGTTACGTCCTGCCGGGCTGCACCCTGCGGCTGAACACCAGCGTGCCCCTGACCTACCTGATCGAAGGCACCTGGTTCACGCTGCAGGCACCGGTCAGCCTGCTGCTCGGACCCGATGAGACGCTGGCCGGCGGCATCGAGGAGACGGCGCGCGAATTCGAGGAACAGACCGCGCTGTACTGGCGGCACTGGACGCGCCGCCTGGCGGTGCCGCTGGAGTGGCAGGACGCCGTGATCCGCGCCGCCATCACGCTCAAGCTCTGCCAATATGAGGAAACCGGCGCCATCGTCGCAGCCATGACGACCAGCATTCCCGAGGCGCCCCACAGCGGACGCAACTGGGACTACCGATACTGCTGGCTGCGTGACGCTTTCTTCGTGGTGCGCGCGCTCAACAGCCTGGCCGAGGTCGGGACGATGGAGAGCTACCTGCACTGGCTGTACAACGTGGTGCGCGGCGCCGAGGGCGGCCACGTGCAGCCGCTCTACGGGATCGGGCTGGAGCGCTCGTTGCCCGAATCCATCGTCGCGCATGCCGGCGGCTACCGTGGCATGGGCCCGGTGCGCGTGGGCAACCAGGCGCAGGAGCATTTCCAGCATGACGTCTATGGCAGCGTCGTGCTTGGCGCGGCCCAGGCCTTTCATGACCACCGCCTCCTGGTGCGCGGCGACCACGCCGACTTCGCGGCCCTCGAAGTGATGGGCGAGCAGGCCTGGCGGCTGCACGACCAGCCAGACGCCGGCATCTGGGAGCTGCGCACCCGCGCGCGGGTGCACACCTCCTCGGCGCTGATGTGCTGGGCCGCCTGCGACCGGCTGGCGCGCATCGCCGTGGTGCTGGGCTTGCCAGAGCGCGCCAGCCTGTGGCAGCAGCGGGCGGAGGTGATTCGCGGGAACATCCTGCAGCACGCCTGGAGCGACGAGCGCCAGGCCTTCGTCGAAAGCCTGGGCGGGCGCGACCTGGACGCCAGTGTGCTGCTGATGGCTGAGGTGGGTTTCCTGCCGCCGCAGGACCCGCGCTTCGTGAGCACGGTGCAGGCGCTGGAACGCTCGCTGTGCGACGGCGCGTTCATGCGCCGCTACGAGGCCGAGGATGACTTTGGCCGCCCGCAGACTGCCTTCAATGTCTGCTCTTTCTGGCGCGTCGACGCGCTGGCGCGCATTGGCCGGCGCGAGGAGGCGCGCGAGGCTTTCGAGGCCCTGCTGGCACGGCGCAACAAAATGGGCCTGCTCAGCGAAGATCTCGATCCGGTCACCGGTGAACTCTGGGGCAACTTTCCGCAGACCTACTCCATGGTCGGCATCATCAACGGCGCGGTGCGCCTGTCGGCGCCGTGGGACAGTGCGGTGTGAATTCAGTCGGACAACCCTGCGGATCCTGCCTTTACCTCCTGCGATCGCAATTGGATCGTCGCATCCGGCGATGCATTAAGCGCTTTCTGGACGCGCACAATCAGGAAGTCCGGACACCATCCCTAACTGGTTAAACAAGGAGCGAGTCATGCTTTACAAATTCAAGTCTCAGGCTGCGGCAACCGTCATCATGCTGGAAGCCAGCGGCAATCAGATGCTTACCCTCATCGGCAAGGGCCCTTCAGCTCAAGGCATCATCACGGTCGAACAAATTCCTGCTGCCATCGCGGCAATTCAGGCGGCCGTGGCCGCTCACGAGACTGCTCAGGCCCAGGTCAGAAGCGGCGTTATAGAAGAAGATGAGGTCGAAGGGGATGGTGTCATGCTTAGCCAGCGTGCGGCCCCGTTCCTTGACTTGCTACGACTCAGCGCTGGAGCGGGCAAGGATGTTGTCTGGGGCGTCTGATCCAATTCCCCGTGGGTCTGGCGTCCGATCGCCTCCCCTTCTCGTCCGGGAAGCGGGATCTCGGTAGGTGAAGCTCTGCGATCACGACCAACTGCGGGATGAGGCACTGGATCACTTCACGGGATACACCAGATCGGCGCGCCTGTTCTCGGCAAGAGAAGCTTCATCGTGGCCCGTTGCCCGGGGCTTGGTCTTGCCCCAGCTGATGGCTTCCATCTGTGAATCCTTGACACCATAGACCTTCAGCGCACGCAATACCGATTCGGCGCGCCTCTGGCCCAGCGCCAGGTTGTATTCCGAGCCACCCCGCTCGTCCGTATGCCCCTCAATCTTGATTGCCAAGCCGGGTGTTCCCGCCAGGTATTTGCCATGCCTGTCGAGCGTCTTGATGTACTCCGGCTTGACGGTGTAATTGTCAAAATCAAAATACACGCTCCGGTCCGTCGAAATCGCACTCTTTGGGTCAAGATGAGGACTTAACGATTCCAGCTTTCAGTCGCGGACTCTGGCGCGGGTCTGGTGTTCGCCGACCCAATGCCGCCGGCCGCCGTCGCGGATGTTGCGACGGGACTCGTTGGAGCACCTGGGACTGTCGTCGGGGTCGTGCTGCAGGCGGCAAGCAGGGTTGCGCCACAAATAAACATCACGCTGGCTCTGGCAAGGGTCATGGTCAAGTCTCCTGGTTTTTAGTCAATCGCGAAACGATCAGGGTAGGTGGACGTCCTGATCCCGGACGGGACAGTTCAGCCACAGGCATCGGGGAGGGCAACCGGATCCAGAAGAAAGGATTCCCGGGAGGGTTTTCCCGATTACATTTGTCCAAATCCTATTGCAGTATGACCGAAATAATAGATTTGTACAAACCAATTCGAACCCATCGTGCTTTGCGAAATGAAAACAGTCCTCTACCTCACATTGGCGGCAGGAGTCGTGTTTGACGTCGTTGCCGGCGCCTACCTATGGAACTTGACCCTTGAGCGGAGGGCCTCCACCGCATCGGTTCGCTCTGACGCCGCTACACCGTTGCGGCCAACAAACCAACAAGCTGCTCACTCATGACCGGCAAACCCCGTCTACAGCCGATTCTGATATTTCCCCCACCCGCTCAAAAATTGCCCCGTTTCCGACGACCCATGGCCGCGCATCACAAAGGCAACTCATAACTCATAAATGCGAATGAAGTCGCCGCAATCCCTCGCAGGTAACACCCGTTGCGTTGACAGCGCACTTGGGATGGACGTCGCCCCACGGGATTACCAACGGGTTGTCGGCCCCGGAAAAGTCATCGATTGCTATGCGCGCAGGATCGTGAAGCATTTGACGCAGGGACTTCAGGAAGTGCCCAACGGGACCGCGGCGCGCCTGAAACAGGCTCGGCAACTGGCACTGATGCAGAAAAAGGCCGGCTGATCACCTCCGGTGGCCCGGTGGCCGCAGCCGCCACGCCGGACGCACCCCCGCACCCACGGCTGCACCGACGATCCAGAACAAGCCGCTAACCCCGATCACCGCGCCGGCGCTGCCGAACAGCAGCGGCATCAGCACGCTGGAGGCGTTGATCGACATCAGCCGCAGCGCCAGCGCCTCGCCCTGGCGGTGCGGCGGTGTGATCTGGTGCAGGGTGCTCATGATCATGGGCTGCACCGAGCCCAGCGTCAGCCCGAGCAGCACCGAGCACAGGCCCATGGTCAGGGCCGAGGGCATCAGCGGGTAGACGGCAAAAAGCAGCGCCGTGATCGCCATGGCCGATGACACCACCACCCACTCTCGCAGGTGCGCGGCCAGCATCGGCAGGAACACCCGGATCACGGCGGCGGCGATGGCAAAGGCACCGAGGATCGATCCGATCACCGAAGCACTGAAGCCGCGCTCGTGGCCCAGGATCGGCACGACAAAGGTGTGCACATCCCAGCACGATGCCAGCAGCCAGTTCACCAGCAGCAGGCGACCCATCATCGGCTGGCGCAGCAGGTCCCGCACGCGCGGCCTGGCGGCACCGGCGACCGACGCGACGGGCGCAAGCTCGCGGGTGTGGCGCACCCAGACCCAGGTGACCAGCGAGAGCACGGCCATCAGGGCAAAGGCCGCCTGGTAGCCGACCAGCGAGCCTGCGCTCGGGCCCGCATGGTCGATCAGCAGGCCCGCGGCGAAGGGCCCGATGAAGTTCGACACCGCCGGCCCGATCGACAGCCAGCCAAACACCTGCTTGAGTTGCGTCGGATTGCCGGCCGCCCGCCCCACATGGCGCTGCAGGGCGATCACCGCCACACCGGTGGCGCCGCCGGTCATCAGCGCACTCACGCACAGCACCGGAAATAGCGGGAAAGCCACCGCCAGCGCCGCACCGGCAAAAGCCATGGCCACGCTCCAGGCCATCGGCCGCTTCAAGCCATGCCGGTCGGTGAAGCGGCCCGCCGGCAGTGCCAGAAACACCTGGGTCAGCGCGAACAGCGCCAGCAGCACCCCGACGGCCGCCGCGCTGTAGCCTTGGTCCAGCGCCAGCAGCGGCGTGGCCATGCGCATACCTGCCATGCAGGCATGGATGCAGATCTGCCCCGCGATCAGGCGGGCCAGCGGCGCATTCAGGCTACTCGTCATCCATCAGGGGCTGCAGCGGCAGGGCAGGAAGATCGTCCGCAGCAGGCGCCGGCAAGTCCTGCACGTCGCGCAGCTTGCGCTGGATGGCACGCGTGCGGGTGCCGACCTCGTCGAACTTGCGCGCCGCCGCGTCGATCGACTTCTTCGTGGCCTCGACCACGTCGCCGAACTTGGCGAACTCGTTCTTCACCTGGCCCAGCAGGCTCCAGACCTCGGACGAGCGCCGCTCGATGGCCAGCGTCTTGAAGCCCATCTGCAGGCTGTTGAGCATCGCCGCCAGGTTGGCCGGGCCGGTGACCATCACGCGGCAATCGTTCTGCAGCGCTTCCAGCAGGCCGGGGCGGCGCAGGGTCTCGGCGAACAGGCCTTCGGTGGGCAGGTACAGGATGGCGAAGTCGGTGGTGTGCGGCGGCGAGACGTATTTGCTGAAAATTTTCTTCGCCTCGAAGCGGATCGAGGCCTCGAAGGCATTGCCCGCCGATGCGATGGCGCCCTTGTCGGCCGTGTCCTGCGCGTCCATCAGGCGCTGGTAGTGTTCCACCGGGTACTTGGAGTCGATCGGCAGCCAGACCGGGTGTTCGTCGTGCTTGCCTGGCAGGCGGATCGCGAACTCCACCAGTTCGTCGCTGCCGGGCACGGTCTTGACGTTCTTCGCGTACTGGTCGGGCGTGAGCACGTTGTCGATGATGGCGCCGAGCTGCACCTCGCCCCAGGTGCCACGCGACTTCACGTTGGTCATCACGCGTTTCAGGTCGCCCACGCTGCCGGCCAGCGTCTGCATCTCGCCCAGGCCCTTGTGCACCTGCTCCAGCCGGTCGCTGACCAGCTTGAACGATTCGCCCAGGCGCTGCTCCAGCGTGGCGTGCAGTTTCTCGTCGACGGTACGGCGCATTTCCTCCAGCTTGGCGGTGTTGTCGGCCTGGATCGCCGTGAGCCGCTCGTTGAGCACGGTGCGCAACTGCTCGGCATTTTGCTGTGTGCCCTGCACCAGCGAGCGATCTGCTGCGACATCGCTTCCTGCAACACCGTGAACTGGTTGCGGATCTGGTTGCCGTTGCCTTCGAGCTGGTCGCTGCAGGGCGCCCGACATGGTGCCCAGCGTGCCGGTAAGTTCGGTGCGAAAGCTGCTCAGCGCCAGGCTCTGGGCCGCGTCCAGTGCCGCCAGCCGCTGCGCCAGCTGGGCCTCGAACGCGGCGAAGGCGGCCAGCAGTTCGGTGCGGCCGGTGCGCGACTCATTCACCGCCTGGGCCAGCTTCTCGTCCACCGTCTGGCGCACCGCCTCCAGGCTGCGGCTGGTCGCCTGGGTGAAGCCCTGCAACTGGTTCGCCATGCCGTCGAGCGCGCCGTCGTTCTTGGCCACCTCCATGCGGGTCGCCTGACCCTGCTGCTCCAGCCGCTGAAGCTGCGCGAGCAGCTCCGGCGGGAGCTCGATGCGGGGCTTGCGCAGCAATACGATGAGTTGCAGCCCGGCGATGAGGATCGCAACGGCCAGGAGGATCAGGAAATGGGTGTCAGACATGGGGCAAAGGCTGGGTTCACGCTCGCATCAAGGGCATCGTTGGCAGGTCATGATACTTCAACATCCATAGCAAACAATGACCATTCGACGCTGGGAAAAGGCCATTTTTCTTCAAAAACACCGCGCCAGACGGCTTTCCGGCCCCTTTCCACCACGTTCCCCGCCCGCGAGCCCGACTGGCAGGCCACCGCTGGCAACGTGCTTCAGCGCGCCAGCACCTCAGGGTTCAGCGGCGTCAGCGCCCGGCCCTGGGTCAGGAAACTGATCAGGTTGTCTGCCGCGAGCTTCGCCATCGCCATGCGCGTGGGAATCGTGGCGCTGGCGATGTGCGGGGTCAGCACCACGTTGGGCACGGTCAGCAGGTCGGGGTGCACCTTCGGCTCGCCTTCGAACACGTCCAGGCCCGCCGCCGCGATGCGTTTTTCACGCAGGGCCACGGCCAGCGCCGCGTCGTCCACGATGCCGCCACGGGCGATATTGACCAGTGTCGGCCGTGGGCTTCATCAGCGCCAGTTCGGCCGCGCCGATCGCGTGGTGCGAGGCGGCGGAGTACGGCACCACCAGCACCAGGTGGTCGGCGGTCTTCAGCAGCTCTTCCTTGCTGACATAGCGCGCCTTGCAGCCCGCCTCCAGCTCCGGCGCCAGCTGCGAGCGGTTGTGATAGATCACGTTCATGCCGAAGCCGTGCGCGCCGCGCTTCGCAATGCCCTGCCCGATGCGGCCCATGCCCAGGATGCCCAGCGTGCTGCCATGCACTTCAGCGCCGGCAAACATGTCGTAGCTCCACTTCGTCCAAAGGCCAGCGCGCAAGAAATGCTCGCTCTCGGTCACGCGCCGCGCCGTGGCCATGAGCAGGGCGAAGCCGAAGTCGGCGGTGGTCTCGGTCAGCACGTCGGGGGCGTTGGTGCCCAGCACGCCGGCGGCGGTCATGGCGTCCACGTCGAAATTGTTGTAGCCCACGGCCATATTGGCGACGATCTTCAACTGCGGGCAGGCCGCCAGCACTTCGGCGTCGATGCGCTCGCTGCCGGTGGTGAAGGCACCGACCTTGCCCTGCAGCGCGCGCCGGCGCTGCCGAACAGCAGCGGCATCAGCACGCTGGAGGCGTTGATCGACATCAGCCGCAGGGCCAGCGCCTCGCCCTGGCGGTGCGGCGGCGTGATCTGGTGCAGGGTGCTCATGATCATGGGCTGCACCGAGCCCAGCGTCAGCCCGAGCAGCACCGAGCACAGGCCCATGGTCAGGGCCGAGGGCATCAGCGGGTAGACGGCGAAGATCAACGCCGTGATCCCCATGGCCATAGACACGACCACCCATTCTCGCAGGTGCGCGGCCAGCATGGGCAGGAAGACCCGGATCACGGCGGCGGCGATGGCAAAGGCGCCCAGGATCGATCCGATCACCGAAGCACTGTAGCCGCGCTCGTGGCCCAGGATCGGGACCACGAAGGTGTGCACATCCCAGCACGACGCCAGCAACCAGTTCACCAACAACAGGCGGCGCATCATCGGCTGGCGCAGCAAGTCCAGCACGCGCGGCTTGCCGGCGCCGGCCGCGGGCGCCACCGGCGGCAGTTCACGGGCATGGCGAACCCAGAACCAGGTGACCAGCGAGAGCAGCGCCATCAGGGCAAACGCCGCCCGGTACCCGGCCAGTGCGCCGGCGCTGGCGCCCGCATGGTCGATCAGCAGCCCGGCCGCGAAGGGCCCGATGAAGTTCGACACCGCCGGCCCGATCGACAGCCAGCCGAACACCTGCTTGAGTTGGGTCGGGTTGCTCGCCGCCCGTCCCACGTGGCGCTGCAGGGCGATCACCGCCACACCGGTGGCGCCGCCGGTCATCAGCGCACTGACGCACAGCACCGGAAATAGCGGGAAAGCCACCGCCAGCGCCGCACCGGCAAAAGCCATGGCCACGCTCCAGGCCATCGGCCGCTTCAAGCCATGCCGGTCGGTGAAGCGGCCGGCCGGCAGTGCCAGAAACACCTGGGTCAGCGCAAACAGCGCCAGCAGCACCCCGACCGCCGCCGCGCTGTAGCCCTGGTCCAGCGCCAGCAGCGGCGTGGCCATGCGCATGCCGGCCATGCAGGCATGGATGCAGATCTGCCCCGCGATCAGGCGGGCCAGCGGCACATTCAGGCTACTCGTCATCCACCAGGGGCTGCAGCGGCAGGGCGGGAAGATCGTCCGCAGCAGGCGCCGGCAGGTCCTGCACGTCGCGCAGCTTGCGCTGGATGGCGCGCGTGCGGGTGCCGACCTCGTCGAACTTGCGCGCCGCCGCGTCGATCGACTTCTTCGTGGCCTCGACCACGTCGCCGAACTTGGCGAACTCGTTCTTCACCTGGCCCAGCAGGCTCCAGACCTCGGACGAGCGCCGCTCGATGGCCAGCGTCTTGAAGCCCATCTGCAGGCTGTTGAGCATCGCCGCCAGGTTGGCCGGGCCGGTGACCATCACGCGGCAGTCGTTCTGCAGCGCCTCCATCAGCCCGGGGCGGCGCAGGGTCTCGGCGAACAGGCCTTCGGTGGGCAGGTACAGGATGGCGAAGTCGGTGGTGTGCGGCGGCGAGACGTATTTGCTGAAGATCTTCTTCGCCTCGAAGCGGATCGAGGCCTCGAAGGCATTGCCCGCCGATGCGATGGCGCCCTTGTCGGCCGTGTCCTGCGCGTCCATCAGGCGCTGGTAGTGTTCCACCGGGTACTTGGAGTCGATCGGCAGCCAGACCGGGTGCTCGTCGTGCTTGCCTGGCAGGCGGATGGCGAACTCCACCAGTTCGTCGCTGCCGGGCACGGTCTTGACGTTCTTCGCGTACTGGTCGGGCGTGAGCACGTTGTCGATGATGGCGCCGAGCTGCACCTCGCCCCAGGTGCCGCGCGACTTGACGTTGGTCATCACGCGTTTCAGGTCGCCCACGCTGCCGGCCAGCGTCTGCATCTCGCCCAGGCCCTTGTGCACCTGCTCCAGCCGGTCGCTGACCAGCTTGAACGATTCGCCCAGGCGCTGCTCCAGCGTGGCGTGCAGTTTCTCGTCGACGGTGCGGCGCATTTCCTCCAGCTTGGCGGTGTTGTCGGCCTGAATGGCGGCGAGCCGCTCGTTCAGCGCGGTGCGCAACTGCTCGGCATTTTGCTGCGTGCCCTGCACCAGCGAAGCGATCTGCTGCGACATCGCTTCCTGCAACACCGTGAACTGGTTGCGGATCTGGTTGCCGTTGCCTTCGAGCTGGTCGCGCAGGGCGCCCGACATCGTGCCCAGAGTGCCGGTGAGTTCGGTGCGAAAGCTGCTCAGCGCCAGGCTCTGGGCTGCGTCCAGTGCGGCCAGCCGCTGCGCCAGCTGGGCCTCGAACGCGGCGAAGGCGGCCAGCAGTTCGGTGCGGCCGGTGCGCGACTCATTCACCGCCTGGGCCAGCTTCTCGTCCACCGTCTGGCGCACCGCCTCCAGGCTGCGGCTGGTCGCCTGGGTGAAGCCCTGCAACTGGTTCGCCATGCCGTCGAGCGCGCCGTCGTTCTTGGCCACCTCCATGCGGGTCGCCTGACCCTGCTGCTCCAGCCGCTGAAGCTGCGCCAGCAGCTCCGGCGGCAGCTCGACGCGCGGCTTGCGCAGCAGCACGAGGAGTTGCAGCACGGCGATGACGATCGCGGCGGCCAGGAGGATCAGGAAATGGGTGTCAGACATGGGGCAAGGGTGGGTTCACGGTCGCATCAAGGCCATCATCGGCAGGTCATGATACTTCAATATCAATAGCAAACAATGACCATTCGACGCTGGACAAAGGCCATTTTCATTCAAAAACACCGCGCCAGACGGCGTTCCGGCCCCTTCCAGCCGCGTGCCGCGCCGAAAACCCGACTAGGCCCCGCTCGCGCCGGCGCTTCAACGCTTCAGCACCTCGGGGTTCAGCGGCGTCAGCGGCTTGCCCTGGGTCAGGAAGCCGATCAGGTTGTCCGCCGCCAGCTTCGCCATGGCCATGCGCGTGGGAATCGTGGCGCTGGCGATGTGCGGGGTCAGCACCACGTTGGGCACGGTCAGCAGGTCGGGGTGCACCTTGGGCTCGCCCTCGAACACGTCCAGGCCGGCCGCGGCGATGCGTTTTTCGCGCAGCGCCACGGCCAGCGCCGCATCGTCCACGATGCCGCCGCGCGCGATGTTGACCAGGTCGGCGGTGGGCTTCATCAGCGCCAGTTCGGCCGCGCCGATCGCGTGGTGCGAGGCGGCGGAGTACGGCACCACCAGCACCAGGTGGTCGGCGGTCTTCAGCAATTCTTCCTTGCTGACGTAGCGCGCCTTGCAGTCGGCCTCCTGCTCAGGCGAGAGTTGCGAACGGTTGTGATAGATCACGTTCATGCCGAAGCCGTGCGCGCCGCGCTTCGCAATGCCCTGCCCGATGCGGCCCATGCCCAGGATGCCCAGCGTGCTGCCATGCACCTCAGCGCCGGCAAACATGTCGTAGCTCCACTTCGTCCACAGCCCGGCGCGCAGGAAATGCTCGCTCTCGGTCACGCGGCGCGCCGTGGCCATCAGCAGGGCGAAGCCGAAGTCGGCGGTGGTCTCGGTCAGCACGTCGGGCGCGTTGGTGCCCAGCACGCCGGCGGCGGTCATGGCGTCCACGTCGAAGTTGTTGTAGCCCACCGCCATGTTGGCGACGATCCTCAGCTGCGGGCAGGCCGCCAGCACCTCGGCGTCGATGCGCTCGCTGCCGGTGGTGAAGGCGCCCACCTTGCCCTGCAGCTTCTCGATCAGCTGCGCCTTGGTCCAGATGGCGTCGTCGGGGTTGGCTTCGACCTCGAAATGCTGCGCCAGACGGGCAATGGTCTCGGGGAAGACGGCGCGGGCAACCAGGATGGCGGGTTTGTTCATGGAAAGGGGCAGTGAAGACGGGTTAGCGGAACCAGATCAGGGTCATGACGAGGAACAGCGGGATCAGAATCCCGCACGACCACGCCATGTAGCCGAAGAAGCTGGGCATCTTCACCCCCCGGTCTTCGGCGATGGCCTTGACCATCAGGTTGGGCGCATTGCCGATATAGCTGTTGGCCCCCATGAACACCGAGCCGGCCGATATGGCGGCGAGCGTGGGAGCCATCGTGGTCATCAGCACCTGCGGATCGCCACCGGCCGTGTTGAAAAAGACCAGGTAAGTTGGCGCGTTGTCGAGGAAGGAACTCAGGATGCCCGAAGCCCAGAAGTACATGGCCGGGTCGGGTGAGCCGTCGGGCCGTGTCACGGCGGCCACCACCGCGCCAAACGGCCCGTTCACGCCGGCCTTGAGCATCGCAATGACTGGAATGATGGTCAGGAAAATGCCGGCAAACAGCTTGGCCACCTCCTGCATCGGCCCCCAGGCGAACTGGTTCTCCTCGTGCACTTTGCTGGGCGTGATTTTCAGGGAGATCAGGGTGACGATGATCAGCCCGATATCGCGCACGATGCCAGGCAAGCCGCGCTCGGTGCCGGCCACGTCGAAGACGATGGACGATTTCCAGACCCCGCTGAGCAGCACCAGTCCCATGATGACGCCCAGCAGCCAGAAATTCTTCTTGCCGTCAAAACCGATGCGGTCGGTGTCGGGCGTCGGGTCGACGGGCCGGACTTCCCGGCTGCGATGGTAGTACCAGGAATCGAGCAGGAAGAAAATCGCCAGCAGCGAGCCGACCAGAAACAGCGTCTCCGGAAAGATGTGCTTCGCCGTCCAGAAAAAATCCACGCCCATGAGGAAGCCCAGGAACAGCGGCGGATCGCCCAGCGGCGTGAGCGAGCCCCCGGCGTTGGACACGATGAAGATGAAGAACACCACCACGTGCACCTGGTGCTTGCGGTTGTCATTGGCGCGGATCAGCGGACGGATCATCAGCATCGAGGCGCCCGTCGTCCCCATCACGCTGGCCAGCACAGCGCCAATCGCCAGGATGGCCGTGTTGAGCACCGGTGCACCATGCAGGTTGCCGCGGATGTAAATGCCGCCGGCCACGGTGAACAAGGCGGTCAGCAGGATCATGAACGGGATGTACTCGGCCAGCAGCGCATGAACCAGATTCACACCCGCCATGGCGGGACCGAAAACCAGCGCGAACGGCACCAGGAAAGCCAGCGACCAGCCGGCGGCGACCTTGCCGAAATGGTGGTGCCAGAAAAAAGGCGCGACCAGGGGCAGCACCGCGATGGACAACAGGAGGCTGGCAAACGGCACGGCCCAGAGCACGGACAACTGGCTACCGTCAAAATCGGCGGCAGCGGCAAGCCCCGGCCACAAACCCATGAGGACCAGGGCACAGAGCCTTCGATTCATTTTCATTTTCTTGTCTCCTGATTCTGTTCCTGCCGGATCGCGAAGCCCGGCGATTTACGCGCCATCGCTGATCTCGAACACCTGGCGCAGGTAAGCCAGGTATTTTTCATCGTCGCACATGCCCTTGCCCGGCGTGTCGGACAGCTTGGCCACCGGTTGCCCGTTGCAGCGCACCATCTTGATGACGATCTGCAGCGGCACATGCGCGGGCGGGTCGCTCAGGTCGTTGGTCAGGTTGGTGCCGATGCCAAAGGCCAGCTGGCATCGGCCCTTGAAGCGCTGGTAGAGCTCGATGGTGCGCGGCACGGTCAGGCTGTCGCTGAAGATCAGCGTCTTGGTCAGCGGGTCGACCCGGTTCTTTCGGTAGTGCTCGATCAGCCGCTCGCCCCAGGCAAACGGGTCGCCGCTGTCGTGGCGCGCGCCGTCGAACAGCTTGCAGAAGTACATGTCGAAGTCGCGCAGGAAGGCATTGAAGCCGTAGACGTCGCTGAGCGCAATGCCGAGGTCGCCGCGGTATTCCTTGGCCCACGACTCGAAGGCAAACACCTGGCTGTCGCGCAGCCGCGGCCCCAGCGCCTGGCAGGCCTGCAGGTACTCGTGCGCCATGGTGCCCAGGGGCGTGAGGCCCAGCTTCATGGCGAACAGCACGTTGCTGCTGCCGGCAAACTGCCCGGCCGGCCCGGCACCCAGGCGCGCGATCAGCACGCGCAGCACTTCCTCGTGCCAGGCCTTGGAGAAGCGCCGGCGCGTGCCGTAGTCGGCGATCTTGAGGTCGTGCAAATCGTCGGCGTGCAGCAGCGCGATCTTGGCGTCCAGGCGCTTGCGGCCCTCGATGAAATCGGGCACTTTCTCGACGTTGCGGAAATAGACCTCGTTGACGATGGCCAGCACCGGAATCTCGAACAGGATGGTGTGCAGCCACGGGCCACGAATGGTGATGTCGATCTCGCCCGAAGACAGCGGCGTGACGGTGATGTACTTCTCGTTGAGGCGGAACAACCCCAGAAAGTCAACGAAATCGCTCTTGATGAAGCGCATCGAACGCAGGTAGGTCAGCTCGGCGTCCTGGAAATGCAGGCTGCACAGCGAGCGGATCTCGTCGCGGATCTCGTTCACATAGGCCGCCAGGTCCACACCCGGATTGCGGCACTTGAAGCGGTATTCGACCTGCGCACCGGGAAACTGGTGCAGCACCACCTGCATCATGGTGAACTTGTAGAGGTCGGTATCGAGGAGACTGGTGATGATCATCGCGGCGGTCTTCACGGGCGGGGAGGTCCTGCCCTGCTGAGTTTCACAGTGTACGGGAAGGGCCCCTTGTTCAGGCCCGCGATTGCGCCGGTTCAACCCCGGTAAAACCCGCGACCCGGTGTGCTGAAATCGGGGTCTCCTGACCACTGCTTCACTCTCCTCCCCAATGCCTCTCCCTGTGACCCCGCGCCCGCTGGCCAATGCCCTGCTGTCGCAGCTGGAATCCATCGCGACGCGCTTCCCGCCGCCGCGCGTGGCGCGCCTGCACGTCCCGGCCGACGCGCCGGACGACGCCAGCGGCCCCAAGGACGCCAAGTTCTGCGCCATCGAGCTCGCCGACGGCGCCTTTGGCCTGTCGTACATCCTGCTCGGCGACACGCTGGACGCGCTGACGCACGCGCATTCAGCCGGTGCGGTCCTGCCCCTGGCCGGCGCGGACCCCCTGGTGCTGGCCCGGCGGTTTTCCGGCGGCAGCCTGGTCGAGCGCGCCGTCGCCCTGGCGGCCATCAACGCGCTGACCGATTCGGTCTGGCGTCAGGTCGGCTATGCACCGCCCGCAGCGCGCAACTCGCTCGGCGACGTGCAGCTCGACGCGACAGACCACCTTGGCATGATCGGCTTTTTCCCGCCGCTGGTGCGCCAGGTGCAGGCGCTGGGCGCCCGTCTCTCGGTGCTGGAGCTGGACGAGGCCATGGTGCGGCGCCAGCGCGAGCGCTTCCCCGGCGTGCACATCACGCTGGAGCGCGCGGCGCTGGCGGCCTGCAACAAGGTGGTCGGCACTTCGACCATGCTGCTCAACGACACGTTGGACGCCATGCTGGCTGCCGCGCCGCAGGCGCAGGACTTTGCCGTGATCGGCCCCTCGGCGGGGTTGTGGCCTGACGCCCTGTTTGCGCGCGGCGTCACGTTGCTCGGCGGCACCCGGGTGGCCGATGGTGCGGCGTTTGCCGATGCCATGGCGCGCGGTGAATCGTGGAGTGCGGCGGCGGCGAAGTTCGCCATTTCGCGGACGCAGTGGCCGGGCTGGCAGGCATTGCTGCGCTGAGCGTCAGGCCATCACCCGCCCGCTCACCAGCGTCACCACGCGGTCCGCCTGATCGGCGAGGATGCGGTTCTGCTCGGCCACCAGCATCGGCATGCCGGCCGCCCTCAGCGCCAGCAGCGCGTCGCGGATCGCCACCACCAGCAGCGGCGCAATGCCTTCACAGGGCTCGTCGAGCAGCAACAACTTCGGCGCGGTCATGAGCGTGCGCGCGATCGCCAGCATCTGTTGCTCGCCGCCGCTCATCTGGCTGGCGCGGCGCTGCAGCAGATCCTTCAGAGCGGGGAACAGGTCCAGCACGCGCGCCTCGTTGGCCGGCACGTCACCCCGCGCGGCGATGTGCAAGTTCTCGCGCACGGTCAGGGCGCCAAAAAGGCGCCGGTCCTCGGCCACGTAACCGAGCCCGGCGAGCGCCCGACGGTGCGGCGGCCAGTCTGAAATAGTTTCATTTTGATAGCTGATAGCGCCCGATTGACGCTGGGAAAGGCCCATTGAAGCTTGCAAAAGCGTCGATTTGCCCGCGCCATTGAGCCCCTGCAGCACCACCAGCTCACCGGCGCCCACCGTGAGAGACACATCGAACAAGGCCTGCGCCGCGCCGTACCAGACATTGAGTTGCTTGACCTCAAGCATGGGCGTCCTCCGCCTGGAAGCCGCGCCCAAGATAACGGTTGCGCACGGTGGCATCCAGCGCCACCTCGTCCGGCGTGCCCTGCGCGGCCAGTCGCCCGTCGATCAGCACCAGCACGCGGTCGGCCACGCCGAAGACGGCGTCCATGTTGTGCTCGGTATAGAGCACGGCCACGCCCTCGCGGGCCAGCGCCTTGACCAGCGCCATCAACTCGGCTCGCTCGGCCGCGGCCAGGCCGGCGGCGGGCTCGTCCAGCAGCAGCAGGCGAACGCCTTCGTCGGGCAGGCCAGCGAGCGCCATCGCCAGTTCCAGCCGCTTCTTCGCGCCGTAGGGCAGGTCCAGCGCATCGGTCTCTGCCAGGTGCTGCAGCCCGACCCGCGCCAGCCGCGCCAGGGTGGCGTCCACGTCCGCGTGGCAGAGCAGGTTCCAGGCGCGCAGCCCGCGCGGCGCGGCCCTCAGCAGCTGCAGGTTTTGCAGCACGGTGAGCGCCTCGAAGGTCTGCGCCACCTGGAAGGTTCGCGCCACGCCGAGCTTCTGGCGCTGCGCCGGTGCCAGGCGGTCGATGCGCTGACCGGCCCAGCGCACTTCGCCGTGAGTCAGCGCATGCTGGCCGGCGATGCAGGCGAAGGTGGTGGACTTGCCCGCGCCGTTCGGCCCGATCAGCGCCACGCATTCACCAGGATTCACCTCGAAGCTCACCCCTTTGACGGCCTGCACCCCGCCGAAATGCTTGACGAGCTGGCGCACATGCAGCGTCATGGCCCACCTCCGGTCGCCGCTTGGCAGTCCCGGCGCGCCGGGATTCCCTGAATCGCTGCAGCAGCCCGAGCAGGCCCGAGGGCGACAGCACCATGATCGCCATCACGAACACGCCCAGCGCACCGCGCCAGTAGTCGCGCAGCCCCGCCACGCTGCTGCCCAGTTCGGCGCTGGCCCAGGTCAGCACCGCGCTGCCCACGGCCGCGCCCCAGAGCTGGTGCACGCCACCGAGCAGCACCACCAGCAGCGCATCGACCGAGGTGGCCACACTGGCGACCGAGGGAAACACCGCGCCCTTGTGCGCCGCCGCCAGCCCGCCGGCCAGGCCCGCGAGCACCGCGCTTTCGACAAAGATGCGGTACTTGATCCAGTTCACCGGCAGGCCCGAGGCGGCCGCGCGCTGCGGCGCGTCGCGCACCGCCTGCAGCGCCGCGCCAAAGGTCGATCCGGCCAGCCGGCCCAGCGCCGCGACGCTGAGTGCGGCAATGCCGGCCAGCAGCCCGAAGAACAGCGCCCGGGTGTCATCCGTGACCAGCCGCAGGCCGATCAAGCCGTTGTCACCGCCGGTCAGCGCCACCCACTGCGTGGCCGTGGCCCAGATCACCTGTGCCAGTGCCAGGCTCAGCATGGCCAGGTACACGCCGGCACTGCGCACCACGGCGGCGCCGAACACGGCGGCCACCCCCAGCGCCAGGCCACAGCCCGCCACCAGCGCCACCGGCAGCGTCGCGCCCCAGAGGGTGTGCGACAACGCCGCGCCATAGGCCCCCAGCCCGAAAAACGCCGCATGGCCAAAGCTCACCAGCCCGCCCAGCGCCATCATGGCCTGCAGGCTGACGCCGAAGATCAGCAGGATCAGCGCGTCGGAGGCGAGCGCGCGCGCGTAGTCACCGCCCGTCCAGGCGGCGCCGCACAGTGCAAAAAACACTCCGAAATAAAGAGCATTCCATGACCGTTTGACGCTGGGAACATGGAATTTCTGGATGATTTCCCGCGGTCCGGCGTCCAGCGGCTGCCCCATCAGCCCCTGCGGGCGCACGGCCAGCACCACGGCCATGGTCAGGAACACCAGCACCAGCGTGGCCTGCGGGAAACAGGCTCACGCCCAGGGAATGGATCAGCCCGATCAGCAGCGCGGCGAAGAACGCACCGCTGATGCTGCCCAGCCCGCCGGTGACCACCACCACGAAGGTCTCGACGATCACGTTCACGTCCATCTGCAGGTTGGCCGGCTCGCGCGGCAGCTGCAGCGCGCCGCCCAGCCCGGCCAGCGCGCAGCCCAGCACGACGGCGCCCAGCATCAGCGGCTTGGGGTTGACGCCCAGCGCGTCCAGCATGGCCCGGTCCATGGTGGCCGCGCGCAGGCGCTGGCCGAAGCGCGTGCGCGTCAGCAGCCCGTGCAGGCCGGCCCACACCAGCGGGCCCAGCGCCAGCGTCACCAGTTGCCACACCGGAAAAAATTCGCCCCACAGCTCCACCGAGCCCTTGAGCCCAGGAAAGCGCGGCGCAAAGACTTCGGCGGGCCCGAAGCCCCAGCGCATCGCGTCGCTCATGGCCAGCGTCAGGCCGAAGGTGGCGACCAGCTGGTAGAGCTCGGGCACGCCGTACATGCGCCGCAGCAACACGAACTCGGCCACCGCGCCGGCCAGACCCGCCGCCAGCGCGCCGAGCCCCATCGCCAGCGCATACAGCCCCGCGCTCTCGCCCCAGGCGGGAAACCAGTTTGTCACCCAGTGCGCGGACAGCAGCGCGCCGAGCATGAAGAAGCTGCCATGGGCAAAGTTGACGATGCGCGTGACGCCGAAGATCAGCGTCAGGCCGGCGGCCATCAGGAACAGCGTGGTGGCGTAGCTCAGCCCGTTGAGCGCCTGGATGGCGAAGAAGCTCATGCGCAGCGGGGCTGCATGAGCGCCATCGAGCCGCCGCCGGGCCGCCCCAAGGCGGCGAGCGCCCCCCCGGGGCTGAGGCCTGCGGCTCCAAGCCTGCCTGCGCAGGGTTGGACAGGCCGAAGTGGCGTTGCCTCTGGGTGAGCCGCGTCCAGCGAACCACGCGCAGCGGGGAGCGTGGGGGCCATCAGCCGGGGTTCACTCCAGCCAGTGCGTGAACGACTCCGCCGGCACCCGCGTGGTCTGGAAGGTGTTCACAAGGGCCGACTCGTCCGCGTAGCCCAGCGACATGCCGCAGACCAGCATCTCGTTCTCCCGGGCACCGATGTACGGCAGGATCAGCTTGGAGAATCCGTTCCACGCCGCCTGCGGGCAGGTATGCAGCCCGCGTGCACGGGCGGCGAGCATGATGCTTTGCAGGAACATGCCGTAGTCCAGAAGGCTGCCGCGGCCCATGATGCGGTCGATCGTGAACATGAGGCCGACGGGCGCATCGAAGAAGCGGAAGTTGCGCTGGTGCTGAAGGTGCATCTTGTCGCGGTCGCCCTTGCCGATGCCCAGCACCCCATACAGGCCGAAGCCGCACTCGCGGCGCCGGTCGATGTAGGGGCTGATCCATTTTTCGGGGTAGTAGTCGTATTCCTCGCGGTACCCGGTGGCAAGCTGCGGATCGACCGAGATCGCGTCATGGGCCTCGCAGATGGTCCTGACCAGTTCGTCCTTGCGCGCGCCCTGCAGCACATAGACCTGCCAGGGCTGGGTGTTGGTGCCGCTGGGCGCGCGGCTGGCCACGCGCAGCACATCGGCCAGCACCTCGCGCTCCACCGGGCGCGGCAGGAAGGCGCGCGCCGAGAAGCGGCTCTCGATGGCGGCGTCCACACTGGCCGGGTCCTTGATCACGGTGCTGACCTGGGTCGTTGTCAAAGAAGTCACTTGAGTTGCTCCAGAACGGTTTTGAGGGGCGCGGGCAGCGGCACCGGGCGGCGCGTGGCGCTGTCGACGTACACGTGAATGAAATGGCCCTTCGCGGCGGTCAGCGGCTCGCCCTGCGCAAACAGGCCGACCTCGTAGCGCACGCTGGACGAGCCCAGTTTCGCCACGCGCATGCCGGCCTCGATGGTCTGCGGAAACGCCAGCGGGGCGAAGTAGTTGCACTGGGTCTCGATCACCAGGCCGATCGTCTCGCCCTGGTGGATGTCGAGCACGCCTTGCTCGATCAGGTGCGCGTTGACGGCGGTGTCGAACCAGCTGTAGTAGATGACGTTGTTGACATGTCCGTAGGCATCGTTGTCCATCCAGCGCGTGGTGATGGTGCGAAAGACCTTGTACGCGCTGCGCGGCTCGGCCTGGGGTTTGGAGTGGCTCATCGGGAACGATTCTGCCAGCGTTGCCAGTAGTCCACCGCGACCCGCCACGTATTGAACTGCGCCTGCACGGTGTCTTCGATGTTGACGCCGTAGCCGCCCGCCATGGTCAGCGCCAGCGGCACCCGGCGCTGCCAGGCCCAGTCGAACACCCGGCGGTCGCGCGCCTCCAGGCCGTCGTGGCTGAGTCTGAGCCGGCCAAGCCGGTCGCCTTCGTGCGGATCGGCGCCCGCGAGGTAGATCAGCAGGCCGGGCTCGAAGCGGCGCGCCAGTTCGTCCAGCGCCAGATCGAGCGCATGCAGGTACTCGTCATCGCCACAGCCATCCGGCAAGGCGACATCGAGGTCGCTGGCCTCCTTGCGGAACGGGAAGTTCTTGTCGCCGTGCAACGACAGGGTGAAGACGCTGGGGTCGTCCCGGAAGATGCTGGCCGTGCCGTTGCCCTGGTGCACGTCCAGATCGATGATGGCCACCTGCAGAGGTTGGCGCTGCCGGCGGCCGTGCTCCGCCTGTTGCAGGCGCGCCGCCACGGCGGCGTCGTTGAACACGCAGAAGCCGCCGCCCTTGCCGGCGCTGGCGTGGTGCGTGCCGCCGGCCAGGTTGGCCGCGATGCCCTGCGTCAGGGCCGTGCGCGCGGCCGCGACCGTGGCCCCGACGGAGCGGCGGGCACGCTCGACCATGGCCTCGCTCCAGGGAAAACCAATCTCGCGCACCACCCGAGGATCGACCGTACCGGACGTGATGCCCTCGATGTAGTCCGGCGTGTGCACCAGCGCCAGTTCACCGTCGCTGGCGGGCGGGGCCGGCGCAAACCGGACCTCGGGCAGCCCGGCGGCCACGCGATCGCGCAACAGCCGGTACTTGCCCATGGGGAAACGGTGGCCCGGCGGCAAGGGCAGGACAAACTGGTCGGAATAAAAGGCCTGCATGACGGCGGAATCAAGCTGCGTGGTTCGAGGTACGAGCGATTGTGGCGGGATCGCATTGCCCCGGCTTTATAGAAAATTGACTCTATTTTGTTGCAGTGCAGCAAATAACACTTGCAATTCCTGATCAATGTCCTAAAATTAAACCTATGCTGCACTGCACCATAGAGTTGGTTTCAGCGCAGTCTGTTTTCATTCAACTCCTGGAGATTTTCTTATGCTGACCCCTGAACAAATCATGGCCTCCCACAAAGCCAACGTCGAAACCCTGTTTGGCCTGACCAGCAAGGCCTTCGAAGGCGTGGAAAAGCTCGTCGAACTGAACGTGAGCGCCGCCAAAGCTGCCTTGAACGAGTCCGCCAACCAGACGCAAGCCGCCCTGAGCGTCAAGGACGCACAGGAACTGCTCGCCCTGCAGGCCAGCCTGTTCCAGCCCCTGGCTGAAAAAGCCGCCGCCTACAGCCGTCACCTGTATGACATCGCCTCGGGCACGGGTGCCGAATTCGGCAAGGCCATGGAAGGCCAGACCGCAGAAGCCCAGAAGAAGTTCGCCGACCTCATCGACAGCGCCGCCAAGAACGCACCCGCCGGTTCCGAGACCGCCGTGGCCATGATGAAGAGCGCTGTGGCCGCCGCCAACAACGCTTTTGAATCGGTGCAAAAGGCCGTCAAGCAGGCCTCCGATGTGGCTGAAGCCAACTTCAACGCCGCCGCGGCCACCGCCGTGAACGCCGGCAAGCCCACCGCCAAGAAGCGCTGATCGCCAGACGCTCCTCACCACGGGGGCCGAGGCCCCCGTTTTTCTGGAGCCCAGACTCTACAAAAAAGTTCGGTCTCAGGCGAGACTTCAAACATTGGAATCAGGCGTCAGTGCCGGTTCCTGCAAGTTGTCTCCTCGGGTCCTTTCGAAACCTCCAGGGTTCAGGGATCCCTTCAAGGGCTGGTCGCAAGACCGGCCCTTTTTTTGTCCCGCAGCCCCTGCTCAGAGGCTCTGCGCCGCCAGCAGCCGCCTGAGTTCGGGCAGGGCCTGCTGCATGGCCAGCCGCCCGGCCGCGATCGATTTCAGGCGCGCGCCGAAGTCCGCGCTCTTGACACCCCCCAGTGCCGGGCGCAACACCACATCGGCGTCACGCAGCTCGAAGCTGTTGATGCTCTTGCCCATGATGGCAAAGGTCTGCAGCAGGATCTGCAAGGAGCCGTCGGGCAGGTTGCCGTCGGGCGGGCTGGAAATGTCGACCGCCACCACCAGCTCGGCACCCATCTCCCGGGCGAAGCGCACGGGTACTGGCGAAACCAGCCCACCGTCCACGTAGTCGCGCCCCGCAATGCGCACCGGCTGGAACACCGAAGGCACAGCGCTCGAGGCCCGCACCGCCATGCCCGTGTCGCCCCGGCGAAACAGCACGCCCGCCCCGGAATTCAGGTCGGTCGCGACGATGCCCAGCGGCATGGGCATGTCCTCGATCGTCCGGCTGGCCACCTGGGCCGTGACGTAACGCGCCAGCGCCTCGCCGCGCAGCATGCCGCGACTGAACAGGGGCAGCGTCCAGTCGGTGAACGCCGCCTCTTCCATGGTCTCGGCCACTTTTTGCAACTGGACCCCGCTCTTGCCGCTGGCATAGAAGGCCGCCACCAGACTGCCCGCCGAGGTGCCCACCACGAGGTCGGGGCGGATGCCGGCCTCCTCCAGCACCTGGATCACGCCCACATGGGCAAAGCCGCGCGCCGCGCCGCCGCCGAGCGCCAGCCCCAGGCGCGGCGGTTTCTTCACCACGACCGGCGGCGCAGCCACGGGCGGGGCGACGACCGGTGGGCTGGCACAGCCTGCCAGTGCCAGACCCAAGAGGGTGCAGGTGATCCCGATCAGGCGTCTCAGGGACAACTGAAAAGCATCGCCAATCTTATTGAGAATGATTCTCGTTTGATATACAATCACGCTCATTGCTGATTCTTTGTTTCTCAAGAAAGTCCATCCATGTTGAAAAAAACCGTTGTTGCCGCTCTTGTGACACTCGCCGCCACCGGCGCATGGTCCCAGGAACAGGTCCTGAATCTGTATTCGGCCCGCCACTATTCGACCGACGAGGCGCTGTACGCCAATTTCACCAAAACCACCGGCATCAGGATCAACCGCGTGGACGCCGACGATGCCGGCATTCTCGCGCGTCTGAAGGCCGAGGGTGCGGCCTCCCCCGCCGACGTGATTCTGCTGGTCGATGCCGCACGGCTGTGGAAGGGCGAAGTCGAGGGCCTGTTCCAGCCCGTGAAGTCGAAGGTCCTGGAAGAAGCGATTCCGGCGCACCTGCGCGCCAAGCCCGCGACCGAGGGTGGCACGCCCTGGTTCGGTTTCTCGACCCGGGCACGCGTCATCGTCTACGACAAGCTCAAGGTCCAGCGCGCCGATGTGGACACCTATGAAAAGCTCGCCGACCCGGTCAACAAGGGCAAGCTGTGCATCCGTTCGGGCTCGCACCCGTACAACCTGAGCCTGTTCGGTGCGATGTACGAACACCTCGGCCCGGTCAAGACCGAGGCCTGGCTGCAGGGCCTGGTGAACAACATGGCGCGCGCGCCCAAGGGCGGGGACACCGACCAGATCAAGGGCGTGGCCTCCGGCGAGTGCGGCATCGGCGTGACCAACACCTACTACCTGGCGCGCATGATGCGTTCGGACAAGCCCGAGGAGCGTGCCATCGCGGAGCGCGTGGGTGTGGTGTTTCCGAACCAGGCCAGTTGGGGCACGCACGTGAACGTTGCGGGCGGCGCACTGGCGCGCTACGCGAAAAATCCGGCCAACGGCATCAAGTTCCTGGAGTACCTGGCCAGCCCGGCGGCGCAGAACTACTTTGCCGACGGCAACAACGAGTGGCCTGCCGCCAAGGGCGTGAAGGTCGACAACCCGGCGCTGAAAGCCATGACCGGCGGCAGTTTCAAGAGCGAGACGATTCCGATCAGTGCCGTGGGCATGAACCAGGTCAAGGTGCAGCAGATGCTCGACCGCGTCGGCTTCAAATGAGTTGATAATTGACGTTTACGTCAACGTCAACGCATCAGGAGATTTCCATGGACATTCAAGGCAAGGTTTTCATCGTCACTGGCGGCGCATCGGGCCTGGGTGAAGGCACGGCGCGCATGCTGGCCGCCAATGGCGCCACCGTGGTGATCGCCGACATGCAGGTCGAGAAGGGTGAGGCCGTCGCCAAGGAAATTGGTGGCGCCTTTGTCAAGTGCGACGTCAGCCAGGAGGCCGACGGCCAGGCCGTGGTGGCCAAGGCGGTGTCCCTGGGCAAGCTCATGGGCCTGGTCAACTGCGCCGGCATCGCGCCGGCGGAGAAAACCGTGGGCAAGAACGGCGCGCACAGCCTGGCGGTCTATACCAAGACCATCATGGTCAACCTGGTGGGCAGCTTCAACATGATCCGCCTGGCTTCTGAGGCCATGTGCAAGAACGCGCCCGAAGCCACCGGCGAGCGCGGCGTGATGATCTCCACCGCGTCGGTCGCGGCCTACGACGGCCAGATCGGCCAGGCTGCCTACAGCGCCTCCAAAGGCGGCATCGTCGGCATGACGCTGCCGATCGCGCGCGACCTGGCGCGCAACGGCATCCGCAACATGACGATTGCCCCCGGCATCTTCGGCACCCCCATGATGTTCGGCATGCCCAAGGAAGTGCAGGACTCCCTGGCCGCCAGCGTGCCCTTCCCCAGCCGCCTGGGCACGCCCGAGGACTACGCCAAGCTGGCCAAACACATCATCGAGAACGACATGCTCAACGGCGAAGTGATCCGCCTGGACGGCGCGATTCGCCTGGCGCCGCGCTGATCGCTTCGGCTGGCGGCTCTGGGAGCTATTTTTTTCATAGCTGCTCATGGCCATTTGACGCTGGACTAGTGCCGTTTTCGGCCTGAAATCACGTCCTGGCGGCCTGCGCCGGGGCTGCAGATCGCTCACGGCGCGATTACGATGGCGGTCCATTCCCTTCGGAGTCGCCATGCCCTACCGCCCCTCGCCCGCGCTGAGCGCGATCGCCCTCGCCACCCTGCTGGCCGGCTGCGCCAGCGCTCCCAGCCTCAACTACACCGTCCCGGTGCAGCCCGAAGGTTCTTCCGGCTATACCGAAAAGCCAGGCTGGACGAACACAAGGTTTGCGGTCGCGGCCGCCAACCCGCTCGCCACGGACGCCGGCTTCCAGGTGCTCAAGGCCGGTGGCTCGGCGGTGGACGCCGCCATTGCTGTGCAGATGGTGCTGACGCTGGTGGAGCCGCAGTCCAGCGGCATCGGCGGCGGCGCCTTCCTGCTGCACTACAACGGCCGCGACGTGGAGGCCTTCGACGGCCGGGAAACCGCCCCGGCGGCGGCCGATGAAAAGCTGTTCCTCGGCGCGGACGGCAAGCCGATGCCGTTTTACGACGGCGTGGTGGGCGGCCGATCCGTTGGCGTGCCGGGCACCGTGCGCATGCTGGAACAGGCGCACCGCCAGCACGGCAAGCTGCCCTGGGCCGAGCTGTTCAAGCCGGCGATCGCACTGGCCGACGGCGGCTTCAAGGTCAGCGCGCGCCTGAACACCTTGCTGGCCAATGAGAAGTACCTCGCGAAAGACCCGGTGGCCGCCGCCTATTTCTATGACTCCGCCGGCAAGCCCTGGCCGGTCGGCCATGTGCTGAAGAACCCGGAACTCGCCAGCCGTGCTCAAGGCCATCGCGGCCAACGGCTCCCGGGCGCTGCTCGAAGGCGACGTGGCCCAGGCCATCGTGGACAAGGTGCAGAAGCACCCGACCAACCCGGGCAAGCTGACGATGGCGGACCTCGCGGCCTACCAGCCGCGCAAGCGCGCGCCGATCTGCCACGACTACGCGGCCGCGGGCAAGGACTACCGCATCTGCGGCTTTCCGCCGCCCAGTTCCGGCGCCATCGCGGTGGGCCAGATCCTCGGCATCCTGTCGAACACCAACGCCGCCGCGCTGCCGCTGCAGGCCGGCGTGCCCACGCCCGCCGGGCCCACGCCGTCGGCCGACTGGCTCCACCTCTACACGGAAGCGGCCCGGCTGGCCTTTGCCGACCGCGCGCAGTATGTGGGCGACCCCGACTTCGTGCAGCCGCCCGCGGGCAACTGGATGAGCCTGCTCGACCCCGCCTACCTCGCCGGGCGCGCGAAGCTGATCGGCCAGGCGCCGGGCGCGCCGTCGATGAAAGTCGCCCAGCCCGGCAACCCCGGCGCGATCAAGACCAGCTACGCGCCGATGCCGGCCCAGCCCGAGTACGGCACCAGCCACATCAGCATCGTGGACGCCCAGGGCAACGCCCTGGCCATGACGACGACGATCGAGGACGTCTTTGGCGCGCGGCAGATGGTCAAAGGCTTCCTGCTGAACAACGAACTGACCGACTTCAGCTTCGCGCCCGCCGACGCCGACGGCAAGCCGATCGCCAACCGCGTGCAGCCCGGCAAGCGGCCCACGCTCGTCGATGGCGCCGACGCTGGTGTTCGACAAGGCGACAGGGCCAGTTCCTGCTGAGTGGCGGCAGCCCGGGCGGCGCGCTGATCATTCACTACACAGCCAAGACGCTGTACGGCACGCTCAACTGGGGCCTGAACCCGCAGCGGGCGATCGACCTGCCCAACTTCGGGTCCATGAACGGCCCGAGCCTGCTGGAGGAAAAGCGCTTCCCGACCGCCACGGTGGACGCGCTGCGCACGCGCGGCGCCGAGGTGCGCGAGCAGAACATGACCAGCGGCCTGCAGGCCATCATGCGGGGCACGGTGAACGGGAAGCCCGTGCTGCTCGGCGGTGCCGACCCGCGGCGTGAGGGTGTGGTGATGGGGGATTGAGCCCACGCAGGCAGCCGAACGTGAGCAGCGGAAGGCTGCAGTGCAGCGGGAACGGCCATTGACGCCCCCCACCTTTTTTTCTTCGTAACCCAAGCTGTTCAGCCCAACCCAAGCCAGGTTCGCGCTGAGGTCGAGCCCACGAACGTCTGGCGACACCCACAGCGCCGCCACGGGTAAGTGCGCTCACCATTGCCTTAAAAGCGGCCTATGGGTAAAAGATGGTCGTGACGATGGAGGACGGAAAGCTACCCGCGGCCACTGGGGTGCCTATGGAGGTCAGTTCGCCGGTGGTGGCATTGATGGCGTAGGCGGAAACGTTGTTGGAACCATTGTTTGCAGCGTAGGCGAACTTTCCCGCGGGGTCGATGGCGATGGACTGGGGAGAGCTACCCGCGGCCACTGGGCTGCCTATGGAGGTCAGGACGCCGGTGGTGGCATTGATGGCGTAGGCGGAAACGTTGTTTGAAAATCGGTTTGCAACGTAGGCGAACTTTCCCGTTCGGTCGATGGCGATGGACTGGGGAAAGCTACCCGTGGCCACCGGGGAGCCTGTGGATGTCAGTTCGCCGGTGGTGGCATTGATGGTGTAGGCGGAAACGTTGTTGGAACCATTGTTTGCAGCGTAGGCGAACTTGCCGGTGGGGTCGATGGCCATGGAGAAGGGACCGCTGCCAGCGGCCACCGGGGTGCCTATGGAGGTCAGGACGCCGGTGGTGGCATTGATGGCGTAGGCGGAAACGTTGTTGGAACCATTGTTTGCAGCGTAGGCGAACTTGCCCGTGGGCTCGATGGCGATGGAGACGGGACCGGTGCCCGCGGCCACTGGGCTGCCTATGGAGGTCAGGACGCCGGTGGTGGCATTGATGGCGTAGGCAGAAACGTTGTTTGAAAATCGGTTTGCAACGTAGGCGAACTTTCCCGCGGGGTCGATGGCGATGGACTGGGGCGAGCTACCCGTGGCCACTGGGGTGCCTACGGAGGTCAGGACGCCGGTGGTGGCATTGATGGTGTAGGCGGAAACGTTGTTGGAACCATAGTTTGCAGCGTAGGCGAACTTGCCGGTGGGGTCGATGGCCATGGAGACGGGACCGGTGCCCGCGGCCACCGGGGTGCCTATGGAGGTCAGGAAGCCGGTGGTGGCATTGATGGTGTAGGCGGAAACGTTGTTGGAACCATCGTTTGCAACGTAAGCGAACTGCTTTGAGATGTTGCAGGTCACCGTCACATTCGTGACGTTCGCCCCTGCAGAGGTTCCTGAGCCATTGCCCACGGTACAGGTCTGACCCAAAGGCTGGGTCTTGATGGTAACGCTGTACGAGGCACCGACGGCCACCGGCGTGGCAAAGGTGAAGGCCCCGTCGGCAGCCACCGCCAGGTCACTGTCATTGTTGTTCTGCAGTACCAGACCCGTACGAATAAGGCCACTGGCGGTGCCACCCACGGTATAGGTGTGGGTCGAGCAGGTCACCGTCACGTTGGTGACGTTCGCCCCTGTAGAGGTTCCTGAGCCGTTACCCACCGAGCAGGTCTGGCCACCGGGCTGGGTCTTGACGGTGACGCTGTACGAGGCACCGACGGCCACCGGCGTAGCAAAGGTGAAGGCCCCGTTGGCAGCCACCGCCAGGTCACTGGCATTGTTGTTCTGCAATACCAGACCCGTACTGGTAAGGCCACTGACGGTGCCACCCACGGTATAAGTGACGACAGGTACCGGGGCCGGGGCCGGTGCCGGGGCGGGGTTGTCACCACCATTGGAGCAGCCCACCAAGGCCAGCGTGGCCACCATCAACAGAGCGGAACCAAGGCGGAATACTTTCAGACGTTCGAGCATGGGACTCCAAAGCGATTGGGCGAAGACAAAGAGGCAAGAGTCAATACCAGTAGACTCTCAAGAAGCAATTCTGACGATGCTCCAGATCATTCTCTTGATGTGAGACAAAGCTTCTATTGCATTTTGCCCGGGGTCGCTGCCTCATTTTGTCGATGACCCATTGGCAAGCGGCGCAATTGACAAGGCGGTGAAGTAGCTCCGGCTTTCAGCGCAGGACTCCGTTTCCCGCTGCAACGTTGGGCGGGAGAAATCAAAGAGGCTTAGCGACCAGAATCCGTCTTGAACGGGCACTCGACGCCAATCACGCCGGTTCTGCCGCGTTGGCAGCCTTTGGCAGTGACAACGCCACCAGGTCAATTCAATACTGATAGCGCCTCACGACCCTTCCACGGCGGAGAGCGGTCAATATGCATTCTGTTTATCCGTTCACCCTCCCGCAACGGCCCCCCACCCCTCAATCGCCGACGCCGACCCAGCCTGCTGGCGCAGCGCGAACGTCTGGATCCTTCTCGTGCTGGTATTCGGCAATTCGCCGGACACCACGGTACGCGGCGCATTGAAACCGGCGATGCAGGGCGAGGCGCCTGCGGAATTCCAGAAATCCCGCTACATTTGGCGCAGCAATCAGGCCTCACAGACAGCCGGGCAATTCACGTCAAGCCACAAATCAACGCGGGCAACGATCGATGAAATTCTTGTCAAAATTTGACGTCATCGCGCTGGGTTCGGCGCTGCTGGTGGGTGCCGGCATGGCGTATCACCTGTCGAGCAAGATGGCGCCGCAGGTGTTGACCGCCGCGCTGCCGGAAGTCTCGATCGATGTGCCAGCGGTGGACGCATCGAGCGGCCAGCCGCTTCGCTCCAGCGCCACGACAGCGGTGTTTGCCGGGGGCTGTTTCTGGGGGGTTCAGTCGGTGTTCCAGCATACCAAGGGGGTGCTGAATGCCGTCTCTGGTTACGCGGGCGGCCCCGAACTAACGGCCAACTACCTGGATGTCAGAACCGGTTCGACCGGGCATGCAGAGGCGGTGGAAGTGACCTTTGACCCCGCCATCGTCAGCTATGCACAACTCCTGCAGATTTTCTTCAGCGTGGCTCACGATCCCACGCAGCTCAATGCCCAGTACCCTGACGAGGGGCCCCAGTACCGGTCCGTCGTGTTTTACGTCGATGCCTATCAGCGGGAACTGGCACAACGCTACATCGCACAAATTGAGGCTTCAAGGGTCTTTGCAAAGCCGGTCGTGACAGAGCTGAGGCCGCTGGATGAAAGCGGATTTCATCACCGCTGAACCGCTGCACCAGAACTTCGCGACGCTCTACCCGGGCAATGCCTACGTTGCGCAGTTTGATGCGCCAAGACTGGAGCGATTCAAGGCGTTCCTGCCAGCGTTGCACCGGGCTGTGCCGGTCCTGACGCGATAGCGCGTGGACGCGCAAGGCCGTCGCCGATACCCGGTCGGCAAATCGGTGGAGCCGGGTCGCCTCGACCGACATTCGTCATGCCGGCAGCCATTGCAGCGCGCTCCCATTCAGTATCATTTAAGTAGCTAATAAAGACCATTCCACGATGGGAATACGGTCACAACCCTCTGAAATTCACGTCGAAAGACCGGCCGCCCTCCCGCCTCACACATCAATCGCCGCCGCCGACCCCGCCTGCTTGCGCAGTTCGAACTTCTGGATCTTGCCGGTGCTGGTCTTGGGCAGCTCGCCAAACACCACGGCGCGCGGCACCTTGAAACCGGCGAGGTGCTTCTTGCAATGGGCGACGATGTCTTCGGGCGTCGTGGTGGCGCCGGCCTTGAGTTCGACGAAGGCGCAGGGGGTTTCGCCCCAGCGGGCGTCGGGCTTGGCCACCACGGCGGCAACCAGCACGTCGGGGTGGCGGTAGAGCACGTCCTCGACCTCGATCGACGAGATGTTCTCGCCGCCCGAGATGATGATGTCCTTGCTGCGGTCCTTGATCTTGAAATAGCCGTCCGGGTACTGCACGGCCAGGTCGCCGCTGTGGAACCAGCCGCCGGCAAAGGCTTCTGCGGTCGCCGTCGGGTTCTTCAGGTAGCCCTTCATCGTGATGTTGCCCTTGAACATGATCTCGCCCATGGTCTCGCCGTCCTGCGGCACGGGCTGCATGGTTTCGGGGTCGAGCACGCGCACGTCGCGTTGCAGGTGGTAGCGCACGCCCTGGCGCGCGTTGAGGCGGGCGCGCTCGCCGATGTCGAGCTGGTCCCAGGCCTCGTGCTTGGCGCAGACCGTGGCCGGGCCGTAGACCTCGGTCAGGCCGTAGACGTGGGTCAGGTCGAAGCCCATCGCCTCCATGCCCTCGATCATCGAGGCGGGGGGCGCGGCGCCTGCGACCATCGCCTTGACGCCGGCCGGGACGCCCTCCTTCATGGCCGGCGGCGCGTTGACCAGCAGGCCGTGCACGATGGGCGCGCCGCAGTAGTGCGTGACGCCGTGCTTGCGGATGGCATCGAAAATCGCCTGCGCCTCGACGCGGCGCAGGCAGACGTTGACGCCGGCGCGCGCGGCAATGGTCCACGGGAAGCACCAGCCGTTGCAATGGAACATCGGCAGCGTCCACAGGTAGACCGCATGCTTGGGCAGGTCCCACTCCAGGATGTTGGAGATGGCGTTGGTAGCGGCGCCCCGGTGGTGGTAGACCACGCCCTTGGGGTTGCCGGTGGTGCCGCTGGTGTAGTTCAGCGCAATCGCATCCCACTCGTCGGCGGGCAGGCGCCATGCGAAGTGCGGGTCGCCGCTGGCCACAAAGTCGTCATACGTGGTGCTGCCGATGCGCTCGGCCTGCCCCGTGAACAAGTCGTCCTCGACATCGATCACCAGCAGCGGCGCGGTGGACTGGCGCAGGGCCAGCGCCTTTTTCAGGGTGCCGGCGAACTCGGGGTCCACGATCACCGCCTTGGCTTCGCCATGGTCGAGCATGAAGGCAATGGCTTGCGGGTCGAGGCGGGTATTCAGCGCATTGAGCACCGCGCCGGCCATCGGCACGCCAAAGTGCGCTTCGACCATGGGCGGAGTGTTCGGCAACATCACGGCCACCGTGTCGTTCTTGCCAATGCCTTGCATTGTCAGGGCGCTGGCCAGCTGGCGGCAACGCACGTAGGTCTCGCCCCAGGTCTGGCGCCGATCACCATGGACGATGGCCAGCCGGCCGGGGTAAACCTCGGCGGTGCGCTCGATGAAGCCCAGCGGTGAAATGGGCGCGAAGTTGGCCTCGTTGCGCGGCAGGTGCTGGTCGTAGATGCTGGTCATGCGATTTCCTCATGTGGCGTGACCCGGCACGTTACAGCAACGCAGGCCGTTAGAGAAGACGGGGAGAGGCGCCGGAAACGGGCGATCGGTCAAAATAGCCGGGTGACCATTCCCCAGACCTTCATCCAGGAGCTGCTTGCCCGCGCCGACGTCGTCGAAATCGTGGGCCGCTACGTGCAGCTCAAGAAGGGTGGCGCCAATTTCATGGGCCTGTGCCCGTTCCATGGGGAGAAGTCACCCAGTTTCAGCGTGAGCCCCACCAAGCAGTTCTACCATTGCTTCGGCTGCGGCAAGAATGGCAACGCCATCAGCTTCCTGATGGACCATGCGGGCATGACCTTCGTGGAAGCGGTCAAGGACCTGGCCCAGCAATACGGCATGCAGGTTCCCGAGGACGACGCCTCGCCGCAGGAGCGCGAGCGCGCCGCCGAGCAGCGCCAGAAACAGGCCACGCTGACCGACGTGCTGGAAAAAGCCGGCGATGCCTACCGCAAGCAACTGAAGACCTCGCCCCGGGCCATCGACTACCTGAAGGGCCGCGGCCTGTCGGGCGAAGTCGCGAAGCAGTTCGGCCTGGGCTATGCGCCCGAGGGCTGGCGCTCGCTGGCCAGCGTGTTCCCGAACTACGACGACCCGCTGCTGGCCGAGAGCGGGCTGGTGATCGTCAACGAGGAGGACGACAAGCGCTACGACCGCTTCCGCGACCGCATCATGTTCCCGATCCGCAACGTCAAGGGCGAGTGCATCGGCTTTGGCGGACGCGTGCTCGGCGATGAAAAGCCCAAATACCTGAATTCGCCCGAAACCCCGGTGTTCCACAAGGGCCGCGAACTCTATGGCCTGTACGAGGCGCGCCATGCACTGCGCGACGCCGGCTACGTGCTGGTGACCGAGGGCTACATGGACGTGGTGGCGCTGGCGCAGCTCGGGTTTCCCAACGCCGTGGCCACGCTGGGCACGGCCTGCACGCCGGAGCATGTGCAAAAACTGTTCCGTTTCACCGACGCGGTGGTGTTCAGCTTTGACGGCGACGCCGCGGGCCGGCGCGCGGCGCGCAAGGCGCTCGACGGCGCCCTGCCCCACGCCACGGATGTGCGATCGGTGAAGTTCCTGTTCCTGCCGGCCGAACACGACCCGGACAGCTTCATCCGCGAGTTCGGCAACGAGGCCTTTGCGCGCTATGTGAGCGAGGCCGTGCCGCTGTCGCGCTTCCTGATCGAGGCCGCCGGCGACGGTTGCGACCTGACCACCGCCGAGGGTCGCGCGCACCTGGCCAGCAATGCCAAGCCCCTCTGGACCGCCTTGCCCGACGGGGCACTCAAGCTGCAACTGCTCGGCGACATCGCCGAGCTGGTGCAACTGAACACGCGGGAGCTCTCTGAAGTCTGGAGCGGCAAGCCTGCCAAGCCCCCGGCGACGGCGGGAAAAAAGTATCAAAAGAATAGCTACCCGGGGCCATCGGACGCTGGGGAATGGTCAAATTCATTCAAGAAAAGTGCACCAGCCCCCCGTTTGACCGGTCGGACGCGGCCGGCAAGCCGAGCCGATCATGCGGCGCGCCTGCTGCTGTCCAACATGGCCGCGTGGGACGCCCTGTCGCACGAAGACCACGCGATGCTGTGCGAGCTGCCCGCACCCCACGGCGGACTGTTTGTCTGGCTCGACAGCCAGTTCCACGACCACGGGCCGCTGGCCTGGGGCGCCTTGCACGATGACATGCGTGGCAGCGAATTCGAAGCGCTGGCACTGAAATTGATGTCCGGCCCGCAGGCCGACGAACCGGTAGAACGCGGCGAAGCGGCCCGCGAACTGCGCGCGCTGCTCGACCTGATGCTGGTCGACCGGCTCAAGCAGCTCGAAACCGAAGCCCTGGCGGAATCTGCGACCGACCCCGGGGCGCTGGAGCGCTACCGCTCGCTGCATGAGCGCAGGCGCCTCCTGTCAGCCGTCCGGGCGCCCGAATAGGGCAGACAAGGTGCGCGGCAAGGGCGCCGGCCACGCCGTCGACCCCTGACTTGAAATCCCGCTGGACGCTATAATGTATGGTTCAACCAGGCAAGAGCGACAGCAGCACCTCCGGATCCGGCCAACCGATGCCATTCAGCGCACGACGGGCCCCTCTCCCCGCAAGGACTGCATACCAAATGTTCGCCCATCCATCTTGCCTTTGAGGATGGGTCCCTGCGGACCGGTCTTCTGTCACCCGCGCCGGGAATTTTCGGCGCCTTGATTTACTTGTCTGTTTTGATGTACTGAGGTTTTTTCATGCCCGCTCAAAAGCCCAAGAAGCCTGTCAAGCCCGCCGCCCTGCCCGCAGCGAAATCGTCTGCCAAGAAAATCGCGACCGCGAAGCCTGTCACCACAGCCAAAGCCGTGAAGCCCGCGCCCGCTGCCAAGCCCACATCAAAAGCCAGACCAGTGCCCGCATCGAAACCCACCGCCAAGCCCGTCGCCGTAGAAACCAAGAAGGCAGCCCTTGCGCCGGCAACCGCCGCCAAGGAAGCCAAAAAACCAGCCGCTGCCCCAGCCGTGGTGGTCGCCGAGACCCTCAAGAAGAAACCTGGCCGGCCTCCCAAGGCGGCCTCGCCTGCCGGCGATGCGCCCGTCGCCACCGGCGCCAAGCGTGGCCGCAAGCCCAAGGCTGCGCCGGCCACAGCCAAGGCGCCCGGCGACGAGCTCGACATGAGCGACATCGAAGCCGATCTGGTCGGCGAGCCGGTGCCGGAGACCGCCGAGAAGGTCAAGCCGCTGCGCATGAAGATCAGCAAGGCGAAAGAGCGCGCCTTGATGAAGGAATTCGGCCTGGACGAGACCGTCCTGTCCGAGGAAGACATGGCCAAGCGCCGCCAGCGCCTGAAGGCGTTGATCAAGCTGGGCAAGACGCGCGGCTACCTGACGCACGGCGAAATCTCCGATCACCTGCCCGACAAGCTGATCGACGCCGAAACCATGGAAGCCGTCATCACCACCCTGAACGACCTGGGTGTGGCGGTTTACGAGCAGACGCCGGATGCGGAATCGCTGATCCTGACCAACAGCGCGCCCACCGGCGCGACCGAGGAAGAAGCTGAAGAAGCCGCCGAAGCCGCCCTGTCCACCGTGGACAGCGAATTCGGCCGCACCACCGACCCGGTGCGCATGTACATGCGTGAAATGGGCACGGTGGAACTGCTCACGCGCGAGGGTGAGATCGAGATCGCCAAGCGCATCGAAGGTGGCCTGATGGCGATGATGGAGGCGATCTCCGCATCGCCCGCCACGATTGCCGAGATCCTGCGCATGGCCGCCGATATCCGCGAAGGCAAGGTCGTCATTTCCACCATCGTGGATGGCTTCTCCAACATCAACGAGGCCGACGACTACGTGGCCGAGGAAGACTTCGACGAGTTCGACGAAGCCGACGACGACGACGGCAAGGGCGGCTCCAAGGCGCTGACCAAGAAGCTTGAAGAGCTGAAGAACCAGGCGCTGGAGCGTTTCGAGCGCATCGCCGGCCTGTTCGAGAAGGTCCACAAGATCTACGACAAGGAAGGCTACGGCACGCCCGCCTACATGAAGGCGCAAAGAGCCTTGTCGGACGACCTGATGACCATCCGCTTCACCGCCAAGACCATCGAGAAGCTGTGCGACATGGTGCGCGGCCAGGTCGACGACGTGCGCAAGAAGGAACGCGAGCTGCGCCGCATCATCGTGGACAAGTGCGGCTACCCGCAAGACAACTTCATCGCCGATTTCAGCGGCCGCGACAAAGCCGGCAACAAGGTGCCGACCCAGTTGCTCAACCTGAAGTGGATCGAGAAGCAGGCCGCCGCCGGCAAGCCCTGGAGCGCCGTGATGGGCCGCAACATCCCGCCGGTGCAGGACCTGCAGCAAAAGCTGGCCGACATCCAGACCCGTGTGGTGGTGCCGCTGGACAAGCTGAAAGACATCAACAAGCGCATGAACGAGGGTGAAACCACCTCGCGCGGCGCCAAGAAAGAGATGATCGAGGCCAACCTGCGCCTGGTGATCTCGATTGCCAAGAAGTACACCAACCGCGGCCTGCAGTTCCTCGACCTGATCCAGGAGGGCAACATCGGCCTGATGAAGGCCGTGGACAAGTTCGAATACCGCCGCGGCTACAAGTTCTCCACTTACGCCACCTGGTGGATTCGCCAGGCCATCACCCGCTCCATCGCCGACCAGGCGCGCACCATCCGCATCCCGGTGCACATGATCGAAACCATCAACAAGATGAACCGGATCAGCCGCCAGCACCTGCAGGAGTTCGGTTTCGAGCCCGACGCCAGCGTGCTGGCCGAGCGCATGGAAATCCCCGAAGACAAGATCCGCAAGATCATGAAGATCGCCAAGGAGCCGATCTCCATGGAAACGCCGATCGGCGACGACGACGACAGCCACCTGGGCGATTTCATCGAAGACAGCGCCAACACCGCGCCGATCGAGGCCGCCATGCAGGCCGGCCTGCGTGACGTGGTCAAGGACATCCTCGACAGCCTGACGCCGCGCGAAGCCAAGGTGCTGCGCATGCGTTTCGGCATCGAAATGTCGACCGACCACACGCTCGAAGAGGTGGGCAAGCAGTTCGACGTGACCCGGGAGCGCATCCGCCAGATCGAGGCCAAGGCGCTGCGAAAACTGAAGCACCCCAGCCGCTCCGACAAGCTTCGTAGCTTTATTGACACGATTTAGGTGCAAACCCTAGGGAAAACTTGGACAGCCTGTAAACGGTTTGCTAAAGTGCGACGTTGAGGTAGGACCCGATAGCCATTATGGATAAGGGTGTTCAAGTCCTCTAGCCCACTATTCAAGGAAATCAAATGAAATTCAAACTGACTCTGCTCGCCCTGATCGCCGGCGCTTCGATGGTTGCTCAAGCCCAGACGCCCGCTGCTTCCGCACCCACCCGCGCCGAAGTGAAAGCCGAAACGGCTGCCGCCAACAAGGCCGGCAAGATCCCGAACCCGGACACCGCCGGTTCCACCGTGGCCAAGCCCGCCAAGTCGGACAAGACCCGTGCTGACGTGAAGGCAGAAACCGCTGCGGCCAACAAGGGCGGCGCTCTGGACAAGCCTGACGCCGACGGTTCTGGCAAAGTGAAGGCACCTTCCAAGGGCGAAACGAAACGCGCCGACGTGAAGGCCGACGCGGCTGCCGCCAACAAGGCCGGCACGATCGACAAAGATCCGGGCGCTCCGAAGAAGTAATTCCTGACTTTCGTCAGTAAACCAGCAAGGGGCCCATCGGGCCCCTTGTTTTTTTGGCGGTCCATTCCCGGTGTCAGTTGGACACAGCCGGTTGAACAAAAACGCCTCATCTCAATGGACCGAACCGGTCCGCGCGATTAAACTGGGCAGAGTTTCGGCGCCAGGGCTTTCACCCCGCGCCGCATTGACCGATTCGCCCCGGAAGACCTGCCCACAATGACAAAACACCGCCCCAACAAGCCGTTCGCAATGATTCGCGAGTTCCACCTCGCGGACTGGTTCACGCTCGGCAATGCGGTGTGCGGCACAGGTGCGCTGTTCTCGACCATGACCTACCTCCAGGTCAAGGACGTGTTGCACATCTACTTCGCGTGTGCGCTGGTCCTGGCGGCCCTGATCTTTGACGTGCTGGACGGTCGCATCGCCCGCTGGCGGCAGACCTCTTCTTCACTGGGCCGGGAACTCGATTCGCTGGCCGATGTCATCTCGTTCGGCGTGGCGCCGGCCATCATTGCCTATGGCATCGGCATGCAGGGCGGGTGGGACCGGGCCATCCTGGTCTATTTCGTCGCCTGCGGGGTTTCGCGCCTGGCGCGCTACAACGTCACAGCCGAGGCATTGTCAGAGGGAACCGGCAAGGTGAAGTACTTCGAGGGAACGCCCATCCCGACGTCCATCTTCCTCGTCGGCCTGATGGCCTTCGCGGCATCGGCCGGTGCCGTGGGCCCGAACCTGTGGTTCGGTGAAAGTCTGCTGGCCGGATTCAGGCTTCACCCCCTCGTCCTGGTCTTTGCCCTTTCAGGCTCGCTGATGATCAGCCGGATCCGGATTCCAAAACTGTAAGGCGCCAGAAAAAAGCCCGGCCTGCAGACCATGGGTCTGCAGGCCGGGCCTCACCGTCCTTGCCTGATCAGGCGCAGATCAGTTGAGGTCCTTGTCAGCCCAGTACTTTGCGCCGGCACCGGCAATGCCGACATTCAGGCCGTTCTTCGTCAGCGTGTAGGTCATGGAGTCGGTCGCCTGACCGGCGGCAGGACCGGCTGACGTGCCGCCAGCGCCCGCCTGGATCGATCCACCGCCGCTTCCCGACCAGCCCTTGGTGATGAACTCATCCAGACCCTTGGCGGTCTTGAAGACAATCAGGGTCTCGCTTTCGGAGGCGCCGACCTGGATGCCGGCGCTGGCCTGGGCCATTTCCATGAAGGTGTTCTTTTTCGTCGCGTTGTTATGGGCAACGCCCTTGCCACCCGCACCGCCGACCAGGAAGCTCAGGCCATAGGTGGTGAACACCGCATAACCGGGCGCCTTGGCCACCTCCGCCTTGAGGGCTGGGTTGGCCTTGTAGAATTTTTCCATACTTGCCGCGGTGACCTTGAGGATCTCGGCCTGTTGCGCGGCCTTGTCGCCGGCCGCCATCGCATTGCCACCCGCAAATGACAGGATCATGGTCGCCGCAGCGAGGAATTTAAGGAGTTTCATGGCAGTCTTTCAAGAGTTGACGATTTCGGGGGTTGTCTTCACAGCCGGACAATCGCCCGACCGGACGCAAATAGTGTAAACCCTTCCCTTCCTCTGTCAAATTCTGAGTCCCTTGCCTTCAGGCGACGAAGAGGCCAGACCCGCAATCCCGCCCAGAATGCTTTCCCGGGCAAAATGGACGCCTTTCGCCTTCACGTCCGCCACAGGAGCCCCTCATGCCCCAATGCTTCCACGTCCGCAGTCTCGCGGGATTCGCGATCGCCGCCCTGGCCCTGGGTGGCGCCCCGTTCGCCCGCGCCGCGGACACACCCACCGAGACCCCGTCCTTCAAGCCGGCCGGACCGACCATCAAGGAGCGACTGGTTGTCGCGCGCAAGGCGATCGACGCCAAGGACTGGAACAAGGCGCTGAACGAGTTGAACCTGGCGGCCAAGGAAGATCCGCGCAACGCCGACGTGCAGAACCTGCTGGGCTACAGCTACCGCAAGCGCAGCAATCCGGACCTGGTCAAGGCCTTCGAGCATTACAACGAGGCGCTCAAGCTCAACCCCAGGCACAAGGGTGCCCATGAGTACATCGGTGAGGCCTACCTGATGGACAAGAAACCGGCCGAAGCGCAGAAACATCTGGTGCAGCTCGAAGCCCTTTGTGGCAACAAGACCTGTGAGGAATACGCCGATCTCGCCAAGGCGATTGCCGACTACAACGCCCGGGCCACTGCAAAGTAACCCGTCCCGGAAGCATCCACCTATGAAGGGATTGTTCGCGTCGGTTGCCCCTGGACTCGTCCCGTTCGCCCGGGCCGGTGCAGCCTGCTGCGTCCTGGTGTTGCTGCTGTTGGCCCCGCTTGTCGCAACTGGCCAAACCAGTGGCCTGCCGTCGATTCCCGGGCTGCCGAAACTGGGGGGCGCCAGTCCTGCCGCCAGTGCGGCGAGCGCCACAGCCGATGCGCCCTTGTCCGATGCGAAGGAGCGCGAACGCCTGACCAGCGAACTCGCCGAGGTACGGCGCTGGAGCAGACCAGTTGGCCGACACCGGCACAGCGGCTGTCACGCCCCCTGGTATCACGCCAGACGAAGTTGCTCAGGCGCAGCGCAAGCTGGGGCAATGGTCCTTTGCGATCGAGGGCCAGCTCCGGTCGATCGCCGGCATCGAATCGGCGCGGGCCGAACTCGCTGCAACGCAGGCCGTCAACAACGCGTGGACCGGGCCCGGCGGCACGCCGCCGTATTCGATCCTGGTGGTCGATGACTGGGCCCGCGATGCCGAGGTCCGCCGCACCAAGATCGCATCGATGCAGGCGGCGAATGTCGTGACAGAGCGCGAATTGGTTCGCCTGCGCGAGTCCGCCAAGCTGACCGGTGCCGCGGTCCGGCGCACAGAAGAAGCGGTTCGGGCCGCCAACGACGCTGAGGCGCCCGCCGCCGCCTGGCGGGCCCAGGCCGCAAAGTGGGCCGCGGCGGCCGAAGGTGCCACGCTGGCAGCGATCGCGCGGGACCGGCAGTGGACGCTGGACAAGCTCGCTGTCGAGCAGGCGCAGCTGGGCCTGCTGGTGCGCAAGCTCGACGCCGTTGCGGGTCAGGTGAGATTCAGCGCCGAAGACATGGCCCAGGTTCGCCGCATCGAGCAGGCGCGCCAGGCCCGCCTGGAAAAGGACGCGGTTCAGGCGGCGGCGGCTGTGGAACAGCGCGCACGCGAGTTCGACGCCGCCACGCGGGCCGCTGCAACAGTTGCGCGCTCGGCCCGCCCGTGGCCTCGCAAGACCAGCTTGACGTTGCCGAAGCGCGCCTTCGCGTCATCGCGAATCGCCCTGGAGACAGCCCGGCGCGATGTCGAGACGCTTTCCAACCTGAATTCGCTTGTCTGTCGCCACGCTGGAAATGTGGACCTGGCGTTTCGACGCCCTCAACGCCCCCAGCGCGGACCGTCGCCGCGAAGCCACGGCCGCGCTGCGCAAGCTGCTCGAAGGCATCCGGGTCTGGAAGGCCTTTGCCAATGGTGAGGTGTCTGTCGTTCAGTCCGAGCTGGCGGAGCAGGCCGTGCGGCAGGAGCGCCCGGGCCTGTCCGCCGATCTCGCCCGGTACGAGCTCGCAGCGGCGGACTCGCTTCGCCAGCGCGCCTTGCGCGTCCAGCAGCTGGAAGACGGTATCGACCGGACCGATCGCACGCTTCGCCGCTGGATCGAAGAGATTGGCGGGCGGTCCAGGAACTGCCCTGGCAGGAGCGCGCCGCGCTGGTCTGGAGCCAGGCAGCCAACCTGGCGCGGACCGTGTGGGCCTTCGAGCTGTTTGCGGTGGAAGACACGGTTGACCTGCAAGGCCAGAAAGTCACCATTTCACGCGGCGTGTCCGTCGGCAGGAGCGTTGGCGCCGTATTGCTGTTCATTTTCGGCTACCTGATGGCCGCCTGGCTCGCGCGGCGTCTGGAGCGCGCGCTCATCAGCCGCTTCGGCGTGGGCGCGGCCCAGGCCCGCACCGTGCGCCGCTGGGCGCTGACGCTCGTGGCCTTTTTGCTGCTGATCCTGACGCTGAATCTCGCAAAGATTCCGCTGACGGTATTCGCCTTCCTGGGCGGCGCCCTGGCCATCGGCGTCGGCTTCGGTACCCAGACCATCATCAAGAACTTCATCAGCGGCCTGATCCTGCTGATGGAGCGCCAGATCCGGGTCGGCGACATCGTCGATATCGACGGCACGACCGGCACGGTGGCGGAAGTCAACCTGCGCTCGTCCACCATCAAGGGCTTTGACGGCATCGCCGCCATCGTGCCGAACTCGACCCTGCTCGAAGGCAAGGTGACCAACTGGACGATGAGCGACCCGAAGGTGCGGCGCATCGTTCGCGTCGGCGTGGCCTATGGCTCGCCGACGGACGAGGTGGCCCGGCGCATGTTGGAATGCGCGCAGCGGCACGGGCTGGTCGTGAAGAGTCCGGAACCGCAGGTGATGTTCGAGGATTTCGGTGACAGCAACCTGGTTTTCGCGCTGTACTTCTGGATCGACGTGCAAGCCGGAACCAGCGGACAGGTGGTCATGAGCGACCTGCGCTTCATGATCGAGAAAAGCTTTGCCGAAGGCGGCATCTCGATGGCCTTCCCGCAGCGCGACGTGCACCTCGACACCACGCGCCCGCTGCAGGTGGAACTGGCCCGCCAGCCGTCCTGAAACGGAAAAATATCAGGAAAACTGGCAAAAACCAGCGCCGGATGGCCGAGTCTAGCTATCACTATTGAAGCAGCCCGACACGCGTGCTGCCCGTGCCTTTTCAGCCCTTCTTCGCCACCAGCGTCAGGATGTCGTAGCTGGCGACCAGCTCGCCGTGCTGGTTCTTCACTTCCACGTCCCAGGCCACCACGCCCTGGCCGTTGCCGTTAGCGTCTTTCCTGTTGCGGTCGATCTTGCGCTTGCAGGTCAGGCGAACCTGGATGCTGTCGCCGATGGCCACCGGCTTGACGAAGCGCAGCGTGTCCAGCCCGTAGTTGGCCAGCACCGGGCCGGGCTCGGGCACCACGAACAGGCCGGCCGCGTCCGACAGCACCAGGTAGCCGTGCGCAATGCGCTGGCCGAAGGGCGAGGCCTTGGCGGCTTCGTCGTCGAAGTGCATGTAGAACATGTCGCCGGTCAGGTGACCGAAGGCGTGCACGTCTTCGTCGCGGATCACGCGGCTGGCGGTCAGCAGCGACTCGCCGATCTGGATCTCCTCGAAATGGCGGCGGAACGGGTGCACGCCGGTCTCCAGCACCTTCGCGCCGCGCACGTACTCCCGCGTCACGGCGGTCAGCATGGTGGGCGAGCCCTGCACCGCGGCGCGCTGCAGCAGATGCGTGACGGCGCGCAGGCCGCCGAGTTCCTCACCGCCACCGGCGCGGCCCGGGCCGCCATGCTTGAGCACCGGCAGCGGCGAGCCGTGGCCGGTGGACTCAGGCGCGGATTCGCGGTCCAGCACGTGCACGCGGCCGTGCAGCGCGGCCAGCGCCGGTACCATCGTCGCGGCCGTTTCCGGGCTCTTCGTCACCAGCGAGCAGACCAGGCTGCCCTGGCCGCGCGCGGCCAGCTGCAAGGCTTCTTCCACCCCGTCATAAGGCATCAGCGTGCTGACGGGGCCGAAGGCTTCCACGTCGTGCACCGCGCTGTTGGCCAGCGGGTTGCGCGCCAGCAGCAGCGTGGGCGGGAAGAAGGCGCCGTTCGCCGTGCCCTCGCCCACCGGGGCAAAGGCCTCACCGCCGCCGTAGACCACTTCCGCGCCCTGGCGTAGCAGCGCCACGCGCTCGGCCACGTCGGCCTGCTGGGCGTGCGAGGCCAGCGCGCCCATCTTCACGCCCTCGACAGACGGGTCGCCCACCACCACCTTGGCCAGCCGCGCGGCGATGCGCTCGGCCACCGCGTCGAGGTGCTGGCGCGGCACGATGGCGCGGCGGATGGCGGTGCACTTCTGGCCGGCCTTGACCGTCATCTCGCGCACCACTTCCTTCACGAACAGGTCGAACTCCTCGTCGTCCGGCGTGACCTCGGGCGCCAGGATGGCGCAGTTCAGCGAGTCGGCCTCGGCGTTGAACGGGATGCTGTGGCGCACCACGTTCGGGTGCACGCGCAGCTTGGCGGCGGTGTCGGCCGAGCCGGTGAAGGTGACCACGTCGCGCCCGTCCAGCCGGTCCAGCAGGTCGCCGGTGGAGCCGATCACCAGCTGCAGCGCGCCGGCCGGCAGGATGCCGGACTCGTTGACGATGCGCACCATCGCCTCGGTCAGGTAGCTGGTGGCGGTGGCGGGCTTGCCGATGCAGGGCATGCCGGCCAGGAAGCTGGGCGCGAACTTCTCCAGCAGGCCCCAGATGGGGAAGTTGAAGGCGTTGATGTGCACGGCCACGCCGCCGCGCGGCACCAGGATGTGCGTGCCGCCGAACAGGCCCTTCTTGCCCAGCGAGAGCGCCGGGCCCTCGTGAATCAGGTTGCCGCTGGGCAGCTCGCCCGCGCCCACGTTGGCATAGGAGAACAGCGTGCCCGAGCCGCCCTCGATGTCGATCCAGCCGTCCACCCGCGTGGCACCGGTGTGGGCCGAGATGGCATACAGCTCTTCCTTGCGTTCCCCCAGATACTTGGCCAGCGCCTTCAAGCGCGCGGCGCGCTGCTGGAAATCCAGCGCCAACAGCCCCGGCAGACCCACGCGGCGAGCGTAGTCCACCGCCTCGCCAAAGTCGATGGCCTCGGCATGGGTGTGGGCCACGGTCTGGCCGTTGATGGCGCTGCGCAGCGCCTGGGCCGGCTGCGCGCCGATCCAGCGGCCGCCGATGAAGCTTTGGAGAAGGGTGGTCATTTCAAGGTGGTTTAAGTGATGGCCCAAAGTGCCGTTACGGAATTAACCGACCGATCGGTCGTGAATTATTGTGCATGTCAGCCTGCATTTTGCCATGCCCAGGTGCCGCGATGGCGAACGAACAGAGCAATGCTCGCATGCCAAACGCTGCGCATTTGGTCACACCCTCCACTGGATGGCAGACCTTCTCAAGCTCCCGCGGCGCCAGGGCCTGCGTTCAAAGGCGTCCCCCCGTCATGCCGGAGGGCTCGGTATTGAAAGCGCGTCCAGTGTTTCGCCGCCCGAGAACCTGTCACCGTTTGCCGGCTGGAGTCGCGCCGATGGCGACAGGATTGCCGACGACTTTTGCGCCGGCGTCCTTCAACAGCCGCTGGAATTCGGGCGAAGCGCCGATGATCGTTCCCGCTGCGGCGCGCAGGCGATCCACGGCCTCGGCCGGCAGCGCGAAGGTCGTGGGCTGCTGGTTCAGGTAGTCGAACTCCGCCTTGTCCTTCAGCGCCGGAAACGACACATCGATGGCGTAGATCTTCGCCTGCGGCACGCGTATCGCGGCGCAGACCGGCGCGTCCTTGTTGCTTGAACACCCGGCCAGGTCCCGGAGATGCCGAGCCGTATCCCAGCGCGCCGAGATGTCCTTCAACAGCTCGACCGCCTCGTAGGAATAGTGATCGATCGGCACGCCGCTGGATTTCAGCAACACATCCACCATGCCAGGCCCTTGTTCCGATTTGTCCCAGTCGGTGGGAGGCGACGACAGCGAGTTGACGACCAGGACGACGATTCTCTTCACGTGATCGAGCGGCGTGGGCACGCCTGCACCGTGCAAGGCTTCGAGCAACTGCAATGCATCGAGCACGCCGCGCATGCCCACGTTATCGGAGATGCCGCCATCCACCAGGTGAATGTAGGGCCGGTTCGCGCCGTCGGCCAGCGCCTGGCCTTCCGTCAGTTCGCGTAAGGCACGTGCCGCAGGCCGCGGTGGATTGTCGGATGTGGTGAACATCTTGACCCAGGCTGGCACCTCGAAGTTGCAAGTGCCGCCGTAGTTGTTGAGGGTAACAGTGGACAGCACCACCGGAACCGCCGACGATGCCGATGCGGCACGCGCCAGCCGCACGGCATTGAGATCCGTGCACATCAGGTTGAAAACGCCCTGCTGAAAGGGGACGCGGGTGCCGGTCGAGATGTCGGTGGCCGACGCCACGATGAAGGGGCCATCGCCGCGGTCGAGGTCGCCGAAGGTCGCGCCATTGAAAAGGATTTCGTCGTAGTAGTTCGCCGCAAGTTCCGAGCGTCCCGCCGTACCGCCGATGTAGGCGCCCCAATAGTTGGGGCTCAAGGCCCGTGAGACCAGCTCGCCCTGCACGTCGCGCTTGAGAAAGCGCTGCTCGTAGTCGGCGAACAGCTTGTCGCCGTACAGGCCGTAGGCCAGCGCGGTGAAGCTGCCGCCCGACACGCCGGTAATCATGTCGACGGCGTCGAGCAGACGAAGCTTGGCGCCGTCCGGTGCCACGACCTCGGTTCGCTTGAGGAATTCGAGAACGCCGTAGGAGAACGCAGCAGCCCGGGTACCACCGCCCGAAAAGGCCAGAACGACCAGTGTGTCCCGGCTCTTGAAGTGCTTCTGGCGTGTCTGGAAGGTGTACCCGCCGTTCGGGTCGACCTGCGTGATCGGCGGGTTGACCGGACGGCTTGCGCAACCGCCAAGGGCAAGCAGCGCGACACATGCCGTTGCCCAAACCACCCGAATTTGCGAAATCATAGGGAATCCTGTCATGCCGGGGAAATTTCGCCGCCCTGTTCACGCAACACGCGTTCGGCAGCCAGGTTGACTTCGTGCTGCACCCTGAAACGATCGTTCACCGAACCCACGTAGGCGTGGATCTCGAAGTCGAGGTTCTTGTCGGCGAAAGCCGTGAAGAAAACAGCCGGCGGCGGATCACGCAGCACATCCGGGAGCAGCCCGACCTCTTCGACAATCCTTTGCTGAATCCTGGCGATATCGCTGCCGTACGCCACGCCGAACTTGAGGACGATCCGGCTGACCTGGCTCGAAAGGGTCCAGTTGACCACGGGCCCGGTGATGAAGGTCTTGTTCGGAATGATGACTTCCTTGTTGTCGAAATCCACCACCACCGTGGCGCGGGCCCGGATGCGCGCCACCTTGCCGGTCGTCTTGTCCACCGTGATCACATCGCCGATCCGGATCGGTCGCTCGGCCAGCACGATCAGGCCTGAGACAAAGTTCGCCACGATCTCCTGCAGGCCAAAGCCCAGGCCCACGCCGAGCGCGGCAATCAACCACTGCACGTCGCCCCAGCCGATGCCCAAAATGCCGCAGGCGACCAGCACGCCGGCTGCAGCGAGCGAATAGCGCGTCACGGCCTTGATGGCATAGGTGGCGTCCGCCTGAAAGCCAAGCTGGCGCATCGCCACGATATCGACAATCGCACCCACCTTGCGGACCGCCACGCCCGTCAATACCCCCACCAGAATCGCCATGAAAAGCTCGCCAACGGTCAGGACGTGCACGACCTCCTTGCCGCCCACCGTTTCCGTGCCGCGCCACAACGCATAGTCGCCGACCCATTGCAACACCGGCATCGCATCCTGCCATACGGCCCACAGGCCGATGACGAGGGCCAGGGTGATGAGCAGTTGCAGCAGCGATCGCGCCTGATCACCCAATGCAGCGACATCGGGCAGCGGCCGGCGCTTGTCGTCCACGGTCGCGCCACCGCCCACCGTCGTCTGTGCCAGCGCAGCATCAGGTGGGGCGAGATGCATGCGCTGAACTTTCACCCAGAGCCCGACCATCCCGTAGAGCACCGAAGCACCCAGTGCCAGAAACAGTGTTTCGACGATTCGCGTCCAGAAGAAGGCCGCGGCGATGGAGTAGCCCGCGGCGGCAAAGAAGAGGCCGGCCAGCGGCACCGCGACCAATGCACCGTACCAGAGGGGGTGCAGCCGCACACCCCAGCTGTGCGGCGCGTTGGCGACAAGCCTTTGCACCAGCGGGCCCCCTCTTCGCAGATGGCGCGCCAGATACGCGACACTGCCGAGCAGCACAAAGCCCAATGCCAGACGACCCAGGCTTTCCCGGTTGGTATTGGGCGCATGTTCGATCATGTTCAGCGCTGCAATGGAAAACAGGAACACAAAGAGCGCCATGAAGCGGCGCAGCGTCCGCGCGGCGGCATCGAGCGAGGTGGCGCTTCGTCCGAAGTAGCGAATCGCCAGGCCGTCAGGGTCGATCAGCCAGGCAAGGGCTGAAAGGCCCAGCAGAAGAGAAGCGACCATCCGCAAGGCACCGGACAGGGACAGGACAAAGCCCTGATCCGCGGGCGCCGTCGCGAGCAGGGCAGCGCCGGTCCAGAGCAACAGCGGGACCGGCACGGCGAGCGCTAGCGTGACTGCGAATGCTGCCAATGCGTGCCGGATCTGGAACCGGTCCCAGGTGGCGACCTCGGGTGACAACGCGACCAGCCACCGCCGCAAACGCCCACGCATCGCCAGCAGCGCGCCCGCCGCCAAAAGTGCCAACAAGGGCCAGAAAGGCTCGCGTGCCAGTGAGTCGGCCGCGAGCCCGGCGGCCGCGCGCCAGTTCGAGGACGACAACGTCCATGCGAGCGAGGGCATCAATTGACTCAAGGTCCTGGCTGAAGGTGGCGTTGGAATCCAGAACAGGTAGCCCGCCAATGTCCTGCGCGCGTCGACGGTTTTCTGCTCCAGTTCCTGCGCGGCCGCGTTGGCTTTTTCCAGTGTCTCAAGGCTTTCGCGCAGCAATGCGGCCAGCCGCTCGAGGGCATCGCGCTGCCCTGGGTCCAGTGATTCGCCGCCTGCCGCAGCCGCAGGGGGTTGCAACGGCGCACCCGGCTTCATGCCGGCGGCCTGTCCGGCTTTGATTTCATGCAAGACGCGCTCGACGCGCAACTCCTCGTCGCTGGCTGCCGCCATTTGCTCCGCATGTTTCCCGCGCAAAGCGCGGAAGCGTTCTGGCCCGGGCAACTGGCGCATGTAGTCCATGAGGGTCTGCGAGAACTCGCCGCCCAGGGCGTTCACCCTGGCGCGCCGCTCAACCCAGCGCATGCGCTCGTCGAGCGTGGACTTTGCGTGGTGCAAGGCAGCGAGTTCGGCCCGTTGTTGGTCGAGCGCCGCGCTGGCTTCCTCGATCTGACTCGAAATCCTTGCGCTCTCCGCTACGCCCACACGTCCGATATCCGGCGATTGCGCGAGGCCCGTTACTGCGCAAAAGGCAACAAGGCAGGCAAAGATGAAGCGATACGGGGAGGCGGTCTGGCTCATTGGCGAACGGTACCGTACCCGTCCTTCACAGGCAAGTGCTCACCGGACTCCAACGCCGCGTCCGCCCACGCCAACCCCATGGAAACCGGCACCCACGCCACCGCCCGGACCGATCCAGTCAATGAACAGCGACGTCGCGCCGCCTTTGGTCGGCACCTTGCCCTCGAGCAGCTTGTAGCGATAGACGATGTCCTTGCCCTCGACCACCGGATGGCTGATCTCCACCACCGTCAGCGTATTGGCCGCATTGCCGGCCTCGTACACCGACAGCGTCGCGTTCGGCGGGTCCTTGCTGAAGTTGTCCGGCCCGGCCGCTGCGGTCCACTCCTTGAGGTAGGCCGGCATGGTGATGTGGCCGGCCATGCGCACCGGCCGGTCCGTGAAGTAGATTGTTTGTGGCGAGACATTGACCAGCCTGAGGGTCTTGTCGTCGGCGCGCAGGCTTTCCGAACTCTGCACGAACATCAACTGGACTTTGGCATCGGCAGCGGTGGCCGCGGTGAAAAGCCCGCTCAGCGGCGTGGCTGCGGCGGCCAGCAATAGGGCCGTCAATAGCGTGCGTCTGGGTTTCATGTCAGGTTCCTCCAGGAGTGAATTTGCCGTGTCCGGCTCAGTTCGTCATCTGAGTGAGAATCTTCGTCTTCGCAGCCTGGTAGTCGCTCTGGCTGATCAGCTTCTGGTCGTACAGCGACTGCAGTTCAGCGAGCTTTTGCTGCGGGGTCTTCTCGGGCGGCGCGGCGGCACGCGCGGCGGCCTGCTGGGCAGCGGCAGCCGATTGTTGCGCCGCCGCGGCGGAGGCATTGGCCGATGCCTGCGCGTTCGCCGCCGCAGCGGCCTCCTGATTCGCCGCAGCCTTGGCGTTGGCAGCCGCCGCCTCACTGCCGGCCACAGCCGTCGTGGTGACTGCGACGGCCACCGCTGTCCGGCGCCAGACACCCAGGATGGCCCAGGCCGATTCGGTCACCATCAAAAGCGCCATCGCGCCGAGCAAGGCCTTGGCCCAGAAGCTCTTGTTCAAGTTCATTTTGGACATCTTTGTTCTCCTGATCTGTGGTGCTGGTTATTTGGTCTTGGTGTACTGAAGTTCCATCAGCTTGACCATCTTGCGCGCCCGCGCCCTGCCCCCACAACTGGGTGACGTGACTGCCGTTCGGCTCGATCGAGAGGCGCAGTTCGACAGGCGAAGGTTTGCCCGTCAGTGCATTCGGCATCGTCGCCTTCAGGGTCGCGGACTTGCCGGACGGGTCGAGGTTGCCCCGGAACCAGGTCATTGCGGTGCTGCCCGAATCCATCCAGGTCGCCTGGTAGCTCTTGCCCACGTTGTCATAGGCCATGTAGCCGATGCCGCTGTAAGGAGTGCCGGCAACGTTGCTGGCCAGCATGGACTGTACGTAACGGCCATCCAGCACCCAGGCATTGACGCTGGTGCCCGTGGATTCAACCGGCGCGCCCTTGGGCGTGACCCAGGTGAGGATCTTGACGCTGAAGGTCCCGATCATCGGTTCGAGTCGCTTCTGCCCCTCTCCAGGGGTCATGGCGCTTTCCAGCGCCTTGACCATGGGCGCTACGTCCGCCGCCTTGCCAGCGCTTTGCGCCGCAACCGGAATGACCAGACAGAGTGCCGTGGCCAGAAGACCAACGGTGCGATTCAATGATTTCATGTTCATTCTCCAGTTCAATAAGAAAATACCGACTTCAAAATCCCGATGTCCGGCATGACGCTACGGCTTGAAATTGCTGAACGGGCCACCCGCGCGGTCGTAGGTGTTGCCAAAATCATCCTGCGTGATATGCGCCGTACCTGTCGAGTCCGGTGTGAGGATCAGGTCCTGCTCCAGCACCACGGAGCGGAATTTCCAGCCTGCCGGCAGCTTCAGGCGGCTGCCCAGCGTGGCGATGTCAGCGAACTTCTGATCGGGGAAGGTGATCAGGCTGAACGACTTCATGACCCATGGGTTGCCTTGCGGGTCATCCAGGACGGAGATCCGCGTGCCCTTGTTGAAACCGAACCGGGTGTGACGGGTAACCGTGATGTTCTTGTAGTCGGCGGCACCGGGTTCCGTGCTGATGCCCCTCAGGTCCAGCCAGTTCACCCAGCGCGCCTTCATGCCGCCGAAATCCACCTCCTTGCCCATCTCGACCTCGATCCAGTCCAGCGTCCACAGGCGGGGGCCGTTCTTGTACACAGCGAGCATGCCGAACTTCTTGGCCATCTCTTTGACGTCGATCTTGTCGAGCAACGCCGGGGGTGAAGAGTCGCGGGTGGTGTCGCCGCCGTTCAGGCCCCAGGTGTTGTAGACATTCGCCGCCAGATCCTTGGTGATCGCGTTGCCACCGATCTGGAACATCTCGGTGTACCGGCCTCCGTAGGTCCCCTTGAATGTGTTCGGTGTGGCCTGGGCGCCGTCAGGCGGCAAGGTCACGACCAGCCTGGGGTACAGGACGGCCGCGGCGACGGCGATGATGGCAACGATGCCCAGCGCCCATTTGATGCTTTTGCTCATTTGAAAGGCTCTCCGTGATGGTGAATGGTCAAGGGGGGCGACTTATGGAACGTAGTTGCAGGCCGCATCAAAGCCGCATCCCTGGTAGGTGTTGTTGAACTCGTCCTGTGTCACCCAGGCCAAGTGATTCGGTGGTGGTGGCTGCACGGTCAGGTCGCGGTCCAGCACCTTGGTGCGGAACTTCCAGCCCGGCGGCAGCAGCTTGAACTGGCTACCCAGGTCCTTGAGGTTGGCCGCCGTCTCGCCCTTGTTGGTGGCGTTGGTCCACGACTGCATGACGAGGACTTTGCCGTCGGGCATGTCGAGCAGATAGACCTGGGTCCCCTTCTTGAACAGGTATTTGTTGTTGCGGGCAATCTGACCGGGGTTGTAGTGGCCCTTGCCCACACCCGCTTGCATCACGGTCACGGGCACGACACCCATGTAGACCATCTTGACCGTGCCGAACTGTATTTCGTTGCCGACCTCGTAGACCCAGAATTCGTCCCATGTCCAGTAACGGCTAGGGTTAAGGAAGGCGTCTCTGGCGCCGTTGTCCTTGACGATCTGCGCCTTGTCCTTCTCGATCTGGGCGAACTGTTCCGGCGTGCAGTGTTCGGTGCCGGTGGTCGGGTTGTAGAAGACCGCGACCGCGTTCTCCGGCGTCGTGCCATAGAACAGCCCGACCTCACAGAACTGGTAGTTGGGCCCGGTCGCGTAGATCTGCTTGCCAGGGACCAGGCGCAGCTTCTGCTGCTCGGCCATGTTCTGCTCGGCGGTGGCGCAACCACTGATGACAGCGGCGGCCGATATCGCAGCAAGAATCGCAAGAGTGCGAACTGTCTTTCCCATAGATTTCATTTGATTCTCCTTTGACGTTGATGGTTGGTGGCGACGGATGCCGGGCCTCGTTCGAGCCAGATCTCGGAATTGCGGGCCGGCTCCCGTCCTGTTCGGTCATGGCGATTTCCTCACCGGCGGCGGCGTCCAACTACCGTCCAGGACCGACGGCGCAGTCTTGCGCGGGGCATACAGGCGCATCACGAGCTGAAACTTTCCCTTGGGCGCCGGCAGCCAGTTGGCTTCCTTGTCCTTGCCGGGCGATTCCGCCTGCAGGTACAGATCAATGGAGCCATCCGGGTTGGCGATCAGCTTGTCACGCTGCGCCAGGTCGTAGCGGTTGAGGGCGTTGGGCACGAAGAAGAAGTCGCTGTCGTACATCGTCAGGGACCAGAAGGCATCGGCCGGCGGCAACTGGCCCTTCGGGAAACGGACCACGTAGTTGGCTTTCGAACCGTCGTAGGCGTCGCCCTTGGCGTCTTTTTGCGACAGCGGATAGACGGCGTCCTGCGGCCGGTTCCAGCCCGGGCCGAGCAGGTTGGCCATGCCGCGCGTCAGGTAGTCGGTGCCGAAGTTGCCGACCCCCTTCGTGAAAAACAGCCAGCCGTTGGTGGTCTTTTGCCGCTTGAGGTGGATACCCATTTCGACCAGCGCAATCTTGGGCACCGCTTTCAAAACTTCCCGATCGATCACGTCGAGGCCGGACGGGTCGTAGTCCTTGCCCGGCACCAGACCGATCCGGGCCATGCGGGCCACCAGCGGCGCGTCCTGCGCGGTCGGCGGGTTGGTCTTCATCAGCTGTGCCAGGCGGCTGAAATAGGCCTCGATGTCCAGCGCATTGACCTGCTTGCGCACCGCAGCCTTCATGTCAAAGGCAGCGTCAACCACGCCGGGCGGCGGCGTGTAGGGCTTGCCCCAGGCGGAAAGCGGAACCACACTGAACTGGTCCTGCAACGCGTGCACGGCCTTGTAGTCCTCGGGGGTTCCGGTGCTGTAGATGCGCCCGAGGATCCAGACCATGCCCGTGGGGGACTTCACCTGCGTCACGCCTTTGGGCAGCGTGCCGCTCCAGCCAGGGCCGGTGATGGCGTAGGCCTGGGCCTTGCTGCCGGTGGTGGTGCTGGCGGCTACCTTGATCACCTCGGACCAGCCACTCAGCATCGGCATCATGTAATAGCGTTCGCCCATGTCGGGGATGCTGAACACGACTGGCTCCTTGGACACGTCGAGCCAGGCTTCGGTGTACAGCGTGTCGGCGTTGGGCGCGGCGCAGCAGTGGTTGTCCACGGCCGGGTAACTGCGCATGCGGATCATCTGGCCCATCGGCGCGTGCTCGGCGTCGGGCACGGTGACGTTGGTCTGCTGCTTGCGGGCCATGTCGAACGTGACCAGCGGATAGCCGTAGATATAGGCCTCGGTCGCGATGCGGACGGCTTCAATGGCGCCAAGATCGGGCTGTGCCGCGCGCGCGGACACAGGCAAAAGACCTGGGATTGCCAGACACAGAAGGGACACCCAACGCCCCACCCATCGGTTGCACCATCTCGTCATCACCCCTCCGTTTGTTCAGTGACGCCAGCTACGCAGGCACGGCCTACCAACGAAAACAATGTAGCCCTCAGGTTTCGCCAGCGTTAGACTTCACGCGACGAGTTCTTGACACGTCGCGACAATCTTTCTGATTCAGGTCAATACCCATGAGCTTCAAGGCGTCTGCGGAACATCTTCCCCCTGAGTCGGGGATGATTCGCGTCAGCCCTTTGCTGGTGGTCCCTGGCTTGTTGCGCGAATTGGGCGTCGATCCGGCGCCTGTCTTTGAAGGCGTCGGCCTGCCCCTGAGGTTTCTTGCCGATCCGGAGGCAAAGATTCCATTCCGGCTCATGGGCCATTTGGTGGCCGCTTGCGCCGATGCGACGGCATGTCCCCACTTTGGCCTGTTGGTCGGCCACCACAACGGGATTGGCTCCTTGGGTCTGATCGGGTTCCTGGCCCAACAGGCGCCGGATGCCGGGACGGCCCTGCGCGAGATGATTCACCACATCGGTCTGCACGACCGGGGCTCGACCGTGAGTCTGTCGGTGACGGCGGGAACGGCCACGCTGCGCTTCGAAATCATCAAGCCATCGTTCACCGGCGCGGCCGAAGTCACGGACGGCGCCCTGGCGCTGCTGCGCAACACCTTGCTGGCCTTGTGCGGCCGCGAGCGCAAATTGCTGCGGGTGGATCTGCGCCATCCCAAGCCGGAAGATGTTCGCCCGTATCAAATAACGTTCCAGGCGCCACTGTCGTTTGGTGCGGAACAAAATGCCCTTGTCTTCAGCGCCGACTGGCTCGATTCACCCGTGTTGCAGGCTGACCCGCTGCTGCGGAGGTACCTGCTGGACCGCGTTGACGAAAGCATCCGTGGTTTGCACCTCGACTTCCAGGACAAGGCGTTTCAGTCGGTACTGGATCAGGTCCGCGCGGGCAACAGCTCCCTTGACGCCTTGGCAGACCGATTTGCGATGCACCGGCGCACCCTGAATCGGCGGCTGGAGCTGTGTGGCACAAGTTTTCGGGCCCTTGAGGGCCAGGCTCGCCGCGAGATCGCCTGCGAGCTGCTGCGCGACACCGGCAACAGCATCGAGAGCGTTGCCAGCGAACTGGGCTATACCAGCGCCAGCGCCTTCACCCGGGCCTTTTCAAAGTGGGAAGGCCTGCCGCCGGCGGCGTGGCGAAAGCTGGCATCGACATCGTCGTCCTGAGGTTCGGGCATTGGCGGCCTCCAGGTACCATTTTCCGATGGTAACTGGCACTTCTCCATTGTCAAATCGACGTTTGTTGCTATTAAATCAGTATGCTGCGCCGCAGGAGAACAAGGCCTCGATCTCCTCAGCGTCGTAGCCCAGTTCGACCAGCAACTCCTGCGTATGCTCACCCAGAGTCGGTGGCTGCAGGCGCACGCCCAGGCGCTGGCCGTCCATGGTGAACGGGAACAGCGTGGTGCGCGCGGTCTCGCCAGCGCGCGCGCCGTCGGGCAATGTGATCTCAGCCAGGCCGCCGGTGGCCAGCAGGTGCTCGTCGTCGAACAGTTCCTCGGGCTTGCGGATCGGCGCAAACGGCAGGCCCACGCGCTCGAACAAGTCGCGCCAGCTCGGCCGCACTGTGCCGGGCCAGGCGCTCGCGCAGGATAGGCATCAGCGCTGGGCGCAGCGTGACGCGTTCGTTGTTGGTGGCGTAGCGCGGGTCGGCCTTGAGGTCGGCAAAGCCCAGCGCATCGCAGAATGTGGCCCACTGCGCGTCGCTCACCGCCGCCAGGAAGATCTGCTCGCCGTCCTTCACGGTGAACACGTCGTACACCGCCCAGGCCGAGATGCGCTCCGGCATTGGCGCGGCGGGCTTGCCGGTGATGGCGTACTGCATCATGTGCTGGCCGACCAGGAACACGTTGTTCTCGAACAGTGCGCTTTGCACCTCCTGGCCGCGGCCGGTGATGCCGCGCTGGATCAGCGCCCCCAGTGCGCCGATGGCGCCGAACATGCCGCCCATGATGTCGTTCACGCTGGTGCCCGCGCGCAGCGGGTCGCCGGAGCGCCCGGTCATGTAGGCCAGGCCACCCATCATCTGCACCACCTCGTCCAGCGCCACGCGGTGCTCGTACGGGCCGGGCAGGAAGCCTTTGTGACTCACATAGATCACGCGCGGATTGACCTTTGACAGCGCCGCGTAGTCCAGCCCGTATTTCTTCATGGTGCCGGGCTTGAAGTTCTCGGCCACCACGTCGGCCGTGGCGGCCAGCTTGCGGGCCACTTCGGCGCCTGCGGGCTTGTGCAGGTCGATCGCGATGCTCTTCTTGTTGCGGTTGAACATCGGGAAGAAACCCGCGCCCGCGCCCAGCAGGTGGCGCGTGCGGTCGCCCTCGATCGGCTCGACCTTGATGACCTCGGCCCCCATGTCGGCCAGCACCATGCCGCAGGTGGGGCCCATGACCATGTGGGTGAATTCGACCACGCGCAGGCCGGCAAGGGGCAGGGCCGCGCCTTGCGGAGACGACGAAGGGGAGCGGGGATGCGGGGTGTTGGCAGCTTGAATCGTGTCCATTACGCGATTCTCCCGGAGTTCAGTACGCGGCGCCACCGATCACCGGCTACGGCCAGACTCCCTGGCAAGCCGGCCTTGCCTGGTTTACCTTGACACGCGCGTTTGCAGCGAAAACCGGCTGCTGCCCTGGGTCAGTAAATCAGAGTCAGAGGGATCGGCAAGAACCGACCACGCGCCACCCCATCACTGGACGCGGCCAGCATGCGGCAAAGGAATTTCTTTGGCTTCCTCGGCCAGCGCCCCCCACGTCGTCAGGCGTTGAGTCGCCGAAATGCCACCTGCAAAGCAGGCGGCTATGCAAAACCCCGGAGGGCAAACCATTCTCTACCGGCCCTGGCCTCGTTCGTCATCTTTCCCACGTCCCTGGCCCTGTCCTTTCCCTTGTTGCCCTTGCCTTGGCTCTTGGGACGCGCCCTTGCCTGCCGGCGCATTGTCCTGGCCTGACCTCGGTGTCTGTTGCTCACGCTGGCCCGCACCCTGTTGCTGCGGCGGCGGCGGCTGCTGTTTTTCCCTCTGATCCTGTACGGTCTGCCCTCTGGTCTGAGATGGGGCTTGCGTTGGGACTGGCCTCTGCACCTCTTCGACCCCTCTTTGCGGCGGCTGAGTGCGTGGGACGACTGGACCGCCTTGCTGGCCCTGGTAGCCCTGCTCGCCCCGCTGAGAAGGCGCGGGGGCCCTTTGCCGTTCCTGCTCCTGATACTGCTGCCGCACTACGGCGTCACGTGGCTGATAACGGTAATTCTGGTTGTGAATCTGTTGCTGTTGCTGCCCTTGGGGATAGCGATCCCCTGAGTACTGCCGCTGGTAAACAGGCAGTGGCGCGGGCGCGGGCGCGGAACTGCGGTTCCATTTGTCCCATCCGCCTCGCTGCTGCTCCCAGCCACGCCCCCAGTGCTCACCCCAGCGAGGCGGCGCATCCGGGCGCCAACCCTGGAAGTACGCCGGAGGCGTCCGGTAGTAGCGCACCGGGACCCGCAGGACGTACAGTGGGACAACCTCAGGGCTCACCATGCCCCAAGGCCCGTTGTACCAGGAACTCGCGTACCAGCTGTCGCGCTGGTAGACCCAGTACATGCCATCGTAGAAGAAGAAGTTGGAGTTCAGTTGCGGTGCGTAGTAGACCGGGTAGCCTGGCACCTGCACCAATTGCGGGTACGCCGGCAAATTGATCCCGATGCTCACGCCGGGAAGCCCGATACCGATACCGACGCTCACCTGAGCCGTGGCCGCAGTGACCGACCCAAGAAGCACACAGAAAACAAGAGGGATGTAGCGCATTTTCCACCTTTCAGTTGGACTATCGGAGACCGGATGTTCCCAGCGTAAAGACTTTGATGCTTGTCACCTGTCGCTAACTTTCCGAGACCATTGAATCATTTTCCGCCATCAATTGCGAATCGTCTGTGGGCTGGCGCACTCAGTGCGATTGGCCAGGCAAACTTGTGGCTTAAGGTTTGCCCCAGTCTTCTAGGCCAATCGCTGCAAGGATCAAGAGCTGTCTTCCATGGGCAATGTAGCGTGGCAGGGATAGACTATGAAGTCTTGCGGTATGCGACGGCATCTGGCAAGGTTCGCGCAGCATCAAAGATCCACCGGGTCCCATGGTCGATGATCCAATGAAACCAATCTCTCGGACCGCAACGCGCTGGTCTGTCAGGGCTTTGCTCGCCTGGCTGGTCCTGGCCACGCTGCTGCCGGGCGTGATCGGCACCATGGTCCTGTTTGCGGACCATTACGGGGCCCATCGCGCAGAGTTCGAGAAAGACACACTGCAGACCACCCGTGCACTGGTCCAGGCGGTGGATGGCCAATTGCTCAAATTGCAGGCGGTCGCCGAGACCCTGGCGACCTCCAGCGAACTGCAGTCCGGGGACTTCGCCGGCTTTCATCGTCGTGCCGGTGCGCTGATGCGAGGCGCAAACATCGGCACCCATGTGGTTCTGAGTGACCCGACCGGGCAGCAGATCGTCAACACTCGGCTGCCCTTTGGTGCGGCGTTGCCGATGAGTCCCGTTCACGCACAAATCGTCCAGCTTGTCGCCAGCGGACAGCCTTTTGTTTCCGACCTGGTGATCAGCAAGGTCACGAACAAACCCACGGTTGCCCTCTATGTGCCCGTGCGCTCAGGCGGCAAGGTCGTGTACGCCCTGGGAGTCGGCATCATCCCTCAGCAGATCAACCAGATTCTGGTCGATCAGAAATTGCCGGAGAAATGGGCTGCCGCGGCTTTTGACAGCGTGGGCAGCATTACAGCAAGAACCCACGCGGGCGACGAGTTCGTCGGCCAGGCGGGAGTTCCTGAACTGCTCCAGCGCATGCGCGAGACCTCGGAAGGATCCGTTGACGGTGTCTCAAGCGAAGGCATCCCGATCTTCATGGTCTTCAGCCGCTCGCCCCTGACGAATTGGACCGTGGCCATCGCCATTCCTCGCAAGCTCCTCGATAAGGACTGGCCTCGAACTGCTTCACTGTTGGCCGTGGGAATAGGGATTTTGTTCAGCGCCGGCATCGCGCTGGCGTGGTTCGTGGGTGGCAGGATCGCCCGCTCCGTGAAGGCACTCTCGGGGCCGGCAATTGCCATGGAGTCCGGTGAGACAGTACGGACACCAGAGGTTTACTTCCGTGAGGCCGAACAAGTCGCCACGGCGATGGCCGCCACTGCGCGAAACCTCAAGCAGCGCACGGACACCCTGGAGGAGGCGTCGCGGGCATTGAACTGGAGCGAAGCCCGCTTGCGCGGCATCTTTGACTCTGCAGCCGACGCGATCCTGACCGTGAACGAAGCACAAAACATCGTGATGGCCAACCCCGCCGCGGCAAAGATGTTCCGCTGCACTGTCGACCAATTGATCGGCGCGCCGCTGGAGCGGCTGGTCCCCCTGCGTGATCGCGCGGGGCACCAGCAGGGCCTGCTGAAATTTGGCAACCACGGGGCCAGCGAGGACGACAGCGACCTCAGCCTGGATGTCCTGGGCTTGCGTGCCGACGGCGAGGAATTCCCTGCCAGTGCAGCCGTATCGCGCCTGAGCCTCGGGGGGCAGAGCCTGATTACCGTGATCGTGCGCGACATCACCGAGCGCCGGGTGATCGAGGAGGCGCTGCGCGCCAGCAACGCGATGCTGGATGCCGCGCTCTCCAGCATGAGCGACGCCGTCTTCATTGCCGACGCCACAGGTCGATTGACCCGCTTCAATGACGCGTATGCGACCTTCCACCGGTTCAGGAGCCGGGAGGAATGCGAGAGAGCACTTGCTGAATACCCGGCCTTGATCGACGTTTTCTTCGCCAATGGAGAACCGGCGCCACTCGAGCAGCGGACGATCCGCAGGGCGCTGCGCGGCGAGTCCGCCAGTGCGGTTGAATACAGGCTGCACCGAAAGGACAGTGGAGACACCTGGGTCGGGAGTTACAGTTTCGCGCCGATCCGCGCAAAAGACGGCGCTATCGTTGGCGCAGTGGTCTCGGCCCGCGACGTGACCGCGATCAAGCTGACACAAGCCGACCTGGAGTCCTCGCAGATCGCACTGCACCGCCTGATCTCCGCCATGGACAGCATTCAGGAAAACGAGCGCCGCCGCATTGCGCGCGAGTTGCATGACGATCTGCAGCAATTATTGGCAACGATCAAGGTCTACGCCAAGGGGATTGCCGACGACTGGAATACCCGGACGACGCACATACCGAATCGGTTGCGACGATCGGCGAGCTTGCCGATGCCGCCAACACCTCGCTGCGTCGCATCATCAATGATCTGCGACCACAGATCCTGGAGCACCTCGGCCTGGTGCCCGCGTTGGAGGTACTGGCTGAGCAGTTTCAGCAGAGCACGGGCATCCTGTGCGCCATGGCAGCCTATGGAGAAAAGGTGGAAAGGGAGTGGGTGTCCCCGGCGGTCGCCACCTGCCTGTACCGCGTGGCCCAGGAAGCCCTCAACAATGTCGCCAAACACGCCCACGCAGGCTCGGTACAGATCGGGCTTTCGCGCGCGCCAGACGGCAGGATCGTGTTGTCCGTCCATGACGATGGTCTCGGAATGAGTCCGGTCGACCTGAACAAGCTGCAATCGTTCGGCCTGCTGGGGATGAAGGAGCGCGTCAGCGCGGTCAATGGAACGCTGCATGTCGACAGCGCGCCCGGCGTCGGCACGACGGTTGAAGCAAGGGTTCCTTCTGCTGATGCTTCGTAAGCCGCTGTGTCGGCGGTTGGGGTGCTGGCTGCGACATTTCACGTACACAGGTCGACAAAACCCGTCACCGCCGGACAGGCGATCAGATCGCACTAAAACACGGCCAACCCAGCACGGAATGTCCGAATCCAGCTATCTTTTTGATAGTGTCAGAATTCACTTCAAATCGCTTCCAGCGCCAGCAGCCCGGTGGCCGTGTTGGAGATCGGGATGTGGTAGTTGCCGTGCACCTTCTTCACGCTCGCCCGCCGGCCGAGACGGCGCCGCGCATGGCCAGCCAGTTCAGCAGTTCCACGCCCTGGGTGCCGGCTTTTTCCACCAGTTCCAGGTCGCTGAACTGCGTGGCCCATTCGGGGTTGGATTCCATGCTGTCGAGGAACTGCAGGTCGAAGCGCTTGTTGATGAAGCCGGCGCGCTCGCCCTCGAGCTGGTGCGACAGGCCGCCGGTGCCGAGCACCACCACGCGCTTGTCGCTGTCCCAGGACGCGGATGGCCTCGCCCACGGCCTGGCCGAGCTTGTAGCAGCGCCGCGCGGTGGGCAGCGGGAACTGCACGGTGTTGATGTTGATCGGCACCATCTTCACCGGCGCCACCTCGTGGCCGGGCCAGAACAGCTTGAGCGGCAGCGTGAAGGCGTGGTCCACCAGCATTTCCTGGCAGGTCACGATGTCGAACTCGTCGCTCGATCAGCGGTTGATGAGGTGCCACGACAGGTCCAGGTCGCCCTTGAACGGCGGCAGCGGTGGGGATGCCCCAGCCTTCGTCGGCATTGCGGTACTCGGGCGCGGCGCCGACGGCGAAGGTGGGCATCTTGTCGAGGAAGAAGTTCAGGCCGTGGTCGTTGTAGAACACCACCACGACGTCGGGCTTGACCTTGGCCAGCCAGTCGCTGCACGGGCGGGAAGCCGTCGAAGAACGGCTTCCAGTACGGCTCCTGCTGCAGGCCCTTGTGGATGGCGCCGCCGATGGCGGGAATGTGCGAGGTGGCGAGGCCGCCGATGAGTTGTGCCATGTGATGCTCCTGTGCTCGCGGTCGGTCTGCTCGTTGCGGCGACCAGCCTGGCCTTGAACTCGTCCTTGGTCATGCCGGTCTGCTGGGCGCCGATGTCCTGCATGTCCAGCCCGAAGATGCCGGCGAACTTGGCCAGGTAGTAGGCGTTGCCGCCGGCGGCCAGCATCTGCAGCACGTTGCGCGGAGCGGATCGCGTCGCGCCTGCTGGGCGTTCAGGCCGTACTGGCGCATGTAGGCCTCTCGTCGGTCAGGAACGCGTCGCGGTTGGCCTCGTCGTTGAAGGAGAAGCACATCTTGTTCAGCGCATAGCCCTTGCGGGCCATGGTCGCCGTCGAAGGGCGTGGTGCCGGGGATGGCGCGGGGGGTCGGGCTCATGGGTGTCTCCTGTGTTGATGTGTTGTCAGGCCTGCAGTGTCCCGCGCTGCATTGCCAAAGATAAACACATCAATCATGATTCGATCCATGAGCAAATTCGATCATTCGGACCTGGACGGCGCCTGCTGCAGCTGCTGGTGGCGGTGGTGGAGGCGGGCACCATCACCGGCGCGGCGCAGCGCCTGGGCGTCACCCAGTCGGCGGTGAGCCACCTGCTGGACAAGCTGCGCGCCATCACCGGCGACCCGCTGTTCGTCAAGTCCGGGCGCGGCATCGTCGCCACGGCGCGGGCCGAGGCGCTGGCGGCGCAGGCGCGCGAGCTGCTGGCGAGCTGGAGCGGTTCGCGCGCTCGGGCGAGTTCGACCCGGCACGCTGGCAGACCACCTTCACCATTGCGGCCAACGACTTCCAGCGCGACCTGCTGCTGCCCGCCCTGATGGCGCGCCTGCGCCGCGCCGCGCCGGGCCTGGCGCTGCGCGTCATCCCGTCCGACGTGCCGAGCCTGGAGATGCTGCGCAGCGAGCACTGCCAGCTCGTCATCAGCCCGCGCCCGCCGGACGGCGCCGACATCCTGCAAAAGCGCCTGTTCGAAGACCGCTACCGCGTCTTCTACGACCCCGCCGTGCGCGAGCCGCCCGCGCACCCGCGCCGACTACCTGGCCGCCGAGCACATCACCGTGGTGTACGAGCCGCGCCGCGCGCTGGACCTGGACCACCACCTGGCCGCGCAGGGCATCCAGCGCCGCTTTGCCGTGATGGTGCCGGGCTTTGCCGGCCTGCCGCCCTTCATCCGCGGCAGCGACCTGCTGGCCACCGTGCCGGGGCGCCTGCAGTCGCACCTGCTGCGCGACCTGGCCAGCGTGGGCCGCCCGTGCCCTGCCCGACCATGCCGATGTACATGGTGTGGCACGCGCGGCACCAGGTGGACGCGGCGCACCGCTGGATGCGGGCCGAGCTGGAAGCGGTGGTGGGGGGGGTGGTTGTTTAATCCGTTGGAAAAGAAAAGGGGGGCTTGTATCTTACAGGGGAAAACAGTTTTTAGCGGGGGGGGGGGGGTCCCCGCCGGGGTGTCCAGAACCTCGCTTTATCGTCTTTGAAAGTATTGTCACGCCAACGCCGGCCGCCCGCCGCGCCTGATCCAGAAAGAATCAGCGCCGCGCAACCGCCAGGGGGAAGCCGGGCGGAGGGGGGGGGCGCAGCACAGAGGAGGGGGGAGGGCTTTGGTCGTTTATATGCTTTTTTGTCATTTTTTGATTGCAGCTACAATCATTGCATCTGCAATTCAATCGATTCCGGAAAGACCATGACGCACCCGCCCCACAACCACCTCGAACAATGGCTGGCCGATGAAGCCGCCGTGCGCAAACGCATGGACGCCGGCCCCGGCCCCGGACTCGCCAGCCCCGAGCAGATCGCCGGCAAGACCGGGCTGGAGATCATGCAGGCGATGCTGCGCGGCGAGATTCCCTATCCGCATATCGCCAAGACGCTGGACTTCACGATCGTCCATGTCGAAAAGGGACACGCGGTGTTCCAGGGCACGCCCGGCCTGCCACATTTCAACCCGCTGGGCAGCGTGCATGGTGGCTGGTTCGCCACCCTGCTCGACTCGGCGCTGGGCTGCGCCGTGCACACCATGATGCCGCCGGGGCGCGGCTACACCACGGCCGAACTCAGCGTGAACATCGTGCGCGCGCTCACGCTCAAGGTGCCGCGCGTGCGCGCCGAGGGCCGGGTGATCCATTGCGGCCGCCAGCTCGCCACCGCCGATGCGCGCCTGGTCGGCCCCGACGGCACGCTCTACGCGCACGCCACCACCACCTGCCTGGTGTTCGACGTGCACCACAAGCCGCCGGGCGGCGCGACCGAATAGACTTCAAGCCATTCAACAGAAAGGCCAGTCCATGCGTTTCCTTCACACCATGCTGCGCGTCGGCAACCTGCAGCGCGCCATCGACTTCTACACCCAAGGTGCTCGGCATGACGCTGCTGCGCCAGTCCGAGAACCCGGAGTACAAGTATTCGCTGGCCTTCCTGGGCTTCGACGGCGGCAACCCTGGCCAGGCCGAGATCGAGCTCACGTACAACTGGGGCGTGGAGAGCTACGAGATTGGCACCGCCTACGGCCACATCGCGCTGGGCGTGCCCGACGTCTACGCGTCGGTCGAGAAGATCAAGGCCGCCGGCGGCAACGTGACGCGCGAGCCCGGTCCGGTCAAGGGCGGCACCACGGTGATCGCCTTCGTCACCGACCCCGACGGCTACAAGATCGAGCTGATCCAGCGCGCCAGCGAAGCGGCCGGCGGCGGCCTGCGCTGAGGACGCGCCGTGGAACGCTTCACGATCTCGCTGGACGAAGCGCTGGCCACGCAGTTCGATGCGCTGATCGCCGCGCGCGGCTACAGCAACCGCTCGGAGGCCGTGCGCGATCTGATTCGCGGCGCCATCGAAGGCGACCGCCAGCGCGACCCGCCGTCAGGCCATTGCGTGGCCAACCTGTCCTACGTGTTCAACCACCACCAGCGCGATCTGGCCGAGCGCCTGACCGGCCTGCAGCACGAACACCACGACCTGACCGTGGCGGCCCTGCACAGCCACCTGGATCACGAAAACTGCCTGGAGTCGGTCATCCTCAAGGGCCCAACCGCGCAGGTGCGGCAGTTTGCCGACGCGCTGATGGCCGAGAGCGGCGTGCGCCATGGGCAGCTGAACGTGATCGCGCTGGAGGCCGAGCACCACCACGCGCACGACGCCCACGGCGCGCCGCACATCCACTACCGCCCGGCGCGCTGAACGCACGCCTCGTCCCGACCCACGTCGCCTCGTCCGCCAAGTGAGCGACCGCGTGTATGATGATTTTCAGATCACTCATACGTCGCCATGCAAGCCCTGCCCGCCGACTGGCTCTCGCTGCTGCTCCTGACCTTCGTGCTCGGCATGAAGCACGGCTTCGACGCCGACCATCTGGCCACCATCGATGGTTTGACCCGCCACAACAGTCGCGTGCGCCCGGGAATGGCCCGCTATTGCGGCCTGTTGTTCTCGCTGGGCCACGGCGCCGTAGTCGCGGTGATCGCGATGGCTGTCTCGGCGGCAGCGGGCCACTGGGCGGTGCCCGAGTGGTTTGGCACGCTGGGGGCGCTGATTTCGATCGGGTTTCTGGCCGCGCTGGGCATGCTGAACCTGGCCGCGGTGCTGCGCACCGGCCCGGATCAGGTGGTGCAACCGGTGGGCGTCAAGGGCCGCCTGCTGGGCAGCCTGCGGCATGTCTCGAACCCGGTGGCCGTGGCACTGGTGGGCGCGCTGTTTGCGCTGTCCTTCGACACACTCTCGCAGGCCGCCTTCTTCGCGCTGACGGCCACGCAGTTCGGCGGCTGGCAGCACGCGCTGGTGCTGGCGCTGCTGTTCATGCTGGGCATGCTGGTGACCGACGGCATCAACGGCCTGTGGATCGCACGGTTGATTGGGCGCGCCGACCAGACTGCGCGGATCGCATCCCGCGTCATGGGACTGGTGGTCGCCGGCGTCAGCTTGCTGGTGGCGGGATTCGGCGCGGCCAAGCTGCTGCTGCCGGACGTGGATGCATGGAGCGAGGGCCGGGAGCTGCAATTTGGCGCTGCGCTGGTGGCCGTCATTGCCCTGAGCTTCCTGGCCGCGATGCGGTTGGCGCGACGCCCCTCGGCGGCCGCCTGAAGATCGGCTCCGGCCGCTCGAAAACACTCCTTTTTTCGAAGCAGGAAATGGCCCATCGACGTTGGGCTGAGGCCACTTTGACGAAAAAAAGCCCGGGTAACCCGGGCTTTCTTGTAAGGCAGGGTCTGCCACGGCTTACTTCAGCGTCACTTCCACCCGGCGGGCTTCGGCGGCAGGGCCGGAGGCCAGCGTCTGTTCGGGCTTCTTGAGCTCGACCTTGTCTTCGGCCACGCCTTGGGTCACCAGAACGGCGCGAACGGCCAGTGCGCGCTGTTTGGCCAGTTCAGCGTTCTTTTCGGGGTCGCCGGAGGCGTCATGGAAACCGCTGATCACGGCCATCTTGCCGGCGGCCACGGCCTTCACCACCTCCACCAGCGCCTGCGCCGCTTCGGGCGCCACATCGGCCTTGCCCACGACGAAATAGAACTTCACCACGCCATTCTCGACCTTGACCGTGGCCACTTTCTCAAGCACCACCACGGTGACGGACGGCGCGTTCGGGGCGGGCACCAGGTTGCGTGTGTAAATGCTGATCCCGATCACCAGCGAAATCACCAGCGCGATCACGCCAAAAAGCACCCCCAGAACCAGTCCCTGGTTGTCGTCGTCGGAAGAAAACATTGCGCAAGCTCCAAAAATAGTAGAAGCGATTGTAAAGTGCGCACATGACACAGCCTGACAGCGCGCCCGTGCCGATCCTGCGCGATCCGGCGCCCCTGCTGGAACGGGTGCGCGCACAGTGGGCCCGCCAGCCGGCCCATGGCGGCAGTCACGCCGACCTCTGGATCTTCGGCTATGCGTCGCTGATCTGGCGCCCCGACTTTGAATCCACCGAGCGCCATGCCACGCGCGTGCACGGCTGGCACCGTGCGCTGAAGATGTGGAGCCGCATCAACCGCGGCACGCCCGAGCGGCCGGGCCTGGTCTTCGCCTTGCTGCCTGGCGGCAGCTGCTCGGGGCTGGTGTTCCGCGTGCCGCATCGACACTCGGAGGCAGCGCTGGAGGCGCTGTGGGCGCGCGAGATGCCTACGGGCGTCTATGACCCGCGCTGGCTGCCCTGCGCCACGCCGCATGGCACGGTGAGGGCGCTGGCCTTCACCTTGTCGCGGCGCAGCCCGAATTTCACTGGCGACCTTCACCCGCAGCAGTTGCGCGAGATCTTCCGCCACTCCCGCGGACGCTATGGCAGCACGCTGGACTATGCCCGCCAGACGCACGAGGCACTGCGCCAGCACGGCATTGACGACCGCGCCCTGGGCCGCCTGCTGGACCTGGCTGGCGACTGAAGCCCCCGTACCCCAAGCCCGCCAGGGCCCTGCCTATACTGACAGCATGAACATCGCCGACATCCGCAAGAGCTACGAAAAGGCCGAGCTGAGCGAATCGCACTCGCACGCCGACCCGCTGCAGCAGTTTGACCAATGGCTGACCGAAGCCATCGCCTCCGAGGTCCCCGAGCCCAACGCCATGACCGTGGCCACCGTGGCCGGCAACCTGCGCCCGAGCACGCGCGTGGTGCTGATCAAGGGCTATGACGCACGCGGCATCGTCTGGTACACCAACTACGAGAGCCAGAAGGGCCTGGAACTGGCCGGCAACCCCTATGCGGCGCTGCAGTTTCACTGGGTCGAGCTGGAGCGCGTGGTGCGCATCGAGGGCCTGGTGGAAAAGGTCAGCGACGAAGAAAGCGACACCTACTTTCACACCCGCCCGCTGGACTCGCGCATCGGCGCCTGGGCCAGCCCGCAGAGCCAGGTCATCCCCGACCGCACGGTGCTGGTGACGGCGGCGGCGAAATACGGCGCCAGATTCCTGCTCAACCCGCCACGCCCGCCGCACTGGGGCGGCTACCGGCTCAGGCCCGACACCTGGCAGTTCTGGCAGGGCCGCAAGAGCCGACTGCACGACCGGCTGCGCTACCGGCTGGAAAAAGACGGGGCCTGGACGCGCGAGCGGCTGGCGCCCTGATCAGCCGGGCAGTTTCGGCAAAACCGCCATCACCAGGCTCACGCTGACCAGCGCCAGCGCGGTCGAGACGGCCACGCTGGCCGTGACCAGGTCCTCGGCCTTGCGGTAGCGCTGCGAGAACAAGAACACGTTGGCGCCCACCGGCAGCGACGCGGCCACCACCATCACCGCCAGCGGCATGCCACGCAGGCCGGCCAGCCAGCCGGCCGCGACCATCAGTACCGGATGCAGCACCGTCTTGATCAGCGAGATCCCCAGCGCGCCCTTGAGCTGCGCGCCGATCGCCGCCTGCGCCAGCGTCACACCCACCAGCACCAGCGCCACCGGGCCGAAGGCATCGCCCAACAGCTTGAGGGGTCGCTCCACCACCGGATGCAGGCCCCATCCGGTCTGCGCATAAAGCAGGCCGGCGATGATGGGCAGGGGCACCGGATGAATGATGGCGTTCTTCACCGCCTGCCCCACGGTGACCAGCATGTGACGCGGCGCCGCCTTGCCCGAGCGCGCGTTTTCTTGCGCCACCAGCAGTTCCAGCACGACCGTCGCAAGGGTCAGCAGCACCAGTGCGTGCATCGAGATCAGCGCGAACAATTGCACCAGGCCGGCCTCACCGTAGGCCAGCCCGATCAACGGCACGCCGATCATCAGCGTGTTGCTGAAGATCGCCGCCAGCGCCAGCACGGCGGAGCGGCTGGTCAGCCCCTGGATCAGCAGCAGCGCGATGAACAGCGCGCCCGCCACAGCGTAATACAGCGCGACGGAACGGAAGTCGAGTTGTTCGATGTGCACCGTGCTCATGGTGCGAAACAGCAGCGCCTGCGTCAGCACCAGGAACACCAGATTCGACAGGTCGCGCACCGCCTCGCCGCGGATCAGCTTCGCCTTGCCGGCAATGAAGCCGATGAAGATCAGCAACACCACCGGCAGCAGCGAGGAGAGGACGGGGTGGTCGAGCGTCATGGGCCGTTGATTATCGGCGCCCGCTCCAGACACTTCCTTTCAGGCGGACGGGTCTGATGGCCTGGTGGCCTACGCGTCCGGGCGCGTCTGAGGGACCCAGATCAGACGGTCCACGTCGATGCCGAGCTTGCGCGCCTGCGCCAGCACCTGCCCGCGAACCTCGGGCGTGAGTTGCCTGTCGCGCGACAGGATCCAGACGTAGCCGCGATCAGGCCCCACCACCAGGGACCAGCGGTATGAAGGATCCATCGCCGCCACGTTGTAGCCGCCATAGAAAGGGCCGAAGAACGAGACCTTCAGGGCACCCCGGTTGGTGTCGCCGGTGAACAAGGCCTTGCCCACCGCTTCCTTCCAGTCCTTTCGCTCGCTGTCGAAGCCGCGGTTGATGACCTGCACGCTGCCGTCGGGCTGCAGCCGGTAGGTGGCGCTGACCTCGCTCAAGCCACGCTCGAAGGAGTGGTCCATGCGGGCAATCTCGTACCACTTTCCGGCGTAGCGGTTCACGTCGAAGGGCGTCACCGCGGTGATGCCGTCAGGCGGCGCGGTGGAACAGGCGCCGAGAGCCATCAAGGCGGCCAGCAGCATTGCGGACCCGAGGGTCCGAAGGCGGTCAGAGCGGGAAGGGAGCAAAGTGTTGTCTTTCATGACGCTGTTGTACCGCACTGTGGCGCAGCTTGGGGCGCGCAAGGGCATGGAAGCACAAACGGCGCCATGGCGCGTACGCGAGCGCGACGGAATCGGCAGAAAAAAATGACCTGAGGCCGCCCAGCGGCGGTGCTCAGGTCAATAGGCCTGCACAGCGTCCGCAAGGTGCCACGAAAACGTGGCGCCCTGCTGCACTGGAACGATCAGGGCCGTGGATCAGGCCTTCTTGGCCCAGGCGCTGCACCAGCCGGTGGCTGCGACGGTCTTGCCGGCGAACAGCGGGCAGCCGCCGGTCTTGTCCCCCGCCTTGCCCTGGAACAGCGCGCAATTGGCGCAATTCTGCGTGGCGGCGTGCTTGGGGAACTTCTTGTCGTCGACCTTGGTGGTGTCGGCCTTGTAGCCGAGCGCGACGGCCTGTGCGTCGGCTTCCGCCACCGGCGCGCCTTGCGCCATGGCTTGACCGGCGACCAGGGCACCCGTGCCCAGGCTGAGTTGAACGATGAATTCGCGACGATTGCTCATGGGATTTTCCTGGAGGTGATAAAAAAAGTTGAAGTGATCCGACCGGCCCCCTTGGACAACGGACAGATAAGTATATTTTGATGCATGTCCGCCGATCGGCCTTGATTTACATCAATCCCCAGAATTACTTGATGCTCACCGCATCGGTCATCCGGTAATACAGCCCGTAGGGGTCGTCCGCCAGCACCAGAAAGCGCCCTTCCACCACCACGGGCTCCAGGGTGGCCTTGACGGGGGTCCGGGTCTTGACCTCGACCATGCTCTCCGGCCCGCCGGGCACGCAGAAGCCACAGCTCAGCGGCACCGAGCTCAGCAGGAAGTGGGTCTGCTTCTCACCCGGGTCCAGCGGCAGCATGAAGCCCTGGATGCGCTGCTGCTTCTGGTTCAACATCAACTGTGCGGGCTCGAACGCGGGCAGGATGCGGTTCTTCTCGGTTTTGGTCTTCACGCTGGTCAGCACCGACCAAGGCACGACGTCAGCGCGCGGCGCCAGCGGGGCAAAAGGGCTGTCGGGGCTGTGCACGCCGGGGCCTGTGCCGGCCGGAACGCCCAGGGCCGCCGCACCGGCAGGGCCCGTAGCAGCCGCCGGCGCAGGTGCAGCACTCTTCGGCGTGGGCTTGACCCCCGGCATGGGCGAACTGAGTTGCGCGTGGGCAGAACCGGCCGCCAGCAACACGCCGGCAGTCAGAAGAGGGACGATTCGTCGAGGGTTCATGGTCAGTGCTCGTGTTTCATGCCGCAGTATTTGCCAATGGCCAGACCCTTGCAACTGGCCTGAAGTTCCTTGTAACACGCGTCCGCCTTCTTGCCGGACTCCAGGCATTTGGCCGCGGCCTCGTGCGCAGCGGCCATGGCCCGGTGCCGGGCCACGTCGTCCTTGACTTCCTTGTCGCTGTGCTGCGCTATCGCACTCATAGCAAACAATGACCCAATGACGCTGGGAAGAAGCCATTTTTTCATGAAAACGATCATTTTTTCACCCTGAATTCAACAAGCGGGCCACATCGACCCGGTAGGCGCTGACGGCGGGCAGCAGCGCGGCCAGCGCGGCCACGCCCACCGCTGCCACCGGCACCCAGGCCTCGGCTGACACCCATTGCCAGCCATCGACCACCACCGATTTGTCGGCCTGCAGGAACCATCCTGCCACAGCGGTCAAGCCGTGCCCCGCCATCAGCCCCAGCGCCGAGGCCAGCAGCGCCAGCCAGAGCGCTTCGCACAGCAGCAGCGCGCCGACCTTCCAGGGTGGCGCCCCCAGCATGCGCAGCATGGCCAGGTCGGCGCGGCGCTCGCGCACGGCGCTCCACAGCGCGATGAACACCCCGAGTGCCGCCGTCAGCAGCAGCACCGCGCCAAAACCCTGCAGCACCCGTGTGCCCACGCCGACCATCCCCAGCAGGCGGGTGATCTCCACCGCGGGTGCCGCCGCCTGCATGCCGGTGCTGCTGTTCACGTAGCGCGGAAAGGTCACTGCCGCCAGCGGCGTCGTGTAACGGATCAGCGCCATCGTGACTTCGCGTTCGGCCTCCAGCGCTTCCTGATCTTCCTTGCCCAACGGTGTTTCGCCGCTGTGCATGTCCTCGTGCACCTTCCAGACCGATTCGGTGGCGGTGAGGATCAGCCGGTCGAGCACGCAGCCGCAGGGTGCGAGCACGCCGGAGACGGTGTACGGCGTGTGGCCGTGGGAATCACCCCCGCCGCCCAAGCCATGCGAACCTTCAAAGCGGTCGCCGGCCTTCAGGCCCGTGGCGCCCGCGGCTTGCGCGCCCACCACGGCCTGCATCGGCGCGGCCCAGATCGCGCCTTGCGCCAGCTGCGCCTGGTAGTGGGCGATGTAGGCCGGCGTGGTGCCGACGATGCGAAAGCCGCGGAAGCTGTCGCCCAGGCTCAACGGGATGAGCTGCGCCACCTGCGGGTGTTTGGCCAATGCCTGCACGTCGGCCAGTGGGATATTGCCGGGCGGCACGTCGATGTGGAACACCCCGGCCAGGATCAGCTGCAGCGGGCTGCCCTTGGCGCCCACCACCACGTCGATGCCCGCGAGGTCGCGCTCGAAGGCGCGGTCGAGCTGGTGGCTGGCCAGCAGCACGAAGGTCATGGAGGCCACGCCCAGCATCATCAGGACCAGGTTGAGCCCGGCAGCGAGTGGGCGGGACCAGAGGTAGCGCCACGAGAGCGTTACGATATTCATAGCACCTTGTGGCCATTCGGCGCTGGTGAGACGCCATTCTTGCCAGAAAAAAGCAGCGTGGACGCCTGTGGCAGCGCTTCGGCAACGCGCCGGTCGTGCGTGGCGATCACCAGCGTCGCGCCGCAGGCTTGCGCGCTCTGGCGCAACAGGTTCACAGCGGATTCACAGGCGTGGTCGTCCAGGCTGGCCGTCGGTTCGTCGGCCAGGATCACGCGCGGCGCACGCAGCACGGCGCGCGCCAGTGCCACACGCTGCGCCTGCCCGCCCGAGAGCTGGTCGGGCAAGCGCCGCGCCAGTTCACCCACGCCCAGCGCATCCAGCGTGCGGGCTATTGCCCCGTGGTCCACCGGCATCCCCGCCGCGAAATAGACCAGCGCCAGGTTGCCGGCCACGCTCAGCGCGTCGCTGAGGTAGAGCTTTTGCGGCAGCAGGCCGATGGCCCCGGCGCGCCAGGCGTCGCGGGCGCGCCCGCCGAGCGCGCGCAGCGGCTGGCCGGCCACGATGATTTCGCCCTCGGTGGCCGTCAGCAAGCCGGCCGCCAGCGCCAGCCAGGTCGACTTGCCGCTGCCCGAGGGCCCGCGCAGCAGCAGCGTGCCGCCCTGATCGACCCGCACGTCGGGGAAGCGGAGATTCACGCCGCCGGGATAGCGGTAGGCAAGGTCCAGGGTTTCGATCATGCGGCCTGCACGATCGTATGCGCCGCGCGGCGAAAGGCTCAGTCCTTCGCCAGCCGCGCGAAGGTCTTGCGGAACTTGGCCACCTTGGGCGCGGCCACGGCCATGCAATAGCCCTGGCCGGGGTTCTTCTCGAAGAAGTCCTGGTGATAGTCCTCGGCGGGCCAGTAGTTCGCCAGCGGCAGCACCTCGGTGACGATGGGCGCGCCGAACAGCTTGTCCTGGCTCATCTCGCGGATCAGGTCGTCGGCCACAGCCTTCTGCGCCGGTGAGGTGAAGTAGATGCCGCTGCGGTACTGGGTGCCGGCGTCGTTGCCCTGGCGGTTCAGCGTGGTGGGGTCGTGGATCACGAAGAAGATTTCCAGGATCTCGCGGGTGCTGATCTGCGCCGGGTCGTAGCTCAGCTTGACGACCTCGTTGCAGCCGGTGCGCCCGGTGCAGACGTCTTCGTAGCTGGGCCGGGCCGCCTGGCCGTTGCTGTAGCCGGATTCGACATCGGTGATGCCCTTGACGCGCACGTACACCGCCTCGGTGCACCAGAAGCAACCGCCGCCCAGGATGATGGTTTCAGTCATGCCATGTTCTTTCAGTTTTCGTAGCGCCGCCCCAGCGCCAGCAGTTCCGGGGTGCCGATCAGCGCATTGAGCTGGTCGAAGTCGAGCATGGATTCTTTCATGGGCGCCGTGGTACCGCTGCGCCATGAGGGATTGGTAGTAGCGCTGCAGGGTGTGCGCCACCGCCCGCGCCGTGCCGCCCGGGAAGATCACGATGCGAAAGCCGCGCCGGCCCAGCTCGCCTGCGTCCTGCACCGGCGTCTTGCCGCCTTCGACCATGTTGGCCAGCAGCGGCACCCGGCGGCAAAGCGGCTGCAGGCCGCATCCATCTGCTCCGGCGTGCGCAGCGCCTCGATGAACAGCGCGTCCACGCCGCAGGCGAGATAGGCCTCGGCGCGCTCCAGCGCGGCGTCCAGCCCCTCGACCGCCAGCGCATCGGTGCGCGCCAGGACCAGCGTGCCGGCGCTGTGGCGCGCATCGAGCGCGGCGCGCAGCTTGCCGCACATTTCGCCGACCGGGATCACGGTCTTGCCGTCCAGATGCCCGCAGCGTTTCGGGAAACCCTGGTCCTCGATCTGGATCATCGCGGCGCCGGCGCGCTCCAGGCCACGCACCGTGCGCTGCACGTTGAGCGCGTTGCCGAAGCCGGTGTCGGCATCGACGATGACCGGCACGGCCACGCGCTCGGTGATGCGCGCCAGCGTGTCCTGCACCTCCGTGAAGGTGGTCAGGCCCACGTCGGAGCGGCCCAGCCGGGTGTAGGCGATCGACGCGCCCGACAGGTACAGCGCCTCGAAACCGGCCTGCTCGGCGACCAGCGCGGTCAGCGCGTCATAGACGCCGGGCGCCAGCAGCGGCTGCGCCTGGGCCAGCCTTGCCTTGAGCGTGTTCATGGGTTCACCATTCCTTTCGCCGTTTCCGCCGCGATGGCGCCGCCGGCCACCGCGCTGAGCAGGCCGTTGCCCGAGAGATAGCCCCAGACCGCGTTGCCCGAGACGCCGCGCGCCGCGCCGCCCGCGGCCAGCAGGTTGGCAAACGGCGTGCCGTCGGACCGCAGCACGCGGCACCGAGCGTCGATGTCCAGCCCGCCCTGCGTGTGAAACAGCGCCCCGGTGACCTTGATGGCGTAGAAAGGCGGCTGCAACGGCCGCCGGGTGCCCGTCCGAGGGACATTGACCCCATCTATTGAATCATTCTGGCCATTTCCCAGCACGGATGGGTCATTCATTGCTATGATTTTTTCAGTGGCGCAACCGATCAGCGCCGCCAGCGCCTGCGCGTCAGCGCAGGTCTTCAGCGCGCCGGCCGCCTCGGCGGCGCAGAAATCGGGAAAGCCGCGCGCCAGTGCCAGGATCGGGCCGTCGAACACGTCCCAGGCCACGCCGCCAGGCTGCGCCAGCACATGGACGGCGGCCTCCGAATAGCCTTCGGTTTCGTCGTGGAAACGTTCGCCGCGCGCGTTGAGCTGCACGCCGCCTTCCATCATCACCGCCCAGGTGATCAGCGCGCCCTGCGGGATCGCCCACGAGCCATGGCCCTGGTAGCCGCCCAGATCGGCCAGCCGCGCGCCCAGCGCCCGGCCCCAGGCAATCGCGCTGCCGTCGTTACCGGTGTGACCGGCAAACAGCGCCTCGCGCATCTCGGGCAGCAGCTCGCGCACCATCGCCGGGTTGCCGCCAAAGCCGTTGCAGGCCAGGATGAGCGCGTCGCAGCGCAGCTGCTCCAGGCGCCCGTCGGGCCGCTCGTAGCCGACGCCGGTGATGCGCCCGGCCCCGTCCACCCAGAGCTCGCGCACCGTGGCCTGCGTCACGATGTCCGCGCCGGCCGCCGTGGCGGCGCGCTCGAGCTGCGCCACCAGCGCCGCGCCGGTTTTCTGCGGCACGGCATGCATGCGGCGCACGCTGTGACCGGGGTACAGAAAGCCGTCGAGCACCTCGAAGGTGATCCCGTGCCGGGCCTGCAGCGTGTCCAGCACCGCGCCGATTCGCTCAGAAAAAGCCGCCACCAGATGCGCCGCCGCCGTGCCATGGGCCTTGGCCTGGATGTCGGCGGCGAACAGCGCCGGGCTGTCCTGGATGCCGGCGGCGCGCTGCATGGACGTGCCGGCCGCCGGGATGAAGCCGGACGACAGCGCCGTGGAGCCCGAAGGCTGGGCATCGCGCTCCAGCAGCACGCAGTCGACCCCCGCGTCGCGCAGGTGATGGCCGCGACCAGACCGCAGGCCCCGGCGCCGACGATGGCCACCGGGATGTGCGGCGCGTCGGGCGGCGGCGTGCCGGTGCGCACGGTCGGATTCATCGGTGCGGCCTCGACAGGCTCGGTGCGAACGGCCGGCGCGTCATGCCGTCAAGCGATGCGGGCGCGCAAGTCACGCCGTCGGGCGGTGCAGGTACTCGCCGCGCGGCTTGCCGATGACCTCGCCGCCCTGGCAGATGAGGTGCCCGCGCAGGAAGGTCTCTTCCACGCGCGCCGACAGCTCCAGCCCCTCGAACGGCGTGTAGCCCTGGGTCGAGGGCGATTCCTTGGCGGCGATGGTCCAGGTCCGGGCCGGGTCCACCAGCGCGAGGTCGGCATCGAAGCCCGCGGCGATGTCGCCCTTGCGGTTCAGGCCGTAGCGCTGCGCCGGATTCCAGCTGGTCACGCGCGCCATGTGGTTGTAGCCCATGCCGCGGCGCGTGCCTTCGCTGACCAGCGCGGGCAGCAGGTACTCGGTGCCGCCGAAGCCGCTCTTGGCCATCCAGATGTTGCCGAAGTAGTGCTTGGGGATCTTCATCTCGTGGCGGCAGCAGGCGTGGTCGCTGACCACCCAGTCGAGCTCGCCGGCCAGCAGCGCGTCCCACAGGAACTCGACGTCCTCGCGCGGGCGGATCGGCGGGTTGACCTTGGCCAGCTCGGCGGCCTTGGAGTTGATGTCGAGCATCAGGTGGCCGATGGTCACCTCGCGCTTGAAGTCGATGTGCGGGAACACGTCGGCCATCATCATCGCGGCCTGCACCGCCTTGCGCGACGACAGGTGCAGCAGGTTGATGTTGGGCAGCGCGGTCTCATGTGCCAGGTAGCTCGCGATGAACACCGCCAGGCCTTCCGAGTGCTGCGGGCGCGAGGCGCTGTAGGCGGCCAGGCCCATGCCCGACTTCTGGAACGACTTGTCCTTCTCGACCAGCTTGGTGTAGGCCGTCATGACCTCGGCGGTCTCGCAGTGCAAGGAGAGCGAAATCTGCCGCGCCCGCTCGGGGAACTGCTCACGCGCCGCCTGCACGCCACGCATGATGAACTCGAAATGCGCGTAGTCGTAGCGCTCGTCCTCGCCGATCATCAGGAACTCGCGCTGGCTGTTGGACGCGCCGTGCAGGCCGTGCGAGCCGTAGAACATGAAGATCTTGAAGCTGGACACGCCAAACTTCTCGATCAGCTCCGGGATCTCCTTGATGTGCGTGCCGTCCATGGGCGCAAGGTGAAAACCGTAGTCCACATGGAAGCGGCCTTTGGACGTCTTGAGCACCTCGGGGTAGAACTTCTTGTACGGCCCGCCCTTGTTCAGGTAGTACTGGCCGGTGCGGAAGTAGTTCAGGCTCGACGTCACACCGCCCATGGCCGCGGCCTTGCTCTCGGAGACGGCGTCCTCGATCAGCGGCGAATAGATGCCGCTGTGCATGTGGGCGTCCACCACGCCGGGGAAGGCCAGGCGGTGCTGGCCGTCGTGCACCTTCTTCGCGCGCTGCACGTCAATGCCCGGCGCGACCAGCGCGAACTGGCCGTCCTTGATGGCGATGTCGCTGTCGTGCACCACGTTGCCGTGCGGCCGCACGACGCGCACGTTCTTGATGAGCAGGTCGAATTCCGGTGTTGTCATGGTTTCTCCTTGGGGGTTCAGAGGCGGGATGAGGCTTGGACGGCAAGGCGCTGGCGCAGCTGGGGCAACAGCCCGCCGGCCTGCGCCATCGCCAGCAGGAAATCAGGCACGGGCTCGCAGGCCAGGGCGCGGCCGTCCGGCAGCACGAGTCGCAAGGGCGAGCGTTCGATGGCGAGCTGCGGCTGGCCCTGCAGCGACGCGGCGTCCGGGCAGGTCAGCAGCAGCAGGCCGAGGTTGAAGGCGTTGCGGAAGAACAGCCCACCGTAGCTGGGCGCGATCACTGCGGCCACACCCAGGTGCACCAGCACGGCGGCGGCCTGCTCGCGCGAGGAGCCGATGCCGAAGTTGCGCCCGGCCACGATCACGTCGCCCGGGCGCACCTCGCGCGGCAAACGCCGGCACGAGGTTTTCCAGGCAGTGCGGCGCGATGCCCTCGATGCCCAGCTGCATGTAGGCGCCGGGCGCCAGCGCGTCGGTGTCGACGTCGTCACCGAGCTGCCAGATCCGTGTGCCATTGACGGCGGCGTGACTCATGCCAGCACCTCGCGCGGATCGGTGATGCGCCCGCGCAGCGCAGAGGCGGCGACGGTGTAGGCCGAGCCCAGATACACCTGCGTGCTCGGCGGTCCCATGCGGCCCTTGAAGTTGCGCGCCGTGCTGGAGATCACGGTCTGCCCTTCGGCAAAGCTGTCGCCGTAGCCCGCGCAGGCGCCACAGGCGCTGGCCAGGACGGTGGCACCCGCGTCCGTCAGGATCTGCATCGTGCCCTCCGCTTCGGCTTGTGCGCGGTCCTTCAGGCTGGCAGGCGCCACCAGGAACTGCACGCCGCTTGCGACCTGGCGCCCCTTGAGCACCTGCGCCGCAAAGCGCAGGTCGTCGAGCTTGGCGCCGGTGCAGGCGCCGATGTAGGCCACGTCGATGCGCGTGTCGGCGTGCGCGGCCAGCGGCACGCCGTGCGCCGGGCTGTGCGGCGCGGCGAGCTGGGGGCCGAGCGTGGCCGCGTCGAAGTCGTGTTGCACGTCGAAGCTGCCGGGGTCGGAGGTCCAGACTGCATCGGTGTCGCTGGGCAAGGCCGCCGCGCCGGTCTCGCGCAACCAGCGCCGCGTCACGTCATCGGGAGCCACCAGCCCGGTCTGCGCGCCGAGCTCGGCGCTCATGTTGCACAGGGTCATGCGCTCCTGCATCGACAACGCGCGCACCGCATCGCCGGTGAACTCCACCGCCTGATAGTCGGCGCCGTTCATGCCGAAGCGCGCGATCATGGCCAGCATCATGTCCTTGGCGCAGACGCCTGCGGCCAGCCGCCCGGACCAGTGCATGGCGATCGTCTGCGGCACGCGCAGCCAGATCTCGCCGGTGACCACGACGCCGAGCATCTCGGTGCTGCCGATGCCGAACATGTAGGCGCCGAACGCGCCACCCGTGGGCGAATGCGAGTCGCCGCCGACGCAGAACATGCCGGGGCGGATGTGGCCGTGCTGCGGCACCACGACGTGGCAGATGCCCTGGCTGTCGTAGACATGCGGCAGCTGCTGCTCGCGCGCCCAGTCGCGGGCGATGCGCACGATGCGCCGTGCGGCGTCGTCGCGCTCGGGCACGTAATGATCCATGACCAGCACGACTTTGGACTTGTCCCAGATCGACGCGCCGAGTTCCTCCAGCATCGGTTTGAGCCGCCGGGGACCCGACGAGTCGTGGAACATGGCCAGGTCGACCCGGCAGGTGACGATCTCGCCCACGCGCACCGACGCCTGCCCAGCTGCACGCGCAATGAGTTTCTGGGCCAGGGAGTGGGGCCTCATGGCTGGGTGCTTCACTCGGGCCGCGCGCCCGAAAATTTGACGACCTTCGCCCAGCGCGTGATTTCAGTCTGGACAAACTTGGCGAACTCCTCCGGGCTGTTGCCCACTGGGATGTAGCCCTCGGTCTCCAGCCGCCGGCGCACCTCGGGCGAGGCCACCGCCTTGCGCGCGGCGTCGCTGATCTTTTTCGCCAGCGCCGCGTCCATACGGCCCGGCGCGAACAGGCCGAACCAGGCGCTCGATTCGTAGCCCGGCAGCACCTCGCTGATGGCCGGCACGTCGGGAAAGGCCGCGAGCCGGGTGGCGCTGGTCACGCCCAGCGCCCGGAGCTTGCCGGCCCTGACCTGCGCCTGCGCATTGCCCACCGCCGCAAACATCAGCTCCACCTGTCCGGCCAGCACGTCCTGGATCGCCGGCGCCGTGCCCCGATAGGGAATGTTGACGATGTAGACGCCCGACTGCATCTTGAAGGCGTCGCCCGCCAGATGCAGCGAGGAGCCGACCGAGCCGATCGCGAAATTGAGCTTTCCCGGGTTGGCCCTGGCCAGCGCGATCAGCTCGCGCACGTCCTTGGCCGGGCACCGACGGATGCGCCACCAGCATCGATGGCGAGGTCGCCACGCAGGTCAGCGGCGTGAAGTCCTTCACCGGGTCGAAGGGCAGGCTGGGGTAGAGCGAGGCATTGATGGCGTGGCTGGTGAAGCTCATCAGCAGCGTGTTGCCGTCTGGCGCGGCCTTGGCCACGGCGTCGGCGGCGATATTGCCGCCGGCGCCGGGACGGTTCTCGACAATCACCGTGCGGCCCAGCTGGCGGCCCATCTCGCTGGCGAGCGCACGCGCCAGCGTGTCGGTGGAGCCGCCGGCTGGCGCCCCGACGAGGATGCGCACCAGCGCCAGGCTTTGGGCGCGAGCCCCGAGAGCTATCAAACCAATAGCTGACAATGACCCAATGACGCTGGACCGGCGGCTTTTTTGCTTGGAATTCAGGGTGTTCATCGGGTTTTGGGCTTACACGCCGAGGTAGGCCAGGCGCAGCACGTCGCTGGCCAGCAGTTCCGCCCCTGAACCGGAGAAACGCACCGCGCCGTTCTCCAGCACATAGGCGCGCTGCGCCACCTCCAGCGACTGGCCCACGTTCTGCTCGACCAGCAGCACCGCGAGGCCTTCGCGATTGAGCTGGCCGATCAGGGTGAACATTTCCTCGACCAGCAAGGGCGACAGGCCCAGCGAGGGTTCGTCCAGGATCAGCAGGCGCGGCTCGGCCATCAGGCCGCGGCCGATCGCCAGCATCTGCTGCTCGCCGCCGCTCATCGTGCCGGCCAGCTGGCTGATGCGCTCTTTCAGGCGCGGGAAGGTGGCGAAGACGCGCTCCAGGTTCTGCGCGCGCCGCTCCCGCGCCCGCGTGAACGAGCCGAGTTCCAGGTTTTCCAGCACCGACAAGTTGGGGAAGATCTTGCGGCCTTCGGGCACCTGGATCAGCCCGGCCTTGACCACGTCGCGGTAGTGCGCGCCGCTCAGATCCTGGCCGTCGAACACAACGCGGCCGGACCAGGCCGGGTAGATGCCGCACAGCACGCTGTTGAGCGTGGACTTGCCCGCGCCGTTGCTGCCCAGCAAGGCGACGATTTCGCCCTCGTCGACATGCAGGTCGACGCCGCGCAGCACCTCGACGGCGCCGTAGCCGCCGCGAAGGCCCTGGACGTCCAGTAAAGGGGTCATGCAGACTCCTCCGCCGTCGCCTGCCGGCGCAGCTTGGCCGCCGTGCCATGCCCCAGGTAGGCCTCGATCACGGCCGGGTCGGCGGTCACCTCGGCAGGCGTTCCCTGCGCGATCAGCTGCCCCTGCGCCAGCACCCACACGTGCTGAGCCAGGTTCATCACGGCCTGCATCACGTGCTCGATCATCAGCACCGTGACACCCGACTGCGCAATGCCGCGCACCACGGGCAGCATCTCGCCGATCTCCTGCGGGTTCAGCCCGGCCAGCACCTCGTCGAGCAGCAGCAGCTTCGGCTGTGTCGCCAGCGCCCGGGCCAGCTCCAGCCGCTTGCGACCGGCCACCGTGAGGTCGGCGGCGGGCTTGTCGAGCAACGCCGCAAGGCCCACGCGCTGCGCCACGGCCTCGGCCGCGGCCAGAGCGGCCACACGCCGCGGCTCGCGCAGGTGCGCACCGACGGCGATGTTCTCGCGCACGGTCTGGGCGGCGAAGGGCTGCACGATCTGGAAGGTGCGCGCCAGGCCCTGTCGCGCATTGATGTCAGGCGCGCGGCCGGTGATGTCCTGCCCGTCGAACTGAATGCGCCCGCTGTCGGGGATCAGGAAACCCGACATCAGCGAGAAGAGCGTGGTCTTGCCGGCGCCGTTGGGGCCGATCAGCGCCGTGAGACTGCCCTGCGGAACCGCCAGGCTCACGTCCTGCACCGCCCTGAGGCCGCCAAAACTGCGGGACACGCCAGTCAGCGTCATCAGCGCGGCAGCAACTGGAGTACCTTCGCCCTGGCGGGCTGCGGTGCGAGCTTGCTTGGGGCGGCCCGGCGCTTCGCTCATTTCGACCGGCCTTTCCACAGCTCGCGAACGCTGCGCCCCAGGCCCCCGAGGCCGCGCGGCGCGAACATGATCATCAGCACCAGCACAACGCCGTAGATCACCATGTTGATGCCGGGCAACTGGCCGAACAGGTTGCGCGTGAGGTCGGCCAGCACATGCAGGGCCAGCGCGCCGATCAGCGGCCCCCACAACGTGCCCATGCCGCCGACGATGGCGCCGACCAGCGCCTCCACCGAAGTGTGCGCGCCATAGGCGATGCCGGGGTCGATGTACTGGAACACCTGCACGTAGAACGCCCCGCCCGCCCCCATGAAACCGCCCGACAGCGCGATCGCACCGAGCTTGACCCGGAACGGGTTCACGCCGGCCGCGCGCGCGGCGTCCTCGTTGTCGCGCACGGCCTGCAGGTAGGCGCCAAAGCGCGAGTGCCGCAGCCAGCAGGTCACCAGCAGCGCCAGCACCACCAGCCCCAGCACCATCAGGGCAAAGCCCCGGCGCGAGCCGAACTGCATGTTGCCGAAGCCTTCGCGCAGCGGCACCATGAGGCCGACGCCGGCGCCGGTGAACGGGACCGACAGCGCGACGATGCGGAACACCTCGGCAAAGGCCAGCGTGACCAGCGCGAAGTACGAGCCCTTGAGCCCGTAGCGAAAACTTAAAGCGCCGACGAACACGCCGACCCCGGCGCTGGCCAGCACGCCCAGTGGCATCGCTACCCACGGATTGAGTCCGCCGTCGATCTGCGCGATCGCCTGCACGTAGGCGCCGGTGCCGAAGAACAGCGCATGGCCGAACGAGAACTGCCCCCCATACCCGCCCAGGATGTTCCAGGCCTGCGCCAGCAGGGCGGCGTACAGCGCCATCATCACGAAATTGAGCGCGACGCCCGAGGCCAGCAGGGTGAGCAACAGCGCAACGCCCACGGCGAAAAGGCCAATGCGCAGCAACTCCTTTTGCACCGCCGTCATGCCTTGGCCCCGAACAGCCCCTGGGGCCGGAACAGCAGCACCGCGATGAAGAGCAGGAAGATGCCGATCTGCCCCAGCGACTCGCCCAGCAGCAGGCCGCCGAGCGACTCGACCACGCCGATCAGCAGTCCGCCCAGCAGCGCCCCCGAAAAGCTGCCCATGCCACCGAGCACGACGATGGTGAAAGCCACCAGCACGAAACCGTTGCCGACCTGCGGATTGACGTAGTAGGCCGGCAGCAGGAAACAGGCGGCCGCGCCCAGGCAGGCCAGCCCGATGCCGAAGCTCATCGCGTACACATGGTCCACGTCGATGCCCATCAGCTTGGCGCCATGCTTTTCCTTGGCCACGGCGCGGATGGCGCGGCCCAGGTCGGTGCGCCCGACGATCAGCATCAGCGTTGCCGACGCCACCAGCGCGCCGCCGAAGGCCACCAGCTTGGGCAAGGCAATCATGGCCTGCGCGATGCCGATGTTGATCGGCACCGTGGTCAGGGTGTAGGCGGTCTCGATGGTGCGCGTGTCCGACTTGAAAAACAGCAGCGCCAGGTTCTCCATCACGATCGAAAGGCCCAGCGTCACCAGCAGGATGTTCTCGTCCTTGCCGTGGCTGGCGCGATTGATCACGATGCGCTGCATGGCGTAGCCGAGCACGAACATGCCCGGCACCACCAGCGGCAGCGCCAGGTAGGGGTCGACGCCCGCCGCTTCCTTGAGCCAGTAGACGGCGTACAGCGCGAGCATCAGCGCCGCACCATGCGCGAAATTGATAATGTGCAGCACGCCATAGATCAGGGTCAGCCCGAGCGCGATCAGCGCATACACCGCCCCGGTGGTCAGACCGTTGAGGAGCGAGGGGAACAGGATCGACAGGTCGGTCATGCGTCGGGCACACTGGCGCGCCGCCCCTGGGCGCGAGGGCCCAGGCGGCGCGTGGCGCCGGCCTTCAGGACTTCATCGGAAACACCGGTTCGGCCTGCCGGTACTCGCGCGGCACGATGACCTTGATGTCGCCGCCCAGCACCTGCGTCATCAGCGGTTGCGCGCCGGTGTTCTGCCCGTTGACCATCTTCGTCGGCCCGTAGGGCATGAAGTGGTCTGAGAACGTGCTGTCGGCCAGTGCCGCGGTGATGGCCGCGCGGTCAGTGGACTTCGCGCGGTTGATCGCGTCGGCCAGGTACATCATCGCGGTGTAGGTGTTGAAGATCTCGTAGGTGAAGAACAGTCCCTTGGCCTCAACGCGCTTGCGCAGCGCCAGGGCTCGCGCGTCCTTCGGGTTGAACCAGTGGTTGCAGTCGATGATGCCGTTGGCCGATTCCGGGGCCTCCTTGACGAACTTGAAGCTCGAGGCTGCGCCGCCGAGCACCGAATAGACGGCCTTCGGCGTGACCTTTTGCTGCTGCATCGTGCGCAGCAGTAGCGCGTACTCGTTGTAGTAGTTGGCCGGGATCACGATGTCCGGGTTCAGCGACTTCATGCGCAGCACGATGTTGTTGAAGTCGCGCGTCGGATTGGCGTGCTTGACGACCTCCTTGACCTCGAAGCCATAGCCCGGCAGTTCACGCGCCAGCAGGTTGGCGGTGCCGGTGCCGAACAGCGACTCCTCGTGGATGATCATCACCGTCTTGGCCGGCTTGCCAGCCGCGGTGTTCAGCACATGCAGGTTGATCACCGCCACGCGCGCGCACACGCCGTAGCCGGGGCCGAAGCGGAAGGTGTTCTTGAGCCCGCGCTCGACGATCTGGTCGGCCACGCCGACATCGACGACATGCGGCAGGTTGTACTTGGCCGCCGCCTGGGTGGTGGCCAGGCAGATCGCCGAGGCATAGGCGCCGAGCACCGCCGAGACGCCGGCCTCGTTCATCTTCTCGACCTCCGCCGAGCCGACCTGCGGCTGCGACTGCGCATCGCCGAGCAGCGGCTCGATCTTCGCGCCGCCCAGCGACTTGATGCCGCCGGCCTTGTTGATGTCCTCGATGGCCATCAGCGCGCCCTCGCGGCACTGCTGGCCGGAAAAGGCCAGCGCCCCGGTCACCGGGTGCAGCACACCGATCTTGACCGGTTTGGGCTGGGCACCGCCCACCATCGGGAAAGCCAGCGCTGACGCGGCGGCGGTGGCCTGGGCCATGAAATGGCGGCGATTGCGAACGTTTGTGCTCATGGGCTCTTCTCCTGGGGTTGATCAATGAAACTGCGCGGTCGCCTCGCGGCCGACCCATACCTTGGCGTCGATGTCACCGACCCGCGACAACTGCATCTGGTATTCGTAGCGGTCCGGCCGGTACAGGCCATGCAGATACTGCACGGGTCTGTCCCGGGTGTCAAAAACCACGCGGTGGACGGCCAGCAAGGCCGAGCCGACGGACACGCCCAGGTGTTCGGCGACCTGCGCGTCGGCCAGCCGCGCCGAGAGGGTCTGGTGGGCCCGGCCCACATGCACGCCCGACGCCTCCAGCAGCATGAGGATGGGCTTGTCGGCCAGTTCGCGCGCGCCAAAGCCGGCGGCCAGCGCCTGCGGAACCCAGGTCGTGATGTGCGACAGCGGGCCTTCGGCGGTCGATCGCACCCGCACCGCCTTCTGGACCCCGTCTCCGGGGGCGATATCGAGCGCGCGGGCCACCGGCTCGCTGGCGAAAACCACGCCGACCTCCAGCACCCGCACGCTGGTGTTCAGGCTGACCGAAACCAGGTTCTCAAGAAGACCGGTGAGCCCTGCGGACTTGACCGCGGAGCCTGCGCGATGCCGCAGCCCCATTGCCGCCACAGCCGGGCGGTCACCCGGCGCAATGGGACGCGTCCCCCGGCCGGGTTCCCGGGCGATCAGCCCTTCACCGGCAAGCCGCTCGAGCGCCCGGCGCACGGTGACGCGGGCCACGGCAAATTGCTGCATCAAGGCCAGTTCCCCGGGCAGCCCGTCGGCAAACCGGCCCTCGTCGAGCTGCTCGCGCAGCACCAGGTAGATCTGGTGGTACTTGGGCAGGGGCAATACCGCGTTCATCAGGCTCATGGTTAGCCGGTTCTATTGTCCTGTCAATAGGACATTTAAGGCATAAATGGAACAATTAGGGTTTTGCCGGGGCTCGCCCCGGTCCGTGCAGGCTGTGGTGAAACCCGCGAACTGTCGCCGGGTTTTCAGGCTTGCCGCTCGGCCACCTGGCGAACGGCCTGCGCAAAAGCCTCCAGGGCGGGGCGCCCGGCGTCCGCCTTCCACAGGCAATGCGTGTCGTAGAAGGGCACTTCGCCGTCGATCGGCACAAAGACCGCCCCCGCGATGGCCGACTGGTGCAGCGCCTGCGGCACCAGGGCCACACCCAGGCCCTGCGCCACCAGACTGACCACGCTCAGCCAGTGCTGCAACTCGTGCACGGTATCCGGCACAAACCCGGCCGCCGCGCAGGCGGCCAGAATCTGCTCGTGATAGTCCGGGGAGACCTGCCGCGAGACCAGGGCCAGCGGCTCGCCGGCCAGTTCGTCCAGGTCCAGCCGGCTGCGCGGCGCGAGCGGGTGCGTGGCGCACAGGCAGGCCACGAAAGGTTGCCGCGACACCCGGATCTGCGACACCTCGGGCGGCACCCGGGTGGTGTGGACAAAGCCGAAATCGAGCCGCCCCCGGGTGAGCTCGACCAGCTGGTCGCTGGAACTCATCTCGCGCAACACGACGCGCAGGCGACGCTCGCCGGCATGAAAGGCGGCCAGGATCTGCGGCAGGCCGCGGTACAGCATGGTGCCTGCAAAGCCGATGCGCAAGGTGCCCGCCAGGCCCTGATCCACGTCGCGGGCCTGACGCGCCGCAGCCTGCGCGCTCTCCAGCAGCCCGCGCGCGGCCGGCACAAAGGCCAGTCCCGCCGCCGTGAGCTGCACGCCGCGGCTGTTGCGTGTGAACAGGCGCGCACCCACGGACGCTTCGAGTTGCTGGATGTTCAGCGACAGCGGCGGCTGCGAGATCGCCAGGCGTTGCGCGGCCCGGCCGAAGTGCAATTCTTCGGCCAGCACCAGAAAATAGCGGAGATGGCGGAATTCCATGAATATTAATTTTGTATTGATGAATACCTAATTGATATTAGACAAGTATTCATGGCCGCCTGACAATCCCCCTTCAGAATTTCAACCTCAGCGACCTGTTCGCCCCTTTCCCGGAGATCCGCCATGAAAGCCAAATTCAACTGGGAAGACCCCTTCCTGCTGTCCGAGCAGCTCAGCGACGACGAGCGCGCCATCGTCGAGGCCGCCCACACCTTCTGCCAGGAAAAGCTGCAGACCCGCGTGCTGATGGCCGCGCGCAACGAGACGTTTGACCGCGAAATCATGAACGAGGCCGGCGCCATGGGCTTCCTGGGCTCCACCATCGAAGGCTACGGCTGCGCCGGCCTGAGCTACGTCGCCTACGGCCTGATCGCCCGCGAAGTCGAGCGTGTGGACAGCGGCTACCGCAGCGCCATCAGCGTACAGAGCTCGCTGGTGATGCACCCGATCAACGAGTACGGCAATGAAGCGCAGCGCCAGAAATACCTGCCCAAGCTGGCCACCGGCGAATGGGTCGGCTGCTTTGGCCTGACCGAGCCGAACCACGGCTCCGACCCGGCCAGCATGCTGACGCGCGCCAAGCCGGTGGACGGCGGCTTCATCCTCAAGGGCGTCGAAGATGTGGATCACCAACGCGCCGATCGCCGACGTGTTCGTGGTCTGGGCCAAGATGGAAGACCCGGACGGCAAGGTGGGCGGGCAGGAAAGCATCCGCGGCTTCGTGCTGGAAAAAGGCATGAAGGGCCTGAGCGCGCCGAAGATCGAAGGCAAGATGAGCCTGCGCGCCAGCATCACCGGCGAGATCGTGATGGACGACGTGTTCGTGCCCGAGGCCAACCTGCTGCCCAAGGTGAGCGGCCTCAAGGGCCCGTTCGGCTGCCTGAACAAGGCCCGCTACGGCATCGCCTGGGGTGCCCTGGGTGCCGCGGAAGACTGCTGGCACCGTGCCCGCCAGTACACCATGGACCGCGTGCAGTTCGGCCGACCGCTGGCGCAGAACCAGCTGATCCAGAAGAAGCTGGCCGACATGCAGACCGAGATCGCGCTGGGCCTGCAGGGCTGCCTGCGCGTCGGCCGACTGATGGACGAGGGCCGGGCCGTGCCCGAGATGGTCAGCCTGATCAAGCGCAACAGCTGCGGCAAGGCGCTGGACATTGCCCGCCTGGCGCGCGACATGCATGGCGGCAACGGCATCCATGACGAGTACCACGTGATCCGCCACATGATCAACCTGGAGACCGTCAACACCTACGAGGGCACGCACGACGTGCACGCGCTGATCCTGGGCCGCGCGCAGACCGGCCTGCAGGCGTTTTATTGACGGAAATCGGGCGATTCCCAGCGGCAACGGGTCGCAGATAGCTATCAAATTGATAGCACCTTCGCATCCTTTTACTGCGTCTGGCGCCGTCCCTGATCACTTTACACAGGTTTGCCGTGCAGACACGCCTGTGCTGACCGGGTGCCGTAGGGTCGTGGCTTGACGTCCAATGGCTGAATGGTTACATTACTAACCAGTCAGTCATTAACCAATGCCCCAGTCCGGATCTCCGTCTGTCATCCCCAGCCAGCGCAACGCCCAAACGTGAGCGTCGCAAGGAAGCGCGCCCGGGCGAATTGCTCGAGGCCGCGCTCGACCTGTTTGTCGAAAAGGGCTATGCGGCCACCCGTGCAGAAGAAGTGGCGGCCCGTGCGGGTGTTTCCAAAGGCACGCTGTTCCTGTATTTCCCCAGCAAGGAAGAGCTGTTCAAGGCCGTCGTGCGGGAAAACGTCGCGCGCCCGGTCAACCAGGGCGCCACGGAACTCGCGAGCCTTCGCCGGGCCTTCCGGCGAACTGCTCAAGCACATGATGCAGCAATGGTGGGCCCGCTACGGGGCCACCAAGGCATCCGGCATTTCCAAGCTGATCATCAGTGAAGCCAGCAATTTCCCGGAACTTGCGCGCTTTTACCATGACGAAGTCGTCACGCCGGGCACGGATCTGGTGCGCCGGGTGCTGCAGCGCGGCATCGACCGCGGCGAATTCCGCGCAGTCGACATGCCGACACGCCATTTACGCGGTCATGGCGCCGCTGATCTTCCTGGTCATGTGGAAGCATTCGCATGGGCGCCATGCTGCGACGCAGCCAGCGTCATCGACCCGGAAAAATTCATCGCCCAGCATGCCGACCTGATGGTGCGCGGGCTCCTCAAGGAAAAAGAAGCATGAAGCGCTGGTGGAAATGGATGGTTGCCGTATTGATCCTGCTGGTCATTGCGGCCGTTGCCGGACGGGCGTTGTCAACGCGCAAGGCGCAGCAGCAGGCGCTTGCGGCAGCCGGCGCGGCGAAATCCGTCGCGGTCGTGGAACTCGCCGCCAGCGACGTGACGCGGGCCCAGACCCGCGAAATCGCACAGGGCCTGCCTGTGACCGGCGCCCTGAAGGCGGTGAATTCGGCCTTTGTCAAGGCCCGGGTGGCCGGCGAGTTGCAGGGGTTGAGCGTGCGCGAGGGCGACACGGTCAAGGCCGGTCAGGTGATCGCGCGCATCGAATCCACCGAATTCCAGTCGCGGCTGCGCCAGGCCCAGGACCAGGCCGACGCCGCCCGGTCACAGGTTGATATCGCGCAGCGCCAGTTCGACAACAACAAGGCGCTGGTGGACCAGGGTTTCATCTCGAAGACCGCGCTGGACACCTCGGCGGCGAGCCTGAATACCGCACGTTCCACGCACCAGGCCGCGCTGGCCGCGGCCGACATCGCCCGCAAGACGCTCACGGACACGGTATTGGTGGCGCCGATTTCCGGGATCATCTCCCAGCGCCTGGCACAACCCGGCGAACGTGTGCCCGTGGATGCCCGCATCGTCGAAATCGTGGACCTGAGCCGCGTGGAACTGGAGGCCGCAGTCAGTGCCGGCGACGCAACCCAGGTCAGGGTGGGCCAGAGCGCGGTGTTGCGCATTGAAGGCAGTGCGGAGCCCGTCAAGGCCCGTGTGGCCCGCATCAACCCGAGCACCCAGGCGGGCAGCCGCAGTGTGATGGTGTACCTGGCCGTCGAGCCCACCGCCGTGCTGCGCCAGGGCCTGTTCGCGGAGGGGATGCTGGGTACCGAGCGGGTGCGTGCACTGGCCGTGCCGCTGAGCGCAGTGCGCACGGACAAGCCGCAGCCCTACGTTCAGGTGGTCGAAAACGAACGGATCGCGCACAGGGCCGTGACCACCGGAGCGCGCGGACAAGCCGATGGCGAAACCATGGTCGCCGTCACCGGCATCGCGGAGAACACGGTGGTGGTCACCGGCGCCACGGGCACCCTGCGCGAAGGCACTTCGGTGAAATTCACGCCCTTGAAGCCCGCGGCCGCTCCCGCGTCGGGCCCGTCCCCGGCGACACCGGCGCCCGCTCCTGCCGTTTCGGCCCCGACCGCGGCACGCTGACACCATGTGGTTCACCAAGGTCAGCCTGAAGAATCCGGTGTTCGCCACCATGATGATGCTGGCGCTGGTGGTGCTTGGCCTGTATTCGTACCAGCGCCTGCAGGTCGACCAGTTCCCGAATATCGATTTCCCCGTGGTGGTGGTCACCGCAGAGTATCCCGGCGCGTCACCGGAAATCGTCGAGAGCGAGGTCACCAAGAAAATCGAGGAAGGCGTCAACTCGATCGCCGGCATCAATGCGCTGACCTCGCGCAGCTATGAAGGCCAGGCCGTCGTCATCATCGAGTTCCAGTTGCACATCGATGGCCGCAAGGCTGCCGAGGACGTGCGCGAGAAAGTCGCCGCCATCCGACCGAGCTTCCGCACCGAAGTGAAAGAGCCGCGCGTGCTGCGCTTCGATCCGTCGGCCAAGGCGATCTGGTCGCTGGCTGTTTTGCCGGACGACTCGAAGGGCAAGGCGCTGAGCGCCGTGGAACTCACCAACTGGGCCGATCAGACGCTGAAAAAGCGCCTGGAGAACGTGCGCGGCGTGGGCTCGGTCACGCTGGTGGGCGGTACCAAGCGGGAAATCAACCTCTACCTCAAGCCCCAGGCGCTGGAGGCCCTGGGCGTCACGCCTGACCAGGTGGTCAATGCGGTGCGCGGCGAGAACCAGGATCTGCCCATGGGGGCGGCACGTTCACTGACGCAGGAGCGAATGGTGCAGATCGACGCCCGAATGCGGCGCCCGGACGACTTTGGACGCATCATCGTCGGGCGCAAGAATGGCGCCCCGATCCGGCTGGACCAGGTGGCGTCAGTCAACGACGGCGCGCAGGAAGTCGACACCCTGGCGCTCTACAACGGCCAGCGCACCTTGCTCCTCACCGTGCAAAAAGCACAGGATGAGAACACCATCCAGGTGGTTGACGGACTGGCGAAGGCCATTGTCGACCTCCAGCCGCTGTTGCCGCCCGGTGTGCGTCTGGTGCCGATCGCCGATGGCTCGCGGGCCATCCGCGTGGCGGTGGACAATGTGCGCCGCACCCTGTTCGAGGGCGCGCTGCTGACCGTGCTCATCGTGTTCCTGTTCCTGAATTCCTGGCGCTCGACCGTCATCACCGGGTTGACGCTGCCGATCTCGGTGATCGGCACCTTCCTGTTCATGAACCTGTTCGGCTTCACCATCAACATGATCACGCTGATGGCGCTCTCGCTGTGCGTGGGACTGCTGATCGATGACGCGATCGTGGTGCGGGAGAACATCGTTCGCCACGTGCAGATGGGCAAGAAGCCGTACGACGCGGCGATGGATGGCACCCAGGAGATCGGCCTGGCCGTGCTGGCCACCACCCTTTCCATCGTGGCGGTGTTCCTGCCGATCGGCTTCATGGGCGGCATCATCGGGAAGTTCTTCCACGAGTTTGGCATCACCATCGTGGCGGCGGTGATGATCTCGATGTTCGTGAGTTTCACGCTGGACCCCATGCTCTCCAGCATCTGGCACGACCCCAGCATCGAGGCGCATGGCAAGCGGCACGCGCCGGTCACCGTCTACGACAAGACCATCGGGCGCGTGACCGGTTTCTTCGACCATGCCACGGACTGGCTGGGCGATGCGTACCAGGGGATCCTGCGGTGGGCGCTGCAGCACCGGCTCGCCACGGTCGGGCTGGCCACCGTGATCTTTGTCACCAGCCTGTTCATGGTGCCGCTGCTGGGGACCGAGTTCGTTCCGAAGTCGGACTTCTCGGAGACCACGGTCAACTTCTATACCCCGGTCGGCTCCTCCCTTGAAGTCACCGAGGCCAAAGCGCGCCAGGTGGAAGCCATCATCCGCGAATTCCCCGAGGTGAACTACACGCTGGCGACGCTGAACACCGCCAATGCGCTGGGCAAGAACAACGCCAGCATCTACGTTCGCCTGTTTGACCGGAACCAGCGCAAGCGCAGCGTGGACGAGGTGGCCGCGGTGCTGCGCGAGCGGCTGCGCCGGGTGCCGGGCGTCACCGTCACGCACGTCGGGCTGCTCGACCCGGTCGGTGGCCAGAAGCAGATCGAGTTCTCGCTCCAGGGCCCCGACCTGCGCGAACTCGACCGCCTGACCCGTCTGGTGATGGACAAGGTGCGCCCGATCGCGGGTCTGGTGGACCTCGATTCCAGCATCAAGGCCGACAAGCCGACCATTGAGGTGGACATCCGCCGCGATGCGGCGTCCGAACTGGGCCTGGGCGTGAGCCAGATCGCCGGTCCGCTGCGCATCCTGATCGCCGGCCAGACTGTCGGAAACTGGCGCGCCAGCGACGACCAGACCTATGACGTGAACATTCGCCTGGCGCCAGATGCCCGCAACAGTCTGGAGGATCTGGAGCGCCTGCCCTTCACCGTCGGCACCAACGCCGATGGCAGCCCGCGCATCGTGCGCCTGAACCAGGTGGCCACGCTGCGCGAAGGCACCGGGCCGAACCAGATCAACCGGCGCGACATGACGCGCGAAGTGGCCATCAACGGCAACGTCTTCAACCGCTCGGCCGGCGAGGTGTCCGGCGACATCAAGGCCGCGCTCGAGTCCATCAGCTTTCCGCCGGGCTACCGCTACCAGTTTGGCGGCTCGACCAAGAACATGGCGGAGTCGTTCGGCTACGCCGTGTCGGCGCTGGTGCTGGCCATCGTGTTCATCTACATGATCCTGGCCAGCCAGTTCAAGAGCTTCCTGCAGCCGCTGGCGCTGATGACCTCGCTGCCACTGACGCTGATCGGCGTGGTGCTGGCGCTCATGATGTTCGGCTCTTCGCTGTCGATGTTTTCGATCATCGGCATCGTGATGCTGATGGGCCTGGTCACGAAGAACGCCATCTTGCTCGTTGACTTTGCCATTCGCGCGCGTGAAGACACGATCGACGCCGATGGTCAGCCCGTCGCGGGCATGGCGCGCACCCCAGGCCCTGCTGATGGCGGCACGGGTCCGGTTGCGCCCCATTCTCATGACCACGCTGGCCATGATCTTCGGCATGGTTCCCCTGGCCTTTGCCCTGACCGAAGGCTCGGAGCAGCGCGCCCCCATGGGCCAGGCGGTCATCGGGGGGGTGATCACGTCCTCGCTGCTGACGCTGGTCGTGGTGCCCGTGGTGTACTGCTACATGGACGATCTGGCGCAATGGATGCGCCGACTTTTCAAGCCAGAGCCCAAAACACCGCCGCAATGACCCCGGCCCGGTAAAATTGACCAGAATCGGCTAATATACCCCTAGGAGTATCAAAATGGACATGGAACTCGCACGCTTCAACATGATTGAGCAACAAATCCGCCCCTGGAACGTCATGGACGCCCATGTGCTGGAACTGCTGGAAGTGGTCAAGCGGGAAGACTTCGTGCCGCTGGCCCACAAGGCGCTGGCGTTCGTGGACATGGAAATTCCGTTGCGCGAGGGCGGCGCCCGGGGCCAGGTGATGCTCGCGCCCCGCGTGGAGGCACGCCTGCTGCAGGATGCCAACGTGCAGAAGCATGAGAAAGTGCTGGAGATCGGCGCAGGCTCGGGCTACATGGCCGCCCTGCTGGCGCACCGTGCCCAGCGCGTGGTGTCCCTGGAGATCGAACCCGAGCTGGCCCGCATGGCGCGCGCCAACCTGCAGAAGGCGGGCATCCACAACGCCGAGGTGCTCGAGATCGATGGCGCGGCCGGTGTCAAGGGCGACGGGCCCTTCGATGTGATCGTGCTCAGTGGCTCGGTCGTCGAGGTTCCCCAGGTGCTGATGTCGCAGGTGAAGATCGGCGGGCGCCTGATTGGCATCGTCGGCGACGAGCCCATGATGTATGCGACGGTGCTCACCCGCACCGGCGAGTCCACCTGGACCACGGTTCAGCAATGGGACACGGTGGTGCCGCGCCTGCTGAACTTCGAAGCCCCCTCGAAGTTCAGGTTCTGAAACGCGAAAGCAGGAACAAGCATCGATGATTGAACAGGTTCATCCCCGCGATCTTGCCGCCTGGCTGAAGGCAACGGCGGCTCACGGGAAGCCGCTGGTGCTGGACGTGCGCGAACCCCATGAATGGCAGGTCGCCAGCATCCGCAGCGACGGCTTCGAGATGCAGACGATGCCCATGCGCGCCGTGCCGGTGCGCCTGAATGAACTCGATGCCAGCCGGCCCATTGCCTGCCTGTGCCATCACGGCGGGCGCAGCATGCAGGTCGCCTCATTCCTCAAGCATCACGGTTTTGAACATGTGGCGAACATCGCGGGCGGCATCGATGCCTGGTCGCGCGAAGTCGACCCGGCCGTGCCCCGTTATTGAGCCTGCCCTTTTGCCACGCCTGACGAATTTCCGGAGAAACCCATGAAACTACGCCCCCTGCCCCTCGCCTTTGCCCTGGCGACCTTGTTCGCGGGATCTGTGCAGGCCCAGAATCTGGTCCAGATGTATGAAGCCGCGCGCGGGTATGACGCGGGCTACCAGTCCGCCAAGGCGCAGTACGACGCGAGCATCGCCAAGGCCGATCAGGCCACGGCGGGCATCCTGCCATTCGTCAGCGCGGGTGCCGGGTACTCCCAGACCCAGTTCGACAACAAGACCGGCAACAACATCGTGATCGACACCAGCTTTGGCGACGGAAAACGCCTCGATCTCCGCGTCCCAGCCGCTGTACCGGCCCGCCAACCTGGCGACCTATGAACAGGGACGCAAGCAGGTCGATATCGCCAAAGCCCAGCTCGACGCCATCGAGCAGGACCTGATCGTCAGGGTGTCATCTGCGTACTTCGACGTGCTGTCTGCGCAGGACAACCTGTTTCTGGTGCGGGAGCAGAAGAAATTCGTCGCCGAGCAGCTGGCCTCCGCCAAGCGCAATTTCGAGGTGGGCACCGCCACCATCACCGACAGCCGCGAAGCCGAATCCCGCTATGACCTGATCCTGTCCGCAGAAATCGGCGCCGAGAACGACCTGCGCGTGAAGCGCCTGGCGCTCGAGGTGGTGGTCGGCAAGGCCAGCAAACGACCCCAAGCCGCTGGCCCGGCCCGTCGTGCTGCCCGCGATCCCCCTCACTGACGACGCCTATTGGGTCCAGCAGGCCGAAGTCAACAACCCGACCTTGCGCCAGGCCCGCCTGGGGGTGGACGTTGCGCAACTTGAAACCGCGAAAGCCTATGCCGGCCACAAGCCCACGCTGGACTTGACCGCAAGCTACGGAAACACACGCTACCCGGGCGGCAACTCCACCAGCGGCTTTTACACCCGCACCACCGCGGGAACCGTCGGCGTGGTGTTGAACGTGCCGATCTTTTCCGGCTTCCTCGTCCAGAACCAGGTGAAGCAGACCCTGGCGCTCGAGGAAAAGGCCAAGGCCGATCTGGATGGCGTCGAGCGCAACGTCGTTCAGGGACGCGCGCCATCTTCTTCGGCGTGAAGTCCGGGCTGGGCCAGGTCAAGGCCCTGGAGACCGCCGAGATCTCGACCAAGAGCGCGCTGGACGCCAACATCCTGGGTTACCAGGTTGGTGTGCGGATCAACCTCGACGTGCTGAACTCGCAGGCCGCGCTGTTCGTGGCCCGTCGCGATCTGGACCTGACGCGCTACAACGTGCTGCTGAACAGCCTGAAGCTGCGCCAGGCCGCCGGCACGCTCAAGCCCGAGGACCTGGACCAGATCAACGCCTTGCTGGTCAAGTAAGCGCTCTGCCTGCGGGCTTCGTTCAAGCCGGGTGCGTCCCGGCTTTTTCGTGCCCGGCGCGCGGACGCCGGTCCTGCCTCAGGCCGGATTGCGCATCAGGGCCCGGATCGCCGATGCCGTGCGTTCCGCCGCGCCCCGATGGGCTGCGGCAAACGTCCGTGCTGCATCAGCCATCTGATTCTGCCGTGCCGGCTCGGCGGCCAAAGCCAGCCCGGTGCGACACGCCACTGCCATGTCCGACACCGCCTGCGCCGCGCCTGCGGCCTGGGCGAGTTCGGCCGCCTGCGCGAAATTGAAGGTGTGCGGCCCCATGATGACGGGGCAGCCGCAGGCAGCCGCCTCGATCAGGTTCTGCCCCCCCAGCGGCGCGAAGCTGCCGCCCAGCAAGGCCACATCGCCCAGGCTGAAGTAAAGCGCCATCTCGCCCAGCGAGTCGCCCAGCCAGATCGTCGGCGCTTCATCCGGCAGGCCGACCGGTGGTGCATCGCCCCAGGTACTGCGACGCGAGACCCGGAAACCGGCCTGGGCGATCAGGTCCGCCACTTCGTCAAAGCGCTGCGGATGGCGCGGCACGATCATCCACTGGGCCCCGGAAACGCCACCAGGAACTTCGACTATTGATAGCAGACTCTGACCGTTCTGCGCTGGCGATCGCCAGAATTTCCTTCAAAAACAGGGCTTCCTCACCCTCGCGGCTGCTCGCCAGCAGGATCACCGGCCTGGCGAGCGCGGCACGCCAGGCGCGGCCCTGGTGCAACTGTCCCGCATCAGGTGCGGCATCGAATTTGAGGTTGCCAAAGACGCCCTTGACCGGTGCCTCCAGGCTGCGAAAGCGCGCCGCGTCCGCCTCGGTCTGGGCCCAGACCGCGGTCAGGGCGGCATAGACCGGGCGCGCGATCCAGGCCATACGCTTCGCCTTGGCGTAGGAACTCGCGTTCAATCGGGCGTTCGCCACCACCAGCGGCATCCCGCGCGCCGCGCAGGCGTCCGTGAGATTGGGCCAGATCTCGGTCTCCATCAGGATGCCGATGCTCGGGCTGAAATGGTCGAGAAACCGCGCCACAGTCCCCGGTGTGTCCCATGGCTGCCAGACCTGCACATCGCCCGGGCGCAGCAGCTTTTCGCCTTCGGCGCGCCCGGTGGCCGTGCCGTTCGTCAGCAGCAGGCGCAGGCCCGGAATCTGCTCGCGCAGGCGCGCCAGAAGGATCGCAGCAGCCCGGGTTTCGCCCAGCGACACGGCATGGATCCACACGCGCCCCTGATCCGCCGGCACGCTGTAATGGCCGAAACGCTCCTCCACCGCCACCGCGTAGCCCGGCTCGGCCACTGCCCGGCGCGCCAGCTTGCGGCGTAGCAGGGGCTGGACCAGCCAGGTGAGGAAGGAATACAGCGCGCGGACCATGGTCAGCAAGCGTGATCCGCGCTGGCCAGCGTCAGTGCGCCGCCGCCTCGATGGTCGCGTCCGGCTTCACGCTGCGCAGCAGGGCCAGCATGTCGGCCTCGATGCGGTGCATCGCCTCCTGGGTGTGCCCCTCGAAACGCAGCACCAGCACCGGCGTGGTGTTGGAGCCGCGCACCAGCCCGAAGCCGTCGGGCCAGTCCACGCGCAGGCCGTCGATGGTGTTGATGTGCGCCAGCGCCGGATCGCGCCCGCTGCGCCACGGCTGCTGCGGCCAGCGCCGGGGCCGCAACCTTCTGCAATGCATCGGTCACGCGGTGCGGCTCGCCCTCGGCGCAGCGCACGTTGAGCTCGGGCGTGGAAAAGCTGGTCGGCAGGCTGTCGAGCACGGCGCTGGCATCCGGGCTGCGGCTCACGATCTCCAGCAGGCGGCAGCCAGCGTAAGTGCCGTCGTCGAAGCCGTACCAGCGCTCCTTGAAGAAGATGTGGCCGCTCATCTCGCCGCCCAGCGGCGCCGCCTTGCCTTCGGCCTCGATCGCCTTCATCTTGGCCTTGATCAGCGAGTGACCGGTCTTGTACATCAGCGCCACGCCGCCGGCGGCCTCGATGGCCGGCGCCAGGCGCTGCGAGCATTTCACATCGAACAGGATGGTGCCGCCCGGCACGCGCGAGAGCACATCGCGGGCAAACAGCATCATCTGGCGGTCCGGGTAGATGTTGTTGCCCTCGCGGGTGACGATGCCCAGGCGGTCGCCATCGCCGTCAAAGGCCAGGCCCAGTTCGGCACCGGTGTCGCGCAGCGCGGCCATCAGGTCGCGCAGGTTCTCGGGCTTGCTCGGATCCGGGTGGTGGTTGGGGAAATTGCCGTCCACCTCGCTGAAAAGCTCGATCACCTCGCAGCCGATGGCACGCAGGATGGCCGGCGCCGAAGCGCCGGCGATGCCGTTGCCCGAATCGACCACGATCTTCATCGGACGCGCCAGCTTGATGTCGCCCACGATGCGATCGCGGTAGGCCGCCATCACGTCCACATGGCGCACCGAGCCACCGTCCTGAAGCACCCAGCTCTCTTTGGTCATCATGGTGTGGATGGCCTGGATCTCGTCGCCGTAGATGGCGCGGCCACGCATCACCATCTTGAAGCCGTTGTAGTCCTTCGGGTTGTGGCTTCCCGTGACCTGGATGCCGCTGTTGCACAGCGTGCTGGCGGCAAAGTAGAGCATGGGCGTGGTCACCATGCCGACGTCGATCACCTGCATGCCGACCGCCACCAGGCCGCGCGCCAGCGCCGCGCACAGCGACGGCCCACTCAGACGCCCGTCGCGGCCGACCGCCACGGTGGTTTCGCCCTCCTGGCGGGCAATCGTGCCGAAGGCCCGGCCCAAGGCTTCGGCCACCGCCTCGTCCACGGTGGACGGCACGATGCCGCGAATGTCGTAGGCCTTGAAAATGGAAGCTGCCAGCTGCATGGAAAGATCCCCCTGGATGGTGAGTTGCTATCAATGGATTGTAGGCCGGCACGCCCGGAGCCAGATGTCCGGAAACGGCGAGTCAGCACAGTGCGCCCGTGTACCATGCAAGCCATGCCCACCCGCGCCCCGGCCCCCGACGATGACGCCTGCTACCTCGCACTGAAGGCGCATGACGCGCGTTTCGACGGCAGCTTCTTCACCGGGGTCACCTCCACCGGCATCTACTGCCGCCCGGTCTGCAAGGTGCGCACGCCGCGGCGCGAGAACTGCCGTTTCTTCACCCTGGCCGCACAGGCCGAGCAGGCGGGCTTCCGGCCCTGCCTGCGCTGCCGCCCGGAACTGGCCCCCGGCGCCAACACCTGGTCCACGCAGGACGCCTCCGGCATGCTGACGCGCCAGGCGGCCCGACTGCTCGACGACCCGGCCGCCTGGCCCGACGCGGCGCCCGCCATGACGGCGCTGGCCGCCCGGCTGGGCGTGAGTGACCGGCATCTGCGCCGGATCTTCGAGGCGCAGCTGGGCGTCTCGCCGCTGCAATACCTGCAGACCCGCCGCCTCCTCACCGCCAAACAACTGCTGACCGACACCGACCTGCCCGTCACCGCCGTCGCGCTGGCCAGCGGCTTTGCCTCGCTGCGGCGCTTCAATGCCGCGTTTGCGGCGCACTACGGCCTGAATCCCACGCGCCTGCGCCGCGAGGGTCGCACGCGCGAGGGCGCCGGCGTGGCCGTGCAACTCGGATACCGCCCGCCCTACGACATCGCCGCGATGCTGGGCTTCTTTGCGCGGCGCTGCATCGACGGCCAGGAATTCGTGACCGGCGAAGCGGAAGACGCGGTGCTGGGGCGCACCCTTCGCCTTCAGGCCGGGGCCCGCACCCACACCGGCTGGCTCACCATCCGCTTCGATCCAGCACGCCAGAGCGTGCTGCTGCGCGTGAGTGATTCGCTGTGCGAGGTGCTCCCGCTGGTGATCTCGCGGGTGCGCGCCCTGCTCGACCTGGACGCCGACCCCGCCGTGATCAACGCGGGCCTGTCCTCCTCGCCAATCGCCCAGCACGGCGCCTTCGCGCTCGACGCCAGCCTGGCCGGCCTGCGCGTGCCTGGCTGCCTGGACGGTTTCGAGCTGGCTGTGCGCGCCATCCTGGGCCAGCAGATCACCGTGGCGGCCGCGCGCACGCTGGGCCAGCGCCTGGTGGCAGCGCTTCGGCGAGCCGCTCGCGACGCCCTGGCCCGCGCTCAACCGCCTGTTCCCGACGGCGCAGGCGCTGGCCCAGGCCAGCGGCGACGCGCTGGGGCAGCTCGGCATCGTGCGCCAGCGGCAGGCGGCCATCGTGGCCCTGGCGCAAGCGACGGCACAGGGACAGTTGACACTCGATGGCAACGCCGATGTCACCGCCACCCTGGCCGCGCTGAAGGCCCTGCCCGGCATCGGCGACTGGACGGCGCAGTACGTCGCCATGCGTGCGCTGCGCTGGCCCGACGCCTTTCCCGCCGGCGATGTGGCGCTGCAAAAGGCGCTGGGCGTGGTCTCGGAGCGCGAGGCCGAACGCGCCTCCCAGGTCTGGCGGCCCTGGCGCAGCTACGCCGTGGTGCGCGCCTGGCACCAGGGGGCCGCGCCGCCCGCCGGAATACTACACAATCAATAGCAAACAATGTCCATAAGACGCTGGACTGAAGGTCTTTTTACTATGAAATACCCCGATTCACTGGTTTGCAGCCGCACCGACAGCCCGCTGGGCCCCCTCCTGCTGGCCGCCTCTGAAGCCGGCCTTGCCGGCGCATGGTTCGTCGAGCGGCAACGCGACACACCCGACCCCGTGCGATGGGCGCAGGCACCCGGCCACCCCGTGCTGCAGCAGGCCACCGCACAGCTCGCCGAGTACTTTTCAGGCCGGCGCCAGCACTTCGACCTGCCGCTGGACCTGACGCACGGCACGGCGTTCCAGCAGGCGGTCTGGCAGGCCTTGCTGGGCATCGGATTCGGCCAGACCATCCACTACGGCGCGCTGGCAAGGCGCATCGGCCGGCCCAAAGCCGTGCGCGCCCTGGGCGCCGCCGTGGGCCGCAACCCGGTCAGCATCATCGTGCCCTGCCATCGGGTGATCGGCGCCGATGGCTCGCTCACCGGCTACGCAGGCGGGCTCGACCGCAAGACAGCGCTGCTGCGCATCGAAGGCATCGCATGAGCGCGGCGCCGGGCCGCCCCTGGTACCCCGAATTCATATTGCTGGCGGCCCTCTGGGGCTCGTCCTTCCTGTTCACACGGCTGGCCGTCGTCGAGTTCGGCGCGCTGCCGACCGCCGCGGTGCGTGTCGCGATTGCCTCGCTGTTCCTGCTGCCGCTGTTGCTGATGCGCGGTCACGGGCCGCAGCTGCGCCAGCACTGGAAGGCAGTGTTCCTGGTCGGCCTGATGAACTCCGGCATTCCGTTTGCCTGCTTTGCCTTCGCCTTGCTGTACATCACCACCGGACTGTCGTCGATCCTCAATGCGACCGTGCCGCTGTTTGGCGCACTGGTCGCGTGGATCTGGCTCAAGGACCGGCCGGACGGCTCACGCATCCTGGGCCTGGCCATCGGCTTCGCCGGCGTGGCCCTGCTGGCGTCCGACAAGGCCGGCCTGCGGCCTGCCCCGCCCGGCGGACCGACTGGCTGGACCGAGACCTGGGGCCCGACGCTGGCCATCGCCGCCTGCCTGCTGGCCACGCTGTGCTACGGCATCTCGGCCAGCTACACCCGGCGCTACCTGGGCGGCCTGCCTTCGCTGGTGACCGCGACCGGCAGCCAGATCGGCGCCACGCTGGGCCTGGCCCTGCCCGCCATCCTGTTCTGGCCGGCGCGAACCCCGGGGCTTACCGCGTGGCTGGCCATCCTGTTTGTCGGCGTGGCCTGCACCGGCATCGCCTACGTGCTGTATTTCCGGCTGATCGAGTCGGCCGGGCCGGCGCGTGCGCTCACGGTGACCTTTCTGGTCCCGGTGTTTGCGCTGTTCTACGGCGGGGTGTTCCTCGGCGAAAGCATCACGCCCTGGATGATCGGCTGCGGCGCCGTCATTCTGGTGGGCACGTCGCTGTCCACCGGGCTCCTGCGCCTGTGGCGCTAGGGTCCGGCCCCTAAGCGCGGACAGTTGCTGGTGCTGCTTTCACCACCGGTCCGGGCGCCGAAATCGCAAGGCCTTGCGGATGCGCAATGTCGGTCCACCCAGATTCGGGCACATTCCTAACCGTCGGGCATCGGAGGGGTCAAGCCCATGCGGTGCCTGTGCGCTTACATGAAGAAAGGACCGTCGCATGCGAGCCATGACGCTGGACGCGCCGGGGCGCCCCCTGAAACTGGCCAGACTGGCAATGCCAGAGCCGGCCGCCGACGATGTGCTGGTGCAGGTGCTGGCCTGCGGTGTCTGCCGCACCGACCTGCACATCCTGGACGGTGATCTGCCCGTTCATACGCAAGGCATCGTTCCGGGACACGAAGTCGTGGGCCGCGTGGTGACGCTCGGGTCAGCCGTGACCCGGTTCCGCGTCGGTGACCGCGTCGGCATCCCGTGGCTGGGTGGCACCTGCGGCCATTGCGCCTATTGCGCCGCTCAGCATGAAAACCTTTGCGACACGCCTGTGTTCACCGGCTACGACCGCAACGGGGGCTTTGCCGAATACGCGCTGGCCGACGCGCGCTTCTGCTTCGCGTTGCCGGACGCCTATGACGACGTTCATGCGGCGCCGCTGCTCTGCGCCGGACTGATCGGCTACCGGGCCTACCGGCTCTCCGGCGTATCCAGGGGCATGCGCCTGGGCCTGTATGGCTTCGGGGCAGCGGCCCACATCATCTGCCAGGTCGCGGTGTCGCAAGGCCAGGAGGTGTATGCATTCGTCCGACCCGGCGATCAGCAAAGCGCCGAGTTCGCGTTGAAGCTGGGCGCCTGCTGGGCAGGGCCGTCCGATGCGCGAGCACCAACGGGACTAGACGCCGCCCTGATCTTTGCACCCGTGGGCGCTCTGGTGCCGGCCGCGTTGCGCGCCACCCGCAAGGGCGGCGTCGTCGTCTGCGCCGGCATCCACATGAGCGACATCCCGTCGTTCCCGTACGGACTGCTCTGGGGCGAACGGTGCATCCGCTCGGTGGCCAACCTGACTCGGGACGATGGCGACCGCTTCTTCTCGCTGATTGCCCAACACCCCGTCACGACGCATGTGGAACCGTTCGCGCTGGAACGCGCCAATGAGGCCATTGCGGCCCTGCGCGCCGGCGCCATCGATGGCGCGGCGGTTCTGGTCCCCTGAATTCGGACCCGCCGCGGGACAATGCGCATCGCCGAACGGGACGGGCGGCCGGGCGCAGCAACAGCGCGCCAGAATGCAATGCCCCCGTCGGCCGGTTGCACGGCGCCTGAGGACACCCAAAGAAAAAGCCCCACGCAAGGCTGCGCGGGGCTTTTATCTGGCGGAGTGGACGGGACTCGAACCCGCGACCCCCGGCGTGACAGGCCGGTATTCTAACCAACTGAACTACCACTCCTCGTTGGTATGACGTTTGCTCTTTCGAGCCAAGTGCCATCACTTGAACCATTTCTATCCGGGGATAAAACTGGCGACCCTACGGGGATTCGAACCCCGGTACTTACCGTGAAAGGGTAATGTCCTAGGCCTCTAGACGATAGGGTCAAAACCGGTGGATTGCTCCATCTGATACGTTGGTGGTGGAGGTAAACGGGATCGAACCGATGACCTCTTGCATGCCATGCAAGCGCTCTCCCAGCTGAGCTATACCCCCGCACTCACGTTCCCAAACCTTCATTGCTGAAAATCTGCGACCGTTCGCATCAAGCCTTGAATTATAGGGCGAAAATCAGGCCGCCCGCAAGCGACTCAAAACTTTTTCCCGCATTGACAGCTCCAGCACCGCGTCCAGCGATGGCGTCTGGGCCGTGCCCATGACCAGCACGCGCACCGGCATGGCGAGTTGCGGCATTTTGACGCCCGTTGCCGCCAGAACGTCCTTGATGGCAGCCGAGATCGACGCCTTGTCCCAGGCGCAGGCTGACAGCTTCTCGATCAGCAGGGCCAGCGCCGGCCGGATGGCGTCGGTCACGTGCTGGGCCTTTTCGGCCGCATGGGGCGTGATGTCGGTGTAAAAAGCGGCCGCCCAGTTTGCCAGCGCCACGGTGGTGTCGCAGCGGTCCTTGAACAGGCCGCAGATGCGGGGCAGGCGATCGTCGGGCGGGATGCCGCGCTTTTCAAGTTGCGCGGCGACCAGCGCGGCCAGGGTGCCATCGTCCATGGCTTTCATGTGCTGGGCGTTGACCCAGCGCAGCTTGGCCTCGTCGAACTGCGCAGCGCTCTTGCCCAGGTGGTCCAGGCTGAACCACTGCAGGAACTGCGCCCGAGTGAAGATTTCATCGTCGCCATGGCTCCAGCCCAGGCGGGCCAGATAGTTCACCACGGCGTCCGGCAGGAAGCCTTCGTCGCGGAACTGCGTCACGGGCTTGGCGCCGTTGCGCTTGCTCATCTTCTCGCCCTGCTCGTTGAGCACCGTGGGCAGATGGGCGTACACCGGTGGCGCCTTGCCCAGCGCTTCGAAGATATTGATCTGGCGCGGCGTGTTGTTGACGTGGTCGTCGCCGCGGATGACGTGGGTGATGGCCATGTCGATGTCGTCGACCACCACGCAGAAGTTGTAGGTGGGCGTGCCGTCGGGCCGGGCAATGACCAGGTCGTCGAGTTCGTCGTTGCGGATCTCGATGCGGCCCTTGACCTTGTCCTCCCAGGCGACCACGCCGCCCTGGGGATTCTTGAAACGCAGCACCGGCTTGATGCCTTCGGGCACCGGAGGCAGGGCCTTGCCGGGCGCAGGGCGCCAGGTGCCGTCGTAGCGCGGCTTCTCTTTCGCCGCCATCTGGCGCTCACGCAACGCATCGAGCTCGGTCATGCTCATGTAGCAGGGGTACACATGGCCGGCCGCCTGCAATTCGGCCAGCACCGCCTTGTAGCGGTCCATGCGCTGCATCTGGTAGTACGGACCTTCGTCGGGGTCCAGGGCCAGCCAGGCCATGCTCTCGAGGATCACGTCGACGGCCGCCTGGCTGGAGCGCTCCAGGTCGGTGTCTTCGATGCGCAGGATGAAATCGCCGCCGTTTGCGCGGGCAAAAGCCCATGGGTACAGCGCAGAACGGATGTTGCCCAGATGGATGAAACCGGTCGGCGAAGGTGCAAAGCGGGTGCGGATTCTTGCGGTCATGTCAGGGTTTCCAGGCCGCGCGCGAGGTCGGCTTTCACATCATCGAGGTGTTCGAGGCCCACGGCCACGCGGATCAGGTTTTGCTGGATGCCGGCGGCCTGGCGCTGGGCTTCCGTCAGGCGCCCGTGCGAGGTGCTGGCCGGATGCGCGGCGAGGGTCTTGGTGTCACCCAGGTTGGTCGACAGCGACAACAGGCGCATCGAGTCAAGCACATGAAAGGCCCGCGCGCGGGCCTGATCCGCAGCGCTGGCCCTGACTTCAAAGGACAGCACGGCGCCCCCCACACCGCCTTGCTGCGCCATGGCCAGCGTGTGCTGGGGGTGGCTGGACAGACCGGGGTAGAACACACGCTGGACGGTGGGCTGGTCCTGCAGCCACCGTGCCAGATCCAGGGCGCGCGCCGACTGTGCGCGCATGCGGATGTCCAGCGTCTCCAGTCCCTTGAGCACCACCCAGGCGTTGAAGGGTGCCAGCGTCATGCCGGCACTCTTGAGCACCGGCAGGAATTTTTCCGTGACCAGCTCCTGGCTGGCGCACAGGGCGCCCGCCATGACGCGGCCCTGCCCGTCGAGGTACTTCGTGCCCGAGTGCATCACGATGTCCGCCCCCAGCGCGACAGGCCGCTGCAGCGCTGGCGTGGCAAAGCAGTTGTCCACGGCCAGCAGCGCGCCGGCGCCATGCGCAATGGCCGCCAGTGCGGCAATGTCGCAGACCTCGGTCAGGGGGTTGGTCGGTGTCTCGGCGAACAGCAGCCGTGTGTTGCCCTTGACCGCCGCCTTCCAGGCGGAAACATCGGTCTGCGACACAAAACTGGACTCGACACCGAATTTCGCCAGGTCCGAGCCGATCAGCTTGATGGTGGAGCCGAACATGGACTGCGAACAGACGATGTGGTCGCCCGCCTTGAGCAGGGCCAGGCACATCATCAGGATGGCCGCCATGCCCGAGGCGGTGGAAATCGCCGCCTCGGTGCCTTCGAGGGCCGCCAGGCGCTGCTCGAAACTGGCGACGGTGGGGTTGCCATAACGGCCGTAGGTGAAGCCCTCCTCGTCGCCGGCAAAGCGCCGCGCGGCGGCTTCGGCCGACGGCTGAACGTAGCCGCTGGTGAGGTACAGCGCCTCGGAGTTCTCGCCATATTGGCTACGGTCCACCGCGGCGCGCACGGCCAGCGTGTCCAGATGCAGGTGATCAGGTAGTTTTCTTGCGCTCATGATCAGTCCACGTGATTGGGCAGTGCCAGACGCGACGAATCTTCATCGCCCTCCTGCGCGCCGGGTCGGCTGGAATTGAGTCGCGCGATGTCGTCGGCGGTGATGTCGCCGGTCACGTAGATGCCGTCAAAGCAGGAGGCATCAAAGCCGGTGAGCTTGTGATTCAGCGATCCGATGGCTTTCTTCATCCCTTCCACATCCTGGTAGATCAGGGCGTCGCACCCGATGCTCTGGCGGATCTCCTCAACCGTGCGGCCGTGGGCCACCAGTTCATCGCTGGTCGGCATGTCGATGCCGTACACGTTCGGGTAACGCACCGGCGGGGCGGCGCTGGCCAGGTAGACCTTGCGGGCACCGGCATCGCGCGCCATCTGGACGATTTCTTTCGACGTCGTGCCGCGCACGATGGAATCGTCCACCAGCAACACGTTGCGCCCCCTGAATTCGCTGGCGATCACGTTGAGCTTCTGGCGCACCGATTTCTTGCGGACTTCCTGACCCGGCATGATGAAGGTGCGGCCCACGTAGCGGTTCTTGACGAAGCCCTCGCGGTAGGGGATGCCCAGCAGGTGCGCCAGCTGGGTGGCGCTGGGGCGGCTGGATTCGGGGATGGGGATCACCACGTCGATCTCGTTGGGCGGCACGGTGGAGATCACGCGCTTGGCCAGCGTTTCGCCGAGGTTCAGTCGCGCCTGGTAGACCGAGATGCCGTCCAGCACCGAATCAGGGCGCGCCAGGTAGACAAACTCGAAAATACACGGGTAGAGCGCCGGCGCCTCGGCACACTGCTGTGCATGGGTCTGCCCGTCGAGCGTCACAAAAACGGCCTCGCCCGGCGCGAGGTCCCGCTCGAAAATGTGCGCCGTGCCCTCCAGCGCAACGGATTCGCTGGCAAACAGGATGGCGCCGTCCTTGCCGCGACCCATGCACAGGGGACGAATGCCATAGGGATCACGAAACGCGAGCAGGCCGTGGCCCGCGATCAGCGCGATCACCGCATAGGAGCCGCGAATCCGCCGGTGCACCGCGCTGACCGCCGCAAAGACGTCGCGCGGCGTGAGCGGCAGACCCTTGGTGGCGCGCTCGAGTTCGTGGGCCAGCACGTTGAGCAAGACTTCCGAATCGCTCTCGGTGTTGATGTGGCGGTGATCGGTGGTGAACAGCTCGGCCTTGAGCGCGTGGGCGTTGGTCAGGTTGCCGTTGTGCACCAGCACGATGCCGAAGGGCGCGTTGACGTAGAAGGGCTGCGCTTCTTCCTCGCTGAAGGCATTGCCCGCCGTCGGATAGCGCACCTGGCCCAGGCCGCAGTTGCCGGGCAGCGAACGCATGTTGCGGGTGCGAAACACGTCACGGACCATGCCCTTGGCCTTGTGCATGAAAAACTTGCGGTCCAGTTGCGTCACGATGCCGGCCGCATCCTGCCCGCGGTGCTGCAGCAGCAGCAGGGCGTCGTAGATCAGCTGGTTCACGGGTGCGTTGCTGACAACGCCGACGATTCCACACATAGTTCCATCCAGTCAGGCACAGGGCTCGCACCGGCGGTGCGTCGGCCTGCGCCACAAAATCAGGCCGGCAAATACTTTCCGAACGCGTCCGGCAACACCGGCTTGAGCCCTTTGAGCGCCGCGCCGAGCACGCCGGCGCCCAACGAAGCCTGCCAGGCGTCGCTCGACTTCAACGGCGTCATGTCCATCACCACCGTCGCCGCCAGGAGCAACACCAGTCCACGCACCAGGCCAAATGCGGCCCCCAGTGTGCGGTCCACGGGCCGCAGGCCGATGCGCTCGACCAGCTTGCGGGTCAACCAGGCCAGCAAACCACCGACAAACGCGCCGGCCACAAATATCAGCACAAAGGCCACCGCATAACGAACCGGCTCGGTCGCACCGCTCAGTGGCAGGCGTGGCGCCAACTCGGGCGCCCACCACTGGGCCAGCACAAACGCCGCGATCCACCCCATCACCGACATCAATTCGAACACCAGGCCGCGCCATGCGCCGAGCAAGAGCGACGCCACCAGCACCGCCAGCAGGATCCAGTCCACGGTCGTCACGCGCTCACCCGGCTCACAGCGTCAAGATGGCAGCGGGAAGGTCCAGCCCCCGGATCTTCGCCGCAGCTTTCTCGGCCTCGGCCTTGCTTGAAAATGGCCCAGCCCTGACCCGGGTGCGCTTGCCCTCGGGGGTTTCGACCACCTGGGTGTAAGTCGTGACACCCGCCCGCTCGACCTTGAGCCTGGCCTCGCGCGCTTTGGTGGCGTCAGCAAAGGCCCCGACTTGCACAATGAAGCGGCCGGCATCGGCGGCTGTGGGCTTGGCCTCATCCTTGCCGTCCAGCAAGGCGCGCGCGCGATTCCCATCGTCAGCGGGCTTGGCCGCGGGCGCCTTGGCTTCCGCTTTCGACTCTGCCTTGGGTTCTGTCTTGGTTTCTGCCTTGGGTGCGGGCGCAGGTTCGCGCTTCACTTCGCCAGTTACGGCCGAAGAAGCCGGTTTGACGGGCGCGTTTGGAGGTTTTGATTCCGCATTCCCGGTCACGATCTCTTCCTTGGCATCCAGGCTGGCCTGCGCCGCCACCTGGGGTGGCTTCGGCGCGGCGGGCGCCGGTGGTGGCGCCTCCTTGCGCGCAGCCTCAGAGGCCGCCACGACCGGCGCCGCCACTGCGGCCTTGGTTTCAGCACCGGTGGACGGCAGGGCCAGCGGCTTGACCTTGGTTCTGTCGGGAATCAGGATCGGCACGTCCACGGCCACCGGACGGGGCTGCGTGTCAAACACCAGCGGGAACCCGACCACCGCAACCAGAACCAGCACGGCCGCACCGATCAAACGGTGGCGGGCCCGCCGGCGCATGCCTTCGACGCTCTCCAGGGGTGGCTGAGCCGTCGCTTCGGCACCCGTCTTGGCGCCAGGGAATCGGAACTTGAAAAAAGCCATGAAGTAGGAACTCAGGCGTTCAGGTGTTTGGCGTCGAGGCGCGGGATGCCGTCCTGCAAAACGCCGCCCACGGTATAGAACGATCCAAAGACGACGATTCTATCAGCGGGGTCCGCCGACGCGATGGCCGCCCGCAGCGCTTCCTTGGGCGATGGATGGACGCTGGCGGGAACATCGCGACGACCCGCCAGGGCCTGCCAGCCGGAAAGCAGCGCCTGGGCCGATGCGGCGCGGGGCGTGGGCAGATCGGTGAAGTACCAGCGGTCCACCAGCGGCGCCACACGCGCCAGCATCGGCCCAAGATCCTTGTCCGCCATCGCGCCGAACACGGCGTGCGTCGTCGGGAAATAGCCCATCGCGTCCAGGTTGGCCGCCAGCGCCGCCACCGAATGCGGGTTGTGGGACACATCCAGCACCAGGGCCGGCTGCCCCGGAACAATCTGGAAGCGCCCAGGCAGCTCCACCATCGCCAGCCCGTTGCGCACGGCCTGCGCCGTGACAGGAATGCGCTGGCGCAGGGCCTCCAGCGCCGCCAGAACGCCCGACGCATTGACCAGCTGGTTGGCACCGCGCAGCGACGGATAGGCCAGCCCACTGTAGCGCCGGCCACGGCCGGCCCAGGCCCATTGCTGCCGGTCGCCGGAAAAATTGAAGTCATGCCCGAAACGCCACAGCTGCGCGTCGATCTCGGTGGCGCGGTCGATCACGCTTTGCGGCGGCATGGGATCGCTCACGATGACGGGCTTGCCCGTTCGCATGATGCCGGCCTTCTCGTAACCGATGCTTTCGCGGTTGTCGCCCAGCAGTTCGGTGTGATCCAGGTCGATGCTGGTGATGATGGCGCAATCGGTGTCGATGATGTTGACGGCGTCCAGACGCCCGCCCAGGCCGACCTCCAGAATCGCGATGTCCAGATTCGCCGCCGCCATGAGACTCAGGATGGCGAGCGTGGTGAATTCGAAGTAGGTCAGGGAAATTTCGCCTCTTGCCAGCTCCACCCGGTCGAAGTGCGCTATCAATTCAGAAGCACTTGACAATCTCGCCATGAATCCGGCAGCGCTCCTCGAAATGCACCAGGTGCGGCGAGGTATAGACCCCGGTGCGGTAGCCGGCCTGCTCCAGGATGGCTTCGAGCATGGCGCAGGTCGACCCCTTGCCATTGGTGCCGGCGACCGTGATCACCGGGCAGGCAAAGCGCAGTTTCATCCGGTCGGCGACAGCCCGGACGCGGTCCAGCCCCAGTTCGATGGTCTTGGGATGAAGTTGCTCGCAGTGGGCCAGCCAGTCCTGAAGTGTTCTCATAAGTGCCGGAATTGTCGCGCAGGTCAAATTCACGCATGATTCATCGCATGAGCAGTCCTTTGATCACCCTCTACGGCATTCCCAATTGCGACACCGTCAGGAAGGCCCGGGCCTGGCTGGCCGAGGCCGGCGTCACCGTCCAGTTTCACGACTTCAAAAAACAAGGCGTTCCCGAGGCACGACTGGATGCCTGGCTGGCCAACGCGGGCTGGGAAGCCCTGCTGAACCGCAAAGGCACCACCTGGCGCAAGCTCGACCCAGGCGCGCAATCGGCCGTGCTGGACGCCGCAAGTGCCAGGGCTTTGATGCTGGCGCAGCCCAGCGTCATCAAGCGGCCGGTGGTCGAATGGCACGGCCCGACCGGTCAGGCGATCACCGTTGGTTTTGACGCGCAGCGCTTTGCACAGGCGCTCTCAGGCGCGGTATCCTAAAATCACCGGTTAACCCAGAACAACCGGTGCGAGTGCCTCGCACAAATTCTTCCCATCATGACCACCGAAAAAATCGACGGCGTTTCCGTCACCACGCAAGCGAATGTGTACTTCGACGGCAAATGCGTCAGCCACGGCATCACCTATCCCGATGGCACGAAAAAATCAGTGGGCGTGATCCTGCCGGCGACGCTGACCTTCAACACCGGCGCGCCCGAGATCATGGAATGCGTGGCCGGCGCCTGCGAATACAAGCTGGCGGGCAGCGACGTCTGGATGAAGTCCGGCGCCGGCGAGAAATTCAGCGTTCCCGGCGACTCAAGGTTCGAGATCCGCGTGGCCAGCGCCTACCACTACATCTGCCACTTCGGCTGAGCCAGGCGCACCCCACCATGGCCACGATTCTCCAAAACCTCCCCGCGCAGCAAAAAGTCGGCATTGCCTTCTCCGGCGGCCTGGACACCAGTGCTGCGCTGCTGTGGATGCGCCAGAAGGGCGCGATCCCCTACGCCTACACCGCCAACCTGGGCCAGCCCGACGAGGCCGACTACGACGAAATTCCGCGCAAGGCGATGGAATACGGCGCCGAACTGGCGCGGCTGATCGACTGCCGCACGCAGCTGGCCGCCGAGGGCATCGCCGCGATGCAGTGCGGCGCCTTCCACATCTCGACCGCCGGCGTCACCTACTTCAACACCACGCCGATCGGGCGTGCCGTGACCGGCACCATGCTGGTGGCGGCGATGAAGGAAGACGACGTCAACATCTGGGGCGACGGCAGCACCTTCAAGGGCAACGACATCGAGCGTTTCTACCGCTACGGCCTGCTCGCCAACCCGTCGCTGAAGATCTACAAGCCCTGGCTGGACCAGGCCTTCATCGACGAACTCGGCGGCCGCGCCGAGATGTCGGCCTTCATGACGGCCAACGGCTTCGGCTACAAGATGTCGGCGGAAAAGGCCTACTCGCACCGACTCCAACATGCTGGGCGCCACGCACGAAGCGAAAGACCTGGAGCTGCTCAGCAGCGGCATCCGCATCGTGAACCCCATCATGGGCGTGGCCTTCTGGAAGGACGAAGTGGAGGTCAAGCGCGAGGAAGTCACCGTGCGCTTCGAGGAAGGCCAGCCGGTGGCGCTGAACGGCAAGACTTTCGACAGCGCCGTCGAGCTGATCCTGGAAGCCAACCGCATCGGCGGGCGGCACGGCCTGGGCATGAGCGACCAGATCGAGAACCGCATCATCGAGGCCAAGAGCCGCGGCATCTACGAAGCCCCCGGCCTGGCGCTGCTGTTCGCCGCCTATGAGCGCCTGGTCACCGGCATCCACAACGAGGACACCATCGAGCAGTACCGCGACAACGGCCGCAAGCTCGGCCGCCTGCTCTACCAGGGCCGCTGGTTCGACTCCCAGGCCATCATGCTGCGCGAGACCGCCCAGCGCTGGGTGGCGCGCGCCATCACCGGCGAAGTCACCTTCGAGCTGCGCCGTGGCAACGACTACTCGATCCTGAACACCGAGTCGCCCAACCTGACCTACCAGCCTGAGCGCCTGAGCATGGAAAAGGTGGAGGACGCGCCGTTCACGCCGCTGGACCGCATCGGCCAGCTCACCATGCGCAACCTGGACATCGTGGACACGCGCCAGAAGCTCGGCATCTACGCCAAGACCGGGCTGCTCTCGCTGGGCTCCGGCGCCGACATGCTGCGCCTGGACGGCGGCAAGAGCGACCGCAAGGGCGAGTAAACGGGGCTCACGCGCGCCAGAAGCCGCCTGAAGGCGGCTTTTTTTCGCCTCGACGGACGTGATTCGACAGGTTCTGGCGTACCCGAGGGCTGTCAAATTCCGGCTTATTGGGTTAGATTTCCTACCCATCATCCGACTTGAAACAGACCAACAACATGAAAACCCTCCTGTACCGCATCCTCGGGCCCATCCTGATCGTCCTGTCGATCGCCGGATGTGCGACCCAAACCCAAACCCCGAATTCGCCCGCCGCGGTGGCGACGCCGAGCGGTCCTCCGAAAGCGCTGCTGTGGGTCGGCAACAGTTTCTTCTACTACAACAACAGCATGCACGGACATGTCGCGCTGCTCACGCGCGGCGACAAGTCCATCACGCACCGCGGCGTGTCGGTGACGATCAGCGGTTCCGGCATCGACTGGCACGACGTCGCGAGCTACCTCGGTCCTGACCGCATCGGCAAGTACTCGTTCGTCGGAGACAACGAGATCCAGTTCAATCCACCCGGTCCGCAGTTCGACGCGGTGATGGTCATGGACTGCAGCCAGTGCCCGATCCACCCGCAATTGAAGTCCGTCTTCCACACGTACGCGAAGAAGCACGCTGACACGATCCGGGCCAACGGTGCGCGCCCGATCCTGTTCATGTCCTGGGCCTACAAGGACAAGCCCGAAATGACCGCCCAGCTCGCCGAGCAGTACACCATCGCCGGCAAGGCCAACGGTGCCCAGGTGGTTCCAGCGGGACTCGCCTTCGCGAAGTCGGTAGCACTCAAGCCGAACCTCGACCTCTACGTCGCCGACAAGCGGCACCCGAGCCTCGCCGGCACCTACCTGGCCGCATGCACCGTGTACGCCTCACTCTTTGGCAAATCGCCCGTTGGCAACGCCTACACCGCCGGACTTCCCGCGGATGTTGCCGCGCACCTGCAGCAAGTGGCGTGGGAAACGTCCCAGGAATACGCCGCAAAGTAGCGCTGCCGCAGGGTTTGTCGGCTCGTCCAGTTGGCCCGCGCCTAAACCACCACCGGCTCCGGCTCCAGCCGGATGCCGAAGCGCTCGTAGACGCTGGTCTGGATGGCGCGGGCCAAGCGTCATCACCTGCCCGCCCGTGGCGCCGCCCCGGTTGACCAGCACCAGCGCCTGCTTTTCATACACGCTGGCCTGCCCGACCGACTTGCCCTTCCAGCCGCAGGCGTCGATCAACCACCCGGCCGCCAGCTTGATGCTGCCGTCGGGCATCGGGTAATGCACCACCTTCGGGTCGCGAGCGATGATGTCGGCGCATTGCTCGGGCGTCACCGTGGGGTTCTTGAAAAAGCTGCCGGCGTTGCCGATGACCGCCGGGTCGGGCAGCTTGGCGCGGCGGATGGCGCAGACCCAGTCGAAGATCTGCCGGGCGTCGGGGGCTGCGATGCCCGTCTCGGCCCTCTTGCGCTCCAGATCGAGGTAACCCAGCACCGGTTTCCAGGGTTTGGGCAAGGCAAAGCGCACCCGCAGGATCAGCGCCTTGCCGGCCAGGCCAAAATCACTCGCGTGCTTGAACACCGAATCGCGGTAGCCAAAGGCGCATTGCGCCGCATTCAACGTGAACACCTGCCCCGTCGTCAAATCGATGGCGTCCAGCGAATCGAACCGGTCCTGCAGTTCCACGCCGTAGGCGCCGATGTTCTGCACCGGTGACGCACCCACGGTGCCCGGGATCAGCGCCAGGTTCTCCAGGCCGGGCCAGCCCTGGTCCAGCGTCCAGGTCACGAAGTCGTGCCAGTTTTCTCCGGCCCCGGCCTCAACGACCCAGGCCTTGGCGGTTTCCCCGACCAGCCGGCGTCCCCGGATTTCCACCTTGAGCACCACCGGCTTGACATCGCCGGTCAGCACCACGTTGCTGCCGCCGCCGAGCACGAATTTCGGGCGCTGGCCCCAGCGCGGGGTCCGCCAGCACGGCCTGGACATCGGATTCGCCGCGCACCCGCACCAGCGAGAACGCCTTCGCAACGATGCCGAAGGTGTTGCAGGCCTGCAGGGGTACATTTCGCTCGGGGAACATGGGAGAATTGTCGCATCCCAAACTTTGCAAGCCGAGCCCACCATGCCCTCTTTCGATACTGTTTGCGAACCCAACCTGCCGGAAGTGAGAAACGCGGTCGACAACACCGCCAAGGAAATCGCCACCCGCTTTGACTTCAAGGGCACGCCGGCCGCCATTGAGCTCAAGGACAAGGAAATCACCCTGATCGGCAATGCCGATTTCCAGCTGACCCAGATCGAGGACATCCTGCGCAACAAGCTCACCAAGCGCAACGTGGACGTGCGCTTCCTGGACATGGGCGACGTGCAGAAGATCGGCGGCGACAAGGTCAAGCAGGTCATCAAGGTGAAGAACGGCATCGCCACCGAGGACGCCAAGAAGATCACGCGGATCATCAAGGACAGCAAGATGAAGGTGCAGGCGTCGATCCAGGGCGAGTCGGTGCGCATCACCGGCGCCAAGCGCGACGACCTGCAAGCCGCGATGGCGCTGCTGCGCAAGGACATCACGGACATCCCGATCAGCTTCGACAATTTCCGGGATTGAAGTGGTTCCCCACGCGGGCCGCTACGCGATAGCTCTGTCACTGGCCTGCGGGCTGGCAAGCTCGGCGTGGGCCCAATCCGTCGCGCTGCAAGGCATGCTGGGCACCCGGGCGCTGCTGATGGTCGATGGCGGCGCGCCCAAAGGCGTTGCAGTGGGCGAAACGTTTCAGGGCGTCAAGGTGGTGTCGACCAGCAGCGATTCAGCGGTGGTTGAAGTCGGCGGCAAGCGGCTGACGCTGCGCCTGGGTGATTCGCCAGCCAGCGTGGGCGGGCGCGGCAGCGCCAGCAGCGGGCGGATCGTGCTGCCGGCCGACCATGGGGGCCACTTCTTCGGCCAGGGCAGCATCAATGGCCAGGCCGCGCAATTCATGGTGGACACGGGCGCTTCGACCGTGTCGATCGGTGCCAGCGACGCCGAGCGCATGGGACTGAACTACCGCAGCGGCCGCTCCGTCAACATCAGTACCGCGAATGGAACCGCGCAGGGCTGGCGGCTGAGTTTGCGCTCGGTGCGTCTGGGCGACGTCGAAGTCTTCGATGTGGACGCGGTGGTCACGCCCCAGGCCATGCCGTTTGTGCTGCTGGGCAACAGCTACCTGAACCGCTTCCAGATCAAGCGCGAGAACGACCAGATGACCCTGGAACGCCGTTACTGATGGTTTTCACCTACTTCTTCGCGCCGAGCTTCGATTCAGTGCCCGCGACCAGGCGGTTGATGTTCTCGCGGTGTCGCCAGGCCAGGAACAGGCCGATGACAAGCAATGCCAGCGTGATCGATTTGTCGGCGTACCAGGCGATGCGGTCGCCAAACACGTAGTACGCGGGCGCGAATGCGACGGCGACCAGCGAGGCCAGTGACGAATAGCGGAAAAAGAACGCGATGATCAACCAGGTCAGCGCCGTGGCCAGTCCCAGCCAGACGTTGATACCCAGCAGAACGCCCAGCGCCGTGGCGACGCCCTTGCCGCCCGCGAACTTGAAGAACACGGGATACAGGTGGCCCATGAAGGCCGCCACGCCCACCAGCGCGACCGTGGCGTCCCCCAGCCCGTACTTCGCACCGTACCACTTGACGAGAACCACCGGCAGCCAGCCCTTGGCGCCGTCGAGCAACAGCGTGATCACCGCCGCCGGCTTGCTGCCCGAACGCAAGACGTTGGTGGCGCCGGGGTTCTTGCTGCCAAAACTGCGCGGGTCTTTCAAACCCATGACGCGGCTGACGATGACGGCAAAGCTCAGCGAGCCGATCAGGTAGGCAGCCAATGCCGCCAGGGCGGGGTAATAAGATTCCAACGCAAACTCCTTGGGATACCCGCCATTTTGCCAGTGCGGCGCACGGCCGGCACAGCCCCTTGACGCCCTTACTCAGCCAGCGCGCACTGCACCGGCCTCGCACCCAGCAACGCCACACAGACCTGCGGATCGATCCCCACCAGATAGCCGCGCCGCCCGCCGTTGATGACGATCCCCGGCAGCGCCAGGATGGACGCCTCGATATAGACCGGCATGGCACGTCGCGTGCCGAAGGGCGAAGTGCCGCCCACCAGGTAGCCGCTGTGCCGGTTGGCCACCTCGGGCTTGCACGGTTCCACCGACTTGGCGCCGATCTGGCGCGCGAGGTTCCTGGTGGACACCTTGCGGTTGCCGTGCATCAGCACCAGCAGGGGCTTGGCGTCCTGGTCCTGCATCACCAGCGTCTTGACGACGGTGAACGGATCGAAGCCCAGCACCGCCGCGCTGTGCTGCGCGCCACCGTGCTCAAGGTACTCGTAAGGGTGCTCGGTGAACGCCACCTTGTGGGCCTTGAGCCAGGCGGTGGCGGGGGTTTCGCTGACGTGTTCTTTCCTGGCCATCGCCGGGTCACCCCAGGGTCAGAGCGCGGGATCTCGAAGTTCCCAGCGGATCGCGTCGATCGCCTTGAGCAGCTCCGGCGACAGCGTCGTGCCCCAGGCGTCCAGGTCTTCGTCGAGCTGGGCCATCGAGGTCACGCCGATGATGGTGCTGGCGACCTGCCACTTGGTGTAGCAGAAGGCCAGCGCCAGCTGCGAGGGCGTCAGGCCGTGCTCGCGCGCCAGCGCGTTGTAGCGGCGCGCGGCCACCAGCGCCTCGGGGCGGCCCCAGCGCTGCTTCTTCATCGATTCGAACTTCGCCATGCGGCCCTGCGGCGCCTCGGGCGCGGCAATGCCGGTGGCGTCGTACTTGCCGGTCAGCAGGCCGAAGCCCAGCGGCGAATAGGCCAGCAGCGACACGCCCAGCCGGTGGCAGGACTCGTCCAGGCCGTTCTCGAAGGTGCGGTTGATCAGGCAGTAGGGGTTCTGGATGCTCGCCACGCGCGGCAGGCCGTGCTGCTCGGCCAGGCGCACGAACTCGTGCACGCCATACGGCGTCTCGTTCGACAGGCCGATGTGGCGCACCTTGCCCGCCTTGACCAACGTGCCCAGGGCTTCGAGCTGCTCGTGCAGCGAGGTCTCGGGCTTGTCCTTGGCCGGGTCGAAATAGACGATGCCAAAGGCCGGCACATGGCGCTCGGGCCAGTGGATCTGGTACAGGTCGATCACGTCGGTCTGCAGGCGGCGCAGGCTGGCGTCGCACGAGGCCACGATGTCGGCCGCCGTCATGCCGCTGCCGGCGCGGATCCAGGGCATGCCGCGCGACGGTCCGGCCACCTTGGTGGCCAGCACGACCTTCTGCCGCGCGCCGGGGTTCTTTGCAAACCAGTTGCCGATGATGGTCTCGGTGGCGCCGCAGGTCTCGGCGCGGGCCGGCACGGCGTACATCTCGGCGGTGTCGATAAAGTTGACGCCGCGCTCCAGCGAACGGCTCAGGATGGCGTGCGAAGTCGCTTCATCGACCTGCTCGCCGAAAGTCATCGTGCCCAGGCAGATGGGGGTGACATGCAGGTCGCTGTGACCCAGCTGGACGGTTTTCATCGGTGACATAAAGTGAATTTCTGCGGGTGGTTGGCAACGGAGCGGCAGTTTACGGGCTCGGGCGAAGGCAACGGGTGTCGCCGGTCTTTCAGCCCGCCGCCTCGCGCGCCCTCGCCTCCTCCTGCAAGCGCAGCACGCGGCGCTGGACCTTGCCGGTGGTGGTCATGGGCAGGGCGTCGATGAACTCGATCTCCTTGGGGTATTCGTAGGGCGCCAGCTGCCCGCGGACGTGGGCCTGCAGTTCGGCCACCAGTTCCTGCTCAAATCTGGACCCTTCCCAGCGTCGATTGGTCACGTTTCGCTATGGTTTCAGGAGACAAGACGACATAGGCCTTGACCACCGAACCCCGCTCGCGGTCGGGCTTGGGCACCACCGCGGCATTGGCCACGGCCGGGTGCTTGACCAGGCAGTTCTCGATCTCGCCCGGGCCGATGCGGTAGCCCGCCGCCTTGAACACGTCGTCGGCGCGGCCCTGGTACCAGAGGTAGCCGTCGGCATCGCGCGTCGCCAGGTCGCCGGTGCGGCACCAGTCGCCGGTGAACTTGCCCTGCGTGGCGGCGTCGTTCTTCCAGTAGCCGAGGAAGAACACCGGGTCGGGGTCCCCGTGAACGTCGAAGCGGTTCACCGCCACATCGCCGGGAACATCGACGGCGCACTCATGGCCCTCGTCGTCGATCACCGCGACCCGGTGGCCCGGATACCCCTTGCCCATGCTGCCGGCGCTGGCCAGCCGTGCCCACGCCGTCACTGCGTGTACTTCGCGGCCCGGCGCGGCGGCGGCCTGCCAGCTCATTGCGCAGTTTCCGACGATGTAGTTGATCTCGGTCTGGCCGAACATCTCGTTGACCGTGACGCCCAGCTGGTCGCGGCACCAGTTGAACACCGCATCGCCCACCGCCTCGCCGGCGCTCATCAGGGCCTGCAGCTGCAACGTGTACTGCTTTCGCGGCTCGGGCACCGCCTTCATCATGGCCTTGAGCGCGGTGGGGAACAGGAAGCTGTGCGTCACACCGTGCTGCTGCATCAGTGAAAACGCCAGTTCCGGGCTGAAGCGGCCGTTGTACGCCACGATGGGGCGACCGAAGTACAGCGTCGGCAGCAGGGCATCCATCAGGCCGCCGGTCCAGGCCCAGTCGGCGGGCGACCAGAACACGGCGCGCGAGGCCGGCCGCCCTGGCGGGGTCGACGGCCCGGCGCCGATGACGTCGGCCAGGGTTGGAAACGAGGCCGGGTCAAAGCCGAACCAGTTCTGGCTGCACACGAAGCCGGTCAGGTTGCCGATCATCGCGCGGTGCGCAATCAGCGCGCCCTTGGGGTTGCCGGTGGTGCCGCTGGTGTAGATCAGCACGGCGGGGTCGTCGGCCAGGGTGTCCACAAGCCCGAAATCAGGCGACGCCGCCGCCATGGCCTGCGCACCGTCCAGATCGCCCAGCGCGCCCGCCGCGCCGACGCCGATCACGGTCTCGAGCAGCGGGCAGCGAGCGCGCACGCCCTGCAGCGCGCTGATCGAGGCCTCGTCGCAGATCGCCAGCACGGCCTCGCTGTCCTGCAAGCGGTATTCCAGCGCCTCGGGGCCGAACAGGATCGACAGCGGCATCGCCACCGCGCCCATCTGCAGCACGGCCATGTAGGCCACGGCGGTCTCGAAACGCTGCGGCATGACGATGGCCACGCGGTCGCCCCGGCGCACGCCCAGGGCCGCCAGCACATTCGAAAGCCGGTTGGCGGCCTGATTCAGCGCAAAATATGAATGAAAAGTGCCATTCCCCAGCGTCGAATGGTCGATGATCAGCTATTCTTTTTGAAGCATCCAGGGAGACGTCCTGCGCCTGCGCCCAGCGCCGGCAACACACCTGGGCCATGTTGAACGACGCCGGCACCGGCCAGCGGAAACCACCGTGCATCGCCGCGTAGTGATCCGGCGTGCCCCCGGTCGCTTTGTCCCTGCCTTGACTGACATCCATCGCGGGTCTCCTGAATAATCCGTCCAATGTACCCAATCAAACGAGCCTCGCGCAGCGAATTCATCCCGATCCGCAATCTGACCTACCACGTCCGCCTGTGGGGCGAGGCCCAGCCCGGCGTGCCGCCGCTGGTCATGGTGCACGGCTGGATGGACGTGGCGGCGTCGTACCAGTTCGTGGTGGATGCTTTCTCGCAGGCCTTTGCCACAGGGCGCCTGATCATTGCCCCGGACTGGCGCGGCTACGGGCAGACCGCCCTGCCCGGCACCGACAACTACTGGTTTCCCGACTACCTGGCCGACCTCGACGCCCTGCTCGACCATTACGCCCCGGAGCAGCCGGTGGACCTGGTCGGCCACAGCATGGGCGGCAACGTGGTGATGCTGTATGCCGGCACCCGCCCGGCGCGCATCCGCCGCCTGATCAACCTGGAAGGCTTCGGCATGCCGGCCACCCGGCCGTCTCAGGCACCGGGTCGCCTGGCCAAGTGGATGGACGATCTGAAGGCTCTGCACCGCGGCGAACTCGACCTCAAGGCGTACGACGACGTCGCCGGCGTGGCCCGGCGCCTGATGAAGACCAACCCGCGCCTGGGTCAGGACAAGGCCGACTGGCTGGCCAATTACTGGGCGCAGCCCAGGGTGCAGGCCGACGGATCGACCAAATGGCAGATCCTGGGCGACCCGGCGCACAAGATCATCAATGCGCAGCTCTATCGGGTCGACGAAGTGCTCGAGATCTACAGCTGCATCACCGCGCCGACACTGGCCGTCGAGGCCTCCGATGACAGCCTGGGCCGGTGGTGGAAGGGCAAATACACCCTGGCCGAGTACCACGAGCGCCTCAAATCCGTGCCGGACTGCCGGCGTGCGGTGGTCACCGACGCCGGCCACATGCTGCAACACGACCAGCCCGGGCAACTGGCCGTTCTGATGGAAAACTTCCTCGCGTGAGAAAATGGCGGGTTGCCGCACGTCGGCCCCTAAAAACCGCAGGAAATTCACACCATGGAAGCAGAACAAGTCAACCAGATCGGCGCCCAACTCACGGACCTGAGCGCCAGGACCGAAGCCTTACGGGGGTATCTTTGACTTCGATGCCAAATCCGAAAGACTGAGAACCGTCAACGCCTGGCTCGAAGACCCGACCGTCTGGAACGACCCCAAGCGCGCACAGGAGCTGGGCAAGGAAAAGAAAGCCCTCGACGGCGTGGTCGTCACGCTGACGCACCTCACGCGCGAACTGGCCGACAACCTGGAGTTGTACGCCATGAGCCGCGAAGAAGGCGACGAGGCCGGGCTGCTCACCATCCAGGCGGAAGCTGCCAAACTGGCTGCCGACATCGAGCATCTCGAGTTCCGCCGCATGTTCAACAATCCGGCCGACCCGCTGAACTGCTTTGTGGACATCCAGGCCGGCGCCGGCGGCACCGAGGCCTGCGACTGGGCCAGCATGCTGTTGCGCCAGTACCTGCGCTACGCGGAACGCAAGGGCTTTACCGCCACGGTGGAAGACCTGTCCGACGGCGACACGGCGGGCATCAAGAGCGCCACCATCAAGGTGGAGGGCGAATATGCCTTTGGCCTGCTGCGCACCGAAACCGGTGTGCACCGGCTGGTGCGCAAGAGCCCGTTCGACTCGTCGGGCGGACGCCACACCTCGTTTGCCTCGGTGTTTGTCTACCCGGAGATCGATGACTCCATCGAGATCGAGATCAATCCCAGCGACGTGCGCACGGACACCTTCCGCGCCAGCGGCGCGGGTGGCCAGCACATCAACAAGACCGACTCGGCGGTGCGCCTGACGCACATCCCCACCGGCATCGTGGTGCAGTGCCAGGACGGCCGCAGCCAGCACAGCAACCGGGACGTGGCCTGGAAGCGCCTGCGCTCCAGACTGTATGACTTCGAGTTGCGCAAGCAGCAGGAAGCGCAGCAGAAACTGGAGGACACCAAGACCGATGTGGGCTGGGGCCACCAGATCCGCTCCTACGTGCTGGACAACAGCCGCATCAAGGACCTGCGCACCAACTACGAGACCTCGGCCACGCAGAAAGTGCTGGACGGCGACCTGGATCCGTTCATCGAAGCCTCGCTGAAGCAGGGCGTATGAGCGTGGCGCAACGAACCCTGGGCAGCGACGCGCAGCCTGGGGCTCATCTTCGACATGGACGGCACGATGGTCGACTCCATGCCCTGGCACGCCCGGGCGTGGGTCGAGTTCGCGCGCCGTCGGGCCATGGCGATCGACCTCCCCGACCTGATGCGCCGCACCACCGGGCGCACGGCGTTCGAATGCGCCTGCGAACTCATGGGCCGCGAGGTGAGTGAAGCGGAAAGCGCGCAGATCACCCACGAGAAAGAAACCATCTATCGCGAACTTTTCGGCGCGGAGTTCCGCGAGGTTGCAGGCTTTCGCAGCTTCGCCAGCGCGGCGGCGGGGCGCGGCCTGAAGATCGCCGTCGGCACCGCCGGCGACCGTCGCAACATCGCGTTCACCCTTTCGCTGCTCGACATGGATCCCGCACCGCTGGCCGTGGTCGGCGGCGACGAAGGCCTGCCCGGCAAGCCGCAGCCGGCCATCTTTCTGGAAGCGGCGCGCCGTATTGGCGTGCCTGCGGCCAGTTGCATCGTCTTCGAGGACGCCCCCTTTGGCATCGAAGCCGCACGGCGCGGCGGCATGCGTGCCGTGGCGGTCTGCAGCAGCCACAGCGCCAGCGAACTCGCCGGGCCGCATGTGATCGCGGCCGTGCGGGACTACAACGAACTCTCCCAATCCAATTTTCTGGAGACACTTGATGTTGCTTCATGATGCCCAGGGCCCCTCCGTCGCGATTCGTCGCGAGGACTACAGCCCGCCTGCCTACTGGATCGATACGGTCGAGCTCACGTTCGACCTGGACCCCGCCAAGACGCGCGTCCTCAACAAGATGACGCTGCGACGCAATCCAGGCGTGCCCAGCGCAGCCGCTGCGCCTGCATGGCGAAGAACTCAACCTTGCCCGCGTGCTGGTCAACGGCGCGGGCACCTCGTTCAAGATGGACGGCAACCAGCTGGTGCTGGAGAACCTGCCCGAAAGCCCCGAGCCTTTCGAACTGGAGATCTTCACCACCTGCGCGCCGGTCAAGAACACCCAGCTGATGGGCCTGTACGTCAGCAACGACTCTTTCTTCACCCAGTGCGAGGCCGAGGGTTTCCGTCGCATCACCTATTTCCTGGACCGCCCGGACGTGATGGCCAGCTACACCGTCACCTTGCGGGCCGACAAGGCGAAGTACCCGGTGATGCTCTCCAACGGCAATCTCGTCGAACAGGGCGACCTGGACGACGGCCGGCATTTCGCAAAGTGGGTGGACCCGCATCGCAAGCCCTGCTACCTGTTTGCACTGGTGGCCGGCGTGCTGGTCAGCCGCGAGCAGCGCATCGTGTCGCGCGCCGGCCAGGAGCACCTGCTGCAGGTCTATGTGCGTCCGGGCGACCTGGACAAGACCGAACACGCCATGAACTCGCTGATGGCCAGCGTCGCCTGGGACGAGGCGCGCTTTGGCCTGCCGCTCGACCTGGAGCGCTTCATGATCGTCGCCACCAGCGACTTCAACATGGGCGCCATGGAAAACAAGGGCCTGAACATCTTCAACACGAAGTACGTGCTCGCGAATTCCGCGACGGCCACCGATACCGACTACGCCAACATCGAGAGCGTGGTGGGGCACGAGTACTTCCACAACTGGACGGGCAATCGCGTCACCTGCCGCGACTGGTTCCAGCTCAGCCTGAAGGAAGGCCTGACCGTCTTCCGTGACCAGGAGTTCAGCCAGGACCTGTGCGCCGATCCGTCGGCGCGGGCGGTCAAGCGCATCGAGGACGTGCGCGTGCTGCGCACCGCACAGTTCCCGGAGGACGCGGGCCCCATGGCGCATCCCGTGCGGCCTGACAGCTACGTCGAGATCAGCAATTTCTACACCGTCACCATTTACGAGAAGGGTGCCGAGGTGGTGCGCATGATGCAGACGCTGGCGACAACCGCCGACACCGCGGGGGCCAGCGGGTCTGCAGAATCCGGCCGCGAAGGCTTCGCGCGGGGCATGACGCTGTACTTCCAGCGCCACGACGGGCAGGCCGTGACCTGCGACGACTTTGCCCAGGCGATCGCCGATGCCAACCCGGGCTCCGATCTGGCCAGGCTGCTGCCGCAGTTCAAGCGCTGGTACAGCCAGGCCGGCACACCCCACCTGCGGGCGGAGGGTGTTTACGACGCCGCTTCGCGCAGCTACTGCCTGACCTTGTCGCAGCACTGCAATCCCACGCCAGGCCAGCCCGCAAGCGAGCCCTTTGTGATTCCCGTGGCGCTGGGCCTGCTCGGCGCGGATGGGACGGCACTGCCGCTTCAACTGGCCCAGTGGGAACAGTCCAGGCCAGGTTCGCACACCCTGGTGCTGACGCAGGCCACAGAGACTTTCACGTTTGTGAATCTGGATGCCGAGCCCGTGCCGTCCCTCCTGCGCGGGTTCAGTGCCCCGGTGGTGCTGGATTTCGACTACACCGACAGCCAGCTGCTGACCCTGCTCGCGCACGACACCGACCCGTTCAACCGCTGGGAAGCCGCCCAGCGCCTGACGCTCAAGCGCGCCACAGGGTTCATCAAGGGCCACGCGCATCCCGCTGAAGCGAGGGTGCTGGACGCGGCCTGCATCGACGCCCTGCGTGGCGTGCTGCGCCACCCGGGCCTGGACGCCGCCTTCAAGGAACTGGTGCTGACCCTGCCGTCGGAAACCTACATTGCCGAGCAGCTCGACGTGGTCGATCCGCAGCGCATTCATGCGGTGCGCGAGGCCATGCGCGACCAGTTGGCCCGGGAGCTGCTGCATGACTGGCAATGGGCCTGGGACGCGCACCGCGAAAACGGCGCCTTCCGGCCCGACACGGTCTCGTCCGGGCGCCGTGCCCTGGCGGGCCTGGCGCTGTCCATGCTGTGCCTGGCGTCGCGGCACACCGGGGACGTGATCTGGCCGGGCAAGGCCTTGCAGCGCTTCAAGGATGCCGGCAACATGACCGACCGCTTCAACGCACTGAGCGCGCTGGTCGGCAGCGGCCATGCGCTGGCCGCCGAGGCGCTGCAGCACTTCTATGGCCTGTTCAAGGACGAGGCGCTGGTGCTCGACAAATGGTTTGCGCTGCAGGCCGGTGCGCCCGATCGTGGCGGCAACATCCTGCCGGCCGTGCGACAGCTGATGACCCATCCCGACTTCAACCTGCGCAACCCGAACCGCGCGCGCAGCGTCATCTTCAGCTACTGCAGCGCCAACCCCGGGGCCTTTCACCGCGCCGATGCCGCGGGCTACATCTTCTGGAGCGAACGCGTGATCGAGCTTGACGCCATCAACCCGCAAGTGGCCGCCCGTCTGGCCCGCGCCCTGGACCGCTGGAAGAAACTCGCGGAACCCTATCAGGGCGCAGCGCGCGAAGCCATCGCGCGGGTCGCCGCCCGCACCGAACTCAGCAAGGACGTGCGCGAGGTCGTGACCCGCGCGCTGGCCGGCTGACCCGTATCCGGAACTTTCAGGAGGATCAACATGGCTGCAAGAATTTCACTGACCCGCTATCTGGTGGAAGAGCAACACAAGAAAGACCAGATTCCCGCGCAGCTGCGGCTGCTGCTCGAAGTCGTCGCCCGCGCCTGCAAGAGCATCAGCCTGGCCGTCAACAAGGGGGCCTGGGTGGCGTGCTCGGCGCGGCAGGCAGCGAGAACGTGCAGGGCGAAATGCAGAAAAAGCTCGACATCATCGCCAACGAGGTGCTGATCGAGGCCAACGAATGGGGCGGCCACCTGGCGGCCATGGCCTCGGAAGAAATGGACGGCATCTACGTGGTGCCCCACCGCTATCCCAAGGGCGAATACCTGCTGCTGTTCGACCCCCTCGATGGCTCCAGCAACATCGACGTCAACGTCAGCATCGGCACGATCTTCAGCGTGCTCAGGATGCCCGACGATGACCGGGGCGTGGACGAAGCCGACTTCCTGCAGCCCGGCCAGCGAGCAAGTCGCCGCAGGCTACTGCGTCTTTGGCCCGCAGACCACGCTGGTGCTGACCGTGGGCGACGGCGTGGCGGTGTTCACGCTGGACCGCGAGCAGGGCTCTTTCGTGCTGACCGAGGAAGACCTGCAGCATCCCCGCGGACACGAAGGAGTTCGCCGCCAACATGAGCAACATGCGCCACTGGGACGCCCCGATGACGCGCTACATCGAGGAATGCCTGGCCGGCAAGGAAGGCCCGCGCGGCAAGGACTTCAACATGCGCTGGGTCGGCAGCATGGTGGCCGACGTGCACCGCATCCTGACGCGCGGCGGCATCTTCCTGTACCCCTGGGACCGGCGCGAGCCCGGCAAACCCGGCAAACTGCGCCTGATGTACGAGGCCAACCCCATGGCCTGGCTGGTCGAGCAGGCCGGCGGCGCGGCCACCAACGGCCGCCAGCGCATCCTGGACATCCAGCCCGGCCAGCTGCACGAACGTGTCAGCGTCTTCCTGGGCTCCAAACACGAGGTGGAGCGCGTGACGAGCTACTACGAGGCGCTATAATTGCACGCTTAGCCGGTGTAGCTCAGTCGGTAGAGCAGCTCATTCGTAATGAGAAGGTCGGGTGTTCGATTCATCTCTCCGGCACCAATACAGCAAAAAAAGCCCGCTACTCAAAAGGTAGCGGGCTTTTTGTTGGGCTAGCGCCGGGCTAGCATTGGAAATAGTCACTAGTTTCCTTGTCTGTTGTTGCCGACGCAATTTTGACCATCCTCGCCGATTTTGGGTCACCAGGGGGGCCCCGCTCTACCGCCTAAAAGAACGCTCGGCTTTCCAGCAACTAAGAGGGGTCATCGATTTTCGACGCGCCCACTCAAAACAGCATCGGCGGCAACAGGAAGGGCGCTGACAGGTTCTGTACGATGTAGAGGCGCACTTATGGCCCACGGCTTCTTTGAACGAGGATTTGATGCCAACCAATCAAGTAACACCCCTTGGGACTCTGACCTCCGCACCCACCGGAATTAGGGGGCTACTGATGGGTAACAGAGGCACCTTGTCGCCACGCCACTATGAGCTTCCAAGACCCTTTGCCATAAAGCCGTGGATCACCTGCGTCCTGAAGGACAAGAACAATCAGCCACGACCCAAATCAGATGTGAAGTACTCGCGCCTTTTCTTTCTGGACGAGGTCACAGCATTCGCCGCCGGGCATCGGCCATGCGGTCAGTGTCAAGGGAAACGTTACAGGCACTTTGTTGAAGTCTGGTCTAAGGCAAATCTGAAAGACGGCGCCCAACTCGACGAGGTTCTTCATGCTGAGCGTTGTGGAATCCAGATCGGTGGCGCCGGGCATCCTGATGTGTTGATGCTTAGACAGCTTCCTAGCGGAACGATGGTGCGCCTGCAGCAGGATGGTCAGCCGCACCTCCTGCTTTGGGGGAAGCTGTTCCCATGGACTGTTCAGGGCTATGAGGCCCCGGTAGGGCTATCCGACTCGACGGAAGTTCAGGCCCTCACCCCAAGGTCCATCGTTAAGACGTTTCAGGCAGGTTTCCCTTTGCTCTTGAATTCAGAAGTCACCGTACACACCAGCGTGCTTGACCCCTATCGGCCCTGAATCGGCGAGCATCCAAGGTGCCGTCAGCAGCCTCTAGTATCCGGTGCGGCACGCTTAGTACTGTGCACCTCAGCCTGTCAGGGCTGGGACTTTACACCACGCGCTGGGACACGACCCTCTCAAAGGTTGGAGCCTCCTCAAAACCGGGGCGATTCAGCGATGCAATGAGATCTTCAGCTCATATTTTTCAGGGGCGTTGTTCTTTTTCTTGCTGGTGAACAGAAGCTCTTGTTTGCCATTGGTGTCACGATAGACCAATACGATCACATCGGCACCACCGCGTTCTTCTTTGGTGCGGCGAAAATCGGCATCGCTGTAGGGAATTGCGAAGATGCCCGATTGGTCTGTCACTACCGGTTGCCCAAGAGTATCTATGCCAGACACATCCTTGTCGTAGGCGATGACGGTCAAGCCTGCCGCTGGTGTTGAATCCGCATACGTCACCGCGCCAGAGACGACATACTTTTGGTATGAATCAACCCGCATTACCTTCGCTTTGCTTTTTTTGGTGGATTTGCCATATTTTTCATCCCCACTTGCTTGGTAAATTTAATAAAGAATTGACCAACTAAAAGATTGCGGCCTAACGAATGAAAGGGACTTCCCCGTCCCAGGCGAGCCGCGAGCCGTTGGGCTTGCGGTTTGCGACAACGGCGTGCCACGATGGAGAGGTCAAACTTTTCATCAACTCACTTGAGAGGGGAAATCATGGCTATCGTAACGGTTGGAATTGACTTGGCAAAGAGCGTCCTCGCCGTTCATGGCGTGGGTCAGTCGCGCAAGGCCGAACTGGTGCGCCCCGAAGTGCTACGCACCAAACTCCTGAAACTTATCGTCGGTTTCCCGGATATACGGATGTAGGCGTCTTGAATCACCCCGGGTTTGGTGGAGGCCGGTTGGTTTAAGTCAGACCGGTATTTCGGCCTGACAGGCAAGTTGTCAATCGTAATTTTCCTCAGCTTCGGCAGGAAGAATGTAGCCGATTGGCTCCAGCAGGCAGTGGTGGTTGAACCAGGACATCCATCGCGGTTTTGATCGTGATTCGTCGACACATCATCCAGAATCCTTTGGTGCTGGGGGCCCAAGCTATTGATGGGGATCATCCATTGCATCGTACGTTCTCCGTGAAGGTTTCTGAATTCTGACGCCTCAGTTCCCAAGGCGCAGAAGGAACGTTAACTTTTGATTCGAGGTCAGTTTGAAACGGGCTTTGGCGCAGCTAGTTGACCTTCCCCTTTCACCGCACAAGTCATATAGAGGAAGCCCGGCCTGAAGGTTACTCGATCTCTTTCCGCGTAGTAAGGAAGTGCGCGCCTGGGGCGCCGTCGCGTACAAAGACGTACCCAGCCCTGAGTTCCTTCTGTCCCCAGGTTGTCTTCCAAGGTGCCGTGAATGACCAGATTTCATGGTCCGCTCCACCATTCGATGAAGGTCCTCCAGGCTGCATTCAGGTGGCCGAACGGCAAGTTCGGAACGGCGCCCAAGGGGTCTGCAACCACTTCGCGGGCCTCGATCTGCGGGACTGTCAACCGCTCCTGCAGGTGCATGCGCTCGACTGCGAATTCCCGCTCTTCCTCCAGCGCAGACTCTCTTTTCTTTGAGAAGATCTCCTTGCCCTTCATGTAGAGAGCAACAGGCCAGGCGACCACGACGGCCACGGCAGCGAGCACCGGCGCCACGAAGTTGTTCAGGATTCGGTACGAAAGCTTATTGCGGTCGGGGTTCACTGCATCGAGAAGGTCACGAAGCGACTCAGACTCGTCCTTTTTCGTCAACCGGTGCGCGCCAAAGACAATGGCAAGGACCGAGACGCCTATCCCGAGGTACCAATACAGATAGATCACGCGGCCTCCCCATCGTCCCTATTTGGCGCGAGGGAACACGGTCATGGCCCCAACTCCGTATCCTTCGGGGGCGCCCTCCGACTCCTCGCGTTCCGTTATGGCGAACTCGGGTGTTCTTCACGACACCGCGCTCCACGTCCAGAATCAGGTCTCGCTCGAAGGTGCTGCCGTAGCCCATGTGAACGTACTCAAGCTGCTTGCCCTGCGGGATGCGAATCGTGCCGGTATACCAGTGCGCGAAGACTCTGTCGGGGAAGTCCGGAAAGATGGTGGCAACGGATGCTTCGGTTCCGTCCTCCAACGTGCCGTGTAGCTCAACCAGATAAAGCCGACCGTCGACGATTTCCCATCGGCCAACGTAGCCGCGCCATAGTGCCGTGCAGTTCGACTCAAAACGCGGGTTGAAGCCGCCCAAGGCGAAGTAGTCGCTGAGGGGATTGGTGCACATCGCCACATCTTCCCCTTGGTAGCGCAGTTTTTCTGCAATCTGAGCTGTCATGTAGAGTTTCCCTGCTTCGTCGTTTCAGTCGATTCTCCACACCCGGTCGTCGCCTTGAGTCCTTGCGTGAATTCGCCGCCAAGCCTTGGCCCGGCCATGGGCTCTGGCAATGACTTCAGGATTCTTTGCAACAGCAGTGCACAGGTACCGGGGGTCTGGCGTAATGCCTACCCTGCCGAGGTCCAGGCGGTCTGAGTCCCAGCAGGCCATGACGGTGAGGTTGCCCTGACTGAGCCCATCGCTGTGGTGCGTGCAAGCGAAATTCAGCAGGTCCATTTCATCATCGGTTGCGTCAAAGTAGCGCCCCTTGAGCTGTCGCGCAAGCTCGGCGCCTCGTTGTCCATGACCATCGTCCACATGCTCATTGAAGCGGCGTGAGTCATGGAAAAAGGCAAACAGTTCGGTGACGTGCGAATTGGCCCCTGTTCGGACGCCAGCATCAAGCCGTTGACTCGAACGCGGGCCCAGTGAGGAACGCCGTGATGACCGAACCAGTCGATCTGGAACTGTCCGCGCAAGTGCTCGATGAGCTCTCGGCGCATGATTCTTGAGTGAGTTTCCAACGGGTATTCCTAATCTGACAAGAGGTGCAAAACAGTGCAGCCCGCCTGCCAGCGCCTTGATCAAAATGCACGTCGAAAACACTATTTCAACATCCCTTAATAGCCCGACTTCCTCTCGCTCCACCATTTGGTCGCATAGCCAGCAGCAAACATTTGTTCAGCCGGGGGATTCCATATCTTGTTGGACGGAGTGTCGAGGGCTTGCTTGACGAATTCCTCTGACGTCGCTCGGGATCTGTAATAAGTCAGCGATTTCGTGGTCAATCGGATTCCAGGTCGTGCTTGGCGCATAGCCAAAGAGGCCCGAACGGTGAAATCCCACCTGTGGCACCCGTCCCCAGGTAGCGCTCCTGGCCGGCCGCCAAAAGGAGCGTGCATGCGCTTGCACAACTTTCAAGGCTCACGGTGTCCAGGCCGTTCTTCTCTATCAACGCAGCCATTGCCATTCCCTCCACCACATAGCCTCCGGGGCTTTCAATCTGGACGAGCGTCAGCTTGGGCTGCATCTGAAGTGCCTTCTCAAGGCGCTTGAACGTGCCGAACCCGATTTCGCCCCTCACCACGATCCTTCCGAGATATTGGATCATGAATGACATCCGCCACGCGAATGTTGCCTCTTACCGTAGTCCAAAATCCCTGCATCCACTCGGCCGCCACTATCAAAGGGACCGGCATCAGAAAGAGTATCGACGTCAGCCCGAAGATGAACCCGAACATCGATCCAAAAAAACTACGGCCCTCACGGTGACGCCGCAAAGCGCAGCGCATGACCCCGACACCCCACCAGACCAGCCCGACACAAAGGCTCAGGAACAGCAGGAACACAAACCATTGCTTGAGAACATAAGTGCCGTTGTAGCGGGACGGGTCCGTGGCGATCCTGATGAGGAACGTCACTGTGAAGATCCAGCCAATGAGCGCCAAACCGCCCGCAACTATGCTTCGCGTCAGTTCCGACTCACCGCGCCAATGGGCAAGGACGGGAGCCAGGGTCCTGCGATGCAGTTCACCCTCCTGCGATGGATTTGCCTGGCTGGTGCCGCGCAGCGCGCGACTTCGAAACCGGGGGCGTCTTGCGTAGCGGAATGTGCAGGTCTTCATCACCGGCACCTTCGACATCTGAGCCCGGCCGCGCAGGCATGAGTTCCAGCGCTGGGGCGCCCTCGCGCTTGCGCGCGGCCGGGTAGATGATCGTCTTTTCCACCCAGGCGAGAAACATCAGGGCATCGCGACTGCCCATGCGCTTGAGCTCACTGCGCAGCGCCGACTCGCTGAAGAAGACCCGGGGCCCCTTGTCGAGTTTCCTGACGCCTGTCACGTATTCCTTGAGCAACCGATCTTCGGCGCGCAGGGAAGGAAGCACCTTGCGGACTTCCAGTGTGGAGATCCAGTTCTGATGCCCTTGCGTTTCACAGATCTCGATCTGGCGGGACTTGTACCTGGCATGCCACGCTTGAACAACCTGGGGCCTGACGCGATCGTCGGGGAATGATTCATGTTTTCCTGGTTCACAGAGCTGGGACATCACCAAGTCGAAAAACTCACTGCACCGTGACCCCTTCTGCCGCGAGTTGTGATCTCCAGAACATCTTGCGGCAGCGCGTTGCCAAAAGCGATCCCCAAGAGCGCCGCGTGGTACTGGTGTGCCATGTCCAGGCTAGTGCGAATCGCGCGGTCAATCATCTGATCCCCGATGAAGGCATCACTCTCCACCATCGTCCGCACCCGCACCTCGCCGTCGTTCATGTCCATCTCGAGGTTTCCAAAAATGTTCACGTAGTTGATGCGCGCAATCGCATCGGCAACGGCTTGCCTTCTCTGGGTCGGAACGAAAGTGGGCAAGGTCGAGTAGACCAGGATTCGTGACCACCCTGCCCCCTCCCATGTATCGACAAAGACACGCACGTTGCCGTCACGCAAACGCAGGTTGAAGCTGAGGCAATCCTTGTCCTCAAACCTGGAAAATTCCAGTCCTTCTCGGTGAGGTAATCGCCAACCCGGTCCAGCAGCTTGCGGGCCTGCACGTCCACCAAAGCGGCTTCCACCTCGATCACTTCGTTTTTCTTTGCCATGGGATCCTCCATTTCTTCAGGTTTACATGTTCTCAAATGTGGGGCTCACTGCGTGAGCCTCGGGTAACTGGATGGCGCCTGGCCAAGGGGCAGCGTTCCAGGGCAGGGACGCATCAAAGAAATGCCGCCCCTGCGCGAGGTGCTGGTTGATGACGGCCGCGTTGTACCGGTCACACATGGCCTCAAAATTGAAGAATGAGCCTGGCACGCGCTCACCTCGCCCGTCAACCTCCCATGAAACCTCCAGCGGGTCCATCAGGTTAGGGGCATAGGCAACCTTGATCAGACACTCCCTGGCGCCGCTCTGGACCGCATGCACAGCGGCCTGTCGCGCCGTGTAGGATCCAATCCGGTCAATGTGGGTCAGGTGCTTTCCCGAGAGCGCACCGCCACCCTGGGGCACCCGAGGGCCGTAGTAGTCCATCGCCAGCTTTCGCCCGGTCTGGCCGTTGTCACCGTCACTGCCACCATTGGTCAACGGGCCGTTCGGGTTGATGCGCAGGGCAACCTGGCCCCAATCCGAGACCCAGCGTGCGTCGGCCGCCTGCAGCCGGGCATAGGCCAGCGCAGCGACCGCCTCGATCTCCTCGGTCAACTGGACGAATGACTTTGATTCCAGTTGCTGCAGGGTGACCAGCAAGGTCTCCAGCCGCCATCCGCGCGCGTCTTCCGACATCACCACCAGCAACTTTCCATCGGGGCCCTGCCCTTGCAGCACGCCGCTGTCGCAACTCAGCGCGAAAGCCTCCCGAAAACTATGGGCCAGGAAGTGCTCCGGCGCCAGGTAAGCGGTCTTTTCGTCGTATCCGGCCCAGCCGACCACGATGGCCTGGTCATTGACCTTGCGGCTCCATTTCTGCGGGTCGTCCACCATCTGGCACACGGTGTTGTGCACCTGGTACTTGGCGGCGTCGATCCAGTTGCCATCGCGGTAGCCCAGCTTCCTGCCGGTCTCCACCACGATGTCGGCCATGCTCAGCTGCAATGGAATGGAAGTACAGACCCCACCGGACAGCCAGACCTGATCCGACCAGGTGGCCACCTCGATCTGACCGTACGCCTGTGGGTCCACCTGTACCGTGTGTTCGATGATGGCATCGGCCACCTGGTCGCAAAACTTGTCCGGGTGCCCTGGCAGCACCATTTCACTCATTCTGATCATGTCGGTAACCTCCCCAGTTGGGTGTATGGAATGCGGGCCTCGACCAACTTGCTGGCGCTTCCGTCGCGACTGAGCAGTGCGTGGATCCGGATGCCCCGAGACCTCTGCAGAAGGCCCTGTGGAACCTTCTCGATGAAGCCGTCCGTGACGATCACTGCCGCCGCCGGGCGGGTCTTGCAAAGGTGCTCCAGCACGCACGACATGCTGGTTCCACCCGAGTGCTGGTGATCAACTGGCCCTTGCGGATCACCGCGGGTGCCACTTCATCGCTGAACGCCCAGAGCGGCTTGCGGATATGGTGTTGCAGGCGGCCCAGCAATCTGACGATGTGCGGCATCTCGGCGTTCATCGACCCTGAAACGTCGAGGTAGACCTGCGTCGTCCCCACAGGGCTGCGCCGGGTTCCCGACCAGGTGGCCTCAGGCAGGTAGGGCAACCACAGCGCCCCCAGAAAAGCGCGGCGGTCGGTGGCGCTGAGCACAGGGATTCGGTAGCTGGCATCCTCGTCCTGCATGGCCAGCGACTTCCGGTCGGGCAAGACATGGCTGCGAAGCACCTTCAGGGTCTCGCGCTCCCACGCCCGCACCGGCTCGTCGCTGGCGCGCATCAGCGCCTCATAGGGGTGCGCCCCCACGCCACGCTCGCGGGGGTTGCGCCAGATGCCGTGCCCGTTCATCTCCCGAAGGCTGCGGTTGAGCGCATCGAGCAGCGCATCCGGCAGCGGCGCCGGTCATCATGGTTGCCCAGCAGGATCTGAACGACGGCGCCATCGGATTCACCCGAAGAAGCAATGACCTCCTGCGCCACCGACTCGATGTCGTCCACGTTCAGCGATCCGGCATACAGCGCCTTCCAGACCGCCGCAAACCGGACTTCTGCGCTCCCGCTTTGCAGCGCCTTCGGAAGATTGGCCCGCCGTGTTTCACCCTCGCGCGGCTGACGCAGCAGCCTCTGGACGCCGTCGGCGTGTGCATAGTAGGTCGCCATCATGGACGAATACGCCTCGCCGAGGCAGCGGTGGATGATGGCGTTGATCACCGCGTCGGTCGCGATGTGCCGGGCCCGGCTGATGCGCGTGGTCTGCTCGGTGTGCCGCAGCAGCACGTGCAGGAATTCATGGCACAGCAGCGCCTTGACGTGGGCGTCCTGTCTGGCAGTTTGCCGCCACGAACTCCAGGTTGACCAGCAAGCGGGGGCGCTCCTCGCAGGTCACCGCCAGTGTTGGGACGGTTTCGGTGAACTCTGTGTCCAGGATGCGCAGGGTCGCGCGAACGGCAAAGGGGTTCTCGTCCATCAGTTCCTGAAAGATGGCGTGGAAGCGGTCCGGCGTCATGCGTAGAACCCCGCTGGCTCAAAAAGCTCCAGCCGACGGCGCAGGCTGGTCTCGGTCCAGATCAGCGGGCGGCGCGGGTCGAACAGGAAAGGGCTGCACAGACCCAGCCACAGCGCCTGTTCCAAGCACCTCCCCCGGATCTGACGCTGAGGCATTCAGGCTCGACGTCGTCGTCGCTGGCGGCACGCGCCATCATGGGCATGTCGGGCAATACTGAACAGACCCCGCAGGCCCTCGGGGCCGTCCAGCCCGACTGTGCGCAGCAGTTTCTCCATCGCCTCCACGGCCGATTCACCCTCATCGAAGCGCAACCCGAGGGTGCGCGCCTTGGGGCACCGGATATCGCCCGAATCACGGCCCAGCAGGCTCGACGAAATCTGCTGCTTTCGGGTGCGCGACATCGGCCCACCGGTGTTGGCGTACAGCCCCTCGCCGCGCATGGTTTCAAGCACCACATGCCGGGCCGCCGTGATCTTTGCCAGGTGCGTGATGGCACTGTGAAGGTCTGCCTCGAGGGACTGGGGCGCGACCACGACGACACGGCTCACCAGGCACCAGTTGAAGAACTGCTCGGCCCGCTCGCGCCTGGCGCCCTTGAGAGGGCCAGTACCTTGGTGAATGCGACGATCTCGGGATGGGTGGATCCGTTGTTGCGCATGCTTTCCTGCCAGGAGATCTCACCATTGACCGTGTACGTGGCCGTCGCGAGGCGCGCCAGATCATGGACGCCTTCAGCGCCGATCGGCAGCTTGCCCGAGAGGGCGGCCGGGTAGACGGCAAAGGCAAACGCGTGGGCGCGCTCGGTCGGCTCACAGGCAATCAACTGCGCTACGGCCTGGCTGCCCTCGTCGGGGTCCTCACACTTCTGGACGAGGATCAGCAGTTTCTTGCTGATCGAGGTTTCAGCCAGGAAGGCGTGGATCCAGGCGCCCGCCTTCGCATTGGCCTGGTCCCAGGAGCTCGGTGGGCGGCTGAGACAACTTCCTTTGACGGCGCCGCGCCCCAGGCACAGTGCGGCAGGCTGCCTGGAGCACCTGCCGGCACAAGGATTCGGTGATGCGCCCGGACACAATCGAGGCCGCCACCAGGCTGCGGGAGATCATCCGCGCGCGCCGGGGCGAAACCCGCACCCTGGCCGCGTTGAGGTGGCCCACACGGCCGTGACATAGGCCCAGAGCAAGGGCGAAGGCTGGATCACCTGGCGCTCGAACTCCGCCCGCCACGTCACCAGGCTTTGCTGCAATCGAGGCGCCCTGGGCGATGTGAGCCCTTCACCGGCAGGATGGGCCACATTGCGCTGCTCCGCCTCCGCGAAGTCCTCCCATTCGCCGGCCCGGACGAACAGGCCGAAACGGTCGGCCAGCGCCGGGTCGAGCGGCAGGAGCCGATGTAGTCCTCCGCATCCGCCTGTCCGCCGCGCACGGGTTCATGGCCGCCCAGCGGTAGCGCAGCGCTCCAGCGCGATGCCCTGCACGCGCTCTCGTGCACGATCGAGAAGAGCCTGTTCTGGACCTCGGGCCGGCAGCGGCTGATCTCGTCGAGGAACACGCTCGCGCGCCCCACAGCGTGGCCGGCGTGCGCAGATAGCGCACCTGCCGTCGCCGTCCGGCACGGGAAAGCCCACCAGATCGTCGAAGGAGATCAGGCTGGCGTTGTAGTGCCGGTGCTCCAGGCGCAGCGCCTCGGCCAGGCGTTGAGCAGGGCGCTCTTGGCGCTGCCGTGCGGCCGATCAGCAGCATCGGATCCTCGCTGACCAGCGCAGCCAGGATCAGCGTCTCCTGGGTATCAAAGCCGAAGACGCCAAGGCCTGGCAGGAATGAGTTGGACGGCTTGTTCATGGCCGGCCTCCTTGCGCGAAATCGGGTGAAGGCAGGGGATCGATCCCGAAGGACCGTGCCGTGACCAGCAAAATGCGCTGGATCCGCGCGTTGTCTGGGGCATCCCGAACCTGGGATGCGGGAATCAACTCGTGGGTCATATCGTTTCTCCTGTTTAGCGCATTTGCTGAAATAGCCGGGAGCGCAATCTGGACCAAATCCCCCGTTGATGACTCTGTACCGCCGAGATTCAAAGCACGGCCTCCAGCAAAGCCTTGAGCCTCAGCAGTTCGCTCTTTTGTCAGGATCAGGTCGAAGTTGCGTTTCCACTCGTCCGGATTCGAGCCGAACGCAACTGGCTGCTGAACTGCAGCCGGTAGGAGCCCGGCTGGGCGGCAATGGGCGCCACCTCGACTTCGCGATTGAAGTGGGTGGACTCGGTGATGACTGCTTTCATGCTTTCTCCTGAAGGTTAAAAATGGATGCTTCTCTCATGACCAGCGTTCGCAGCGCTCTACCCGAACATCTCGCAGTGCAGTCGGGCTGTCTCGCGGTGTAGCGCCAGCACCGGCTCGATCTGCAGCAGCGCCGGCCTTGCCGGCCACCACCTGGTAGCCCCCAGCTAAATTCCAGACCAGCGGCAGGTGCCCGAGCTTCTCGAACACCATCCGGTCCCGGGCGATCATCTGCGCCGTCGTCAGGATCCCGCCCAGAGGGTCGTCGACGTGCGGGTCGGCGCCGGCCTGATACAGCACCAGGTCGCAGTCCAGGCATTTCTCGATCGCCTGTGCGAGCCACTGCTCGTATCGACCGTCGCGGGCATCGTTGGCTGAATAGAAGCGCAGCCCCTGCGTGTGGTGTTCGATCCAGTCGATGCCCAACCGCCGGATGATGTTCTCAGTGCCGTTACCGTAATGCGCATCGCAGTCCAGGATCGCCACCCGGTTCGACCAGCCCCGAATCTTTCAACGCCAACCCCGTGACCATCAGGCCGTTGAAGGTGCAGTAGCCCCCTGCACTCCCATACTGGGCATGGTGAAAGCCTGAGGTCGGCGAGCACACCACTTCCCGATGCAAGACGGCATGTTCAGCGGCAGCCACCATCGATCCCGACGTGTAGGCGCAAGGATGCCGCCACACCCACTGATCGATTGCCAAAACCGTTGACCATTTCACACGCCAGGATACCCCGTACAAACGTTCGGTTCATGGGCACGCGCCATCTGCGACATCTGTGACGGGTTCAAAGCCGCAGATCTCCAATGTGGATTTGGGGAAGACGCGCCCAGTCCTCGACGACCAGCCTAGGCTTGTGAGCCGACGGTGAAGACGCCTGGGCTGGAGCCACTTGCTCGGGGCGGTAGAAAACTTTCATGGTCTCTCCTTCGTAGGGTCGGTGGTGAATGGGTCAAATAAACCGGGCGCCGCAGTGCACGCCCATCGAATCGGGGGTCGAATTTCTCCACCCCCGTGTCGTTCACGCCCTTCTGAGCGTCAACACCGGGCGACTGCGCCCGGTCATGGTCTGTCGGTTGTCGCTGCCAGTGACAACCGGTGGTGCCGCCTTCACCGGCGCTTGCCCCTCGTGCGCGTCCGTATCCGGTTCAGCACGAGCAAACTCGCGGCGCCGAGCCAATATCTGGCTCTGGTCTGCAACACCTTTGTTACGATCGGCGCGTGACGCCTGCTCACGCTTGCCCTTCTTCTCTGCCTTCCTGGCCGCCTTCAAAGTCTCCCCGGCCTGGTACTCCAGCAAGGCGGCCTGCAGTCGGCGCACATGGAACTCCCGCTGCTGCCGATCCAGCGTCGGATCGTTGAGCAGACGCACCGCCTTGCGGTGCAACTCCCGGATATACGGGTCGGCCGAAAGGGCCTCGACAAACGTGGTGATGGACATGACCTGCTCCTTTTGAAAGTCCAGACACCGCGCCTTCGCTTCAGGAAGAACACCCGCCGCCGAACCCCTTTAGGGTGACAGACGTGAGTCCTCCCATCCGCGAAATGGAACCCTCAGCCGGAAATGGACGTGGCTCCGCCATCGCGGTCAAATCTCAGAAACTGCGACCTGGGTTCTAGCGATGCATTCGCATCAGGTGCAGGTGTGAACGGGTCATGAAAAGCTCTCCAAAAGTCACTGTCAAAATGGCTTTCCGACAGGTCGGAGAGCCGCTTCTTTAGCCAGCATTTATGAGTCGCCCTGGCAATCTGTCGATCAAATCCAGCGACTGGCCCGTCATCAGGCCAACATCAAAGTCAAAAACAAAAAAGCCCACTTTCTCAGTCTCGAACGGTTTGCAGCGGCTAGCTACAACGGGCTCGAAAATGCCAAAGCGGGCTTAGTTGCTTTAGCAGAATTTCTTAAGCGCTCTGCAAGTGAACATGTAAACCAGCGCAATTGCAATCATACCGATTTGCCCCTCAAACGTCAACATCAAACTTGCATCACAGGGGTCATGGTAGGGGTCGGCAGGCTCACAGAATGAGCCTGGTTTCTGATCGTTTCTACAGCCACGCGCTGGCCCAAATGATTGGCATGGATGTGGTCAGAAAGTCTCTGGTCCATGCGTCGCCACAACATGTCCATCATCAAACATCAACGTTCGCTCCGGCCAACGAAGTGCCGCCAACTTGAAGTCAACACCGAGGGGTTGATTCGCCTTGCGCGCAGTCCAGCGCGCGCCAACAGAAAAGTCAACACAAAAGACGTTTCCATGTTTGCCGTGCCACGCCGTTGGCTTCAAGTTGTCAAACAAATCAGGGCCACCCTTACCCGCCTTCGCAGGGTCGAACCTGTTCACGCGACGCCAGTAGTGACCAATGACGACAGGCACCGCGTCCTCATACTCATCCCACCATTGAACCCGCTCAGCAAAGCGCCATTTGCCACTTGAATAGAACGGTGCCTGGCCTTCGCGTTCGACCCCCGACGTCAAGACCTTCAGTGGATTCATCATTTGCATGTTGACGTCATGTTCGGCAACTGCCGGCAAAAATGGCGGCACCTTCATCGGATCGTCCAGGTTGTGCTCCCAGCTGTCCAGATCCTTCGCCACGCGTATTTCAATCTCAGTTTCGATCGCGTGATGCTTGGCGGCCTTCTCCCACTCCTCGTATCTTTCGCGGAACGTCCCCAACGGCAATCCTCTGGCAACGTCAATCTGCTCAGCCATCCATGCGGCGTGAATGACCCGAAGGTCTTCTCGCTCCAGTCCGACAGGTAGCGAAGCCAGAAACGCAACGATGCGTACCCGGGCCTCATCGCTGACCTTTTTGTACGGTTCGTACTTCCCATGGTCCTTCTGCCTGCGCGAGCCAAAGAACCAGCCAGAACCTTCCTTGGCATCTTCACGCAAAAGGTTGATTTCATGGTTGCCCAATACGGCAACCGCTCGTTTCGATTCCACAAGGGCTTGCACCAACGCCAGCACCGCCGGACTGTCGGGCCCCCGGTCACAGAAATCACCCACAAAGACCAGCGACCGCCCGTCGGGATGAGCACCATCCTCGTCATAGCCCAGATGTTTAAGCAAGCTCTGAAGTGCATGAAAATTCGCCGTGAATGTCGCCCACGATATCCAACGGACCGTCTGGCAACGATTGGATCAAGCTCATGTCAATTCCCTCGAAGACTCTGAACTCAGATGTACTGGGCCACGGCGTCCAGCAAGGTCCTTTGCACCTTGGCGCGGAGCTCCTTGGGTTCCAGCACCTGGACATCCGCCCCGAAACGCAGGATGTCGCCCAGAAGCTCCCGGTCATCCGAATACGGCACTTTCAGCAGGTAACTGCCGTCCGCCTCAAAGGTGGCCAACTGCTGCGGGTGCCACACTCTCGGCCTCGACCCATTGCGCCCGGTGCGGGGTAAATCGCAAGACTGCCCAGGCATGAGGTTGCCCCGCGAAGATGCCGTAGCTGGCCTGGGTCACCCTGCGCAACTCGGCGGCATCCACCTCCCTGGCCGGTTCATTCAGAATCTCGACCTCCTCGATGGCATCCACCCCAAAGCTGCGAAAGCCTTTGCGCAAGTGACACCAGGCGTCGACGTACCAGTTGTCGCGGTAGTGAACCAATTGCTGCGGCGAAATCGTGCGCTGCACCTTTTCGCCACGCTCCCGATTCAGGTGGGTGATTCTCAAACGCTTGCGCGAGATGGTCGCCAGCGCCACCGTCTCGAACGCCTTGAGTTCGAGCGCCCGCTTGCCGGCTGACGTCATGCGCACCCGGTTCGCGATCTCCGCCTCACCGAGGCCCTTGGCCTGAAGCAAATCCATCAGCTTCTTTTTCAAGGGATTGAGCTTCAGCCCGACAAGACCCGGCTGCAGTTGCTCAATCAGCCGCTGGATCGTGAGCAAGGCCACCAGTTCCTCGGGGCTGAACCACAGGCCCGGCATCTCTGTATGCAGGTTGTTCCGGTCGAGGTAATACCCGCCACGGTCCTTGTCGAACAGGATGGGCATGCCCATCTGGTCGCGCAGCTTGGCGATGTCGCGCTTGAAGGTGGCCAGCGACACCTCGGCGACCTCCATCATGTCGGCGCGTGTGACCAGGCGCTTGTTTTCAAACAAGGCCTTGTAGGCGTAAAGGCGGGCACTGTCGCTCATTGTCTCCCCGAGAAGGATCCATCA
>CAVSCI010000002.1:0-30447 GCA_963726365.1 uncultured beta proteobacterium | reverse complement strand
TGACCGTTGGCGTGGGCACGGACAGCGCCCGGGACGTGCCCGACAAGCTCACGCGCCACGGCGTGAAGACCTTCGCGGCACCGGGCAGCGGGCTTGCCCTGGTGGAGGGCTTCGTGGGCTGGCTGGCCTGCCGGCTGGTGCCGGAGCTGCACGACCAGCAGGCCTACGACCTGTTCATCGGCGAGGTCTTCGGCGCCTGGGCCGATGAGCGCGTGTTCCGTGATGGGCGCTGGCACTTTGAAGACGCCACTGATGCGCTGCGCACGATCCACCATGTGGCTGGCGGCCAGTTTCTGGTGACGGGTGCGCCGGGGCAGGGCTGAGCCCGGGTCTGGCTGGCGCTGGGCGGCTGCTGTCAGCCTGTTTCCAGCATTTTTCGCCAGTTCCCAGCGTCGTTGGTTCATATGTTGCTATCAAAATAACATCTTCCGACGGCCTTGCAGGGTGCTCGGCCGGGCGGCTGGCGCAGGGAAGACGCCGTAACGGGCTGCGGCGGGGCCCTGTCGGTACAAGTGCTCATTCGCTGGCGGCGACGGTGACGCAGAATCGGCATAGCCCGACCGTGGCCTTGGCACCGTCGGCCCATCATGCACAGGAGACCCGAATTGAAGCTCAAGAAAATTGCCCTCGGGGCGCTCGCCGTTCTGGCCATCGGCGGCACGGCCGGCTGGTTCAGCCTGGACAAGGAAACCCGTGGAATCCTGGCCCATTTTCCCACTGACCGCGACGTGCTGTTCTGGAAAGAATCCCAGCGCGACGCGGCCTTCCGCGCGCTGGACCGGCTCCCCTTTCTGGCCAGGCACCGCGTCGTGCCCGCTGGCAACAACCCGTCGGCCTTGCCGCCGGCGCGCCGCTGAAGCTGCCGCTGGACGTGGACGCCTACATGGCCGGGCAGCGCGGCGCGGCGCTGATCGTGCTGCACGACGGCAAGCTGCGCCTGGAGCGCTATGGGCTGGACTTCGACGCCAACGGGCGCTGGACCAGCTTCTCCGTGGCCAAGTCCATCACCTCCACGCTGGTCGGCGCGGCCCTGAAAGACGGCTTCATCAAGAGCATGGACGACAAGGTCAGCGACTACATCCCCGAGATGAAGGGCTCGGCCTACGACGACGTCAGCATCCGCCAGTTGCTGACCATGACCTCGGGCGTGAAGTGGAACGAAGACTACGCCGACCCGAAATCCGACGTGGCGCAGTTCAACAACCACAAGCCCGAAGAAGGCGTGGATGCGCTGGTGAGCTACATGCGCAAACTGCCGCGCGAGGTGCCCGCCGGAACGCGCTGGCTCTACAGCACCGGCGAGACCAACCTGGTGGGCATTCTGGTCAACCGGGCCACGAAAAAGCCGCTGGCGGACTACCTGTCGGAAAAGGTCTGGAAACCCGCCGGCATGGAGCAGAAGGCGACCTGGATCCTGAGCAAGACGGGCCAGGAAATCAGCGGCTGCTGCATCCAGGCCGCGCCGAGGGACTTTGCGCGCTTCGGCCAGTTCATCCTGAACGGCGCCGCGGTCAACGGCCAGAGCATCGTGCCCGACGGCTGGCTGGCGCAGGCCACCACCACCCGCGTGCCCATCGGCCAGCCCGGGCGCGGCTACGGCTACCAGTGGTGGACCTATGACACCGGCGCCTTCACCGCGCGCGGCATCTTCGGCCAGGGCATCTTCATCGACCCCAAACGCAAGCTGGTGATCGCCTCCAACGCCGACTGGGGCGGGGGCGCCCGCGACCCGGTGGCGACAGCGCCGCGCGCGAGGCGTTTTATCTGGCGGTGCAGAAGGCGGTGGATGAGGAGGCGGCTGCGGCACCCGCGCGATGATGTCGAGCCGGGGCATTCGCCGCCCGGGGCAGGCCTGAGCGACGCGCGATGCGCACAGCAGCATTCCGCTCAGCCCCCCGACCCGAGCGATAGGACCATGAAGCTCGATCCGTTCGTCCAGGTTGACGACACCTTGTTCAGCGTTTCCCGCAACGAACTCCTGCGGCGAAAGGGCCCACCTTTGCGCCGCACGCTCAACGACGTCGCATTGGAGGCGTTCGACTACGGCGGCGTGGTGTACCGGTTCCAGGCTTCCGGGCGACTGGAGGAGGTGACGACGCGCGCGCCTGTGGTGCACATCGGCGGGATCGCCATTCCGTTCCGCGCGCTGGCAGGCTTCGTGAAGGCACAGGACACGGATGTCTTCGAGCGCGCCGGTTTTCTGATCAGTCCGCGCTTCGGTCTGGCCTTCGTGCCGGCCGACCCCGACTGGGTCACCGCACTGGCCCGGCATTGCCTGCCCACCTGGCACGCGCTGGGTTCGACGGATCGGTCCTGAGAGGCGGGCGGTCTGCGCGGAAACCGGCGATGCGGATCAAGCAGTGCCGCGGGCCGGCGGGAACGTATTGAGGCGCGTGGCACCAGGGCCGAAGGGTCAGCGTTTATGCAGGCCCGTAGCGCGGACCAGTTCATTCACCATCATCAAGGACAGCCCCCACAGCCGTGCCCCGTTGACCTCGATCGATGGAAAAGGCAGCGGCAAGCCGGCGACGCGCCAGATGACGGTTCTTCGCAAACCGGCATCGACCAGGTTGTGCAGCGGCTCCCACCAGAGGCTGGCCGCTTCCAGGCCGGGCGTAAGTGCGACGGCGTGCGGCAGGCGATAAACGTAGGGTGTCACGACCATCGGACGCCGGCGGCCATGCTCGCGGGTCAGCAGGTCGGACAGGCGGCCCATCGGGGCGATGGGCGCGTCCGTCGGGAGCCCGGTTTCTTCCTGCAGTTCACGCAGGGCCGCGGCCCTTGTGCTGGGGTCACGTGGGTCGACCCGTCCTCCTGGAAACGACACATGGCCTGACCAGGGATCGCCCGCGCGTTCGGCACGTCGCATCATCAACAGGGCAGGGGCTGCATTCGCGGCCATGCCGTGCTCGGCGATCAGCAGGACCACCCCGCAGCGCGCCACCCATTGGCGTCCCGGCAGCCGGCGAGGCTGGTGAACCTGCAAGCGTGCGGCCAGCGCGTCCAACGGGCCGGGGGTGGACGACGGTGATCCGTCCCTTGGCCGGGTCGAACGGTGGACAGGCTTCTCAGGCATGGCGGTGCGGCGTGCAGCGAGGGGCGGTGCGGGCCCGTCTACCGAACTTGTGCCCGAAGCACCGCGTCCGTCGCCTCGTCGGCGGCAAACATGTGCTCCACCTTCAGCGAGGCCAGGGTGATGTCCTGCGGCGTGCCGAAGGTCGTGAACATCCGGAAGAAAGCCAGCTCGCCGAAAGGCGATGCAAACCGCAGCGTCAGCACCGGGGCCTGTGGGCCGGGGTGGGCGGCTTGTGGCAGGCGCCCGCCCAGCCGATCCCGAAGCAAGGCGGCAAACGCCTCGACTTTGGGCGCCAGGGCGGGCTGCAGAGCGGCCTCGGCGCGCAGTTGCGCCAGAAAGGCGGGGCCCGCCTCGCGCAGGTTGAGCATCGGCCGCGTCAGTCCCATCGGATGCACCAGCATGTCCAGCAGATTGGCTGGCCCGCCGTTCGCGGGCTGAAGCGCCTCGGGCGGCATCAGCGTGGCGGCCAGCCATTGGCCGCCGCGGTTGAGTTGCAGCAGGTTCCATTGCGCGTCCAGCACCAGCGCGGGCATGGGCTCGTGCGCGCGCAGCAACTGCTGCAGCGCGGCCCTGGCCTGGGCCAGGTCGGGGTCGTCCAGGGTGGTGGCGCGGTAGGCCGGCGCAAAACCGGCCTGCAACAGCGCGGCATTGCGCAGCGCCATCGGCGCGTCCAGTTCCTGCAGCCAGCGGGTCAGCAGTTCACGGCTGGGCCGGGCGCGGCCGCTTTCGACAAAGCTCACATGCCGCTGAGACACCCCGATGCGCAGCGACAGCTCCAGCTGGCTCAGGTGGCGCGCCTTGCGCGCGTGCTGCAAGGTCTGGGGCAATGGTTGAGGAAACCCGTCCATGGCGCGATTGGAGCACAGCTCAAGCACCAGTCGATTACCTGAAAGGTAATTGTTTTGATTACCTGTGCGCCCGATACTGCGTCCATCGTTATCAGAAAGGACTTTCATGCAACGCATCCTGTTGGTTGTCACCCTGCTTCTGTTTGGCGCATTGACTGCCGTGACGGTCTGGCACCACGGCTACTGGGGTATTTTCGAGACGATGCTTCAGACCTGGGCCGGGATTCAGGTTCTGGTTGATCTGGTGATCGCCCTGGTGCTGGTGCTGGTCTGGATGTGGCGTGATGCCAGGGTCTTGCAGCGCAACGTGTGGCCGTATGTCCTGATCACGCTGGCGGCTGGCGTGTTCGGGCCGCTGCTGTATCTGCTGACACGCAAGGGGCCAGGCGAAGCCAGTTCGGGCGCGGCACGTTGATCGCACCCGCGGCATGGCGGTGGCCAAGGCCTGAACGCTTGCACAGACGGGCAAATCTCTTAAAAGCCCCCGGCTTCGGCCGGGGGCTTTTCTTTCACCATCGTGATGACGTTGAACGGGCAGCGGATTTCGCATTTGCGGCATCCGGTGCAGGCGGTCGCATCGCCGAGCACCGAGGATTTCCTCCAGCCCATCGACGCCAGGCTCAGCAGGTGAAAAGGGCAGGCCGCCACGCACCAGCCGCAGCCGGTGCAGCGCTCGGCATCAATGCTGGGCAAGAGAACTCGGGACACTGGGTGGGCCATTTGCAGCGAGGTCCGCATCTTCGCACTGATCAGCGGGCTCAGCTCTGGCGCCGGCGCATCCATTGCAACAGTGGAATTCCACAGGGTTCAGCCCGGCTCCATCCCGTTGCGCCGCTTGATTTCATCAACTTCGGGCGAGACCATGAAGGCGAGCAGCGCTCGCACCGCCTCGGGCTGGTCCGAGGTGACCGACAGGCCCGCCGAAAAGGTGGTGATGATCTGGATGGCCGCAGGCAGGGGACCGAGCACCTCGATGCCGGGCAGATTCATCATTTCGCTGAGTTGCTGGAACCCGAGTTCGACCTGTCCGTCGGCCACCAGTTGGCCCACGGGCACACCGGGTGGCGCCTGGACGATGCGGTCCCTGATTTGACCGGCAATGCCCCAGCGCTCGAACAATTTGGCCAGCTGCACGCCGCTGGGCCCGGTGGAATAGCTGAGGCTTCTTGCGCCCAGCACAGCTTGTCTGACGGCTTCTTCCGAGCTGATGTCCGGTCGAGGCGCACCGGCGCGCACCGCAATCGCCACGCCGGACCTGACGACATCCACCCGGCTGCCGGGCGCGATCCGGCCGGCTTCGGTCAGCTGATCGATGGCGTTGGACGCCAGCGCCACGATGTCAAAGGATTCGCCGGCCTGCACCCGCCTGGCCGCATCGACGCCGCCGACCGATTCGACGTGAATCTCCGGCATCGCGTCTTTCCGGTATTGGGCGACCAGATCGGCCAGCAACTGCCGGGTGGCCATGGATGAAATGATCTTCAGAGGGGCGGCCATGCGCGTACCTTGGATGCTTCGGGTTGAAACCGCGCCCGGATTGCGGGCGAAAGAGGCATTCTAGAGCCGGCGAAGTGGCGAACGGTGCCGTGATGGCGCGGGTCTGGAGGACCATTGGCGGACCGGCAGCGCCCCTTTTCCGACCAATGGCATGGCCTTGGCTTACAGTTCCAGCCTTGCCCGGACATCACCATGAACCTGCCTGACCCAGCATCCCGTCCAAGTCTGCACGTCGCCGTGCTCATGCGCCGCGAGCGCATCCAGGGTCCGATGAGCCGCTGGCAGCCCTGGCGCTGGGTGCTGGCCGACGTGGTGCCGAACGAGCCCGGCTTTGGGGTCGCGCCGCGTCGCCTGCTGTGCACGGACGACGAGGAGCACTGGCTGCACCCGGGTTATGCGGTGGAGCTCTTCAGGGACGATGCCGAGGGTTACCTGCTCAATGCTTCAACGCCGGCGCCGTGCTGGTTCGTGCTCTGGCGCATGGAGGAAGAGGCCACGGGAAATGACGAGCCCATGGCGCGGCCGGTGATGGTGTCGCTGAGTTACCACGACGCCGGCCGCTGGCTCGACGCGCAGGAAACAGTGGAGCAGGTGCCGGCACCGGCCGAGGTCATTGAATGGATGCGCGAGTTCGCCGACGCCCACTACACGCCCGAGCCCAAACGCCGCCAGCGCCCGCAGAGCTTCAAGGGGCTGCAGGACCGCTTTGGCAACCCCGCGGCGGTGAGCACGGAAAAGAAGTCCGGCGGCGGGAAGGGCGGCGCGCAATGACGGACGGTTTTCTTGGCCGCTGGGCGCGTCGCAAGCAGGAGGTCCGCGACGGCAAGGCGGCGGCGGAGCCTTTGCCACCGGCGCCGGCACTGGTTTCGCCGCAGGCCGCTGCACCCTCTGTCACCGCGCCGGCCGGCAACGCACCCCGCGAGGGTCGCGCCGTGGCGCAGCCCGACCCCGTGCCCTTGCCGACGCTGGACGATGTGCAGGCGCTGACCCCGGCGTCAGACTTCCAGCCTTTCATGCTGCAGGGCGTGGCGCAGGATGTGCGCAACGCGGCCGTCAAGAAGCTGTTTTCCGACCCGCACTTCAATGTGATGGACCGACTGGACATCTATATCGACGACTACAGCCAGCCCGACCCGTTGCCTGCCGCGATGATGCGGCGGATGGCCAGCGCAAAGACCCTGAACCTGTTTGACGAAGAGAATGACGGTGCGTCGAATACCCCCACGGTTGGGGATGTTGCGGATACACCGACGCCACCAGACGTGGCACAGTCGGACACTCTTGCCGAATCCCCCGCCCTGTCCGCGAGCGCGCCAAGCCCGCTCGCCGCTCTAACTCCCACTGAAGATGCCCACACTGATTTGCGACTGCAACCAGACGATGCCCCTCAACGCGAAAGCCTTGGGCCAGGCACTAGATGAAGATCTGACGCTGCACGCCACGTTGTGCCGACGCGAGGCCGGCGCATTCCAGAAGGCGGTCCGGTCCGGCGACGAGGTCATCGTCGCCTGCACCCAGGAGCAACGTCTGTTTGCCGAGCTCGGCGAACAGACCGAAGGCGCGGTCTCCGTCATCAAGTTCGTCAACATTCGTGAGACCGCCGGCTGGAGCCGCGACGCGTCAAAAGCGATGCCGAAGATCGCCGCGCTGCTGGCCGCTGCGCGCCTGCCCGACCCCGAGCCGGTTCCCACCGTCGGCTACAACAGTGCGGGGCGCGTGCTGGTGATCGGCGCGCTCGATGCGGCCGAACGCGCCGCCGCGCTCTTGTCCGATGTGATGGATGTCACGCTGTTCACGCAAGGTCCCGGCAACGCGGGGGGCGCGCAGGCGCGGCGTTTCCCCGTGCTGGGCGGCCGCATCACGGCCCTGAGCGGCTGGCTGGGGGCCTTCGAATTGAGCTGGGAAGCGAACAACCCGATCAACCTCGATCTGTGCACGCGCTGCAACGCCTGCGTCGCAGCCTGCCCGGAAGATGCCATCGGCCTGGATTACCAGATTGACATGACGGCCTGCCAGTCGCACCGGGCTTGCGTGAAGGCCTGCCAGGTGGCTGGCGCCATCGACTTCAGCCGTGCGCCCGAGGTGTTGTCCGAGCGCTTCGACCTGGTACTGGACCTGCGCGCTGCCAGCGCCACGCCCACCTTCAACCAGCACGCGCTGCCGCAAGGCTATTTCCGCTGGGACGGGCAGGACCTGCCCACGGTGCTGAAGCTGCGCGAACTGGTCGGCGAATTCGAGAAGCCCAAATTCTTTGTCTACAAGCAAAAGCTCTGCGCGCACAGCCGCAACCAGACCGTGGGCTGTAACGCCTGCGTGGACATCTGCTCGGCCGAGGCGATTTCCAGCGACAAGCGCGGCCAGCGGATCCTGGTCAATGCCAACCTGTGCGTGGGTTGCGGCGCCTGCACCACGGTCTGCCCGACCGGCGCGCTGACCTACGCCTACCCGCGTGCGAACGACCAGGGCGTGAAGCTCAAGACCTTGCTGTCCACCTACGCCACGGCCGGCGGGAAGGATGCGGTGCTCCTGCTGCACAGCCAGGCGCAAGGCCAGGCGCTGGTGGAAGAACTGGGCCGCGCGGCGCAACTCAAGGTCGCGCAGGGCGTCCCGGCGAATGTGATCCCGGTGGCGCTCTGGCACACCGCCAGCCTGGGGCTGGATGTGTGGCTCAGCGCCATTGCGTTTGGCGCCAGCCAGATCGTGGTGCTGGTCACCAGCGAAGAGGCACCGCAGTACCTCGAAGGATTGCAGGCGCAGATGGACGTGGCACAGGGCATCCTGCGCGGGTTGGGTTACACCGGCACACACCTGCAGTTGCTGCGCGCCACAACCGCGACCGATCTGGACGCTGGTCTGCAGGCGCTCGCCCGCACGCGCCAGCTGATTCCGGACGCGCGTGCCCGCTTCGCCGTGGCTCAGGAGAAGCGCGCCACGCTGGACCTGGCGCTGGACCACCTGATCGATCACGCGCCGCTGGCCGCACCGGCCCGGCCCGAGGCCCTCGCGCTGCCCGCGGGTGCTTCGCCGTTTGGCTCGGTCATGGTCGACAAGGCCAGCTGCACCCTGTGCCTGAGCTGCGTCAGCGCCTGCCCGGCCAGCGCGCTGCAGGACAACCCGCAACTGCCACAACTGCGCTTCGTCGAGAAAAACTGCGTGCAGTGCGGCCTGTGCGTCACCACCTGCCCGGAAAACGCCATCACGCTGCAGCCACGCCTGCTGCTCACGCCGCAGCGCAAGGAGGTGCGCGTGCTCAACGAATCGCCACCCTACGCTTGCGTGCGCTGCGGCAAGCCCTTTGGCACGCTCAAGGCGATCGAGGCGATGGTGGGCAAGCTGGCGGGCCACGCCATGTTTCAGGGCGCTGCCGCCGATCGCCTGAAGATGTGCGGCGACTGCCGGGTCATCGACATCTACTCCACCGACAACGAAATCAGGATCACCGATCTATGAGCCTCCCCCTTGCAAAAGCCGTCACGGACACCTCCGCGCTGGACGAGGAAACCGCGCGTGCCGAGGTCTACGGCCTGCTGTCCGCGCTGTACTACGCGCCGCCGTCGCCCGAGTTGCTGGCCCAGCTGCGCGTGGCCGTCACCGAGACCCCGGCGGCCGGCGGTTTCCTGGAGGAGCCCTGGCGCGCGCTGGTCGGCGCCGCGCGCGCGTTGGGCGACGAGGCCATCCAGAGCGAATACGACGACCTCTTCGGCGGGGTTGGCAAGCCCGAGGTCTTTCTCTACGGCTCGCACTACCTGAGCGGCTTCCTCAACGAGAAGCCGCTGGCGAAGCTGCGGGACGACCTGGCCGAGCTGGGCCTGGCCCGGGACGAAGCCATGTCCGAGACCGAAGATCACTTCGCCTGCCTGTGCGAAGTCATGCGCTACCTGATCGCCGGCGAGGACGTGGCCGTAGCCAACCTCGCGCGCCAGCAGGCCTTCTTCGCCCGTCACATCCAGCCCTGGGCCGAGCCCATGTGCGACACCATCGCCGCGCACCCCAAGGCCCGCTTCAACGCTGCCCTGGCCCGATTCACCTGGGCCTTCATCAGCGTGGAGGCGCAGGGTTTCGACATGCTGGATTCCTGAAAGGACGGTTTTTCGGCTTCTACGCTTGGAGAATCGCCGGCCGGTTCGGCTCACGGTGGCGGACCACCCCATGGCGCTTGACCTTGGGCGCTAGTGCCAGGGGCGACAGGAATTCGTTCCTGCCGTTTGGCAACGAGGCCGGCGGGCGGCACCAGGCGGACTATATTCTGGGCTTCCAAGACCGGAGCATTGAAATGCGATTTGTTGTGCGTGCCCTGACGGCATTTGTACTGATCCTGCTGTTCGCAGCGTCGGCCTGGGCCCAGCAGGCAGCGGCTTCAAAGCCGGTGGGAGGCGAGACGCCGGGCGACGAAGTCACGCTGACCGTCTTCAACCGGCCGGTGGTCGTGTTCCGGTCCAGTTTTCTCGGCACATCGCCCAAGGCGCGGGCCGACCGGGCGCGCTTCTCCATCAATCAAGCCCTGGACCAGGGGGGGCCTCTCGTCGTGTCCGTGAAGGGCAACCCCGAGGGGCAACTGGTGATGATCGATGACCGACTCGCCTTCGTGGTCACCGGAGCCGACGCCGACCCCTTGCAACAGGAGGATGCGAAGGCGGTGGCCGCCAAGGCGGCGCGTCAGCTGGAGCAGATCATTTCCGAAACCCGCGAGTCCCGGAACCTGCGTGCGATGCTCAAGGCGCTGGGGTTCACGGCGGTCGCGTCCCTGGTCTTTGCGCTGCTGGTCTGGGGCGTGCAGCGGTTGCGCCGCTGGCTGGACCGGCTGCTGGTCTCCAGCGTGGAGACGCAGGTCAGGAATCTCACGTTGGGCGGCACGCAGATTGTCGAGGGGCATCAGCTCGTTCCCTTCTTGCAGCGTCTCCTGAGTGCCTTGCGCTGGCTGGTGATCCTGCTGCTGGCCTACGAATGGCTGAGTTTCGTGCTTTCGGCTTTCCCCTACACCCGCTCCTGGGGCGAGCGTCTGAACGACTACCTGCTGGATGTCGTCGGGGGGATCCTGCACAGCGTCCTGGGGGCCATTCCTGGCCTCGGCGTTGCGCTCGCCATTTTTCTGTTGGCGCGTGTCTTCATCGGGTTTCTGGGTCGCTTGCTGGAGCGTCTGGTGCGCGCAGGGACGCAGATCAGCTGGCTCAGCCCGCAGACCATGCCCACGTCACGGCGCCTTTTCAGTGTCGGCATCTGGCTGTTTGCCGTGGCCATGGCCTATCCCTATCTTCCAGGCGCGGAGACCGACGCCTTCAAGGGCCTTTCCGTGCTGCTGGGCCTGATGGTCTCGATCGGCGCTTCCAGCATCGTCGGCCAGGGGGCGGCGGGCCTGATCCTGACTTACACCGGCACGATTCGCGTCGGTGAATATGTCCGCATTGGCGAGAACGAAGGCACGGTGGTGAAGCTGGGGATGTTCACCACGACCGTGCGCACCGGCCTGGGCGAAGAACTGACCCTGCCCAATTCGATGATCACCGGCACGGTCACGAAGAACTACTCGCGCACGGTTCGGGGCGCCGGCTTCATCGTCGATACCACGGTCACCATCGGCTATGACACGCCCTGGCGGCAGGTGGAGGCGATGCTGGTCGAGGCGGCCAAGCGGACCCCCGGAATCCTGGAGTCGCCAGCGCCGGCGGTCTTCCAGACCGCTCTTTCAGACTACTACCCGGAATACCGCCTGGTTGCCCAGGCCGTTCCCAGCCAGCCGCGTCCCCGTGCCGAAGTGCTGACCCTTCTTCACGCGAATATCCAGGATGTTTTCAACGAGCACGGCGTGCAGATCATGTCGCCGCACTACATGGGAGATCCACAGGAGCCCAAGGTGGTCAAGCCCGATCACTGGTTTCCGGCGCCGGCGAAGAGAAATCAATAACAATTCCGCCATTTTCCATCGTGAAATGGTCATTTTCAGCTATTGATTCAGGAGTAGTCGTCCATTGTTGGTGGATGCGCCGCTTTCTTCGGGAGCCTGCGGCTCGGTGTACAGCCGCACTTCAAACGCCGCGCCCGGCGGTGGCTGCCGGTTGTGCGCGGTCAGCGTGCCGCCGTAGCGCTCCACCAGCCCCTGGCTGATCCACAAGCCGAGACCGTTGCCGTCGTTCTTGGTGGTGAAGAACGGACGGAAGAGGCGCTCCAGCGTTTGCGGCGCGAGGCCCGGGCCGGTGTCTTCCACCGTCAGCATCACACCGGGCAGTCCGTCGGCACCAACCCAGTCGCGCGTGCGCAGGGTCAGTGTGCCGCCGTCGGGCATGGCCTGGATGGCGTTCACGAGCAGGTTGATCACGACCTGCTGCAGTTCCTGCCGGTTGATGCCGGCGCGGGCGCTGGCCTGCAGGTCGCGCGCCACGGCGATGCGGGTGTGCGCCAGCAGATGCGTCACCAGCACCAGGCAGTCTTCCAGGGTTCGGTTGACGTCAATCGATTCGACATAGCCGGCGTATTCGGTGGGGCGGGCGTATTGCAGCAACTGCGTGACGATGATGCGCATGCGCTCCACCTGTTCGTCCAGCAGCTTCAGCTCGGCCGTCACCGGGCCGGCGTGCGGGCCCAGCGTCTCGCGCATGAGGTCAAGGTTGCCCTGCATCACCGCGATGGGGTTGTTGATCTCATGGGCAATGCTGGCGGTCAACTGGCCGATGGCGGCGAGCTTTTCCGACTTGACCAATTGCTGCTGGGCCTGCTGCAGCGCGGTGTTGCTTTGGGCCAGCTCGCTCGTGCGCTCGGCGACCTTTGCGTCGAGTTGGCTGGCCCATTGCTGGAGCACACGGGTTTTTTCATCAATCACGTCGAGCAGCTGGTCGAGATGGTTGGCCAGCGCGCCGAGTTCGTCACGCGCCGCCACCGGGCCCACGCGCGCGCCGGTGTCGCCTTCCTCGACGCGCTCCATGGCCAGGTTCATCTGTTCCACCGGTCGGAAGATGCTGCGCGCCCAGCGCAGGGAAAACAGCGCGGACAACGCCATGACCAGAAGGAAGATCGCGCCAATGATGCCAAGCATGCTGTATTTCACCAGCCGGAACGGCTTTTCCAGGTAGCCGACGTAGAGCATGCCGATGCGCTGGCCGCGCGCATCCTGCAATGGTTCGTAGGCCGAGACATACCAGTCATCGACCACGAAGGCGCGGTCCAGCCAGGTGCCGCCGCGTTGCAGCACGGCGTCGCTGACCGCCTGCGAGACCCGCGTGCCGACCGCGCGCTGGTCCTGGAAAAGGCGCACGTTGGTGGTGATGCGCACATCGTCCATGAACAGCGTGGCGGTGCCCTGGCTGTCCAGTGGCAGCGAGCCCTCCGGGTAGACGATGCGGTTGATGTGGTCGATGAAGGGCAGGTTGTGGTTGAGCAGGATGCCACCGCGCAAGTGGGCGATGACACGACCACGGTCATCGGTGACCGCGGAGCTGGCCAGCATCACCATGGCCCGGTTTTCCACGGTGCGGCGGCTCGGGGCCGCGTTGCGCGTGGGCACGATCGAAACCTGCGGGCGATCCCGCAGCTGCGGCGCCAGTAGCTCGAACTGCGCCGGCGTCAGCACCTCCAGGCCGGCGACGCGGGAACCTGCGGACGCGGTGCCGGAGGGCAGGGGCAGCGCGTCCGCGGGGGCGACATCAAGAAAGTCCAGCCCCAGACGCTCGCGCGATGCAGTGAGCAACTGGCGCAGGGCGGCGGGGTCATCGACCTGCAGGGCGCGCAGCAGCGCGTGGGAGGCGGCCACCGATTCGGTGCCGCCGCCGATCTCGGCGCGCACCTGGTCAAAGTAGCCGCGCGCCACCGCCAGGTCGCTGCGAACCTTGGTGATCAGCAACTGGTCGTAGGCGGCATTGCCCCAGATCAGCAGCGCGGCCACCAGCAGCGGCAGCACCACCAGCAAGGGCGCCAGCGCCATGGCCAGCAACTTGTTGCGCACCGAGCGCTCGATCCAGCGCGAACGCTCGCCCTGCGCGGGCGGGCTGCTCACTGGGCAACCTCCGCGCGGCACACTGCGGCGCTATTCGCCTTGGGAGCGGCCCGGCGGCTCACTGGTGTGCCTTCGTGCTGCGCACTGCGGTGCGAGCTTGCTTGGGGCGGCCCGGCGCTGCGCTCATGCCGCGGCCCACTCGGCGCAGCGGCGCTCCAGCGTTCGCCGAGAGATGCCCAGCAACTGGGCCGCGCGGGTCTTGTCACCCTGCACCGAATCCAGCACCGAGAGGATGTGCTGCTTTTCGCGCGCCTGCAGGTCGGTGGTGGAGCCTTGCGATACACCGGCTGTCGCGCCGGTGAGGGGGCGTGTGGCCACGGCGTACAACGCGGAGACGTTGACGGTGCCCAGAATCAGTGAGCGCTCCACGAAATTGCGCAGTTCGCGAACGTTGCCTGGCCAGTCGTATTGCATGAGACCGGCCATGTCGGCGTCGCCGATGTCCATTGGTGCCACGCCCAGCAGGGGGGTGAACTGGCTCATGAAGTGGCGCGCCAGGCCAGGGATGTCTTCCTTGTGTTCGCGCAACGGGGGCAGGGTGATGTCCACCACTTGCAAGCGGTAATACAGGTCCTTGCGAAAGCGTCCCGCAGTGACTTCGTCGGCCAGCGAGCGGTTGGTGGCCGCAAGTATGCGCACGTTCAGCGGCACCAGCTGTTCACTGCCCACTGGCCGGATCGTGTGGTCTTCCAGGGTGCGCAGCAAGCTGGCCTGAACCGCCAGAGGCAGTTCCGCCACTTCATCCAGAAACAGGGTCCCGCCCTGAGCGTAGAAGAAAAGCCCGTCGCGCGCCCGGTTGGCGCCGGTGAATGCGCCACGCGCGTGGCCAAACAACTCGCTCTCGATCAGTTCGGGCGACATGGCGGCACAGTTGACCGGTACAAACGGGCCCTTCGCGCGTGGACTGAGGTCGTGCAGCGCACGCGCCACGAGTTCCTTGCCGGTGCCCGATTCGCCCTGCAGCAGCACCGTGCTGTTGACGGCGGCGACCCGACGCAGCGTATGGGAGAGCTGCGTCATCGCGGGTGAAGTGCCCACCAGGCCGTCGGATGCACATTGGCTCGAGGACAGTTCGCGGCGCAACACGTAGTTCTCGCGGGTCAGACGGGAACGCTCGTAGCAGTGCTTGACGGCATTGAGGATCTGTGGGACCCGGAAGGGCTTGAGGATGAAGTCCGACGCGCCCGCCCGTAGCGCTTCGATCGCGGTCTCAAGATCGGCGAAGGCGGTGATGAGGATGACCTCGCCTGAAAATCCCTGGTCTCGCAAGTCCTTGAGCCAGGCCACACCGCTGCGCCCTGGCAGGGAAATGTCCAGGATGATCAGGTCCACATGGTTGGCACGCAGGAGTTCGGCGCCTTCCTCGGCGCTGCCCGCGTTCATCACGAACTGGCAGCGCGGCACCAGTGTCTTGACCAGGAAGTTGCGCATGCCCTGCTCGTCGTCCACCACGAGAATGGACCAGAAAGGCCAGCCTTCGGCGGATTTTTCGGGGGTTGTGGGAGGGGTATTGGCGCTCACGGCATGCGGCAGGAAGAGCGCGAATTCTATCGAGACAACCCAGTGTTTCGCTCGGGTAAGGCCGTTATGAGGCGGTTTCACAACGCATGCGCGCAGGCCCGGGTCGATGGGCCTTGCCCTGCATGCATCCAGAGTGGCGACAGGACGAGCGACAACTTGTCGCAGACTGCGCGACAAAGTGACGCTATTTTTGTTGTTGGACGGTTGTGAGTTGGCTGATCCAGGGGCGGTCAGTTGCTGCGGCCCGGATGCCGGGCTGGCACGGTTTCTGCTGAGTTTCTTGGCGATGGCCTCGACCTTCTGCCGTGACTGTGCCTTGCGGCCCACGTCGCGTACCGCGTCCCCATGACCGAGGGTAAATGCCGGTATCCTGCCCTGTTCCAAAGGCCGACGGACCGCTATATTAGTAAGGTATGCAGCCCGGTTCCTATGTGGAACCTACCAAGGAGACATCGCATGAACCAGCCACCCAGCAAGCTGTCGCGCCGAACCGTGTTCGTCGGGGCAGGCACCGTCGGCGCCATGGCCGCTGCCGCCAGCCTTTTGCCGTCAGTGCAGAGCGCCGCCAGCGCACCTGCGGCCTTGCCCAAGGCGCCGGCCAACGGCGGCGGCTACAGCCTCACGGATCACGTCAAACAGTATTACCAGACCGCCCGCGTCTGAAACCGAGCGGCAGGAGAACCCCATGTTGTTGACCAAGAAGTCTGGCGCGTCGCACGGCGCCACCGAGGCGATCTCGCCGTTCGTTCACAGCCTGCGCCGCGGGCTGACCAAGGCGCTGCCGACCATGGACCGCCGCAGTTTTCTGCGCCGCTCGGGCCTGGGCGTTGGCGTGGGCCTGGCGGCCTCGCAACTCACACTCGTGAAGAAGGCGGGCGCGGCGGATGCGGCGGGGGCGATGGGCGGCGGCAAGATCGAAGTCAAGCGCACGGTGTGCACGCACTGCTCGGTCGGCTGCGCTGTGGATGCTGTGGTCGAAAACGGTGTCTGGGTGCGACAGAACGCCGTGTTCGATTCGCCGATCAACCTCGGCGGCCTGTGCGCCAAGGGCGCGGCGCTGCGCGAGCACGGCCATGGCGAGTTCCGCCTGCGCTACCCGATGAAGCTGGTCGACGGCAAGTACCAGCGCATCAGCTGGGACGTCGCCCTCAACGAAATCAGCGCAAGGATGCTCGACCTGCGCAAGGCCAGCGGGCCGGACAGCGTGTACTTCGTCGGCTCGTCCAAGCACAACAACGAGCAGGCGTACCTGATGCGCAAGTTCGTCAGTTTCTGGGGCACCAACAACTGCGACCACCAGGCACGCATCTGCCACTCCACCACGGTGGCCGGCGTGGCCAACACCTGGGGTTATGGCGCCATGACCAATTCGTACAACGACATGGGCAACAGCAAGTGCGCCCTGTACATCGGGTCGAACGCCGCGGAAGCCCATCCGGTCAGCATGCTGCACATGCTGCACGCCAAGGAAGCCGGCTGCAAGATGATCGTGGTGGACCCGCGGCGCACCCGCACGGCCGCCAAGGCCGACGAGTACGTGCGCATCCGCTCGGGCTCGGACATCCCCTTCGTCTTCGGCGTGCTGTACCACATCTTCAAGAACGGCTGGGAAGACAAGCAGTACATCCATGACCGGGTCTTCGGCATGGACAAGGTGCGCGAAGAGGTGCTGGCCAAATGGACGCCCGACAAGGTGGAGGAGGCCTGCGGCGTCAAGGAGGACCAGGTGGCCAAGGTGGCCAAGATGCTGCACGAGAACAATCCGTCCACCATCGTCTGGTGCATGGGCCAGACGCAGCACACCACCGGCAACGCCGTGGTGCGCGCCTCGTGCATCCTGCAACTGGCGCTGGGCAACGTCGGCAAGTCGGGTGGCGGCACCAACATCTTCCGCGGCCATGACAACGTGCAGGGTGCCACCGATGTCGGCCCCAACCCGGACTCGCTGCCCGGCTACTACGGCATTGTGGAAGGCGCCTGGAAACACTTTGCCAAGGCCTGGGGCGTCGATTTCGAGTGGATCAAGAAGCAGTTCGCCTCGCCCGCCATGATGTCCAAGCCGGGCATCACCGTGTCGCGCTGGATCGATGGCGTGCTCGAGAAGAACGACCTGATCGACCAGGATTCCAACCTGCGCGGCATCTTCTACTGGGGCCATGCGCCGAACTCGCAGACGCGCGGCCTGGAGATGAAGCGCGCGATGGACAAGCTGGATCTGCTGGTCGTGGTGGATCCCTACCCGTCGGCTACCGCCGCGATGGCGGCCATGCCCGGCAAGCCGGAAGACCTGAACCCCAACCGCGCGGTCTACCTGTTGCCTGCCGCCACCCAGTTCGAGACCACCGGCTCCGTGACGGCTTCCAACCGCTCGATCCAGTGGCGCGAGAAGGTGATCGAGCCCTTGTGGGAGAGCCGCACCGACCACATGATCATGTACCAGTTTGCGGAGAAGCTGGGCTTCGGCAAGGAACTGGTCAAGAACTACAAGCTGCAGAAGGTCAAGGGCATGGACGAACCCGTGCCCGAGGACATCCTGCGCGAGATCAACCGTTCGGTCTGGACCATCGGCTATACCGGCCAGAGCCCGGAACGGCTCAAGGCCCACATGAAGAACATGAACGTTTTCGACGTGAAGACGCTCAAGGCCAAGGGTGGCAAGGACAAGGAAACCGGCTACGACTTCACCGGCGACTATTTCGGCCTCCCCTGGCCTTGTTACGGCACACCCGAACTCAAGCACCCTGGGTCGTCCAACCTGTACGACACCTCCAAGCATGTGATGGATGGTGGTGGCAACTTCCGCGCCAATTTTGGCGTGGAGCGCAACGGCGTCAGCCTGCTGGCCGAGGACGGGTCCCATTCCCTGGGTGCCGCCATCACGACCGGCTATCCGGAGTTCGATCACATCCTGCTCAAGAAGCTGGGCTGGTGGGATGACCTCACCGATGCGGAGAAGGCCGCGGCGGAGGGCAAGAACTGGAAAACCGACATGTCGGGCGGCATCCAGCGCGTGGTCCTGAAGGTGCATGGTTGCCATCCCTTTGGCAATGCCAAGGCGCGCGCGGTGGTCTGGAATTTTCCCGACCCCATTCCGCAACACCGGGAGCCACTCTATGGCACCCGTCCCGACCTGGTGGCCAAGTACCCCACGCACGACGACAAGAAGGCTTTCTGGCGCCTGCCCACGCTGTTCAAGACGGTGCAGCAGAAAAACATCGCCGACAAGGTGTACGAGAAGTTCCCGCTGATCATGACCTCGGGCCGCTTGACCGAGTACGAAGGCGGCGGCGAGGAAACCCGCTCCAACCCCTGGCTGGCCGAGCTGCAGCAGGAAATGTTCATCGAACTCAACCCCAAGGCCGCGGCGGATCGGGGCATCATCAATGGCTCGCGGGTCTGGGTGAGCACCCCCACCGGCGCACGCATGAACATGCAGGCGATGGTGACCGAGCGCGTCGGGGCTGACACAGTCTTCATGCCCTTCCACTTCTCCGGGCGCTGGCAAGGCGCCGACATGCTGCCCTACTACCCCGCGGGAGCCCATCCGATCGTGCGCGGGGAGGCCGTGAACACCGGGACGACCTACGGCTACGACAGCGTGACGATGATGCAGGAAACCAAGACGACGATCTGCAACGTCGAAAAGGCGTAAGGAAGAACTATGGCACGCATGAAATTTATTTGCGACGCAGAGCGCTGCATCGAATGCAACGGTTGCGTCACGGCCTGCAAGAACGAGAACGAGGTCCCCTGGGGTGTGAACCGCCGACGCGTGGTGACCCTCAATGACGGGGTCCCAGGTGAAAAGTCGATCTCGGTGGCCTGCATGCACTGCTCGGATGCGCCGTGCATGGCGGTGTGTCCGGTCAACTGCTTCTACCGCACCGATGAAGGCGTGGTGCTGCACGACAAGGACGTGTGCATCGGCTGCGGCTACTGCTCCTACGCCTGCCCTTTCGGCGCGCCGCAGTTCCCCGAGCAAGGTACTTTCGGCGTGCGCGGCAAGATGGACAAGTGCACTTTCTGCGCCGGCGGCCCCGAGGCCAACGGCAGCGAGGCGGAGTTCAAGAAATACGGGCGCAACCGGCTCGCCGAAGGCAAATTGCCCGCCTGCGCCGAGATGTGCTCGACCAAGGCCTTGCTCGGCGGTGACGGCGACGTGCTGGCCGACATCCTGCGCACCCGGGTGGCGCGGCGCGGCACGGGTGCTGAAGTCTGGGGCTGGGGCACGGCCTACGGTTCGAAACCGGGCACCCCGGCTCAAGGAGCGAAATCATGAAGACGTTTTTCCTGATTCTTTCGACGGCGTTGCTGTTGTCAGCCTGCGGTGAAAAGCCTCAGGGCATGGGTGGCGCGAGGGGTGACAAGCCCGCCTGGGACGGAACCGGCGTGGCGGTATTCACGGCACCGGGCTGGAAGGCCGGCGACAAGAACAGCTGGTTGCTGGCACTGCGCGCACGCACCCAGTACGGCCAGAACGAATACAGCCGTACCAACTGAGCAAGGGGGACACCCATGTTTCGTCAACTGACTGCCGCCGCGCTCATGACGCTCGGCCTGTGCGGTGCCAGCCTTGCGCAGGACCCCAAGGCTGCCGGGGCGGCACCCGCAGCGCCCGCCGTCGCGACACCGGCCGTGCCGGTTGCCGGCGCGGCCGGTGTCCAGAGCGCCAACATCTTCCAGATCGGACCGGATGCCGAGTCCGACCCCAACTATGCCAAGCAGACCAACGGCGAACGCGCCAAGGTGCAGCCCGGCAACAATGCGCCGGTCTGGCGCCAGGTCGGCGGCGGCGTCACCGGTTTCAGCAGTTTGCCCAAGAGCGAGGCCCCCGAGGCCGGCAACCTGATCCAGCCCTTCGTGCAGTACCCCGGCTCACGCTACACGACGGCGGGCGAGGCCTGGCGCCAGGTGCGCAACAACTGGCTGATTCCGTACGGCGGCGCCTTGCTGCTGATCGTGCTTGGCGCCATCGGCCTGTTCTACTGGCGGGTGGGCATGATCAAGCTGCACGGCAAGCCCACGGGGCGCAAGATCGAGCGTTTCACGCCGTTCGAGCGCTCTGCGCACTGGGCGAACGCGGGCGCCTTCAGCATCCTGGCGATTTCCGGCCTGGTGATGGCTTTTGGCCAGTTCCTGTTGCTGCCCATCATGGGGCACACGCTGTTTGGCTGGCTGGCCTATGTGCTCAAGAACGCCCACAACTTCGCCGGTCCGGTGTTCGCGGTGTCGCTGGTGATCGTGATCATCACCTTCATCCGCGACAACCTGCCGGCCAAAGGCGACATGAACTGGCTGCTCAAGGGTGGCGGCATGTTCTCTGAACACGAACTCAAGTCCGGCCGCTTCAACGCTGGCGAGAAGGTGGTCTTCTGGGGCGGTGTGTTTGTTCTGGGTCTGGTGGTGGTTGCGTCGGGCCTGGTCCTGAACAAGCTGGTGCCCGGGCTGGTCTATGAGCGCAGCACCATGCAGATCGCGCACATGGTGCATTCGGTGTCCAACATCCTGATGCTGGTGATGTTCATGGGCCACATCTACCTCGGCTTTGCGACCGAGGGCGCCATTGAAGGCATGAAGACCGGCTACGTCGACGAAACCTGGGCCAGGGAACACCATGAGCTCTGGTATGACGACGTCAAGTCCGGCCGGATTCCCGCCCAACGTTCCCCGCAGCCGGCCCCTGGCCCGACGGTCCAGGTCTGAGACACCCAGGAGTTCGACATGAAAAGACACCTCATTCTCGTGGCCGCGCTGACGGTGACGACCGCCGCGCTGGCCAAGTTGCCAGCCCTCAGCGACGAAGCCAAGGCCAAGGCTGCCGAGGCAGCCGCCAAGACCGCCTGGAGCGGCAAGGTCGATGCCTACCAGCTGTGCCGGGCACAGGACTGGGTTGCGGCGTTCTTCTTCAAGAGCGCGAAGGCCGCGGGCACGGAGACCCGGCCCCCGGTGGCCACACCGGCGTGCGTCGACCCGGGTCCGTTCGCTTACGTGCCAGCGCAGGCTGCTCCCGCGGCACCGACGGCAGCTGCTGCGCCTGCACCGGCCATGCCCGCTACGCCGGCCGCGTCCGCTGCGCCTGCCAAGAAGTCCTGACCGTTGGGTCCTTACGGACATGGGCCCGGACTGCAAGGTCCCGGCCCTTTTTGCCGCACACTGATGCCATGACTGCAAACAAAGACGCCGGCGCACATCCCCCGCACCTGACCCAGGCCCGCGCGCCGCTGACCCGCGAGGTCACCGTGGTGACCGAGTTCGGCGAAACCGAAGTGGTTTCGATTCCCGCAGAGCGCGCGCTGACGGTCTATGTGGACAAGCGCGAACTCGTCACGCTCATGACGCTGGGCGCGCACCCCGAGTGGCTGGTGCTGGGTTTCCTGCGCAACCAGCGCCTGATCGCATCGCCCGCCGACATCGAGTCCATCACCGTGGACTGGGACGTGGGCGCTGCGGCGGTCAGGACTCGCCATGGCATCCACCGGATCGAGGAAAAAACTGCGAAACGTATCGTCACCACCGGTTGTGGGCAGGGCAGCGTGTTTGGCGGCCTGATGGACGAGATCGACGGCATCCGGCTGCCTGAGGCGAGCCTGAGCCAGTCGCAGCTCTACGGCATCGTCAACGCCATCCGCTTGCAGGAAACCACCTACAAATCGTCGGGCTCGGTGCACGGTTGCGCCCTGTTTCGTGGCGAGGAGATGCTGCTGTTTGTCGAAGACGTGGGCCGCCACAACGCGATCGACACCATCGCCGGCTGGATGGGCTTGCAAGATCCCGACTCGATGCACGGCGGCGACAAGGTGTTCTACACCACCGGCCGGCTGACCAGCGAAATGGTGATCAAGTCGGCGCAGATGGGCGTGCCCATCGTGGTCTCGCGCAGCGGCATCACGCAGATGGGGCACGAGGTGGCGCAGCGCGTCGGCCTGTGCGCGATCGGCCGGGCCACGAACCGGCGCTTTGTCTGCTACAGCGGCGCCGAGCGGCTGCGCCTGCAACCCGAACTGGCCGGCCCCCGGCTGCGCGCGGTGGCCTGAATATGACCCCCACGCTTGCCACTGTGTGTGCTGCGCTGCCCCCCGAGGGGGCTGCAACCGGCTTGGGGCGGCCCTGCGCCGGCTGATCGCGCGTTTGGCAGCGGGAAGTGCCGGGGCGCACCATGGGCTCAATCGACATGCGCTAAGGTAGCGCCCATGAACACTCTTCAACGTCCGTCGATCTGGGCCCTGAGCTGGCGCAGCCTGTGGCGCGACCTGCGCGCGGGTGACCTGCGCCTCTTGATCGTCGCCGTCGCGCTGGCCGTGGCCGCGCTGACGGCGGTGGGCTTTTTTGCCGACCGGATCAAAGGCGGCCTGCAGCGCGACGCGCGCCAGCTGCTCGGCGGCGACGCCGTGGTGTCCAGCGACAACCCGCCGGCCGCCGCCTTCCTGGACAAGGCCCGCGCCCTGGGCCTGCAGACGGTCGGCACGCTGGGTTTTCCGACCATGGGCCGCGCCGCCGATGCCCAGGGCGGGGCCAGCAAGCTGGTCGCGCTCAAGGCGGTGGCGCCGGGCTACCCCTTGCGCGGGCAGCTGACCGTGGCGCTGCAGCCCGGCGCGGCCGGCCAGACCACGCGCGACATCCCGGCGCGCGGCGAGGCCTGGGTGGATGCGCCGCTGCTGGAGATGCTGAACTTGAAGCTGGGCGACCCGCTCTTGCTGGGCGATGCCACGCTGCGCATCACGCGCCTGATCGTCAATGAACCCGATCGGGGCGCCGGTTTCATGAACTTCGCCCCGCGCGTGATGATTCACCAGGACGATATCGCTGCCACCGGCCTGGTCCAGCCCGCCAGCCGGCTGACCTACCGGATGGCCGTGGCGGGCGAGGACCGGCCGGTGCGCGCCTTCGTCGCCTGGGCTGCGGACGAGGTGAAGAAGCCCGGGGTGCGCGGCGTGCGCGTGGAGTCGCTGGAGAGCGGGCGCCCCGAGATGCGCCAGACGCTGGACCGCGCTGAAAAATTCCTCAACCTGGTGGCGCTGCTGGCTGCACTGCTCAGCGCCGTGGCCGTGGCGCTCGCGGCACGCGGCTTTGCGACCAGTCATCTGGACGATTGCGCCATGCTGCGCGTGCTGGGGGAAAGCCAGCGCACGATCGCGCTGAGCTACGCGCTGGAGTTCGCGCTGATCGGCCTTTTCGCCAGTTCGCTGGGGGTGGCCATCGGCTACGGCGTGCACCATGTTTTTGTCGTGCTGCTGGCCGGCCTGGTGGACAGCGCGCTGCCTCCCGCCAGCCTGTGGCCTGTGGCCTTCGGGCTGGGCATGGGCGTCACATTGCTGGGCGCCTTTGGCCTGCCGCCGGTGCTGCAACTGGCGCAGGTGCCGCCGCTGCGCGTGATCCGGCGCGATGTGGGCAACCTGAAACCGGCGTCACTGGCGGTGCTGGGGCTGGGCGTGGCCGGCTTTGCCGCCTTGTTGCTGGCCGTCAGCTCGCGACCTGACGCTGGGCCTGATCGCCGTGGGCGGCTTCGCGGTGGCGGTGGCGGTGTTCGCGGTCTTGAGCTGGCTGGCCGTGAGGCTGCTGCGCGCCATGGTCAACGAGGCCACCGCGCCGCGCTGGCTGGTGCTGGCCACGCGGCAGATCTCGGCGCGCCCGGCCTACACCGTGGTGCAGGTCAGCGCGCTGGCGGTGGGCCTGCTGGCGCTGGTGCTTGCTGGTGCTGCTGCGCACCGACCTGGTCAGCAGCTGGCGCCGCACCACGCCGCCCGATGCATCCAACCGCTTTGTGATCAACGTCATGCCCGAGCAGGCCGACGCGTTCCGCAAGGCGCTGCGCGACGGCGGCGTCAGCAAGTACGACTGGTATCCGATGATCCGCGGGCGCCTGGTGGCGATCAACGGCAAGACCGTGACGCCGGACGACTACACCGAAGACCGGGCCAAGCGCCTGCTCGACCGCGAATTCAACCTGTCGAACAGCGCCACCCGGCCGGCGCACAACGAGGTGGTGGCAGGCCAGTGGACCGACGAGCGAGGCGGACGCCGTCAGCGTGGAAGAAGGCATCGCCAAGACCCTGAACCTGAAGCTCGGCGATGTGCTGCGCTTTGACATGGGCGGCGTGCCCTCGGAAGCAAAAATCACCAGCCTGCGCAAGGTGGACTGGGGCTCGATGCGCGCCAATTTCTTCGTGATGTACCCGGTCGCGCGCCTGCCCGACGTGCCGGCGACCTTCATGGCCTCGTTCCGCGCGCCCGAGGCCCCGGGCTTTGACAACCGGCTGGTGCGCGCCTTTCCCAACATCACCAGCGTGGACATGAGCAGCACCATCAACCAGGTGCAGCGGGTGCTGGACCAGGTGATTCGCGCGGTCGAATTCCTGTTCGGCTTTGCGCTGGCGGCCGGCCTGATCGTGCTGTTCGCGGCCGTGACGGCCACGCGCGAGGAGCGCGCCCGCGAGTTCGCCATCATGCGCGCGGTCGGCGCGCGAGGCAGCCTGCTGCGCCAGGTGCAGCGCGCCGAGCTGGCCGGCGTCGGCCTGCTGGCCGGCTTTCTGGCCAGCACCGTGGCGGTGGCGGTGGGCTGGGCGCTGGCGCACTACGTGTTCGAGTTCGAGTGGACCGCTTCGCTGTGGGTGCCGCTGGCCGGCTCGGTGGCGGGTGCGCTGCTGGCGCTGGCGGCGGGCTGGTGGGGGCTGCGCGATGTGCTGCGCCGCCCGGTGATGGAGACGCTGCGGCGTGCGCCCCAATAGAGGCCAACCGGTGCAGCCATCTGCGGACAGCCAGTTACTACGTATTCAATAGCAAACAAAGACCATCCGACGCTGGGATGATGCCAATATTTTCATGAAGCCTGAAGAAACTGCCCCTGCACAGACCCCGTTCGAATGGATCGGTGGCGAGGCGCGCGTCAAGGCGCTGGTCGAGCGCTTTTACGACCTCATGGACCTGGAGCCCGCTTATGCCGAGTTGCGTGCCGCCCATGGCAGCGACCTTGCTGTCGCGCGCGACAAGCTTTTCTGGTTCCTGTGCGGCTGGCTCGGCGGTCCGTCGTACTACACCGACCAGTTCGGCCATCCCCGCCTGAAGATGCGGCACATGCCGTTTTCCATCGGCATCATCGAGCGCGACCAGTGGTTGTCGTGCATGGACCAGGCCATGGGCGAGACCGGGGTGCCCGACGACTTGCGCGCGCGCCTGCGCGGCAGCTTTTTCCAGACCGCCGACTGGATGCGCAACCGGGGCGAATGAACGCCACCTTGCGGTGACGGCCGTGCAAATTATCAAATTCAGTAGCGGTAGAAGACCATTCGACGCTGGCTAAGGCTTGTTTTTGTTCATAAAACCGCCGCTGGACCCCTGCAGCAGCACCAGCAGCGCACCGGCGCCACCTTCGGCTGGTTTCGCCTGCACGAAGGCCAGCACCTCGTTCTTCTGGATCAGCCAGCCCTGCACGCGCGACTTGAGCACTGGCGCCTTGCCCGGCGAGCCCAGGCCCTTGCCGTGCACCACGCGCACGCAACGCAGGCCTTGCCTGAAGGCCTCGCGGATGAAGCCGCCCAGCGCTTCGCGCGCATCGTCGATGCGCAGGCCGTGCAGGTCGAGCTCGCGCTGGATGCTCCACTCGCCGCGGCGCAGCTTGCGCGTGACGTCGGGCCCGATGCCGGGCCGCCGAAAGCTCAGCTGGGCATCGGTCTCCAGCAGCGTGCTGACGTCAAATTCATCGCTCAGGGCCTCCCGCAGCACAGCCTGGTCGTCCAGTTGCTGCTGAAACGCGACCGGCGCGGGCGGTGGCAGCTTCAGGTGGGCCTTGCGCGGGTCAGGCAGGGTCTTGACGGCGCCCACCGCGCGGGTGAAAAGCTCCTTCTCGGCTTGCTGGCGCAGCGCGACTTCGCGCCGCTCGGCCTCGCGCCGGGCAGCGAGCGCCTGCACCTCGGCCAGATGCCGCTGCACGTGCTGCAAGTCTTTCAGGGAGGTGAGTTTCATCGGGGCCTTCAGCGTTCAGATCAGGCCGCGCTCGGCCATGGACAGGGCCTGACCCGGCGCGACGATCACGTGGTCGAGCACGCGCACATCCACCAGTGCCAGCGCGGCCTTGAGCGTCTGCGTGAGGGCCTCGTCGGCGCGGCTGGGCTGCACCGTGCCGCTGGGGTGGTTGTGCGCCAGCACCACGGCAGCGGCGTGGTGATGCAGGGCGCGCAGCACCACCTCGCGCGGGTACACGCTGGTCTGCGTCAGCGTGCCGCGAAACATCTCTTCCAGCGCAATCAGCCGGTTCTGGCTGTCCAGGAACAGGACGGCAAAGATCTCGTGCGCCCGCTGTGCCAGATGCAGCTGCAGGTAGTGCTTGACGGCGTCCGGCGTGCTGAAGACCTCGCGCTCGCTTCAGCTGCTCGGCCAGCCCGCGGCGCGCCAGCTCCAGCACCGCCACCAGCTCGGCGCGCTTGGCGGGGCCCAGGCCCTTGATGCGGTTCAGGTCTTCGGCGCTGGTGTGCAGCAGCCCGCTGATGCCGCCAAAACCCGTCGGTGGCGCGGCCAGCAACTCGGCGGCGAGCTGCAGCACGCCCTTGCCGGCCATGCCGGTGCGCAACAGCAGCGCCAGCAGTTCGGCGTCGCTGAGCGCGCCGGGGCCGCGGGCCAGCAGCTTTTCGCGGGGCTGCGCGTCGGAGGGAAGGTCTTTGAGCGCCATGAAAAGCCGGTGCAGGGCAGGTTTCTACAATGGAGGCCAGTTTATCGGGACTTTCATGGCAACAGTTCAACCGGGTTCTTTCCTGACCCTGCATTACCGCCTGGCCGGGCCGGCGGGCGACATCATCAACACCTTCGAAGGCAAGCCGGCCACGCTGTCGCTGGGCTCGGGCGAGCTGTCGCCCGCCGTCGAGCAGCGGCTGATCGGGCTGGAGGAAGGCGTGCGCGCCGTCTTCGAACTGCCGGCGGGCGTGGCCTTTGGCGAACGCAAGGCCGACATGGTGCAGTGGGTGGCGCGCAAGCTGCTCGATGCCCTGGGCGACCCGCAGGAGCATTACGCCGTGGGCGAGGTGGTGCAGTTCCCCACGCCCGACGGGCAGGGCAGCTATGCCGGCGCCGTGCGCGAGGTGGGTGACGACGGCTCGGTCCTGTTCGACTTCAACCACCCGCTGGCCAGCCAGCCGGTGACGTTTGAAGTGCTGGTGATCGGGGTCCTGTGATGACCGAAGGGACTGAAGTAGTGGGCGCCGCCGACATGCCCCAGGGCGCGGGCGCTGAAATCCTCCTTGCCGAGCCGCGCGGCTTCTGTGCCGGCGTGGACCGCGCCATCGAGATCGTCGAGCGCGCGCTGGCCAAGTTCGGCCGGCCGATCTATGTGCGCCACGAGATCGTGCACAACACCTATGTCGTCAACGACCTCAAGGCCAAGGGCGCGATCTTCATCGAGGAACTCGACGACGTGCCGCCGGGCGCCACGCTGGTGTTCAGCGCGCACGGCGTGAGCAAGGCGGTGCAGGACGAGGCCGCCGCGCGCGGCTTCCAGGTGTTCGACGCCACCTGCCCGCTTGGTGACCAAGGTGCATGTGGAAGTCGCCAAGCTGCACAAGGAAGGCTACGAATTCATCATGATCGGCCACAAGGGCCATCCCGAGGTGGAGGGCACCATGGGCCAGCTCGACAGCGGCATTCACCTGGTGGAGGACGTGGCCGACGTGGCGCGCATGCAGCCCGCCCAGACGCACAAGCTGGCCGTGGTGACGCAGACCACGCTGAGCGTGGACGACGCCGCCGACATCGCCGCGGCCGTCAAGGCGCGCTTTCCCGCCGTGCGCGAGCCCAAGCAGCAGGACATCTGCTACGCCACGCAGAACCGCCAGGACGCCGTCAAGCTGATGAGCCCGCAGGTCGACATCGTCATCGTGGTCGGCAGCCCGACCAGCTCCAACAGCAACCGCCTGCGCGAAGTGGCGCGCAAGCTCGGCACCGAGAGCTACATGGTCGACAGCGCCGACGAGCTGTTGCCGGCCTGGTTTGAAGGCAAGTCGCGCGTGGGCCTGACGGCGGGGGCCTCCGCGCCCGACATCCTGGTGCAGCAGGTGATCGAGCGCATCAAGGCGCTGGGCGCGGTGTCGGTGCGCAAGATGAATGGCATCGAGGAAACCGTGAAGTTTCCGCTGCCCAAGGGCCTGCGCCTCGACGGCACCAACATCACCCAGCCGGAGCACCTGCGATGAATCGCTCTGAAATCGAGAGCGCATCAAGACGCATTGACGCTGGGGATCGGCCATTTTTGCGTCAAACCCCGCTGTGGAAGCTGCCCGGCAGCGCGCTGGGCGTGAACTGCGCCGAAGTCTGGCTGAAGCTGGAGCATCTGCAGGTCGGCGGCAGCTTCAAGGCGCGCGGCATGCTGAACCGCCTGCTGGCCAACCCGATGCCGGCCAGCGGTGTGATCGTCGCCTCCGGCGGCAACGCCGGCATCGCCACGGCGGCGGCGGCCCGCGCGCTGGGCGTGGCCTGCGAGGTGTTCGTGCCCGAGGTCTCGCCCGAGGCCAAGCGCGCCCGGCTGCGCGAACTCGGTGCGACGGTGGTGGTGACGGGCGCCAGCTACGCCGAGGCCTTCGAGGCCTGCCTGGCGCGCCAGCGCGAGACCGGCGCGCTGCTGACCCACGCCTACGACCAGCCCGAGGTGGTGGCCGGCGCCGGCACGCTGGCGCGCGAGATCGAGGCCCAGGGCGGGCGCCCCGACACTGTGCTGGTCAGCGTGGGCGGTGGCGGCCTGATCGCCGGCATCGCGGCCTGGTTCGAGCAGCGTGCCCGCGTGGTCGCGCTCGAACCCGAGGGTGCACCGACCCTGTTCCGCGCCCGTGAGGCCGGGCATCCGGTGGATGTGGCGGTCGGCGGCATCGCCGCGGATTCGCTGGGTGCACGGCGCATCGGCGACATTGCCTGGCAGGTGACGCAGCAGTACGTGCAGGATGCGCTGCTGCTGCCCGACGACGCCATTTCAGCGGCGCAGCAATGGCTGTGGAAAGAGATGAAGCTGGCGGTGGAGCCGGCGGCGGCACTGGGGCTGGCGGCGCTGCAGACCGGCGCCTGGCATACGCGGGCTGACGAGAAAGTGGTGCTGATCCTGTGCGGCGCGAACATGGACCCCAGCCGCCTGGCCTGAGTGGCGCGGGCGGGTCCACTAAAATTCGGGGATGCTAGACATCCTCTCCCTGCGAAAAGACCTCGACGCCGTCGTTGCGCGTCTTGAACAACGAAAAAATCCCCAGCCCTACCTCGATGTCGCAGCCTTCAAGGCGCTGGAGTCCGAGCGCAAGACGCTGCAGACCCGCACCGAAGACCTGCAAAGCCAGCGCAACAGCCTGAGCAAGCAGATCGGCCAGCTCAAGGCCAAGGGCGAGAGCACCGATGGCGTGATGGCCCAGGTGGGCGCGCTCAAGGCGGAGCTCGATGCCTCCGCCGCCCGGCTCGAAGTCATCCAGGCCGAGCTGCACGGCCTGCTGCAATTGGTGCCCAACCTGCCGCACGACAGCGTGCCCGTCGGCGCGGACGAGTCCGGCAACGTCGAGGTGCGCAAGTGGAGCCCGGCCGGCGGCCTGGGCGGCAGCCCGGCACCGCTGGGTTTCCCGGCGCGCGACCATGTGGACCTGGGTGCGGCCATCGGGCTGGACTTCGACACCGGCGTCAAGCTCTCGGGCGCGCGCTTCACCTTCATGCGCGGGCCGATCGCGCGGCTGCACCGGGCGCTGGCGCAGTTCATGCTGGACGTGCAGACGCAGGAGCACGGCTACACCGAGTGCTACACGCCCTACATCGTCAATGCCGACACCCTGCGCGGCACCGGCCAGCTGCCCAAGTTCGAGGAAGACCTGTTCGCCGTGAAGAAGGGCGGGCAGGAAGGCGAGGGCGAGACGCCTGTACCTGATCCCGACCTCCGAAGTCACCATGACCAACCTGGTGCGCGACACCGTGCGTGGCCGCGTCCGAACTGCCGATCAAGCTGACCGCGCACACGCCGTGCTTCCGCTCCGAGGCCGGCAGCGCCGGGCGCGACACGCGCGGCATGATCCGCCAGCACCAGTTCGACAAGGTCGAGATGGTGCAGATCGTCCACCCCGACCAGAGCTACGAGGCGCTGGAGGACATGACCGGCCACGCCGAGGCCATCCTGCAAAAGCTCGGCCTGCCCTACCGCGTGATGGCGCTGTGCACCGGCGACATGGGCTTTGGCGCCAGCAAGACCTACGACCTGGAAGTCTGGCTGCCCGCGCAGAACACCTACCGCGAGATCAGCTCGGTGTCGAACTGCGAGGCCTTCCAGGCGCGCCGCCTGCAGGCCCGCTTCAAGAACGCGCAGGGCAAGAACGAACTGGTGCACACGCTCAACGGCTCCGGCCTGGCCGTGGGCCGCACCCTGGTGGCGGTGCTGGAAAACGGCCAGAACGCCGACGGTTCCATCACCGTGCCGGCAGCCCTGCGGCCCTATATGGGCGGCGTCGAGGTGCTGCGCGGCTGATACAATCGCCAGTCGATTCACGGAGAGGTGGCAGAGTGGCCGAATGTACCTGACTCGA
>CAVSCI010000001.1:0-28508 GCA_963726365.1 uncultured beta proteobacterium | reverse complement strand
ACTGTTCAGATTGATCTTCTGCTTGGCGTAGGTCGCCACCACCACGCCGCCGCGCAGCACGCTGGCCGCATTGAGGCGGTCCTGCACCGCCACGCTGCGCGTGCGACGGTCGCCGCCCGTGGGGTGGCCCACCACCACCGTCAGGTCTTTCAGCGGGGCCAGTTCGCGGGCCACGGTTTTCACGGCATCATGGCAGGCGGCGACAAACGCCGGGCGCAGGAAAAGGTCTTCCGCCGCATAGCCGCAGATGGACAGTTTGGGCGTCAGCACCAGACGCGCACCTTCTGCGTAGGCGGTGCGCGAAGCGTCAATGATTCTTTGCGCGTTCCCGGCTAGGTCGCCCACCACGAAATTGAGCTGGGCAACACAGATTTTGAGAGTCATACAGGTGCTGAAAAAAGAGTCTTTTGATTATGTCACCCGGGTGTCGGCATCGCCGCTGGACGTGAATGCCCGTCAATGGGACCGCTTGCTGTGCGCGCAGGCCCAGCCTTCGCCCTTCATGGCCCACGCCTACCTTGCCGCGCTGCATACCAGCGGCAGCGCCGTCCCCGCCACTGGCTGGACGCCGCGCTTCATGACCCTGTGGCTGGGCGAAGAACTGGTGGCCGCATGCCCGCTTTACCTGAAAGCGCATTCCTACGGCGAATACGTGTTCGACTGGGCCTGGGCCAACGCCTACGCCCAGCATGGCCTGGCCTATTACCCCAAGGCGCTGGTCGCCGTGCCGTTCACGCCGGTGCCCGGCACCCGCCTGATGGCGAAGAACGAAGCGGCCCGCGATGCGTTGGTGCAGGCGCTGATCGCATGGTGCCGTGCGGAAAAGCTGTCTTCCCTGCACCTGTTGTTCAGCGCTGCAGAGGACCTGGCCGCCTGTGAGCGCGCCGGCCTGATGCGGCGCGACACAGTACAGTTTCACTGGACGAATGCGACTCCTGTTTCTGGGAACCCTGGCGCAGCCGCCCGCACATTCGGCAGCTTTGACCACTTTCTTGCCAGCCTGAACCAGGAGAAGCGCAAGAAGATCCGCCAGGAGCGCCGCAAGGTCAGCGAGGCCGGTGTCAGCTTCCGCTGGGCCAGGGGGCGCGACATCAGCGCCGCCGACTGGGATTTTTTCTACCGCTGCTACGAACGCACCTATCTTGAGCACGGCAATGCGCCCTACCTGAGCCGGGCCTTCTTCGAATGCATGGCGCGCGACATGCCAGAGAATTGGTTGCTCTTCGTCGGCGAGCGGGCGGGCCAGCCGATGGCATCAAGTTTGATAGCACTTCATGACCCATCGACGCTGGGATCAGGCCAAAATCATTCAAAAGATGGCCTGGAAACAGCGGATTTCACCCTCCACACAGCGACCAGCCCCGACAGCGTCGCCTACGGCCGATACTGGGGCGCGCTGGAGCGCGTGGACTGCCTGCACTTCGAGGCCTGCTACTACCAGCCCTTGCAATGGTGCATCGAGCACGGCATCGGGCGCTTCGAAGGTGGCGCTCAGGGCGAGCACAAAATGGCGCGCGCCCTGCTGCCCGTCAAGGCCTCCAGCGCGCACTGGCTGGCACACCCCGCCTTTGCCGACGCAGTGCAGCGCTTCCTGGAGCGCGAAGGCCAGGGGATCGGCGACTACCTGGAGCACCTGGACGCCCGCAGCCCGCTGCGCAAGCCGGACGACGCCTGATTCGCTAAGCGCGGAATGCTCAGGCGCGGCTCAGCAGCGCCGCCACGTGGTCGCCGATCGCCAGGCAACTGGTCAGCCCCGGCGACTCGATGCCGAACAGGTTGACCAGCCCCGGCACGCCGTGGTCGGCGGGGCCCTGGATCAGGAAGTCGGCCGCGGGCTCGTCGGGGCCGCTGATCTTTGGCCGGATGCCGGCATAGCCGGGAACCAGCGCGCCGTCGGGCAAGGCCGGCCAGTACTTGCGCACCTCAGCGTAGAACGCGTCGCCGCGCGCCGGGTCCACGACCAGATCCTCGGCCGACGCAACCCACTGCACGTCCGGCCCGAACCTGGCCTGGCCGCCCAGGTCGATCGTCAGGTGCACACCCAGCCCGGCGGCCTCGGGCACGGGGTAGATCAGTCGACCGAAGGGTGAACGGCCCGACAGCGTGAAGTAGCTGCCCTTCGCGAAGTACGCCGGCGGTACCTGGCGCAGATCCAGCCCCTCAAAGCGCCGCGCCAGCGCCGGCGCATGCAGTCCGGCGGCGTTGACCACCGCGGTGGCGGCCAGTTCGGTGCCGTCATCCGCTACAACAACCATAGCTCCTTGCGCCCGATTGACGCAGGGAAAGACCCGATTTATTGCCGATTTCAGGGCCAGCAGGCCGCCCGCGTGCTCCAGATCGCCCAGCAAGGCCAGCATCAGAGCGTGGCTGTCCACGATGCCGGTGGACGGCGACTGCACCGCCGCCACGCAGGCCAGTCGGGGCTCGAGCGCACGGGCTTGTTCGCCGCTGATCAGGCTCAGGTCGTTCACCCCGTTGACCAAGCCCTGGGCCATGATCCCGTGCAGATAGGCCACCTGGGCCTCGCTCGTCGCCACGATCAGCTTGCCGCAGCGCTGGTGGCCGATGCCGCGCTCGGCGCAGTAGGCATAGAGCTGGTCGCGCCCCTGAACGCACAGCCGCGCCTTCAGCGAGCCCTGCGGGTAATACAGGCCGGCATGGATCACTTCGCTGTTGCGCGAACTGGTGCCGGTGCCGATGGCATCGGCCGCTTCCAGCAGCATCACTTCGCGCCCTTGGAGGGCCAGCGCCCGCGCCACGGCCAGGCCCACCACGCCCGCGCCGATCACCACCACATCGACCCGATCCATCACTTCCCGCCTTTCAGTGGAGCCCGCTGGCGCCCGGGCTCATCACAGCCTCGCGAACCGTTCGATTCCGCCGTGAGCCACGGCGCAGCCTCAAGCTGCGCGGATCGGTCTGCAGCAGCCGATCCACCAGAGAGCGCAGATTGGCCTGCAGCGGCGCAAACCCGTCGGTCATGGCCAGCGTCGCCTCGTCCATGTAGAGCTTGCGGTTGATCTCAAGCTGCAAGCTGTGACGGTGCTCGGCAGGTCGCCCGTATCGCCGCACCAGTTCCACACCCTTGTACGGGTGGTTGTATTCGACGCGGTACCCCAGAGCCCGCAGATGATCGCAAACCAGCCGCGCCAACGCCTCGCTGGACGTGGTGGCATCGCGGTTGCCCACCACGAAGTCCGCGTGCACCAGGCCGGGGAAATCGGTGGCATGGCTGGCTGCCACGGCGGGCATCGAGTGGCAGTTGACGTGGATGCTGTAGCCATGGCGAGCATGCGCCGCATCGATCGCCTGTTTCACCGCGCCGTGGTAGGGCTGCCAGCAACGGGTGATGCGCGCCTGGACCTCCGCCACCCCCAGCTTGCGGTCGTACAGCGCCACGCCATCGTCGGTGCAGCGCCAGATGAGGCCTTTGCCCAGGCGCACTTTCGACAGCACGGCTGGGTCGGTGGCCACCGGCGCGGGCCACGGGCCGTCCAGCATCGTCACGTCCACCTCGGTGGTGTCGCGGTTCGCGTCCAGGTAGCTGCGCGGGAAGTGCGCCTCGATCCAGGCCACACCCATCGCGGGCGCAAAGCGGTAGAGCTTCTCGACATGGGTGTCCTCGGCGCGACGCAAGGTCGCACGGTCGCACACGGTGCCAAAGTCGTCCGGGTAGTCGGTGCCGCTGTGCGGCGAATCAAGCACCAGGGGCGCGGTGCCGGGCAGATAGGTCACGAAGGGCATGCAGCCATTGTGACGCAAGCACGACAGCCCGGCCACCGGACGCACGGCACACTGGCGGCTTTTCCCACGCACTATCTTCTGGAGGCTCCATGGATCTGTTCAACCTCAAAGGCAAGGTCGCCATCGTCACCGGCTCGAGCCGCGGCATCGGCCGCTCGATCGCCATCCAGCTGGCCCGCGCCGGCGCCAGGGTCGTCGTCTCCAGCCGCAAGCTCGACGCCTGCGAGGAGGTCGTGCAGACCATCCGCGACGCCGGCGGCGAGGCCATGGCGATCCCCGCCAACATCTCCGACAAGGCCCAGGTCGAGGCGCTGGTGGACCAGACCCGCGCACCTGGGGCGGCATCGACATCCTGGTCTGCAACGCGGCCACCAACCCCTACTTCGGCCCGATGACCGGCATGAGCGACGAGGTGTTCGACAAGATCATGCGCAACAACGTGCTGTCCAACGCCTGGCTGTGCAACCTGCCTACCCGGACATGAAGGCGAAGAAGGACGGCGCGATCATCATCGTCTCGTCGATCGGCGGCCTGCACGGCTCCTCCGTCATCGGCGCCTACAACATCTCCAAGGCCGCCGACATGCAGCTGGCGCGCAACCTCGCCGTGGAATGGGGGCCCGACAACATCCGGGTGAACTGCATCGCGCCGGGCCTGATCCGCACCGACTTCGCCCGGGCCCTGCACGAGAATCCGGTGCTCAAGGCCAAGGTCGAGGGCGAGACGCCCTTGCGCCGCATCGGCGAGCCCGACGACATCGGTGGCATCGCGGTGCTGCTGGCCAGCGCGGCCGGCCAGTACATCACCGGCCAGACGATCGTGGCCGATGGCGGGATGATGATCCGCTGATGAGCGTGCGGCGCCATCACCCTGGCGCGCCTGGCGGACCTGCCGCGGGCTTGCACTGCCCCGGCACCGACGGATTCAAGGCGGGCGCATGAATTCTGCGCGGCCCGGCTGGGCCGCATGATCCGAAGGGCCCGTCATGCCAGCCATCCGCGCTGGCCCGCGGTCAACGACTGTTGAGCGGATAGACGGCCAGCGGAAGCTGGCCCGACAGGGCCCGCAGCAGGTTGCTGGTGGCCATTTCCGCCATCGCATGGCGCGTTTCATGGGTTGCCGAGCCGACATGCGGCAAGGCGGTCACTCGGGGATGGGTGCGCAGGGGCGATTCCAGGGGCAGCGGCTCCGTCGCAAACACATCCAGCCCCGCGGCGCGCAGCCGCCCACTGTCGAGTGCCTGCAGCAAGGCGGCTTCGTCCACGATCGCCCCTCGCGCACCATTGACAAAAATCGCTCCTGACTTCATCCAGCCAAATTCGCGCGCCCCGATCAGCCCCCGGGTCTGCTCTGACAAAGGCAACACCACGACGACGATGTCGGCGCGCCGAAGCAGATCCTCCATCGGTACATGGGTCGCCTTGCCGACCAGTTCGGGCGCGTCCTTCGCCAGATCGACTGCACGCCGGCTGAAGTACAGCACCGGCATGCCGAAGCCCAGCGCAGCACGCCGCGCCACGGCCTGGCCAATGCGGCCGAAACCCAGAATGCCCAGCGTCTTGCCGTGGACATCCCAGCCAAAAAGGTCTTCACCGATATTGCGTGTCCAGCGGCCGTCGCGCACCAGGCTGGCCAGTTCGACCAGGCGCCGGCTGCTCGCCATGACGAGTGAAAAAATCGTGTCGGCGGTGGTCTCGGTCAGCACCCCGGGCGTGTGGCACAGCAGGATGCCGCGCGCCGCCAGCGCCGCCAGGGCATAGTTGTCCACGCCCACCGAGACGCTGGAGATGACCTTCAGCCTGGGCGCGCCGGCGAGCAGATCCGCGTCCACCGGATAGCTCGAGCCAATCATGCCCTCCGCGGTGGCCAGCGCGGCCTTAAAGGCGGCAAGCTGTTGCGGCACACGCGGGTCGGCCACCGTCACCGAATGCTGCGCCTGCAGGCGGGCGAGCTGATCGGGCGGCAACTCCCGAAAGACCAGAACTTCCCGGCGGGTCGTACCGGCCATTTGCGGGAGATCGGTCAAAGCCCTGCCTCTTTCAGTTCGGCTCGCGTCGGCAGGCCTTCGCTGTCGCCCAGGACCTGCACGGCGCGGGCGCCGATCCAGGCGCCGCGCCTGACGGCATCGGGCACGCTCAGACCTTCGAGCATCGCGCTGATCACACCGACGGCAAAGCCGTCGCCCGCGCCGACGGTGTCCACCACTTTGCGCACGGGAAAGCCGGGCACGTAGGCCGCGCCTTCCTGCGCATCGTAATAGGCCCCCTCGCTGCCGAGTTTGACGACGACCAGTTCGGCGCCACGCTGGCGGTAATGGCGGGCAATGCCCTCGGGCGTCTGCTCGCCGGTCAGGAAACGGCCTTCCTCCAGACCCGGCAGCACCCAGTGCGCCCGAGTGGCCAGGTCGTTGATGGCGTCGCGCATCAGTTCGGGGGTGGCCCAAAGCGTCGGACGCAGGTTCGGGTCGAAGGAGACACTGCGACCAGCCGCGCGCATCAGGTCCATGGTCTTGCGGGCGGCCGGCAATGTGGTCGCAGAGATCGCCGCAAAGACACCCGTGGCATGAAGGTGGCGAGCGCCGCGCAGCCAGGCTTCGTCGATGTCGCCCAGGCCCATGTGACTCGCGGCCGAGCCCGCGCGGTGGTACTCGACGGGCGGATCGCTGCCATCGTCGACCTTGCCCTTGAACTGGAAACCGGTTCTTTGCGACGGGTCACACACCACGTGCGAACAGTCGATGCCTTCGCCGGACAGGGCCTCGAGCAAATAGCGCCCCATGGAATCGGTGCCCAGGCGGCTGGCCCAGCCCACCTTCAGACCCAGGCGCGCCAGGCCTATCGCCACGTTGGTTTCGGCACCCGCAGTGCGTTTGTGAAAGACCCGCACACTGCTCCAGCGGGCCGGGCTGGTCCGCGACCAGCAACATCATGGCTTCGCCGAAAGTGATGACGTCCAGCGCTGTGCGCATGCCCAAAGCCATGCTGGCGAAATATCCCTGCGCGGCGGGCCGGCCCGAAGCCGGCCCCCCGGCGGGGTTTGATCAGCCCATGTGCAGGCCGCCGTTGACCGAGAAGTCGGCGCCGGTGGCATAGCCGCCTTCGTCGGACGCCAACCAGGCAATGATGGAGGCGATCTCGCTGGGCTCGCCCAGGCGCTTGACCGGCACGGTGGCGATGATCTTGTCCAGCACGTCCTGGCGGATCGCCTTGACCATGTCGGTGCCGATGTAGCCCGGGCTCACGGTGTTGACCGTCACGCCCTTGGTGGCCAGTTCCTGCGCCAGCGCCATGGAGAAGCCGTGCATGCCGGCCTTGGCCGCCGAGTAGTTGGTCTGGCCGGCCTGGCCCTTGTCGCCGTTCACCGATGAAATGTTGATGATGCGGCCCCAGCCCTTTTCGCACCATGTCCGGCACCACCTGCTTGGTCACGTTGAACATGGAGTTGAGGTTGGTGTCGATCACCGCGTCCCAGTCTTCGCGCGTCATCTTCAGGAACATGCGGTCGCGGGTGATGCCGGCGTTGTTGACCAGCACGTCGATGGGGCCGTGCTCGGCCTTGGCCTTGCTGAAGGCCTCCACGGTGGAATCCCAGTCTGCCGACGTTGCCGACCGAGGCGTAGAACGTATAGCCCTCGGCGGCCTGCTCGGCCAGCCACTTGGCGTAGTCACGCGTGGGGCCGCAGCCGGCGATGACCTTGAAGCCTTCCTTGTGCAGGCGCTGGCAGATGGCGGTTCCGATGCCACCCATGCCGCCGGTGACGTACGCTACTTTTTGACTCATGACTTGCTCCTCTTTTTACTACAAAAATGATATCTGGTCGCACCCGGAAAACGGGCGCCGCCCGCATTGTTAACCCTAATCAGCGCTCCAGTGCGAGGGAAACCCCCATGCCGCCGCCAATGCACAGCGCGGCCAGGCCCTTCTTCGCGTCGCGGCGCTGCATTTCGTGCAGCAGCGTGACCAGAATGCGGCAGCCGGACGCGCCGATCGGGTGGCCCGATGGCAATGGCGCCACCGTTCACGTTGACCTTGGCCGGATCGATGGCCAGTTCCTGGTTCACGGCGCAGGCCTGCGCGGCAAAGGCCTCGTTGAGCTCGAACAGGTCCACGTCCGCGACGTTCCAGCCGGCGCGCGCCAGCGCCTTGCGCGACGCCGACACCGGGCCCATGCCCATGATTGCGGGGTCCAGGCCGCTGGTGCCGAAGGCGGCGATGCGTGCCAGGGGCTTGAGGCCCAGGGCGGCGGCCTTCTTCGCCTTCATCACGACCACGGCGGCGGCGCCATCGTTGATGCCCGAGGCGTTGCCGGCGGTCACGCTGCCCGCCTTGTCAAAGGCCGGGCGCAGGCCCGCCAGGGCTTCGGCACTGGTCTTCTTGTTGATGAATTCGTCGGCGTCGAAGAGGATCGGGTCGCCCTTCTTCTGGGCCAGCGAGACGGTGACGATTTCGTCGTTGAATCGCCCGGCGGCCTGGGCAGCAGCCGCCTTGGTCTGGCTGGCCAGCGCCAGTGCATCCTGCATTTCGCGGGTGATGCCATAGGCCTTGGCCACGTTCTCGGCGGTCACGCCCATGTGGTACTGGTTGTAGACGTCCCACAGGCCGTCGACGATCATCGAGTCGATCATCTTCCAGTCGCCCATGCGCTGGCCGTCACGCGAACCCAGCAGCACATGCGGGCTGGCGCTCATGTTTTCCTGGCCACCGGCCACCACGATCTCGCTGTCGCCCCAGGCCATCGCCTGGGCGGCCAGCATGACGGCCTTCAGGCCGGAGCCGCACACCGCATTGATGGTCAGCGCTGGGGTTTCCCGGGCGACGCCCGCCTTCAAGCCAGCCTGGCGGGCGGGGTTCTGGCCGGCACCCGCCGCCAGCACCTGGCCCATGATGACTTCGCCGACCTGGTCCAGCCTGACGTTGGCACGGGCCAGCGCCTCACGGATCACGATGGCGCCGAGCTCGGTGGCCGGCGTCTTGGCGAGCGCGCCGCCAAACTTGCCGACGGCGGTGCGTGCGGCTGAAACGATAACGATGTCTTCCATTTTTTCAGTCTCCAGTTAAATCGATCTCTTGATTTCAGGCCTTGGCCTTGACGTAACGGCCGGGCGCGGGCTCGATCGCCTTGTACTTTGTGCCTTTGCCGTAGCCCTTGGGCGCGGCAACCTGCTTGCCCGCATGGCTCTTGAGCCAGTTGGACCAGTCGGTCCACCAGCTGCCCGGCGCTTCCTTGGCGCCGCCAATCCACTCGTTGGCGGTCTTCGGGAACTTGCCGTCGTCACGCGTCCAGTGGCTGCGCTTCTTCGCCGCCGGCGGGTTGATCACGCCGGCGATATGGCCCGAGGCCCCCATGACAAAACGTTTCTTGCCCGGGAAGACCTGGGTGGAAGCGTACGAGCCGCCAATGGGAACGATATGGTCTTCGCGCGAGCCGTAGATGTACATCGGCAGATCAACCTTGTTCAGGTCGACCTTGACGCCGCAGACCGTGGCCCGCCCGGGCTTGACCAGGTTGTTCTCGAGGTAGGTATTTCGCAGGTACCAAGCGTACCAGGGGCCCGGCAGATTGGTGCTGTCGCTGTTCCAGTAAAGCAGGTCGAAAGGCGGGGGCGTTTCCCCCTTGAGGTAGTTGCCCACCACGTAGTTCCAGACCAGGTCGTTCGGGCGCAGGAAACTGAAAGTGGACGAAAGGTCCTGCCCCTTGAGCAGACCGCCCTTGCCCATCTGCATTTCGCGGTACTTGACGAAGTTTTCGTCAATGAACACATCCAGAATTCCGGTGTCGGTGAAGTCCACCAGCGTGGTCAGCAGCGTCGCGCTGGCGGCCGGCTTTTCGCCCCGCTCGGCCAGCACCGCGAGCGCCGTGCTCAGGATGGTGCCCCCGACGCAGAAACCGAGCGTGTTGATCTTTTCGCTGCCCGTGATGTCCTGAACCGTGTGGATCGCCTTGATGGCGGCGTCCTCGATGTAGTCGTCCCAGGTCTTGCTGGCCATCGACTTGTCGGGATTGCGCCAGCTCACCACAAAAGTGCGATGCCCCTGGGAAACCGCGTAACGGATCACCGAATTCTCGGGCTGCAGGTCCAGGATGTAGTACTTGTTGATGCAGGGCGGTATGAGCAGGAAAGGTCTTTCGTACACCTTGGCCGTCAGCGGCTTGTATTCGATCAGCTGGAACAGTTCGTTCTCGAACACCACGGCACCTTCGGTCGTGGCGACGTTGCGGCCGACCTCGAAGAGACTCTCGTCGGTCATGGACACATGGCCCAGCTTGATGTCGTTCAGCAGGTTCTGCATGCCCTTGGCAATGCTCTCGCCTTTTGTGTCGATCGCCTTTTTCTGCGCATCGGCGTTCATGGCCAGGAAGTTGCTGGGTGCTGACGCGGCCATCCACTGCTCCACGGCAAACCGGATGCGGTTCTTCGTCTTGGCATCGCCCTCCACCGCTTCGGCCAGTCCCATGAGAGTGCGGGAATTGAGCAAATAGGTGGCGGCCGAAAAAGCCGCCATCGGGTTGCTGCCCCAGGCTTCGGCGGAAAAGCGGCGATCCTTGACCACCGGCGCTCCTTCGAGCCCCTGACTCCATAGCTCAGAGGCATCCTTCAGGTATTGTTGCTGAAGTTCCTGCAGGCGTGCGGGCGACAACTGAACCTTTGGCGCGCCCGGTAGCTTTGCCATCACTGCCCCATCGGGCTGCAGGCCGCCCAGATCCATGTTCTGAAAGGACTGGAAGGCGTTCTTCCAGCTTTCGGCCATACTTTGCTGGAATTGTTCGGCGGCTTGCGCCCAGATCTCGGTAGGTTCCGCGTTCATGCTGTCTCCAGGTGCATTCGAATTATTGGTAAAAACCCTGAGTATCTCAGGACTTCCCCTTCAACATTCTGACATTTCGGCCATAAGCCTGTTTCTCCATGTACATCGTTCCCATCGCCTGGCTGTATGTCGCGCTCATGATGGCCGTGGCCGAGGCCACGAACACCACTGGCACTGTGCTGGGCGGCATCATCACGTTCCTTCTGTACGGACTTGGCCCGGTGGCACTGGTGGTCTACCTGATGGGCGCGCCGGCGCGGCGCAAGGCAAACAAGGTGCGGGAGAAGGCAGCGCTAGAGCGGCGACACGCAGACGCAGCCCTGGCCACAGTTGAAAACACGCCACCGTCGGCCGCGCCCGGGCCCATTGCGAACCCCGCGCAAGAGGATCGTTGACGGGCTGACGAGGCCCATTTGGCCAGACGGCCGAAACCCGAAGTCGGTCAAGGCTTGAAGACGTCCCGGATTTCGATCTTGAGCTGAGAGGAGCCCACGGCGACCGGCCCGGTCTGCCCGGACATATCGCCGCCTTGCGGCATCGCGTTGCCGCTCTTGCTGATTCGTGCGACCACGATAACGGTACCCGCCGCCGACAGCGTGGCCGCTGGCGACATGGATGAACTGTCGTCGAGAGTGAAAGTGATGGGCAAGTCACTGACCTTCTTGCGCAGGATGGCCAGCGGCATGCCCCGCCCTTCGGCTGCCCGCGCAAGAACGAACACGGTATCGTCCGGTGAGGCCAGCTTGGCCAGCGCCGGTGCCAGCGACACGGTGCCGCTGACCGTCTTGCCGGACAGGGCCACGGGTGCCTCTGCGGCGGTTGCCGGTGCCTGCGCCAGGGGTTTGGCGGCCGGCAACTTGCCCAGTTCCCGCGCCTCGACGATGCCGCCCTGCACCTGCTGGACGAAGACACTGTCGGCCGGGCCAATAGCAACAACCTTCTCCCAGTACTTGACGGCCCCGGCATAGTCCCCGGACAGAAAGGCCGCCGTTCCTGCCAGCGACAATCCCTTGAGGTTGTTCGGATCCAGTTTCAGGGCCTTGTCGACCCACTTCATCGGTTCACCGGCCAGGCTGCGGTTGTTGTTCATGGCCAGGGAATCAGCATAGTCCACCATAAGCGCTGCGTCATCGCCTCGAAGGGCGATCGCCTTTTCGTACGACTTCATCGCCTCGCCATGCCGTCCCAGCACGGTGTAGGACCGTGCCAGCATGGCCCAGCCTTCCGGGTCGTCAGGGCGCTCTTTCATCCGTTGCGCCAGCTTGTCAACCATCGCGGCGATCTGCTCCACGCCGGTTGCATGTGAACCGCCGTCAGCCTCGCCGGGCTCTCCTCGCGCCGCGACTGCGGGCACTCCCGCCAGCAAGGCAGGCTCTCCCTTCCACGCATAACCTGCGACCGCAAAAAGCAGGATGCCGCACGCCAATGCCGCCCACGATCCCCGAGAAAACGTTTGCGGCTCCCCCTGGGCTGCGTTCGCGGAAATCTCGACCGGCCTTGCGACGCCGCTGCCCGATTTCGCTTGCGCCTTGTCCTTGGCCGCATGATCACCCCGCATGACCTGGTCCACCAGGCGGCGCTCCAGGTCGGCCCGGCTTTCTTCATACTTCGCCGCCGAGAGCGTGCCACTGGCATGCAAGGCCTTGAGCTGCTGCAGTTTTTGTTTGAGACTTGAAATCGATTCTGTCATGGGAGTCTTTGCGCGCTCACTTGGCCGGTTTGGTATCTGAATCAGCGACGAAGGGCTCTCCGTCCGGGTCGGGCTCGAATTGATCCGGGGAAAGCCGGCTGCGCCGCCGCAGGACCAGCAGCAAGGCGCCGAGGCCACCCACCAGCAGCAGCGCGGGTCCGAACCAGAGGATGTACGTCGTGCCCTTCAATGGCGGGCGGTACAGGACGAAATCGCCGTAGCGGGCGGTCATGTAGTCGATGATCATCTGGTCGGAATCACCCCGCTTGAGCATGTCCTTGACCTGGTTGCGCAAGTCCACGGCGAGTTCGGCGTGGGAGTCTGCGATGGTCTGGTTCTGGCACACGAGGCAACGCAACTCGGCAGCGATGCGCAGCATGCGGGCCTCGAGCACCGGATCTTCGGCCGCGGGCGCCGCCTCTTTCGCCTGGGTCCAGCCGGCCAGCAGCGCCAGGGTCAGGATCAGTATCCATCTAGCCATTGAGTTGCCTCACGAGGGGTTCGATCTTGTCACGGATGACTTCCGGGGTCACCGGCCCGATGTGCTTCATGCGGATGATGCCTTGCCGGTCGATGACGAAAGTCTCCGGCACGCCATAAACCCCCCAGTCAATCCCCACCCGCCCGTCGGCATCGAACAGCGAGGCAACATAGGGGTCGCCGAAGCGCGACAATGTCTGCTGCCCAGCTTGGCGCGTGTCCTTGTAGTTCAGGCCGTAGATCGGGACCAGCTTGCGTGCGGCCAGGTCCACCAGATAGGGGTGCTCGTCGCGACAGGCAGCGCACCAGGACGCCCACACGTTGAGCATCCACACCTTGCCCAACAGGTCTTCCCTGCGGATCTGTCGCCCCGGGTCATCCAGTCGCGGCAGGTCGAAAGCCGGCGCCGGCTTGCCGATGAGCGGCGACGGCACTTCCCGGGGGTTCAGGCTGAGGCCGGCCATCAGAAAGGCGACGAGCCCCAGGAAAATGCCCAGGGGAATCAGGAACTTCAGCTTTTTCATGCCGCGGCCCCCACCAGCACGGCATCGGCCTCCTCGGCACGCCTGCGCACCCGGTAGCGCCGGTCGGTCGCCGCGAGCACACCGCCCAGCGCCATGATCAGGCAGCCGCCCCAGATCCAGTCGATGAAGGGCTTGACGTAGACACGCACGATCCAGTCGCCCCCGCCCACGGGTTCGCCAAGTGACACGTACAGGTCGCGGGTGAAGCCGGTGGCGATCGCCGCCTCGGTCATCGGATTGTTCTGGACGCGGTACACCCGCTTTTCAGGCCGCATGTCGCGCAGGCGGTTGCCATTGTGGGTGACTTCGATCAGGCCCTGGGTGGCCGTGTAGTTCGGCCCCGGCACCTCGCGGGTGCCCCGGAAGGTGAAGGTGTAGCCGTTGACCGTGGTGCTGTCGCCGATGGCCATCTTGACGTCACGCTCGACCTGATAGGTCATGACCATCGAAACACCAATGCAGAACGCCGCCACCCCCAGATGGGCAATCATCATGCCGACCATTGCGCGGGGCAATTGCCGGGCCCGGCGCGGCGCTTCACTCCAGCTTGAACCGGCAGGATGCAGGCGTTCATACAGGTCCGTCAGCAGCGTGGCCACGATCCAGTAGGCCATGAACAGGCCGATGGTCGCGGCAAACGAGATACGGCCCGCCAGCCAGCCGGTGGCCACGGCAACCACCAGGCTGACACCTGCGGCCCAGCGCAAGCGATGCGCCAGATCAGGCAGGCTGGCCTCTTTCCAGCGGGCCAGCGGCCCGATGCCCATGAGGAAGATGGTCGGTGCCATCAAGGGCATGAAGACGGCGTCAAAGTAGGGTGGGCCCACGGAGATCTTCCCCATGCCCAGAGCGTCCAGCAGCAACGGATACAGGGTGCCCAGCAGCACAGCTCCCATGGCCACCAGCAGCAACACGTTGTTGCCCAGCAGCGCCGTCTCGCGCGAGACCAGAGCGAAGCGGGCCCCAAGCCCGACCTTGGGCGCCCGCCAGGCGTACAAGGTCAGCGAGGCGCCGACCGCCACCGTCAGGAAAGCCAGAATGAACAAGCCGCGGCGTGGATCGGTCGCAAAGGCATGCACCGACGACAGCACGCCCGAGCGAACCAGGAAGGTTCCGAGCAGCGAGAGCGAAAACGCCAGGATGGCCAGCAGCACGGTCCACGACTTGAAGCTGCCGCGCTTTTCCGTGACCGCCAGCGAATGGATCAGCGCGGTGCCGACCAGCCAGGGCATGAACGAGGCGTTTTCCACAGGATCCCAGAACCACCAGCCGCCCCATCCGAGTTCGTAATACGCCCACCAGCTTCCCAGCGCGATGCCGATGGTCAGGAATGCCCACGCCGCCGTGGTCCAGGGTCGCGTCCAGCGCGCCCAGGTGGTGTCGAGATTGCCGCCGATCAGGGCTGAGATCGCGAACGAGTAGGCCACGGAGAAGCCGACGTAGCCCATGTACAGCAGGGGCGGATGAAACACCATGCCCGGGTCCTGCAGCAGCGGGTTCAGGTCACGGCCGTCCGCCGGGACCGGGAACAGGCGATCGAACGGGTTCGAGGTCAACAGCATGAAAAGCAGGAAGCCCACGCTGATCAAGCCCATCACGGCCAGGGTGCGCGCCACCACCGGAAGGGGCAGTTCCCGGCTGAATCGGGCGACGGCGCCAGTCCAGATGCTCAGCATGAGCACCCACAGAAGCATCGACCCCTCATGGCTGCCCCAGGATGCCGCGATACGGTATGGCAGGGGCAACGCGGAGTTCGAGTTCGATGCCACGTTGAGTACCGAAAAGTCGTGCATGACAAATGAAGCCGCAAGGCACACGTAGGCCAGGCCCACCAGCACCAGCAAGGCGTAGGCGCACGGCCGCACGATCCCCATCCATGCGCGGTTGCCGCGCGCCGCGCCGACCAGCGGCAGCGTACCCATGACGATGCTGACACCCAGCGCCAGCCACAACAGGAAATGCCCGATTTCCGGAATCATGGTTTTTTCTCCAACACGACTGAAGCCGCCACCTTGCCATTGACGGTCGTCGCCTGCTTGAGCGCCTGAGCTGCCTCGGGTGGCATGTAGTTCTCGTCATGCTTGGCCAGGACCTCGCGCGCCTCGAAGACATTGCCCTTCATCTGCCCCTGGGCCACAACGCCTTTGCCTTCCTTGAACAGGTCCGGCAGGATGCCCTGGTAGACCACGGGCACCGACTTGGCCGTGTCGGTGACGACGAAGCTGACCGCCACACCGTCACGCTTCACACTGCCGGCCTCGACCAGGCCGCCGAGCCGGAACGTGCGACCGGAAGGTGCTTCCTTTGCTTCAACCTGGGTCGGTGAGTAGAAAAAAACCAGATTGCTCTGGAACGCATTCATGACCAGCGCCGCCGCAGCGCCCACGGCGCACAGCACACCGGCGGCGATCGCCATGCGTTTATGACGGACTTTCATCTCAGTTTTCCTCTTCAATAGATTGACCGACCTGGCGAAGCGCCTTGCGGAAACGGTGCTGCGCCAGCAGGGGTTCGCCCACCATCAGCAGCAGCACCACGGCGTAAGAACCCCAAACGTAAAGACCATAGCCGCCCATGGCCAGAAATTCAGACAGACTGCCCCATTTCATTTCGATGCCTCCCGGGCTTTCAGACCAATATCAATCACCCACTGCGCCTGACGCTCCCGCTCCAGCACGATGGCCCGGGTGCGCAGGAACACCACCGCAAACGAATACGCCCAGAACGCGATCGTCATGAGCAGCATCGCGTTGAGCATGGTGGCCGCCATTTTCGGCGCCGCGGTCATGCTGATGGTCGCCCCCTGGTGCAGGGTGTTCCACCACCGCACCGAGAAGTAGATCACCGGCACGTTGATGGCCCCGATCAGGGCCAGCAAGGCGCCGGCATGGTCCGCCCGACGCACGTCGTCAATCGACTCGACCAGCGCCATATAACCAAGATACAGGAACAGAAGAATTAGTTCCGAAGTCAGGCGGGCATCCCACACCCACCACGCCCCCCAGGTCGGCTTGCCCCACAGGGCCCCGGTCCAGAGCGCGAGAAAGGTGAACATGGCGCCGGTGGGCGCCAGCGCGCGGGCCACCATCGAGGCCAACCTTGCGTTCGCAGCCCAGCCGAACACCGCCCAGCCGGCCATCACGAGATAGAGCACCATCGACATCCATGCGGCGGGCACATGGACGAAGATGATCCGGTAGGCGTCCCCCTGCGTCGCGTCGGTGGGCGCCACGAAGAAGCCCATATAAAGCCCGGCGATGGCGAAAAGCGCCGCCGTTGCCCACAACCAGGGCAACAGCTTGCCGGTCAGCCAATAGAACCGCGAGGGCGCGGCAAAGGTGAAAAGTCGGATCGAACGGCTCATTCCAGGCTCAAAGGTAAGTAGGTTGGCATCAGGATACCGAAATTCGCAGTGCTGCCGCGGCCGCCGGCGGCGCCGCCACGAGCGATAACAGCAGCAAGGCGCCCAGCAAGGACAGATGCCCGGCCGCAGACAGACCGGAATCCACCATGCCCACGGCGCCAGCACCAAAAATCAGCACCGGAATCGACAGCGGGAGGACCAGCAACAGGATCAGCACCCCGCCACTGCGAAGCCCCAAAGTCAGGGCCGCCCCGATGCTGCCCAGCAGGCTCAGCACCGGCGTGCCCAGAATCAGGCCGGCCACCATCGTCAGGATGGCATCGGAGCGCATGTCAAACAGCACGCCGAGCACCGGCGCCGCCAGAATCAGCGGCAAGCCGGTCAGCACCCAGTGCGCCAGCGCTTTGCCCGCTGCGATCAGCACCGTGGAATGGCGCGACAGCAGCATCTGCTCCAGCGAGCCGTCCTGGTGGTCGCTGGCAAACAGCGTGTTCAGGGACAACATCGCCGCCAGCAACGCGCAGACCCAGACCACACCCGGCGCAATCTGCCGCAGGATCTGCGGCTCCGGCCCCACGCCCAGCGGAAACAGGCTGGCTGCGACGATGAAGAACACGACCGGCAACAAGGCCTCGAAGCGCCGGCGCCCGGCCAGCTTCAGGTCGCGCCCGGCCACCAGTAAGAAGACGCCCGCGCTCATGCTGTACCTTCGCCCTGACGGGCTGCGGTGCGAGCTTGCTTGGGGCGGCCCGGCGCGGCGCTCATGACACCGTGCCTGACTGCAGATCAAGCTCATGCACCACCGGCCCCACGAGGTTGAGCGGCAGATGGGAGGTCAGCAGCACGCTGCCTTGACGCCCGAGGTGCGCCGCCAGAAGCCGGTTGACAGCCTCGACCCCATCGGTGTCCAGCGCGTCATAGGGCTCGTCCAGAATCCACAGCGAAGGCGCGCGTTCCAGCGCCAGCCGCGCCAGGGCCACGCGTCGGCGCTGCCCCTGGGACAGGGTGCGCACCACCGCATGCCGTCGATGGTGAATGGCCAAGGTGCGCAGGGCCGCGCGAATGACATCCGGCTCGCTCTCGAGGCCATGCAGGCGCGCCAGAAAAGTCAGGGATTCGGTGACGGTCAGATCGTCCTTGAGTGCGTTGGCATGGCCGATATAGACGCCGGAACGGCCCTCCCCCAGCGACACCGACCCGGCATCCGGCCGGGACAGGCCCGCAACAATTCGCAGCAGGCTGGTCTTGCCGCTGCCGTTCTGGCCGCGCAACCAGATCAGTTGCCCCGGCTGAACCGAAAGCTCAGGTCGCGGAAAAGCCATTCCTCGCCACGGCGGCAGGAAACGTTTATTGCTGTCAAAGATGCTTTCTCAGAAATCGTAACGTACCCCAAGGTAGTAAAACATGCGATTGGCAGACTCAGATCGGGACGGCGACTTCAACTCTGATATCTCATAGTTCAACTCAGACTCCAGCGTAACCCGCTCGAGCACCCGATAGGTCACGCGCAGGCCTGGCGACCAACGCTGCAGTGTGGCTCCCGTGTTGTCGCTCTGTCGATAATATTTCAGCGACGGTTCCAGTTGCCACTTGTCATTCAGCGCGGACAAATTGTTGTAGGACAACAGGGTGCCATTATAGGTGGGGCCCTTCATGTAACTGACGTTGAACACATGGGTATCCCGCGCGGAATAAAGGTTGCTTCCGATCAACTGCATCCCCATACCCCAGAGGTTGCCGGTGCTGGGGCTTCCATTTGGGAGAATGATGGCGACCGGCTTGATTTCGCCTACGTTCGTAAATCGGATATCCCCCCCACCTGCCAGTTCTTGGCAATCGGCGTCGTCACGCCCAGCATCGCTTGGGTTTGAAAGGCCGTGATTCCCTTGACCTGTGCCCGCATTTCTTCAAGCGTCGTGGTTCCCAGGAGATCCTTGTATTCGTCGCGCCAGCGTGATCAGACTGGGATCCTGGAAAAACAGGATGTTTGCCCAGCGACAGAATCGGTGTGGAACGGTAGTCATACAGTGCATTGATCACCGTCGTATCGGGAAACTGCCAGTTCGCCTGAACAGCTGCGATATTGGTGCTCTTAAGCGCAATGTCGTAGTCGAACTGCGCCGACGCTGAAATCCTCCGCTGAAAAACCGTAACTCGGTACCGATGGCCTGACGGTCCACCTGGCCATCAATGGTTTGTTGGTTGAAGTACAGATTGCCGCTGATTTCCTTGGTCAAGGCCTCGGCATCAATCCAGGCGCCGTAGATCCTTCTCGTTGTATCCAGCAAGCGTGTCCGTCGGAGCGCCCACCATCGCATTGATTTTCCATTTCGGCGCAAATTGATAGCCAGCCTGGATGCCATCAAATCGGTACAGAACGCCCGCGCCGATGGGAGACTGACGGCCCACACGGAAACTGGTTCCATTGATCAAAGGACTTCCGCTCAAAGTAGAGTGTCGACAGGCGGTTTTTGTTGACCCCGTTCCGGCGGAAATCCAGCGATAGTGGATCACGGAACACAAACCGCATATCGGAGTCGGCATCCCGATAACGCCAATTGAGATCAACACTGGTTTGAACCTGACTCTGGTCTATTCCGGAAATAGTGTTGTCACTTTGAATTGGCGGCAATCCGCTGATCGGAGAATCCTGAAACTCCTGACTACGGACTTTGGACTGCCCACCATAATAAAAGGCTGAAACAGACCCGCTCCACACCGCAACCGGTGCCACCGCGGGTTTGGTTGCCTGCACGCTGGGTAAGACAGGAATGGATGCCAGTGCCTGTCGAATGCGGTCGCTGTCCTCTCCAACCGGATAGAGCTTGAGAAAAAGTTCAAATTCGCCGCGGGCCCGCGCCACATCCCCATTTTTGAGCCGTGCCAGGCCAATCAATTCCTGCGCCTTGCGCGAGGACTCATTGGGGGGCAAGGCCAACAGTTCGTTCAAAGACTCCACAGTGGCTGCCGCGTCCCCGCGATCAAACGCCGATTGTGCCAATGAAAGAAGCGCCAAAGCTTTGGTATTGGTGTCGGCAGAGGCCCCCCCAGATCCACCGCAGGCGGCTGGACAACAGGGGGCGCAGTGACGACGACCGGAACAGATGGCTCGAAGGATCGGGTAGCCGCCTCGCCAAGTCCTTCGAGTACGACTTCGATCGTTCTGTTGTTCCGACCCGGACGAACGCTGAATTTCGTCGGCACGCCGAATCTGATGACCAGCCTTCGGCTCATACCAGCGCGCCCCACAACCTCATCCTGAACAATCATTTGAGGCAGGCCACCGCGACTCGTCACCCGAATTGTTGAACCCAGCAGGCCGGGCAGATCTGTCAGAGGCACCAAATCGAAAGACACCTGAGCCAAATCACCCGATCGCGCCGACACGACACCTCTGAACTGCACCGGCGTTGCGAACCGGATATGGGCAACGGCGTCATTGCCATCCCTTCGAATTTCGACCTCTTCAAGTACTTGCGCGCTTGCCACGGCCGACAGCGTCATCAGGACCGCAGCAGCTGTTGTATGCCTGACCATGTTGTTCATCAACTAGTTCCATTCGTTCCACGTTTGGCAAAGCTCGCGCCAAGCTGCCTCAAAAAAATCGTCGGGCGTCATCAATTCCACTTCGAGTAGGCCGCGCCTTTGTTGCCCAACGGTCGATGGCATCCCGACTGCGAGCAATCTACGGGCACAACGCCGCTGACTGCTTTGTGAGTCAGCGCCTTTTTCTCCATGTTGCCCAGGTAGCTGGCACCCGTGGCGTGGCACGCCTTGCACCAGCCTGCCCCACTGCCCATGCTGTTGTTGTGATTCATCCTCGCACCGGTCCAACTGCCTGTACCGGAATGGCACGCATTACAGTCCATGCTCGCGCCGTTGAGAAGTTGTATTTCCGGTATGTGATTGGTGGGTTTGGCCAGCGCCCCTTTGGGTCCGACGCTGGTATAGCTGCCGTTGTGACACGACTTGCAAGTTGATGTTGTGACCACGCTGTGATTCATCGTCACCGAAGCGGCAAAACTGGTCTGTGAGCGGTGGCAAGAATCGCATTTGGCAGTACCCGAATTAACAGGAATATGCGTGGCCGGCTTGCCCTTGGCAGTGCTGCCGTTGTGACAGGTATCGCACGTCCCGGTTCCGACCGCATTTGCCACCGAATGGGTGTACTTGACGCCACTCAACCAGCTCGTGGTGGATGAATGACAGCTCTCACAACTCCCCGTGACGCCACTGTGGGTTGCAGTGGCCGGCTTGGCCGTCAACCCATACGAACCTGTCAAATGACATTTCGCACATTGCGTACTGAGCGACACGTTGCTGTGGAATTTGCCTGGATTCCAGGACGCGTACCCGGCCTTGTGACACGAATCGCAGTTGGCGATGGCGACGCCGGTCAGGGTCTGGTACGGAATGTGGTTTACAGGCTTCCCGTCTGCCGGTGGGTAGGAACCACTGTGACAGGTCGAACACTGGTTGGTGACCGTCACCTGGGTGTGATTCCACCGGGTGGGTGTCCAGCCTGTCGTGTTATGGCAGCTGATACAGTTGGTCGCAGCCACCGGAATGTGCTTGGCCGACTTGCCTGTGGCCGCGCTACCGTTGTGGCACGTTGCGCAGTTGGTGGCCACTGTGTAAGTGCTGTGATCCACCTTGGCGCCGGCCCAGCTGGCTGTCGATTTGTGGCAGCTCTCGCAGTTGCCCGTCACCGTGCTGTGAATCGCCGTGGTCGGCTTGGAGGTTAGCCCATAGGTTCCAGTCAAATGACAGCTGGAGCATTGGTTGCTCAGCGACACATTGCTGTGGAATTTCGATGGCGACCAGGCGACGTAACCGCCCTTGTGGCAGGTGTCGCAGTTGGCGATCGCGACACCAGTGAGCACTTGGTAAGGAATGTGGGTCGCATTCTTGCCATCGGCCGGCGGGTAACTACCGCTATGGCAGGTCGCGCAGGTGTTGGCCACCGTCACCTGGGTGTGGTTCCATTTGGTCGGCGTCCAGCCCGTCGTGCTATGACATGTGATGCAATTCGTCGCAGCCACCGGAATGTGCGTGCCCGACTTGCCCGTGGCCGCGCTGCCGTTGTGGCACGTTGCGCAGTTGGTGGCCACTGTGTAAGTGCTGTGATCCACCTTGGCGCCGGCCCAGCTGGCTGTCGATTTGTGGCAGCTCTCGCAGTTGCCCGTCACCGTGCTGTGAATCGCTGTGGTCGGCTTGGACGTTAAACCATAGGTTCCTGCCAGGTGGCAGTTGGAGCATTGGTTGCTCAGCGACACATTGCTATGGAACTTTGACGGTGCCCAGGCGGCGTATCCGCCCTTGTGGCAAGTGTCGCAGTTGGCAATGGCCACCCCGCTGAGGGTCTGGTAGGGGATATGGGTTGCTGATTTGCCGTCCGCTGGCGGGAATCCACCGGTGTGGCAGGTCGCGCAGGCGTTGGCCACCGTCATCTGGGTGTGATTCCATTTGCTCGGCGTCCAGCCCGTCGTGCTGTGACATGTGATGCAATTCGTCGCTGCCACTGGAATGTGCGTGCCCGACTTGCCCGTGGCCGCGCTGCCGTTGTGGCAGCTGGCGCAGTTGGTGGCCGCCGTGAAGCCGCTGTGGTCCACCTTGGCCCCTGCCCAGCTGGCTGGTCGACTTGTGGCAGCTCTCGCAGTTCGTCACGCCGTTGTGGATCGCCGTGTTGGGCTTGCCCACCGCAGGCGGGTTGCTGCCGGTGTGGCAGGTGGCGCACTGGTTGCTCACCGACACGTTGGCGTGGAACTTGGCCGGCGTCCAGGACGTGGTACCCGCCCTTGTGGCAGGTGTCGCAGTTGGCAATGGCCACCCCGCTGAGCGTCTGGTACGGAATGTGGGTCGGCCGGCTTGCCCTCCGCCGGCGGGTACGAGCCGCTGTGGCAGGTGGCGCACTGTTGGTCACCGTCACCTGGGTGTGGTTCCAGCTGCTGGGCTTCCAGCTGCTGGTGCTGTGGCAGCTGAGGCAGTTGGTCGAGCCCACGGGCATGTGCGTGCCGGACTTGCCCGTGGCCGCGCTGCCGTTGTGGCAGCTGGCGCAGTTGGTGGCCGCCGTGAAACCGCTGTGGTCGACCTTGGCCCCTGCCCAGCTGGCTGTCGACTTGTGGCAGCTCTCGCAGTTGCGTCACGCCGTTGTGGATCGCCGTGTTGGGCTTGCCACCGCAGGCGGGTTGCTGCCGGTGTGACAGGTGGCGCACTGGTTGCTCACCGACGACGTTGGCGTGGAACTTGGCCGGTGTCCAGGACGTGGTGCCGCCCTTGTGGCAGGTGTCGCAGTTGGCGATGGCCACGCCGCTCAGCTTGTCGTACGGGGTGTGGTTGGCCGACTTGCCGTCGGCCGGCGGAAAGGAGCCGCTGTGGCAGGTCGAGCACTGGTTGGCGACCGTCACCTGGGTGTGGTTGAAGCTGCTGGGCTTCCAGCTGCTGGTGGTGTGGCAGCTGAGGCAGTTGGTCGATGCCCGCCGGGATGTGGGTCGCCGGCTTGCCCGTGGCCGCGCTGCCGTTGTGGCAGCTGGCGCAGTTGGTGGCCGCCGTGAACGTGCTGTGGTCGACCTTGGCGCCCGCCCAGCCGCTGGTCTTGTGGCAGCTCTCGCAGGTGTCTGACCGGTGGATGCCGTGGGGCTTGCTGTGGCCGGCTCTGGCGTGACAGGTGGCGCACTGGTTGCTCACGCGACACGTTGGCGTGGAACTTGGCCGGCGTCCAGGACGTAGTCCCGCCCTTGTGGCAGGTGTCGCAGTTGGCAATGGCCACGCCGCTCAGCTTGTCAATACGGTGTGTGGGTTGCCGATTTGCCACGGCCGGCGGGAAGGAGCCACTGTGGCAGGTCGAGCACTGGTTGGCGACCGTCACCTGGGTGTGGTTGAAGCTGCTGGGTTTCCAGCTGGTCGTGGTGTGGCAGCTGAGGCAGTTGAGTCGGCCTGCCGGGATATGGGTCGCCGCCTTGCCGGTGGCCTCGCTTGCCGTTGTGGCAGCTGGCGCAGTTGGTCGCCGAGGTGAAGCTGCCATGATCCATCTTCTTGGCAGGCAGCCATGCCGACGGTTGTGGCAGGTGTCGCAGGACGCCTGCGTCGGGATGTGATTGGCCGGCTTTCCCGGGCGCGGTCGCACCCGTTGTGGCAGCTCGCACAGCTGCCCTCCGCGACTCCCGCGTGATTGAATTTGGCGCCGCCGAACGATTTGGTGTTGTGGCAGGTTTCGCAGCCCTGGTCTGTGGTGACATGGCATCACGGGCTTGACGATGTTCGCCGCGGGCAAGGCGTTGGCCCAGCGTGTGACAGCTCACGCAGTCTTTTGGCGTTCCCTTGAACACACCGTTCATGTGGCAGGACTCGCAACGCTGCGACCACATGCACGCCTGTCAACGCATAGCCAGTCTTCAGGTGATCGAAACTCCCGCACCGAGGTCTGCGCCGCACCCGGCAGGCTGTGAACAGCATCAGGCAGCGCGACGAGCCATCCCAGATGCCCGCCGCGGACCGCCAAAAAGTCCTGTCCCGGTCGCGTCATGTTGCCTCGCCCCCTTGGTGACGCCTAGCCGTGCGTGATCGCTTGTCCCGCGACTGAAATAGCTGCTGGCACCCAGCACCGGCAGCAACTGCGCGACCTGTTCAAGACCGGCCGAGGCGCCGACCCGATTCGCCCCTTCAATTTTTTCCAGGTCTGCGTGATGTGACATTGTTCACAGCGGGCGCCAAACTGCCGGTCATGCACGTCATCGGAACGGTGGCACGAAACGCAAGCTTGCCACCGGTCGGCGCTGCCGCCCTGCCGGCGGGAGCGGGTTGCTTGTGACAGCTTTCGCACGCCACCTTCCGGTGTGCACCTTCCAGCGGATAGCTGGGCCCGCTTGGCATGGTCGAAGTCCCAGATCGACCAGGCGCGCGCGTTGTGACAGCTCTCGCACGCCACGCCGAACTTGAGCTTGTGCCGATCCTCCTTCTTGTGGCAGGAATAGCAGTCGCGCGGCGCTTCCTTGTAACGCGCGTTTCATGGCAACTCTTGCAGGGCGCCTTGACGTGCAGCCCGGTCAGCGGGAACCGGGTCAGGCTGTGGTCGAACCTCTCGACCTTCCAGTCCGGTCGCTGTGGCACTGTTCGCACTTGTTTGCCCTGCTCGCCCTCGTGCTTGTCATCCTTCTTGTGGCAGCTGTAGCAGTCCATCGGACGTGTCGCGGAAGCTGCGCAGATCTTTGTGGCAGGCCTCGCACTTGACCGTCTTGCCGCATGCGCATTGCGCAGCTTGAACTTGGTGCGGTCATGGTCAAAGCGGCCCGCGGTGGTCTTCCAGTCGCGCTCGATGTGGCAGTCCGCGCACTTCAGCGCCCAGGGTGCCTTCGTGCTTGTCGTCCTTCTTGTGGCACGCCGAGGCAGTCCTTCGGCGCTTCCTTGAACATCGCGCTCTTGTGGCATTCCTTGCACTCGACTTTGGCGTGTTTGCCCAGCAGCGGGAAAGCTGGTCTGGTCGTGGTTGAACTTGGCGGGTTCCTTCCAGCCGCGCTCGTTGTGGCAACTGCCGCAGTCACGTGCCCAGGGACTCCTTGTGCTTGTCGTCCGCCTTGTGGCAGGCGTAGCAGTCGTCACTGAGCTTGACGCGGTACAGGGACTCCTTGTGGCAGGCAGCGCAGCTTGGCCGTGCGGTGCTTGCCGCGCAAGGCGTATCTGGTGTCCGCGTCATGGTTGAAGGTCGACGGCTTCCAGGCCTTGGTGCCGTGGCAGCTCTCGCACTTCTCGCCAAACTGACCTTTGTGGCCCTTGCGCGTCATCGTCCTGCTGGTGGCAACCCACGCAGGTGCGGCGGCGTTTCCTTGTAGTCACGTCGTTCTTGTGGCAATCCGCGCATTTGGTGTCCATGTGCTTGCCGGTCAGGGAAATCTGGTCTTGTCGTGGTCGAACGTGGTCTCTTTCCAGTTGGACTCGCGCGTGGCAGTCGGCGCACTTCACGCCCAGCCCACCCTTGTGAACGTCGTCCTTCCTGTGACAGGCGTTGCAGTCCAGCGCGCCTCCCGGTATCGCTTGCCCGGCCACATGGCACTTGTCGCATTCGACCTTCTGGTGCTTGCCCCGCAGAGCGTAGTCGGTCTGGCTGTGGTCGAACTTGTTCTTGTCCAGCACGCACGATCCGCGCATCGCGCCCTTTGTGATCGGTGTGGCATGTGTTGCAGGCCTGCGGCTTCTGGCGCCCGTGAAAGCCGGTCTTGGCCCGCACATCAGCGCCCACGTCCTTGTGGCAGGCCATGCACAGCCCGTCCTGCGCCTTGCGGTCGAACTTGACATGGCACTGGGCGCAATCGTTTTCCACTTTGCGTGCCCGGTGATCACCTTGCCCGGCGCCAGGATCGACTCGATGCCTTGCGCAGCGGCCCGAGCCGGCAAATCCCAAAAGGGCACAGCAGCGCGGCCAGCAGCACAAGCCGGGGCAGGAGTGTTCGCCAGTGTTTCAGCCATTGCCTCAATCCATGCGCTCCGGCTCAGTAGGCGTGCACCGCGATCACGTGCACGATCGGCACTGACCACCAGCAGGTAGACAAACGGAATATGCGCCACATGCCAAAGCGAAAACAGGCGCTCGTAAGCAGTGTATTGCGCCACGCGAACCACGGAATTCAGGTAGCGGCGCACCAGCTTGCGCGCCAGACGCTCCCGCCTGGCGACGCATGTGCGCGTCCCAACCCGGACGCTATCGCCAGCGCGTGAATCGACCGGTGCAGGTCCGCCACGGCAGGCCCGGTACGTCATCCACTGCTTTACCGGCAGCCAGAACACCCGTCGAAGACAGGTCAGGAAGCCCGGGTCTGGCGCTGGTCTCGCCCTCAGCAAACGCCTTCAGACGCTGCTCCACCGCCGGCGCAAACTGCAGTCTTGGAGCGCGCTTCCCATTGTTCAAAGCCGGCGCGAGTTTCCAGTTCGCGCAGGCTCCGTCTGCTCACCGTACAAGCCGCGATTGACCCGCGAGTAGATGAAACGCCCCACGATGCCGCTGAGCGCCACGATGATCATGCTGTAAAGCGCCACACCCGCATTCAGCGAGCCCACCCGAAAGGTCGAATGCGCCAGAATCAGCAGCGGCCCATGATGCCCAGGGAAATGTGCAGCCATAACCACCCCTTCATCCGGCCCCAGCCATGTGCAAACCGGAAATGCTTGCGCAGCGGATAGCTGAACAAGAGCAACATCGATACGCCGCCCGCCACGCCGATCCAGTAACCAACATCGTCACCCGCCTCGAAGTACCCCCGGCGGCTGAACTCCCAGGCTACCCAGACCAGCGCAGTTACAGTCAGATACAAGAAAACATCGGTTGAAATGGGGCTGCGGGCACTCTGCTTGGCGACGACAGGCTTGGCCGTACCCGGTAAAACTGAAGAAATCAATCCATCCAGCCTGCTCTCAGTTTGAGTGGCAACGCCTGCCATCGCGGTCGTGTTCATAGTGATTTTTTCCCGAATTTTCCCATGGCGCCAAAACGTTGGGGCCTTTACCAGTCGGAAGCGCGCCAGTCATGTGTGCGCCGCTATACTGGCTTGATCTTTACATAGGCTTGACATTTGTCAGTGCAGTGACTGGAAACAAGCCGTAACGGTCTGTAATGGGCCCGAATAAAACTAATTCGGCTTGAATTCAGGTATTCATTCAGCATGAATGCCGCAAATGGGCATGGGTGTGCCGGAGAGGTGGCGCAACCTGCATCAAGTAGCAGTTGCTTGATTCGCCAGCCAGACGCTGGCGGCCAGACGCCCGCTACCGCCGAGCAGAACGGTATCGCGCCGGTGAGAGAAAAACTGGCGAGGGATTGTTGGCGGTGCACCAGGGCGCGCTGCCGTCATTGCCGTAATCGCCGTCACGCCTAATTTGTGCAGCCGCTGGCGCGCCAGGGCCTGAGATCGGCCAGGTGCTTGCCGCCGCCCAGCGGTGAACCGCGCGGCCTGCGCGTCTGCAGCCAAAATGCCTCGCGCACCTCCTCGCCGACTTCAAACGCCTGCGGACCAATGCACGGCCCCGCCATGCCAGGGTATTCGACGCTACTTTTTTCATAGCTATCTGTGACCGTTTGACGCTGGGAAAGTGCCAAAAAGACTCCAATACCGACTCCAGGACGCCTTTTCCCCCCTCCCCGGCCAGTCCGCGCCAGCCCGCGTGGGCAGCAGCCACCGCCGAGCCCTCCCGGTCGGTTAGCAGCACCGGCAGGCAGTCGGCCACCATGATGGTGCAGGCGACACCCGGGGCGGCCGTGACAGCGGCGTCGGCGATCGTTGCGTCCGGCGTGCCAGCGTCCAGGGTCGCCACCGCGATGCCGTGCACCTGTTGCAGAAACACAGGGCGCGCGGCGATCGCCTGCTCAGCGCCCGCCGGTTCGTGGCCACGGCCGCCGGGTCGTCCCGCACATGGTCGCCCAGGTTCAGGCTGTCGAAGGGCGCCACAGAAACACCGCCCGCGCGCGTCGTGCAGACCGCGCGCACCCGCGCCGGCGCAGGCCACTCGGGAACGATCCAGTCCGGGTGAAAGCTCACATCGGGCCGCAGGTCAGGCCTCGTTGTCCGGGCAGGCCGAGGGCTGGGCCTTCTGGAAGGCGTCCAGCGCCATGCAGGCGTCGAACGCGGCCATGGTGCGCGGCAGGCCGTCGAAGTTCACGTCGAAGCGCTTGCCGTTGAAGATCTGCGGCACCAGGCAGCAGTCGGCCAGCGTGGCGTATCGCCATAGCAATAGGTAGACGCCGGCAGCCCGCCGCCTGGCGCTGTGCCTCGATAGCGGCCAACTGGCGCTCGAACGACTCCAGCCCGTCGCGCACCCAGTGGCGGTCCAGCTGTTCTTCACGTCCTCGCCCACTTCCAGGTCCCTTGCTCAGGTACTTCAGCACGCGCAGGTTGTTCAGTGGATGGATCTG